>NZ_JAMXIC010000098.1 GCF_027587375.1 Arthrobacter sp. B2a2-09
GCAGCGGATCGAGCGTCCGTCTGTGATGCACATGACGGCCTCCGGGGAGTGGTCGAACCTTGAAGCAAAGCGCAGCAGCAAGCTGGACAAGGTTCAACGACTGGCCGAGATTACGCTCCCCAGTGTATGCACCGACGACAGTTACGACAGTGGCCGGGATGACCTGACCAACGGAACAACCTCATTCGGTGCGCAAGCCGTAACCAACCTCGTGAACAAGCTGATGATGGCTATGTTCCCACAGCGCCCGTTCTTCCGCCTCGCCATCGGTGAGCAGGAAGCCAACGACATGGTGCAGAAGCTCGGCATCACCATGGACAACCTGACGGACTTGCTCAGTCAGGGTGAACGTGACGCCGCGCTGCAACTGGAAATGAGCGGTTCCCGTGACACGCTGTACGAAGTCATCAACCACTTGACTGTGGCTGGTGACATCCTGCTGGACCTGTCAGACCCAGACGC
>NZ_JAMXIC010000099.1 GCF_027587375.1 Arthrobacter sp. B2a2-09
CCTCCGGTTCGCTATACCCGCCAGGCTTAACACAGACCAGCAAGGAGCAATTTGGAATGGGTAAGAAATACGAATACTGGACGGTGAAGGATGGCGAGGACTTCGCTATCAACCTGGAGATCGTCTCTTTTACCAGCACGAAAGGGAGCTTCAGCTCTCAGGCCAGCGATCCAGATGAATACTTCGGCAGCCAGGGACTAGAGTGGAAAGCCACTGAGCCCACTGACTGGATGAGCGAATCGGAGATCGCCTCGATGGAGGAATGGCTTGCAAACGAGCATTCCGAATACCTCGCAGACCTCGATTATTTCGACTGACCACAACAAGAAAGGAGAAAGACCATGATGCAGCCACACCTTGAGCAGCGATTTAATCGCCTACTGCAATACATAAAGAGCCCGGATCTTCGCCTTCTGGTTGGCGAGAACGTCGCGGCAGCCAAAGAGCTGCT
>NZ_JAMXIC010000100.1 GCF_027587375.1 Arthrobacter sp. B2a2-09
GGTGCTGGCTGGCGAAGGCGCGGACCTCAAGGTCTACGATGTGCAGGCGAAGTTCGCCACCGTCAAGGGTGCTGAGCCTGCGCCAGAGGCCGCTGGTGCAGCGGTAGTCGAGACCCCTGCCGTTGATACCCCTGCCGACGCAGCGCCTGTTGGCGGCGAGGCTGTGGACGTTGACGCCCTGATCGGCAGCCTGTAATGGCAGCCCTGCTGCTGGACCAGAAGCTGGCCCTGCCGCATGCGAGTCAGCTACACCCTGACTTGCTGGCAGTGCTGGCGGATGTGCAGCGGCTGGGGCATAGCGTCAGCGAGCTGGGCGGGTATCACCTGCGCAGCCTGCTGAGCTGGGGTGAAGACCGGGCAGGGCAGAAGGCTCTGTCTATCCTCACCGAGCATGGCCCCGGCATCTATAGCTTCCCGTTCCTGTGCCCGGTGTACTGTGCTGAGCTGCG
>NZ_JAMXIC010000101.1 GCF_027587375.1 Arthrobacter sp. B2a2-09
TCGCTGATCACGGCATCCGTGATGTCCCCGGAAGGAACCATGACCCAGACCAGGCGCGGCGCCGGAAGCGCAGCAATAAGCTCGTCAACGGATGCGACATCGGCGATGTCCTGATTTCGGTCAAAGCCAGTGACTTCGATTCCGCCTCTCCGCATCCGTTCGCGCATGTTGAAACCCATTTTTCCAAGGCCGATCAGTCCGATGTGCACAGCGTGAACTCTTTTCTGCGTTAGCGATGGGAATGGGCCGACGCCCTGATGGGAGCCCGACGGGCATTACGAGGTACTTGTAGTCGTCCTGGCCTTCGCCGCCGGCGCGAGCCTGCTCGGTGATCATGTCGGCTTCGGTTCTGCTCGGTCGGGGGTGTTATGTGGACATGGTGGCGAACATCAGGGCCATGACGGCTGCGCCGAGGGCTTCGAGTCCGTGTTCAGCGCGGATG
>NZ_JAMXIC010000102.1 GCF_027587375.1 Arthrobacter sp. B2a2-09
TTCTCGCGTTCCTCGCCGCCCCGTCTTCGGCAAACATGCTGGCAATGATTACGGATGAAACAGGAACCGGCCTTAACGTGTTCAACACATCGCCGACTCTGGTTACCCCGAACATCGGAGCGGCTGTCGCCAGTTCATTGCAGCGCGGCGCCGTCGTCACCAAGACGCTCGACTTCGCTGTAGCTGATACCGAAAACTGGATATCCTGCAACGGCGGCGCAACCATCACCGTTACCCTGCCATCTGCTGCCACCTTCCCGGGCCGGGAAATCATGCTGAAGACGATTGCAGCCTTCACCGTTGTGTCTGCCTCGGCTAACGTGCTCCCGCTTGCTGGAGGCGCTGCCGGGACGGCGATCTTGGCCGCCACCGCAGGAAAGTATGCCACTCTGGTCAGTGACGGCACCGACTGGGTAATCATGGCGGGCAACTGATGA
>NZ_JAMXIC010000103.1 GCF_027587375.1 Arthrobacter sp. B2a2-09
TCCAGGAACAGGGTCTTGCCCCCGGCAGGTACCGTGAAGGTGTAGAAGTCCTTGGACCCCTTCGTTTCCAGGTTCCCCGCACCGGACCCGGGAACCCCATTGCTTACGGCGCTCCCGTCGAGCGGCAGGGTGAAGGTCTGAGGGTCGGGGACGAAGAACGCCGACAGACTGTACGTTCCGTAGGACTTGCGGGTGATATCGGTGCCCATCTCGAGCCGGTAGTCGCCGGCCGCCAAGGCCATCGTCTTGTTCCCCGAGGCGCAGTAGTCCCCGGCGACCTTCGCTCCGCTGGCGATCGAGGTGACCTGCCAGGTGAGCCCGTTCGCGAAGATGTTGTCGGGGTGGTTGACGCAATCCCGGTTGAGATCCAGGAACAGGGTCTTGCCCCCGGCAGGTACCGTGAAGGTGTAGAAGTCCTTGGACCC
>NZ_JAMXIC010000104.1 GCF_027587375.1 Arthrobacter sp. B2a2-09
GGCGGGTGGTAACCGAGAGTCCAGTTGGGCCGCACCGCCAGCACGTAATCCCGATCGCGAGTCTGGATGGTCGACATCTGGTCGATGGTCGATTCCTTCAGGAACCGTTTCCCGTCGATCACGCCGCCGTTCGCGATGGCGCCGTACATCTTCGCGAGAGCACGCGCGCTGAACACTCCGTTCCAGCCCGGCATGACGGCGTCGTGGACAGCCGGGTTGCGCACCATGACGTCGAAACCGTCCGGCATCGCGGCCTCCGCGAGTCCGCGAGTCGGACCGACGTGTGAGAGCACGGTCGACGCGAAGGCCCAGTTCAAGCCGGCAGGGTTGATATGTGGGAACAGCTTCGCGATCCGTGGACGCTCGGTTTCGGTACGCGGTACCAGAATTCGTCGACTCCGAGGGGCTTCGCTATCTCC
>NZ_JAMXIC010000105.1 GCF_027587375.1 Arthrobacter sp. B2a2-09
TCGCCGCCCATGGCAGCCGTCAGCTCAGCCACCTTCCGTGCGGGCTCCCAGGCTTCCTCGTACTGTGCGGCACCGCGGTGGAAGGCCGTGAAGACCGTTCCCGCCGTGACCTTGAGGTCGCGCTGCTTGAGTTCCTCGGCGAGGCGGGCGGGGTCGTTCGGCAAGTAGCCGTAGGGGCCAAGTTCGATCCACTTGTAGCCGGACTCGGCCACCTCATCCAGGAAACGCTCCCAGGGGGTCTGCTTGGGGTCATCCGCGAACCATACTCCCCAGGAGTCCGGGGCTGTGCCGATGATGAGTTTGTTCTCTGTCATTGCGGGCTCCTAGTTGGAGGGGAAGTTGTAGGAGGCGCCGGAGGCGTGGGTGGGTTCGGGCCAGCGGGAGGTGATGACCTTGCCGCG
>NZ_JAMXIC010000106.1 GCF_027587375.1 Arthrobacter sp. B2a2-09
GAACAGCAGCTCCACGGAGCAAATCTTGCAGCGCCCTTCCTGTTCGGAAATCATCTGCTCCATTTGCTCAATGGTTATACCGTACTTCCGCTTGAGTTCACGGCTCTTATGCTGCCGCCGCTCGCGGGTATCAGGCCCACGCAGCGGCTTGCCTTCGGCGGCACGGCGCTTACGATACTCTCGCATGTAAGCAGCACGCGCCTCCTTATCAGGCAGCATAAATAGCCCCGGCGAACTCGGCACGGTTGGAGGTAGCGGCGAACGCCAGCCACGCATCCACGAACCAGTGCTTCGACACGTCGTCGAAGAACACCTTGGTTTGCAGGTCGATGGTCGAACCGGCCAGAACAGCGCGGGCCGAGAACGCAACATCTACCAGCTTGGTGTAGTCGCCGTTGTAG
>NZ_JAMXIC010000010.1 GCF_027587375.1 Arthrobacter sp. B2a2-09
TGGCGCCGCGTGGTGGCAACGGCTGTCCAGCTGGGCATCCCGGTTCCCGTGTTCTCCTCCTCGCTGGCCTACTACGATGGACTTCGCCGCAAGCGCCTCGCCGCAGCGGTCATCCAGGGACAGCGCGACCTCTTCGGTGCGCACACCTACGGCCGCGTCGACGCCGAGGGTACCTTCCACACCCTGTGGGGCGAAGACAAGTCCGAGATCTCGGCAATCGACACGCACTAGCGCGAGTTTGGGTCCACCGTACTAACCAGAGAAACGGGTCGGTTGCTTGGCTTCCGCAGTGTTACCAGGCCCCACGCCGCACCTCATTGGTCGGCCGCCGGGTTAGTACAGTTGGGCGTTTCTCCATCAGAGGCAGGAAGCCGCGTGAGCGCCCGGGAGGATTCGTGTCAGTTTGAGGCATGACAGTTTTCCGTCTGGGTGAGTGGCCTCAGCGGGGACGCCTCCTCCGCGGAACGTCCTACCAAAGCAAGACGAATGGCGCTCGAAAAGCATCTGGCGCTGAAAATTATGGGCTAGGGTTGGCTGGTAATTCCTGAGACCTCGAACCGCACGCTGTCCGCCTTGCACCGGGCGACCTGGATCACGGCTACCTCGAAACCAGATGGCAACGCCACGGGCGGTCGATTCGTCCACGAGCGCGACACTGAAGGCTTTGTGATTGCGCTCGTAACAAGGATGCCCTGCCAGGACTGAATGCAGGGCGCGTGAAGGCGCCAAATTGTTCGGCTATCGCGTTGACGACCCCGGAGTTGACGTAGACAGGCAGGACGGAGGGCGCCGCCAGGGGTGACGGCTGTGCTGTCACCATTCGACGGCGATGTACTTGGTCTCGAGGAATTCGTGAATGCCGTGGTGGCCGCCTTCGCGTCCGATGCCGCTTTGCTTGACGCCGCCGAAGGGTGCTGCCGGGTCGGAAAAGATGCCGGTGTTCACGCCCACCATGCCTGCGTGGACCCGCTCGGCGACCCGCAGTGCGCGGGCGAGGTCAGCGCTGAAGACATAGGAGCCGAGTCCCATGTCCGTGGCGTTGGCCATGGCGACCACCTGGTCCTCGTCGGTGAAACCCACGACCGGGGCGACTGGCCCGAAGAGTTCCTGATTCAGAATGGCCGCGTCCGGTGCCACGTCGGTCAATACCGTGGGCGGGAAATAGTAGCCGGGACCGGCGGGAACTTCCGTGGCCGTGGCACGCTGGGCTCCCGCCTGGAGGGCGGACTCCACGACGTCCTGCAGGCCTTCGAGCGCGGCCTTGCTGGCCAGCGGACCGACCTCGGTTGAGGCGTCGTGGCCCGGGCCCAGGCGCAGGGATTCCATGGCCTGGACGAACTTGGCGGTGAATTCCGCGCGGATGGCGTTGTGGACGTAGAAGCGGTTTGCCGCCGTGCAGGCTTCGGCGTTGTGGCGCATCTTGGCGGTCATGGCCGCGTCCACCGCCTTGTCCACGTCTGCGTCTTCGAAGACGATGAAGGGCGCGTTGCCGCCAAGTTCCATGCCGGTGTTCAGGACACGGCCGCTGGCCTGGGCAAGCAGCTGCCTGCCCACGGCGGTGGAACCGGTGAACGAGAGCATCTGAACGGGGCTGGACTCGATCAGCGCTGCCACGACCTCCTTGTCCCGTCGGGTGGGCACGATGTTGATTGCGCCGTTGGGCACGCCTGCCTGGGTCAGGAGTTCGGCGATCCTCAAAGCGGTGAGGGGTGTTTGGTTGGACGGCTTGACGACGACGGTGCAGCCTGCGGCCAGCGCCGGCGCCAGTTTGCGGGTGATCATGGCTGCGGGCAGGTTCCATGGCGTGATGGCGAGAACGACGCCGACGGGCTGGGATATCTCCATGATCCGGCGGTTCCCGGTGGGGGATTCCCGGAGGGAACCGGGCAGCCGCACAGCTTCTTCGCTGAACCACCGGAAGAATTCCGCAGCATAGTCTGCTTCCGCGAGGGCGTCAGCCTGCGCCTTGCCGTTTTCGGCGATGATCAGGTCAGCGATCTCTTCCCGGTGCGCCGTCAGGATTTCAAAACCGGACCGGAGAACTTCAGCTCGCTGCCGGGGGTGCACGCACCCCAAGGAACAAGTGCCCTGTGCGCAGCCTCAGCGGCCGCAAGTCCGTCGACCACGGAGCCGTTGGCGACGTCGACAATCGTCTTCCCGGTGGCGGGATCCTCCACCGGAAAAACAGAGCCGTCTGAGGCGTGGCGGAATCCGCCGTCGATGAAGAGCCCGCTGGGGCCGGTGAAAGAGTCTGTCATTGCTATTCCTTACAACGCTCGTGGTTCCACAGCTTCGCGAAGCGTGGCGGTCAAGTGGATGGGGGCGCCGTCTTCACCAAGGGGTGCAGCAGTTCTGCGTTGTGCTGGCCCAGGTCCGGCACCGGTCCGGGCCGGGCGGACAAGCCGTCGAAGACCAGAGGGGAGCGGGGGAGCATCAGGGGCGTGCCGTCTTGGTGGGCCGCCCTGGGGTCCTCGAGCGGGGTGAAGAGGTTCCGGTGCGCGAGTTGAGGGCAGTTGCGGACGTCTTCGATGGTCTGGGCGGCGCCTGCTGGTTGGCCGGCTTCACGGAGCTTGGCCGTGGCTTCGTCGCGGGAGAGGTTTCCGTGGGCGGCCCACTCTTCCAGGGCTGGCAGAATCAGGGTCTTCATGTTGCTGGCGCGTTTGAGCACGGTGTCCAGTTCGGGGTCGCTGGCGAGTTCGGGGCGTTCCATGGCGTTGCAGCAGCGCTGCCACATGTCGTCGGTGGGGATGACGATGGAGATCCATCCTCCGTCGGCGGCGCGGAAGGCTCCCACGGGGCTGAACTCGTCGGCCCCGCGGGTGGGTACGGCGCCGGTGAATTCGTGCAGGGTCAGGGGGCGTTCGAGCAGGGCGGCTCCGACGTCGTACATGGCGGTGTCGACGTGGCAGCCCTGGCCGGTGGTCGCGCGTCCCGCGAGCCCGGTGAGGATGCCCAGGGCTCCCCAGATACCGGCGAGCAGGTCCATCGTGGACATCGGTGCCAGCCCGGGAGGGGCATCGGCAGACGGGCCGATGAGGCTGCTGAGGCCGCTCATGGCCTGGATGACGGAGTCGAAAGCTGGCCACTTGGCGTACGGTCCGCCGGATGCACCGAATCCGGTGATTTCGCAGATCACCAGGCGCGGGTACTGGGCACGGAGGTCCTCGCGGCTGAAGCCTTGGCGGGCGAGGGCGCCGGGGCGGAGGTTGGAAACCAGGACATCGGCCGTCTTGAGCAGGACGGCGAACTGTTCCTTGTCTTCGGGGGAGTCCAGGTCAAGGGTGATGGATTTTTTGCCCCGGCTGTAGGAGGCGAAGCCGCCGCTGATGTAATCGTCGTCGGTGCCTTTGCGGGGCTCGTACACGCGGCGTGGGTCTCCGGTGCCGGGCCGTTCGATCTTGATGACTTCGGCGCCGGCGTCGGCGAGGATCGAAGTGCAGTAGGGTCCTGCGATGTACTGCTCGAGGGAGAGAACGCGGATGCCTTCGAGGAGGCGGGGTGTTTCGCTCATGGCCTTCCTTCGGAATCGGGCTGGGCCGCTGTCCAAACAACGGGGACCCAGGAGAGCACGTCGACGGGCTCGGAACCGGGCCGGTGGGCCGTGGCGATGACGCGGTACGCCGCGATGTTTCCCTGTTTGTGGGGTGTGAAGTCTTCCAGGACTGCCGTGAAGCTCAGGAGGTCTTCTTCGAAGACAGGGGCCAGGTGGTCGCAGGAGTGCCAGCCGAGCACCGTGGCGATGGCGGGGTCGATCCGGCTCAAGGCGGCTTGCGCGAGTCCTACCGTGTGGCCTCCGTAGACCAGCCTGCGGCCCTGTTGGCCGCGGGCGACATCCCGGTGTGCGGCCGCAAGGTTCTGGGTGATGCGGACCAGCGTCTGGGCCTCGGTGACAGGTTCCCGCAGAGGATCGTGCACCTGGACGCCCTCGGACGGGAGTGCTGTAGCGGGCATTCCGACCAGGTCCCATGCTCCGGGGGCGAGCTGGATGTACGCGCCGAGGTCGAGGTGTTCCTCGGCTGCTCCGATTTCACCGGCTTCCTCAAACGCGGAACGGTCCTTGACGGGGATCAGCGCCAGGCGCTCGAAATCAGCGATGATGTTCCCGGATTCGTCACGTGTGGTCATGGACAGAAGCACCTTGGCGCGCTCAACGCCGGCGTTCGGCCGGGCGAGTTTGGCCGCCTTCGGGGTGACCGTCGTTTCCAGGGTTGTCCCTACCGGTATTTGGCGCAGGAGCCGGACGTTTCGGTAGAACAGGTTGGCGATGACGCGCCGGGTGGCCACCGTGGACTGGCCGATGGCGACCTGAAGGACCAAGGCCGGATTGACGAGCCGGTCACCTCCGGTGACTTGCTGCGACAGGGGCGAGCTGAGGGGCAAGCGCAGCGCGTCGCCGGTGATGGCCTGGTACTGGGCGGCCAAACCCTCGGTGAGGGTGATGGCCGGCGCTGTCGGCAGGGGTATGCCTACGACGAGTTCTTCGGCGTAGGGTTCCCATACGCTCATCGGACCGCTCCGGCCAGACGGACGGCAGTGCGGGCACGCTCGATCACGGGCGCGTCGATCATCTGGCCGCGGAACCGGAAAGCGCCGTCGTGGTTTCGTTCGGTGATCTCCTCCAAAAGGTCCCGGGCCCAGCTCACGTACTCAGGAGCGGGACCGAAAGCTTCGTTGACGGTGTCGATCTGGGATGGATGGATGCACAGTTTCCCCGCGAAACCCAGGCCCGCTTCTTGGGCGGCCTGCTGCCGTAGCGATTCCGGATCGCTGAAGTCCGCGTTTGGGCCCGCGATCGCCCACTTTCCGGTGGCCGCGGCTGCGTTGATGATGCGCGATTTGGCCCACCCGGTGTGGGTCATGCGCGAGGCGCCGGTGCCTGCCATTGTGGCCAGGAAGTCATATTCGCCGAACATCAACCCAACCACGCGCGGCAAGCGGGCAATGTCGGCCGCCTGCTCCACGCCCTCAGGAGTCTCGATCATCGCAATCAGCGGAGCTCCGGCAATGCTCCGCGCAGCCAGGGCTGCCGATGCAAGGGTCGACATTGGCAGGACCAGCGGGACGCTTCTCTCGGTCCATTGGTTTGCAGCAGCAGCATCATGGGCGAACTGCTCGGTGAGGCTTGCATTGACGCGGACCCAAACGCGGCGGGCGGAGGTCTGGAGGAAACCGTTCGTAAGTCCCCGGGCGGCGGCTTTATCGCCATGCGCGACGCCGTCTTCCCAGTCGACCATCACGACGTCGGCGGCCGAGTTGGCGGCTTTGTCCAGGAAGCGCTGTGATGATCCGGGCACGGACAAGATGCTGCGTGCAGAAGTCATGTTCGTTGTTCCTTTTCTTTGATGGATTTAGATGGTGCGTCCGCCATTGTGCAGTGTTTCGACCACGGCCTGAGAGGTCACCACATCCACGGAAATACCGTATACCAAATACGGAATGCCGACAAGGAAATCCTTAGTACGAGCGGGGGAGGCCGAGCACCTTGGTGGCCACGAAGGACTTGATCATGTTGTTGTTGACTGGCGCCACTTGGAACATGCGGGTTTCGCGGAACTTTCGTTCGACGTCGTATTCGTCGACGAAGCCGTAACCTCCGTGCGTGTCCAGGCAGGCGTTGCCGGCGGCCCAGCTTGCTTCGGACGCGAGGTGCTTTGCCATGTTTGCTTCGGCGCCACAGGGTTCTCCCGCGTCGAAGAGCCGTGCCGCTTCGTAGCGCATCATGTCCGCCGCGCGAACCTTCATATAGGCGTCGGTGATGGGGAACTGCACGCCCTGGTTCTCGCCGATTTTGCGGCCAAAGACCGTGCGCTTGTTGGCGTAGTCGACGGCCCGGGTGGTGAACCAGTAGCCGTCGCCGATGGCTTCCGATGCCAACAGAATGCGTTCCGCATTCCATCCGTCGATGACGTAGCGGAAGCCCTTGCCCACCTCCCCGATGACGGCCGACTGCGGGACGCGCATGCCCTTGTAAAAGATCTGGTTGGTGGCGTAGTTGAACATCGTGCGGACCTTGACGACTTCCAGGGTCTCCGGTTGCTCGGTGCGCACTTGGCGCAGGTCCACCAGGAAGAGTGTGAGTCCGTGGGTGCGGTCTGCTCCCTGACCCTGAGGCTTTTCGGAGGTGCGGGCGAGCACGAACGCGAGGTCCGACTCCTCGATCCGGCTGGTCCAGCTCTTGTGGCCGGTAATGACGTAGTCATCCCCGTCTTTGACGGCGGCGGTTTCGATGCTCGTCGTATCCGAACCCGCTGCGTCTTCAGTGATCGAGAATGCCTGGAGCCGAAGGTCCCCGGAGGCGATCGCTGAAAGGTAGGCGTTTTTCTGCTCCTCGTTTCCGTGACGGAGCAGGGCGCCCATGGTGTACATCTGTGCGTGGCACGCCGCGGAGTGGCCCCCGGACTTGTTGATCTCCTCCATGATCACGCTCGCCTCGGTGAGGCCGACACCCAGGCCGCCGTACTCGGTGGGAATCAACGCAGCGAGTAAGCCTTCCTTGGTCAGCCTGTCCACGAACTCCTGCGGGTACCGGCGGTTGCGGTCGGTCTCCCGCCAGTACTCATCCGGAAACAGGGCACAGAGGGAACGGGTCTTTTCCCGCAGCTGTTCGATCTGGGGCTTGTTGTTGGGCATCGTTGCTCCTTGAGGTTGGTGTGCTGAACTCACGATACGGAATATATTAGCCAGAACACAAGTGGCAGTTTCTAGTGGTGAAAGTTCGTGATGCCCCCTTACATGCCCTTGATTTAGGGAATTTTGCCCTCTACCCTGAAGTAGGTTTCTAATATATTCGACTCATCGCCGAGTCGGGAGAAGGAAGAATTTCATGAGTCGTTTACCTCTCGAGGGAATCACGGTTGTCTCGCTGGAACAGGCCGTAGCCGCTCCCTTTGCCACGCGCCAACTCGCTGATCTGGGCGCGAGGGTCATCAAGGTCGAACGCGATACGGGCGATTTCGCGCGTGGTTATGACAGCAAAGTCAACGGCATGGCGAGCTACTTTGTATGGCTCAACCGGGGCAAAGAGAGCATCGTCCTCGATCTCAAATCCGCCCAGGGCCTCGAAGCTCTTAGGCGGCTCGTTGCCAAGGCCGACGTCCTTGTGCAAAACCTCGCTCCCGGCGCGGTGGAACGGTTGGGCTTTGGCGCGGACGACGCCTTGACGATCAATCCCAAGCTCATTCACGTGTCCGTCTCCGGATACGGGAAGGGTGGACCGTATGAGCAGAAGAAGGCCTATGACCTCCTTGTCCAGTGCGAATCGGGGCTGCTAAGCGTTACTGGAACGGAAGACTCACCTGCGAAGGTGGGGGTTTCGATCGCTGACATCTGCGCCGGCATGTACGCATATTCCGGGATACTGACGTCCTTGCTACAAAGGACGTCGACCGGGAGGGGCGACGTCCTGGAGATTTCCATGCTGGAGGCGCTGGGTGAGTGGATGAGCCAGCCATATTTCTTCGCCGAGTACGGCGGGGCTCCCCCTTCCCGAAGCGGGGCCCAGCACGCCAGCATCGCACCCTACGGGCCATTCAATACCGCTGACGGGACCGTCTTCTTTGGCATCCAGAACGAGCGTGAGTGGGGCAAGTTCTGCCGGGAAGTACTGCAGCAACCCGCACTGGCGGAGGAGCCCCGATTCGGAGGGAACGACGCCAGGGTCAATCACCGGGCCGACCTCCACGATGAGATCAACAATGTCCTGCGATCCCTTCCCACTCAGGTGGTGGTTGAACGGCTCGACGCGGCGTCAATCGCAAACGCTGAACTGCGCGACATGCATGGGTTCTCCGACCACCCACAATTGTCCGCGAGAAACCGGTGGCGTGACGTCCCGTCTTCCGTAGGTCCCCTCCGCAGCCTGATCCCCCCGGTGACATCCAGGGAGGCCGGATTCTCCATGGGCCCGGTGCCTGGGTTGGGGGAGCACACCGAGCAAGTGCTTGCCGAGCTGGGACTGCCACTAGCCGCCGCTGATCGCTAAATCGCTCATGCCGCCGGGCTCGCCGAGGGCCCGGCGGCGATGCTCTATTCTTAGCGGGAGCGTCAGGAGAGAAGGCACTAATGAGTAACCACAGCAGTGATGGCAGTGGTCGCAGGCAGTTCAGTGATAAAGCCGCGGCCTACGTCCGGGGACTCATCATGTCCGGAGAGTTGAGGCCTGGGACAACCGTCAGGCCGGAGACTGTGGGCCAAGCCCTCAGCATCTCGACCACCCCTGCCCGCGAAGCCCTCCAAGCACTACGCGTTGAAGGCTTCCTGGACCTGCTCCCGCGGCGCGGCTTTCAGGTGGCGCCACTGACCGGACAAGACATCCGGGACCTTTTCCGGGTCCAGGCACTGATAGCCGGTGAGCTGGCAGCGCTAGCGGCAGCTAACTGCACAGAGGATGACCTGGCGGAACTGGACGCACTCCACCACGAACTCATCGCGGCCGCACGACGCAATGACCACGAGGTGCTCGAGGATAAGAATCATGCCTTTCATCGCCACATCAACAAGATGGCCGGCTCGCGAAAGACTCTCTGGGCTCTCAGCCTGATCACCCGCTACGTCCCGCGACAGTTCTATTCTTCGATTCCCGGATGGCCCCAGGCAACGGTGACCGACCACGAGGAACTGCTCGAGGGAATCCGGTCGGGGGACACCGACAAGACGCGCGCATCCATGGTGGCGCACATCATCCATTCAGGTGAACTGCTCGCAGCCAACTTCGACGAACGAATGGCCGCACCCCTTCCGGCAACCGAGGCGGAACCCCTCCAGTCGGATCAGGCGTCACACCGGTAATCGAACCCTCTACTTCTCGTCCGGGTCGGGGATCTCCTCGCGAAAGTCCGCTGCCATCAATGCGGTTCCGCCCGGCCATTTTGCGTGCCCGGATGTTAGACGCTGGCAGCATCCAACCGCTGAGTTAGATCGAAAAAGCCTTGAAGGTATTTCGTATCCGGTATACGCTTACTGGACGCAGTTGATCTTGAAGGAGATGACGTGATGAAACCAAGGCCAACCCCTGCGGGTGCGGACTCATTGCAATGGCGCATTGATGGGGCCTTTGATAGCTACGTCCGGAATCAGGCCGGTGATGGAACGGTCACTCTTTCCGACGGTGCCTCACGCGATGGCGATGGCTACTACCATTTCCCCAGAATCGGCGCACCCTCGGATCCGGCAACCCTGCGCTTCGGCGGCTCCGTCGAATTCCGCGCCTACATGGGTGTTCTTTCGCTTCGGATAGCCGAACCGAGCTTCCATATATTCCAGGACGTGGTGCGCATGTATATCGTGGACGACGCCGCCCCGGCAGGAACCCGCCTTGAGCTCGCAACGGCAACCATTGAGCCCGGGCGGGCTGGCCGCGCGATGCTTGATCTCCGGCTGACGGAACGGGGCTCGGAACTGTTCTTCGGCAAATACCCTGCCGGAGCTTCGTTGGCCCCTGTAAACGTTCTCTTGCCTGGCCCGCGCGCCGGTATGGCTCTAACCCAAGGAGCGCACTGATGGATGCACCTCTCTCGATCGCCGTCATAGGAAGCGGACCCTCCGGCTGCTACATTGCCCAAAGCCTTCGGAAGGCACTTCCCCAGTCGGAGATCACGATTTACGACCGACTCGCGTCGCCCTTTGGACTGGTTCGCTACGGCGTCGCGGCGGACCATCAGAGCACCAAATCAATTCAGGCGCAGTTTTCCCGGTTGTTTGAACGCGAAAACGTCCGCTTCGCGGGGAACATCGAGGTCGGCAGGGACATCTCCCTGGCCCAGCTCCGAAGCACCCATCACATCGTCGTGCTGGCTGCTGGTCTGTCAGCGGATCGCGCCATGGAGGTGCCGGGGGAAGGCCTGCCCGAGGTATATCGCGCCGGCCGCCTGACGAGGCTCTTCAACGCGCACCCCCTTGAGCCGACCGGTGTCCCGACATTCGGGAAATCCGTGGCGATTATCGGCGGCGGCAACGTGTCTATTGACGTCTTGCGCCTGCTCATCAAACAGCCGGAAGATTTCGCCAACAGCGACATCGACGATGCCATGCTGGCTGAATACGGCCAAGCGCCGGTGAGCCGTGTCGACCTCATCTGCCGGTCGACGATCGCGAACGCCCCCTCCGACCCTGTGATGCTCGCGGAACTCGGACGCATTCGTGGCGTGAGATTCTCATGCTCGGACCCCATTGAAGTAGCCGAAGACGCTCCCCGCACCGCACTGGCACGGGCCAAGGCCATTGGGGAACTGCTTGAGGTCGATCCTGGTCCAGAAACCCGTGCGGAGGTAGTGCTGCACTTCGGATGGGCGCCGGTGAGTATCAACGGAGACGGACACGTCCGGGACGTGGAACTGCGATCCGTCAACGACGATCGTACGAATCAGCGTCTAGGCGCTGACTCCGTGGTGACGGCCATCGGTTTCGATTTCGACGGCGGCGACTGGCACGGGCTCGGCGCCCTCAAGGCGGATTCCGAGACCGGGGTCCTGGATCAGGGCCTATACCGTACTGGTTGGATCAAGCGCGGTTCGCGTGGAACGATTGCCGAAAATCGATCGTGCGCAAAGACCGTAGCGGACGAGATCATCGCAGATTTGGATTCGCTGGAGCAGCAGTCCAAACCGGGATACGCGGGCCTTCCGGAGGAAGTCCGTGCGCTGGCTGTGGATTATGCCGCCTGGAAGCGTGTGGATTGCGCGGAGAAGGAAGCCGCATCAGAGGCTCGGACCCGCCGAAAGTTCCCCAGCCATGAACAGATGGTCGCGATCGCACACAACAAGCTCGTTGAAAGCTCCGCCGCCCAGCGCGGCAACTAAACCAAACATCTTAGACAGGAGAAAAATGATGAAGATCCAAGTTCTTTTCGGGACGGAATCCGGCAACGCAGAGATAGCCGCCGAAGATCTCGCTGAATCGATCAGGAACGACAACCAGGAAGTCGAAGTGCACGACCTGTCGTCGTTCTCAATTGCTGAACTCCAGCATGACTCGCTCTACGTTTTTCTTTGCTCGACCTACGGCGAGGGCGAGCTGCCGAACACGGCGCTGCCCTTCTATGCGGACCTTTCCGTCGTACGCCCGGATCTCTCCGGAGTGCGTTACGCCATGTTTGGCCTCGGCGATACGTTCTACAAGGACACCTACGGTCAGGGTGCAACCAAGCTCGACGACAAACTCACCGAGCTTGGGGCGCAGCGGACCGGGGAAATCGGCCGCTATGACGCCTCGTCCTGGGAGCCGGTCGGCGAGGGCGCCGTAGTATGGTTCGCCGGCGTGCTCGAGGGTGTGTCCGCCACCCGCTAAACGAGGAGGCCCCGCAAGACTGCCCCTGGACAAGAAAGGGAGGCCGGTCGCGCGGGGCTTTTTCATTTCCAGGGTTGGATACTGTCCGGCTGGACCCTCCAGCACCCCGGCCACGGGGGCTTCTCGCTTGAAGCTGCGGCACCGAGTGACAGATGCGTTGGGCTGGCACGGTCTGATACCCCAACAGTCCTACGGCCCGCCAAGGCTGTAGCTACCGAAATATAGCCGGATCGTGGCGAGAGGGGCTTTCCCGCCCTGTGTGGATACACAGGGCGGGAAAGCCCCTCTTCGTGCGTCAGCATCTGCCGGGCACAGCAAAAAGGTCCGGGGGAGGACCCCGGACCTTCTGCTCATACCTACTTACTTGATGACGAACGGGTTCGACGTGTCCGGAGCTGTCGAAATCCAGACTGACTTGACCTGGAGGTATTCCTTGATTGCGTCAATGCCGCTCTCCCTGCCCAAACCGCTGCGCTTGTATCCGCCGAAGGGGGACGTGAAGCTGACGGCGCGGTAGGTGTTGACCCATACCGTGCCGGCCTGCAGGTTCTCTGAAAGGCGGACGGCCCTGCCAATGTCCCGTGTCCAGACGCCTGCGGCAAGGCCGTAGTTGACGTCATTCGCAATGGAGAGGGCGTCTTCTTCGTCGTCGAAGGGAATGACCGCGAGGACAGGGCCAAAGACCTCTTCCTGGGCGATGCGCATATCATTGCGAACGTTGGTAAAGATCGTTGGCTGGACGAACTGGCCCCCGGACGAACCTTCTCCGGTGTAAGCAGCGCCTCCCAGGACGCACTTTGCCCCTTCGCGCTGGGCGATGTCGATGTAGCCGAGCACCTTTTCAAACTGGGGACGGGTGGTAACGGGTCCCACGTGCGTGTCGGGGAGCATGGGGTCGCCGATTTTGGCTTGTTCGGCCAGTGCCACAACCCGCTGGACGAATTCGTCGTGAATGGAACGCTGGACGAGCAGCCTCGAGCCGGCAATGCAGGTCTGACCGGTTGCTGCGAAGATGCCGGAAATAACGCCGGCAGCAGCGGCATCGAGGTCCGCATCCTCAAAGACAATATTCGGAGACTTTCCGCCCAATTCCAGTGATACGTGCTTGAACTGGCTAGCGGCGCTCTCATAGATCTTCTGTCCGGCGGTCTCCGAGCCCGTGAAAGCCACCTTCGCAATATCCGTGTGGCTGACTAGCGGGGCACCCACCTCCTGGCCGAAGCCCGTGACAGTGTTGACCACGCCGGGCGGGAATCCTGCCTTTTCGAAGAGCTTCATGAACTCGAGGGTTGAAGCGGAGGTGAACTCAGAGGGCTTGATGACCACAGTGTTGCCCGCCGCCAGAGCCGCCGGCAGCTTCCATGCCAGAAGAAGCAGAGGAGAGTTCCATGGCGTGATCATGGCGATCGGGCCGAGAGGCTCCAGCCGGGTGTAGTTGAGGATGTTCGGCTTGTCACTGGGGATGACCGAGCCCTCGATCTTGTCGGCCAGGCCGCCGTAGTAGCGGTACCACCCTGCCATGTAGCGGGTCTGGGCGGACATCTCCGCGTAGAGCTTTCCGTTGTCGCGGACCTCGATCTCGGCAAGGTGTTCACTGTTGGCCTCGATCAAATCCGCCAGGTCCATGAGCAGCTTGCCGCGGTATTGGGGCTTGGTCCTGCTCCAGCTTTTGAAGGCCTCGGAGGCAGAAGCGACTGCCCGGGATACGTCCGCCGGGCTGCCTTTGGCGATCCTGGCCCAGGCTTCTCCGGTGTACGGGTTGAGGGTGTCGAAGTACTCGCCTTCCTCAGGCGCGGTGAAGGTGCCTCCGATGTAGTGGTTGTACTGGGTCAGGGGATCAATATCCTCGAGGCTGCTGACCACGTCGCTGCTCTGTGCTGTCATTGCTGGTTCATCCTTTGCTGAACGGGGAGAAAGTGGAGATCGCTTGCATCGGTGGGGTTCATGAACGTGCCAATCCCTCCGCGACGATTCCGATTCCTTCCTGGAGCAACTGATCCTCGATGGTCAGCGGAGGAAGGAACCGGATGACATTTCCGTAGGTGCCGCACGCAAGGAGGATCACCCCGTTTTCGTGCGCGTACTTCACCACGCGGGCGGTCAGCGCAGGATCCGGACTCAACGTGTCCGGGTGGACAAGCTCGACGGCGATCATCGCACCGCGTCCGCGCACTTGGCCGATACGGGGATCTGCCTTCTGCAATTCGGTGAAGCGGCCGGTGAGGATTTCCCCAATCCGTCGTGCGCGACCAAGCAATTCGTCCTCCTCGTACGATTCGATTGCCGCTAGCGCCGCTGCACAGGCGATGGGGTTGCCGCCGTAGGTACCTCCGAGGCCACCCACCTGGGCGGCGTCCATCAGTTCAGCCCGTCCCGTGACGGCAGAAAGCGGTAGCCCACCGGCTATGCCTTTGGCCATCGTGATGAGGTCCGGGACAACTCCTTCGTGATCGACTGCGAACCACAATCCTGTCCGGGCGAAGCCGGACTGGATCTCATCCGCGATGAAGACAATGCCGTTGCGCTCCGTCCATTCGCGAAGGGTTGGCAGGAAGCCCTCGGCGGGAACGATAAAGCCGCCTTCCCCTTGCATGGGCTCGATGATGATTGCGGCCACCGATTCGGCCCCGAGCTCATTTTCAATCTGTTCGATCGCCTGGCGGGCGGCTTCCGGCCCGGTGAGGCCGCCATCGCGGTAAGGGTAGGAGCCCGGAACGCGGTAGATCTCCGGGGCGAACGGGCCGAATCCTTGCTTGTAGGGGGCGCTCTTTGCGGTGAGGGCCATCGCAAGGTTGGTGCGTCCGTGGAACGAGTGTTCAAAGGCCACGATGGCTTGGCGGCCCGTTGCGCGCCGGGCAATCTTCACTGCGTTTTCCACCGCTTCGGAGCCTGAATTGAACAGCGCCGTGCGCTTGGCGAAGTTGCCGGGAGTGATCTCGTTCAGCTTCTCTGCCACCGCGATGTAGCTCTCGTAGGGCACCACAGTGAAGGCCGTGTGAGTGAAGCGATCCAGCTGCTCGCGAACCGCACGAACCACGCGGGGGTTCGAGTTTCCGACGCCGGTAACGGCGATACCTGAGCCCAAGTCAATGAAGGAGTTGCCGTCCACGTCCAGGAGCGTTCCGCCGCCGGCCGCGTCAGCGACGATGGGCAGGGTATGGCCGACGGACCGAGCGACTGCCGATTCCTTGCGCTGAAGAATTTCGCGCGAGCGGGGGCCCGGGATCTCGGTGACGAGCCTGCGCTCCTGGATGAGATCGGGGCCGCCGACGGTGATGTGTGCGGTCATGGGGCCGCCTCCTTCGTAATTGGATAGAACCATCGAATAAGGTATACGGTATACGCAAATCCCAAGTAAGCCAATAGCCGGTAGGCTGTGAAAAACAGGAAAGTGGCGGACACCATGAAGAAAATTGAGTTTGCGCGTGAGACGCTCGCTGACGCTGCCTATGCGCAGATCGCCGAGGGCATCCTGACGCATGATCTGGGTCCCGGGGCCAGGCTGCTGATGGATGACCTGGCAGCCCGCTTGGGGATCAGCCGGACGCCGGTGCGCGAGGCTTTGCACCGGCTCGAGATGGAACGGGTGATCGAGCCCGGAGGCCGCCGTGGCTACATTGTGCGCGAGCTGACAGACGCCGAACTGGACAAACAGTACGCGGCCCGGGGAGCTATCGAGCCGTTCGCGCTCGCCGAGGTTGCGCGCCGGGGCGGGGCGGCCGCGAAGTATGTAAGGTCAACGTTTGAGGAACTGGTTTCGGCCCCGCAGACGACGGCCATGGAGGTCTTCCTGGTCAACAAAGCGATTCACCGCTGCACGGTGGAGGCGCTGGACAATGAGTACCTGCTTAGTATGTTCGACGTGATCTGGCAGACTGCCATGGCCGCCCACGTCTGGGCCGACATCCTGGAGAGCCGTTCTTCCGTTGATTTCCCCGAGATGCACCGGCCGATCGTGGAGGCTGCCGAGTCCGGCGACCCGGAGCTGGCCAGCAAAGTTGCCCGAGAGCACATCCTCGCCGGCCGCGGGCTGCACTCAATCCACAGCGCGCAGCCCGTCGTCTAAATTAACGGGCTGCACCGCTGGGTTCAGGCAGACATGTCGATCATGACGGCTTTGGAGCGCGTGTAGGAAAGTACACTCTCACGGCCGAGTTCACGGCTGTTTCCGGACTTGCTGTAACCCCCGAAGCTCTGTGCGGGATCCAGCTTTCCGTGAGTGTTCACCCACACGGTCCCGGCCTTCAGCGCCTTGCTCATACGAAGGGCCCTGGCGATGTCCCGTGTCCACACGGCAGCCGCAAGGTCGTAGGCTGAGTCGTTCGCGAGCCTGATGGCTTCCTCCTCCGTGCGGAAGCGAAGCAAGGTAAGAACCGGCCCGAAAACCTCTTCCTGGGCAATTCGCATGTCGTTCCGGACGTCCGTGAAGATGGTTGGCTCGACAAAGTAGCCCAGTTGATCCAAGGCGCGTCCTCCCACGCTGAGGTGCGCTCCTTCATAGCGTGCGATGTCGATGTACTGCTGGACCGACAGGTATTGGTCCTTGGAGACAAGCGGACCCACCTCGGTGTCGGCGAGCAGCGGGTCCCCGACCCGCAAGGCGCTGGTCTTTCGCGCCAGCTTCTCCACGAGTTCGTCGTAGACGTCCTCATGGACAAACATTCTGCTGGGAGCCACGCACACTTGTCCGGCGTTCTCCCACATGGCTTCGGCAGAACCTTGTGCGGCTGCCTCGATGTCAGCGTCAGGAAAGACGATGTTCGCACTCTTCCCACCGAGTTCGACGCTGACCTTCTTCATCTGCCGGCTGCCCGCTTCGAGGATCTTTCGACCAACGGGAGTGGAACCAGTGAAGGAGATCTTTACGACGTCGGGGTGATCCACGAGCGCCTGCCCCACCGTGCGCCCGGGTCCAGTGACCACGTTGAGGACCCCCGGCGGCAGGCCCACCTGGCGGGCGAGGTCGGCCAAAAGCAGGGTTGAGTAGCTGCTGACCTCGGCGGGCTTGATAACCATGGTGTTACCGGCCGCGAGGGCGGGACCGATCTTGTGGGAGGCCATCACAAGCGGGAAGTTCCACGGCGTGATCGCGCCACAGACGCCCAGGGGCTCGATCTGCGTCATACCGAAATATGGTTGGCGTACCGGGTTGATCGAACCTTCGAGCTTCGTTGGCCAGCCACCGTAGTACCGGAAGACGGCCGCCACGCCCCCGACGTCGTCGAGCGCCTGTGAGATGGGCTTGCCCATGTCCAGCGTTTCCAGTTCTGCCAGCTGCTCGCGGTTAGCGTCCACGGCGTCGGCAAGATCGAACAGGTATTGGGCGCGGGCGGCGGGGCTTGCTCCGCCCCATTCCATGGAGGAGAGGGCTGCGCTGGCTGCGTCCACGGCCGAGTCCACGTCCTCGGCTGAGCCGGAAGCGATGGAGCCGAGTACTTCCTCGGTGGCCGGATTAACGGACTGGAACGTCGCCCCTGACTTGGCTTCACGATCCGTGTCGGAGCCGATTCGCAGCCCTTGGGTGCGTTCGACGAAGGCTTGGGCCGCGGCTGAAACTCTGTGCGAAGCCGCCGGAATCACTGCGTCGTATGTCATGGTTTTCCCTTTTTCTGGCTTGTCAATGTGGTCGAATCAGGCGTACGTCAGGCGGACCGGCAGTTCTTTGATGCCGTGCGTGAGGTTGGAGCGGAGCCGGTGGACAGGGCCGTCAATCTCGATGGTCTCCACCCGTTTGGCAAGTTCGCGGAAAACTATCTGCAGTTCAAGGCGAGCCAGGCTGTTCCCCAGGCAGATGTGCGGACCTCCACCACCGAACGCCACGTGCGGATTGGGCTTGCGCGAAATGTCGAACGTGTAGGGTGCGTCGAAGACGGTTTCGTCACGGTTCGCCGACGCATACCAGATGAGCACCTTGTCTCCGGCCTTGATCACCGTTTCGCCGATCATGGTGTCAACCAGTGCCGTCCTGCGGAAATGATGGATCGGCGTCGCCCACCGCAGCACTTCCTCGACGGCGGTGTTCAACAGGGAAGAATCTTCCTTGAGACGGCGGAATTGCTCCGGGTTCTGGGCAAAGGCGAGGAGCCCGTGGGAAAGTGCCATGCGGGTGGTCTCATTGCCGGCTACAACCAGGAGGGAGAAAAAGTTGTCCAACTCACGCGTCGTGAGCTTCCGCCCGTTGATGTTCCCGGTCATAAGCAGCGAAAACACGTCATGACCGAGATTGCCGTTCCGCCGGTCACGCAGGGCATCGGCGTACTTCCAGATGTCCCTTCCCGCCGGGCTGGAGAACGGGTAGCCACTATTTTCCTTGACGTTCTCCGGCGAGTCTGCCGTGCGGGGAGCATGGTCCGGGTCGGCACCAGCGATCATTTCGTCGCCGAGGGCCTTGAGGTAAGCCCGGTCCTCGGTCGGAACCCCGAGCAGCTCGCCTAGCACCACCATGGGAACGACGGCGGCAACCTCGTCCACCCAGTCGAAGCGGGGCCGGGCAAAAGCCTGGTCGAGAGTCTTTTCGACCAGCTCTTCGACGAAGCCAACCCATTCCTTGTGGACACTGCCAGGAGTGAAGCGAGGGGAAAGAACACGCCTCATGTCTGTGTGGAGCGGCGGATCGGTGTCGATCAGGGTCTGCCGCGCAATAAGGTCCTCATGCGCGATGTCCTCGCGGGTGGTTCCGCCCGTCTCGGACGAAAATTGCTGGAAATTCCGCGTGACGGCAACGACGTCGGCGTAGCGCGTCACGGACCAGTAGCCCGGGCCGTCGTGTTCCTCGATCCAGCGGACAGGGTCTTCCCTCCTTGCCGCGTCGAAGTATTCGTACGGGACCCCGTCCTCGAAAGCGAGGTCCGAAAGTGCATCATGGGTGTGCACGTGGGTTTGGCTCATGATTCGTCTCCTTGGTGATACCGGCAGTCGGCCACGGCCCCCCAATAGCGGATACCGTATACGGTATGCTAACCCTGGTCGCCTCGCTCGGCAAGTAGTTTGTATTCCGCGTCGGGACTCAGCCCAGCGGGATATTTGCAATGAATTCCTTGAGTAGCGCCTGCTGGGCGAGATCTGAAGCTACGGTGTCCTCGGGGTGCCATTGCACCGCGTGGATCCAGAACTCCGCACCGTGAAGTTCAAGGGCCTCAACGGTGCCGTCTTCGGCCCAGGCGGTGGCGACGAGTCCCTTCCCGAGGTTCCTCACCGCTTGGTGGTGATAGCAGGAAACCTGCGGGGTTCGGGCGATCGATGACGTTAGGGAACTGGCGGCGTCAAGGGTGATCGTGTGGATCTGGTTCATGTGGGGGGTGGGAAGGTGCTGCTCCAAATCGCCACCTAGCGATACGTTCAAAATCTGCATCCCGCGGCAAACAGCAAGAGTGGGAACCTGGTTTTCCACCACATGCCGGGCAACTGCGAGATCAAACATGTCCTGCAGCTCGTCTCCATCATCGGATTCGGCATGGGCTTCTTGCCCGTAGCGCCAAGCGGCTATGTCGCCACCCCCGGGAAGTAAGACCGCATCGGCGAAAGCCAGCCGGCGGGAAACTTCCTCGTAGAGTGCGTCTTCCGTCGTTCCGGGATCCGCTACCGGAAGTATGGTCACCGGCTCCCCGCCGGCGTCGTAGACACCCTTGATGAGTGCGTGGGCGTTGACGAGTGCTTTGTACCTGAGCGCAGATGCACTGTCCGAGAATCGGCCCGGTACGGCAATCAAAGGCCTGCGACGTTGTGTTTCCACTTGTTCGTCCATTCAAGATCTGGGTGCCAAGGGCACCTGTTGATAGCTAACTCTTTGGTTCTGTGGCCCTCATGGGACCGCCGGGAACCTCGACCGGAGCTGTGTCGCCGAGGAACCAATCCAGCAGTTCCCTGGCGTTGCGCTCGGCGGAAGGCTCGTGCGCCGCCCAGTCGCGTCGGAGGTCGTCGACGTCGAGGACCCCCTCCAACTCGTGGCCGCCGATTCTGATCCATTCCTCCATGAGTTCGCCATCGACCTCAGGATGGAATTGCACTCCGATGGAGCGCTCGCTTCGGAAAACCTGGGGTGCAATTGCCGTTTTGGCCAGCACGTCGATCTCACCGGGCAATTCGACCCTGTCGCTGTGCCAGGAGAACCACGGGCCCGGGACTATCGGACACCTGTGTCCGGGTTCGAAGGAGATCAGCCCTGCTTCGATCCTGTCGGCCCGGACGGTTCGCCCTCCGAGGCTCTCGGCAAGCAGTTGAGCGCCGAAGCAGATGCCCAGGTAGGGAATCCTTTGCTGGTGGAGCGCCGCAATGTACTCGATTTCCCGCGTGATCCATTCTTCAGTGATCTCGTAGATGTGGCTGAAGGAGCCGAAGGCAATGACCGCGTCGAAATCCCCGGGGTGGGGGAACTCTGTATTGACCGTGCGGGTCCCGGCCTGGTTGAGGGAGAACACTTCGTGCGTTTTGACTACATGGCCGCCATCGAGCAGTGCCTGCCCGATGATGCCGGTGTCGGTCGAAGAAGTCTGTTCGTGGGTGATGAGGAGGACGGTTTTCGTCATGGAAGTGGTGCCTCCCGCTAGAGAATGTCGTGGTAGCGGTTGAACTCCCAGTCGGTGACGTGAGCGGCAAAGGCGGCCAATTCGACCCGCTGCATAGCACCGTAGGTATCCACGAAAATCTCCCCGAAAGCGGCCTTGGCAAACGGGCTGCCGGAGAACGTGTTCACGGCTTCAGCCAGCGTTGAAGCCACTCGCTGGAGAGCGGGGTCTGCATGGGGGTCCCCGACGGAGATCGGCTGCAGCGGCAGATCGTTCCTGAGGCCGTCCAAGCCCGCTTGGAGGTAGCCCTGGGCCACCAGATACGGGTTCGCATCAGCAGCTGCCCAGCGCACTTCAAGGCGGGTTCCGGGGCCCGCGTCGGTGATGCATCGCACACCCACGAGGCGGTTGTCCAGGCCCCAGCACACCTGCGTCGGGGAGAAGGAATAGTCCACGATCCGCTTGTAGTCATTGATCGTGGGTAGTGCGATCGCCTGGAGCTCCAGCTGGTGGGCCACAAGTCCGCTCAGGTAGCGGCGCATGACGTCCGAGTGCACCGGGTCTGAGGTGTCCTTCGTTGAGAACACATTGATTCCGTCACTGTTCCACAGGCTCTGATGCACATGGAGTCCACTTCCGGAGCCGCCGTTGATGGGCTTGGCCATGAACGTGGCGTTGTAGCCATGTTGCCGCGCGACTTGGCGCACGATGTGGCGGAAAAGAATGGTGTTGTCCAGCATTGTGATGGCGTCGCCGTACTTCAGGTTGATCTCAACCTGGGATTGGCCATACTCAACATTGCTGGCTTCCACGGTGATCCCCGAGGCCGTAAGCGCGGCACGAATGGCGCCGATCACGGGCTCAAGTTCGTTGGCGCGGTCCAGCGAGTAGCAGTAGGACTTGTCCGAAACGGGCTGCCAGTCGCTGGTGAAGAGATGGAACTCCAGCTCGGTGGCCATGTCCACGCGGTAGCCGAGCGCCTCGAACTCCTTGAGCGTGTCCTTGACCATGCCCCGCCCGTCCATGGGGATGCGCTCGTGGGTCTTGGGATCGTACATGTCGCACATGACCGTAGCCATGCCCGTCGTCCAGCCCGCCACGCGGAATGAAGGAAGGTCCGGGACGGCGTGCATGTCCGGATACTCACTGTTCTCGGGTGACCAGGGCGTTGGATGGATGTCGCTGCGCATGTCCCAGGCAAAGGCCACGTTGGCAATGGAAAAGCCCGCACCCGTCAAAAATTGCTCGATCGGCAGCATCTTGCCGCGCGGCAGCCCCCACGTGTCCGTGAAGACGCACTCCACGGTATGGATGCCGTTTTCCCGGGCGATCCTCGCACAGTCTTCCAAGGTGGACGGCGGCGTCAAGGCGGTGGTGTTCATTGCTTCCTCGATCTCCTACTAGATATTCGATACCTGATCAGTGTAATCTAAGTCACTGAATAGCGTATCCCGTATACCAAATATGAACGGAGAATCCTTTGAAATCAATAGTCGTGACCAAACCCAACTCCCCGCTGGAGCTCGTGGACCGGGAAGTCCCGGTACCGCTTGGCCCGGGCGAGGAAGTGATCCGGGTCCTGGCGTGCGGGGTCTGCCACTCTGACCTGCATGTCGCCGACGGCGATTTCGGCGGACCCTACCCCGTGGTTCTGGGACACGAAGTGGTGGGCGAACACGATGAGCTGGGCCGCGTTCTTCTCTACGCGCCGTGGGGGTGCGGGCGGGCCGATTGCCGCCAATGCTCCGCGGGCCTGGAAATGATCTGTCCCAACGGCCGCGAGGCCGGGATCGTCTCGGATGGCGGCTACAGCGAATACATGCGCGTTCCTAAGCGTGAATACCTCGTCCCCATCGGGGATATGGATCCGTCCTTGGCGGCACCGCTCGCTTGCGGCGGGCTGACAGCGTTCCGCGCAGTCAAGCGGACCCTGCCGCACCTGCGGGGCAAGAACTCCAGGGCGATCGTCATCGGAGCCGGCGGCCTGGGGCAATTCGCCATCCAGTTCCTCAAAGCCTTGGCCGACGTAGAGCTGACAGTCGTCGATACATCACCCGAAAAGCTCAACGCCGCCGCCAGCCTCGGCGCCGACGTAACATGCGGCGTCGAGGGACTCACCGGCAAGTACGACGCAGTCATCGACTTTGTCGGGGCGGGTGCGACCATGGCGGCCGCAGCCTCCAGCATCGACAGGCAGGGAATCATCGTCGTCGTGGGACTCTGGGGCGGCCGCATTGAGTTCGGCGTAGGGGTTCTTCCCAGCGAAGCAGTACTCACTACGAGCATCTGGGGCAGCCTCGATGAACTCAAGGAACTCTTGGAGTTCGCCCGGACCCATCCGCTGCAGCACAGCGTCGAGACCATCCCCCTTGACCAAGCCCAGCATGCGCACGACCTTCTTCGGGCCGGCAGCATCAAAGGCCGGGCCGTCCTGGTCATGGACTAGGTCCAAAAATTCTCTCTGGCTCTTCCCAAATCCCTCTCGCTATGACACACAAGGAAGTGGACAAAGCAATGACAACACCGAAAGAAACCATGACAGCTTCTCCGGCGCCCGCCGCTGAGGCGCCAAAAAACCAGTTGCACCGGAATTCGATGGGAGTTGCCGGCATCTGCTTCTTTGTCGTCGCGGCCGCGGCCCCCATCGCGGGAATGACAGGGCTGGTACCGAGCACCATTGTTCTGGGCAACGGCGCTGCGGCCCCGGGCGCCTTTCTCATCGCGGGCATCATGCTGATGTTCTTTGCAGTCGGCTATGCTGCCATGAGCCACCACGTGACCCACGCGGGCGCGTTCTTTGCCTACGTTGGCCGTGGCCTAGGGGCGCCTTGGGGCGTTGCCTCGGCGTTTGTTTCCGTGTTGTCGTACTGCCTGGTGCAGACGGCGATCTACGGCTTCTTCGGCGCTACGGTTTCCCAGAAGATGGCTTCGATCGGCATCGACCTGCCGTGGTGGTTCTGGTGCCTCGTGTGCCTCGCCGTCGTACAGGTCTTTGGCATCATGAAGGTTGACCTGGGCGCCAAGGTGCTGGGGGTGCTCCTCAGCCTGGAGCTGGCGTCTATGCTTATCACCGGCTTGGCCGTGGTCTTTCACGGCGGTGGCCCTAACGGCCTGAACCTTTCAGCATCCTTCAGCCTCGACAACATCTTCGCCGGTGCCCCCGGAATTGCCTTCGCCTTTGCCTTCGCCGGATTCATCGGCTTTGAGGCCACGGCCATTTACGGCGAGGAATGCCGTGATCCGAAGCGGACCGTTCCCAGGGCTACCTATACCGCAGTCACCATCATTACCTTGATTTTCGCCCTGACCTCCTTCGCCATCATCTCCGGGGCCGGTTCCGCAGACATCGTGAACAAGACCCTGGAAGTCACAACCCTTCAAGGCACCCCCTTGGCCGACCCTGCCCAACTTCTCTTCTCAGTGGCCGGACAATACGTAGGACCCTGGATGCCCGAGGTCATGAGCTGGCTGCTCATCTCAAGCCTGTTCGCCGGGATCCTTGCCTTTCACAATTCAGCGACCCGCTACTTCTACGCGATGGGCCGCTCGGGGCTGCTGCCGGCTTCCTTCGGCGTCACCGGCCGTTTCCAGACCCCCGTCCGGGCATCAGTGCTTCAGACGGTCATCGGCCTCGTAACCATCGTGGCCTTTGCCCTGGCGGGGCTCGACCCGGTAGTCACGCTGTTCTACTGGTTCGCGATCACCGCCATTCTCGGGCTGACCTTCATCCAAGGACTGGTTTGCGTCGCAGTCATCCGTTTCTTCAGGGAAACCCGGGCAGACACCCGTGTCTGGAACACCCTGATTGCACCGTTGCTCGGTCTGGTATCTATCATCGTTGCCGAGTACCTGTTGCTCTCGCGGTTTGGCCTCATCAGCGGAACGGCGGGCGCGGACAGCGCAGCGTGGGAAATGAACGCCACCGGATGGTGGCTGGCTGCACTGCCGTTCGCTACGTTCCTGATCGCGCTCGCCTACGGATTCATTCTGGAGCGCAAGAAGAGCGACGATGAGGTCTTGAAGGAATTCGTTTCCTGATGGGGCAAGCGGGTGGGCACCGAAGTTGCCCGCCCGCATCTCCACGACGCCGAGGTCAATAGGGCGGCAGTGAAATACGCTGAGTCCATGACCACCGCACCCCATTATCCGCCGCAGCGTCCCCTAAAGCCCCGCAGGAATCTGCGCGAAGAGGTGGCGGAAAGCCTACGCAACAGAATCCTTTCGGGTGAATTCAAGCCTGGCGTCCGGATCGATCTCGTCACAGCCGCTGAAGAACTGGGGATCAGCCAGCTCCCAGTCCGGGAAGCCTTGATAACCCTCGAAGGCGAGGGCTTGGTCAAGTCCTATCCGCGCCGAGGGTACTTCGTCCAGGCGCTGCAACCCGAGGACATCCTTGATCACTACGAGATCTTCGGAAAAGTGGCGGGAATGGCCGCCGCTCGTGCAGCCAAGACGTTGTCGGGTGAGCAGCTCAAGGAGCTCACAGCGATCAACGAAGCCATGCGTGCGGCGAAAGACCCGGAGAAAAAAGAAGACTGCAACTTCAAGTTCCACAAGATCATCAATGGCACAGGCAGTTCCCACCGCCTGATGTCCGTCATTCGGATCCTTTCCAAGACCATGTCCCTTCACTTCGGCGAGATCATTCCCGATTGGGACAAGCAGGCGGCCGACGAGCACGACGAAATCCTCGATGCCCTCCGCCAGGGTGATCCCCAGGCTGCTCGAATCGCCATGGAGAACCACCTGTCAGTCAATGGTGTCCGGGCGGTCGAAGCCCTGCACCGGATGAACTTCTTCCCCGAGCCTTAGCTACAAGGCGCGGCCAGGACGAGAGGCAACAGCAAGACCATGTACGCAAAAGACAGCAAGCGCCGGCGGGTTGACGACTGGACTTCCATCGATGGTGCCACTGCCGAAATAGTCCAGTACGGCCAAACAATGGCGCGCGGCACGATCGACGGTGTCACAAAGGACGGCGCCATTGTGTGGGTTCAGGATGACACCGGGAGGCGGAAGCTATTTGAACGCTGCGAGTACTTTGAAGTGTGGGTGCCTCGTGAAGACACAGGCCTCAACTACAGAGTCAGTAAGCCATTCACGTTGTGGCGCTCCCAGGCTTCTCTTGGACAGTGAGCTCCTTTCGGCGGCGGTCGGCCTGCTCGACCAGTTCTGTCATCCACGGACGGTATCCCCGATGGAACTTCATCCCTTCGGGCAGTCCTTGGACGGATGGAACGGAATTGGCGATATCGATGGTAATGCGGCCACTACCTAAGGGCGCGTTGGTGATATGCAGGTCTCCATAGGACTCCGGGAGAACGGGATCCAACCAGACGCCACCGCGGGAAACGTGGGTGTCATACCGCATGAGGCTCGTCACCAACTGGATCGGTGTGGTCGCCGCCCAGGCCTGCGGCGAGCACGCCGTCGGATAGGGGACGGGTGCCGCAAGCTGGTCCCTGCCGAAGCCGCAGAACAGCTCGGGTAGGCGGCCGTCGGAGTATTCGGCCGCCTCCAGCATGCCGGTGGCGATCCGTTGCGCTTCGGCCACGAAGCCGTAGCGGAGGAGTCCGGCTGCGACAATGGCGTTGTCGTGGGGCCAGACCGAACCGTTGTGGTAGCTGGCAGGGTTGTAAGCGCCCATGTCGCTTGCCAGGGTGCGCACGCCCCAGCCGCTGAACATCTCGGGGGACATCAGCCGTTCGGCCACTTGAGGGGCCTTGTCTTCATCCACGAGACCGTAAACAAGGCAGTGACCCATGTTCGAAGCGCAGGCGTCAACCTGCCGCTTCTTGCCGTCGAGGGCGATGGCGTAGTAGCCGCGTTCGGGGATCCAGAATTCCTCGTTGAACCGTTTCTTCAGCTGTTCCGCACGATCGGATAGTTCGTTCGCCAGCTCCGTGTCGCCGTCGTCGTACGCCATCCAAGCGCGGGCTGTATACGCGGCGTAGACGTAGCCCTGGACCTCGCAGAGCGCGATCGGCGGCTCGGCCAGGGTCCCGTCGGCAAAGTTGATGCCGTCCCAGGAGTCTTTCCAGCCTTGGTTAATGAGCCCCTGGTCGTTGAGGCGCTGGTACTCGACGAAGCCATCGCCGTCCTTGTCCCCGTAGTCCCGGATCCAGTCGAGCGCCCGGTCCGCGTGGGGCAGCAGCGCAGTGATGGTGTCCTTTGCGAAACCCCAACGGCTAACTGATCCGAGGACGTCGACGAACAGCGGCGTGGCATCCACGCTGCCGTAGTAGGTTGATTTGCCGCCCAGGGATAACGCGCTGGATACATCGAGCCGGACCTCGTGGAGGATCTTGCCTGGTTCCTCTTCGGTCATCGGATTTACCACTGTCCCTTGGTGGTCTGCCAACGTCTGCAGTGTGCCAAGGGCCAGGGACGGGTCCACCGGAAGCGCCATTTGGGAAGCCCACAACGAGTCCCTGCCAAACAGCGTCATGAACCACGGCGCACCGGCGGCCACCACCACCCGGTCCGGGTGGTTCGGGTCCTCGATGCGGAGGGCGCCCAGATCGTCGTAGCTGCGCCTCAACGTCCGTTCAATCGACCGGTTGCCAATGTGCAGCACCGGAATTTTCGCCACCCAGTCCTGCCGGCGCCGGTCCCGGGGGGACAATCCGTCTCCGCCAGGGTGCACAAAAGCCGACGCGGAAACGGCTCCCTCGATGCTGGGCAGCACGGTCACGATAGTGCTCCAATGGCCGTGTGGCGGGACGGTCACCTGGTAGGTGAGTGCTTCCGGCGTGATGTTCGCTCCGGGTGCCTGTACAACCGTGCCCTTCCGGATCTCCTGCCACGCGGCCCGGATGGTAAGCGCATCGCGGTCAACCTTGCGGGTTTCGTTCCAGCGCCGCTGGATCCGTGCTTCTTTAACCTCGAAGAGGTCGGCAAAGTCCGCCTCAATTCTCAGGGAAATCAAGCATTCGGCCGGTTCCAGGGAGTAGTTGCGAACCGTGATCTGCTCCTGGAGACCGGCTCCCACTTCGCGCAGCCGCTCCACGATCAGCGGGCTGTCGGCGTAGCCGTCGGAGCGGGGTACCCTTCCGACGAACAGCGCCCTGTACGGCTCCTTCGTCTCCGCGGCCAACGGCTCAACGAGTTGGCCGTTAGCCGTCAGGCTCCAGCCGGACAGGATACGGGCGTCCTGGACGAAAAGACCATGCGGATGTTCGGCATTGATGTCCCCGTTCGGCAAGGAAATGCAGAAGGACGATCCCTCGACCAAAGTGACCGTTCCGGCCCCCAGCGGCCCTGCCGCTGTGTCAGCATTCCACCCTGCCATGGTGGTTCCCCTTAGGAAACTACAAACAGTGCCTTTACCTGCCGATAAAGGGCTGCCGTCACCGCAATTTCTTCAACTGACGGTACGCTTGCTTGCCCTCCCAAGCTAGACTTCGGCGCTTGGTCAAATGCGCCCCAGAGGACCCGCGGTTCGGCCGCCCGGATTCAGGCGGCCATCACGGCGCCACCCGATGACCGGACGGAGATGTTGACATCTGACTGTTGGGGATCGATCAGGGCCGGAAGGCGGCGGGATTGCGAGCAGCGGCGGAGCGCTTCCCTGGCCGCGGGGTCGACGTTGGCCCCGCTGATGTCGATTTCAAGGGCCAGACCGTGCATGAGTGCGTTGGCCCGCCTCGCGACGACATAAAGGGCGTGGAGGCTCCGGGCGGTTAGATGCCCATGGGCTGTGATGCGGACCTGGGCACCGTCGATGTCCATTTTTACGAGAAGCCGGATTTTTTCGGTCATGAGTCCTCTTCCGATCAGGAACCGCGACGCTGCGGCCCGGAACAAAGACTAAACGGTGGATGTGACGCAGGCAACAGTTACCTCCGCCGAGCTCTTAACTGATTGCGAACCATCTGTTCTGACTGGCCCATGGCCCTTAAGGGAATCCTGGCATAGGGTTTGACCCACTACCCGCTGGCTGCCCCGTTGGGTTTATCCGCACGATGTGGGCGTTCGGGCATGAACTTTGAACGCGGGATCTGGCCGACGCCGATTCCCGAATGATGAAGACGTGAGGGAGAAACATGACGCTTGCTCGTGCTGGACATCGAATGGCTACTCATCGTCCCTGTGTCCCCGCGGCGCTGCCCAGGGTTCCGGCTTGTGGGCGGTGCGGCCCGGGGTTTCCTTTGACATTCCATGAGTATGTTCCGGCGGTCTATGCCGTTGATGGCAGCGGATTGCGGCCGCCGTCGGCAAGCTACAGCTGTCCCAGATGCGGTACAGGCGACAATCACCAGGTTCCCCCGGGCTGGGCCCCGCCTGAGTGGCAGTGGTATTCCTGAGCCGAGTCACTTAACGGCCGAGTCACTTAACGGCAGAGTCACTTTAACTGCCGCGTCACTTAACGCATGGGACGACGGCGGGAGGCCCCGCCGTCGTCCGTTGCTCAGTCTTCGAGGAAGGCTGGCGTGAACAGAAGGTTCAGGCCCTCTGCCATGGTCGGATGGGTGATGATGGCATCGCGCACAGCGGTGTAGTCCAGTCCGGCCAGCATTGCCATCTGCACCACGGCAATGACTTCGCTGGCTTCGACGCCCAGCAGGGCCGCGCCCAGGATTTTGTTGGTCTCGCGGTCGATGACCGCTTTCCAGACACCCTCCAGGTGTCCCACGGTCCGGGCCCGGGGAATGGCCGAAACCGGCATTTTCGCGATGCGGACCTTGTAGCCGGCGTCCCGGGCCTGCCGCTCGCCCAGTCCAACACGACCAAGCTCGGGAGTGGTGAACACGCAGTAGGGAATCAGCCGGCCGGCGGTGCTGCGCGGCTTGCCAACGCCGTTCCTCGCCGCCAGGTTGGTCTTCAACACGCGGTAGTCGTCATAGGAAGCGTGCGTGAATTGGGGCGTCCCTGCGGCGTCGCCTGCTGCCCACACTCCTTCCGCAGTGGTGTGCAGCTGATCATCGACCCTGATGAATCCGTGATGGTCGAGTTCCACGCCGATACCTTCGAGATTGATGCCGTCGGTCATTGGTTTGCGTCCCACCGCCACCAGGACGTCACCTCCGGTGACTGCGTCACCTCCGGTGACTGCGTCACCGGAGGTGAGCGTCAGGGTAACGGCCCCGTTTGCGGCGCGGCTGATCCTTTGTGCCCTGGTGCCCAGCCGCACGGTTATGCCGGCGTCCGTGAAGTTCTGCTCGATGGCAGCGGCAACGTCCGGGTCCTCCCGAGGGAGCAGCTGCCCGCTGCTTTGGACGATAGTGACGCTTACCCCGATGGTGTTGAGCAGGTCCGCGAATTCGCAGCCGACATATCCGCCGCCGAGGACGATGATGCTCTCAGGCAGGGATTCCAGTTTCAACAGGGTGTTGCTGGTCTGCACTTTCGATTCCGGCAGGCCCTCGATGGCCGGCAGGAGCGGTTCGGTACCGAGATTCAGTACGACGTCGGTGCCGCGCAGAGTGCGCACGCCGCCGTCGTTCAGGGTCACCTCGACCGTTCGGGGAGCGACGAACTTCGCCTCGCCGAGAATGAAGTCCATTCCCGATCCAACGAAGGAGGATAGCTGGCCCCCGACCATGGTCTCCACGACGTCTTCCTTGCGGTGGCGTAGCAGTTTGAGGTCCATGAGCGGATCCTCGGCCCCGGAAATGCCGAATTCGGCGGCCCGGCGGACCGTTTCCAGTACCCGGCCGCTGTTGATGAGGGTCTTGGTGGGGATGCAGGCGACATTGATGCACGTCCCCCCGATCATCGAGCGTTCTATCATCGCAACTTTCCTGCCGGCCCGGGCCAGGTCCATCGCCAGGGTTTTCCCGGCCTTTCCACCGCCGACCACCAACAGGTCCACATCCTCGATGCTCATGGTGTTGCGCCTTCCGTGGCCAGGTAAGACAGTGCTGAGACCACGTGGGTTTGGACGCCCATGGACAGAGTCGGGTCGATCACCGGCGCGAAGAGAGGGGAGTGGTTGGCAGGTATGTCCTGGGCTACTGTTCCGCGCTCGACGGCGGCCCGGTACGTTGCGGGATCCACACCGCCCAGGAGCCAGAACGTGTATGGCACACCGAAGGCGTCCGGAATTCGGCTGAAGTCCTCGGAAGCGGTCTGCCTGTATGCGGTGCGCACTGAGTCCTCCCCGAAGTGTGCAGAGAATGCGGCCCGGACCTTCTCTGTCACCGCCGGGTCGTTGCTGGTGAGCGGGAACTGCTCGTAGTACTCGAAATCAGGGTCTTGCGGTGATCCGGCGGCGGAACACTCGCCCTTGACTATCCGCTCAACTGCCGCGAGAACGGACGCACGAACCTGGGTGTCGTAAGTGCGGATGTTGAGCAGGAGGGTGGCGCGGTCGGGGATGATGTTCGACGTCGCTCCGGCGTTGAGCGCCCCCACCGTGACAACCGCGAAGTCGCCGGGTTTCGTCTCCCGCGAGACGATGGACTGCAGCCTCAGCACGATCGAGGAGGCCAGCACCACGGGGTCAACGGACATGTGCGGCATGGAGCCGTGCGCGCCCTTCCCGTACACGGTGATCTTGAGCGAGTCCGCGGCCGAGAGGACCGGCCCGGCCGTGGTGGCGACCATCCCTGCCGGGATCGGCATCACATGTTGGGCGAAGGCGACGTCGGGCCGCGGCACTTTGGCGACGAGTCCGTCGTCGACCATTGCTTGGGATCCGGCCCCGATCTCTTCGCCGGGCTGGAAAAGCGCGATGTACGTCCCGGACCATGCCGTACGCCCGTCGGCCATGAGTTTGGCCGCACCGAGCAGCGCAGCGACGTGCAAATCGTGCCCGCACGCGTGCATGACGCCGTCCACGGCGGACGCATATGGCAGCCCCGTGGCCTCGGCGACGGGTAGCGCGTCCGTGTCTGCGCGGGCAAGGACCGTTGGGCCGTCCCCGTTTGCGAGGATCCCGACGACGCCGGTGCCCCCGATGCGGGTTACGGCATAGCCGAACGCTGCGAGTTTCCCCTCGAGGAGCTTCGAAGTCCGATGCTCCTTGAGGCTCAGCTCGGGGTGTCTATGCAGGTCAATGTACGTATCCCGGATCCAGCCGAGCTCTGCTTCAAGGTCTGCCAGGACTGCTTCGCAACCGCTCATGGACCATCGCTCTCAGTAGCAGTTCGGGGCGCCTGGCGAGCCGGCGCAACCGGGAAACCCAGCATAGACCCGGAAACCGAACCGGGGGAGTGTAAATTGAGGCGATGATTCACGTTGAGCCCGACGATCCCGCGCGTGCGGACGTTCACCAACTCCTGAGCGAGCACTTGGCTGACATGTTCGCTACGTCGCCGGCCGAAAGTGTCCACGCACTGGATCATTCGGCGCTATCCGAACCGTCGATCACGTTTTGGACGGCCCGCGACGGCGGCACCCTCCTCGGGTGTGGCGCGCTCAAACTCATTGATTCCCCGGACGGCTCAGCGAAGCACGGCGAAATCAAGTCCATGCGCACCACGGCCGGTGCGCGCGGGCGCGGCGTCGCTACCCTTATGCTCAAGCACATCGTGGACGAAGCCCGAAGTCGAAACTACGAACGCATCTTCCTGGAGACAGGAAGTGAGGACTATTTCGCTCCCGCACGGCGCCTGTATGTCCGCAATGGATTCACCGAGTGCCCACCTTTTGCCGACTACACACTGGATCCAAATAGCGCTTTCATGGAACTCCGCCTCTGAACGAGCGGCACGCCAGCAGGACGTTTCCGAAGCTGCGAGCAGAATGAGAGTCACGCATCGCGGCTTCGGAAGGGCGGTACTAGTCAGCGAGGATGTGGTACAGCGCTCGCCGGGTTTCGTCGATCTTTTCCATCGCGGCCGTACGCTGTTCGTCGGTTGCGGCGAAGCGGAATTGGTGGATAACCCCCATGAGCTTTGCAACGCTCTGGTGAAACGCGGGTCCTGACCCCTCTGGATCGATGTTCCACGCATTTTCCAGCTCCTCGGCGTGCTCCGCCACGTACGCCTTTCCGGCATCGGTGAGTGTGAACTCGGTGCGGCGGCCTTCGCCGACGGGTGTAATGAGCTCCTCGTCAACGAGCTGCTGCAGCGTCGGATAGACGGAACCCGGGCTCGGGCGCCATGATCCGGACGTCTTCTCGGCAATCGTCTTGATGAGTCCGTATCCATTGGATGGCGCTTCGGCCAGAAGGGAGAGGATCGCGAAACGAACGTCGCCCTTGTTGGCTCGACGCGGGCCGCCGGGACCAAAGCCTGGTCCAAACCCCGGCCCGAACCCCGGTCCGAAACCGCGGCCTGGCCCAAACCCGCGGCCTGGTCCGAATCCGCCGTGTCCGTGGGGTCCGCGACGGCTCCGGCCGCGTCCGAAGCGTTCCATATCTGGACCGCAATCTGTGTGCTTGTTGTCGTGAATGCCTTTCATAACGGCATCGTCCTTTCAGTGTGTTTGTGAGTTGCCCTGAGGCTCGCAATTTGTTCTGCGATAGTTAACGATATATCGCTGAGTGTCGTTAAACAAGAGCCGGTTCATGTCCGGATGGTAAGAAGAAGATCGTGTGTTCGAAAGGCGGTAGCCCGGTGCCTTCCCTCTTGCGTCCACTTCCGTCCTGTTTAGGGGACCTGGGGGTGGCGGCCCTCGTTGTGCCTGGTACCGTTTCGGCCACGGAGATTGATGCCATGTTTAGGAATGACCGCGGCCTCAGGGCAGTCGTGGTCGAACAGGGCGAATCAGAACAGGGCGAATCAGAACAGGGCGAATCATTCGGGCTACTGACTCGGGACCATCTGGAGTTCATGCTGACCGGCCGGCTCGGCTACGGGCGCGCACTGAACACGAGAAGGACGGCTTCGGAACTCTTGCCCGCCGTGGGCTCGTCCATGGCTGCCGACTTGGATCTGCAGTCCGCTGCGCAAGCCGTCCTGGAAAGGCCTGAGTACGAGCGGTATCAGGATCTGTTGGTTCTGAGCGCCACGGGCCCCCGGATTGTCACGGTATCGGACATCTTTGCCGCCGTTTCCGCGCAATTCCGCCACGCCTCACTTCACGACCCCCTCACGGGGTTGCCCAACCGGAGGATGCTCGAAGAGCATTGCCCTGACATCGGCGCGAGCGCCGGGCTGCCCGGCGTCGGAATCCTGTTCATTGACCTCGACGATTTCAAATCGGTCAACGACACCTACGGCCACCGCACCGGTGACGCCGTGCTCACAGAGTTCGCCCGGCGCCTGGCGCGCAGCGCCGGAAACCACGGCTCCCTGATGCGCCTGGGTGGCGACGAGTTCGCTGTGCTTCTCACCGACGTCGATGAGGACTCCGCTTTCGCGGTCGCCGCTGGAATCCTGGACAGCCTGGAAGAGCCTTTCGCGCTCGACGGTTGCGAGCTGCACATCAGTGCGACCATCGGACTGGCCCTGGGAGTCGACATCATTGCGGAGGACATGCTCGCAGGTCCCGAAGTCCTGCTCCGGCACGCGGACGGCGCGATGCTCCGGGCCAAGCAGGAAGGCAAGCGACGCATCGGCCGCATCGGACCCTGCCAAGAACCGGCACCGTTCGCACGCCAGGCGCACATCCGGCGTCGGCTCTCCTCTGCCGTTGACGACTCGGCGCTGACCCTCCAGTACCAGCCAGTCCTGGATCTTGCGACCGGGGAGGACGCCGGCGTCGAAGCGCTTTTGCGCTGGGACGATCGGGAAATCGGTCCAGTGGCCCCGGATGAGTTCATCCCGCTCGCAGAACATACCGGGGAGATCCGCAGGATCGGGGCGTGGGTCCTGGACCAGGCCTGCGCCCAGTCCCGCTCCTGGATTGACGCCGGCACGCCTCGAAACATCGCCGTGAACGTATCCCCGGTCCAATTCGCGGGCGGAACTCTTCCGTCCGAAATCCGAGCCGCCTTGGACCGCCATGGAATTCCTGCCCGGATGCTGGAAATTGAGATCACCGAAGGAACGGCGATAGTGGACGTCCCCTCCGTGGCATCGCAGTTGCGGGAATTGATCGACATGGGCCTTGGTGTCGCCTTGGACGATTACGGGAGCGCCTATTCGTCCCTGGCCATGCTTCGGGTCCTTCCGCTGACCACTCTGAAAATCGACAAAGCGTTCATCAGGGACATCGATAGTGAACCGCACACTGCGACCATTGTCCGAGGGCTGATCCAAACCCTCAACGCCATGGGGGTCCGGGTAACCGCCGAAGGAGTGGAACGCCAGGAGCAATTGAATATCTTGCGCGATCTGGGCTGCGACACAGCCCAGGGGTATTTGATCTCTCGGCCGTTGGCTCCCTCGGAATTTAGGATGGTCATTGAACGACATTGAGTACAACTAATGAGTGAACCCGACATTTGAGGCTAACAATGCAATTCGTCGTCTTCTACAGCTCGGATCTTTCGGCACTTCCGGGGCTCCAGGCCGTCTACCCCAGGCACGTTGAATATATGCAGGCGTTCGCTGCCGAGGGCGGCCTGATCGGCATCGGAACTTTCAACAATCCCGCCGTGAACGGTTCGATGGGCATCTTCACCAGCAAGGAAAGGGCGGAGCAGTTCATCGCGGGCGATCCTTTCGTCCTGGAAGGGCTGGCAGTACCCAGCGAGATCCGGGAATGGAACGCAGTAATGTTCAGCTCACAGGATCCCGCCTGACATTCGGTCAACGTCCGGGCACCTCACCGGCAAGTCTCCACGAACGCCGGAACCTTAGGCTCGATTCCCCACGCCGCCCGGTGTAATGCGGTCGCGAGCCAACCCCGCAGCCGAGCCAGCCGCAGGCGTCTTGCCGGACGTGCTGGAACAACCGGTGCCCCCGGCAGGGCACTGCGGCTGTCATTGTTCACGATGCTGATGACTGCGCAAGCCATCATCAACGAAAATTCCATAGTTATCTTCTTCTCATCTAAGCGTGGAGCCTGAACTGGTAAATCAGTTTGCGGCTGGAAGAAACCCGAATACTCAAAGGCGGAACCGCCGTCGTTCAAGGTTCTGTTAAATACGCTAAGCGCTCCGGAAGATGATGTCAGCAACTGTGCCGCTCCCTGCTTTTCCTAGGACTGGCGGTCCTACCCTTCGGAGATCGACGCCGGCGCAGCCAGTTCAACTGCGGTGGTCGCCGCCCAGCTCGCGAGCAGTTTCAGGCGCTCGTCGCTCGCTGACCCGGGTTCCGCGGTGTAGGCGAACATCGTCCACCCGGGGTTGGCCGGCAGTTCCATGGCCTCGTAGCTGAGTTCGAGATCCCCGACCACCGGGTGGTGCATGCGCTTGGTGCCGGTTCGGTGGTAACGGACGTTGTGGGCGGCCCAGCGTGTGCGGAATTCCTCGCTTCGGGTGGCGAGCTCGCCGACCAGATCGCTCAGGCCCTTGTTGTGCGGTTGCCGCCCGGCGTAACTGCGGAGGGTGGCGACAATGTCGTTCGCGCCTTGCTCCCAATCGGGATAGAAGTTGCGTGACTCGGGGTTGAGGAACACGAACCGGGCGTTGTTCACGGGCCGGACGGGATCGGCAAAAAGAGGCGAGTAAAGGGCGCGGCCGAGCGGGTTGGCAGTGATGAGATCCATGCGCTCGTTCCGCACCCACGTCGGGGCACCCGTGATCGCGTCCATGAATCGCTGGAGGCTCGGGCGGACCTGTTGCGCAGGCGTGACTGCCCGACGGCGGCGGGCCGGCCCGGGCTGCGCGGCGCGGGCGAGATCGAACAAGTGAGCGGTTTCGGCCTCGTCCAGCCTGAGGGCGTGGGCAATCGATTCGAGCACTTCGTCGGAGACGCCTGTGAGGTTGCCGCGTTCCAGCCGCGCGTAGTAGTCCACGCTGACTGAAGCCAAGGTTGCGACTTCTTCCCGCCGCAGCCCAGGCACCCGGCGGTTGGCACCCACAATGAGGTTCACTTGCTCGGGTGTCACTTTGGCCCGGCGGGAGCGCAGGAACTCACTCACATCGTTTCGACTGTCCATGGATTCAGGCTACTTCGGGCGGTGCACGTGTGGGAGGTCCTGTCAGTACACCGCTCGCGGCCAGCTATGGGCGGATACGGCTGGGTGCCGTATCCGCCCACACTGGTTAGTTTGGCTGGGGGTTAGTGACCGGGGCCGCCGGTTTCGGTTGCGGTGACCTTGAAGCTCGCATCGAGCTTGACGGTGGCGTGGGTGCCGTCCGACTTGGTGATGTGGGCTTCGTAGGCGGCGCTGCCGTCGTCTTCGGTGGTCATGTTCTCCACCGTGGCGCCGGAGTTGGCGGCCAGTACAGCGGCCTTGACCTTGGTTGCGGTGTCACCCGTCAGCTCGGTTTCGTTACCGTGGTTGCCGTGGCCGCCCTTTCCGCCGCCCGGGCCGCCGGTTTCGGTTGCGGTGACCTTGAAGCTCGCATCGAGCTTGACGGTGGCGTGGGTGCCGTCCGACTTGGTGATGTGGGCTTCGTAGGCGGCGCTGCCGTCGTCTTCGGTGGTCATGTTTTCCACCGTGGCACCGGAGTTGGCGGCCAGCACGGCGGCCTTGACCTTGGTTGCGGTGTCACCGGTCAGGGCCGTTTCGTTACCGTGCGTGCCGCCGTCCGTGGCGGGGGCGGATGGGCTGGCGGTCGACGTGTTAGTAGTTGCGGCGTTGGCCGGCAGGGCCATGGCGGTGAGGGCTCCGCCGCCCGCGACGGCGCCAATCAGGGCGGCGCCCACTGCGATTTTCCGGACATTGTTCACGATGTTGCTCCTTAGAGGTTCAACTCCGAGGGGTTCGAAGCTATATCCACCCTCGAACCCCACACTTTGGCGCCTCTATACCTGTGCTGTGCCTGAACTGTGACAATTCCGCCCGGCTCACAGGATCCGGCAGCGTGGCACCACGCGAATGCCTAGAGGTTGGTCATCCGTTCCGCGGCGTCGTTGTAGCGCCCGCCCTGCACCTGGATCTTGGAGGCAGCGTCCTCGATTTCGCTGAGTTCCGCGGCGGACAATTCGACGACGGCGGCGCCGATGTTTTCCTCCAAGCGGTGCAGCTTGCGCGTGCCGGGGATCGGGACGATCCAGGGCTTCTGCGCCAGGAGCCATGCCAAGGCGATCTGGCCGGGCGTGGCACCCTTGCGTTCGGCGATGTTCGCGAGCAGTTCGACGACGGCGGCATTGTGCTGGAGCGCTTCCGGCGCGAACCGGGGGATGGTACTGCGGATGTCGTTGCCGGCATCGAAGCTCGTGGCCGCGGTAATGGTTCCTGTCAGGAAGCCCTTTCCGAGTGGGCTGTAGGGGACAAAACCGATGCCCAGTTCCTCGCACGCGGCCAGCACTTCCTCCTCGGGGCGGCGCCACCAGAGGGAGTATTCGCTTTGGACAGCGCTTAGGGGCTGGACGGCATGCGCCTGGCGGATTGTTCCTGCGGATGCTTCGGACATGCCGAAGTGCTTCACCTTGCCGGCCTCGATCAGCTCCTTGATCGCACCCGCTACGTCTTCGATGGGAACGTCGGGGTCCACCCGGTGCTGGTAGTAGAGGTCGATGGCGTCGACGCCGAGCCGGCGCAGAGAGCCGTCCACGACGTCCTTGATGACCTCGGGGCGGCTGCTCACGCGCCCGCTCGGCTTGCGTTCTGCGGGATCGATGTCCCAACCGAACTTAGTGGCGATCACCACTTGACCCTTGTACGGGGCGAGGGCTTCGCCCACAAGCTCCTCGTTGGCGTAGGGTCCGTAGATTTCGGCAGTGTCGAAGAACGTCACGCCCCGGTCTACGGCGGCGCGCATCAGCGAGATCATTTCCTGCCGGTCCGGTTTGTCGCTGTATCCACCGGTCATGCTCATGCAGCCCAGTCCGACTGCGGAGACTTCCAAACCGTTGGTGCCCAGTGTGCGCTTTTCCATCGTTCGTCCTCCTGTGTCGTGAACCCCTGTGTCGTGAATTCAAGGTCCAGCCTTGCCGTCAACACTAGGGATACGTCAGTACTGGCAGGGAGTCCCTGTCATTACCTCTCTCAGGAGGGAACCCCCGACGACGGCGGTCCGCCGCCGTCGGGCGCTGCCTGTCAGCAGGCCGGCCGGTTCCGAACGTCGCTCGAGACATGCTGCTTGAGCAGCGAACCTCCAGCTTCTGCCTTCAGCTCGCGGTTTTCAACCATGACCTGCCCGCGGAGGATCGTCATGCTGGGCCATGCGGCCACCTCGTATCCGTCCCACGGGGTGTAGTCGGCCTCGTGCAGGTCCTCAGCGTGGATGGCCCGCTTGACTGTGGTGTCCAGGACCGCCAAGTCGGCGTCACTGCCCACCGCGATCACGCCCTTCTGCGGGTACAACCCGAGGATCTTCGCCGCGTTTGCGGAGGTGATGTCAACAAAGCGGGTGAGATCGAGCCCGCGTTTGGCCACCCCTTCGGTGTACGCGACGGCCATGCGCATCTCGACGCCGGCATGACCGCCCGTGGCGTCAAGAATGGTCTTGCCGCGGGTCTTCACCTCGAGGTCCGTGCACACGCCGTCGGTTGCCAGGGTGCTGAGTGAGCCTTCGAGCAGCGATTCCCACATGGAGTCGCGGTCGGTTTCCGATTTCAACGAAGGGTAGGTGTGGTAAATCGCGCCGTTCTTCTGTTTGTAGTCTTCGGCCGTGAAGTACGCATAATGGGGGAGGATCTCCCCGTAGACCGCTTGACCGCGCCCCCTCGCCTCACGGATGGCGTCCACGCCTTCGCGGGCGCTGACGTGCATGAGGTAGATGGGCGCACCGACGTGCTCGGCGAGCGTGATGACCCGTTGGAAGGACAACTTTTCCGAGAGGTTGTTGTGGGCGTGGTGCATGTTCTCCAGCCCGATCCTGCCTTCGCGCTGCAGTTGCTTGTAGGCGTACATGACGATGTCGTCGTCCTCGGCGTGCACTGCGAGCATTGCTCCGGCCTGGGCTGTTTGTTGCATGAGCCCCCACATATTGCCGAGGTCCGTCTTCTGCTTGGGGCGCGTCGGGGTGGTGTTGGTCATCCAGACCTTGTAGCTTCCATGGCCGGCCGCCACGGCGTCGGGAATCTGTTCGAGCACTTCGAACGGAATCTCCGGTTCCTTGAACGTGCCGTGCAAGGCGTAATCGGTGTAGCTTGACCCTGCCCACTCGGCCGATTTGCGGGCAAAGGACTCCGAGAGCTCATCGCCGGGTTGCCAATGCGCGAAGTCCACCAGGGTGGTGGTGCCACCGTAGATGGCGCCCTCGCTCACCCGGTCAGGGCCAAAACACTTGATTCCGCTTTCGGCCGCCGTCGGAAGAACGGAGTTGGTGTGGACATGCGGGTCCACGCCGCCGGGGACAACCAACTGGCCGCGGAGATCGACCGTACGTGTTGCCTCCTCCGTGGGGCCGAGGCCAGTCTCGCGAAGGGACACAATCTTGCCCCCCGCTATGCCGATGTCCAGGGTTTTGGCGCCGGACGGGGTAACGACCAGGCCGTTGGTGAGAACGAGATCAAGCATCAGGGGGTCGCGCCTTTCAGTGTTGGTGAGGGTTCAGTTTTGGTGGGGGTTCAGGGAAAACGGTGCGGACGTGAAGTAGCGGGCGGCGAGGGAGACCTTTACCGAGGCGCGGGCGTTGACGAGCTGGGACACGGAAACATCTGCGGCTGCGCTCATCAGCATCGCCGTCTTCTCGCGGGTCCACTTCCGGTCCGCCTGCAGGAGTTCGAGCATGTCGTCGAGAGCCAGCCGCGCGGCGTCGTCGAGGGTCTCGCCGTCGCCGATCGTGATGACGGAACCCCCGGACAAGACCACCGGCCGCTTGACGGTGACCCCGGCCAGAACGTGGCAGGAGAGGACAACGCTGCCCTCGACCTCGACGGCGGTGAGGGAGCACTCGCCGTCGCCCTGTACTGCATGAAGGTCGCCGGCGTAGAGCAAGGCGTTCGCGCTCTGGACGGGCAAGATGACGGCGGAACCGGCGGTCACGTCCTTGCAGTCCATGTTGCCGCCGTGCGTCCCAACCGTGCTTGAGTTCGGATTCCCGTCGGCCGGTGACACGCCGATCTTGCCGATCATGGGCCGGATGGGAATACGGATGTCGTCGTCGAACCGGACACTCCCGTCCACAATGTCGACAACCCGGCCGGATCGGCCCAACCCACCGGTGAAACCGCCGCGCCCAGGAAGCGTGACCATGGCGCCCCTATCAGCGATCCGGATCTCGTGGACATCAATGCGGAGTGTGTCTCCTGGATTGACGCCGCGCACCGACACCGGCCCGGTCACCGGGATCGACAACTTCTCGTACTCGCCGGTGCTTTCGAACAGGCCGCCAGTCAGTAGGCTCCGGGCGGCGAGGGAGAACTGCTCGCCCTGGCTTACTTCAATCACGGGGACAGCGTCGCGGTCAAAGGATCCCGACGCCGATTCGTGGCTTGCATGGAGCATGTTCAGCATGCTGCCCCTTTCGTTCTGTGCCGAACTGTGGTGTGCGGTGGGGTGGAGTTATGCGGTGGGGTAGACGGGCAGGGCCCACTTTTGATCGGCGGCTACTCGTCCGACGACGGCCTGCCGGTAGGCCTGCTGCAGTTGGCGGGTGAGTTCGCCGGCAGTTCCGTCGCCGATCGGCGTGCGGTCCACGGAAGAGACGTGGTTGATCTCGGCGGCGCTGCCGCACACGAAGATTTCGTCAGCCGAGTAGAGTTCCGTGCGGTCGATTGCCCGGATGTCGACGTCGACGCCGAGCACGTTTCGGGCCAGATGCAAGACGCTGTCCCGGGTTATTCCCTCCAGGATGCTGTCCGTTGCAGGGGGTGTGCATAGCCGGCCCTGGCGAACCATGAACACGTTGTAGCCTGCACCTTCGGCAACGTGACCGTCCTCGGTCAGCAGGAGGGCTGCGTCGTACCCGTTGCGTCGGGCCTCCAGCATGGCAAGGCGTCCGTTTTGGTAATTGGCGATCGATTTGACCCTGGGCGGCATGGAGCGGTCGGACAGGCGGGCCCAGCTGCTGATCTGCACGTCCAGTCCGCTGGCCCCGAAATAGTTGCCCATGGGGATGGCCGCCATGAATACGGTGACCGGTCCAGTGTCCTCCGGCTTGCCATCGCTCGAGTCGACGAATACTTGTGCGCGCATGTGGAGGTTCCCGCGCAGCTCGTTCGCCCGGACAAGGCCCAGCAATTGTTCGCTCAGAACGCCGATGTCGCGCGGCCCGTCGATTTCCACCACCCGCATCGAGTCAATCAACCGGCGCATGTGGTCGGCCACCCGGAAGGCGTAGAGCTGCTGGTCCTCATCGCTCCAGTAGGCACGAAACCCTTCGAATACGCCGACGCCGTACTTCAACGTGGTGCTCAGGACATGGAGCTTGGCATCTGCGTACTCCACCAGTTCGCCGTCACGGAGCAGATAGCGAACGCTGGGCTCGAATGCGGGCGCTTTGATGTCGGTCACAGTTGCGGATTCACTCAGATTGGTCATTGTTGTCTCCAAATCATGTTCGGAAAACAGATCAGGGGCTCGGCTTCAAACCAAGGTTGACATCCGTCTTCATCTTACTGTCGGTGTTGTCACCATAATGAAGATGGTTGATGGTCCTGTCAACAGTGACCATTGACACTCGATCAAGGACTTCAATAAAGTGATGAAACTTCGATATGCAAATTCTCGGCAGGATGTCGAGTGGCTGGAGCCCGGATGCGCCAGTCAAAAGATGACTCTCACCCACACCCGTCAACCGGATCGAGTGCCAATTGAGTGAAACTACGACAGTCGAGTCCCGGACTCCAGTGACGTCCCTGGGCGGACGTGCGTCGAGCTTGGCCAAGCAAGGCAGGGCCTGGGCGTACAAGCGATCAGGGGCGGTCCTCGCCGTCGTCGCTGCCGGCATCATTGTGGGACTCCCACTTGCGGCGATTTTTCTCCACCTTCCCCAAAACCCCCTGCAACCGGACGTGGAATCCATGGCCCTGGCCCCCAATTCCGTTCATTGGTTCGGCACGGACGGCAACGGCATGGATGTGTTCTCCCGGACGATTGAATCGGCGAGGCTCGACCTTCCCATTTCGCTGGCGGCGACGGCTATTGCCCTTGTCATCGGCGTTCCCTTGGGACTGTTCGCGACTACCGGCGTGGCTGGCGAGGCGATCATGCGCGTAGTCGACGCCTTCGCTGCGCTCCCCATCATCGTGATTGCGGTGGTGTCTATCCAGCTCATGGGCGGCGGAGCCACTGATGTCATCCTCGCCATAGCCCTGGTTGCGGCTCCGCGCTTTGTTCGCTTGTCCCGTGCAGCGGCGATTTCGCTCCGCTCGTCAAGGTACGTGGAGGCAGCGGTGGCCATCGGCTGTTCGCCCATCCGGGTGGCCTTCAACCACATCTTCAGGAACGCCTACGGCGTGATCCTCGTGCAAGCCACGCTGACCACTGCCGGCGCCCTGAGCACGATTGCCGCTTTGAACTTCCTCGGCGTCGGCGTCAAACCGCCCCAGCCAAGTTGGGGCGCAATGATCGAAGACGGCGTCAGCATGCTCATCCGGGGCCAGTGGTGGGCCGTGGCCTTTCCCGCGCTGGCCCTCCTCCTGGTCATCGGCTCGCTCAACATCATTGCCGGCGCCATTGAGAACAAGATGGAACGAGTGGAGCACACCCGATGAACAAGACCCTCCAAGTCCGGGAACTCGAAACCGAGTTCCACACGCCCCGGGGTGTGGTCCCGGCATTGCACGGCGTTTCCTTTGAGGTCCAGGACAACGAGATTGTCGGGATCGTCGGTGAATCCGGATCAGGCAAATCGACGGTGGTCCGTTCCATCACCAAGCTGTTGATGCCGCCGGGCAAGGTGTCCGCGGGCAACGTTATCTTCGCTGGCCGCAGCCTCTTGGACCTGCCCGAACGGGAGATGCGCCAAATCAGGGGAAAGGACATCGGATTCATTGCCCAGAATCCGTTCAGCGCCCTGAACCCGGTGACCCGCATCGAAAAGCAGTTTGCCAATATCGCCAAGGCGCACGGAGTGAAGGTCGATGCCTCGGAGCGCAGCCGGGCACTGCAGCTGTTGGAATCGACGGGAGTCCGCGATCCGGAGCGCGTGATGCGCGGCTACGCGCATGAACTCAGCGGCGGCATGGCGCAGCGCGTCGTCATCGCCATGGCGCTTTACCTCAATCCGCAGCTGGTGATCGCTGATGAACCGACGACGGCGCTCGACCTCACCGTCCAGCGCCAGGTTCTTGACACCCTTCGCCGCCTGACGATCGAGAGCGGCCGCTCGATGCTGATTGTGACCCATGACCTCGGGGTGGTGGCCGCATACTGCAACCGCGTGCTTGTCATGTATCGCGGAAACATCGTGGAACAAGGACCCGTTGAGGACGTTTTCGTCCGTCCGCAGCATCCTTACACGATCTCCCTGCTCAACTCCGTGGTGCGTCCCGAAGAAGAGACGCAATACGTCCCAGGGAGCGCGGAAGAAGCGGATACTGCGGAGCCGGAAACGCCAGACTCCCCGAAGGTCCAATTGTCCGAAGCCCGGAGGTCTTGAGAATGCCGCTCCTTGAACTCGTGGATGTCACGAAGATTTTCCGCACTCCCCATGGAGAAGCGCGTGCCGTTGATGGAATTACCGTGTCCGTGGAAGCCGGCGAGACGCTCGGCATCATCGGCGAAAGTGGTTCCGGCAAGTCAACGCTCGGCCGCTTGATCTTGAGACTGACCGAGCCGGATTCCGGATCGGTCGTCATCGAGGGACAGGATGTGCTGGCCCTCGGCCGTGGCGAACTCCGCCGGAAGCGGCGCCATTGGCAGATCGTCTTCCAGGAACCCTTCGCGTCATTGAACCCGCGCCTGACGATCCGGCAGATCGTCGAGGAGCCGCTCATCGTTGCCCGGATGGGCAACCGAGCCGAGCGGCGGTTGCGAGTCTTGGCGACCTTGGAGGAGGTTGGCCTCTCGGCCGATTTCATGGACCGGCGTCCGGCAAACCTGAGCGGGGGGCAGCAACAGCGCGTAGGCATCGCACGCGCCCTCGTCACGAATCCCAGCCTGGTGGTCCTGGACGAGCCAACGTCCTCGCTGGACCTGACGATCCGGGCCTCGATCCTGCGTACCCTCGCGCGCCTCAGGGCTTCGCGGGGCCTCACCTATGTATTCATTTCGCATGACATCGAAACCGTGCGGCATTTCTGTTCCACGGTGGCTGTCATGCATCGCGGCAAAATCGTCGAGGTTGGCCCCACCCAGGACGTCTTGATGGCGCCGCAGCACCCTTATACGCAGTCGCTCATTTCCGCTGCGTTGCCGGTGGTTCCCTATTCCGCCGTCGTTGGCACTACGAATTCCCAGGGGCAGATTTCATGATCCGCTATATCATTTCAAGGCTCGTGATTGCAGCCTTACTGCTGTGTGGCCTCATCACCCTCAGTTTTGGCCTCGTATCCCTTCTTCCCGGCGACCCGGCGGTGGCCCTTCTGGGTGAATACGCAACTCCGGCAGACGTCGCCCGCATTCACTCGGAACTTGGCCTGGACTTGCCTTTCTGGGACCGCTACCTCGGCTACATGTCCAGAACCCTGAGCGGCGATCTTGGCCATTCCCTCTTCACCGGCAGTTCGGTATCCAGCGAAATCCTGACCAGGCTCCCCAATACCTTGATCTATTTGGTGCCGGGGCTCGCCTTGGCCCTCATCGTCGGCATGGCGAGCGGAACGTTCGCGGCTTATCGCTACCGACGCTTCGCCGACAAGGCCTTCACTTTCTGGATATCCATCCTCATGGCCATGCCGGAATTCGTGCTGGCCCTCTTGCTGCTGTTTGTCTTCTATCAACAACTGCGCATCGCGCCCGCGCCGATCGGCATGCTCTCCAGTGCGCAAATAACTCCGCCGCACGTCACGGGATCAATCCCTCTTGACGCGATAATTGCCGGCCAGTGGGGAACGTTTTCGTCAATCCTCGGCCGCGCCGTCCTTCCCATCGTCACTATGGGCTTGTTCTTCGCGGCCCCGTTCGGAAAGACAGTGCGCTCAGGACTATTGCAGGTGCTCCAATCACCACAAATCGAGTTTGCGAGGGCCTGCGGACTACGTCCCGGCCAGGTGTTCCGGTATGCCCTCAGCGACATTCGCGGGTCACTCATGACCTACTTGGTACTTCTTTTTGCCGCGTCCCTCAGCGGAGCGGCAATTGTGGAAAGTGTCTTTTCCTGGCCTGGAGTGGGCGGTTGGTCGCTCGACGGCGTGCTCAAAGGCGACGTGCCCGTTATTCAAGGCTTTGTGCTCATCATGGGAACCACCAGTTTGCTCGGCTATGTCATTCTCGACGCCTTGATAACCCTTCTGGACCCCCGTACACGCAGCAAAGCCGTGGCCGGACGCCGTCAGCGGCGCCTGGGCGCAACGCCAACAGCCATCTCCTAAGAAACCCTTAGCCACCTCCGAGAAGTCTTGACAGACAACTCCTGACTTCAATAGATTGAAGATATGTTCACTAAAGTTCATGAAGATAAAGTTATCGCCCTCGGTGGAACCATTCCGCTCGACGGTCGCGTGAGCTGGGTACCGGCCGGAGCAACCGGCTTCCAGCCGTCGAATTGCTATCTCCTCAGTGAGGGGTCCGGCCGGCTGTTGGTCGACACCGGGCTCGCAGTCCACAGCCAGGAGATCCTCGATGACCTGGTTGAGCTGCTCGACGACGACGGCCGGCTCTCCATGTTTTTCACGCGGAGCGAGATGGACTGCGTTTCGAACCTGGAACCTATCGCCGGGAAATTCGACATCGAGCGCCTCTTCACCGGTGGCGCCATCAACCCCTTCGATGCCTTCGATGACCTCAGCCGCCTCGCGCTCCGTGGCCGTCGGCAGCAGATCGACCAGAAGGGAGAGGGCGGAGATTCCATGGCCCGCACCCCCGAGATCGAGGTCGCGCCCGGCCGTCACTTGACCATCGAGTCGCCGCTCCTGCGGCTCCTCCCGACCTTCTGGGGTTGGGATGCGAATACCGGAACCATCTTTACCTCCGATACCTTCACGCACGGAACCATGACGAGTCCGGACGGTTCCCGCATCATTGACTCGCTAGCCCAGGACACCACCACGGCCAAGCAGGTCGCGGAGCACCTCTACGCGAAATACGAGTGGATCCCGCGGGCCACGTGCGAGCCGCTTCGGGAATGGCTCTCGGACAAGTTCGAGACGTTGGCCCCTGAAACCATCGCCCCTTCCCGTGGCTGCGTGATCCGCGGGCGTGAGCTCGTCCGCCGGCACCTTGATTTCATGCTCGCCGCATTGGCACCCGAAAAGGCTTAGGAGAATCCCATGGAAGAACTAGTAGAAACTATGAGCCGCGACCTTCCGCGTGAGGTAGCCGACGGCGTCACCTGGATGAGCTCGTGCCTGCCGTTCCACCTCCAGGACCGCGTTATCCACGGGCACACCTCCACGTACCTCGCACAAGGGACCGAGTCGTCAATCCTCATTGATACGGGCAACCCCTCCAGCTGGAACATCATCTCGGAAACCCTTGACGGGTTGCTGGGGGACAAGCCGCTGAGCTACGTCTTCCCGACGCATCCGGAGCTTCCGCACACGGGAAACCTTCCCCGCCTCGTCGAGAAGTACCCGGACATCAAGGTTGTTGGCGACATTCGGGACTACCACCTCTTCTATCCCCAGATCGTTCCCAACCTTCACGCCCGGGTTCCCGGGGACAAGGTAGATCTCGGCGGCGGATATGAATTCGTGATCGTCGAGGCGATGATCAGGGACCTGCCAAACACCCAATGGGGCTTTGTGCCGAAGTCGGGCGTGCTTTTCACGGCCGACGGCTTTTGCTACATGCACCGCCCGGAACTCGATGATGAGGATCCGGTGCACCTCCCCGGCGAATGTGGCCTGACAACAGATGAACTCTCGGCGCCAATCGCGGTCGAGAACGCAGCCTTCTTCACCGGCAGCGCGTTGTACTGGGCCAGATTCGCCAACGACGCCGACCAGGTTTACGACCGCGTCGGCAAGCTGATGGATGACCTTGGGGTCAAGATCGTAGCGCCCACCCACGGCAACGTGATCACCAATATACCGGAGGTGGCGCCCATCATCCGGGCCGGCCACAAGCACGCCTACCGTTACTAATCCACTGCCCACATCAGCAGCGCACTACTCGTAACACGTCCTTTCCCTCTGTACAGAAATTGGAACCAGGCTTATGAAGAATTCGCGTATATTGCTCGGCTGGGTCGCAGCCGCGGCAGCTGTGTCGCTCACCGGATGCGGGGGAGCCACTCCCACCGCAGCGGTGGCCAAACCGGAGTCGGTGGTCATCGCAGTCGGCGCCCTCCCCGACAGTCTCACCCCCGCCCCGTGGGGCGGCAGCGCATCGCACGTGGTGCTCAGCGGCCTCGGTTCCCAGTTGCTGGAGTACAAAACCGGCGCGAGCGATGACGAATCATGCTCGACGCCGTCTACCGCGGTCACCGGTCGGCTCGCCGAGAGTGCCGTACCCGCCCCGGACGGCAAGGGGGTCATCGTCAAGCTACGGAAGCTGACAAGCCAGTTTGGAAACACGCTCTCGGCCGAGGACGTGAAATGGAGCCTGGCGATTGGCATGGTGCGACAGCCCGTCATGAAGGGGACGCTCAAGAGCAGCGGATTCAACGTGGACAACCTCGTCACCGTGATCGACGACCGCACTGTTGAACTCAACACCCTTGGGATGACGTCATACACGCTCGAGTCGCTGCAGAACAATCTCTTCTACATCCACGACAGCAAGGAAGCGAAACTTCACGTCACGCCGGATGACCCCACGGCAAACAAGTGGCTCTCTAAGAACCTGGCCGACTACAGCGGTTGGAAGCTTGAGGAGTTTACCCCCGGCACGTCCCTGACGGTGACCGCGGACCCGAACTGGGGAGGCGATCGAGGCTCGGTAAAGCGGGTTGTGGTCAAGGCTGTTCCCGACACCGCGACCCGGACCCAATTGGTGAAGACCGGCGAGGCCCAGATTGCCAACGGCTTCGAATATGACCAATACAGCTCCATGACCGGTGTCAGTGGAGTCAGTGTTCTCAAGTGCACTAGCCAGACCCGTGACACCATGATGTTCAACACGAAGACCGGTCCTCTGGCAGATGAGAAGGTTCGCCAGGCAGTTTCCATGGCGATCGACCGCGCCGCCCTGGCCAAGGGCGCCTACGCCGGCCTCGCGGACCCGGCGGGCTCGATCTTTCCCACGGTGAAGGATTCGCCCACCTACAAGTACGACCCCGAGGCGGCCAAGAAGCTGCTCGCGCAGACCCAGTACCCGAACGGGTTCCCCCTGACGCTTAGCTACAGCGTCAGCCGCCCGGGCCCAGTCGCGAAGAGTTCAGCCGTCCTCATCCAATCCATGCTGGCGAAGGTCGGTATCACCGTGCAGCTGTTGAACGTGGCGAGCCCGACCGACTTCTCCTCAGCGCTCATCGACGGCCGCTTCCAAGCCGTCCTGTACTCCGAGCCGATCGTCATCGCCGATCCCGCGTTCTACACCTACGCGTTCTACTCCACCGGGGCTCCGAGCAACAGCACCGGATGGTCCAATCCTGAATTCGATGCCACTCGGACTCAGCTGGCCGCCACCCCGAGCACGAACACGGACCAGCGGACAGCCCTGCTCAAGAAGATGGCTGGATTGGTGGACCAGGGAGCCCCGATTCTCTCGCTAGTGCAGGTCCGGAACCTGATCGTCAAGCAGGACACCCTGACAGGGGCGGTACCGCTCACGAACGACCAGGTCTATTTCGCCGGTCTGGGCAAGTAGCAAACCCTGTGAAGCACGTAGTTCTGGCCGGCGGCGCGACCGCCGGCCAGAACTCACCCGACCCCAGAATCCCTGTGACCCCATCCCCGTGAAGGAAGAAGACCATGATTGAAATCTGCGGCAAACCCGTCCGCGACACCCTCCAGGAACTGCTCGATCCTGCCACCACTGCCTTGGTTGTCATCGACATGCAGGTAGGAGCTGTTTCGCACGGTGGCGCGATTGGGGATTCCGGGCATGACATGACCATGATGCCGTCCGTCGTCGAAAAGTGCGGTCGCGCCATCGACGCGGCACGTGCCAACGGGGTGCCGGTTTTCCACATTCGCGTCGAGAACCTCCCTGACGGGGCAAGCTCGCCGGCGGCGTGGCTGCGCGCCCTTTATACCGCGGCGAACGGCCGCCCCATCGACCTCGGCAAGCTCAGTACCAAAGGGGACCCCGCGACGGAATTTTGCGAACCCTGCATGCCCGAAGACGGGGAAGTCGTGATCACCAAGCGACGCCCCAGCGCCTTCATCGCCACAGAACTTGCCTTGCTGCTGCGCAGCCAAGGGATTGAGTCGGTGGCGTTCGTGGGCGTTTCCACCGGTGGCTGCGTGGAAGCAACCCTGCGCGACGCCGTGCACAACGACTTCTATGCCGTGCTGCTCGAGGATGCGGTGGGAGCCTACGACACGGTGGTGCACGACGCCGCGTTGACCGTCATGCGGGCCCGGCACGACGTCTGCACCCTCGATGAAGCAATTGCTGTCTGGGAGACAGCCAGCACCTCCTGAGCCATCCGGATCCAAGGGAAGGAGTGAAAATGAGCAGTTTGCTGAGCGGCCGGATCCACCGGCTCGGCGGGGACATCGAACTGGATGAGCGCGTGAGCTGGTGCCCGCCTGGCGTGCGGCGTACGCAAGCGGTGAACTGCTACTTGCTCAAGGGCCCTTCCGGTTCAGTGCTGGTGGACACCGGGATTCGCCTTCATCGGGCGGACATCATCGAACAGCTCGGCCGGTTGATGTCACCCGGAGAGCCGCTATCCATTGTCCTCACCCGTACTGAAATGGAATGCTGCCTCAACATCCCGGCCATCGAGGAGCATTTCACCGTTGACTCCGTTTGGTACACGGGCGGAATCACTGTGCCTCGTTCGAAGGCCGAATCCAAGCGGATTGCCGTGGATCCCGGAACATCGATGCGTGTGGAAGTGCTGGACGGCGTCGTCGTCGAACTCGTTTCACCGCTCCTCCGGCTCCTGCCGACGCTCTGGGTTTTCGATCCGGAATCGGGCGGGCTGCTGACCTCGGATGCGTTCACGCACGGCGGGAGTGCCGCCCCGGAGACGCGCGAGGGGCTCCGGAAATTCCGCTGGTTCACCGGGGCGGATACCAGGCCGATCGCGAGGAACGTTGGCGACATCTTCCGGGACCGCGATGTCCGCGCCGTCGGCCCCGGCTACGGAACTCCCTTTATCGGCACAGACATGTGCCTTGAGCAGGCAGGCGAGCTGGCGCGGGCAATCGAGGAGATGGGTATCCAGTGAATGAGAATCCAGTGAAGCACGATGCAGTCGAACTCCGATGGCTTGCCGACGGAACCTACTGGCTGGGCGGCTGCCTTTCGGCCAACGCCCAGGGGCAGGAAGTCCACTATCACGTCTCGTCCTATCTGGTGGTGGGCTCCAAGGCAGCGCTTTTGGTAGACACCGGGGATCCGGCTCACCGTGCCCTCCTTCTCGCCCAGCTGGAGTTGGTTCTCGGCGAACGCCCCCTGGATTATGTCTTCCCGACCCATCCCGAAATCCCGCACGCCGGGAACTTGCCCGCCCTGCTGGACAAGTATCCCGAAGCGCTCGTGGTGGGGGATGTCCGCGACTACCATCTGCATTTCCCCGAGTACCGCTCCAGGTTCAGGACCCAGGCGGCGGGAAGCCGGATCGATCTTGGCGATCGGGAGTTCCGCTTCCTTCCGGCTTTCATCCGGGACCTGGAGAACACGCTATGGGGCCACGACGACGGCGCCAGGATGATGTTTGTTTCGGACGGCTTCTCCTTTATCCACGATGTCCCCGCAGCGGGCGGGGATGGCGCAGCGGCAGAGGACGACGACGAACCGGTCCACCTTCCCGGCCAGTGCCGCCTGTTGTCCGGCGAGATGCCGGAACCTCCCACCGTGGAGCAAGCGGCGTATGGCACTGGGCGGGCTCTCTACTGGACGAAGTTTGTGGACGTCAGTGATGCCTTCGGCGGCATAGAAGCCGTACTGGACACGCTTCCCACGAAGCTGATCGGCCCGGCCCACGGCAACGTGATCGACGACGTCGACGGAATGCTCAGGACGTCACTGGCCGCGCACAGGAAGGTCTTTGCGGAAGGCCACTGATTGTATAGTGAAGTTCAATTCAATATAATGAAAGAATGCGACGCTTCGATTGATAGCGACGAACGGCAAGGAGAGAGTCAATGCGAGACCTCATTGGATACGGGGAAAACCCCCCGGTCGTGACTTGGCCAAATGGTGCCAAGGTGGCCATCTCCATGGTCATCAACTACGAGGAAGGCGCGGAGAGCTCCATAGAAGCCGGTGACGAAAGCGATGAAGACGTCACAATTTTCGGTGGCTGGTCTTCAGATCCGGCCCGGCGGAGCTTGATGAAGGAATCCTTTTTCGAGTACGGCAGCAGGGTAGGTATCTGGCGCTTTCTGGGTTTGCTCCGGGACTACAACGTGCCCGCGACCTTCATGGCTTGCGGTGTAGCCCTGGAACGGAACCCGGAGGCCGCCCAGGCGATCGTTCGCGACGGGCACGAGATTTGCGCGCACGGCTACAAATGGCGGGGAACTGTCGGAATGACTCCGGCAGAGGAACTGGCCGAAATCAGGGCCTGCGTCGCGGCGATCGAGGGAGTCTCGGGTGTTCGGCCGGTGGGTTGGTACGTCCGCGAAGGAATCACTGAGAACACCCGTGCGATCCTCAAGGACGAGGGCTTTCTCTATGACTCGAATTCCTATGCGGATGACCTGCCGTATTTCGTCTCCGCCGGAGAATCCCGCCATCTTGTGGTGCCCTACTCGGGCGACACGAACGACGCGAGGTTTTGGGGCCCCGGAAGCCTCGGGACAGCGGATGACTTCTTCAATGTACTGAAGGATAGCCTCGACTGCCTTCTGATCGAAGGGGAAACCGTTCCCAGGATGATGTCCGTTGGAGTGCACTTGCGCATCGGTGGGCGGCCCAGCGTCGCCTTGGGGGTTAGGCGCTTCCTGGAGTATGCCCTTGCAAGGAACGACGTTTGGTTCGCCACGAGGGAGGAAATTGCCCGGTGGTGGATCGCGAACCCGCCTGCTGCCGGCCAACTCGAAGCAGCTTACGAAGGCCGCGCGTGACTACGTCAATGCCGGGAGGAAGGACTCCAATGGCCACGGATATTTCGCGCTTGGTCCATAACGTCAATGAGCAGGGCTTCACCGCGCTGGAGAAGACGGGACTTCGCGGACAAAGGGACCAAGGCCTCGTCTCCACGCTCATCTCACGTGAGCTGAGCGGATCCGACGACCTGTGCGTCAGCTGGGGCAGGATTCTCCCCGGGCAACATCACCTCTGCCATCATCATCCCGATGCCTCCGAGTTCTACGTGGTTATTTCGGGCGAGCCCCTCGTCCATCTGGGCGACACGGATTACCGGGCCAAGCCTGGCGATGGCATCTACATTCCCCGGGGCACCACCCATGGCATCACCAACGACGGCGACGAAGACGTCAACCTGGTTGTCGGGGTCAGCAAGCCCGCCGACTGGCAGTTCGTGGCGGACGAGTGATGGCAACGTCTTCGCTGGTCCGGCAGGTCGGACTCATCACGGCCGAGCCGACCCCCACGCTGTTGTCCGTGGTCGCCTACCGGAACCTGGATTTCGTGGTCCTCGACGCAGAACAGACAACCTTGACGCTGCAGCAGTGCGCGGACGCGGCCCAACGGCTGTCAGGCGCCAATACCCGGGTCGCCGTCCGTGTCCCTGACCTTGATGACATGACCTTGGTAGCCTTCGCCAATACAGGCGTGGACGAGATTGTGCTCCCCAGGGTGCGGCATCCGAAAGAACTTGAACGGGCCTACCGGGCGACGAGGTTTGGCCCTTATGGGTCCCGGCCAAAACAGGCTTCGTTCGCATCGGCGTTCGGGGCGGACTATTCGCTGGAGCCCCGGCTGACGGTGCTTTTTGAGACGGTGGAAGCCGTCGACGCCGTCGAAGACTTCGTGGCTTTGGAGTGTTTCGACGGCGGCTGGGTGGGCCCCACGGACCTTGCCGCCGAACTGCTGAAGCAGGGGAGGCCCGGTGCGCCCGCGCTTGAGGAATCCGTCCAGCGCGTCGTCGACGTCCTCGGAGCTGCCGGCCAAAGCGTGGGCCTTCCCGCAGCCGACATTGCCAGTGCCGGGGATGTCCACGCCCGGGGTGCCGATCGTGCCGCGGTGTACTGGGAGCGGGAGCTCGCCTCGATGATCGCGCAGCTGGCTGATGCCGTCGCTCCGGAGACGCGCTGGAAGAGGTGTGACTCCCTGTGAAATTGAGCAGCGTGGTTCTTCTGCAGCGATGCCGATGCTGGCATGCTGTGACGATGAAGGCAGGCTCGACGCCGGAGGATCCTACCCGGATTCTTCGTTTAGTTGACGAGTCTTCGATATACTGATGAGTGCTGGAACACTGAGGAGCTGTATTGGGAAGCACGGAAGTTGTTAAAGTCGAGGACGATGACACTCTGCACCGCAACCTGTGGATCACCCACTTGGGCGCCATGCTCAAGGAACAGCGTGCCGGGCGATTCACCGTTGAGGAATTGGCGGACCGGGCCGGTGTGAGCGCCGGACTGATCAGCCAGATCGAGCGCGGCATCGGTAATCCGTCATTCGCCACGCTCCTTCGCCTGGCCAATTCCCTCGGTGTGCCGCTGGCGAGCATGTTCACCGATCCCAGCGAGACGCAGAACCACATGCTGGTGCGCCGAGCCGATCGCCGCCGCATTGAAATTCCTTCCCAGGGAATCGTCATGGAACTGATCGTGCCCGATGCGGACCGGAAGCTTGGCGTCATCAACATGACTATCCCTGCGCATTTCGACGGCGCAGAGGTTCCGCACTCCCACGAGGGTGAGGAATGTGTTGTGGTCCAGACCGGCACGCTCGTTGCGAGTGTCGGCGGGCAGGAATTCACCTTGGGCGAGGGCGACAGCCTGACCTATGACGCAACCCTGCCGCATTGGTGGAGCAACCTCACGGATACCGCCGCGGTCATGGTGGCGATCTCGACGCCGCCGTCGCTGGGTAAGTCCCATTGACGAGCCGTCCGCCTGGCCCCTCTTCCCGCTTGGGGATGCTCGTGCCGTCGTCGAACTCCAACGCGGAGTCCCTGACAGCTGACATCCTGGCCGGATCGCCGGACGTCGGGGTCCACTACAGCCGTTTCCGGCTCCCGGCGGACCTCGATGACCGCATCGACGCCAAGGTTCTCGGCGACGCGCCGTCGCTGCTCAGTGATGCTGAGCTGGATGCCATCGCGTTCCACGGAACGTCGGGTTCCTGGACCGGCCTCGAAGGCGACCGGGCGCTCGCCGAATCTTTGACGGAGGCCACCGGCGCGCCGGCGACCACCGCATCCCTGGCGCTTGTGGCCGCCCTGGAGGCGCTCGACGCCGGCCGGGTCGCCGTCGTTTTTCCCGGCCCGGAAATCATTATGGCGCTCATTGAACGTGAGTACGCGGCCAGCGGCCTGGACGTAGTCCGTTCCTCGGTGCCCGCGACGTCGATGTCCAATCCGGAAATTTCGCGAATGTCCGCCGCGGATATCGGCGCGCTGATGAAGCCCGCCTTTGGCTCCGACGTCGACGCGGTGGTCTGTATCGGGACGAACCTTCGTTCGGCGTATCTGGCGGCCGGATTCGAATCCGAGTTCGGGGTGCCTGTCGTCGACAGCGCAACGGCCACGCTGTGGCATCTCCTCCGACTGGCCGGAACCGCGCGCCCGATCCCGGGATGGGGCGCGCTCCTCGCTACCGCTTAGGGCGGGTATTCACCAGCCAAGCTTCGATGATCTGCGAACGCGTCGCAATCCACGCGGAATTCTTGCTCGCGTGGGACAGGAACGCGTCCAGGGCAGCTGCGTAGGCGGGCCGGCCAATGAGGCGCGGGTGGAGGCCCACGTTCATGACGGACGGGCCGGACCGGCTGTCAGTAAGCATCATGTCCAGCGCGCCGCACAATTGGCGGGCGAATGCGGTGGCCGTCGGGAACTGCCTGAAGAGGCCCGAGTCGTTGGTGTCCCCGGCGTAGGGCAACACGGGCAATGCTGTCCCGTTGCTCTCAGTTCCCTCCGTCCCCGTTCCAAAATGTGGCAAATCATCATTGAAGCTATTGGACTCATACATGAATCCAGCGGCGGCGAGAATGTCCCGCGTACCCGGGTTGAGTCCGTCGCGGGAGTACCAGCTGGTGGGCGGAACGCCTGTGCTCCTGGCGATGGAGTCGCGGGACGCAGTAATGAGCGCGCGTTCCTCGTCCGGAGCAAGCCCGGCGTGGGTGTCCCAGTTGTAACCGTGGTCGGCAATTTCGTGGCCATCCCTGACGAGTGCCGCCGAGATTTGCTCGTTTTGCTCGAGTGCCGTGGCACAGCAGAAAGCTGTTGCCCTCGCGTTGTGGCGCCTCAGAATGCGCAAAACGCGCCAGATGCCTGCCCTGGATCCGTACTCGAAAGCCGATTCCAGCGTGAGATTCCGGACCGCGGGGTGGGCGGGGTGCTTGATCCAATGCGCTCCGAGATCGTCCGCGGGGCCTCCGCGTGCGATGCTGCGCTCAGCGCCGTCTTCGACATTGATCACCAGGGACACGGCGACGCGTGCGCCTCCAGGCCAACGGAACTCCGGTGGATCCTCGCCGTAGCCAACGAAATCTCGGGTGGTGGAGGGGACGGACACTATGGAATCTCCTCTGCGGCTTTTATCTGTGGTTATAGTGAAGATACTTCGATATCATGAACGTAATCGATAGGGAGTCGAATGTCTACGCTCATCCACGGTGGCACCGTAGTGCCAGGCACGGGCAATATGGTGGTCGAATCAGGAGCGGTCATCCTGCGCCACGGGCGCGTCGCCGACGTTCTCGAGCGTTGGGATCGCGATCAAGCCTTCGACGGCGAGGTGATCGACGCGAGCGGATGCGTCGTGATGCCTGGCCTCATTAATAGCCACGTCCACGGGGTGACTCCCGGCCCGCTCATGCCCAGCGGCGCCCCCGCGCTGCCCGACGACGAATGGCTGGCGAATCTTGACCGGCACCTTCTTGCGGGAACCACCACAGTGCTGAACCTTTGCGGCTTTTGCACCATGGACCACGTCCGGGAAGCGGACCGGCGCCATGCGGTCCATGTCCGGGGAGCCACAACGTACTTGCCCGAGGCTGAGCGGGCCGCACGAATGGCTGACGGCAGGGGACTGCCCGCGCAGTCCGGCCACAGCACCGTGGAGAAGATGCTCAACGACGGCGCGATCGCGATCGGTGAGCTCGGCGGCGGGCAGACCCTCGGCGGGGGAGGGCAGGATCTGAGCTACATCCCGCGCGCCATCGAAAGGGCGAGCGGCGTGCGGGTGCACTCGGCGCAGGCCCGGCGAATGAAGGAAGCCGTGCTTGGCCGGTTCATCGACCCGGACGCTTGCGACATGGCCGAACTGGGCGCCGCGGCCGCTGAGGCAGGCTTGGAAGGACAAATCGACCTCGCTGAATTGAGGAAGATCATCGCGGATTCCGTGTTGCCCTCCATCGAGCCGGCACTCAACGGCATCCGGGAAGGCGTTCAGGCCGCGGCGCGTTATGGCGTGCCGGCGATCCTGCACAGCGCAGCCGCGACAGCACGGGTCATGCGAGAACTCATGGACGGGACACGCGGCGCGAAGACACCCAGTGCCAAGGCGAGCGTCATTGCCTCCCACGCCAACCACCCCTCGCACACCCCAGCGGAGGCACTGGCGCTGGCCAAGCTCGGCAGGGACCACGGCTGGTCAGCCGAAGTTTCCGTTTTCGATCTCCTGCACCGCAAACAGACCGTGACCACGCGGGAGCATTGGGATGTTCTGCTGAAGGAGCCCGGGCTCGTGGACGTCCTCGCCACCGACTACGGCCACGAGGGCCATCACGATGAATTGATCTCGGCCGTGCAGGATGTCGCCGAGCACCGCTATCGATCCTTGGCCGGGGCAGTGGCCATGGCGACGTCGGCAGTGACCGGGCTGATTCCGGGGATTGCACCGAACGGTGGGCGGATCGAGGCGGGGCGGGATGCCGACGTCGTAGTGGCCAGCGCCGAAGACTTCAGGGACGTGCGCTTCGTGTTCGTCGGTGGCGTCTGCGTGGTGCGGGATGGTCGGCTGACTCCGGCGGCGCGCCGGTGAGCGGGCAGCTGACTCCGGGGCAGCGCGCGCGACTCATCGAGCTGGTTGGCGAGACCATCCAGCAGGAGGACGCTGCCGCCGTCGAACGCTCATTCAATGACTTTCAGCGCGGCATGGCCGCGTTGAGGGCCGATTTCGACCCCCAACCTTTGCAGGAAGCCCCGGGAGGTGGCGTGAATGACTGAAGCATGGGAATTCGGAATTGCCGAAGTGTCCGGGCTCTTGCGCCGCGGCGAACTCTCCGCAGCCGAACTCGTGGAATCCGTCATCGGGCGGCTCGAAGCCACAGAAGATTCAGTGCATGCGTGGGCGTACGTCGACCGGCGCGGCGCTCGAAACGAGGCGCGCGCCGCGGACAATAGGGCGGCGCGCGGCGAGTTCCTCGGACCGCTCCACGGTATTCCGCTCGGCGTGAAGGACGTCATCGACGTGCAGGGAATGCCTGCTGAAGGCGGGTCCTTGGCGCTCAGGGGCCGCGTTGCTTCCGACGACGCCGGCGTGGTCCGGCACCTGCGGCGGAACGGGGCAGTGATCCTGGGCAAGACGGTGACCCATGAGTTCGCCTTCGGGCAGGGGACCCCGCCGTCGAAAAATCCCTGGGGAGCCGAGCGATACGCGGGCGGTTCCAGCATCGGTTCGGGAGTGGCCGTGGCGGTCGGGAGCGCGCCGGGCGCGCTGGGCACGGATACCGGTGGATCAGTGCGGAACCCGGCATCGGTGAACGGGCTGGTGGGCCTCAAAGCGACGTCCGGACTGGTGGACGGATCAGGCGTGCTCAATGTCAGCCATACCCTCGACCACATCGGTCCGATCACTCGAAGCGTGGCGGATTGCGCGGCGATGCTCCAAGGTATGGTCGCCCCGGAGGCGGCGGCTCGGCTACGGGAGATGGTGCTCCCCGAGGCGATGCCCGCCCTGACCCGCGTCGCGGTGGATCGTGGCGCCTGGGCCGAGTGGGAGGTCACACCGGAAGTGGTTGCTGTCCTCGAGCGGGCTGTGCTTGCGTTGCAGGAGCTGGGCGTGGAGGTTGTCGAACTGTCCCTCCCTGAACTGAAGATGGCCCTGCCGGCGAGCTTGGCGATTTCGCTGTCCGAATCGGTCGAACACCATCGCGAGCTGCTGGCCAAAAGCGCGGACAAGTATCTTTCAGGCACCCGCGTGATGATCGAAACCGGTGCCTTGGTGCCGCGCGAGGATGTCCGGCTGGCACGTCGAGTGCGCTCGTATCTTCGCACTTCCCTGCGGACCGCGATGGACAACGCAGGGGTCCAGGCCTTGGTGTCCCCGACCCTGCCATCCATCGCGCCGATCGAAGCGGACATGTCCCATTCGCTCACCGGTTCAACGGGGAAGGACTCCCTCTCCAGTGCGCTCATGATGCTTTCGCCGGCCAACCTCACCGGAATGCCCGGGCTGAGTATCCCTTGCGGATTTGCCGGGGGACAACCGGTGGGGATGCATTTCCTGGGACGGGAATACGCGGAGGCAGATCTTTTGCGCATCGCGCATGTCTACGAGAAACACACCTCGTGGCACGCCAAGGTGCCGGTGCGGGGCTGAGCCGTAGTGGTCGTGAACTTTGTCACATAAGCTACTGGGAGAGTAGGAAGAGGTTGGCAGTGCATCCGGAGTTGCGTGGCTTGCGATTTTTAAGTGCGCGCTGGAAGGCGCGGCCCCTTGCCTCCCAGATCCTGGTGTGGTTGCTCTGCATCCTCTTTGTGACAGTCACTTTGGGCGCGCTTCTCTACACCCAGATCAGCAACCAGACCCTCGAAGACCAGTACCGGCTCCGGGCGTTGGGGATCGCCACGACGGTGGCGCAAATGCCGGAAATCGTGACGTCGCTGGGGAACGGAGATCCCACGCACTCGATTCAGGCGATTGCGACAAAGGTCCAGTCCCAGGCGCAGCCGGACTACGTCGTCGTCACCGACCGGAAAGGTGTCCGGTTCTCCCACCCGAATCCAGAACTCATTGGACAGACCCTGGAAGAACCCGTGGCTGTCCTTGACGGGCAGACCCATGTTGGAATCGACAAAGGCAGCCTCGGCGACTCAGTCAACGCCAAGGCTCCGGTGCGCGCGGCGGACGGGACCGTCGTCGGGCAGGTCTCGGTGGGAATCCTGGAGACCACGGAAAGCAGCGAGCTCGCCAAACAGGTGTTGCTGATTGCCGGCTATTCAGCCGTAGTGCTCGTGATCAGCGCCATGGGTTCGGCCCTGCTGGCGCGGAGGATCAAGCGGGTCACCTTCGATCTCGAACCGGTCGAGATTGCGTCCCTTTTGCAAGAGCGCGAGGCCCTGCTGCACGGCATCCGCGAAGCGATGATCGGCTTCGACGACGACGGCCGGGTCACCGTCATCAACTCCGAGGCGCGCTCCCTGCTGCACCTGGAAGAAAACGTGCTGGGAGAGAAGATCGAGGATCTTCTGCCCGTCGGGAGGCTTCGTTCCCTGCTGACCGGCCAGATCAGCGGAACCGACCAGATTGTGATCACCGAGGACGCCCTGCTGGTGGTGAACCGCATGTCCGTTGCCTTGGCCGGAAGGAGCATAGGCTCGGTGGTCACGCTGCGCGACCGCACCGAGGTTGAGGGCCTGGTGCGCGACCTTCGCTCCGTCGAGGGCCTGATGGAGGCCTTGCGCGCCCAGGAGCATGAGTACGCGAACCGTCTCCACGTGGTGGACGGACTCCTGGAACTCGGAGATGTGGACCAGGCGCGGAATTTCGTATCGCGGATTTCGGACACCTCGCGCTCGCTTGGCGAAGGACTGCGCTCGCGGATCGAGCCGCCGGAGCTCGCGGCATTGTTGCTCGCGAAAATCACCGTGGCTGCTGAGCAGGACGTCGGGATATCGGTGACTGACGACTCGCAACTGCGCCAACCGTTCCTCGAAACGCAAGCGCTGCTGACGATCGTCGGGAACCTCCTGGACAACGCCGTCGAGATCCTCTCCGAGCAACCCGCGCCCCGTGAGGTGACTATCCAGCTGGACGATTCCTCGGGCATTTTCATCTGCGTGACCGACAATGGGCCCGGTGTTCCGGCAGAATTGGTGGGCACGATCACCGCCGATGGATTCACCACCAAGGAACCACGGCCAGGAATGCGTCGTGGGATAGGCCTTGCGCTGGTGAGCCGGATCGTTCACCGTGCAGGAGGCACCATGGATGTTTTCCCGGGTCCAGGGGGACGCTTTGAAATCTGGTTGCCGGAACCACACATGGAATCCGAAACCCCGGTCATGACAGGAAAATCAATCGAATGATCCGCACCTTGGTAGTCGACGACGACTTCCGCGTAGCGCGCATCCACGCCAGCCGCGTGGCCAAAATCGAGGGGTACGAATGCGTCGGCGAGGCCCACACCGCGGCGGAAGCCAGGGAAGCCGTGCAACGGCTCAAACCAGACCTGCTTCTCCTCGATGTCTACCTTCCCGATGAAGACGGCATCAGCTTGCTGCGGTCCCTTCAGGGAGCCGGCGAAAAGCTCGACGCCGTCATGATCACGGCCGCCCGGGACCTTGAGACCGTACGGGCCGCCATGCGCGGGGGAGCGGTGTACTACCTCGTCAAGCCATTTGGCTTCGAGCAGCTGCAAACCCAGCTGGAGGCCTATCGGCGCTGGCGGCAAGAGGCGGAGTCCCGGACCATGGCCGACCAGGCAACCGTGGACCAGCTCTTCAGCCTGCGCCGGACGGCTCCCCCTGCCAAAGGACCCCGGCGCCTGCCACCCACCATGCAAAAAGTCCTCGACATGGTGGTTCACTCCACGGAGCCCTTGGGTGCCTCGGAGATTGCGGGCAGCGTCGGCATCAGCCGCCCCACGGCCCAGCGCTACCTCAGCGAACTCGAACGCAAGGGACTCGTTGACCTGCATTTGGCCTACGGTTCGACAGGGCGCCCGGTGAATACGTACTTGCCCCGCAAGGGTTGAGAAGTCCGATCTGCAACCTAGGGGTTGCTCTTTCGAAAAGTTGGTGCAACCATGTAGTTGCAGTAACTGACTGAAAGGAACAGAATCATGACTATGACTGCAAACCAGGCCTCAGTCGTCGATGCCGGCGAATTCACTGTGAGGCGCACTATCACCATCGCCGCACCAATCGAGAAGGTTTGGGCCGCGATCACCGAGGCCGAGCACATCGCGCACTGGTTTGGACAGACTGCCGTCCTTGACGAGGTCGCCGTCGGCGCCAGCGGTGTCTTTTCTTTCGAAGGGTACGGCGCCTTCCCGGTGCTGATCGAGGAGCTCGACCCACCCCGAATGATCACCTACCGCTGGAGCAACGACGACGCGCGCGGCACCCAGCCGGCGGAGGTCGACCATGACCACTCGACCGTGTTCCGCTTCACCCTTGAAGCGCTCGACGGCGGAACCCAGCTCACCGTCGTCGAGACCGGCTTCGACACGACCAGCGATCCGGCGTCCAACATGGAGAGCCACCGCCAGGGCTGGGACTCGGAGTTGGACGAACTGGCCGCTTATGTCGAGGGTGGGTCGTGACCACGAGCACCCTGGTTCCAGTGTTCGCCGCGCTCGGCGACGAGACGAGGTGGAGCATCCTGGCTGCCCTCGGCGAGGGCGACGCATCGGCGTCGGCCCTCGCCGGGCGGCTCCCGGTCACCCGACAAGCGATCGCCAAGCACCTCGCCGTGCTGCAGGAGGCCGGACTCGTTGAATCGGTGCGCGTGGGCCGCGAGTTGCGCTACAGGGTGCTCGGCTCGCAGCTGAGCGAAACGGCACGCAGCCTCGATCGCATCGGCGCAGAGTGGGACCGCCGCCTGACCGCGATCAAGCGGATCGCGGAGGGGCTGTAGCCCTTCGGCAACAGGATGGTCTAAGTCGAGCGCCGGTTGCGCGCTTGGTGCGCCAGTTGGATGAAGCCATAGATGAAGGCTGCCTCGATGAGCACCATCAATCCCAGCCACAGCAAGTCGCCCGTGCCGATAAAGTCGATGATCCCGACGAGGACGAGCACGGTTCCGAGGACCAGCGCGTAGACGGCGAAACCGAAGGCCACTCTTGCGCTCCGCACGCCCGTCTGGAAGCCAAAGCCCAAAGGTTCTCCTCCGGGGTAGCCCTGGACGCGATCGTGTCCCGCGGGCTTGAGCCTGTCGAACTCATCCCAAGGATCCTGATCCTGATCGGCCATAGTTCCATTATCCCGCGAATCGAGCGGGGCTGCCTGGGTATTCGTTGCCGTGTTGGGCCGCGGCACCCGGGTAGTCTTTGGAGGTTGAATTAGGGGGATTCACTTGGCACTGGATGTTGCACAAAGACGAACGGCCGGCAGAGCCGCACTTGCAGACCAACCTTCGCTGTGGCCACGCGTGGGCGACTTGTTCCGGACACCATTTGGACGCGAACTGCGGTGGGTCACGGCGCTGGCTGCCGTCGCTGCGGTCGTGTACTCAACTGTCTCGCTGCTGCGGTTCAGTCGGTTCCAGTCCGCCGGCTATGACCTGGGAATTTTCGACCAGGTGGTGCGCCAATATTCGGCGTTCATGACTCCCTTCAGCGAGATCAAGGGTCTGGGTTACAACATCTTCGGGGACCACTTCCACCCGATCATCGCTTCCTTGGCGCCTTTGTACTGGATCTGGAACGATCCCCGGATGCTGGGCATTGCGCTGGCCCTGCTGATGACCGCGTCCGTGTACCCGGTCTATCTATTCAGCCAGGCGCGGCTGGGACATTGGCCGGCGTTCCTTGTTTCTGCGGGGTACATTTTCTGGTGGCCAATACAGGGCCTGGTGGACTTTGACTTTCATGAGATCGCCTTCGGCGTGCCCCTTGTCGCTTGGATCATCTATGCGTTGGACCGGCGCAGCTACATTGCCGTCACTGTGCTGTCGGTGGCACTGCTGGGGGTGCGCGAGGACATGGGGTTCGTCGTCATGGCGATCGCCTTTGTCCTCCTGTTGCGACGCCGATGGAAACTCGCCATCACCCTGTTCTTGGTCGGGATGGCCGCCTATCTGGTGGTTACAGGCAAGGTCATCCCGCACTTCAACCTCTCGGGCAACTTCGGCTACTGGGTGTATTCAGGGCTTGGCCCCACCATGGGCGCTGCCATCATCTTCATCGTCTCCCACCCTTTGAAGACCCTGGCCATCCTCTTCGACCACGACACCAAACAGCTCCTGTGGGCCTCCCTGTTCCTGCCCCTGGGACTTCTGCCGCTCGGGTCCGTCTATGTCCTTCTGGCAGCCCCCATCCTTTTGAGCCGGCTGCTCAGCGACAGGCCCGGGACCTGGACAACAGGATTCCAGTACAACGCGATACTGGCTCCCGTGCTGGTCATGGCCGCCGTGGATATGTTGTTCAAGCTCATGAACCGTTTCCCCAAGCTGAGATCCGTTCGGATCTGGGTGCCGGGATTTTTTGCGGTCACCGTCGCCGCAGGGATTGCCTTTGTACCGGCCGTCTTCCCGTTGAACAAGCTCGTGACGGGTGATGCTTTCCACTACACGGCACACATGGTTGCCCAGCAGAGGATCGTGAACATGATCCCTTCGGGTGTCTGCGTTGAAGCCGACGACCGGTTGGTTCCCCATTTGACCAACCGCACCGTTGTGGGCTTGGTTGGCAGGCAAGTGGATTACGCCAGTTGGGCGGTCATCGACTTCGATCAAAACAACACCGGAGGCGGCGGGGACGGCAACTTCACGCCCTTCACGGGCCTTCGATTCAAGCAGGACCATGGATTCACCGAGGTCTATAGGGAAGACAACATCGTCCTTCTCTACCGCCCGTATTCTCCCGAGCTCGGGGCGCCGGACCACTGCTCAACCCCCTACCTGAAGGGCCTGTATTGGACCGGCAAGTGAACTCTCTTCTTACCGGCGCCGCGATGATGACTCTCCTGGCCCTGGTCCTGACCGGGTGCGCCAGTGAAACCCTGACACCCCTGGACGTTTCCGGAATGGATCGGACGAAGACAGCCGGGCGCATCTCCTACACTGCCGGTGGCTATGTCGGCTGGTGGGATCAAGCGCCCCTGCCCGGCCAGCCCACGAACCTCGTCCTCTACAGCACCAGCACGAACCAGGTGGTCCAAACCGTCGGATCTCCCGCCGCGCTGAGTGCGAAGAACCTGGAGTTCCTTCAAAGCCCGAAATGGGCGAAAAGCGTCGTCCTCGTCATGGATCCTTCCACGAACTCCATAGAAGACAGCTTCGCCGTCGACGCGCACGGCGCCCCTAACAACAAACCCACCACTCCGACAAAAATCAGTGGTTACGAAGGCTGGTGGAATGGCACCCCCGCCGACGGCAATGTGGCAGGGCTGCCTGTGGAAACCGTTCAAATCAACACCGATACTAATGCGGTCATCGACGGGTACAACCGCACCACCAAAAGCACGCCCATCAACTACACAGTGGTCCCGGACCCGGCTTGGCCCAAGCATTCAATCGTCATTATCGACACCAGCACGAACAAGGTCATCCACAGCTTCAAAATAGAGGAAGACGGGACCCCGCTTTACTAGAAAAGCCTTTCAGTCTTGAGGTTTGCGCGGCTAGGTTTTTCGAGCATGGCCTTTGTGCCGTGCGGCTAGGAGCGTTCCGATGGTTGCCAGGACGGGGACAGTCAGGACAACGGTACCGGCTGCGCTGTTCATCATTCCGACTATTGCGATCCACCAGCACAATGCCGCGGTGAAGCCACAGAGGACCACCAAGGTCGTCCGTGTAACTGGACGGCTTGGAATCAGCGGTTTGAGATCGCTGTTCACGGTCGCTCCCCGGCGGGAAATCCCTGTACTTTGCTATTCATCAGAGCATCGATCGGGGAGTTTTGCGAGGGGCTGGGACTCGGACGAGGATTCGGGCCACGCGTCATATTCGGGAAACGCTCGGGAAAGCCGTGAACAATGGGGGCCATGATGCCCGAAGAACTCACCGCTAGCCCGCGGGTCAAGGACACCGTAGCTGTTGGCGATCAACTGCAAAACGCCGTCTCCCGAGCCTCCGCCTCGAAAGTACCCGAGGTCACCGTCCTGTTCTGGGTAGTGAAGATCCTCACTACCGGGATGGGAGAAACGACGTCCGATTTCCTTGTCCACCGATTCGAACCCGAGATCGCTTTAGGCCTCGGGTTCGCCGCATTGGTGATTTCGTTGGTCCTGCAGTTCCGTGTCCGCCGCTACATCCCCTGGGTGTACTGGACTGCCGTTGCGATGGTCAGTGTGTTTGGGACCATGGCTGCGGACGCCGTTCACGTCGGACTTGGCGTCCCCTACCTGGCGTCGACCCTGTTCTTTACCGTGGCGCTCGCCGTCGTTTTCCTGCTCTGGCACCGAAGCGAGAAGACCCTCTCCATCCACAGCATCACCACCCGGCGTCGGGAGTCCTTCTACTGGGCTGCGGTGCTGACAACCTTCGCACTCGGCACGGCTACCGGAGACCTGACCGCCTACACTCTGGGCTTGGGCTACCTCGCCTCAGGCATCATGTTCGCGGTTGTCATAGTTATCCCTGCACTGGCCCACTGGCGTCGCCTGCTGGCGGCAATACCGGCCTTCTGGTTCGCGTACATCCTGACCCGGCCATTGGGGGCATCCTTCTCTGACTGGACCGCGGTTTCCCCTGGGCGAGGGGGACTCGACTGGGGCACCGGCCCCGTCAGCCTGGCCCTGGCCGCGGCGATAGCCGTCCTGGTCACGTTCCTGACGATCAATTGGAAACGAGCCCTCAAATAGGGCGATCCGTTGCCGCTCGAGTTTTCGTACTGATGTTCGTATGTCCTGACATATTCGCGTGAATTCTGTTTCCGGTTAACCCCGGATTCATAACCCGTGACCCGCACCTTCACCTTGCCCTTGGAATGTAGTTCCTGCACTTGGGGGGACTTTTCCAGACAAGATGAAGGAACACCATGACCAACCGCTTTCTAGCAGCGGCCGCCGTCGCCGTTGTTGCAGCCACCGCTGTGACCGGCTGCGCTCAAAGCAGCACCGCTTCGGCCCAGAACAACGGCGCCAGCGCATCCCCGGACAAGACGGTCACCGTGTTCATCAGCGGGGACACGAATGTCCAGGCCCTGTGGGAAAAGAGCCTTGTTCCCGCGTTCGAGAAGGCCAACCCCGGCTACAGCGTGAAGGTCACGCTGGATCTGCACGGCGAGCACGATGCCCAGACCCTGGCAAAGCTGACCAGCGCCACGGAGCAGAACAAAGAACCTGATTTCGACTTGGTGGATGGTGGCTTCGTTCCCAGCGCTTCCGCGGCCAATCTGTTGACGCCGGTGAGTTCGCAGACGATTTCGGCCCTGAACGGTGTCCCGCAGAACGTCATCAAGGCCGGCGGCACGGGCGGCATCCCCTACCGCGGCTCCGCGGTGCTCCTGGCGTATGACACCAAGACAGTTCCCGCTCCGCCGAAGACCCTTGACGATTTGCTGGCCTGGATCAAGGCAAACCCAGGCAAGTTCACCTACAACTCGCCCAAGTCGGGAGGCTCCGGCGGGGCATTCGTTGCCACCGTCTTGGACAAGTTCGTCCCTGCTGACGCCCGCGCCAAGATGGCAGTGGGCTACGAGAAGGACCTTGAGAAGTACTGGGACCAGGGCTTCGCGACGTTGAAGGACCTCAACTCGTCCGTCTTCCAGAGCGGCGTCTACCCCAACGGCAACCAGCAGACCCTTGACCTGCTCTCCAAGGGACAGATCTCCATGGCTCCGGTGTGGTCTGACCAGTTCATCACCGGCTTGGCCAACGGCCAGATCCCGGCCACGGTGAAGGCCACCCAGATCAGCAACCCGTCCTTCACCGGCGGTGCTGCCTACCTCGGCATTCCCAAGGCCTCGCCCCGCCAGGAAGCCGCGCTGAAGCTTGCCAACTTCGTCCTCTCGCCGGACGCGCAGACCATGATCATCAAGGTGATGTCCGGTTTCCCGGCCATCAGCCTGGACAAACTGCCGGCTGACGTGCAGGACAAGTTCAAGGACGCGGACCCCAGCAACCTGCGTCAGAGCTACTTTTCCCAGATGGGCAAAGACCTGAACAACCTCTGGGACCAGAAGGTTCCCGGCCAGTGACAACCACGCTTCAAAAGCCGGCGGAGCTGCAACAAACAGTTCCGCCGGCTGGTGCCACGCGCCCTAAGCGCCTGGGCCAGCGCGCCGTCGGGTTCTTCATGGCCCTCCCGCCGATCCTGTTGATCGCACTTTTCGTCGGCTTCCCGATCGTTCTCGCCTTCGGCTTCAGCATCGGCCTGACCGGCGGATTGAACCACACCATCGCCACCATCGGCCAGAACGTGCACGAGGCAGACGCCTGGTGGGGAACCCTGGCCGCGTACCAGGAGATGTTCACCAACAAGCGTTTCCTCGGGGACCTCCTGGTCACCGTCATCGTGACCCTGGTGAGCACGGCGACCGTCATCTTCCTGGCCCTGGGCATTGGGCTCTACCTCAAGCTCAAGGGCGGCCGGATGGCCCGACTACTCTCGGGCTTGGCGATCGTGCCGCTGTTCATCCCGGTGGTCATCGCCTCGTGGGCGATCCTGACTTTCTACTCCGGGACGGGCTTCCTGCGGAGCGTCTTTGCCCTCTTCGGGCTTGACTTCCCCGTATGGGCGTTCACCATGGTCACGGTCATCATCGGCTCGGTCTGGACGTCCCTGCCTTTCTCCGTGCTCATGATCTCCTCCGGACTGCAGTCCGTGCCGAACGCCATGATCGAAGCAGCCCGCGACGCCGGTGCCGGCTCCTTGCGCACGATCGTCTCAGTAATCGTTCCCATGGCGGCAGTGCCGATCATCATCGCGACGACGTTCACGGCCATCGGAATCATCGGATCGTTCACGGTCCCGTACTTCACCGGGCCCAATTCACCGAACATGCTCGGAGTGGACATGTCCAACTACTTCTCTGCCTTCAACCAGCCCCAGCAGTCCGCGGTCATGGCCTTCACCGTCTTCCTGATTGCCTCCGGAATCGCCGCACTCTATGTGTGGGCAAACTTCCGTTCCGCCAAGGAACAGGGGAAAGTCTGATGGCTATCACTACCGGTTCCCGCGCTGCGTCCCGCACCCGTCGGCCGCTCACGCTCGACTCGATTGTCCGCGGTGCCTTGGTGGGCTTGTTCGTGGTGCTCATGGTCGTCTTCATCCTGGGGCCCCTGCTCTGGCTGGGCGTCCGTGCCTTCGCCGGTAACTGGACCTTCCCCAATCTCCTTCCCGATGACTGGACGCTGCGCTGGTGGCAGGTGGTCGTCAACGACGGCGCGCTCGGCGTCGCAGTGCAGAACTCCTTGTTCTTCGCCCCGCTGACGGTGCTCGTTTCTGCGATCATCTGCTTGCCCGCGGCCTACGCCTTCGCCCGCTTCGATTTCCCCGGACGCCGCTTCTTCCTGATCAGCCTGTTCGCGACCAACGCCTTTCCGAAGATGGGCTTGTTCGTCACCCTTGCGGCGCTCTTCTACGCGTTGAACCTCATGAACAGCGTGTTGGGAATCCTGGTGGTACACGTGCTCGGCACGGTGGTCTTCATGACGTGGATCCCGGCGGCAGCGTTCGCTGCCGTCCCGCGAAACCTTGAGGAAGCAGCCCGCGACGCCGGAGCCTCCAAATTGCGCGTGTTCGCTTCAGTGACTCTCCCCATGGCCCTGCCTGGGATTATCGTCGCGGCCGTGATGTCCTTCCTGGCGTCCTTCGACGAAGCACAAGGAACGTACTTGGTGGGTGCGCCGGCCTTCATGACCATGCCAACCCAGATGTACAGCCTGGTGCTGAACTACCCCACCCAGGTGGCTGCCGTCTTCTCCATCCTGCTGGCCATCCCCTCCGTAGCCCTCATGCTCGTGGCGCACAAGCACATCCTCGGCGGCCAGCTCGCCGAAGGCTTCCAGATTAAATAGCGCCCTGCGCTCAACGTCAGACAGAGAACCCATGACAATTCATGAACCATTGACTGAACCACTTGCCGGCACAACAAAGCCGGGAACTGCGGCGTCTGGCGGTGGCCTGACCATCCGTGGCCTCCACAAGATCCTCGGCGGCCGCACCATCATCGACAACCTCGATCTGTCGGTGAAAGAGGGCGAGCTGGTGTCCTTGCTTGGCCCCTCCGGCTGCGGCAAGACAACGACGCTGCGGATGATCGCCGGCTTCCTGGAACCGGACTCCGGCTCCATTGAGGTGGAGGGCCAGGAGGTCTCACACCTTGGCGCGGAGAATCGCCCCAGCGCGATGGTCTTCCAGAATTACGCGCTGTGGCCCCACATGACCGTGGCCAAGAACGTCGGCTTCCCGCTGAAGCTCCGCAAGATGTCCAAGACCGAGATCAAGGACAGGGTGGAAGCCGTCCTGGAGTTGGTCAGCCTTTTGCACCACAAGGATTCCAAGCCCGCCCGCATTTCCGGTGGCGAGCAGCAACGCGTGGCCTTGGCCAGGGCACTTGTCCAGGAGCCGAAGCTCCTGCTCCTGGACGAACCCCTGAGCAACCTGGACGCGAAACTGCGTGTCAAAGTGCGCGAAGACATCCGCAAGATCCAGCAGGAACTGGGCATCACCACAGTCATCGTCACGCATGACCAGGAAGAGGCGATGTCCATGTCCGACCGCATCGCGGTCATGAATGCGGGCAAGATCGAGCAATACAGCACTCCGGAAGCGCTCTATGCCCGCCCGGAAACCGAGTTCGTAGCTACCTTCATCGGCAGCATGAACCGCGTGGAAGGCTCACTCAACAACGGACTCATCGCCCGCGGTGAAGACATCCTGGGCATCCGACCCGAGGACGTCATCCTGGCAGACGCGCCCTTCGCGGGTGCGGTCCCGGCGACCGTCGAGAGGGTTGTCCCACGAGGACATTTCCAGGAAGTGTACGTGCGCAGGGCCGACGCCCAGCTCCGCAGCTTTGTCAGCGGTGAGCTTATGCAGCCCGGCCAGCAGACATATGCGGGGATCCGCAAGGCCATGACCTTCCGGGACGGACGCCTGGTAGAAGAGAAAGGTGCCGCACTTTGAGCAACATCATTGACACCAAACGGACCCGTGCCACGGCCCATCGGGGCGACTCCAGCAAATACCTGGAGAACACGCTGCCCGCCATCGCCTCAGCCATCGACGCGGGTGCGGACCTCGTGGAAGTGGACGTCCGGGTAACGAAGGACGGACAGGTGATCCTGCTCCACGACGCCTCGCTGCTCAGGATCTGGAGCCTCGACGCCGAAGCGGCAGACGTCGACTATGACCGCATCAGGCTACTGGGCGCCGGGGAGGAACGAATTCCCCTGCTTTCCGAAGCCCTCGAACTTTTCCGCGGAAGCCAATCAACTCTGCTCATTGACATGGACGAGCCCGGCCCCGCCGAGGCGGCCGCCGCCGTCGTACGCGAAAGCGGCATCGAAGTGGCCTGGTGCGGGAACCTGGACGGCATGCGGACCATCCGCGCCCTCGACCAGGATGCCCGGATCTGGCTGCCCTGGAGCAAGCGGACCGCCCCGCCGGAGGACCTGCTGGCCGAGCTGAATCCCGAGTTCGTCAATTCCGAGCACGTGGTTCTCAGCAAGCACATGGTCGAACAGATCCACGCCGCGGGAGCCAAGGTTGCGTGCTGGACCGTGGACGACTTGGAATCCATACGCTGGGCATTGGGACTTGGCGTGGATTCGATCACGAGCAACCAACTGGATCTATTGCAAAGCGCCATCGCTGAAGACCCGCAGGTATGGGCTTCGGCCCGGGCTCCCAAGGGACTGGCCGGAGACGAGGTTCTTGAGTCCCGGAAAGTCGCGTTGGAACTGGCCGAATGGGCCGTCGGGTACATGCGCGACGCCGATCGCGGCCAGGTCTCTACCAAGGCGCACCCTGCTGATCTGGTCACGGAAGTCGATGTCGCCGTCGAGCGCTATGTCCGCGAAGTGATTGCTGCACGCCTTCCCGGCCACACGGTAGTGGGCGAGGAAATGGGCGGAGTCGCCGTGCCCGGTGCACCGTGTTGGTACCTCGATCCCGTCGACGGAACCACCAACTACGTGAACCACATTCCCTGGACGGCGTTCTCGCTTGCCTTAGCCGTGGACCGCAAGCCCGCGGTGGCCGTCGTCGCGGATCCTTGGCGTGGCGAGATTTTCGAGGGGTGGGCCGGTCATGGTGCCTGGCTGAACGGAAAGCCGCTATCGCTGGCTCCTGCGGGAGTTTCGACGGCGGCATTGGCTGGAACCGTGGTGGCGACCGAACTCGCGGGGCACTTGCCGTGGCCCGGAATGCTGGAACTGCTCGCCGAGCTCGGCGAGCGGCACAGCATCATGCGGATCATGGGTTCGGCGACCATGACGGTGGTGGGCGTAGCTGCCGGGCGTGGTGCGGGGGCAATCATCGGGAGTTTCAGCCCGATCGACCATCTGGCGGCCACGCTTGTTGTTCAAGAGGCCGGAGGCATCGTCCTCAATTCCGAGGGCGAGATGGACACGTTCCCGAAACAGGGCGGGGTGCTTGCGGCCCGTCCGGAATACTCGGCCGAGCTTTACGAACTGTGGAGCCAGGCACATGCCGATGCCAGCAAGTGAGCTCCTCTCCGACGCTGTTTCCATCCTTGACCGGCGGAGCCGCTTCGAACTGGTTGAGGAGGTCCGCCTCGACTTTCCGACGTACCACCCGCAGGGCATGGCGTTCGCCAAAGGGCTGACGTTCTTGTCGTCCGTTGAGATCCTCGAGGCGCCGCGCCCTGCGGCGGATCCAGCGCTCCGCACTCCCGGACGGGGGAGCGGGCACGTGTTCGTCCTCGGGCCGGACGGCGGGCTCTTACGCGACATCCATCTGGGCGAGGGCACCATCTACCACCCCGGTGGTATCGATTTCGACGGCGAACAGGTGTGGGTTTCTGTCGCTGAATACCGTGCCGGGAGCAGAAGCATCGTCTATACGATCGATCCGGACACCTTCGAAGTCCGCGAGCGGTTCCGTGTGGACGACCACATCGGCTGGATCCTCCGCGATCCCGGACTGGACCTGGTGTTCGGCGGAAGCTGGGGTTCCCGGCAGTTCTACACCTGGGATACGGAAGGCCGCCTCGTGGACCAGTGGGAGAACCCTGGCCACTTCGTTGACTATCAGGATGCCCAGCTACTGGGTCCGGGCCTCTTGCTGTGCAGCGGGATCTCGTTGCTGCCGCAGGCCGATGGCACTTCCCTTGAGCTCGGGGGACTGGCCCTCGTGGAACCGCTACGGCAGAGAATAAGGCGGGACGTGCCCATCAGCGTGTTCAGCGGTGCCGGTCACGTAATCACACGCAATCCTGTCACCGTCACCTCGGATGAATCCGGACTACTGATTCACGCAGCGCCGGATGACGGTGACGACGACGGCGGGACGCGGATACTGAGCTACAGGATCATTTAACACAGCCGTGACAGAGCGGAAACGGGTCCTGAACGGGACCTCGATAGCGTGGCCGCATGATCGTATCCATCATGTCCAAGGTGAGTGCCTGGATCGAAGCTGCCTACTTCTACGACGCCGCCGAGCTGGGGGCTTCCGGAGCCACTGAAGCCACCCGGTACGGCTGGCTCCCTGCCCTCAGCGGTGTGGCCATTGCCGACGCGCAGGCCCGGAAAATCCGGGCCGCGGAGTAGCGCAAACCCCGAGATTCCGGGGTTTTCACGTAGCCAAATGTCTTGTTGAACACACTATTCGTTGATGGCGTGTACTATGCCCTAAACTGCTTCACTGAGGTGCCTGAAATGGCACTATGCAGCAACGAAAGTGAACTACAACAATGGCTACCGATTACGACGCCCCACGCAAGACCGAAGAAGAGTCTCCCGCCGAATCGCTCGAGGCCCTTCAGGCGTCGCGCGGCTCCGGTGCCCAGACTGCTGTCATCGACGTCGACGAGAACGACACAGCCGAGGGCATTGACCTTCCGGGCGCCGATCTGTCCGGCGAAGAACTGACCGTCATCGTTGTCCCGGAGCAGTCCGATGAATTTACGTGTTCATCGTGCTTCCTGGTCCGTCACCGGTCGCAGATCGCACTGGAAAAGAACGGCCTCAAGTACTGCCGCGACTGCGAAGGCTAAACCCCGCACGCAAAGCAGCCCCGCCTGACTGGAAACCAGCAACGGCGGGGCTTTTGCATGCCTAGCCCCATCGATTGCTGAGCAACTGTCGTTCTGAGCATTCAAAGCGACGGTTACGGAGCAATCGATGCCGGGAGCGCTCCGGCGTCGTTATCCGGGATAACGAACAGAGGCGCGAAACGGTGCTGAAACCCCGGAAAATCGCGGAAGCCAGGCCGCCGAATCACGTCCCCGTGACCCTTCGCGAGGTCCATTAACGGTTGGGCGCCGAAGCGGATACGAAGCTCCTGAAAGGGCCCCGACGCTCCTACTCTTGAGGTATCGGATCGCTCAAGCACTCAAGGGGAGTGGGCCCAGATGAGAAAGTTTCACGCGTGGTTGGCAGCTTTGCTAGTGGCCGCCGGGCTTGGTCTCGTGGCTCCAGGGGCAGCGTTCGCAGCCCCGTATTGCGGGATCGTCTGGGGATCGTTGGCGAAGTCCAACCCAGCGCTAACCCAGGCACAAGTGGTCAATGTCAGGACGGGCCAGCAGCTCTGTTTTGACCGCCTGGTGATCGACCTGAACGGCGCCGTTGCCGGCTATTCAATCCGCTATGTTCCACAAGTACTGCAGGACGGCTCGGGACTTCCCGTAGATCTGAGGGGCAATGCGTTCCTGCAAGTCACAGTCAACGCTCCCGCGTACAACTCCAGTGGCAGTGCCACGTACAACCCGGCCGACAAGAATGGGCTCACGAACGTCTCGGACTACAAGACCTTCCGGCAGGTGGCCTACGCGGGCAGCTTTGAGGGATACACCAGCCTTGGCCTGGGTCTCCGCTCCCGGCTCCCCTTCAGGGTCTTCACGTTGGCCGGTCCCGGAACGGGATCGCGCCTGGTGGTCGACGTCGCGCATATGTGGTGAGCCGCTAGCGGCCCGGCCGCCGGCCGCCGGCCGGCCTGAACGCAGGGCGAGGTCCCGACACACAACAGAAGCCCTGTTCCGGTTGATTCCGGAACAGGGCTTCTGACGCGTTGAGGGTTACTCGGGTTACTCGGGTTACTCGGGTACTACGAGGGCCGGAGTGTCCTGGCGGAGGGTTTCGCCGCGGAAGAAGCCGGGCCGGACGCGGGCCATGATCACCATGACCACCGCTCCGAAGGCCAGAATGCCCACGCCTATGATGAACACGAGACCGACGCCGAAGATCTCGGAACCGCTCCCGAAGGACGGGGACCAGCTGTCCACTGCCGTCTGGATGAAGACGAGGGTCAGAACTACGCCACCGATCACCGGGAAGAGCAGGCGCATGAAGAAGTTGCGGACGCTGCTGAACACGCTGTGCCGGAAGTACCAAGCGCATGCAAAGGCGGTCATTCCGTAGTAGAAGCAGATCATCAAGCCCAGGGCCAGGATGGTGTCGTTAAGGACGTTCTCGCTGACTACCTTCATGATGGCGTAGAACCCGCCGGAGATAGCCCCGGCCATGATGGTTGCGAAACCGGGGGAACCGAAGCGCTTGCTCACGGTGGAGAACTTCTGGGGGAGGGCGCCGTAGTGCCCCATGGCGAGCAGGCTTCGGGCGGGGGAGGCCATGGTGGACTGCAGGGACGACGCTGTGCCTGCGAGTACGGCCAGGGACATCAGGATGGCCAGGGGACCCATCACGGGGGAGGCCAGTGCGGCGAAGATGTTGGACTGGTTGTCCGGGTTGTTCAGCCCGATGCCGTCGCCACCAACGCCTGCGACCATCATCGTTGCGACGATCACTGCGACGTAGAGTCCCAGGACGGCGATCGCCGTCGTGGTTCCGGCTTTGCCGGCAGTGCCCTTGCCGCCCTTGGTCTCTTCATTGACCGTCAGGCAGACGTCCCAGCCCCAGTAGACGAAGACTGCCAGGGACATGCCGGCAGCGAACTGCTCGAAGCTGCTGATCTTCGTGGGGTCGAACCAGTCCCAGCTGAAGGCAAGCGCGGTGGGGGTGTCACCCGATGAGGCGTGGGTGAGGGCCATGACGACGAAGACGCCCAAGACCACTACCTGGAACCCAACCATGGCGTACTGCACCAGTTTGGTGGCGTGCAGGCCCCGGTAGCTGACCCAGACAGCCAGCGCCACGAAAGCCAGGCACGTGGCGATGTTCAAGGCCTTGTTGGAGGTGAGGTTCGCAAGGTCGGGATTGCCGAAAACCTGGGCGAGGAAGAGGTAGAAGAAGTCCACCGCGACGCCCGCCAGGTTGGACAAAACAATGATGTTCGCGGCCAGCAGCCCCCAGCCGCCCATCCAGCCGATGAACGGGCCGAAGGCCTTGGTCGCCCAGGTGAAGGTGGTGCCGCTGTCCGGGGAGTCTGCGTTGAGCTCGCGGTAGGCGAACGCCACGAGGATCATCGGGATGAACGCGACGATGAAGATCGCGGGCAACTGCAGGCCCACCGCGTTGACCGCCGGGCCCAGTGAGCTGGTCAGGCTGTAGGCGGGCGCCACTGAGGAAATACCAAGGACGACGACGGCGAGGAGCCCCAGCTGCCCCGTCTTGAGTCCTTTGCCGCTGATGCCGTGTTCGGTGCCGGCGGGATCGTGGGCCTCCACGGTTTTCCTTGCGCTTGGGCGGGTTATTTGAGTCATGTTATTGGCTCTTTCTAGATGGCCGAGAGGTGCTGCTGGGTGATGCCGCGGCATCCGGTCATCCGCGGTGCTCTCCTTTGAGACGGGAGTCACTAAATGAATGACGTTCATTTAGTATGGACGCGGAGAAGCCTTGGCGCAAGTGGTATTGCCAAACAATTTTGGTTCGGGGCAGATCATTTGAGCGAGCGTCTGCCCGGAATGGCCCAAAAGTGAGCGAGCGTCGGGGTCTCAACTAGGGGAGCGGGTGCTGCTTAGGCGCTCAGCTCGGCCCGGAGGGGGTATTCCTTGCTGTCCAGGAGAAGCTGCGTGCAGCGGCCGGTTTCCGGGTTCAACACGATGGGGGCCGCGAGGTTGACCGTGGTCTTTTCCGGAGTAGGGTTAACCACGACCAGGATGGTTGCCAGCCCAGCCGGATCCAGCCCGGCCCGGTCCAGGCCAAGATCCTCCAGTGTTGCGCGGGGGATAGTGGGCGCGTAGTCCGGAACATAAACGGCGGCCTCGGCCAGGAACATCCGGATGCGCGGGCTGGCCGACTCCATCGCGTAGAGCCCGGGGGCGCCGTCGATTCCCCGCAAAGCGAAGCCGTCAGAAGTTTCAAGCCCCGGCATGGGCGCGGTGAAGCTCAACTCCCGGGAAGCCTGTGCCGTGCTCATTTGAGGAAATCCATGAGCGTGGGCTGGAGCGTCTTGGCGGTGACCGCGAGGGCAACCTGGTAGTTGGTCTCCTGCAGCTTCAAGTCCATGACTACCTTTCCTATGTCTGCGTCTTCAATTCCGGAGCGCTGGACCTCAAGCGAAGCCTTCAGCCCGTCCACGGAGTTCTGCGCGCTCATAAGCTTGGTCTGCCGCGCTCCGACGTCTGCCCGCCCGCTGATGACTGTCTTAATGCTGTCGCTGAGTGCCGTCAAACGGCTGCTGACGTCCGCGCCGGAGCGGATGTCAGCGACGACGTTGCCCACCAAGGCGAAGACCGAGGTGGCGCCGCTCCCGAAGATCGCACCGCCGTCGGCGTCTACGCGCACCGTTTGTCTCGCATCGACGCGCCGCTCCACTGTACTGCCGGGCGTTCCATTGAAGACAGGTGGCGTGGCATTGCTGAACGCGCCGGCTGAATCGGAGCTTCCAGCGAAGACGTTGCGGCCGAGGTACTGCGTGTTCGCGCTGCCCAGGAGATCCTTGTTGAGTCCCTCGATTTCGACGGCGATCGCCTCCTTGGCGGAGTCGTTGAGCGAGCCGTTCGAGGCCTGCACGGTGAGGTCACGGATACGGGTGAGGACGTTGGTCGCCTGGCTAAGGGCTCCGTCAGCGGTGGTCAACCAGCCATTGCCGTCGTTGATGTTGTTCGAATACTGTCCGGCGGCGCTGATCTGTCCACGCACAGCCAAGGCATTCGCCAGCCCCGTTGGGTCGTCTGAGGGCCGGGTGATGTTCGTGAGGTTGCTGGCCTTGTCCTGCAGTGCGGCAAGCTTGGCCTGACCCGCCTGCAGATTCAGTTGCGCGGCGGCGGCCATCGTCTGGGTGGTGACTCTGTTCAGCATGGCTTACCTTCCTACCAATCCGGTGTGATTGATCAGGACATCGAGGGTCTCGTCCACCGCAGTCATTGCCCGTGCGGCCGCCTGGTAGGCGTGTTGGTTGGTGAGGAGGCTGATGTTCTCCTCGTCGAGGCTCACGGAAGCTCCTGAGGAACGCTGCCCGACGGCGGCCGTGTTCGCCGCGTCGGCGAGCTGCTGGTGCTGTTGTGCAGAGCGCGACGTCGTGCCGATCCCTGTGACGATCCCGGACCACAAGGCATCCGGGGAACCGGGCCCGACGCCGATTTGGGAGAGGGAGTCCGCGATTTTGCCGTCGAGGGCGCCGGAACCCGGAGCTCCGGTGGCGATTCCTGCGGCACTCGTCGGGACGACGCTGAGGGACAATGCAGGTGGAGTGCCGGGGCTGGTCGTGAAGAAGTCGAGGTTGGTGGCACCGGTGGTGGACTGCCCGGTGCGGTGCACGGCGTTGACGTCGTTCATGAGTTTGGTTGCGAACGCGTTGTAGGACGCGGCGGCTTCGGCGATAGCCCCGCCGGTACCTTCCGCTGCGGCCGGGGCGAGGAGCGAGACCGCGCCGGCGAGCTTTCCGCCGTCGAGGGGAACCGCGACGCCGGGACGGTCGGCCCACTCCAACTGGACTGGCCCCTCCAACGGCACTGTGGCGCTGGCCGCGCTCATGGTTGTTTGACCCGCCAAAGCAAGGTCGCGGTGCGAGGTGCCGGAGACGATGGCGTTGCCTCCGACGAAAACATCCACCGTGCCGTCGGCGTTGTCCCGGACGGCGCCTCCGGCCAAGGACGAGATGGTCTCGACCACCTGGTTGCGGGCATCGATGAGCTCGTTGGCGGAACCTCCCGAGGCCGTCACGGAGCGGATGGTCGCGTTGAAGTTGGCCACGCGGGCGGCGGCATCGTTCAGGGTGGCGACGGTGCTTTGGGCTTCGCCGCGGACGCGTGTCCACTGCGCGTCCAAGGCCTTGTAGCCTGTCGAAACAGTATTGGCGAGGGTTGTACCTGCCTGAAGCAGCACGCCGGCGGGCGCAGCCTCTCCCGGGTTGTTGGAGATGCCTTGCCAGGAGGACCAGAAATTCTGCAGCGCCGTGGATATACCGGCGGAGCCAGGTTCCTGAAGGGTCCCCTCAATGCCCTGGAGCTCGGTGGACCGATATCCGGCGTAGCCGGCCTGGGCGGCACTGGAACGAACCCCGGCGTCGAGGAAGCTGTTGCCCAATCGGGCGATTCCATCTACGGATACGCCCTGGCCTGCCTGGACTCCCGCAGCGACAAGGCCCGTACGGACCGGCGCGCTGAGGGCCGATTGTTCGATGCGTTGCCTTGTGTAGCCGTCCGTGCCGGCGTTGGCGATGTTCTGCCCGGCCACGTTGATGCCCTGCTGCGCTGCGGTGAGGCCCAAGTAGGCCGTATTCAGTCCGCCGAATGTACTCACTGCTATGTCCTTTGGGTGATCCGGGCCCGGGTGGGTGCGGCCTTTGGTTGTCCGTCTACGTTTGATGAGTTTCGGTCAGAATTGCTGGTCGAAAAGGCGGGACGGAGGTGAGTCTGCGGTCCTGCCCTGGGAACCCGTACGGCCGTGGGAGTCGTAGGTTCCGGCCGCCGGCTTCAGATCCGCCATGGTTTCCTGGGTGGAACGGACGGCGGCGCGGAGGAACTGCTCGTTGGAATCACGCAGCTCCTTGATGGTGGCCGTCTGCTGCTGCATCGCGTTCAGGTGCGAGGACAGAACGTCAGCCCAAGCTTCTTCCGGGGCGGCCGAGGCCAGCTCGCCCAATGAAGACTCGGCCGGCAGGCCCCATTGCTCTGCCACCGCCGCCACTTCCACAGCCCTTGCAAGCCCGGCCTTGGCCAGGTGTTCCAAGACCTGTTCCACTTCCCGCGTGCCATGCGGCAACCATCGGGATTTGCCCGCTGTGAGGAGCAGCTGCTCTTCCTCCAGCTTGAATGTCAGCAGATCCAGTAGCTCACGTTCTCGCCATAGCAGGGCCGACAGTTCATGGATGGCCATGTCGGGTCAACTCCAGTTCCGGGTTGGTTTCTCGGGTGCGTCGCCGCGAGAAGGCACTTTCCCTTGTGTCTTCACCGCGTTGAAGACAACTATCGGCTGCCGCGGCCCATGCGTTAGGTGTTGTTTATGCATGATTTGTTCACTTTGTCCAGTCAAATGACGGGCGGTGGATTTTCTGGGCACGGCAAAGTTTTCCTGCGGCTTTTTGCTAACCAAAGGCCTGCCAGTTCCGATAACCAGAAGTGACAGGCCACGGATGGCCTGGAGATACAAGACCCAATCACGGAGGAAACACCATGGGCATGGCAATCAACAACAACCTGATGGCTAACAACGCATACCGCAACCTCAGCAACACGCAGAACGAAGTATCCAGTTCGATGGAGAAGCTCTCCAGCGGCCTGCGCATCAACCGGGCAGCTGACGACGCAGCCGGACTGGCGATCTCCGAGGGCCTGAAGTCCCAGGTTTCCGGTTCTACCGTTGCAGCCCGCAACGCCCAGGACGGCATCTCGGTCATCCAGACCACTGAAGGCGCCCTGACCGAAGTCACCTCGATCCTGCAGCGCATGCGTGACCTCGCCGTCCAGGGCTCGTCCGACACGAACAACGCCAATGCGCGTACCGCTATCAAGACCGAAGGCGACTCCCTCGGCCAGGAGCTCGACCGACTGACCAAGGGTACGAACTTCAACGGCATCGACCTGCTCAAGGGTGCCGCGGGTGCCGGTGTTTCCGCCACCTCCACCCCGGGCTCCCTTGACATCCAGGTCGGCACCGGCGGCACCGCAAATGACAAGATCTCCGTCAAGGTCGGCGATGTGGCAACGGCTGTCGGGGCGCTCTCCAGCTCAACGACCGCCGCAGACTTCCTGGTGGACACGTCCGCCAACGCGCAGACCACGATCAGCAAGATCGACACCGCCATCACGAACGTCTCCACCCAGCGCGCGGGCCTCGGTGCCACCCAGAACCGCCTGCAGCACGCGATCAACACCCTGAACGTCTCCGGTGAGAACCTGCAGGCCGCTCAGTCCCGCATCACCGACACTGACATGGCTCAGGAAATGGTCAAGTTCACCAAGGCCAACATCCTGCAGCAGGCCGGTACGGCCATGCTGGCCCAGGCCAACCAGTCCGGCCAGGGTGTCCTCAAGCTCCTCGGCTAAACCCGGAACCGCCTGGCGGATCCATCATCGCCGGTGGCGGTCAGCTCGGGTCCCATACCCGTCTGGCCGCCATTGGCCTTTAGCGCAGCAGCATAACTTTGGAAGGAACCCCCAGTGGGAACATCGATTGACGGCCTCGCCAGCGGCCTGAACACCACCTCGATGATTGACGCGCAGATGGCAGTGGAAGCGCTGCCCCAGCAGCAGTTGCAGTCCAAGGTCACCGCCGACCAGTCGATGATCAACGCGCTCAACAGCCTCAACACCCGTCTGACAGTGTTGAACTCCCTGTCTTCCTCAATCTCGGCGCCCGGCGCGACCAATCTGTTCACGGCCACCACGAACAACCCGGCCATCACGGCCACGGCCTCCACCGCGGCGACCCCAGGCTCGATCGATGTCACCGTGACCCAGTTGTCGTCCACGAAGATCGGTGTTACCGAAGCTCTCACCACCTGGCCCACCGATGCGTCCGGCAACCCCGCACATCTGACTCTGGTTGACAAGACCGGAAAGACCACCGAAATTACCCCGGCTTCCACGAGCCTTGACGATGTAGTCAAGGCCGTGAATGCGGCAGGCGGGGGAGCGGCCGCGGTGAAGGTCCCGGCCGGAAACGGCACTTACCGCCTGCAATTGACCTCCACCACGGGCGGCGCAGCCGGCGACTTCCAGGCGTATCAGGGCACCGCCGCCGACGTAACTGCCGGGACTGCGACAGACTTGTTTGCCGCACCGACAGCCGCAATCGTCAAACCAGCCGCGGACGCTCAGGCTGTCCTGTATGCCGGCACCGCCGCGCAACAGGCCATCACCTCCTCCAGCAACACGTTCAGCGAGGTCCTTCCCGGCGTCGCGGTGACTGCCACCGCCGTGAGCTCCTCACCGGTCACCGTCACTGTGGCAAGCGACATTGCTGGGATTACAAAGAAGGCCAGCGACCTGGTCTCCTCAGTTAACGATCTCTTGGGCTACATCGCGAGCAGCAGCGCGGTGAGCACGACGACGAGCACTACGGGCGTCGCCAGCGCCAAGGGTGGCATCTTCACCGGGAACAGTTCCGTTCTGGCTGTCAGCGATGCCGTCACCGAAGCGGTGGTGGCCCCGGTGAACGGCAAGTCGCCCTCCGAATACGGCATCGTCATCGAAAGGGACGGCACCTTCACTTTCGACAGTGGCAAGTTCGCCTCGGCGATGGCAGCCGACCCGGCCGGGACCCAGTCGGCACTGTCGCAGATCGCCACGAGGGTTGCCTCGGCCGCGACGAACGCCTCGGACCCGGTGAGCGGCTCCATACCGCAGCTGATCAAGGGGCAGCAGTCCGAAGTGTCCGATCTGACCTCCCAGATCGCCGACTGGGACATCCGGCTCACGGACCGCCGCGCCTCCCTCAAAGCTGTCTACACCAACATGGAGGTCCTGCTCGGTGGCCTAAAGTCCCAGTCCGCATGGCTGACCGGCCAGATCTCCGCCCTATCCACCTCATCATCCTCGTCAGGAAAGTAAACCGTGACAGCCACCGCCATGCGTGCCAGCCAGCTCAGCAAGTACAACACCGACGCGATCCTCTCGGCCCCGCCGGCCAGGCTCCTGACCATGCTGTATGACCGCCTCCTCCTGGACCTGGGCCGGGCCCAATTCGCCCAGGAGAACGCCAATTGGGGCGTCGCCAGCGAAAACCTCTTGCATGCGCAGGCGATCGTCACGGAGTTGTCCTCGACGCTGAAGACCGATGCGTGGGATGGCGCCTCCGGACTGCTGAGCATCTATCAGTACGCGATGGAAGCCATGATCGGGGCCAACATCTATCGCGACGTCAACCGGACCAAGGAATGCATCGCGCTGCTGGAACCGCTTCGGCAAGGCTGGCACGACGCGTCTTCGCAACTGCCTGCCCAGGGCGGAACCGCCAGTATGAACGGCACGCTCGGTGTCGGCTGATCCGGTTCGGGAATGGTCCGACATCCTGGACCGGCTGGAAGCCGACTTCGCCTTGGCCGTCTCCGGCGGCGAACCCGAGCCATGGAATGCGCCCGCCGTTGCCGGGCAGCTTCCTGAAGAGCTGGCGGACCGGGCGCGCCGGATCCTTGACGCGCAGCTGGAATCCATGGCCATGCTCGGCAAGGTCCGTAACGACGCAGTCGCCCACTTGGACGCGCTCAGCACAGTCCCTGGAAGCCGGAATTCACCGCGTCCGTTGATCCTCGACGTCCAAGGCTGAAGAGAAAGTACCGAAACAATCTCCCAATCGGCTAACGGATCCCCGACGCGTGCCGATGGTGAAAGACGAGCAGGGATTGCTCGATGCGCGGCCATGGATCGGCCTCTTCATACCTATTCGCGAAGGCAGGCCGTCGTGTTCGATTCAGTGACTTCTGTTGCCCTTGGTAGCGCGCTCGACGGGCTGACCCTGCGCCAAAACACCATCGCCAACAACATCGCGAACATCAATACCCCGAACTACCACGCCAAAAGGGTCCAGTTTGAAGACGCCCTCGCGGCCTCGGTGAACGCCGGGAATGGTTACGCTGCACCCACGGTGTCAACGTCGCAGGAACCCACCCAGCTCAACGGCAACAACGTGAACCTGGACACCGAAACCCTCTCCAACGTGGACACCGTCTTGCGCTACCAGTTCGCGGCCCGGGCCGTCGGAGACGAATTCACCGCGATCCGCACGGCCATGAGGTCCAGCTGATGACTTTCGATGCGATAGGGATTGCCGGCTCAGCCCTGACGGTGCACCGCAAATGGCTCGATGCCGTCTCGGACAACATCGCCAACATCAACGACGTATCCCGCACCAGCGGCAAGGCTTTCCAAGCCCGCTACGTCGAAGCCGCCGAGGGCAGCGACGGAAACGGAGTGTACGTCAAGAGCACCCCCCAGGGCAGTGCGACCGGCAGGCTCGTGTACCAGCCCGACCATCCGCTGGCTGACGCCCAAGGCTATGTGCGTTACCCGGACATCGATCTCTCCGAACAGATGGGTGCGCTGATTGTGGCGCAACGCGGCTACCAGGCCAACGCCCAAGTAGTAGACCGCGCCCGTGAGACATACCAGGCAGCGCTTGAGATAGGAAAATCCTGATGGCTTTGGACCCGATCGGGGCAATTCAAGGTGGCGGGGGGCTTTCCGTGCAGGGTGTCACCGGTACCGGCTACCTAGGCAGCACAGACAACGTAAGCGGAACCGCAGGAGCAGCGGACAGCAACGGCTTTGCGACGGCGCTGACCGGTGCCGTGGACAACCTCCAGTCACTGCAATCGACGTCGAACCAGCTGGCAGTGTCTGCGGTGACGGGCAACCTTGATGACATCCACAAGGCGACGATCGCTGCCACACGCGCCCAGATCACCATGGAGCTTGTCTCCACGGTACGGAACAAGGGCGTTGACGCGTTCAACGAGATCATGAGGATGCAGGCCTGATGCCTCCACAGATTGCCGCCTTCTTCCGCAAGATGGGCGATGGATTCAAGGGATTCACCGCCGGGCAGCGCACCATCGCCATCATCGGCATCGCCGTTTTGGTGCTCGGCGGAGTGGCCCTGTCGGCATGGTTGGGCAAGCCGTCCTACTCGCCGCTGTTCTCCGGCCTGAAGGACACGGACGCCAACGGGATCGTGGAGCAGCTGCGCAAGGACAACGTCCCGTACGAGCTCAGCAACGGCGGTTCCACCATCCTGGTTCCCGATGACAAGGTCAACGATGAACGGCTGAAAGCAGCCGCAGCGGGCCTCCCGGCGGCTGCGGCCACAGGCTATTCGCTGCTCGACAAGCTCGGGGTCACCTCGTCCGAGTTCCAGCAGTCCGTAACCTACAAGCGCGCGCTTGAGGGCGAACTTGCCACCACCATCCAGGCCATGGACGGCGTGAAGACAGCCGCCGTGCAGTTGGCCATTCCGGCCAAAACGGTGTTCGTGGACAAAGCTCCGGACGCTACGGCATCCGTGTTCGTGGAAACGCAGCCGGGCATCACCCTCTCTGCCGATAAGGTCCAGGCGATCGTGCACTTGACGTCCGCCGCGATCGAAAACCTGAAGCCAACGAATGTGACCGTGGTGGATTCCCAAGGCAACGTCCTCTCCACGGTGGGAGGGGGAGCCACTGGTTCCTCATCCAAGCAAGCCGCCGACTACCAGCAGCGCACGTCCGATTCGGTGAAGGCCGTGCTGGACAGGGTAGTTGGCCCTGGCAACGCCACCGTCGCCGTCGCGGCAGACGTGACCGCGGAGTCCGCGCAGCAGCGCAGCGAGACGTTCTCCACGGCCAAGGATGCCGCTCCGCTCAGCGAGACCACCAAGACAGAGAAATACACGGGAACCGGTGGCGGTGCTTCCGGTGTCCTTGGTCCGGACAACATTGCCGTGCCGGGCGGCACCAACGGTAACGGAACCTTCGATTCCAGCGACACCACCAAGAACAACGCCGTCAACAAGGTCACGGAAGACCGCACCATTCCGCAAGGCGCCCTGAAACGCCAGACCATCTCGGTTGCCATCAACCAGTCCGCGGCGGCCGGACTCAACGTCAACTCGGTCAAGGCTCTGGTCACTTCCGCGGCCGGCGTCGATCCCACCCGCGGCGACGTGGTGACGGTTGAAGTGCTGCCCTTCAGTACTTCGGCTGCGGACGCGGCGGCACAAGCACTGGGCGCGGCCAAAGCACAAGCCGATGCCAAGCAACAGTCGGATCTGATGAACACGCTCATCCTCGCCGGCAGCATCCTGCTGGCGGTGGTAGCGCTGATTGTGCTTGTGCTGATCCTCCTGCGGCGCCGGCAGCGACGCGAACCGGTTGACCTTGGCGAACGGCTTGACTACGAGATGCTGCCCCAAGCCGTCTCCACGCCGGCGCTCGAAGGACCGCCCGCCACAACGGCGATCGAACTGCCGCCGGTGCATCCCGTCCCGGCGTTGCCGATGCCTGGAGTCGAAGCGCTCGACGGCGAGCGGCGGCGTGCCCAGATTGAAGCCATGGTTGCCGAGAACCCGGCCCGGACCGCCGAGTACCTGCGTGGACTCATGGACGAAAAGCAGCCGGTATGAGGACCGGAGAGTTTGGCCTGGAAGTAGGCAGTTTGACCGGTGCCCAAAAGGTGGCCGTGGTGCTGATGCAGATGAGCCCGGCCAGCGCAGCCTCAGTCATGACCCAGTTCTCCGAGTCCGAGGCCGAGGACATCGCCGCCGAGATCGTGCGCTTGCGCCGCGTCTCCTCATCCGTGGCGGACCACGTCATGACCGAGTTCCACGACCTTGCGGTCAGCGGACGCCGAACGGCCCGCGGCGGCCAGGAATTCGCCGTCGGGCTCTTGGAAGCGTCCTTTGGCGCGGATAAAGCGGCCGGTTTCATGGACCGCCTCGCGTCCACCATGGCAGGGAAGTCCTTCGAATTCCTGGAAATGATGGACCCCGGGCAACTCCTGGCCCTCATCGACAGCGAGATGCCGCAGACCATTGCCCTGATCCTGGCGCACTTGCGGCCGGGCAAGGCCTCCGCGGTCATGGCCGGGTTGGGCGACGTACAGCGGAGTGAGGTGGCCCGTTGCATCGCCACGATGGGAATGGCTTCGCCCGAGGCCGTGGGCATCGTGGCCGAGACCCTCAAGGTTCGTGCCGGGGCGGTCATGTCGCAAAGGAAGTCGAGCGAAATTGTCGGCGGCATCCAGCCCCTCGTCGACATCATCAACCGCTCCGACATCAACACCGAACGCTCCGTGTTGGATGGCCTGGAAACCCTCGATCCGGAGCTGGCCACGGAAGTGCGCGCCCGGATGCTGACCTTCGTGGACATCGTGAAGTTGGAACGCCGCGACATCCAGCAGATCCTGCGTGGCGTCAGTGCCGAAGTGCTCGCCGTCGCCATGAAGGGTGCCCCTGCCGTGGTGCTCGAGGCAGTGCGCACGAACGTGTCCGGCCGCAACCTCGAAATCCTGGAAGCCGAGATGGCTTCCGCCGGGCCGGTCCGCGCTTCCCAGGTTGAAGAGGCCCGGGCAGAGATTGTGCGGTCCATCCGGGAGCTGGAAGCCGAAGGCGCCATCGTAGTCCGGCGCGGCGAAGAAGACGACTATGTCTACTGAGGCTGAGCTCCGGAGGGTGGTCTTCCCGGACATCCAGCCGGCCGCGCGGTCGCGCAAGGAGGACCGGGGCTACACCCAGGGACACGCGGCAGGTTACGCGGCCGGGATCCAGGCCGCGGCCGCGGAACAGCAGCGTCTCCGCGGACAGCTTCAGGCCGAACACCACGCAATGCTCGACGCCGGACGCTTGGCTGTGGCGCAAGGTGTCCGCGCGCTCGAAGCGGCCGCCGCTGCGTCCCTGCAGCGCCGAGGCGCTGTGTTGGAAGAAGCGCAGGATGTGTTGGCGGCCAGCGCGATGGAGCTTGCCGAAGCCATCCTGGGCTACGAACTCAACAAGGGCGGGAACACCGCTCGCGCTGCCTTGGCCCGAGCCCTGGGCGCCGTGTCCGGAGGGGAAACCGTGACTGCCGTCCGTCTCCACCCGGCGGACCTTGCCGCGCTGGCCGCCGTCGACGTCGTGAACGTTGACGGTGTCGAACTCAAAGCCGATCCCGCGCTGAACCCCGGCGACGCGATCGCGGAATATCCGCAAGGCTGGCTCGATGCCCGGCTCAGCACCGCTTTGGACAGGGCGAAAGCGGCCCTGCTGGGGAACGACTTATGAGCACTACCGAGCGGCCACACGCAGGCCGTTTCCGCGCAGCCCTCGCCGCCGCGGCACCGCAGCGCGTGGGCACCGTGACGTCCGTGCTCGGGCTTGGCCTGGAGGTCTCCGGGTTGGACTGCGCGGTGGGAGATCTGGTCACGGTTGGTGAGGCACCCGGGCTCGACGCCGAAGTGGTCGCCTCGGTCAGTGGCGCCGTCCGCTGCATGCCGCTGGGACGGTTGTCCGGTGTGGCTGCGGGAGACTCTGCGCGTTCCAAGGGCGCCCCGATCCTGGTCCCTACCGGCCGCGGGCTCTTTGGGCGGGTATTGGATGGGCTCGGACGTCCGATCGACGGCAAAGGCCCATTGCCCGCCAGTCCCATGGTCCCTTTGGACAACGAAGCACCGTCGGCCATGCACCGCGCCCGCGTGGACACCCCGCTGCAGACCGGGGTCCGCGTCCTGGACACCATGGCCACTCTTGGCCGCGGCCAGCGCATGGGGTTGTTCGCAGGCTCGGGCGTCGGCAAGTCCTCGCTGCTGTCCATGATCGCCCGCGGCACGGATGCCGAAGTCTCCGTGATTGCACTGGTGGGGGAGCGCGGACGTGAAGTGCGCGAGTTCCTGGAAGACGACCTCGGCCCCGAAGGCCTGGCCCGTTCCGTCGTGGTTGTTGCCACGTCCGACGAGCCCGCCCTGATGCGCCTGCGCGCCGCCGTCACGGCCACCCGGATTGCCGAATCGTTCCGCGAAGCCGGCCAGGACGTGGTGCTCATGATGGATTCACTCACCCGCGTAGCTATGGCCCAACGCGAAATCGGCCTCTCCGCCGGCGAGCCGCCCGCCACCCGCGGCTACCCGCCGTCGACCTTTTCCGTGCTGGCCCGGCTCCTGGAACGCGCTGGCACCGCCGAAACCGGATCCGTGACCGGCATCTACACGGTGCTGGTGGACGGCGACGACCACAACGAACCGATCGCCGACGCCGCCCGCTCGATCCTCGACGGACACGTGGTCCTGGACCGGAAGCTCGCCGTCACGGGGCACTTTCCCTCGGTGGACGTGCTTGGTTCGGTGTCCCGTGTGGCCTCCAAGGTCAACTCCGCCGATCGCACGGCGCTCGCGGCATCCCTGCGCAGGGTCCTCGCCGCGCGGCGCAGCGCCCAGGACCTGATCGACGTCGGCGCCTACCACCGCGGCAGCAATCCCTTGGTTGACGCGGCACTGGACCATGAAGCCGCCATCAACCGGTTCCTGCAGCAAAGCATGGACGAATCCACCCCGTACAGCGAGTCCTGGCCGGAGCTCTTCGGCCTCTCAGCAAGCCTCGAAGGAGCCGCGTGAACCGTCAATTCTCCCTGGCCGGGCTGTTGCGCCTGCGCCAGACGCAGCAGGATGCAGCCGCCAGTGGACTGGCCCGGGCCAACTCCCGGTCCACATCCTTGCGATCCCGCCGGGCTGAGGCCCGCGAGGAACTGGCCGATTCCGCCGGAGATGCTGGAAGCTCTGCTTCACTCCTGGCCATCGCGGCCTCCCGCGCGTCCGCGCAAAGCATGTTGGCCGAGCTTGACGCCTTGGCCGCCAGCGCAGAGGCTGAAGCCGCGGAGGCCCGCGCGGAATACACCGAAGCCAAGCGTCGCGCGGTAGGACTAGAGAAGCTCGAAACCCGCCACGGAGCCGCCTTCGAGGCTTCCGCACTGCGCGCTGAACAAGGCGTGTTGGACGAGATCGCGTCCTCAGCTTGGCACCGGAAGGCCACCTCATGAGCATGACCGAGGCCATCGGGCGCATCCAGAGCATCCAGTCGATGTTGCAGCAACTAAGCCAAGGCGTCCGCCCGCAAGCATCTTCCACGAGCGCCGGGACAGCGGACCCTTCCGCGGGCACGGCCTCTTCCACGGACGCGGCGTCCTTCGCGCAAGCGTTGAGTACCGCCGTCGGGGGCTCGACGACGCCGGACGTGAGCCAGCTTGCTTCTTCTCTGGGGCTCGACGGCACTGCCCTCTCCGGTATTGCGGGGCTCACCGGTGCTGCGGGCCTTACCGGCGCTGCAGGCACGGGCGCGCTTTCGGGCGTCGGGGCCGGCACGGCGACCGGCGGTGTCACGGGCGACGCCGTAGTGGCCGACGCCAAGAAATACGTGGGCGTGCCCTACGTCTGGGGCGGCACGAACCCGGCCGTGGGCATGGATTGCTCCGGCTTCGTGCAGCGCGTCTTCAAGGACCTGGGCGTCGACCTGCCCCGCGTCGTCAGCGACCAGATGCGTCAAGGCACCCCCGTGGCGTCCTTGGCCCAGGCCAAGCCCGGCGACCTGCTGGTCAGTTTCGGCGGCGAACACATCTCCATCTACCTCGGCAACGGCAAAGCGATCGATGCGCCCGTCCCCGGCCAGACCATCCAGATCCGCGATGCGTGGGAACAGCAGTCCAATCTGACCGCGATCCGCCGAATTGTCCCCGCGGGAGGCTCGTGATGCAGTTGCCCCCGGCCGGTGTGGCCGCTCCGCGTCCTGCCGCTCCTGGCTCTCCGGCCGCCTCTCACTCTGGCGCGGCTGCCGGTTTTGATGCCGTGATGAACGGCGTGCTGGCATCCGACGCGCAGACATCCGATGGGACCGTCCGGCAGGCGCCCGACGACGGCGCGCAGGGAAAGCCTGCCGCCGACGGTCCCGGGACGGCCGCCCGAGCCGCTAAACCGGAGGCGTCGAAGGGCGCCAAGGACACGGCTGATACGGCTGGTGCGGTTGATGCACCTGGTGCGGCTGATGTAGCGAGCGCGGCGGCCTCTGTTGCGGGCGGACTCGCGATGGCCGGAATCGCTGCGGGGACCGCTGCTCCGCGGGAGATTGCGGCGGGCGTTGCTGTGCCGGTCAAGGAGGGTGTCGTTGACGGTAACGCCCCGATTGCAGGCACTTCGGCAACAGCAAACCTTGTAGTTGGGGTGCCTGCGGGCAGCACTCAGGCGACGCCGGCTGGAGCGGGGGTAGGCGCTGCGCAGGGGAACCCGGTGCTTTTGGAGAACACAGTGCCTTTGAATAACACGGTGCCTTTGAATAACACAGTGCCTTCCACGAACACAGTGCCTTTGAGGGCCCCGGGTGCTTCGGCTCTGGTTCCTTCGGTCCCTGCTTCCATGCTGCCGGCAGCGCTCACGACCGGAAGCCCGGTTCAGAGATCAACCAAGTCTGGTCCGGTCCCGGCAAGTGCCTCAACAACGAGCCCGCCGCCGGCTGGCACCCTGCCCACCAGTCTGCAGCCCGGTAGCCCGTCGCCTCTCGACCCGCCCCCCGCTAGCCTCGAACCCGCGGTTTACGCGACCGCGGCCCAAGCGCGCGAGTCCGGCACCGCCGTCGTACTTCCCACTGGAAAACCCGCGATGCAACGGGACTCACCACGGGTGCTTGGGCAGGACTCCCCGGGCGCCGCGGCACCCGGGCTTCCCGCGGGGATCCAGGCCGGAATTCCGGTGGTGGTGCAGCCGGCGTCGCCACTCCAGCAAGCCCGTTCGACAGCTCTTCCAGGCATGGCAATGCCCACGCCCCAGGCGGACCCGGCGAAACTGCTGCCCCAAGTGTCTGGACCGCTGTTCTCCCTTGCATCGGCGGCGCCCGGCGCGCACGTGATGACCTTGAAGCTGTCCCCGGAAGACCTCGGTCCGCTGACTGTCCGGGCCCATATCGGCGGCGCAGGAGTACGGATCGAATTGTTCGCCCCCGGAGACGCCGGCCGCGAGGCAGTGCGCAGCATCCTGCCGGAACTGCGGCGCGGACTCGGGGAATCAGGTTTCGGCGCCAGCCTTGACCTGTCCGAACACAACGCCCCAGCCGATGCCGGTGCGAGCGGCTCGGACCCCCGGGACCGGCGCCCGGCGGAAAGCACGGGCTTCCCACGAGGCAGCGACGGCGAGCCGGTTCGCCTGCCGCGGACCGCCGTCGTACTTCCCCGAAGCAGTAACAGCAGCCTGGACATTCTCGTCTGATGAAGGAGAGCCAAAAGTGACCATCCAAGCAATCGCGGCAAGCAGCGGAGTCCAGCCGGGAACCACCGCGACTGGAACCACGGCGCCCACGCCCTCGCAGACCATGGACTCGAGCATGTTCATGTCCCTCCTGGTGACGCAACTGAAGAACCAGGACCCGAGCGCCCCCATGGACACCAACCAGATGATGAGCCAGACCGTGCAGCTGTCCATGATGGAGAAGATGACGGAGCTCACCGCCGACGCCAAGGAGAGCTTTTCACTCCAGATGCGGAGCGCTGCGGCACAAATCATCGGCCACAACGTCAGCTACGCGCTCGCCGACGGGACAAAGGGCTCCGGCGTCGCGAGTTCGGTTTCCTTCGCTGCCGGAACCCCCACTGTGGCGGTCGGGGGAGTAAACGTTCCGCTCGATTCAATCAGCGGGATGACGGCCGCATCCTCGCCCACACCCACTGCTTCGCCCACCGCCTGACGCTCCACACCCCCGAACCACCCCCCCGAACCACCCGAAGAAAGGCAACACCATGCTTCGTTCGCTGTACTCCGGAATCTCCGGCCTCCGTGCCCACCAGGCCATGCTGGACGTCACGGGAAACAACATCGCCAACGTGAACACGGCCGGCTTCAAGGCTTCCTCCACCCAGTTCCAGGACACGCTCTCGCAGATGACCCAGGGCGCGGGCGCCCCGCAGACTGAAACCGGTGGCACCAACCCCGCCCAAATCGGCTTGGGTGTTCGAGTGGCGGGGATCAGCACCAACTTCAGCCAGGGTTCTTCGCAGAACACCGGGCGAGCCACTGACATGATGATCTCCGGCGACGGGTTCTTCATCACCAGCAAGGCCGGGCAGCAGCTCTACACCCGCGCCGGCGCCTTCGACATGGACGCGGCCGGCCGCCTCGTGAGTCCCGACGGCGGGATCCTGCAGGGCTGGTCCGCCGCCAACGGTGTGGTGAACCAGGGAGGTCCCGTTGGCCCCATCGCCCTCTCGCCCAACACGACGTCGGCAGCCGTCGCCACCACCAAGACCTCGCTGGACGGCAACCTGCCGTCCGACGCGGCGGTGGGAACCAGCGTGGAGCGGCAGGTCAAGGTGTACGACGCCGACGGCGCCTCCCGCAGCCTGACGCTCACGTTTAGCCGCTCTGCGGGCGGCTGGGATGTGGCCGGGGCAGATGCCAACGGCGCCACAGGCAACTCGTCGCTTACGTTCGCGAACGGTGCATTGACCTCGGGCGGCGCCATGACGGTCGGCGGCATAGCAGTGGACATGTCCACTGTTACCGGCTTCGCGGCCATGAGCACACTCACGGTCGGCAGCCAGAACGGATCCGAGGCAGGAAAGCTGGAGTCCTTCACCCTCGGCGGTGACGGCTCACTCATCGGCTCGTTCAGCAACGGCGCCAAGCAGGTCCTGGCACGCGTGGCCCTTGCCAGATTCACCAACCCCGGCGGCCTTGAGAAAGACGGTAGCTCGACATACGTGGCCACCGCCAACTCCGGCGCGGCCCAGTTGGGCGCACCGGGCGACGCCGGACTCGGTACCTTGACCGCCGGCGCCCTGGAAATGTCCAACGTGGACCTCTCCCAGGAATTCACCAACCTGATCGTGGCCCAGCGCGGCTTCCAGGCCAACGCCCGCATCATCACCACCTCGGACGAGGTTCTGCAGGAGCTGACCAACCTGAAGCACTAGCGCGTGGGGCGGCGCCCCGCTACACCTGCTTACCAGCGGCCCGCAGTGCAGCTACGACGGGCGGCGTTCCGTCTTCCGTTGCGAGGGATGCCGCCAGTTGGCGTGCGCGTGCGGCGTAGGCCGGAGTCGTGCTGGCCTGCGTGATGGCGGCGGCCAGCCGTTCGGTGGTGACTTCCTTGTAAGGGACCGGTTGCGGGCCCGCTCCGAGGGACGCGATCCGGGCAGCCCAGAACGGTTGGTCCGTGTATATCGGCACGCCAACCGTTGGCACACCGGCGCGCAGCCCTGCCGCGGCTGTCCCCGCTCCGGCATGGTGGACCACCGCGGCCATCTGCGGGAACAGCCATTCGTGCGGGACGGCTCCGATGCCGATGGCATCGGCCCCGGAGACACCCCGTACGCCTTGCAGCACCGCGCGCACCCCGGCGCGCTGCGCGACGTCGAGCATGAAGTCGGCGTCCAAGGCCGCGCTGCTACCGAACCCCATGAAGACCGGGGCAGGTCCGTCCGCGAGGAATTCGAGCAGCTCCGCAGGTGGCTGCCAGCCCGGCTGGGCTTCCGGCCACCAGTAGCCGGTCATGGTAAGTCCGGAGCGCCAGTCCGCCGGGCGCGGAAATATGGTCGGGCTGATGCCGTGGAGTATGGGGAGGTTGGCTTTTCTACGGTGCCGTTCGGCAGTGGCCCGGGATTTCTTGTCTAGCCCGAGGACTTGGCGGATGCGGGCGCTCGGTGCGTCGTAGGGTGCCTTTCCCGCGGAGATCAGTGAACCGAGCAGCTTGTTGCCGACCGGTCCCAGGCTGCGGGCGGTCCCCAGAACCACAGGCGGGTAGGCGGCGCTGGGTTCGGTCGGCTGCAGATGGGCGCCGAGGGCGGGGATGCCGAGAGCCTCAGCCACGTCGTAGGCATAGGGAGCGATCGTATTGGCCAGGATCACGTCGGCGCCGGCCTCGGCTGCCGCCAGTGTGCCGGTCGCGGCGAGGTCCATGTAGTCACCGAGTTCGCGCATGTACCTGCGCAGATCCGCGCCCGTGGACTTCTTCCCTGGCTCGGCAGGGCTAACCAGGTGGCTCACGTCCCCGGGCAATTCGCGGTGCTCGCACCCGGCTGAGATGACCAGCGGGGCATAGGCGGCATCGGCCGCGATTGCGACGTCAAAGCCCAACGTTTGAAGTCTGCCACCGAGCCCTGCCATCGGGGCCACATCGCCTCGGGTCCCGGGCGTAATCATGAGCACTCGCATAATGTTCCTCAGTCCCATCGATTGCGATCACTGTTCGCAATTAAATATATAGTGAAATGGATGCTGGACCAATCCAAGCGGGCGGACGAAAGGCGGAGCAGGCATGCCATCCCATGACCCCATTGATGTCTGGCGGCGGCCGGAGCGTTCCGGTGTGGGGCCGAAACCGGAGCACTCGCGCGGGGGGATTGCTGCGGCAGCGATCGATATCGCCGACCGGGACGGCCTGGCGGCGGTGTCCATCCGGCGAGTGGCTGCCGGTGTTGGGGCCGGCGCAGCGTCCCTGTACAGGTATCTGAGATCCCACGACGAGCTCCTCGAACTCATGGTCGACACGGTCAGTGGTGAATATGACCTCGGCCCTTCCGATAAACCATCGCGGATCCAGCTGCTGAACTTGGCACAGCAAGGCCGGGCCATCATGCGCCGGCACCCATGGCTTGCTCCGCTACTGCTGACCAGGCCCTCGATGGGACCCAACTCGCTGCGCTATTTGGAGCGGGCCTTGTCCGCCCTCGAAACTGTGGACCTGCCCGGCGCCGCCAAACTGCAGACGGTAGCCATGATGACGGCCATCACTTCCGCCTTCGTACAGAATGAGCTGGCTTCAGCCGCGCATTCCGAGACTCGCGACGGTGAGGTACCTGCTCGGTTGCAGTACCTCTCCGAGCTCGTACTGTCGGGGGATTATCCGCTGCTGGCTGGTGCGCTCACCGGGCAGCACGAACCCGGGAGACCGGAAGAAGTATTCTCGAGCGTCATCACCAATTACCTGGCGGGAGCGGGGCTCCCGGCCGCCGCCGGTTCCGCGTGAGGGCATGGCCCGGCCAGTGATGATCACGATGTTGGCAAGTTGTGGAAATTGTTGCAAATTCGTATGATACACACAGAATTGCATCCTGCATGAGTGAAGGCGATGGGTAGTCCAATGAAGCAGCCGCCCGAGGTCAGGCGCCGAAGAATCCTGGAACTCGTCAGCGAAGGGGATTTCCTGAGGCCCGCCGACATTGCATCCATGATGTCTGTCTCCGGAGAAACCGTACGCAGGGATCTTATGGCCTTGGAGAGGTCCGGGGAGCTCAAACGCATCCACGGCGGAGCGATGCCCCCTGTCAAGGTGACTGATAGCGAACCCGACAGGGCCAACCGCTCCATGGAAAACCCGCAAGAGAAGGACGAGATCGGGGCCGCCGCCGCCGCGCTGATCGGTGATACCGACACAATCTTTCTCGATGTCGGTACCACTGTGGAAGCTACGGCAAGGGCACTGCCCCCGACATTCCACGGCATAGTCATCACCAATAGCCTGGTGGTGGGATCCATCCTTAGTGACCGTCCGGATGTGGAACTGTACGTGCTTGGCGGTCGCGTCCGAGCCGGCGAAATGACCACATACGGCCCCGATGCCCTTGCCCAGGTCCGAAGCTTCAACGCGAACTGGGCCTTTCTTGGCGCTGGGGGAGTGGATGTCCGGGCGGGCCTGACGGATTATTCATCTGAGGATGTGGCAATCAAGCAACTGATGATTGAGAAGTCTGCGAAGACTTACATCCTGGCGGTTGGTGACAAGCTGGGACGCATTGCTGTCCGCCATGTCTGCGATCTGGACGATATCAGAGGGGTAATCACTGACAGCAAGGCTAGTAGTGCCCGAATCAACTCCCTGAAGGACGCAGGCATCGAAGTCGTCCAGGGCGGGAACCCGAGTGAGGCGTCCAGCTAGACTCCCGCCGGCACCGCACGACTCAGATACCCCGCACGAAAGTGCGGGGTATCTGCATTTAAGCCGGCCAGCACCGTCCGCCTGGAAGGGACGGAAGCCTCCGGGGACCTTGTGATTGCGCTCCCGGGCCGGGCTTCTGAGGCTGATCGTGGAATTATGTGGACATGTGTTTGACCGATTCCCGCCACCGATCGCCGTCAAACCAAGGAGAAACTGAGCAATTGTGACGCTTGCAACAATTACCCCTTGACGTCCAAGCCTCACAGATCCATACTTTTCCTTATGAATCCTCATAAATCCACAAAACGGATCGATGCGATTCCAACGCACGTGGCTCCTAGCGCCCCGTAGGCCTTATCCGGCCGCTGTCATGTCGCCATGAACATGAGGCACCACGGAACAACCAATTCCAACGAACCAACACCCCGCGCCCGGCCTACCCCAGCAACGACGCTCCGACGGGCATTCATCGAAGGACACTCGCTCCAATGACACACAACCCTCCACCGGCAGGCAGTACCGTGCCGGGCACGGACACAGACGTTGAAGAGTACGGTTACAAGCAGGAAATGAAGCGCGGAACGGGCAGATTCGCCTCTTTTGCCGTCGCTTTCGCGTTCGTTTCCATCGCCACGGGCATCTTCACTACCTATGGCGCAGTTCTCAACAGCTCCGGGCCGGCTGGCATCTGGACCTGGCCGATTGTCACGGTCGGTCAACTCATGGTCGCTCTCATTTTCGGCTCGTTGGCCGCCCGCATCCCGGTGACCGGCTACTCCTACCAGTGGATGTCGCGCTTGGCCAACCCGGTACTGGGCTGGATCATGGGCTGGATCTCCTTCACGTTCCTCGCAATCGTGGTGGTCGCAGTCGACTACACCATTGCATCAACGGTCCTGCCTGTTCTTCTCGGCTACGAGGGAACCCCTGCGAACGCCTGGCTGATCACCAGCATCGTGCTGGCTTTGCAGGCCCTGTTGGTTGCCTTTTCCACCCGCTGGACAGAGCGGGTGAACAACTTCGCCGTCTCAGCCGAACTCATCGGCATGATCCTGCTCGTCGTGCTGCTCATCGTCGTCGGCGCAGTCGCCAAGGAGCTGAACGTGGGCAATCTGTTCTCCACGGGCTCCCTCCCCGCGCAGGATTACTTCAGCGTCGGCTCGTTGCTCCACGTCGGGCCTTGGATGATGGGGACTTTGCTGGGCGCGTTCACGATCGTGGGATTCGAATCCGCAGCTAACCTCGCCGAAGAAACCAAAGACCCTGCCAGGGTTGTGCCTCGTGCCATGTGGCAAGCAGTCCTCGCATCCGGCGTCCTGGGCTTCTTCTTCCTCCTGGCCATCACCATGCTGGCAGGCGATCCCGCGACCCTGGCCGGGTCCGGAACTCCCGTAGCCGACGTCATCAACCGTGTTCTCGGGCCGGTCGTGGGCACCGCGCTGCTCGTCATGGTCGTCATCGCAATCTTTGCCTGCGGCATGGTGATCCTCATGACCGGAGTCCGGCTCGTTTGGGCAATGTCCCGCGACGACCGATTCCCAGGCCACGCCGTCTGGCGCAAGGTCTCGCCGCGCTTCGGAACCCCCACGGCGGCAACCGGGCTCATGTTTGTCCTTGGTGAGCTGATCCTCGGCCTCTTCGCCTTCCAGACCGATGCACTCTTCAGCCTCTTTGGTGCCGCCACACTGCTGCCCGCGGTCATCTACGCTTCCACGGTCCTGCTGTATATCCTCAAGCGCAAGAGCCTTCCGCCAAGCAAGGGATTCACCTTGGGCAAGTTCGAGGTACCCGTCATCATCCTCGCCGCTGTGTGGCTGATCTTCATGCTGTCTATTTTCAGGGACGCATCCTTCATCAACTCCTGGCTGTACGTGGCCATCATGGTCGCAATCGGCGCTGTCTACCTGGTCTTCCTGCTGATCCGCCGCGGAGGTCCGTCCGGACTCGCCATGCCCGATCTGCACTCGATCGATGCCGAGCTGGATGCCGACGCCAAACACTCCGAAAGGGCGCAGGGCAAGTGACCACCGTTCTATCCATCGACCAGGGCACGTCCGGAACCAAGGCCGTCGTCGTCGACGGCAGCGGCAAAATCCTGGGCCTGGCCGAGCAAACAGTCCGGCCACACTACCTGCCCGGCAGCGGCGTCGAGCAGGACCCGCAGGAACTGCTCGACTCCGTTCTCGAAACCGGAAGGGCCGCCGTCGCGCAATCCGGCGCATTGATCGATATCGTCACCATCGCCAACCAAGGGGAAACCGTGCTGGCCTGGGACCCTGCGACCGGCAAGCCCCTATCCAACATGATCGTGTGGCAGGACCGGCGCGCCGAAAGCATCTGCGCCGGCCTTGCAGAACATCGGGATGAATTCGCAAGCCGCACGGGACTTATCCTCGACCCGTACTTCTCCGCCCCCAAGCAGGCCTGGATCCGGAAAAATGTCACCCGGGATGGTGTGGTCACAACCTCCGACAGTTGGCTCGTCCATCACCTGACCGGAGAATTCGTCACTGACGTGAGCACCGCCAGCCGGTCCCTGACCACCGACCTGGACAGCACGGAATGGGACCGCGAACTGCTGGATCTGTTCGAACTCGGCGACGAACCGCTCCCCAAGATTCTGCCGTCCGACGCGATCGCGGGCTCAACGAGTGCCTTCGGCGGGCTCATGGCCGTCGGTGGCCTTATTGTGGACCAACAAGCGGCCCTCCTGGCCGAGAACTGCCTCGAAGCCGGCGAAGCGAAGTGCACCTTCGGCACGGGGGCGTTCCTGCTGGCCAACACCGGAACATCGGCAACTCGCTCAACGGCCGGACTCGCCGCATCGGTTGCCTGGACTGTCAAAGACAAGCCCACCTACTGCTTTGATGGGCAGGTGTATACGGCGGCCTCCGCCGTCAGGTGGCTCCAAGGAATGGGCTTCATCAAGTCAGCTTCCGAGCTCGACGTCGTAGCCGCCACCGACTCCGGCGGGGTGCTCAGCGTCCCTGCTTTCGCGGGCCTGGCTGCGCCGTGGTGGAGCCCGGAGGCCAAAGCATCCCTCACGGGAATGACTCTCTCCACCGGACCGGAACACATCGTGCTCGCCGTCTTGCAGGGTATCGCCGCACAGGTCGCAGAGCTGGGCTCCCTCGTCGCTTCAGACATCGGCCATCCGCTCCAGCGGCTGCGGGCAGACGGCGGGCTGACGCAAAGCCGGGTTCTGATGCAGGCCGTCGCCGATCTCATGCAGATAGAAATCGACGTGTATCCCTCCCAGCACGCTACGCCCCTGGGCGCGGCGGCCCTGGCCAGAGTGGCCCTTGAACCGTCCCGCACACTCCAGGACGCCGTCGTTCCCTGGAGCCCCAGCACTGTCTATGAACCGAAGTGGTCGGCAGACCAAGCAGCCGAGTTCCGCGCGCGGTGGGCAACCGCCGTCGAGGCAACCCGGTGACGAAGGAGAACACCCAAATGAGCAACACCCAGAACAAAACCTACGATGTAGCCGTGATCGGCGCTGGCATTGTGGGCTCGGCCATCGCGCGGAAACTGGCCGGGTACCGGCTTAGCGTCGCGCTCCTCGATGCGCGCGAGGACGTAGGGGACGGGACGAGTAAAGCCAACACCGCGATCCTGCACACAGGATTCGACGCAAAGCCCGGAACTCTTGAGTCGAAGATGGTGCGCGAGGGCTACCACTTGCTCTCTGAGTACGCCAAGCAGACGGGAATTCCGGTCGAACACACCGGCGCCATCCTTGTGGCGTGGGATGACGAGCAGCGGGACGCCCTGCCCGGCCTGAAGGAAAAGGCCGAGCAAAATGGATACGCCAAGACCGAGATCATCGACGCGGCGGAAATCTACCGGCTTCTGCCCCATCTGGGCGAGGGCGCCCTGGCCGGGCTCTCCGTCCCGGACGAGTCCATTATCTGCACCTGGACCACCAACCTTGCCCTGGCCACCGAGGCTGTCCAGCGCGGAACGGAGCTCCTGCTCCGACGCCGCGTTGCCAGCATCGACCGGGTCGACGGCGTCACGAACCTTTACACAAGCATCGATCGGATCAGCGCCCGATGGGTCATCAACGCCGCCGGGCTGGGCGGAGACACGATCGACCAGCTGTTCGGCTATGACCGGATCCACCTGACCCCCCGTCGCGGCGAGCTGCTTGTGTACGACAAGCAAGCACGGCCCCTCGTGGACAAAATCGTTCTGCCGGTGCCGACCGCACTGGGCAAGGGTGTGCTGGTCAGCCCCACCATTTACGGCAACGTGATGCTGGGCCCCACCGCTGAAGACCTCAAGGACCGAACCGACACGGGAACGTCCGAGAGCGGTTTCGCCTTCCTGAGGGGCAAGGGCGAGAAGATCATGCCCAAACTCCTGGAAGAAGAGGTAACGGCCACCTACGCTGGACTGCGCGCAGCCAGCGACTATCCCGACTACCTCATCGAAGTCGACACGGAACAGCAGTACGTGATCGCCGGCGGCATCCGCTCCACCGGCTTGACCTCCGGTATCGCCGTAGCCGAATACGTCGACGAACTCCTTAGGGCATCGGGCGCCATCCAGCTGGTCGAGCGCGACAACCTGCCCGAACCACCGCACATGCCCAACATCGGCGAAGCTTTCCTCCGCCCTTACCAAGATGCAGCGAGGATCGCTGAAGACCCCGCGTACGGGAAGATCGTGTGCTTCTGCGAACGTGTCACCGCCGGTGAAATCCGCGATACGTTCAGTTCCCCGATCCCGCCGTGCACACTGGACGGGTTGCGCCGCCGGACCCGCGCCCAGAACGGCCGGTGCCAGGGCTTTTTCTGCGGGGCGGAAGTAAACGAGCTTCTCGAATCCCGCGGTAAGAGCGTCAACGTCCCAGCTGATCCGAACGCAAACGTTGCCAGCGTGGAGGTCACCAAGTGAGCACGAACGGCACGGTCCTGACCCCGACCGTCCTGATCATCGGCGCCGGACCGTCCGGCCTGCGCGCCGCAGCCGAATTGGCTCCGCGTGTGAGCGGCGAAGTCCTCGTCCTCGAACGGGAAAGTGTCGCTGGCGGCATCCCGCGGCACAGCGACCACCCCGGCTACGGAATCCGTGACATGGGCAAGTTCATCGACGGGCCCAGATACGCCCGTATTCTGCGGGAGCAGGCAACCGCTGCCGGTGCGAAGATCCTCACCAACGCCACGGTCACCGACTGGGCAGGAGAGCGTTCCGTCAACGTCACGATGCCCGACGGTCGAGTGCGCGTCGACGCAAGGGTGATCATTCTCGCCACCGGCGCCAGGGAACGGCCCCGCCCTGCCCGGCTCATTCCAGGAGACCGTGGCAAAGGCATTTACACCACCGGGCACCTGCAGAACATCATCCACCTCAAGCACGGCAAGGTGGGCAAACGGGCTGTTATCGTCGGTGCCGAACTGGTCAGCTGGTCAGCTGCCATGAGCCTTAAGCACGTCAAGTGCAAGACAGTCCTGATGACCACCGAATACCCGAAGGCGGACGCCTACCGGCTATTCAGCGGACCCGGAAAGCTGTTCTTCGGCACCAAAGTGGCCACACGCACGAGGGTCACACGGATCATCGGAAAACCGAACGTCCAAGGTGTGGAGATCGAGAACATCGACACCGGCGAACGACGGATCGTCGACTGCGACACCGTCATCCTCACCGGCGACTGGATCCCGGACAACGAACTCGCCCGGGCGGCCGACGTCGACATCGACCCGGTGAGCAAATCACCCATCGTGGACGCGGCGCTGCGGACCAACAAATCCGGCATCTTTGCCATCGGCAACATGCTGCACCCCGTGGATACCGCCGACGTAGCGGCACTCGACGGCGCTGCCGTGGCCGAGCACGTTGTGAGCTACCTCAGGGGCGATCGGCCGGCGGGAGCACCGCTAAGTCTCACGGCCGATGCCCCGTTCAGGTGGGTAGCGCCTGCCCTGCTGCGCCAGCACGATCCCGCGCCGCCCCGCCGTCGGCTTCTGCTCTGGAGCGATACGTACGTCCCGTTCCCCGAAGTAGTCCTGCGCCAAAACGGCACCGTCATTGCCCGAAAGCGGCTTTGGTGGCCCGCAGCGCCCGGCCGGGTTTTCCGTGTCCCCTCCAGCCTGCTCAGCCAGATCAACTGGAACGACGGCGCCGTCACCATCGGCCTCGCCAAATGACAACAAAACCCTTCAACCAGGAGAAACAAATGAACCAGCGCCAGAACATCTCATCCGGATCCGCCCGCGAACCGATCCTCGGGTACTCCCGCGCGGTCCGCGTCGGAAACCAGATCGCCGTAGCCGGAACCACCGCCGGCTCCAGCAACGGCGCCGTCGGCGGAAACGATGCCGCCGCCCAGGCCCGCGAAATCTTCAACCGCATCGAGACCGCCCTCACCCAGGCCGGCGGCTCGTTCGCGGACGTCGTGCGCACCAGGGTCTATCTGACCAACATTGCAGACTTCGACGCCGTAGGCGCCGTCCACGGTGAAATCTTCGGCGACATCCGTCCCGTCACAGCTGTGGTTGAAGTCGGAGCGCTCGCCGCCGACGATCTGCTGGTCGAAGTCGAAGCCGACGCGATCCTGCAGTAACACTCGCCACCGCCTCACCGCCTCACCGCCTCGTCACGCTACGCAGCTTTTTGGCGCCCGGACTCCTCCCAAACCCCGGAATCCCGGGCTTGCGGTCCGTGGGGCGTCGAAAACCTGCTCTGCGTGACGCTCACCCCCGACGGCGGGGTGGCCGGCCGTCCTGGACGCCGGCCACCCTTCAGGTATAACTGCACTTTTAGAGTCCGGCGACACCGTTCGGAGTGCCGACGCCCGTGGGTCCGTCCCATCCGGTGCCGGAGAGGCACCATTGGCTCGTGGAGCAAGTGCCCGTTGAACCCGAGGCGACGTCATTGAATTGCCCGGAGTTTGTGTATGGGAGAGAGTTGGCCAACGCCGTTGAGCTGCCGGAGTTGCCGGAAAGCGCGTACATCGCAGCGACCAGGGGTGAGGAGAGGCTAGTGCCTCCGTACTGGGCCCATGACGAGGTCGTGCTACTGCTCGGTGCGTACACTGCCAATCCGGTCTGTGGATCTGCGACGGCGGCGACGTCTGCTGAGGCGCGCTTGCCGCACCCCGTGCCGAAGGTGGCAGCCGCCGGCAACGGGGCATTGACACTTGAGCATCCGGATCCCGAGCCGGACCAGGCGGACTCGCCCCACCCGCGGGTACTGGTGTTCTTGACCAACGATGTGCCTCCCACCGCGGTGACATAACTAGAGGAAGCGGGGTAGGACGAGCCGGAGTACCCGTTGTCACCGGTTGACGCCGTCACGGCGATGCCCGGGTGGTTGTAGTACGCGCCATAGGTGGAGTCGGATGAATCCCCGCCGCCGTAGCTGTTGGAAATCGCGACGACCCCTGGCTGTTTGGCGGCCGTTGCCACGGCTGTACCAAGATTGGTGATGCTGGCTGTTGTCGCTTGCACAACGAGGATCTTGCAGTCCGGGCAGGCTGCCGAGACGGCGTCGACGTCGAGGGCGGTTTCGTCGGCCCAGCCGGAATTGAACCTGGGAAGCTTGTTGCCGCCGTTTTGGTCCTTGATGGTGAGGCAGCCGTTGCTGACCGTGCATGCCGGAAGGCCGAACTGTGAGCGGTAAACGCCGAGATCGCGTTCAAGGTTCGGATACCCATAGGCATCTACGACTGCGACGGTCCGGCCGCCAGAGGTGAGGCCTGTGATGTTGTAGGCGCTCTGTATATCCGCAGGGGTCTTGCCGGTGGCAGGCGGAGCGCTCGAAGCGGGCTTGACTTGTCCTCCCTGCGACAGCGCCTTGGCCGGGGTCGTTGAATCATCGACGTACTTGAGCGCAAAACACGACGCAATGCCGCTTGGGACATCGGCGCAGACCCTCTCCGCATGCCAATTGGCGGGCGTAGATGGTTGGGCAACTGCCGCCGGCGCTATGGCTGAGACTGCACTCAGCAATAGCAGCAACGCCCCGGAAACGCTAAGAATCTTCTTCACGAAACCTCCCTGAGGATCAATAAGATCCGAGTTGACAGAACAGTCAACTCGGCGTGAAAAGCTTCGCACCAAACACCACTCTTGTCACCCACGTCACATCCACCCCCGGGGTCTCATGAGCCACCGCGGATCGGAGATTCATCGTTGGATTACTGGGGGTTGGCGTAATCGGGACTGTGGATGTGTTCGCGGCGGAAGCCGAGGCCGACGATGCGGCCCAGGAGGCGTTTGACCGGTGGGGTGTGGCTGATGAGCCGCATGAGTTGGATGGGTGGGCTTGTTTGGGCGAGGCGAGCGAGTTGGCGGGTCTGCTGTCGCTGCAATGCCTGTGCGAGGCGTACCGCGGGTTCGCGTCGTCGTTGCAGGCGCTGGAGGTCGGCGATGGTGATGGTGCCTGTGCGCAGCGGTACCGCGAGGTGATTGGCCGTGGCGACGGCGTCGGCGATGGCGTAATTGACCCCGGCGGCGCCGGCGGGTGACATGGCGTGCGCGGCGTCGCCGATGCACAACAGGCCGGGCTGATACCAGCGGCGCAGCCGATTGGAGCGCACCGAGAGCAGCTTGACCTGGTCCCAGTCGGTCAGCGCGACCAGGCCGGCGGCCAGGAACGGTGCGGCATGTGCCACCCGGTCGCGGAACTCGGCCAGGCCCGCGTCCTGAACCTGCGTGAGTGTTCCTTTCTCGATGATCGTGCCGCACTGCCAGTAGTCGCCGCGGTCGATGGCGAGCACGATCTGCCCGCCGCCGAGGTAGCCCAGCGTCGGCGGCGCATCCTGGCCGCGTGGCACGCGGAACCACAGCACGTCGATCGGCATCGCGAACTCCCGTACCGGCAGGTCCGAGTGTTCCCGGATAACGGAGAACCGGCCGTCACACGCGACGGTGAGGTCCGCCCGGATCTCTACGTCGCCCTCGGCCGTGCGCGCCTGTACGCCGGTCACTTGCTCGCCGTGGCGGAGCAGGCCGGTGGCCTCGGTGCTCATTTCCAGCCGGAAGGTGGGGTATTGCCTGGCCTGGCTGGCCAGGAAGTTCAGGAAGTCCCACTGAGGCATGAACGCCATGAACTTGCACCGGGTGGGCAGGTGCCGGAAGTCCACCAGCCCGAAAGTCTCTCCGTCAATCCCGAGCCGCAGTTCAGGTACCTCGGTGTGCGGCAGGCGCAGAAACTCTTCCAGCAATCCCAGCTCGGCCAGTACGTCGGTGGTCGCCGGATGGATGGTGTCGCCCCGGAAGTCGCGGAAAAAGTCGGCGTGCTTCTCCAACACGGTCACCTCGACTCCGGCGCGGGCCAGCAGGTAGCCCAGCATCATGCCGGCCGGTCCACCGCCGACCACACAACAACGCGTGTCCCAAGATCGTAGACCGGGAGCGGGTGTGGCTTCGGGTTCGCTGGACATCTCTAGCTCACCCCATCGACCGGCTGAGGCCGTCAAGGATGAGGTTCAGCCCGAAGTCGAATTCGTCCCCGAAGTCGTAGCCGGGTTTGAGGACATGTTCGGTGGCGATCTCCATCATGTGAGGGTATTGCCCGGTCGAAAAGCGTTCAACGATTGGCGCTGTGATCTCGGAGGCGGTGTCCCGGCCGTCAAAAGGCAGTGCGGCTTCCTGGAGTGCGAATCCGTAGATGTAACTGTCGAGGAGGGCGTAGGCATGGGCCGTCATGTGAACCGAAAAACCTGCTGCCCTCAAAGTCCCCAGCGTCGCTTCGTGGTGGCGCAGGTTCGCTTCGCCTGGGGAAGAACGGCTTTCCAACAGTCCGACCGCCCACGGATGGCGCTTGAGCGCGCTGCGCACTGCATGCGCCCGTCGATGCATTTCCTCCCGCCAGTCGCCCGCGGGGGAGGGTAGATCGATTTCACCGAAGACCATGTCCACGATCCCGTCCAGAATCTCATCCTTATTGGCCACGTAGTAGTAGAGCGACATGGGCTTGGTCCCCATGCTCCGGGCGAGCGAGCGGATGGTCAGTGCGGCGATTCCCGACTCGTCAGCGAGATCCACAGCGCAGCCGAGCACCCTTTCGCGGCTCAGCGGAAGGCGCCGCTGGGGGAGGGGCTGTGCAGTGTCCGGCATCGGGACTCCTTGGACTCTAGCGGTTTAGTACAGGGCTCTAGCGGTTTAGTACATTGTACGATATTCTTTTTAGTACAGCGTACGAAAAAGGTAGCTGTGCTCCCCAAATGTCTGGAAAGGAGCGGCCATGACCTCTGCTCAGCATGCTGCGGAGACTCCGACTTCGGGCGGCTCGCCCACGGCGCAGCCGCCCACGGCGGAGGTCACGATGCGGGCCATCGTGCAGGAGGCTTACGGCTCCGCCGAGGTCCTGCACATGGCGCTGATCCCCAAGCCGGATATTGCCGGGAACGAGGTGCTGGTTCGGGTCCACGCTGCAGGCCTGGACCGGGGGACCTGGCACGTAACCCGGGGCCTGCCGTACGCGTTGCGCCTGGCCTTCGGTATCCGCGCCCCCAAAAACCCTGTCCCCGGGCTGGACCTGGCCGGCGCGGTCGTGGCGGTCGGAGCGGCAGTGACCCGGTTCGCCGTCGGGGACCTGGTCTTCGGGGTCGGGAAGGGCTCTTTCGCCGAGTATGCGACGGCCCGCGAAAGCCAGCTCGCGCTCAAACCGGCGAACATCAGTTTCGAACAGGCCTCTGTGGTCCCTGTTTCCGCCTGCACTGCGCTGCAAGCTCTTCGCGCGGCAGGCCAGATAGCGCCGGGACAGAAGGTGCTGATCCTTGGCGCCTCGGGCGGAGTGGGCAGTTACGCTGTTCAGCTCGCCAAAGCTGCCGGGGCCGAAGTTACGGGCGTTTGCAGTACGGCCAAAATGGACCTGGTGCGCTCGCTCGGCGCGGACCACGTCGTCGACTACACCAAGCAGGACTTCGCCGACGGCACTGAACACTACGATTTGATCCTGGATATCGCCGGGAACCCCACCTTGGCACGCCTCCGCCGGGCGCTCACCCACTCCGGCACGGCCGTTATCACAGGCGGCGAAGAAGGCGGCTCCTGGACGGGCAGCATTGACAGGCAATTCCGGGCCCTGGCGCTGTCCCCGTTCATCAGTCAGCGGCTGACCATGGTCATGGCGACGCAAGGTGTTGCAGACCTCGAATACCTTGCCGGGCTCATCGACGCCGGGACCCTCATCCCGACCATCGACCGCAGCTATCCGCTGGAGCAGGTTCCGGACGCCATGCGTTATTTCGACGCCGGCAAAGTGCGGGGGAAAATCGCGATCACCATCTAGGAACTGAAACAGGTACTGGCAGTACGCGGTATGACAGGCACTCCCACGCGGACGCGGGGACTGGTTTTCTTGAATCAGTCCCCGTTTCCCAGCTTGGAAGGCCACCATGTCCGCGACTACCGTCAAATTCCTTCCGGAGACCGTCGCGCGTCCGCGCGCATCTCTGGCGGTTGCCATGCTGGGATTCTTTGTGGTCGCCTTGGACGCCCAGATTGTCAACGTCGCTCTGCCCGGGATCCGGAATGATTTCGGAGGGGGTCTTTCCGGCCTCCAGTGGATAGTCACCGGCTACACCTTGATGTTTTCGGCTCTGCAGCTGTTCGCCGGGACCTTCTCAGACCGCGTTGGAGCACGCCGCGCCTACGGCATCGGCATGATTCTCTTCACCGTTGCATCGATGGCATGCGGGTTCAGCCCCAGCCTTCCTGCACTGATCGCCGGCCGTGTCCTGCAGGGCATCGGTGCGGCAATGATTACCCCCACTTCCCTCGCGCTCATCCGGGAGGCCTTCCACGATCCAGCGCGTCGAGGCAGGGCAATCGTGTACTGGGGCTTGGGCGGCTCGGTCGCCGCGGCTGCCGGACCGGTGCTCGGCGGCATCCTCACCCAACTGGACTGGAGGCTGATCTTCTTCGTCAACTTTCCAGTGGGAGTGGCGGCCCTGCTCGTCCTCTCCCGAGTGGCTCCGTCGCCGCGACGCCCGATGCCCTTTGACTGGCTGGGGCAGATGACGGCGGTCCTCACGCTAGCCAGCCTTGCGTACGGCATCATCGAAGGCGCGGAACTCGGTTACGGAAGCCCGCAGATCCTGTTGACGTTCGCTGTATGTGTCGCATCGGCAGCCGTTTTCGTGGCCGCGCAAGCACGGGGCAGCCACCCTATGATCCCGCTCGACTTGTTCCGTTCACGCACAGTCTCCACAGCCCTGATCATCGCCGGGGTCACGATGGCAGCGTTCTACGGCGTCGTCTTCCTCCAGAGCCTCTATTTCCAACAGGAGCGCGGTGCCACCGCCCTGGAGACCGGACTCCTGTTCCTGCCCATGACCGGACTTGTTGCCCTCCTGAATCCCCTCGTGGCCAGGTTCGCGGAGCGATTTGGGCGTATTGTCGCGATCGTCGCGGGCCAGCTCCTGATGGCCGCGGGGCTGGCGGGCCTCTGCTTCCTGCCGGCCGACGCGCCCACCCTGCTGGCCGCATTCCTCATGGTGCCCGTCGGCGTCGGTGGTTCCTTCACGGTTCCCCCGATCATTGCCCTCATCCTGGACCATGTGCCGGCGGAGCTGGCGGGGACCGCCAGTGGAACGGTCAACACCGCCCGGCAGCTCGGAGGCTCCCTCGGCGTCGCGATCTTCGGCGCCGCGCTCGCCGGTCAGGACTTCATGGCAGGATTGCGCATCAGCCTCGGTATCACAGCCCTTCTCCTTCTCGTCCTTGTAGCGGTGTCCCTACCGCTTCGGCACGCGAAACAATCACAGCACTAGCGAAAGGAACACACAATGAAACTCGTACCCCCTACCCCCACGGCCAAAGCCCCGAAGGAGAGGTTCACGGGAGACGTCTACCTCAACTCCCTCCACAACGGTGAGGCGCCCTCGCATCTCGTGGCGGCGATGGTCCGCTTCACCCCCGGCGCCCGAACGAACTGGCATTCCCACCCCCTTGGCCAGACCCTTCACTGCACCGACGGCATCGGGTTCGTTGCTACCCGGGACGGCAGCGTGATCCTTATGCGCGCAGGAGACACGGTCCACACCCCGCCCGGCGAGGAACACTGGCACGGCGGAACACGGGACAACATGATGTGCCATCTGGCCTTGGTGGAGCACGACAACGGGATGAGCGCCACGTGGCTCGAACCCGTCAGCGACCAGGACTACGAAGCCGCCCACGCCCGAACCAGCCGATAACCCGCATCCAAGCGAAGGAAACCCCATGAACACCGTCACCCTCAACAACGGCGTCGAAATGCCGATCCTCGGCTTCGGCGTCTTCCAGATCCCCGACGAGGAAACCCAAGCCGCGGTGGAAGCAGCCCTCGACGCCGGTTACCGCCACCTGGACACGGCAGCCTCCTACGGCAATGAGGCCGCCGTCGGCGCGGCGATCAAGGCGAGCGGTATCGCCCGCGACGAACTATTCATCACCACGAAGCTCTGGATTCAGCACGCGCCGGAAGGCAGCGTTCAAGACGACACCAAGCGCGCCTTCGACAACTCACTCCGCCGCCTCGGACTGGACTACCTCGACCTTTACCTGATCCACCAGCCCCTTGGGGACTACTACAGCGAGTGGCGCGCTATGCAGGACATCAACAAAGACGGCCTCGCCCGCGCGATCGGGGTCTCGAACTTCCACCTCGACCGGCTGGTGGACCTCATCGACCACAACGAGATCGTCCCGGCCGTCAACCAGATCGAGACCCACCCCTTCCACCAGCGCGCCGCCGATCAAGCAATGATGCGCGAACGCGGGGTCCAAATCGAGTCCTGGGGTCCATTCGCCGAAGGCAAGAACAACCTGTTCACCAATCCGCTCCTCAGCTCCATCGCCGACGCACACGCCAAGTCCGTCGCCCAGGTGGTACTCCGTTGGCTCATCCAGCGCGAGGTCGTCGTCATCCCCAAGTCAGTCCGACCGGAACGCATGGCCCAGAACCTCGACGTCTTCGACTTCGCCCTCACGGACGAGCAGATAAACCAGATCACCACCCTGGACACCGATGCCAGCCTCTTCTTCGACCACCGTGACCCCGCCATGGTGAGCTGGCTGGGCGGACGCAGGATCGGCTGACGCCGAGTTCCCGCCCCGCCCTCTTACAGCAAACTTGCAGCTTCTGTCCGGTTCCCGCACTGTGTTCCGGTTCTATCCTGAGGGGGTGGAACAGAATACGGAGTCAGGGAGCGCAGCCCCGCGGGAAGACCGCGAGCCCCGCTTCAGGTTGAGCCGGCGCGGGTTCCTTTCCGGGGCGGGGATGGCAGGCGCGGGATTGGTCGCCGGACTCGGCATCGCGAGGGCAGGCGTGTTGCCCGGAGGAACGGCCCCAGTCAGCGCGGCCACGCCGACGCCGGCAGCGTCACCTTCGCCGTCGGCGAGCAGCACAGCTTCCGCACCTGCGATACGTAGCTTCGTTTCCACCGCTTTGACCGCTGCGCACGTTGCCAGCTGGGCTACCGGGCCTACCGGGGCGGGCCTGCTGTTCGTCGGACCGATGGGCCACGGCACCAGCGGGCTGATCATGGACAACCATGGGGAACCGATATGGATGGAACCGACAGGTTCAGGCGTGACGGACCTTCGCGTGCAAGCCTTCGAAGGCCAAGCGGTGTTGACTTATTGGACTGGAATCGGAACCGGTGGACACGGTGCAGGGAAGGGCGTCGTCAAGGACCTCCGCTACCGCACAGTGGCCGAAGTCAACACAGGCAACGGGCTGCAAGCGGATCTGCACGAGTTCACCATCACCCCCGCCGGGACGGCGTTGATGATCTCCTACCCAACCGTCCAGCATGACCTGACGTCGGTGGGCGGACCTGCGCAGGGTTACATGTTTGATTGCCATGTCCAGGAAATCGGAATCCGTTCCGGCAAAGTCCTCTTCGATTGGACAGCCTCGGACCATATCGACCTCGCTGAGTCCTACCTGCGTCCATCCGATAACCCCAAGGCCGACGGCTCCGACGCCACAAAAGCGTTCGATCCATTCCACCTCAATTCCGTGGACGAGAGCGGGGACGCGCTCCTCGTTTCGTCCCGCCATACGCACACCGCCTATTTGATAGGCCGTCCGGATGGGAAGATCCGCTGGCGTTTGGGCGGGAAACGCAGCGACTTCTCGATGACTCCGGAATCTGTCTTCGCTTGGCAGCATGATGTTCGACGCCGGCCCAACGGCATCATCAGCATGTTCGACAACCATTACAACCAAGGCACCACCGGGACGTCGCGCGGGCTGCTCCTCACCGTTGACGAAAAGGCGCGCACCGCCGTCGTCAAGCAGGAGTTCAGCAGGGGCGGCCACCGGGGCGACGCCGAAGGGAACCTGCAGTTCCTGGATAACGGGCACGTCCTGGTGGGCTGGGGCGCGGACCCTGCCGCCACCGAATTCACTCCCGATGGGAAGGCGGTATTCGAGGCGACCGGACTGGGCGATGCCTCTTATCGCACCTACCGCTCGCTGTGGACAGGCCGGCCGGACACTGTCCCCGACCTGGCCGCGGTTCCGGGCAACGGGTCCACGATGCAGCTCTACTCCAGCTGGAATGGCGCAACCGAGGTTGCCAAGTGGAGGTTCCTGACCGGAACCGGCCCCGGTTCGATGTCCGAGGCAGTGACGGTTCCGCGTCGCGGCTTTGAAACGTCGACGGCGGTGGCCGCCGCGCCGAGGGCCGCCGTCGAAGCCTTGGACAAGTCCGGCAACGTTTTGGCGACGTCCACGGTCATCGCCACTGCCTGACTCCCCGCATTTCCGCCTCCCGCGCAGTTACGGCAGGATGTGTTCGTGCGCGGCTGCCTCCAGGGCGTCGGCCTCTGCCTTGGCCAAGCGGGTTTCGGAGTCGACGTCGATACGCCGGGTCATCAGCCAGTACAGCCCGGCGGAGACGGGGAGTCCAATAAACAGCGAGATGTCGGCGCCGTCAAGGGCCTGGGCTATGAACCCGACGAAGAGCTTACCGGCGGAGAAGAACGGAATCATCAGGACAAAGCCGACGAGGTAGGAGATGATACCGGGCCAGCCCCAGCGTCCGTAGATCCCATCCGGCTTGAAGATCTCTGCGATGGCGTAGTGGCCCTTGCGGACGATGAAGTAGTCGGTGAGGTTGACCGCCGTCCACGGAATGAAGAAGTACAGCACCAACAGCAGGAAGTCGTTGAAGTTGGCCAGGAAGTCGGCCGAGGCAAGGTTCGCCAGGACCACGGAAATGAGGGCGGTGATGGAGATCGTGATGATCCGGAGCCTCAGCGTCGGCCGAATCTGCCGCACGCTGTCGATGGACGATATCAAGGTCAGCGAACCGCCGTACATGTTCAGGGCAGTCACGGACAGCAAGCCCAGGGCAGCGACGAACAACGCGATGCCACCGAATCCGCCGAAGAGCTGCTCGGCGGTGGATTTGATCGAGCCGATGGTTTCGAAGTTTTCACCGGCCGCAGCGCCAATGTACGCGCCCAGGAACATCACCCAAATACCGCCGAGGGCGCTGCCCCAGAACGTCCACCGGAAAGTGCCCCGCCCACTGGACGGCGGAAGGTAGCGCGAGTAGTCCGAGACGTAAATGGCCCAGGAAATCTGGTAGCCGGCCGCGACCCCCAGCTGGCCCAGGAACGGCACCAAATGGAAGTCAGCCAGGTTGTATGCGCCGGCAGGTATGGCCAGCTTCACGGCTGCAATGGTGAGCAGTGCCAGCATGACGATGGTCAGGTACGTCAGGTAGCGCTCAAAGGCATGGATGAGGTCGTAGCCGAACAGGGCGATGACGACGGCGACAATGGTGACCACCCAGAACCACAAGTTTTGGGACCCGAAGTTCACCGACTCCGAGATGGCTTGGCCGGCCAGGATGGTGTTGAAGATGTTGAAGCCGGCGTACTGAAGATAGGCAAAGAGCCAAACCAGCAGGGCACCGATATAGCCGAATTGGGGCCGGGACTGGATCATCTGCGGCAGCCCGAGTTGGGGACCTTGGGAGGAGTGCGCAGCCATGAACAGTGTGCCGACGAGGACCCCGATGGCGATCGCGAGTAGCGACCAGATCAAGTTGCCGCCGGTGGTGATGCTGATCAACCCCACTGCCAGGGTGGCGATCTGGGCATTGCTGACGAACCACAGTGGTCCGATGTGTGAGACCTTGCCGTGCCGCTCGTTCAATGGAACATAGTCGATCGACCGGACCTCCAGCCCGCGGCCCGATCCTTTGTCCGTCGTAGTGCTCATGGCGTTTCTCCTTCGGAGCATCGGTGCATCTTGACTTTGGTTTAGCACAGAGTGGGGCGGCCTAAAAGGGGTCGCGAGATTCCTAGGGGAGCCTGTGGTGCCGCCACGTGGGGAACTGGTCCCGGGCCGCCTGAACGGCATCCGGAAAGAGGTCCAGCGTCGCGGTAGCCGGCTCCGTGCCGAGGCTATGCAGGACAGTCCCCAGGGGGTCAATGAGCATGCTGTAGCCGATCGACACAGGCGGAGTCTGGGAAACCGCCGCCACGTACACCCCGTTCTCTATTGCCCGGGCCTTGGCCAACGTGGTCCATTGCTCGGTCTTGGCTGTGCCGGGAACCCACGAGGAGCAGACGAGGAGCACCTGGGCCCCGGCATCGGCCAGGATGCGCGCCAACTCGGGGAAGCGCAGGTCGTAGCAGGTCATCAATCCGAAGGTCATGCCGCCGCAGGAAAAGGTGACAGGCACTGGCTCCGGCGCAGCTTGGATGTAGTCCGATTCGCGGAAACCCTGGCAGTCAAATAGATGGATCTTCCGGTAGCTGGCAAGGCGCGAACCGTCCGGACCGATGGCCACCAACGTGTTGAAGGCCCGGTCCCGCTCCTCGGATCCGTCCCGTTCTCCGGATGCTTCCAGGAGGCCCGCGACGGCGGCGATCCCGTAACGTGCCGCCGTCGCGTAGAGCCTTGCAGCCACCGGGCCGTCAAGAGGTTCGGCCATGTCCACGAAGCTCTGGTCCACCCGGCTTTTCTCATACGTCGAGTACTCCGGGAACACTATGAGGTCAGAGCCCTCGTGGGCGGCCCGGGCACAGTAATCCGCGATGAGGTCGAGGTTACGGTCGACGTCGGTGCCGGAATCGATCTGGGCTAGGGTGATGCGCACGCAGTCCTCATTTCCCCCGGTTCTGGCAACTACAGTGTTCTGGCATCATGCCGTGATCTTCAGACAAGGGCGGCTTCTTTTTCCTCCATCACCATTTCCGGCGGTGCCTTCCGGAACCCCTTGGTGATGATGCCCAGCACCACGACGCCGACGCAGAGCCAGATCAGCCCGAGCGTGATGGCATTCGAATCCAGCTGGGAGAGCAGGAAACCGTCGATGATGGCGCCCACCGCCGGCATGACCACGTAGAACAATACGCTGAGCCGGTGCCCCGAGCGTCGTTGGCGCAGGTAGTAGGCAATGACCGAGATATTGACGAGGGTGAAGGCCGTAAAGGCGCCGAAGTTGATGAACGACGTCGAGGTGGCAACGTCCAGGAACATGGCGATGAGTCCTACCGCGCCGGTGATGATCAGGTTGAATACCGGTGTGTGGAAGGACTTGTTCAGCGCCCCGAAGACCTTCTTCGGCAGGACTGAATCCCGGCCCATGGCGTAAAGCAGGCGTGAGGCGCTCGCCTGTGCCGCGAGCCCGGAGGCAAACTGGGACACCACGAGTCCCGCCAGGAAAACGGCGCCGAAGAACTGCCCGCCGATCTTCAGGGCAATGTCCGACGCCGCCGACGCCGAATCGTCGAACACCCCGCCGGGGTGGATCAGCTGGGTCGTGTAGGACACGACGACGAAGATCGCGCCGCCGATGAGTGCCACGAGCATGATCGCCTTCGGGACGGTCTTCTTCGGCTCGATGGTCTCCTCGGTGAGGGTGGACACGGCGTCAAAGCCCAGGAACGAGTACGCCGCGATGGCGGCGCCGGCGGTGATCTTGTCGAAGCTCGACGTGTCGTTGAAGAACGGAGCGGTGCTGACCAGGGCGCTTGCGCCGGAGGTCGAGACCAAGGTTCCGACGGACAAGGCAACGAACAGGACTATCACCAGCAACTGAAAAGCCATCAGCAGGTAGTTGGCCTTGTCCGCCACCTTGACGCCAACCACGTTGAGCAGCGTGGTGATGGCGATGAACGCGACAATCCAGACCCCGATGGGGATCTCGGGGAACTGTGCCGTGAGGTAAGAGCCGCCGATCAGCCAAATGACCATCGGCAGGAACAGGTAGTCCAGCAGAACAGCCCAACCGGCCAGGAACCCGATCCGGGAATCGATGGAGCGCCGGATATAGGTGTAAGCGGAGCCGGCCACCGGATAGGCAACAGCCATGCGCCCGTAGCTCTGGGCGGTGAAGAGCATGGCGACCATCGCCACCAGATAGGCCGACGGCGATGCTCCGCCGGTGGTTTCGGCGATCACGCCGAAGATCGCCAGCACGATGAGCGGGGTCAGGTAAGCCAGCCCGAACAGGACCAGCGAGGGCAGTTTCAGGGCGCGCGTGAGGCTCGGTTGCGTTGTCACCGGTGGTTCCTTAGGAGTTGGAGGACCGCGGGGTCCAAGTGGTCGGGTCGATGCGGCCTTGGTAGACGGGTAGGTCGATGGGCGGCTCGCCGGGGCGGAACTGGGACCAGGGGCGGTTGAGGTTTTCGGTCCCGTGCGTGCGGACATGCTCGACGGCGGAGAGGTCCAGTTCCGCGGCGAGAAGGGTCGGGGCGTCGTCGTCGGCCTCGGCTATGGTGTTCCCCTCGGGGTCGACGATCAGGCTGAGGCCTTTGCCGGTGGGGCCCGCGCAGTTGACACTGACCATGAAAACCTGGTTCACAATCGCGTTTGCCTTGGCCAGGACGAGTTCTTGCTTGCGGTCCGGCGTCGTGGTCTTGACGACATTAAGGATGACTTCGGCGCCCATCCACGCCAGCTGGCGGGTTACCTCGGGGAACCAGGCGTCGTAGCAAATGTTCAAGCCCACCCTGCCGATCCCCTCCAGGTCAACGGTCGTGAATCGGTCGCCAGGGTCGTAGGGCTCAAAGGGGCGCCAGGGGAAGACCTTGCGGTAGTAGCCGGCAAGGTCGCCTTCCGGGGAAAGGACCAACTGGGTATTGAACAATTGCCCCTCGGGGCCGCGTTCGCAGACGCTGCCCGGAACCAGCCAGATACCCAGGTCCGCTGCGAGCTGCCGAAGCTCGTTGACGCGCGGACCGTCCAGCGGCTCGGCCGAGTCCTGCAGCACTTCTGTACGCTGCAGGTCCGGGTAGGAATCCCCGAACAAGTGCAGCTCCGGGAAGACCACAAGCTTGCTTTGCGGTTGGATCGCGACGGCGGCGGCGACCTCGGCTGCGAAGGCCTGGATCGGCTCGCCGATCAGTCGGGGTGACGCCTGGGCGGCGATGAGGGGAAGGATGCGTTGCACTGTTTTCTCCACGTTGTCGCTGTGACTCGCCTCATATTAGATCATAATGATCAAATAAAAGGAAGGTGGATTTTGCCCCGTAAAGTAGCGGATATGACCCGTCAGCTCGAGGACACCACCGGCGAATCACCGATCGATGCTGCGCCCTTGCTCGGAATCGACCGCAGGAGCGCAATCGACGCCGTGCGGCTGCGGATCGGCATGGCCATATCCTTGGGGCTGCTTCAGCCGGGGGAGAGGCTGCCCGACCAGCAAGACGTCGCGCTAGGCCTATCGGTTAGCCCGATCACCGCTCGCAGGGCCTTGGCAAGCCTGGCTGAGCAGGGCGTCGTTGTCCGCCGTCGCGGACGTGGCGGCGGAACCTTTGTTGCGGATGAGCCGCCGCAGAACGTGCTTGAGCAGCTCGCTGCGTCGCCCGCCGAATCCCTTGCAGTGAACCGACTGGTGGACCGGCGGCTGCTGTTCGAATGCGCGGTCACCCACTTCGCTGCAGTCAACGCCACGGCGGCGCAACTTGATGAGCTGGCGCGGCTTACCCATGAAATGGCCGGATCAAGCAATTGGTCCGAGTATCACCAGGCCGACGAGCGGTTTCACCGGCTGGTCGCGGCGTCTTCGGGCTTGGGGGCGGCGGTCGACGCCTACAACGAGGTTTTGGCGGAACTCTATGAGTACTTCATCCCGTACCCGATCGAGTTTCTCCATGAGTCCAATCGGGACCACATTGCGCTCGTGAACGCCCTGCGGGCCGGCGACGACCGCGCAGCGGTGGAGGTATCGCGGCGGCACGTGGACGTGTTGCACAAGACGATGTTCATGGGTCTGGCCGGCGGTTCCGGCAGCCAAATGGGGTAAATGACTGCTATTGCTCCATCGTCCGGGATATCGGACTAAAGGTAGACCCCTTTTCGTGATCAGTGTCACTTTGCGTGCTCTGATTGATTCTCAGTTGGGGACATCGGACTTCGGTCGTCAAAGTGAGGATTAGGCATGCAGGCCACAGGAAATGCGGGAACGGGTGGGCCGCGCGTTGAGCGTCGTTCCATTGACTTTGTCCCGGAAAATGAACGCCATGGTTCGCCTGGCCAGCAGTTCACGCTCTGGTTCGGGGCGAACATGCAGATTACGGCCATTGTCGACGGCGCCTTGGCAGTCCTGTTCGGCGCGGATGCGCTTTGGGCGATCATCGGCCTCCTGATCGGAAACCTCTTGGGTGGCGCGGTCATGGCGCTCCATGCGGCCCAGGGCCCGAAGCTCGGCTTGCCGCAGATGATTTCCAGCCGGGCGCAGTTCGGCATCTTCGGGGCGGTTATTCCCTTGGTGCTGGTGGTCGTGATGTATCTCGGCTTCGCTGCAACCGGTACCGTCCTCTCCGGACAGGCAATCAGCCTCATCCTCCACACGGGCACTCCGGCCGTGGGCATGATCGTCTTCGGGGTGCTGACCATCATCGTGGCGACCCTCGGATACAAGTACATCCACATGTTGGGCCGCATTGCGACCGTGGTGGGTATCCTCGGCTTCACTTACCTGGGCATCAGGTTGTTGACCAGCCAGGACGTCGGTGCACTTCTGGGAGCCGGCGGTTTCGAGTTTCCGACCTTCCTGCTCGCCATTTCGCTTGGCGCCGGATGGCAGCTGACTTACGGTCCCTACGTGGCCGACTACTCCCGGTACCTGCCCTCCAACACCCCGGCACGCAAGACCTTCATGTCGGCATACTTCGGCACGGTGATTGGTTCCCAGTGGTCCATGACCCTGGGCGCGCTCTTCGCCGCCCTCGCATTGCCCAAGGGCGCAAGGTTCCTCGACGGCCAAGTCGCTTTCCTCGGGAATTTGAGTGGAGGCGGACTGATCGCGGTGGTCATCTACCTGGTCATCGTGACGGGAAAGCTGACCGTCAACACGCTGAACGCTTATGGCGGCTACATGACCATGCTTACCTCGGTCACGGCGTTCACCCGTAAGTCTGCGGTAGCGTCATGGACCCGGTTCGCCTATGTGATCGGCTTTATCGGACTCTCGGTACTCATCGCAGTCCTCGCTTCCCCCGACTTCATCGCCAACTTCAAGAACTTCGTCCTTCTCCTGCTGATGGTATTCATCCCGTGGAGCTCCATTAACCTGGTGGACTACTACCTGGTTTCCAAGGAAAAGGTGGACATTCCGGCCCTGTATGACCTGAACGGGCGCTACGGACGTTGGAACAAGACTGCGCTGTTCAGCTATGCGATCGGCATCATCGTCCAGATCCCGTTCCTGGCGCAGACCCTCTACACCGGCCCGATGACCGACCTTCTGGGCGGGGCCGATATCTCCTGGCTCGTAGGCCTCGTGGTCACGGCAATCGTGTTCTACCCGCTGGCGAAGAGGAACTCCAACGCTCCGGCCGAGATGGTCTACCCGACGGAACCCGGCTCGGAGACAGTTGCTCCGCTGGCCGGCTCATTGCCGAACACCGCAGTAGTTTAGCCTTCGCTCCGACACCCAGACGCTCGCTCACCTTTGGGGTGTTTCCGGCGGACGCTCGCTCACTTGATGTGAGCGAGCGTCCTGGTAATTGGCCTTGTATGTGAGCGAGCGTCCCTCTCGATGTGCCGGGAACGGTTGTCTTAAGGCCCGACGGCGGCGGTCCCGTTGCGCCGTCGTCTTGCCTTCGGGCCGTCCCCCTTCAGACGCTCGCTCACTTTTGGGGTGTTTCCGGCGGACGCTCGCTCACTTGATGTGAGCGAGCGTCCTGGTATTTGGCCTTGTATGTGAGCGAGCGTCCCTCTCGATGTGCCGGGAACGGTTGTCTTAAGGCCCGACGGCGGCGGTCCCGTTGCGCCGTCGTCTTGCCTTCGGGCCGTCCCCCTTCAGACGCTCGCTCACTTTTGGGGTGTTTCCGGCGGACGCTCGCTCACTTGATGTGAGCGAGCGTCCTGGTATTTGGCCTTGTATGTGAGCGAGCGTCCCTGTTTTTGCCCATTTATGTGAGCGAGCGTCCTGGTATTTGGCCTCATAGGTGAGCGAGGGTCTCCTGCGCCAAGGAGGGTCCGACGTCGGGATCAGGCTTGGGGGCCCAGCCTGCGGGAGATTTCCCTGGCGCACCTGGTCACTTCCGGAATCCACTCCCGGGCGACGTCTTCGATGCGGACCGCCCTTTCTTCGGCGGTCTCGGCGTCCTTGGCCCGGTGCCGAGTGCCTCCGCCAGGAAACGCCCGGTTCGACACCGTCAGCGTCACGCTGGCCACCGGATATCGTTGCCGGTCGAGGACCGCGACGGCCACAGAGGAGAACCCCTCCGTGACTTCGTCCTGCTCCCACGCATATCCGAGCGACCGTGCCCGCGCCAAGAGATCCTGCAATGCGGGCAGGGATTGCGGGCCTTTGCTGTGGCGTTCGGCAAACGCCTCCGGTCCCGGGAAAAGTGCAGCCACCTGGGCGGGGTCCATCTGGGCCATCATCGCCCGGCCGCTGGCCGTCAGGTGGGCCGGAAGCCGGACCCCCGTGTCGGTGACCAGGGGGCTTTGCCGCGGCGCCCGCTCCTCAATCACGTAAACGACGTCGCGCCCGTGCATCACGGCAAGATGGGCAGTCCGGCGTGTCCGGGCGACGAGCCGGGACAGGGGGAACCGGGCAATCCGCTGGATCGGAGCTTGCCGCGAATACCCTGTCCCCAACTCATGGGCGGTCACTCCCAAGGCATACTTGCGCTCCTCGGGAAGATGGACCAAAAAGCCGTCATCGATCAGTGAGGTAATGAGCTGATACGTGGTTGACCGAGGCAAGCCAACGTCGCGCGCAATGATGGACGCGCTGACCGGGCCGGCCTGGCCGGCGACGTATCTGAGAACCGCCAGCACCTGGGCCGCAGCCGGCGCCTTGGGCCGCACGGATTGACTGTACATTGTCCTAGAATACGCCCCGGATTGTCCGGTATCCCGGACGTAGCTAAAGAGGGCAACGAGTTCTGTCCTAAGGCAATCCCTCCAACCGGGCCCGCGCCGTCTCCGCCGCCCGGCGTTCCTTGCCGGCTAGCCGGACTGCCAATTTGCGGTTCCGCTCGGCCAGGGTGATCGCCCACTCCGTCGCCGCAAGCTCCTGCTGCAACGTGGCCAGCTTGTCTTTGGCAGCTTTGACTTCGACGGCGAGTTGCTCGCTCCGGCGCACAGCCTCCGACTTTTCACGCTCGGCCTGGGCGAGCTCCAAGTCGGCCTTGTCCGCATTGCGCTCTGCTTCCACGAGTGCGGTTTGTGCCTTCTCCCGTTCGCGCTCCGAGTCAGCGCGTGCGCGCTGTGAGTCTGCCCGCCCGCGCTGCCGGCCGCCGTCGTCGGGCCCTTCTTTGGCAGTACCCACCGCGGGAAGTGCGCCCGCAATCGCCACCGCGCCCGAGAGGTCCACGGGTTCCAATCCGTTCGTGGCGAGCGAACGCACCAGTTGCCCGCTGCGGAGCGCCGCGGCAGCCCCGAGATCCGTCATGGCGGTCCTCAACGTGGCCTCGATCTCCATCGCGGCGGCGCCACTCACCTTGACGCCCAGGCCTTCCGCCACTGCCCGGGCCTGCTCGACGGCGGCGCCCAGGACGCGCGGGCGCTGCTGGCCGAGCGTACGGAGGCGGTCGTGATCGTGCTCCTCCTGGGCCCTCCCGAGCGACGCCCCAAGCTCCAGGACACTCGCGAATTCCTTGGTGCCGTGGCGGACAAGCATGTTGACGGCCCACGCCGCGGTCGAAGGCTTGGGCAGCTGGGCGATCTGTTTCGCCAGTTCTGCGTCCCCCGCGGACTTGGCTTCCTTGGCCTGTGCAGTGCGGGCCGCCGTGAAGGCCGAGGGAACCAGTGTGTAGAGCTCGACGGCGATCGCGGCCAGGTCCATCGCGGAAGCCAGTGCCGTGTTAATCGGCCAGGAACTCAGCAAGTGCGTCAGCCATGACTCCGGGTTGCCAGCCATGGTTGGCGCCTGGAATGGTGGTTTTGCGGGCACTCGGGATGTTGGCCACGATGGAGTCGGCCGCTTTTGGCATGATCGGTATGGTCTGCTCGCCGACGATCGCGAGGGTGGGCTGGGTGATGCCGGACCACAGCTGGGCGCGCGGGGCGGACTGGGTCCACGCGAGCGATTCGGCATCGGCCGAAAGGCTGGGGCCCAATTCGAGCATGATGGGCCATCCTGGACTGTTCTTGGCGCCGGCCAGCCACTCCGGCGGCATGTCTTTCATGTAGTACTCGATGGTGCCGGCCTTGTCGCCGGATGCGATCCGTTCCTGGAGCCCGGCGAAGAATTCGGCCCCGCCGGTGCCGAGTTCATCGCTCAGGGGAGTCTCCCACAGCGCCAGCTTCGTGACGGCTAGGCCTACTGCCGCCGCTGCCAGGGAAATCGAGCCACCGGAAGAGCTCCCGAAGAGTGCAGCTTTGCCGCCTGCGATGTCGATGAGCGTGGCGAGATCGTCGATGTTGTCCTTCAGGGTGAATGACGGAGCCTCGGCGCTTTCCCCTCGACCGCGCCGGTCGTAGTTCAAGACGGTGAACCCTTTGGCGGCCAGGAGCTTGGCCATTTCCACGGTGTTGGAGTCGAAGCCCCTGAATTGCATTGCACCGCCAACGAGGATCACGGCAGGTCCCTCGCCGTATTGGTCATACCCGATGCGGGTACTGTCTTTCGAGATCGCAAATTCGGACATCCCAGATCCTTCGATGTGGCGGACAGTCGGTTCCTAAACTCTGTGCCCCGCCCCTCCCCGGGTCAAGGGGGAGAGTCACCTCGGAGGAGTTCTTAAGAGCTTCTTAAATGCCGCGCGCGAGAGTGGAAGCAGGCCGCACAACGGCCGTCACCCCTCGAACCGGAGACACCATGCGATCACACGCCAAACAGAACACTTCCACGGAAGGCCGCACTTTCGCCGTCGTCCGTCAAAGTGTGCCGTTGCTTCCGCAGCCCAGGTACTGGCTTCTGTGGGGCATTGCCCTCGCCGCGGCAGTCCTTGCCATTGGCTTCAGCGTGCAGTTGGTAGCGGGCCTGACCACCAACGAACTCGGCGTTGACCAGGAACTCAGCCGCCATCACGTGGGCGCACTGACCACCGTGGCCATGGCACTGAACTTCCTTTTCGCCCCCGTAGCGGGAGTTTGCATTGTCCTGGTGATCGGCTTGTACCTTTTCCTGGTTCGCAAGTCCTTCGTGCGGGCGGCCATGTTTGTGCTCTTCGCATGTTCAGGCTGGGTTGCCAGCGAGGTATTCAAACTCATCGTTGCCCGCCACCGGCCCAACCCGGCGCTTCTTTTCGACCCCCTGGCCCCGGAAACGGGTTCCAACAGCTTTCCCAGCGGCCATACCGCCTTCGCCGTAGCGCTCGCGTTCGCCGTGTACTTCCTGGTCCGGGGCACTCGCTGGGGCGTCATCACCGCTTGGGCCGGTGCCGTCCTGGCCGTCGTGGTGGCGTGGTCCCGGATCTACATCGGAGTCCATTACCCCAGCGACGTCGTGGCCTCGTTCCTGGCCACCAGCGCCGCAGTGATCGTCTTGGCCGGGCTCTGGAACCGGTACGCACCGCGAGTCATGGGGCGGCTACCGTTTGGCGCCCCATCGGAAGCAGCCGCCTCAGAAGCAGCCTCGTTGGAAGCAACCGCAACCCAAGCACACGGATCCTGAGGAGGACCCCATGCACGTACTTTCTGCCATGCCAGCATTCCTTGATCCCACCACCCTCCTTCAGGGCTTGGGTCCCGCAGCGTTGGGCGTAGTGGCGCTGATCGTCTTCATCGAATCCGGTCTACTTTTCCCCTTCCTTCCCGGTGACTCTTTGCTGTTCACTACCGGCCTGCTTCACCAGCAACTGCAGCTTGAATTGCCGGTGTTGATCGCCGTCGTATCAGCCGCCGCCATCGCCGGAGACCAGATCGGCTACATGCTCGGGCGCAAGTTCGGCCGGCGCTGGTTCAAGGATGATGCCCGGATCTTGAAGACAGCGCACTTGGACACGGCCGAAGAATTCTTCAAGCGCCGCGGCGGCCCCGCGATCGTCCTGGCCCGCTTCGTGCCCATTGTGCGGACATTTGCCCCGCTGAGCGCAGGCATCGCACGCTACAACTACAAATCCTTCACCTTGTGGAACATCGCCGGCGCCGTCATTTGGGGAACCTCCGTGACGCTGCTGGGCTCCTGGTTGGGACACTACGAGTTCATCGCAAAAAACATTGACGCCATTGCCGTGATCATGGTTTTGGTCTCCGTCCTGCCGTGGGGCGTCGAGTTCCTCAAAAAGCGGCGCAAGGTCAAAGTGGGCGCCGCGAACGGGCACACCGGGGAAGAATAGACAGCATGACAAAAGCTGAGCGGCCGGCCCTCCTCCTGGTCGAAGACGACTCCGCCCTGGGGCCGCTCATCAGCGAGCTCCTGGAGCCGGACTTCTCTGTCCGCCTGGCTGTCAATGGACGCGACGGCCTCCACCTCGGCTTGACCCAGAGTTGGGACGCGATGGTCATTGACCGGGGGCTGCCCGTCATGGACGGCATCGCCTTGATCAAGGCCCTTAGGGCCAAAGGGATTGCCACCCCGATCCTCATCCTGACGGCGCTCGGTGCCACCGATGAGAAGATCCGGGGCCTCGACGCGGGGGCGAATGACTACATGAGCAAGCCGTTCGATGCGATGGAGCTGGCCGCCCGCTTGCGAGCCCTCACCAGGACCTACGCCCTGGCGCCTCAGACTCTGGGAATCGGGGATTGGGAGCTCGACGCCGGTGCCCGCTCCATGCGCTCCGTGTACGGTTCCGTGGTCACACTGACGGCGAAAGAAGCCGGGCTACTCGAAACCTTGGCCGGCGAACCCGAACGTGTCTTCACGCGTGAAGACCTCATCAGCACCCTGTTCCACCCCACGGACCAGCCGGGCGTGATCGACACCTACGTCCACCACTTGCGCCGCAAGATCTCCAAAACGGTGATCCGGACGGTCCATGGCCTCGGATACCAGATCGGCGATCCCCATGACTGAGAAGAATTCCCATGAGTGAGAACCCGGACCAAGCGACACTCCGCAAAGCGTCCCTGAAGATTGCGGTGCGGATCAGCGCGGCATGCGCGGTATTGGTTCTTTGCCTGCTGGCGGCCGCCGCGATCTACCTTTTCAACCAGGCACAGCATCCATCGCTGCCGGGACCAGGCGAAAGCGACTCCGTCTACGCGTATCTGGACACAAAGGACCTCCTGAAGTCCATGATCGTTGCCGGCATTTCGGGGATCCTCCTTGCCGGGGCCATCGGCTGGCTCAGCGCGCGGAGTGCCATCAGGCCGCTGGGAGAAGCACTGGCATTGCAGCGACGGTTCGTGCAGGACGCCAGCCACGAACTGCGCACGCCCCTCGCCATCCTGGATGCACGCGTCCAGCTTGCCCAGCGCGATGCCCCAGCGGACTCAAAGACCGGGGAAGCACTCGCCCGGATCCGCAATGACACTGCGACCCTCACCGGAATAGTCAACGAATTGCTTGTGGCAGCAACAGGCTCGCCTCCGGATGCCGCAGCAGAGCCAAGCGATCTCGCCAAGGTGGCGGGCGCCGTCGTCGAGAGCTTGCAACAACTCGCGGGGGAGAAAGACGTCCGCGTCACGCTGACGGAAAAGGACCGCCCCTTCGCGCTCATTGACAACAATGGCTTCCGCCGCGCCCTCCTTGCCCTGGCCGACAACGCGCTGGCGCACACCCCTGCTGGGGGCCAGGTGGGGATCACGACGGCGGTGCTCGGCAACCGCGCGGTGGTCACCGTCTCGGATTCCGGGGCCGGGATCACGGGAGTGGACCAGACGCGGATCTTTGACCGCTTCGTGAGGACACACAGTCCGGCGGGCCGGAACCCGGAAACGGCAATGGGCCAGCGCAGCTTCGGAATCGGCTTGGCGTTGGTCCGTGAAATCATCACCGCGGCCCGAGGCACTGTGGAGGTTGAGCGCAGCGGTCCGCGCGGAACAGTCATGAAGATCACGCTGCCAATCGCTCCGAAAGACGCGGCCCCGAGGGACGCGGCTCCGAAAGACGCGGCCCCGAGGGACGCGGCTCCGAAAGAGGCGACTCCGGGGGCCTGACGCTCCGTCCGCCGAAGCTCCGCGGTGCTCAGGCGGGAGTGCCCGCGAAATGTTGACGTCAGCGTACCAAGATTGCCGTTGCCCGGGATCTCCGTTCATTACTTAAGCGGCCTGCAGTTTGGCGGGTTGGGCATATTTGAGGGCCTTGGCTTGGTGTCGTTGCTTTCGTCGTTGGCGCCTGGAATGCGGTGCGGCAGTGTCGGGTGGGTCTGTGCCTGGTGGACTGCTGCCTGGCAGCCCGGTTCCTGGCGGGGGTGGGGCTGTTGATCGGTAGTGGTGTCCGGTGGGGGTGCGGATTTCGAGGACATGCCGTGTCCCGGGGCCGGTTTTTGCGGTCCGGGTTCGGGCTGTCCAGCCGGGGAGTTCTTTGGTGTGGTTGCAGGCTTCGCACAAGCCGGCGCCGTTGGCTTGGCTGGTGGGTCCGCCGTGGTGCCAGGGGATGATGTGGTCGAAGTGCCGGATGGGTGCGTCGCAGTAGGGGGGTGCGGCAGGTGTCGTCGCGGGCTTGGATGAAGCGCCGCATGCCGGGCGGGTAGAGCCGCGCCCTCGAATCGGCGCCGACAAGGTCCCCGCTTCCCGGAGCGGTGTAGAGGCGCCGGAGCCAGACCTTGAAGTCCTGAGTCGCTTCGGCGTGGCCATGCCCGGGCTGGCCTTGAGCAACTTGGCCGTGTTGGGCTTGGCCAGGTTCTTCGTTGCTGCCGGGGTTTCCGGCCAGGAGATTCCTGGCCCAGCCGGCGGGGACGATCCCGTAGCCGGGGAGGCGGGCGGGTTCGCTGTCGCCCTGGAACAGGGTCCGGTCGGTCATGACGAGCTGGACCTCCACCCCGGTGATGCCTCCCGGGGTGCCTGTGGTGCGTTCGACCAGGGCGTCGGCCATGATCTGCCCCCGGGTGCGGGTTTCCCCGTTGGAGCGGAGGGTGTCGGCGTGCCGGGTCAGGGCCGTGTGCACGGCGACCCCTTGGGCGACGGGAAGGAGCGCGGTCAGGTAGGTCATGGTGTCCGGTGCCGGGCGCAGGCTGACGTGCCGTTCGGTGGCGGCGTGGCTGGCGCGCTGGGTGACGGAGCGTGGGTCCCGCCGGTAGGCCGCGGCCCGGGCGGCGGTGATGATGGCCTTGTCTCCGGCGCCGTCGAAGGTCCCGGTGTCGGCGGCGAGTTCCTCGTCGACGGCGCAGCGGTCTTCGGGGCTCAGGCAGGCTGTTTCCTTCACGAGCAGGGTGGCGCGCCATTCGTTCAGCCGTCCCGTTTCCAGGGCGGCGAGGGTGTGCGGCATTTCCGTCACGAGGGCCCTCGCCAAGCCGAAGAGCCGGGATCCGCGGGCGGGGGATTCCCGCCGGGCCAAAGCGACCTGCGCGGCTACCCCGCGTCCCTGCTCGTCGGCGGGGATGCCCAGATCTGCCTCGGCGCTGCGCTGCGCGGTGTCGAACGCGACAGCGATCCTCGCCTGCGCCCCGGCGATCGCGGACTTCAGGTCCTCCAGTCCACGCAACTGGTTTATCAGTTCAGTACTGTCGGTGCCTGTCCGGAACGAGGCCACCGCGCCGAGTAGGTCTTCTATTTGGGCGCACGGGACAGCAACATCCGGACCCGCGCCGCCCCAAGGCGCGCCCGATCCGATCTGCTGTGTTCCCCGAATCCCGTCCATAACCAAAGCATTCCAGGAGGGTCTGACATTAATAGGCCGAAGAACACCTGGTCAGCCGAAAAACCGGAAAATCGGCAGAACTTTTTCTAAAACTTTGATCGGGAAGGATTCCTGTTCCGCGGCCTCGCGGGCCAGCCTCTCCGCCCTCCGTACGCCGGGCACCGAAGGCGTTTCGCGGGCGCGCTGGGCGAGTCTTGTCCGGCTCTGGCGTGCGTAGCCGAAGCGGACGAGAATGGCCTCGTGGTTCCCCCTCGTCAAGGCGGGGACGTCGCCCCGATGAACCCCGCCGCCCGAAAGATTCAAAGCATCTTTCTCACGTTGACCCTCGGCAATACCCTTGCGGCCTCGTTCATCTGGGGGATCAATACCCTCTTCCTGCTGGATGCGGGGCTCAGCAATCTCGAGGCTTTTGCCGCGAACGCCTTCTTCACGGCCGGAATGGTTGTGTTCGAAGTGCCCACTGGGGTGGTGGCCGACGGTTGGGGACGCCGCGTTTCGTTCCTTCTTGGCACAGTGACGCTGGCCGGGTCCACCTACCTTTACTATCTTCTTTGGCAGCATTCCGCCCCGTTCTGGTGGTGGGCCGTGGTGTCAGTATTGCTCGGTCTGGGTTTCACCTTCTTCTCGGGTGCGGTGGAGGCCTGGCTCGTCGACGCGTTGCGTTTCACCGGGTATGAGGGCGGGTTGGAGACGGTGCTCGGGCGCGGACAGATGGTGTCGGGTGCCGCTATGCTTGCGGGCTCGGTGGCTGGCGGAGTGATCGCGCAGGCCACCAACCTGGGCGTGCCGTTCCTGATTCGCGTCGGGGTGCTCCTCGCCATGTTCGTCGTGGCCTTCTTGCTCATGCGCGACGTCGGATTCACCCCCGAACGCTCTGCCCATCCCCTCAAGGCGACCCGCGCCGTCGTCGACGCCTCGATCGAGAACGGTTTGAAAAATCCACCCGTACGGTACGTGATGCTGGCAGCGCCGTTCAGCGCCGGCGTCGGGATCTATGTGTTCTATGCCCTGCAGCCGTACTTGCTTCAGCTCTTCGGGGACCCGCACGCGTACTCCGTGGCGGGCCTGGCGGCGGCCATCGTGGCCGGAGCGCAGGTGTTGGGCGGGTGGATTGCTCCGCGCATCCGGCGCCTCGTTCGCAAACGCACGACGGTGCTGATTCTGAGCGGAGTGGTGAGCGCATCGGTTCTGGTGGTGCTCGGGTTCACGAGTGTCTTCTGGGTGGCCTTGGCGCTGTTGACGTTCTGGGCCATGGTCGCCTCGGCGGCTACACCGGTGCGGCAGGCCTACGTGAACGACATGATTCCATCGAAGCAGCGGGCAACAGTGCTGAGCTTCGACTCACTCATGGGATCAAGCGGGGGAGTGGTGGTGCAGCCGCTGCTCGGCCGGGCGGCCGATGTGTACGGCTACTCCACCTCGTTGGCGATCAGCGGCGTCATTGAGCTGATCGCGGTGCCGTTCCTCCTGGCGAGTCGTCGGCAGCGCTCTTTGGCCGATCAGGCCAACTCCTCGACCGCTACCTCCGACGCGGAACCCCGGCAGTCGTAGGAATTAGCCTATGGAAGCCGTGAGGCCCGGAGGAGCGTGGCGTGGCCGGCCTTGTCGGGGTCAAGCGGTACGGGGCTAATTAGCACAGCTGGGCCACGATAGAGAATGCCATCCGAAAGCGGTTGGCAGCGCACGCCGCCGCGCCCGCGCATGGCGGCGTGGGCGCCCGGAGCCAGGACTTGATCCATCCAAGCGCAGGGGTGGGCAGGCCGTCCGCCCCGGAACCGCACACGATCGCCACGGGATTCCAACGCGAACTCTTCGCCCAGCAGGGGAGCCAGGTGGGCTCCCCTGAGGACTACATTCCGGCGAGTGAGCAGCGGGTCAAAAGGCGCGACGCCCAACTCAGCAGCCATCGCTTCGAGGGATTCGATGGCCAGCAGCGTCACTGCGGCATCCATGTGCGCGGCTTTGCCGAAGAATCGGTCACCGACGATGCCCTTTCCGCTTACGACGTCGGCCTGCTCGGCATCCGTTGTGGGCACCTCGGCGGCACCATCGCGTGCGCGGCCGAAGTAGGCGTGGCCGGATGACACTAGCAGATGCAGGATCTCCACGTCGTATCTGTAGCTTGCGGTCATGCCATAAGGCTATGCCTGTCCGGGAGTCGGTAACCCCGGGCGCTCTAGTCTCAACCTTGAAAGCTAGTTCTTGCGACGCTGGAAATCAGCGAACGTCCCGATGCCGGTTCCAACAAGGGCGATACCAGCAAGTATTGACCACCATAGCTGCATATATCCGGCGGCCGCTATGAATAGCAGAACCGCTACCAGTGTAAATAGAAGCAGGGAAATAGGAATGTCACGAGTACGCTTAGGAGTCAAAACATGCTTCCTTGATCGCGGAGATGCCTAGAATCTCTCCGGCGAGACCACCGCCGGCGAGAACGACAGCTTGCCACTTCTTGTCCCATCCGGAAGCCGCGTTCCAGGCGCGGAATAGAATTTCGAAGGTCCTTTGAATACTTCCAAACCTTGCAACCAGTTTAGCGATTTTAGCGGCGGCCAGAGCGTTAATAGCAACCTCTGCCGTAACAGTCGCTATACACTTGGCCCAGCCCCAAAAGTCGCTCGGATCAGCGGTTACCGGAAAAGCAGTGTTCTGATCAAAATCGATCGACTGCACGAGAGTCTCTCCATCAAAAGAGAACTTCGTCGGAACAGCATTGCCGAGCGCATCGTAAGCCCATGGAGCCCTGTAACCCCCAGCAACTGCTCCCTCAGCGGTGCGAACAACAACGGAACCATCAGTGTCTATGGCGGCTTTTGATCCTGCGGGGAGCGACAAGGGAAATCGATATTCACGATCCGCAAAGTTTGAAGCAATGTTGATCAGTGTCTGAGTTCCCTTGCCTGTGGCATAACTACTAACCACAGCGCCGTCGAGTTTGGTGCTCAGAACCGGCTCACCTTGCCCGGCGAAAAGTCCGTCCGGGATCTTCCCCGGTTTTGCGAGAGCTTCGGATGAAGCCGTGCCCGGAAGCGTGATGCTTGCGGACCAAGCGCCGGCGTCAGAAACAACGATGTTTGTTCCGGGGACAGCAACAGTACTGACTTTAGTTGGCGAATGAACCTCTTCACGTAAAGGAGCTGGCGATGCCTGGGCAACCCCCGCACTCGACACCACGACCCCACTGGCGACAAGCCCGACGAGAAGAACGCTTCCGATTGAACCTAGCTTCGATTTGTTTGACATGGTTCACCTTTCAGCGAGAGAGATAGGCGTTTCATAATCAAATTATGCATATGAAGCAAATTTGGGCAAGAGTTTTTATGAAACAGGTCGAGGGAACTATTTAGGTATTCCAAAATGTGAATCACGGATTACATTCCTCTCGCATGTCTCAATACTCAATCCACAGTCAGTCGCCACTCAATTTATGACTTTCGACCACTCAATTTCAGGTATCCACCACTCAATAGGAGCAAAAACTCTTGACATTAATGCGCCTCTTATGATCGATGGTGTAGCCGGTGGCTGAGCAGCGGAGGTGACCGAGGCGGCACGTTACCGCCTCGGTCGACCTCCTAGGCATGAACAGGTGTCGTCACGCCTCCAGGCTCGGTAACCCCCGGGCACTCAGCTCCAGAACCCGGTGAGCTGCCCGGTAAGGGTTTTGCCTTGCTCGTAACCCGCCTGGGCCGCGGAAGGACGCAGCGACAGATCCATGGCATTGGCGCCGAACATGTGCTCGGAGTTGCTGTCCGGGAAGATCGTTTCGACCCGGCTTCCGCGTGCCCGGAGTTCGTCGACCTGCGTTGCCAGATGCGTGCCCCACTCGAGCGGTTGCAACGATCTGCCACCGAAGGGCGAGAGCACCAGGACGCGCTCGTATCCGGCTGCCAGATCGGCATTCTCGGCGTTGGATCGGTAACCGCCGTCGATGTAGAGGTTGTCTCCGATCCTGTAAGGCAAGCCACTGGAACAGCTGGCGGCGATTGCATCCACCAGGTCGACCCCACTATGGCGGTCGAACGCGACCGGTTCACCGGTACGGGCATCGACCGCCGTAATGAGCACCGTCCGTTCAGGCCAGTGCTGGCTGGGTAGCCGGGTGGCGACAGTGGTGCGCCATTGCGTTGACCAGGCGCCATCCGACGCCGCATCCATCTCGAGCGCCGCCGCGCCCAGTCGCCGGCGCATGTCAGCCACATCTTGGGCATCGGCGATGATCTTGTTGATCCGCTCGAGGTGGTTCACCACCGGCCTGGCTGATGCGCGTCCGGCTCCGGACCCGACCGGAGCGGGCCGTTGCGGGGGGACGGCGTCAAGGATGTTGGCGAACAGTTCGGTTGGGATCGCGCCAGCAAGCTGGGCTGCGGCCGTTGATCCGGCTGACGTGCCGATGGTCAGATCGGCATCGGTCACATCCAGCCCGGCATCGAAGAGGCCGGCGACGACGCCGATCAGCCAGGCATTGCCTGTCGATCCGCCGCCACCGAGGACCAACGCTCGCTCGCGGGAGTGTAGGGGTGAAGAAGGTGTTGTGTTCATGGGAGTCGCCTTTCGCGAATTGCCTGTTTGGCGCTCCCGGCGGCGACTACGTCAGTCGCGCGATCGTGGACTGCAGGGGAGCACCCATTGCGGATACTGCGTTCATGGGACTCACCTCCTGCCGATAGATCACGATCGCCACGATGCTAGCACGCCCGCGACGCGGCGCGCCATCGTCGGCATGATGCCGGCACCCTAATCCTCCACAGGGAACGCCACGCCTTCGCCCACCACGCGGAGGCACAGTTCCGTGCCGGGCCTGGTGATCGAAGCGTTCCAGTGGCGGATGGTGATGACCTCGCCGCCCCCTGGGTAGCTCCGAGTGGCACCTTCGGTGGCAACGCGCGGAGCGAGCTTGATCCGCACCGTGGTCTCGGGGCCGAAGTAATCGGTATCGACAACGACTCCGCGGATGGGGCCGTCAGGGGCAATCCGGATCTGTTCCGGCCGGAGCATCAACTGCACGAGGCCCTGTGCCGGGGGACGCCGTACGGGTATGCCGCCCAGCGAACACGTGGCCAAGGAACCTTCCATCCAAGCGTCCAGGATGACGGCATCGCCGAGGAATTCGGCCGTGGCCCGGTCTGCGGGACGAGTGTACACAACGAACGGATTGCCGATTTGCGCCAGCTTCCCGCCGCGCATAATGGCCACCTGATCCGCGAAGGACAGGGCCTCGGCTTGATCGTGCGTCACCAGGATGGTGGTGACCCCGGCTTCGTTCAGGACCTTGGCAACGGTGCGCCGGGTGGCCACGCGGAGGCCGGCGTCTAGGGCTGAGAACGGCTCGTCGAGCAGCATGAGTTGCGGTTCGCGAGCCAGGGCGCGGGCAAGTGCCACCCGTTGCTGCTGGCCTCCCGAGAGCTGGTGGGGCCGCCTCTTTGCCATGTCCGCATCGAGGGAAACCATGTCGAGCAGTTCCTGGACGCGCGTCTTCACGGCGCGGCGCCCGCCGTCGAGCGCTGACTTGTCCAGCCCGAACGCGATGTTCTGCCCCACCGTAAGGTGCGGGAAGAGCGCGCCATCCTGGGCAACATAGCCAACCTGGCGCTTGTGGGCGGGTACCCAAATGCCGTTCCCGGCCACCTTGTTTCCGTTGAGGCTGATGGAGCCCGTGGCCGGGTGTTCAAAGCCGGCGATCAGGCGCAACAGGGTGGTCTTGCCGGATCCGGAAGGCCCGACGATGGCGGTGGTTCCGCCCTTCGCCACAGAGAGGTTCACGCCCTTCAGCACGGCCTGGGATCCGAAGTTCTTGGTGACCTCGGCGATGTCCAGATGCGTGTTGGTGGTGGGAGCCACCGAAGCCGCTACGCGGGGTGCCGGAAGCCTTGAGGGGGATTGTTCGGTCACTGTCCGGCTACTTTCTTGGACTGTTGGAAAAGCAGGTAGGTCATGGGGGCAGACAACAAGATCATGAGCAGGGCGTAGGGTGCCGCGCCCGCATAGTCGATCTCGCTGCTCTTGCTCCAGAATTCGGTGGCCAGGGTGTGCGTGCCATTGGGAGATAGCAGCAGCGTGGCGGTCAGCTCGTTGACGATGGCGAGGAACACCAGCGCGGCCCCGCCAGCGGCGGCCGGAGCGGTGAGCCGCAGCGTCACTTTCAGGAAGGACACCAGCGGGGCCTTGCCGAGCGATTGCGCGGCTTCGTCGAGTTCTTTGGGAGCCTGGGCCAGTCCGGAGCGGATGTTGACGAGGGCTCGCGGGAGGAACAGCAGGACGTAGGCGGCAATCAGGACCCCGGAGGTCTGGTAGATTCCCGGGACCATGCGGATGCTCACGGTGACGAAGGCGAGGCCCACCACGATGCCAGGCAGGGAGCTGGTGACGTAATTGGAGAGCTCCAGCATCTTGCTGAACCAGCTGGGATGCCGCACGGCCAGATAGGCCATGGGGAAGCCGACGACGATTGTCGCCGCGGCGCCTACGGTGCCATAAGCGAGGGTCTGGAGCAGTGCCGGAAGAAATTCGTCGGCTGACCAGACACGGGCGCCGCCCGCCACCACCCAGCGCAAGACAAAAAAGATCGGCAATCCGAAGGCCAACACGGTGAGGGCGAGCAGGCCGAGCTGGGAGGGAATCTGGTAGTGGCGCAGCGTCAGCTTGCTCGGCTTGGCCTGGGCGCCGGAACCGACGCGGGCGTAGCGTGCGGTACCGCGGCTCCTGACTTCCGCCAGGAGCAGGATGAGGCAGAAGAACACCAGGACGCTTGCCAGCATGTTCCCGGCCGTGCCGTTGAACGTGGATTGGAACTGGGTCATGATCGCGGTGGTGAACGTGTCGAAGCGGATCATCGCGAAAGCGCCGTATTCGGCCAGCAGGTGCAGCGACACCAAGAGCGCGCCACCGGTCATGGCGATCCGTAGCTGAGGCAGGACAACCCGGAAGAAGATGGCCCATGGTCCCAAGCCAAGGGACGCCGCGGACTGCTCAATCGCGGGGTCGAGACGCCCCAGGGTCGCCGCCGCAGGAATATAGACAAGGGGGAAGTAAGACAGCGTGGCGATGAGGACGCCGGACCAGATGCCCTCCAGCGAGGGGACCGCGGTTACCCACGCATAGCTGTTGACGAACGCCGGGATGGCCAGTGGGGCTGCCAGGGCCACGGCCCACCAGCGATGCCCCCGCAGCCTGGTCCGCTCCACGAGCCACGCACCTCCAACTCCCAAGACCAGGCATATGGGCACCGTGAAGACCACCAGCATGATGGTGTTGAGGAGCAGCTCGCCAACGCGCGGCCGGAAGATGAGTGCGACGGCGGTGTCCCACCCGGTCGCGGCCGTCATGTAAGCGACGTACCCCAGCGGGATGAGCGAAAACAGCGCGATCAGCACCGCCAGGAGGGATATTGCAGAAACGCCGAAAGGCGGGCGGGGGCGCTTGCCCCTGCCCGCCGTCGTCGTGCTCGCCGAAGCTTCCGGAACGTCCGGAGAGATGCGAGCCGATAGATCAGTGGTCACGGAATTACAGCAGTCCTGCCTTGGTCATCAGGTCGGTGACCTTTGCGGAGTTCAATTTGGCCGGATCCACGGTGGGAGCTTGCAGATCCTTGATGGGAACGAGTTTAGCGTTCGAGTCCACGTTGGAAGCGATGGCGTATTCGTAGGAAGTGCCGTTCTTGAGGACTTCCTGGCCCTGCTTGCCGGTGATGAACTTGATGAAAGCCTGGGCAGCTGCGGAATTCTTGGAGGATTTCAGCACGCCGCCACCGGAAACGGACAGGAAGGCGCCCGGGTCCTGGTTCTTGAAGAAGTATGGCGTGACCTTGTTGGAGTTCTCGCCGGTCTTGGCCTGGTCGCCGTAGTAGTAGTAGTGGTAGATCAACGCTGCGTCGACTTCGCCGGCGTTGACTGCCTTCATAGCCGTGCTGTTGCCCTTATATGCCTTGAAGTTGTCCTTCATGCCCTTGAGCCACTCCGTGGTGGCGGCCTCGCCCTTTTGTTCGAGGAGGGCGGCAACAATGGCTTGGAAGTCAGCGCCGGACGGCGAAGCAGCCCACCGGCCCTTCCACTCCGGCTTGGCCAGATCCAGCATGGACTTGGGCAGCTTGTCGTCGCTGATCTTGGTCTTGTCGTACACCAGGACGGTGGAGCGGGCGGCGATGCCGGTCCACTTGTTGGTGGACGGACGGTACTCGGCCGGGACCTGGTCCACGGTGGCCTTGTCGATGTCGGCGAAGAGGCCGGCGTTCTCAACCTGGGCCATGGCGGGGGAGTTCTCCGTGAGGAAGACATCGGCCGGGGATGCCGCGCCTTCCTGGATGATCTGGTTGGAGAGCTCGGTATCCGAACCCTGGCGGACGGTGACCTTGACGCCGGTCTCCTTGGTGAACGCGTCCACCCATTCCTTGGTCAGGGTGTCGTGCTGGGCGTTGTAGACGGTGATTTCACCGGTCACCTTAGCGGCGGCGGAAGCGGAGCCAGTGGCTGCGGAGGAGGCAGTGCCGTTGCCGCAAGCGGCCAGGCTGAGAGCTGCAGTGGCGGCGAGTGCGATGCCGGCCAGCGCATTTGCGCGAATCTTCATGAGGGCTTCTTTCTGCGAGCAAATCCAGGGGAGCCCGGGGGATGGAAAAGCGGGCTCACAGCTTGAAACTTTAGGTTAGCCATACCTAAATTTCCATCCAGAATGCCCCATCGTGACCGGAATCACATGTATTACGCAAGATTTACATGACCTAATACGTGAGCGGTGGATGTGCCGCTTAGTGGGCCTCGGATTCTTCTGCGTAGACCCTGCTGGCGTAGTCCTCCAAGGCCTGTGCGCATTGGGCCAGGGCGGCGTCGGCTTCAGTGGAGCCGGGCGCCTGGAAGGTGTCGCGCGCCCGGATTTTGGCGAGCCAGTTGACGAGCTTTGTGTAGTCGACCTCGTTTTCCTCAAGCTCGGCATACGTGAAGTGGTTGGCCTGGTATTCCTTCTCGATCCCGGCGAGAAAATCCTTGCAGCGGTCAACGATCTCGTCGTATTCATCGCTGCGGGCCGTTTGATAGAGGCTCAGGATGTGGGAGTCGCCCGCGATGACCGTGGAAGACATGAGGATTGCCGTTCCGGGCATGTCAAGGATTTCGTGGCGCAGTTTCTGGAGTGCCCGTTCCGCTGCCGGTGACTTCGGGAGCGCGGCGATCGAGTTTTGCAGGTAGACGGCGCCCAATCCTTTGAGTCGCCGCCACACCGCTGCGCGCAACCGGGTGGGCTCGGAGGGAACGCGGTAGACGAGGATCAGCCATTCGGCTGCCCCGCCCGCGTCCGGAGTGTCGGTCGATTCGGCAGGGCGCATGTTCGGATTCTATCCGCCGTCGCTCCGGGGCTGAGGAGTTGAAAGCCCTTAACTTTTCATTCACCAGAACAGTAGAATCTGTTATGAGTATGGAGTCACAATCATTAGGTTGAAGATCTAACAGCTGTTACAGAAAGAGAGCGGCACCCTTTGAATACCACCGCGTTGCTCCTGTCCGTCTTCCTTGCCTGTTTGGTCGAAGCCGTGGAAGCCGCCACCATCGTTCTCGCGGCAGGCACTGCCCGTGATTGGCGTTCAGCCCTTTCCGGCGTCGGGGCCGGACTGGTTGTCCTGGCCGCCGTCGTCATCGTCTTCGGGCCCGCGATCGCCCTGATTCCCTTGGACATCCTGCGCATCTTCGTCGGAGGGCTCCTGCTTGTCTTCGGCCTCCAGTGGATGCGCAAGGCCATCCTTCGCGCCAGCGGTCACAAGGCCCTTCATGACGAGGAGGTGATCTATCGCCGAGAATTTGCCGCGGCACAGTCCGCATCCGGGAGGTCCCGCTTCGGGGTGGGCGATTGGTACGCCTTCACCCTCTCCTTCAAGGGCGTCCTGCTCGAAGGACTCGAAGTTGCGTTCATCGTGGTCACCTTCGGCAACATCCAGGGCCAACTAGGACTGGCCGCGTGGACCGCGGCAGCGGCAGTTGTCCTTGTGGCCGTTGCGGCGATCATCGTCCGCGGACCCCTTTCGCGGGTGCCGGAGAACACCATGAAGTTCATCGTCGGCATCATGCTGACCGGTTTCGGCATCTTCTGGGGAGCCGAGGGTGCCGGTGCCGTGTGGCCCGCGGCTGACCTTTCCCTCCTGGTCATCATCCCCGGCTTGGCCGTCATCGCCTTGGCGATCGTGGTTGTTCTTCGCCGTCGTCCGTCCAAATCCACGCCTGCTGCGGTGTCCGCGCTAAGCCAGTCCGCCCCGGGGTTCGCCGGTGCCATCCCCGACGGCGGTTCTCCGGTAGGAGCATCGTTGGAGTCCAGTGATCCGGAAACCGGGGCCGCGGCGCGGACCCGCACAGTGACCGCCGGGGTGAACCTTCCTGAAGGGCCGCGCAAGGCCTCAGTGGTGGACTCGCTCAAACGGTTCGGCTTGTTCTGGTACGACTTCATCATTGGCGACGACTGGAGGGTGGCCCTTGCCATAGCCGCATCCTTTGCGGTCACCGCGGCACTGAGCTCCGCGGGAGTCGGGGGAAGCTGGTGGGTGGTCCCCGCCGTCGCAGTTTTGACGCTTCCCATGGCGCTTTCCCGCTTGGTCCGCAAGTCCTGACCGCGATCGTGGACCTGCGCTGATGGGGTCGTTTGAGCGACGCAGATCGGCGGCAAGCTAACGCGAGCGAGCCTCCGGCCGACAGTAGGAACTGAACCGCCCTCCTACGAGCGTCTCCCTAGCTAAAGCAGAAACGGCCCATGATCGTTGTCACCCGCCTGAACGGCACCCGCTTTGCCGTGAATCCGGACATCATTGAACGGATCCACGAAAGCCCGGACACCCATCTGGTGACCCTCGACGGCGCTACGTACGTTGTGCGGGAAAGCCTCGCGGAGGTCGTGGAACTGATTGCGAACTACCGGGCCTACATTCTTCGGCGGGCACAGGATCTCCCCACCGTGACGGGCTATCCGTTGAGCCTCGTGCGCACACCGGACCCGGACGGAAGGTAAGCCATGGATCCCTCGACAATAATTGGCTTGTTCCTGGCCTTCGGCTCGGTGGTCGCCATGGTGACCCTCGAAGACGCCAACCTCATGGCCCTCCTGCTTCCCGCGCCCATGGTCCTGGTTTTCGGTGCCACCTTGGCCGTGGGTCTGGCCGGGAACACGTTCCGCGATACCGTCCGGGCGTTCAAGGACCTCCCCAAAGCGTTCAAGGGAAAGACGGACAAGCCGCAGGACAGCATCGACCAGCTGATCGGCTTTGCCGAGAAGGCTCGGAGCGAGGGCCTCCTCTCCCTTGAAGAGGCGGCTGCGGACGAGAAGGATCCCTTTCTGGCCCGGGCCCTCCAGAACATCGCCGACGGCACGGATGCCGAAGAGCTGCGCATCCTCATGGAAGACGAGATCGACACCAAGATGCGCAGCGACCACGTCTCTGCAAAATTCTTCGCCAGCCTGGGCGGCTACGCGCCAACCATCGGCATTATCGGCACGGTGGTATCGCTGACCCACGTCCTTGAAAACCTCTCCTCACCCGATCATCTGGGACCAATGATCGCCTCCGCTTTCGTGGCCACCCTCTGGGGCTTGTTGTCCGCGAACTTCATCTGGCTCCCGTTCAGCTCGCGGCTCAAGCGACTGTCCGAGCTCGAAATCGAACGCATGACCCTCCTGATGGAAGGCATGCTGGCGGTGCAGAACGGGACCCAGCCCCTCCTGCTCGCAGAACGGCTCCATGCCATGGTTCCGGCCGACAGGCTCGGCAAGGCGAAATCCGCAAAGAAGAGCGACGACGACGAAGCCCGCCCCGGCAAATTCGCTTCGTCCAAGGCCGCATGAGGTCCCGCCGCCGCCGCGGTTCACCCCCGGCGGAAGAACACGTCGACGAACGCTGGATGGCTTCCTACATGGACATGGTCACGGTGCTCATGTGCATGTTCATCGTGCTATTCGCCATGTCCACCGTGGACCAGGCAAAATTCGACAAGCTCCGCAATTCGTTGGCCACGGGTTTCGGCACGGTGGTCAGCCAGAAGGTGGACACCGCCACAGGCACAGTCGTTCCACCGGAATACACCCACGCCGACGCCCAGGGATTCTCCAACCTGGACCTCGCGCTCAAGGAAGTGGACCGGCTCACCGCTTTGCGCGACGAGATGAAGTCCAAGCTCGACGCCGCGGGGCTGGGGGCCAATGTACAATTCCAGATCAGCGAACGCGGACTCACAGTGAAGCTCGTGGGATCACAGACCTTTTTCGAAGCCGACCGGCCGGATCTCACGCCCCGCGCGAGCCAGGTTCTTGGCATGATTGCTCCGCCGATGGCCAAGGCGGCGCTTGAAATCATGGTGGAAGGCCATGCCGCCAACGGAGTCACCTCGTACCCCTCCACGTGGGAGCTTTCTTCTGCGCGCTCCGTCAACGTCCTCAGGTACCTCGTCGACCATGGAGGCATTTCGGCAGGGCACATAGGCGCTGTCGCGTTCGGATCCGCCAGGCAGGTCAACGACGACTCCACCGAAGCCCTGATGGAACTCAACCGCAGGGTCGACGTCGTCGTCCTCTCGGACAAACCCGAGGTGGTCCGCGCCCTGATCCCCGAAGCACTCAAGGCGAGGGCCGGCCAATAGGGCGGCGCGCTTGTAGCGGCCGGTGACCGCACGGCGTCGGGCACCATGGAAGTGATCGCCATGCCGAGGTACGCTCGTGGCATGACCCCGGAAGACATCGCCAGGTTCACGTACTTGCGCAAGGCCCGTGACCTGATCGACCGCGAGTACGCAAAGCCCCTCGACGTGCCGACCATGGCCAGCCATGCGTTCATGTCACCGGCACACTTCTCGCGGCAGTTCCGGGCCGCTTACGGCGAGACCCCTTACAACTACCTCATGACGCGCCGAATCGAGCGCGCGATGGCGCTCCTGCGCGGCGGAATGAGCGTGACCGACGCCTGCATGGAGGTCGGTTGTACGTCACTTGGCTCTTTCAGCTCGCGCTTCACCGAACTCGTGGGGGTGCCGCCCAGCACGTACCGCGCCCGCGAGCACCTGGCCGTGGCTGCCATGCCTGCGTGCGTGGCGAAGATACGCACGCGGCCCAGCCGGAACGAAGCAAGCAAGCTTCGGGAAGCCCTTGCGGTCGCCGCGGACTAACTAACTGCCGCCGTAGCCGGCCGCCATACGCCAGAGGTTCCGCCCCCGATGGGGTGGGACCTCTGCTGCGTTAGCGACGTCTTTTAGCCGGGACAGCACCGCCCCCGAAAATACGGGTCACATTTGATTTGCGGAAAATACGTGCCGTCATAACCGCATTTGAGGATTATTCTGAAGCTATGCCAAATATTCGAGTATCTGAAGCAGCTCGGTTCCTGGGCGTCAGTGACGACACCGTCCGGCGCTGGACCGAGAACGGCATCCTGACCCCGGTCAAGGATGATTCCGGCCGGCTGGCCGTGGATGGACTGGAACTCGCCCACCTCGCGCGGGACCAGGCCCAGCTGCCCGAGGATCCCACCCGGGTGGGCCGCTCGGCACGCAACCGCTTCGTCGGCTTGGTCACCGGCATCACGGCCGACAAGGTCATGGCACAGGTGGAACTGCAGTGCGGTCCCTTCCGCGTCGTATCCCTCATGAGCAGCGAGGCCGTCCGTGAACTCGGGCTCGAACTCGGCTCAGTAGCCACGGCCGTGGTCAAGGCCACCACCGTCATCATCGAAACACCCCAAGGAAAGAGCACCATATGAGGATCACCCGCAAGCCTTTCGCCGCGCTGTTCGTTGCCGGCGCACTCGTGGCGGCTCTGGCCGGCTGCGGTTCAGGCAGTCCCGCCAGCACGGCAAGCAGCGGATCCGCCAGCGCCAGCGAAACGCCAAAGCTTTCCGGTACGGTGACGGTTTACGCTGCTGCCTCGCTGAAGGCAACGTTCACCAAGCTGGCCAGCGAATTCGAGGCAGCGAACCCGGGCACCAAAGTAGCCCTGAGCTTCGCCGGGTCTTCAGACCTCGTCACGCAGATCACCCAGGGCGCTCCGGCGGACGTCTTTGCCTCGGCGGACACGAAGAACATGGCCAAGCTGTCCGACGCCAAGCTGCTTGACGGAACGGCGAAGAACTTCGCCACCAACGTCCTGACCATTGCCGTCCCGCCGTCCAATCCGGCGTCGATCAGTTCCTTCGCGGACCTGGCCAAGCCAGGGGTCAAGGTGGTCGTCTGCGCCAGCCAAGTACCCTGCGGCTCCGCCGCCCAAACCATTGAAAAGGCCACCGGCACAACCCTGAAGCCCGTCAGCGAAGAGTCTTCCGTGACTGACGTCCTCGGGAAGGTCGCCTCCGGCGAGGCTGACGCCGGACTCGTCTACGTCACCGACGTCAAGGGCGCGGGGGACAAGGTCAAGGGAATCACTTTCCCCGAGTCGGACAAGGCCGTCAACACGTACCCTATCGGGACTGTGAGCACTAGCAAGAACAAGGATCTGGCCGCCGCTTTCATCGCGTTGGTGACCGGAAGTGAAGGCAAGAAGGTTCTCGGCGACGCCGGCTTCGGAACTCCGTAGACCTCCGGGGAGAAGCGAGCAGGATTCGAGAAGCGCTTGCGGTTGCCGAGGACTAGCGTCGTTGCCATGACTATTTCACTGCAGTACTCACACATCACTGTCAACGATCCCGACGAAGCACTCACCTTCTACCGGGACGCCCTCGGCCTCGAGGTACTCAACGACGTCGCGCAGGGCGGATTCCGTTGGGTGACGCTCGGCAGCAAGGACCAGCCGGGCGTTGAAATCGTGCTTTCCGAACCGCACGCGGGCCGGTCCAAGGCCGACGGCGATTCGCTCCAGGAGTTGCTCACCAAGGGCGTCCTGGGGCCGATCGTCTTCCGCTCCGATGACGTCGACACGCTCTTCGAAAAGGTCAGGGCTTCCGGCGCGGAGGTTATGCAGGAGCCAATCGACCAGCCGTGGGGTCCCCGCGACTGCGCCTTCCGTGATCCTTCGGGCAACATGGTGAGGATTTCGCAGGCCCCGGCCGCTTAGCTAGCCGATCGATCAACGAAAGCCAGAGGTTCCGTCCCGATGGGGTGGAACCTCTGGCTTTCGCGCACCGTTACTGTCGGTGCCTCTGCCCGCGGCATCGAGCAGCCAATGGGCTACGCCACAGAATTCCCCGATATGAAGGGCTTGTCCCCTCGGAACATCCAGTACATGACTACGTTCGGGGCCGCCTGGCCCGACGGTCCAATTGCGCAGCGGCCCGCTGCGCAATTGCCTTGGGGCCACATCATGGTCCTCTTGGACAAGAAACTCGACCCTGGGACTACCGAAGCCTATGCGGCCGCAGCGGTGGAATACGGCTGGTCGCGCGTTGCTCATCGTCCTTGGCGTCGTAGGTCCTGTACAGCTCATCGCTGATCGAGTCCCATTCCCCTGCGGGCGGACCAGCAGGTGGGCATCGCGGGCTAGCTTCCGTGGTGCGGTTCGGACCGAGGCCCACATCGTCGTCGAGCCCGACACCGGGCTGATCGCCGCGGCACTGTTAACGAGGGCCTCCGGCGACAGCGCCAGGCTTAACTGTCCAGGCATCGTTGAACCTTCTGTGCCTCCCAAGTGGTCTGCACTTTCGCTTTGCGCCAAATGTTTTGGTTTTTTTGTTCATTTGCTTGTCGGCCGCAGGTTCCTTGACCGCCAGATTGGCCATGGACGATGCTCGGGACGCAGTGATCGACAGCTACAGAAAGGGTATGAACATGGTTACGGTGAATCGACGACAGTTGCTTGGGGGCGTTGCGGCTGCTGCCGCCTCAATGGCGTTGCCGGCATCGATCGGGAGGGCTCTGGCGGCGGAACCGGCAGTGCGAAGCGGCACGATCGACGACGTCGAGCATGTCGTCATCCTGATGCAGGAGAACCGGTCCTTCGATCACTATTTCGGCACCATGCGCGGTGTGCGTGGCTTCGGTGATCCACGTCCGTGGCTGCTTCCCAATGGCAACGATGTCTGGCATCAACCCCCTGCTACCGTTCAAACCGCTCGCTACCACGCACGCGGATTGCCTGCAGACGCACCATACGTCCTGCCGTTCTATCTCGATTCGGCCAGGACGTCCGAAAACATCGCCGGTACCGACCACGGCTGGAGCAGCGGCCATTTGGCGTGGAACGAGGGTCGCTGGGACCAGTGGGTAAACCAAAAGCAAGACGTAATGACGATGGCCTATCTGTCCGAGAAGGAAAACAGCTTCCATCGTGCCCTTGCGGACTCATTCACCGTTTGCGACGCGTATTTTGCTTCCGTCCACGCCGATACCGCGCCGAACCGCATCGCACTGTGGACGGGTACCATCGACCCGCAAAACCGGCTCGGCTCGGCCAAGAATGGGCCCGGCATCGGGGAACGAAACGTCACCAACGGCTACACCTGGACAACCTACGCCGAGCGGCTTCAGCAGAACGGCATCAGCTGGCGGGTCTACCAGGGAGGAACGGGTGTTCCGGGCCAACCAACGGACAACTACACCGACAACTCCCTTGAATTCTTCGCCAACTTCCAACGGGCCCAAGGGGCCAGCGGGCCGCTCGTGGACAACGGCGCGTCGACGCACACCCTTGCCGAACTTAAACAGCACGTGCTCAACGGCACACTGCCCGCCGTGTCGTGGATAGTGTCGCCCTATAAGTACAGCGAGCATCCCTTGGCTTCGCCGACGGACGGCGCCTACTACATCGACACGGTCCTGGACGCGCTCACCGCAGATCCCAAAGTCTGGGCAAAGACGGCGCTGATCCTGAATTATGACGAGAACGATGGCTTCTTCGACCACGTCGTGCCTCCCATGCCGCCGTTGAAGAACCGCCCCGGTACTGACGGCATGGTATCGGCGTCACTCTCGGCCAGCCTGGCTGATGAATTCCTCGATCTGGATCTGCACCCCGGTGAAGCCCACCCATTGGTGCCCGGTGCCGACCCTCACGGGAAACAACCCATTGGCCTCGGGCCCAGGGTTCCCCTTCTCGTCATCTCACCCTGGAGCAAGGGCGGATGGGTCTGTTCGGAAGTATTCGACCACACCTCGGTCATCCGATTCCTGGAAAAGCGGTTCCGCGTGCCCGAGCCGAACATCAGCGACTGGCGCCGTTCCGTCTGCGGAGACCTCACATCGGCGTTCGACTTCTCCAGGGCGCAGACCGGCTTCACCGCAACGAACCCGCCTGCACCCATCCAGGGGCAAGGCCAGCCGTTCTCGGTCCAGAATCCGCAGTCGATGCCGCAGCAGGCACCCGGTGTCCGGCCGGCACGACCACTTCCGTACCGATTCGGCGTCGAGTTCCTACGCTCCGGCAGCTCCGAGCTCAGGCTGGAGTTCTCAAATCAGGGCGAGGCTGGCGCCCACTTCCTGGTCCGCAACGGGCGATCTCCACAGGACGCGCCGCGCCGCTACCAGGTTGCCGCGAAAGACACTGTCCGCGACTCCTGGTCCGGCGACACGTCCTACGCCCTGGGAGTGTGGGGCGCCAACGGCTACCTTGCCGAGTTCAAGGGCAGCCTCACGGACCCGGACGAACTCCAGGCCAAGGTACAGGAGGACATCGCTGGCACCACGGTGCAGATCGTGCTCAGCAATTCCGGAACGCGCCCCCGGAAGGTTCGCATCTCCAATGCCTACGACCAGGGCAAAGGGCTCAAAGTCACCGTCCCGCCCGGGAAAACTGTTTCCAGGGACATCGAACTGGAGTCCAGCCACGGCTGGTACGACGTGAGCGTTGCCGATGAAGACGCCCCGCAATACCTGCGACGGTTCGCCGGTCACCACGAAAACGGCAAACCCAGCTACAGCGACCCTGCCACAGGCAGTGCACTCAACCGTCAATAGACCGCCAATCAAGGGTGCGAGTTGAGCGCAAGCAAGCGTCTATCAGCCTTACCTTGCTGCCGTACCCGAGAAACAGGCACCCCGTCCGGGGCGTAAATCGAAAGGATTATTCAATGATCAGCATCCTGAAAAACCGGGCGGCAGGCGCAGCAGCGCTTGCTGCCACCATCGCGCTCACAGGGGCCGCTGCCGTCGGCGCGGTTGCCCCCGCCAACGCGACGGCGACTTCGGGCTCTCCCGCCCAGGTTAGCGGGCAAGGGGCCAATGGTCCTGATCACGTCTTCGTGATCATGATGGAGAACCACGGGTACGAGCAGGTGATCGGCAACACTGCCGACGCCCCGTACATCTCCTCTCTCGCGCAGAAGTACAACGTCGCCAGCAACTACCACGGCGTCACCCACCCCAGCATGCCCAACTATCTCGCCACGATCTCCGGCGACTTCCAGGGCCTGCACGATGACTGCAAGGCGGGTGCCACTGTCACCTGTGCTCCGGAGGAGTTCACGACTTCTTCCGGGGACACGGCCCTCGACGCCTTCCTCACCCCGGCCCAGTACCAGAAGGCCGCCACCACGCCGCACATGTTCTCCGGCCGGACCATCGTGGACCAGCTCGAGGATTCCGGCCGCAGCTGGAAGGCCTACATGGAGAACCTTCCGTCCGTGGGTTCCCAGGCCGAGTACGCCCCGGTGGTCAACGGCACCACGGTCAAGCTCTACGCGCAGAAGCACAACCCGTTCATGTACTTCTCCCGGATCAACTCCCCGGGCAACCCGCGGCTGCAGAACATCGTGCCGCTGGAGAACAACTTCAGCAAAGACCTGGCCTCCGGCAACGTGCCGAACTTCGTCTGGATCAGCCCGAACCAGTGCCATGACATGCACGGGGTCTCCCCGTCGGGGGCCGCTCTGATCAACCTGCCGAAGTGCGGTTACCCGGATTCCGGCCTGGACCACGGCGCCATCCAGCTCGGTGACGCCTACGTGAAGCAGCAGGTGCAGGAGATCATGAACTCCACCACTTGGAAGACCACCAACTCCAGCATCGTGCTCGCCTGGGATGAGAACGACTACTCCGGGTCCTCGGGCGGCCCCGGTAGCCCGGTCGGCTACAGCACGCCCAGCGGCCCCGGCACCGCGGTGCTCGGCGGCGGCCACGCACCTATGATCGTGATCAACTCGGCTGAAGGGCCGCACAAGACCACGAACCAGCTTTCCGACCACTACACTCTGCTGTCCACGCTGCAGCACCTGTGGCATCTGGGCTGCCTAGCCAACACGTGCTCACCCACCACATCGGGCACCTTCGAGGAGCTCTTTCACCCCTGACCCGGGAGGACTTCGGCGATTTGGCGCCGGTATAAGGGCCTCTGGAGCAGCCTTCAAGGCGTTCAAATATTGACGGCCTGTCTGCACAGCACACGCAGACAGGCCGTCCCGTTATCCGGCGCGGCCACTTTTCCCGTTAGGCAATGCCGCAGGGTTGACTTCCCTCCCAGCGATTACGTACTTGCCCAGGATGTAGGCGATGCCGGCGCGTGTCATCTTGTTCCCGACCAGTCGGTATCCTCATTCACCCAATAATCAGTCCCTTACGCGCACACTTTCCTTGCCGATAGTGGCAACCGTGAGTGAACAGGAAGATCAATCGGCGGGACGGCAGCGCACCGTGGACGTCTACGACTTCCGCAGGCCCACCACCCTGCCGCGCCAGCACAGCCGCGTCCTGGAAGTCGCCTTCGAGACGTTCGCCCGCCAATGGGGAACACAGCTCACGGCCAAGGTCCGCGTGAAATCCACCGCGACCCTTGAACAGCTCATCATGCAGAGCTACGACGAATACGCCGCGTCCCTCCCTTCGGTCACCTCGATGGTGCTGTGCCGCATTGAGGGCAGTGAGTCGCGGCTGGTCATGCAGTTTCCTGCCACGGCGGCGTTGTCCTGGGTCACCCGCATGTTGGGTGGGGCCAGTGAGACTGCCGTCCCGGATCGGAAGTTCACCCAGATCGAGCAGGCCCTCATCAGCCGCATGGTGGAAGACGGACTGGAGGACCTGAGCTATTCGCTTGGGGCCCTGCTGACCACCCCGGTGCGCATGGACGTCATCCAGTACAACTCCCAGTTCGCCCAAGCCGCGGCTCCGGCGGAGCTCATGATCGTGGCCTCATTCACGGTGAAGGTGGGCGAAACCCTTGCCGCAGCCAGTCTCGCGATTCCCGCCGACATACTGCTTTCCGGGCTCGGCGACGTGAATCCCACTGTCCATAGCCGCGACGCCGAGGCACTGGTCCGCGCCCAGGTCACCCAGGTGCCGGTGGACGTAGCCATCCAGTTGAGTCCGACTCCGGTGACGCCAGCGCAGATCCTGGGCCTCGCCGTCGGGGACGTCATTCCGCTGCCGCACCTGGAGAACCGGCCGTTCGACGTCGCCATCAACGGCACCCGGCTGGCTACCGCCGCACCTGCCCGCAACGGCTCCCGCGCAGCCGCCGTCATCGTCACAATCGAGGAGAACCAGCGATGAGCATCACCCTGACCCTGCAGGAGTCCGCAGCGGAGCGCTTGGCCACTCAGCTGCCGACTCCTGCCACGCTGCACGTCTCCGGCATTGTCCCGTCCCAGGCCGCTGCGGCATATGCACCCCTCGCGATCACGGCCACTTTCGTGGGCGCGGTGACCACGGACTTCGCACTCATTCTCACGGACCGTTCCTTCCTGGCCGCCGCGGGCGGCGGGATGCAGAGCCCCGGGGTCGTCTCCGCCGTCGACATCTTGCGTCCCGCGATGGAGCACGCGGCTGACGCGTTCGACGCCGGAGTGCTGGGGGAGTTGCGCGAGGAAGACGCCGCAGGGCTGCTGGCCGACCCCGAAACCGCCGTTTTTGAACTGCGCCAGTCTCCCTCGTCCGACGGTGGGCAAACGTTCGGCTGGTTCGCCGTCCGGGTCCGCGAACACGGAACCGTGCGGGACACCGCTGCCGTGCGGAACGCCCAGTCCGGTGCGGTTTCGTCCCGCCTCGGACTGATCAGCAACGTCGAAATGGCGCTCACCGTGGAAATCGGCCGCACCCGCATGTCCGTGCGCGACGCCCTCGCCCTGGAACCGGGCAAAGTGATCGAACTGGACCGCTCGGCCGGTGCACCCGCGGACGTCCTCCTCAACGGCCGCCTGATCGCCCACGGGGAAGTCGTCGTCGTGGACCAGGACTACGCAGTGCGCATCACCCGCATCCTCGACGTCGCCGAGGGAATCTACTAGATGGATTCGCTCATCCTCGGGCTGCGCGTACTCGTGGCCCTGGGTGCGGTGCTGGGGCTCATATGGGTCCTGCAACGCCGCCTTCTCAAAGGCAAAGCCAAGGGCCGACGCCGGGCCAGTACCACCCTGACGGTTGTCAGCAGGCAGACGGTTGGCCAAAAGGCCTCCGTGGTGGTGGTCGACGCTGGCGACAAACGCTTCCTTCTGGGTGTCACCGAGCACGCCATCAACGTCCTGCACAGCGGCGACGTCCCGGTGGAACTTCCGGAGAACTTTCCGGCACCGGAGAGTTTCGCCGACATCTTCCGCGACGCCGCTGGCGGGCCGCTTGCGGACAACGAGTCCCAAGCCGCTGCTTTTCAAGGGAGTGGGCCCCAAACCAGTGGATTCACGCGCCGGAGCGAGATCCACCGCCGCAGCGAGCTGGATAAAGCACAACCCATGCACGGATCCATCCTTGCGGGTTCCACCTGGCGGCAGGCCGCCGAGGCCATCAGGGGACGCCGGAATTGATCCTGACTCTTGGGCCTGCCGATGCCCGACGCACCGGCAGGATATTGCTCGCCGTGCGCAAGATGCTTCCCGCGGTGCTCTGCGTCCTGTTGCTGACGGCCCTCTTTTTGTGGCTGGGCATGTCCGCTGGACATGCGGCACCGATCAGCCCGACGCCACCCACCGCGCCCGCAGTTCCCGCCGCACCGGTAGTCCCCACGGCACCGGCCCAGCCCTCCAACGGCAACGTCAGCATCAATATCAATGGGCTGGACGGAAAGCCATCCACCGCAGTGGTGACGCTGATCGGGATCACGCTGCTCTCCGTGGCTCCTGCCCTGCTGCTCATGATGACCTCGTTCACCAAGATCTTCGTGGTGCTGGCCATGACCCGCAACGCCTTGTCCCTCCCGTCCATCCCGCCCAACCAGGTGCTGGCCGGGCTGGCGCTCTTCCTTTCCCTGTTCGTGATGTGGCCCGTGATTTCCGAGATCAACAACGTTGGCATCCAGCCCTACCTGAACGGGACGCTGGACTTCAACGGAGCCGTTTCGGCCGGATCCGCGCCGCTCCAGCACTTCATGGTGGCCCACACCCGGCAAGAAGACATTGCCCTCATGACCCGCGCGGCCAAGCTGGATAACCCAGCCAACCCGCAATCCGTCCCGCTGCAGACCCTTATTCCGGCGTTCATGATCTCCGAACTCCGGGCAGCGTTCATCATCGGTTTCGTCATTTTCATCCCGTTCCTGGTGATCGACCTGGTGGTCTCTGCCGCGCTGATGTCCATGGGCATGATGATGCTTCCGCCGGTGATGATCTCGCTGCCCTTCAAAATCCTGCTGTTCATCCTGGTGGACGGCTGGGGACTCGTGATCACCGCCCTGATCCAGAGCTATTCGAGCGGCTGATGGATACCAACGCAGTCCTGGACATTTGCCTCCAGGCTTTGATTCTTGCGGCCAAGCTTGCCGCTCCCGCCTTGGTGACCGCGCTGGTGGTGGGCCTCGCCATTTCCTTGCTGCAGTCCATCACCCAGCTTCAGGAAGCCACCCTCTCCTTCGTGCCCAAGGCAGTCGCCGTGGCCGTGGCCTTGGTGGTGTGCGGGCACTGGATGATCACGGAGACGGTCTCCTTCACCAATGACCTCTTTGCCCGGATACCCGGGCTGATCGGCGGATCGTGAAGTGGAGCTCCCCTTCAACCAGTCCTGGCTTGAGGTCCTCTTGTTGGCCTCCGTCCGGATGACCGCCTTCTTGGTGGTAGCGCCGCCCTTTGCGCACCAAGCAATTCCGCTGCGCATCAAAGCCATGCTCGGCCTCGGTTTGGGGCTGGCCGTCTCCCAACGCCTCTCCGTTGGCTACACCTCCAAGGACACCGCCGGCTTCATCACGGCCGTGGTCCTTGAGCTCGTGACCGGTCTGGTCCTTGGCTTCCTCGTTTTGCTCGTCTTCGCGGCCATCCAATCGGCCGGCAGCCTGATGGACCTCTTCAGCGGCTTCCAGATGGCACAGGGCTTCGATCCCCAGATGATGATCAACGGTGCCCAATTCACCCGGCTGATGCAGATGGCTGCCTTGGCCCTGCTTTTCGCCTCCGACGGCTACCAGTTGGTGATCGGTGGCCTGACCGGAAGTTTCACGGCCTTGCCGTTGGCTGGCGGGCTGGACATGGCACAGCCCGTGCACGCGATGATTTCGGCTGTTACCGGGATGTTCCTTTCCGCCGTGCAAATCGCCGGGCCGCTGCTGGTGGTACTGGTACTCGCCGACATCGGGCTGGGGCTCCTCACCCGCGTAGCGCCCGCCCTGAACGCTTTTGCCCTGGGCTTCCCGCTCAAGGTCTTCATCACCCTGGGGCTCGCAGGGTTCCTTTTCCTGGCACTGCCGAGGCTCGTTGCCATGCTTGCCGAGCAGGCGGCCAACACGCTGATGGGGGTGGGCTGATGTCGGATTCACAGGAGAAAACCGAGCAAGCCACTGACAAACGGATGCGGGAAGTCAGGTCCAAGGGGCAGCTTTCCCGCTCGCAGGACCTCACCGCCTGGCTCGCCGTCGGATCCGCGGCGGCCATGATCCCGTCCACCATCGAGCGTGCCTCCAACGTTGCGGCGGACCAACTGTTCACCGTCCGCGGCGTGATCGCGAACCCCGAGCCTGCCAAAGCCATGGCAGCGCTTGAGGCCGGGTTCGGATCTTTGGCCCAGGTGCTGGGGCCCCTGTTCGTGGTGGTCATGGTGGTAGTGCTGGCCGGATCCGCACTGCAGGGCGGAATCCACTTCAAAAGGTTCCGCGCGGAGTTTGAACACTTCAACCTTGTCAGCGGCCTCAAGCGGATCTTCGGCGGCCAGGCGCTGTGGGGCGGCCTCAAAGCGCTCCTGAAGACCGCCGTCGTCGGGCTTGTCCTGTACGCGGTAGTGCAGGGCCTCATCCCGGTACTGCTCACCGCAGGGGGACTGCCGGTGTCCGGCATCCTTTCGGCAGCGGCCGGAGGGATAGGTTCGTTGATCCAATTCGCCGTGCTGGCGGGCCTGGTCCTTGCCGCCGCGGACATCTTCGTGGTCATGCGCCGCAACCGCAAGAAGACGCGCATGTCCAAAAAGGAAATCAAGGACGAAAACAAGAACAGCGACGGCGATCCCCTCATCAAGTCCCAGCGCCGCTCGCGCCAATTGAGCATGAGCCGGAACCGGATGATCGGCGCGATCGCCGACGCCGACGTCGTGATCGTCAACCCGACGCACGTCGCCGTAGCGCTGAAGTACGACGCCGGCAAAGCGGCACCGCGCGTCGTGGCGAAGGGAGCGGGGGTGATCGCTGCCCGAATCAGGGAAGAGGCGGAGGCGAAATCGGTCCCGATGGTCCAGGACATCCCACTGGCGAGGGCACTGCATTCGGCCTGCGAGCTAGGCCAGGAAATCCCCGTGGAGCTGTACCGGGCCGTGGCGGGAGTCCTGGCATTCGTCATGTCACTCAAGGCCAGGGGAGCGGCCCGCGGAATGCACCGTTTGCCGGGCGTGGCGGGAACCATGGCCGGAGCCCCCGCATGAGAGGGCGTCCACGCATGAGCCGCAACCCTAACCCCCGAACCGCACTCAGCAACCACTCCACCCCGGACAGGACACCGCAATGAACAGATTCGCCAGGCTCACCGTGCCGGTGGGAATCGTGGGCATCGTGCTGCTGCTCGTGGTTCCCGTTCCGGCGCCGCTGCTGGACTTCCTGATCGTCTGCAACATCCTGCTGGCCCTGCTGATCCTGCTCACCAGCATGTTCGTCAAGAAGCCCCTGGACTTCTCGGTGTTCCCGTCCTTGCTGCTCGTGGCTACGCTGTTCCGGCTGGGGCTCAACGTCGCGTCCACGCGGCTGGTGCTGGGACAAGGATTCGCCGGGCAAGTGATCGACGCTTTCGGCAAAGTCACCGTGGGCGGCTCCATGATCATCGGCGCCGTGGTGTTCCTGATCCTGGTGGTCATCCAGTTCGTGGTGGTCACCAAGGGCGCCGAACGCGTTGCCGAGGTGGGGGCAAGGTTCACCCTGGACGCCATGCCCGGCAAGCAGATGGCCATCGACGCGGACCTCAATGCCGGCCTCATCACGGATGCCCAGGCCCGCAAGCGCCGCGCAGAGGTGTCAGCCGAGGCCGACTTCTACGGTGCCATGGACGGTGCCTCGAAGTTCGTCAAGGGCGATGCCATCGCGGGCATCATTATTATCATCATCAACTTCGTTGGCGGCATTGCCATCGGCGTGCTGCAGCGGGGCATGAATGTAGGCGATGCGCTGAACTCCTATGGCCTGCTGACCATGGGCGACGGGCTCGTCACGCAGATCCCGGCACTCCTCATGGCCGTGTCCACGGGCATGATCGTCACTCGGTCCAATGCCGAGGAGGACATGGGTCGTACGGCCTCCTCGCAGCTCATGCAGTCGCCCAACGCCTTGCTCATCGCGGGACTGGCTGCAGTGGCCATGGCTCTCATCCCCGGCATGCCCATCGTGCCCTTCCTGCTGGTGGGCGCTGCCCTGCTGTTCGGCTCCAGGCGCCTGGCGGCGCAGCAGAAGAAGCAGAGTGAGGCGGAGGAGGCCCAGGAAGCAGCCACCCTGAGCTCCGAAGAAGACCCCAACGAGCGGCTCATGCAGGACATGCGCGTCCACCCCGTGGAGATCTTCTTGGCGCCTGACCTTGTCGACATGGTCTCCGGTGCCTCGGACGACCTCCTGGCCCGTGTCCGCTCCTTGCGCCACAAGATCGCCATGGAGTTGGGGATCGTGATTCCGCCCGTCCGCACGCGCGACAACGTCGAGCTGCCACCGGCCACCTATGCCATCCGCATTGCCGGCGTGGAAGCCGGACGCGGCACGGCGCCGTCGGGCAAGCTGCTTGCCCTCGGTGATTACCTTGACGCACTGCCCGGTACCTCTACGGTGGAACCGGTCTTCGGGCTGGCGGGAAAGTGGATCCCCACTGAGATGCGCCACAGCGCTGAAATGACCGGGGCAACTGTGATCGACCGGGTTTCCGTGCTGGTGACGCACTTGTCGTCGATCGTCTCGGCCAACGCCGCAAGGCTCCTCACCCGCGAGGACGTCCGTGTGCTGACGGAAGGCGTGCGCAAGCAGAGCCCGGCCGCCGTCGAGGAACTCATTCCCGGGCTGATGTCCTTGGCCGAGGTGCAGCGGGTGCTGCAGGGCCTCCTCGAAGAACAGGTCCCCATCAACGATCTTCCCCGCATTTACGAAGCCCTTGCCCTGCGTGCCAAAGTTTCCGCCGAGCCCGAGGCCCTGATCGAAACCGCCAGGCAATCCTTGGGCCCCGCGCTCGCAGCAAAGTTCCTGGACGGCACCGTGCTCAATGTGATCATGATCGATCCGCTCCTGGAACAGTCCATGCTCGAAGACATGCGCCCGGCCGAGGGGGGTACACAGATCGTCATGAGCCAAGCGCGCCTGGACGCTGTCCTGGCCTCGGTGCAGAGTTCGGTAGAGGCGGCGGCCAATTCCGGACGGCAAGCCGTCTTGGTGTGTGCCCCGGCGTTGCGGCCTGCGATCCGGCGGCTCGTGGCGGCTCCCGACGGTGGTGTACCCGTGTTGTCCTACCGTGAAGTAACGTCCGCCAACATCCAGATCGAAACCTTGGGGGTGGTCCGCCATGCCGAAGCAATACAAGCTTAAGGGCACGTCCCTCGACGTCATCCGCGAGAAGGCCGAGCAGCAGTACGGCCCCGGCGCGCGCATTGTCTCTGCCGAGAAAGTCACCAATCCGGGGATCGCCGGGCTCTTCGCAGCCAATCGCTACGAGGCCACGATCGAGGTTCCGTCAGGGGACCCGGGCGATGCACCGCTCGGCGCTGTTCCATCCCAACTAGCTAGCAATAGTGGTCGTTTTGACGGCTCTGAACGACAACAACTGCCAGTTAGTTGGGAGGCCCACGCTGGCGGGGCGGTGCACGCGTTGCAGGGACCCGCCATCGCTGCGCTCCTGGAGCAAGCCGATGCCGCCGAGATGGACCTGCACCGGCCCGCGGCAGCTGTTTCAACCGCGGCTGCCGTTTCGACGGCCTCGCCCGACTTCGCTGGGCTCTTGGAGCAGCTCGGCAAGGAGTTCCAGGCGCCGGTCTCCGGACCGCGGCCCCAAGGGGAGTTGACCCCCTTGCCGGCAGCCGCCGTCGGACACGCCGTTCCAGTGCCCGTACCAGTGCTGCTGGCCGGCAGCGGCAACCTCATCATCCTGCTGGGCCTCGGCGACGGCGCCTTGGGACCAGCGCTGGAAATGTCCATCGCTGAGGGCGGCTACGACGTCCGGACAGCCGGAGCATTGACCGCTTTCGGGCACCTCCACGTGACGGGGCGCCAGGGCGCGACGGCGGCGCGCGCCCAAGCGGTCCTCACGGGCCAAACCGTGCTGGTGGCGTACGGACTCGGCAGGCAGGGCGAAGCCGTGACGCATGCGGCGGACGTCGCCGCCCTCGCCCCGGACCAGTTGTGGCTGGTTGCCGACGCTGGACGGAAACCGGAAGACACGGCAGCGTGGGTACGCGCGCTCTCCGTTGCGCTGGCCGCTGAGCGTGTCCGTGTCGATGCCCTTGCTGTTTTCGGCGCGTCGGAGACCGCAAGTCCCGAGACGGTCAACGGACTCGGGCTTCCCCTCGGGTGGGTGGACGGCAAGCCCGCCCGCGTTGCCGTGCTCGGAAAGGTAGATTGAGAGCATGCTGGTACTGACACGCAAGCCGGGCGAACAGATCATGATTGGTGAGGACATTGTCATCACCGTCATGGAAGGCCGCGGCGACGGCGTGCGGATCGGGATCGAGGCGCCCCGCGGAGTGTCCATCCAGCGTCGGGAAGTGGTTGAGGCGATCGCCGCGGCCAACCTCGCGGCTGCCCAGGCAGGACCCGAAGCCGAGGAACTCGTTGCCGGGCTGCGGCCGCCCGTTCAGAAACCACGCAAGGAATAGGCGCGCGCAAGGGCATGCAAGTTGCGCGATGGCCCCGAGGCGGAGCGCAACGTCGGACACCACGGTGCGTATGAGTGCGCATGCTTAGGTGGCATCCAAACCGCAATGAATCCTGTCCCAGGATGAATCGGCGATCACGCCGCTGCCACTAGGACCTCCATCTCGATGCAGTTGGCGCGGGATATTTGGCTTTACAGACTTTTGCTTGCTTGGCGGTCTAGGAGAATTGCAATATTCTCCATGCATTGGGAGTATTTGATGTATTGATCGCGTGGCATTGCTTCATTGCTTCCATCGTCTTCTAAAAGGAATGACTCTCCTTGGAAGAAGTGATGTCCAAATGAAAAGCTGGATTTCAGTGATCCATATTTTGCTGGGACTGCCCTAATGCTCACAAACTTTGGTGCTGGCGCATCAGGGGCGGAAGCGGCATCGCTTGAAAATTCAGACTCTAGTTCAGACCCATGGGTGAAGCACAACAAGCCATCGCCGACGGTACTGTGACGGAAGCCAGTGATTTGGCAACAGCCGTCTCTTCGGCTGAAGTCGTATTTCGACCGTCCGGGCGTGGGACAATTTCACCGAACAGCCAAAGCATTGCAACGGTGATTTGTACGAGCACCATGGATGGACCCACGTGTCACTCGGCGCCGGTGGGATGATATTCAAGGTTCGCGTTACGTGCGCGGCCTCAAACTGGGCGATCCCGGCGGTCAGCGTCTGGATTCGGGGAAACCCTTGCCCTCAACCCTGCGTATTGTCAGGGATGCCCAGCTGGGCCGATTCAGAATCGGGCATCGAGTGACCAGACCCAGGTTGTTGGCGTCAATGGCAGCCAGGTGACATTCTATGTACCTCAAGTTGGTAGTAGTGGAGGGTATGGAACCGGATACTGGTATTACACTCATACCATTCAAATAGTTTCGCCCCAAGTGGGGAATGTTGGCTCAGACACCCAAGTTGTCTACAAGAATGCGATCTGACTGATTGCGATGAAGATTCGGACGATTGACGAGCGGGACATGAACTTGATCTGTGTCGATCCGTCTTTTCGAGTGATAGACGTCTGGCTCGACCCCAACAGTGGTGCTTGGGGCAAGTCGCAGGCTTTCGATATTGCGTCGGGCAGCCTCCTGGAAGTCCTTGAGTGGGCGAAATTGGACAGGCAATCGTGCAACTTTTCGGAGGTTTACGCCTACGATGCAAACCCGAACTCGGGACAGCCAAGCTTTATTCTCTTGCACACTGTCGTCCACCGGTAGCCGTCCCTACTCCAACCCCAGGAACTCCTTAAGGAGTGGCAGCGAGCAATCCCTCGTCACGGCCAAGGCCCGCTCGATATTGGCGTTTTCAGCGAGGAACGTCACGTCATCCACAGTGTCAGCCTGCGCGACCGCTCCCGGAGCTGCTGAGGCCATTATGTCGCCGGGCTGCACAGAGCGAAGCGGCGCGTTCCCGGCCCGTTGTGGCCCCGTCAAGAGAGCCTCGACGTTGGTGGCCGCGGTTGTTTCGACTTGCTTGAGCAACAGGATCAGGCCGTGGTGGTGTTCCTGAAGAAGTTCCGGCCAGATTCCGGGCGGCGCCACTGAAGCGATCATCGGCAAGGTGGCGTTCGCCGGTAGATGCCATTCGATGGCCCGGGCCGACGACTCGATGTTCCGGGCAAGTGTGTCGAACCGAAGGTTCTCCAGGACCTTTTCCACGTCAGCGGCAGTGAACTTCAGCCATTGCCAATTGCCTGCCCGAACGTGCAGCAACTGTGATTCGAGCCGGTACAACAGCAGTTCCAGCTGTCTCCGCTCGCGCCACAGCATCGCCGATAACTCTTCCGCCCCCACGGTTCCCCATTCCCCGGTTTGGCCTGCGAAACATGATTCCGAGGCCGTTTTTGTATCTTTTTCATGAGCGTACACGCATTGTTATTTTTCAGATGGTATGTTCACTGAATACATGTCTGTTCCATGTAATCTTCGGCACGCCGCGTCGTCTCAGCTGCTTGCCGAAGGAGCCTTGGAACCAGGCTTTTGCAACTCAATAAACGGGTCTCATGGGGGGACTAACTTTGAATCGCGAAGAACGCAACGAGCTGGTGCTGCAGCACTTACCACTCGTTGGCTACTTGGTGTCGGAGCTCTGCGCGAGAGCTTCTCATTTGTCGCGCGACGATTTCGCGTCGGTAGGGTCCGTGGCGTTGATAACGTCTGCCGATTCATTCAATCCGAACCTCGGAGTCCCCTTCGGCGCGTTTGCGCGCCGCCGGATCGTCGGAGCCTTTGCGGACGAGATGCGGGCCAGCGACTGGGCCACCCGATCAGCGCGCAAACGCATCAAGGAAACCATGTCGGTCCAGGAAACGCTGTCCGGCGTCCTCGGCCGCACTCCGTCGGTGGCCGAAACCGCATCAGCCCTGGGCGTCGAACGCAGCGTGGTGGAAGCCGCCCTAGCCGATGCCGCGCGGACGCTGTCGCCGCTGGACGACGTCGTCGTGGACACCGTCGCGGCGGACACCGTCTCCCCGGAACACTCGGTCTTGGCAGATGAGCGCCTCAAATACCTTCGCGCCGCCGTTGGCGCCCTGCCGGAAAAGATGCGGTACGTCGTCGAGGAAATCTACTTCGCGGGTCGGACCGTCAAGGAGCTAGCCGAGGAACTCGGTTCCACGCACGCTGCGGTCTCACAACAGCGTGCCGAGGGCATCCGCCTCATGCGCGATGGACTGTCTGCACATTACGCGGACGATCCGGGGCAGGCTTTTGAGCCCCAATCGCGCATCACTGCCCGACGTCGGCACGACTACCTCTCGACGCTTGCCACCGCTACGTTGGGCGGAATTACCCGTAGTTTCAACTCGCCTGATGCTGCCTTGAACCGGGCTGTCTAGACCCAGCGCTGCACTCCTGTGCGGAGGCTCAATTACTCGCCCAATCATGCCGCTGAAGGGGACGAAAACGCCCTCGCGGCGGCTAACACCCTGACCCGGGATTCTTCAGGAGGCCCCTCCCGCAGCACCATGGCAGGGGAATGATCCTCCAGATAAGGGTTCATTCCTTGGAACCAGGCCTGGATGACGGTGGAGGAGTCTGCCTCGCGAAGCGTGCCAGCAATCTGATAGGCATCGCGGAGCCTCTGCTCTACAACAGCCGAGGGCTTGCGTGGATCCTCCGGGTCAGCCCATTGCCGGACTGCACGCGTTTCCTTGACTGATCCAAGGTAAGCAACAAGTCGAGCCCCGAGAATGTCCCTGAGTGCCTGGACCAGTTCAGGCACCCCCATGTTCATGGCGTCAAAATGGGCGCGTAGGCCGATGCGCGGCCCTGCTGGATTGCTCATTGCACCATGATTGCGCCCACGCGAAATAAAAACAAGAGGATCACACGCCTTTTCCATCGATATCACAAACAAATCACACACGAATCGCAGACTCGATCCGCTTCCGCAGCCTCTACTTCACCGACGAGGACCATGTGGAAGGCCGCAAAGAGGGCACCGAGGGACTCCTCGATGCCCTCCAAGCCTTCGTTGAAGGCAGCTTTGGCTTACTTCGCGGTCGGCACGCGGCGGAGCACGACGGCGGCAAGGATTGCAGCTCCGGCCATCAATACCAGCCCGATCGCCGCCGTGATGTGGACTCCCGATTCAAATGCGGTACGCGCGGCGGCGGTCAGGGCGTCGCCCAACGGCTGGGGCAGTGTGGCAGCGGCGTCCAAGGCTCCGGCGAGCGTCTCCCGCGAGCGTTCGGCCGCGTGGCCGGACAGTTCGCTTGGAAGCAGCAAATGGTGTTGGTAGGACGCTGTCAGGATGGAGCCAAGCACGGCTGTGCCCAGCAATGATCCGAGTTCGTAGCCCGTTTCGGAGATCGCCGATGCCGCGCCCGCCTTGTCAGCAGGAACTGCGCCGAGGATCAGGTCGTTGGAGATGGTCTCGGCCGAGCCAACCCCTATGGCCAGCAGTAGGAGAGCCGTCAGAAGGTACCCCGGACCCTGGCTGTGGTTGCCCAGGGCGGCCACGAGGTATCCGACTGCGCTCAGCGCCAGCCCCGATGCCACCACCAGGCCCGGGCGGATCCGCTTGACCAGCGGAACCACCACCAGGCCCGCCACGATGGTGGCCAGAAGTGCCGGAACCATCGCGATCCCCGCCTGCATGGGGGATTGGCCTTCCACGAGCTGCAAGTGCTGCGCGAAGAAGTAGATGAAGCCCGTCATGGAGAACAGCGACAAGACGTTGGCGGTGATGGCCGTGCTGAATACCTTGTTCCGGAAAAGCTGTACGTCCAACATGGGCGATGCCAAAGAGCGCTGCCTGCGGACGAAGACGATTCCCATGGCCAGGCCGAACGCCATGAAGGCCGCGGGTCCCGGGCCAAAGCCATGGACGGCTGCCTCCTTGATGCCATAAACCACGGGGGCCATGGTCAAGATGGACAGCACGATGCTGGGAACGTCCGGTTTGCCCGGATTGCGATCCTTGGACTCCGGGATGAGGAACGGGCCGAAGGCGAGCAGGGGCAGCAACAGTGGCACTGCAACCAGGAATACGGCTCCCCACCAGAAATGCTCCACGAGCCAGCCACCGAAGATCGGCCCGAGCGCGGCACCGCCGGAGAATCCCGCTGCCCACACCGCCACGGCGAGCCGGCGGCGGTTCGGGTCCGGGAAAATGTTGCGGATCAAGGACAGCGTGGACGGCATGAGCATGGCTCCGAAGATGCCCATGCTGGCGCGTCCAGCAATGAGCCATTCAGCCGACGGCGCGAAGGCGGTGGCCGCGGAAACGGCGGCGAAGCCTGTGCTGCCGATCAAGAGCAAGCGGCGGCGGCCGATCCTGTCTCCCAGGTTTCCCATGGACACCAAAAGTGCGGCGAGCACCAGCGGATAGGCATCCACGACCCACAACAGCTGCACGCCCCCGACTTCCAGCGACCGGGCGATTTGCGGCAGGGCAAATGTCAGCGCCGTATTGTCCACAGCCACCAGCAGCACAGGGAACATCAGGAGTGCCAGGGCAGCCCAATCGCGCCACGGGGCGGATTGGATCGACGGGGTGCGGGGGTGCTGGGTTGTGGACGGGGTGAACATGAACATAACTGTACCGTCTGGACGGTATAGTTTCAATCTGACTCATCGAATTGCCACATCGAACTAAGGGATGATGGACACCATGCCGCGAAAACCTATTGCCCGGGACGCAGTCCTGGATGCCTTTGAAGCCCTGCTGATCGAGGTGGGGGAGCGGGCTGCCACCCTGGACGCCGTCGCCAAGCGCGCGGGCGTCTCCAAGGGCGGCTTGCTCTACCATTTCCCCAACAAGGAAGCCATGATCAGCTCCTTGCTCGAACGCATGGACAGCCTGGCCGCATTGGACATCGAGGCAATGAAGGCGGCCCCAGAAGGCGCGGCCGCATTCTTCATCAAGTCTTCCCTTTGGGCTGATACTCCTTTGGATCGGGTGTTTGTGGCAGCCACGCGGCTCGCGGAAGTAGCCCATGAAGAAACCCGCAGGCGCTTCGCCGGGATCCAGCAACAGTGGCTCGATGTGCTCGCTGAGGAAGTGGGTCCCGAAATGGCCAAAGCGGTCCGGTACATGGGCGATGGGCTCTACTTCAACGCAATGCTTGAAGGCGGTGCCGGTGATACGGAAGTCAAGGCCAGCGCGAGGAGCGCCGACGTCGGTGCGCTGCTGGCCGCCGTCGAACGCCTCCGTAACTGAGCGCGCGCGGAACATTTGCGGACGCGGGCAGTCCATAGGACAATTGACAGTTGTGGCAGCCGTCACCGGCAACCACAATCAGATTCACACAACTGAATACGCCTTTGATCTGCGGCGGGAGAGTCCTGCAGGCATGTGATGCAGGCGCCGTAGGAGCAAATCCTCCCCAGGAATCTCTCAGGCCCACGCACCGCCGCGGCAAGGCAACTCTGGAAAGCAGCACGGAACACACGTGCTCACCGACGGTGCAAGCGAAACAGTGCCACAAGCACGGTTTCGCGGAAACTCTCAGGTCCAATACAGAGCGGGGAGGAACCCGATTAGCTGTGGCGTACCCTGCGCCGCCTTATTAATGGAGTTCCTTCGTGACGGTTAGTTCAACCTCCACTACGTTCGTTGACCGGCATATCGGCGCCCGCCGCCAGGCCGACATTGACATCATGCTCAAGTCTGTTGGCTACGATAGTGTCGATTCGCTCGTAGACACCGCGGTTCCAAATGACATCCGCCAGGATGTCGCACTGACGCTCCAGAACGCCCTCAGCGAGGTGGAAGTTCTGGCTGAACTTCGCAAGCTGGCGGCCAAGAACAAGACGGCCGTGCAGATGATCGGCCAGGGCTATTACGACACCGTCACTCCGCCGGTGATCCGCCGCAACATCCTCGAATCCCCGGCCTGGTACACGGCCTACACCCCGTACCAGCCGGAAATTTCCCAGGGCCGCCTTGAGGCACTGCTGAACTTCCAGACCATGGTCCAGGACCTTGTCGGCCTGCCCATCGCCAATGCCTCCCTGCTGGACGAAGCCACCGCCGTGGCCGAAGCGGTCCTGATGATGCGCCGGGCGAACAAGAACAAGACGGCCCATGACGGCAAGACCGTCCTGGACGCCGATTGCCTGCCGCAGACCATCGCCATCGTGAAGGGCCGCGCCGAGGCGCTGGGCTTCGAGGTGGAGATCGCGGACCTGTCCCAGGGCCTGCCCGACGGCGATATCAACGGTATCGTGCTGCAGCAGCCGGGCGTTTCCGGCCGGGTGTTCGACCACTCTGCCGTGATCGCCGCCGCCAAGGAACGTGGCGCCCTCGTCACCGTTGCCGCGGATTTGTTGGCGCTGACCCTGATCACGCCTCCGGGCGAGCAGGGTGCCGACATCGC
>NZ_JAMXIC010000107.1 GCF_027587375.1 Arthrobacter sp. B2a2-09
ACCCAGCGTTTGGCCATCCGGGAGACGAAATCGGGATCGCTCTGCATAGCGGTTTGGGTGAGTGACTGTTCCATCTGCAGGGTGGTTTCCTGATCGGCGATGTGTCGTACCTGGTCCAGGGCCGCGCTGATCACGGTGGCCGAACGGGACGGCAGGGCTGCCGTGGAGAGGGCGGCGGCGAGGATTTGGTGGCGTGCGGGTATTTCCTGCCCGGCGATCCCTGTCTGCGGGAGCACGGCGGAGGCCAGCGAAAGCCGGCGCCTGGCCTCGCCGATGCCGATCCGCAGCCGGGCCCGCAGGAATTCGGCCGTGTTCCGGTAACCGTCGTCAACCGCGGCGGCTGCTTCCCTAAGGCCGGGCGCGGGAGCCGGTGCCGGGAGGTCCGGGACGTCC
>NZ_JAMXIC010000108.1 GCF_027587375.1 Arthrobacter sp. B2a2-09
GCTCAATGGCTGCGAGGTGACGATACAGCGCATCGCGGTAGCGAACTCGGTTGTTCTCCACCTGCTTCCACGAATGCGCTGCGTACTTCTTGGCACCGAAGCCCAGCACCCCGACGATGCCTTCCAGCGCCTTCGGTACACCGCCCATCAGCAGCGTCCACTGCCCCTTGCCGCCGTCGAACTTGAGTCCGGCACCGCGCTCGGACACTTGTTCGGGTTTTGGGTCGTGAGTGAGGGCTTCGCATTCCGGGCACTTCTCACCGACGAGCGACTTGTACTGGTGCATTTCACACACCCACCACTGCACGCCCTTGCTGCACACGCAGCGTTCGATGACGTGCATGCAGCGTTGGCACTTATCCCATGCGTTATCCAGAGACATTAGAGGC
>NZ_JAMXIC010000109.1 GCF_027587375.1 Arthrobacter sp. B2a2-09
TATCCGGTATTAGACCCAGTTTCCCAGGCTTATCCCAGAGTCAAGGGCAGGTTACTCACGTGTTACTCACCCGTTCGCCACTAATCCCCGATGCAAGCACCGGATCATCGTTCGACTTGCATGTGTTAAGCACGCCGCCAGCGTTCATCCTGAGCCAGGATCAAACTCTCCGTTGAAGTAAAACAAAAACAGACACAACCACAACCACCGGAAATAACGGCAGAAGAGCTGCACAAAATTTGAAACCAGCTGAAAACCAGACCCCACCCACAGGGGCGGACAAGGCCCGGCAAAATCAACCAATTCATAAAAACAAATCGGTATCAACAAACTTGGCACACTATTGAGTTCTCAAACAACAGACACA
>NZ_JAMXIC010000110.1 GCF_027587375.1 Arthrobacter sp. B2a2-09
ACCTCCCCAAGACCAAAACACCCCAAAAACCAGCCCAGTGACTCCACACAGCTTGACAACTTTCGGCTCGCTCACTTATAAGGGCTTTCAGGCTGACGCTCGCTCACTTATAAGGGCTTTCAGGCTGACGCTCGCTCACTTATGAGGAGTTTCAAGCTAACGCTCGCTCACCAAAGGTGAGCGAGCGTCTTGTGATGACGCACCAAAGGTGAGCGAGCGTCTTGTGATGACGCACCAAAGGTGAGCGAGGGTTCCGAAAAAACGCACCAAAGGTGAGCGAGGGTTCCGAAAACCCTGTGTGTCAGGCTCTTGTGTGACAGGTTTTTCTGTTGGCCGGAGTCCGGCGTGTGGGGTGGGGAAGGTCCAT
>NZ_JAMXIC010000111.1 GCF_027587375.1 Arthrobacter sp. B2a2-09
ACGCCGTGCAGTTTGGCCACGCCGTTGGCCCGCTGCGCCAGGCGCAGGCCCATGACGGCCATGTTGAAGACCGCGGGGTTGCCGCCGTCGTAGTTTTCCCGGCCGAGTTCCAGGACCTTCTCCACCGGGACGTCCGGGGCCAGGCCGGCGTCGAAGAAGTGCCTGATCTGCACGGCCTCGAAGCGGTCGATGCCGGCCGGTACGGGGGTGTGGGTGGTGAACACCGTGGACGCGCGCCCGGCGGCAAGGGCCTCGGACCAGCTCAGCGGGGCTTCGGAGGACATGAGTTCCTGGATGCGTTCGATGCCCAGGAACCCGGCGTGGCCTTCGTTGGTGTGGAACAC
>NZ_JAMXIC010000112.1 GCF_027587375.1 Arthrobacter sp. B2a2-09
GAACTTCGTCGAGGACGTCCGCCAGGCGCTCTACGCCTCCAAGCTTGTGTCGTACGCGCAGGGCCTGGACATGCTGACCTCCGCCGCGAAGGAATACGGCTGGGACCTCAAGCTTGATGAAATCGCTTCGCTGTGGCGCGGTGGCTGCATCATCCGCGCCGAGCTGCTCAAGGAAATCACCAACGCCTACGCAGCCGAGGAGAAGCCGGCCAACCTGCTGTTCGCCCCGGCCTTCACCAAGGCGATTGCCGGCGCGCTGCCGGCATGGCGCCGCGTGGTGGCAACGGCTGTCCAGCTGGGCATCCCGGTTCCCGTGTTCTCCTCCTCGCTGGCCTACTACGA
>NZ_JAMXIC010000113.1 GCF_027587375.1 Arthrobacter sp. B2a2-09
GATGTGTTCGGGTTTGCCGGAGAAGTCGGGGATGAGCAGTTCGACGCCGGTGCCGGGGTTCAGTTCGTGGATCTTGCGGACGGTTTCGGCGTAGAGCCAGACGCCTTCGTCTTCCAGGTCGTCGCGGGCGACGCCGGTGACGGTGGCGTAGCGCAGGGCCATGGCCTGGACGGAGCGGGCGACCTTGGTGGGTTCGAAGCGGTCCACGGGGGAGGGTTTGCCGGTGTCGATCTGGCAGAAGTCGCAGCGGCGGGTGCATTCGGAGCCGCCGATCAGGAAGGTCGCTTCCTTGTCTTCCCAGCACTCGAAGATGTTCGGGCAGCCGGCTTCCTCGCAGAC
>NZ_JAMXIC010000114.1 GCF_027587375.1 Arthrobacter sp. B2a2-09
GGTCGCTTCCATCACCACCGTGCTCACATGTTCGCGTTCCAGGAACTCCCGCAACTCCAGGATCGCCTGGGTAGTCGAGCCCCAGGTCGTGACCGCTGATGTGTAGGTCCCGGGCCGTGAACCCGGCACCCGGACGCAGACCTTCGCGTCGCGTTTGGAGATATCCAATCCCGCGGCACGTTCGTGAACAATGTCCATTTTTCTCTTCCCTCCAACACGGCGAACGGCCATCCACTGTGCCGGTCTCGGGGAGGACAGGGAAAACATTCAGGAATCTAATACCCGTGCTTCAAAGCAACAATCCACGGTTCCCGTGGAA
>NZ_JAMXIC010000115.1 GCF_027587375.1 Arthrobacter sp. B2a2-09
TTCCACGGGAACCGTGGATTGTTGCTTTGAAGCACGGGTATTAGATTCCTGAATGTTTTCCCTGTCCTCCCCGAGACAGACACTGCAGATGGCCGCTCAGCCGTGGTGGAGGGAAGAGGAAATGGACATTGTTCACGAACGTGCCGCGGGATTGGATATCTCCAAACGCGACGCGAAGCTCTGCGTCCGGGTGCCGGGTTCACGGGCCGGGACCTACACGTCAACGGTCACGACCTGGGCCGCGACTACCCAGGCGATCCTGGAGTTGCGGGAGTTCCTGGAACGCGAACATGTGAGCACGGTGGTGATGGAAGCGACC
>NZ_JAMXIC010000116.1 GCF_027587375.1 Arthrobacter sp. B2a2-09
CAGTGCCTGCGCGGTGCAGATGTTGGACGTGGCCTTCTCGCGGCGGATGTGCTGCTCGCGGGTCTGCAGCGCCAGGCGGTACGCGGGAGTGCCGGCGTCGTCCTTGGAAACGCCCACCAAGCGGCCCGGCATGGAGCGCTCGAGGCCCTTCTGGACGGCCATGTACGCGGCGTGCGGGCCGCCGAAGAACAGCGGAACGCCGAAACGCTGGGTGGAGCCGACAGCGATGTCGGCACCCTGCTCGCCCGGAGGCGTGATCAGGGTCAGCGCCAACAAATCCGCGGCAACGGTGACGAGGGC
>NZ_JAMXIC010000011.1 GCF_027587375.1 Arthrobacter sp. B2a2-09
AACTCCAGCTTCTGCGCCGGCGTGAAAGACCGGCGGGACCGCGGACCACCCGCCCGGGGTCCAGAACTACTACTACTACTACTACTCACAGCACTATCTTCGCGTACTGCACTCAAAACCGGACTGGACATGATGACTGGATTCCTGGTTCTCGCCCCACGCGATTAAACGGACTTGCTATGAGCCCTTGGTACCGTTCCAGCCTGACACGTAGGGCTATCAGGGGGACAGCATGGCAAACGTGACAGTCGATCCGGGCATCTTTGACAGTCAGGGCGAACGGTGTGAGGAAATTTTCGATGGCTGGGAAGGACCTTCACCATTCTTCTTGGTCGTCTCGGACGAAACAGACAAAGCAGCCGAGGCACTCCACGTTGCGATAGGACGGTGCATGCGTGTTGACGGCAATGGCAACGAGCTGACCGCCGCCCAGATGGCAACCACTGGAGAGTACACCGCAAACTACTGCTCCCCTGTCTATCTCACAGATAAGGGCCCGATGGCTTACCTGGACACGAAAGGTGATCTGCCAAGGGCCATGGCTGAGACAATGCTTCGCATCCTCGTGGAGGAAGTCGAGGCACGCGGCATCACGGCCTATCTGACCACTCCGCCGCGGGGATCCGAGTCAACGGCCGGGTTCCCGGAGTGGGAGGAATCTGAGGCGGGAATGGCAAGACTTGCATTCGAAATGGCCAACCTCGACCCGGACTGGCCATAAGGCCTATGTGGCGGCTACGTCATCCGGACTGGATAGCCGAGACGGTCCAGGCACTCCAAGACGTCAAACGGGTGTTCGGTATAGAACGTCCACGGCATATTTCCTTCCGCGAGGATGTTGGCGCTCAGAGGGTTCAAGGCCGTGCGCCGACTCATGTAGACCTCGCGGACACCGGCACGCTCCAGCCTCCATGGCCCGAAGAATCGCTCCATCCAGTTGAACCTCATCCGAAAGTCAAGATGCGATGCGCTCGGAGTCAGGACGATCCAAGGCCCGAGGACCCCCATCATCTTTCCGGGTCTTGCCAGTCCGCCGTTGAAAGTCTCTGTCATTGGAATCCTCTGAAGGATCGAAGGGAGAGTTTGACCTGGTGCGCCTGGCGGATCCTGTGCCAAATCCGACCGAGGACCAGGGGCAGCTCCGGTTTCAGCCCTTGACGATGGACATCGGCAAGAGGCCCCCCGGGGCGGAAGGGGCGATGCTGTCCAGCTGCCATCCGTCCGCGGATGCCCGGAACGTAGCGGTCTCCTCCACCGAGTAGCCCGACGGGACGTTGCTTGGCCCGTTCGCCGCCGAGGACTGGTGTTCTTCGGTCAGTTCCTTGAAATGGACGCTTGCCGCCGACCCGGTCACCTCCACGGATTCCACCGTTATCTTCGTCGAAAAGTCCGTGTACCAGAAGCCCTTTGACCTGAACCCGGCCTTTGACCGGGCCACCACCGGAAGGTCCCGCGCGCGCTTGGCACGGTACGCCGCCGTCGTCTGCCCTTCGGCCAGGCGGGGCGCCGGCGGAACATCGAGGACGGTGCCGTTCCGGTCCTCGACAGCAGTCTGGATGATGGCCGTGAGCTCCGCGGACGACGGGCTGGGCACCGATGAGGTCGATCCCTGGGTGAGCTCCGGCCCGGCTGTCGACTGGCACCCGGAGAGGGCCGACGCGAGCAGCAGAACGGCTGCGGCCACAGTGCGTGGATGCTTCATCCTGATCCCCTTGCTGTGGATGTCTCCACAGCCTACGGGCGTTTCGCGAATTCAATGCGTATGTAGTCGAGCTCATCGCGTGGGAGGACGGCCGTCACAACACCGCCTTGTCCAAGGGACGCGCCAACCCCGTACACGATGGGGTCAGTGTCGATCTCCAAACCCTGCACTTGGACGCCGTCAATCCAAACGGATACCTCACGGTTGGCTGGGCGACCTCCGGTGTCCCCGGCGTACCGGTCCCAGGTAATGCCTCCCATCCATTCGCGCCGGTAGCGATTGATGAGGATGTGGTTCATGTGGTCGGCCAGCACCCGGGCCGGGGACGAACGTTCGGAAGCCTCGCGGTGCCACGTGGTCCGCACGGCCTCCCAGAGCTGGGGGTATCGCATGCGTTGAACCCCTTCAACCAGCCAGGCCGGCCGCGGCCAAGGGGGAATGTCTTCGATCGACCTTCGCATCTGCTCGTCGAGCTCGGCCAGATTTATCGGATCGGATCGATCGGCGGGGTTGCGCCACAGCGTGTAGGTGATGCTCGCCGACATCTCGTTGTATCCGCGGGAATCCTGTCCGTACTGGATGCCGACCATATCCGGATCTTCCAGCGATGGCTGGGGCACCAGCCCCATGATGCCGATCGGCATCAGCTCCAGACGCCTGGCCTGCTCGAGGCGCGGGTCGGGTGCGTCCTCGGGGATCACTCCTTCGAATCTCACTTGCCGATTGTGCGACGGCCCCGGGTGGTTGGCAATACCGCCTTGGCATGGATCCCAGGCTCATGACCGCGCACGTCGCTCGTTCCTTGCCGCTGGAGTTCAAAAGGTTTCGAGGCGGGTGTGCTTGCCTTTCGGCAATCGGACCGTAGACTCGGCCAATGTCAGGTCGTAGGGGAACGAGACCAGTCCGTAATGCTGCTGCGGTGGCGGTGCTGTGCCTGCTGCTGTCCGGTGGCCTGGCAGCGTGCACCTATCAGGGTGCCGGCGATCCGGCACGGACAGCCGCCACCGAGCAAAGCAGTCGCCCCGCGCCTTCTGTCCCGACGAAGGGCCCGGAGATACTGGATGCCGAAAAGCGCAATTACGCCGAATTGCAGAAGCGCCTTGCAACGGCCCGAGGGCCCGCACTCATAGACGACTCCGGCCCTGCCGACGGGCCCGGTGTCGGTTTCAGCAAAACCGCAAAAGTAACGACCGCTGGCCGGTACACCGTCACAGCCGCTTGCGCGGGCATCCCGAACGCACAGATGGTCATCTTCGCCCCAGGGTCGAAGCAGCTGTTGTCGCTCGATCTTGATTGCTCTGGCGTCTCGTCGCAGGTTGTCGAGCTTGAGGATGGATACGTCGGAGCAGCGCTGATGCGGCACGACCCGAACGGTCCTTGGACAGGGGCCGTCGCCGGAGTCAGAATTACCGCCGAATGAAACGATTTTCGCAGCAAAACAGCGGAGAAGCCGAGCTCAAGCGCCGGTGACGATCTTGGTCCCTCCGCCGATCCAGGCCGGGCTCAGTTGCTTTTGGTGATGCGGTTGTCCCCGGCACTTGAACCAGGTGAAACGGCACCGGTGACTACCTCGCGATAGGACTCAATGAGCCATGTTGTTGGCGGCCCGCAGGTCGTGGGTTTGATCCCGTTTCGCCGATCCTGGGTTGGTGTTCAGCGGCGTTCATTGACTTCCCCGGCAACGACCCGATCTGTCCATCCGGTGTGCGGCAGAAGATCACCAGCAGTGTCCTGGTCGCTGCGGTCATCCGTGGGGACCCGCTGCACCCAGTCCGGGGTCAGGAGCTCAAGCTCCAGTGCCACGGCGTTGCCGCGGTCAAGGTGTTCCTGCAGGTCGCTGCCCTGGATGCGTCCGCGCCGAGGCTGTCTCATCACCGGCGGTCAGCAGAACAGCAGTGATCCTGGGTTCATCTCCCATGGCGGCTGCCAGCTCCTCCGTGAACCTGACGCTGACCGTGTTCGTGTAGATCATCCGCCGATAGCCAAGAGCCCGGTAGTTTGACCAGACGGCGGCCAGATTCCTCTCGGCCAGATGGCGCTCCCACGGGTGCGGGAAGGCCAGCTCGAGGGTGTCTCCGTCAATCACGCAGTGTTTGATACAAGACACCCCTCGCATTCCGGACCGTGAAGAAGAACATCGACCGGTGGGCCGTGGGCAGCCCACCGGTCAAAGAAATCGTTGACCGGATCGCCGGGTGGGCAGCTACCAACGCTTCCGGCCCGATCCTCTCCGGCCTCCACTTCACGATGACCCAATGCGAACCGCACCAGATCGCCGGCCTACTGGCCCGCTGTTGCGAAGACATCGGATCGGCAGATCTGCTGTTCCCCACATCCAATGGGGACTGGTACGTCAGGTTCACCGACGAGGGTTGGATCCTCGCCGGCACCGAGATCAAAAAGACGAGGACGACTCCGGGGAGGCCCTCATGAGGCTCCTCGCGGACATGGCACCGCTCTACGACTACGCCCAGATGTCCCGGGTCACCTTCGGATCGGTCACGCCCATGAGTGTGATGATCCAGAGGGCGGCCCCGCGACAGATGGTGCCGGATACGTGGATCCATCGCCCCTACGTTGTTCTGGCCCCCGGACCCGGAGACATCGAACTGAGCGCCGACCACGGATTCGTGAAGAACTCCATCCCCGGCATCTTTGCCGTTCAGGTCCTCGGCCCAGGCCCCACCGAAATAACAAGAAAGATCAGGACCGTAACCACGGCTAGCCTCCGGCGGCGCTTCCTCGTATCAGCCATAGCTGGACACCGCCGATCCTCCTGTCACAAGATGGGCTGCGGGAAAGGCTCTCACCGGTCTGAGCCGCCGTGCTGTTGATTCTCGAGCCTCTTTGCTTTGTTCAGCTTCCGGAGGGACCCGCCACTGTACTGATAGTCGCCATTCATCTCGTAGCCGGGGGGAACACGCTCGACGGTGAGTGTGGAAAGATCGCTCGGGACCTCAATGACCCATCCCTCTTTGCTTCTGATTTGTTCTATCCTGTCCCTGGTCTGATACCCCAGCCGGGACCGGAGGTTCAGATTGTTGACGCGTCCGTCGAGCCTCATCGACCACGGTTTGGTGAACCGCTTCTGCAACATGTCGCGAACGTAGTGCGGAAGGAACAAACGCTCGGCAGCGAGATCGGCCATACGCTTCGCCTTGCCCCTCATCAGGAGCCGGGACGAGATGAGCAACACGAACGCTGGGGCCATGAACTCCGCCACCGTAAGCCTGAAATAGCCACTCGATCCAGAGCTGAGCCGTCCAGCCGCAATGAGTTGGTTTTCTGTGGTGGAGGCGTAGACAGAACCCCAGATCAAGCCGACCAGGGCTAACGCGGCGAACAGCCAGGTGAAGACCGATGGGACAAAAAGGAATGACCGGCGCAGTTCAGGCGGCACTTCCACAGTGCCAAAGTTCTGAGTTTCCACAACTTGTCCCCCACCTTCAGAAAGCCGGAATGACTGTTTGAGCTGCAGGAAGTCTAACGCTAGGATTCCCCTTGAAGCCGGGCATTGCGGGAAAGGGGGAATCCTGGGTGCGGACGCTCGTCCAGGCTTCGTGAACGGGTTATCTGCTGTCTGGCCCCGGTGCGGGGCTTCTCTCCGGCCAGGTGGTGTAGCCATGTTTCCGCTCGGCGTAGTACGGGCGGATCGCGGGCACCGCAAGCACCATTCCCACGACGCACAGGGCGGCGGCCAGCCAGAGGGACACCAAAGGTATCCATATCGGGAAGGCATAGCGGAACCGGGGCTCTTTCGTTGGATGGCTAAAAATTCCCAAAATCGGGTTTGGTGTACCCATGGGTGTACTCACCCTTCTCCCCCGGCATGTTTCGGCACAGGGGCGCATATAGCGTTACCTCGCTCGCCATAGAATGTTCGGGTGGAAGTTACCTGCACCTTCGAATCGCCAGACGGAGTTCTGCGGTGAGCCTGCTCAGCACGGGGGTTTCGTTTGCGGCTGCAGGAGGAATGGCGCTCACTGAGTTTGGAATGGCACTAACCCCTGGCCCGAATATGATCTACCTGGTTTCACGCAGCATCGGTCAGGGTCGCGCCGCCGGAATGATCTCACTCGCAGGCACCGGGCTCGGCTTCGTTGTTTACATGGTCATGGCGAACCTCGGTCTCGCCGTGGTGTTTGTCGTGGTGCCGTGGCTGTACCTTGGCTTCAAGGCCGCAGGCGTGGCATACCTGGCTTGGATGGCTTGGCAAGCACTGCGTCCTGGTGGGCGTGGTGCCTTCGAGAGCGAGGAGCTGAGGCACGATTCTCGGTCTCATCTGTTCCGGATGGGGCTGTTCACGAATCTGCTTAACCCGAAGACCGCGATCATATACCTCGCACTTATCCCTCAATTCATCGACCCCGGCGCAGGAAATACCACCGTGCAAGGATTCACCCTCGGTGCGATTCAAATCCTCGTCGGCCTATTGGTCAATGGAGCGATCATCATCGGCGCTGGTTCGATCGCTGAATTCCTCGCTACCCGTCCTTCCTGGGTAGTTTGGCAGCGCCGCATCACGGGGACCATGCTCGGCTTGGTCGCCATCCTCCTCGCCAGAGAGGTATCGGAACGCGCGAGAATCTGACCTAGGTCCGTGCCGAACCCGCGGAACTATGCTCTCACCGCACGGCTCGATTACCTTCTCGTAATCACCCAGCTGCGATTACGAAAAGGTACTCACTCATTTCCCACTACGAATAGCTCATCAAGGTGGTCGAATGCACGGCATCATGAAGTCCGTTTCGGACCTGGGCCTGGTGGTCTACGGCATCCGGTAGCGCACTGGGCTCTCCCAGCGCGCTCTGGCCGCACGGCTCGGGGTCAGCCAGCGGTACCTCTCCGAATTGGAGACCGGAAAGCCCAAAGTCCTCAATGACCAGTTCTTCGCTGTCATGGAGAAGCTCGGGATCGAACTGACCTTCCGGGAACGCGCCTTGGTCTTCTACGCCGGGCGGGACGTCGCCGGCGCGATCCGGATCGGCGGGGACCCCGGTGAACCGGCAGAATTCTACGAACCCCTGACCGACGAGCAGATCGCCGAACGGCTGACACTGATCAACGACTACGCCCTGGGTCTGCCCTGGGACACGGACAGCAAGTTCGAAGGCGTCAATCCCGTCGCGAACCTGCGGAGCCTGGCCGGCCTGCTGCCACGCCGCCGCGACATCTTCGACGCCGGGCCCGATGACCGCGAAATGCTGCTTGCGCACACTGCATTCAATACCGCGGTCGGCAACACCGACGCGCACGCCAAAAACTTCGCCACCCTCCGGACCGACGACGGGGCCGTCACCATCGCGCCGCTCTACGACGTTTCCACCCATGCACTGGCGCCCAACGGCCAGCTGAACATGTCACTCCGAGTCAACGACCGCGCCTTCCAGCCGTCCCTGACGGTCGAGGACCTTGTCGCCGAAGGAGTGTCCTGGGGTCTTGAGGAGCGGTACGCACGCCAGTCAGTCACCGGCACGCTCGAAAAACTGGCTTACGCAATCGGCCAGGCGGACGGGTCCGCCGTCGGGGAAAACGTGGTCCGATTCATTGCCCACGGGACGAAGAACCTTCTGGACGGCAAAGCTGCCGGAATCGGCGGCGCGCATCATTCCCGGCGCCCTTGACCCCGTGCCCCCGCGACATTGACGGACCGCGGAGACGACCGTCCGGCACCTCTCGACGCGGCCTGCCCGGCGCGCCGGGCGCTGCGAAGACCAGGCAACAGGATAGAAAAGACGGGCGGGAGCTACCGGCTTCCGCCCGTCATCCCCCTTTCCGGGGACAGACTTCCGATCTGCCGAACACAGAGGGTCATGAACTTCCGCAAACATCTCGCCCTGCCCGCCGCATTCTTCTTTGCCGCATTGGCCCTCACCGGATGCCAGCAAGGGACCCACGCCGCCGAAGCGACGGCCAAGGCCGCGTCACCGGCAGTTTCTCCGGCAGTTGCGGCCGTTCCCGCGGGTGCGTCGGCGGCAGCCGTGAAGTCCATCCACTCCCCCGGAATCGTCGCTACCGACGAGCAGCTTGCCGTCGGACAGTGCTCGGCAAAGGTTGTCGACGCCGCCACCGGCGAGTACTTGCCGGACCCGGCCTGCACTCCTGGGGCCGCAGATCCAGCCGTTACCCCGGAGAACATCGACTCAACCATCTGCACGAGCGGCTACACGGCCACGGTCCGCCCGCCCGCTTCGGACACCGACAAAGTGAAGGCCGAGAGCCTGCGCGAATACGGACAGACCGCAATGAAGACCACGGAATATGATCACCTGATCAGCCTGGAGCTCGGCGGCACCAACTCGGTATCGAACCTGTGGCCTGAGCCAAACAAGGCAGGCGCCACGGGCACCACGAACCCGAAAGACGCGGTGGAGAACACTTTGCACAAGGCCGTCTGCACTCACAAGGTCACCCTGTCAGCTGCCCAGCAGGCGATCGCCCACAACTGGGTCACGGCGATCAGAGACCTCGGTTTGTAGCTGCGCGCAGCGGAGGGGCCGGTCACATCAACCTAGCCTGACGATCGGGGTCTGGCAGCAATGCATTGGGGTATAGTCGCCCCATGCTCTCTACGCCTCGATTTACTTGCCCCCGACCGGTTTCCGGTCGCGAGGGCTCACAGGCGCGCGCCTAGGTCCTGGCGCCGGATGTGAGTCGGGGGAGGAACCCGCCACTCAGATCCGAACATAAGGACGAACAATGCCCGCTTATCTCAGTCCCTCCGAACTCAACGATGCTTTGACCATCCGGGATCTCTCAAATCCGGACGCCCAGCCTCATGCAATGCAGGCACTCTTACAGGACGTCATTGACGCGCTCGGCAGCAAATGGGGCGTGGCGAAACGGATCGTTCGCCACAGCCCGCTGGTGAGCGTGGCCGACAACTACGACCGGCTGGGGTTCAACGAGTCGGACGTGACCCGGGATCAAAGATACTCCCGCTATGTCAGCCCCACAGTGATGCTCCGCAGCCACACCTCGGCTTCCATCCCGTCTCTGCTGCGGGCACTGAATCAAGACGAATCCATAGACGAACTCTGGGCCATCCCCGGTCTTGTCTACCGGCGCGATTCCATCGACCGCACCCACGTGGGAACTCCCCACCAGGTCGACTTGTGGCGGGTTAGTTCGCGGGAACACCTTGATTCCGGCGAGCTGCGGGAAATGATTGCTTCCCTCGTGCAAGCGGTCCTTCCCGGGGCGCAATGGCGCGCAGTTCAGGCAGTTCACCCCTACACGAGGGAGGGCTTGCAGGTCGATGTCCTCATGGAAGGGGAATGGCTCGAACTAGCGGAATGCGGGCTCATGGCCCCGCATCTGTTCTCCGCAGCCGGCCTGGACCCCGCAAAGTGGTCGGGATTGGCTCTGGGGATGGGTTTGGACCGGGCCCTGATGCTCCGCAAAGGCATCCCGGACATCAGGTTGCTCAGGTCCACGGATGAGAGAATCGAACAACAGATGCTGGACCTGTCCCGATGGAAACCCGTCTCCCAGATGCCCTCTATCCGCAGGGACATTTCCATCGTCGTTCCCGCGGGTTTGGACGCCGAAGTGCTCGGAGACCGGGTGCGGACAGCCTTAGGCGAGCAAGCCGAAGACCTGGAAAGCGTCGAACTCCTGGCCCTGACTCCGAACGGAGAGCTTCCGGTAGCAGCGCGGGAGCGCCTCTACATCCGCGACGGACAGGCCAACGCCCTGATCCGTCTAGTGCTGCGTCCACTCGGCCGGACCATGACAGATCCACAGGCCAACCAGATCCGGGATGATGTCTACCTAGCCCTGCACGAAGGGCCAGTCAAGGAGCTCATCGCGGGATAGAGCTGCCATTGAAATGCGGGCCAGTAGTTTGCGGAGTAGCTTTTGAACGAATAGTCCTCGACGCGAAGGGACCAGCCATTGCCTCACAACGTTCCGCAGATTTTGCCTGTAGGCGACCCCGCACGGCGTGCCGTTGCCGGGGTGCTTCGACTGGCCGTTGGCAATGCCGCCCTGTTCATGGTGTTTGCCGTGCTGACTACCCAGGTGCATTCGATCCGTGCGGCCAGCCCCTGGCAGGACGACCCGTACGACACAGCGATCTCCTTCACCAAGTTCTTCGTCCCCCTCGTGACCCTTACCGCAGGCCTCCGCCTCCTGGTGTGGCGCCAGGCCTCCCCACAGCCCGCGTACCGCGCCCGCCAGCTACTGCGAGCCGCCTCGGTTGTCACGATCCTAATCGCCCTGACCCTGGTGACCGACTGGCTCGCTCTCACACTCCGCGCCGACCACGAGCTATGGAACCAGGAGACACCGTGGCTGGCAGCCTCGTTGATCCCTCTAACCTGCCTGGCCGTGGCCTCGGCCGGCCAACAACGCCGGGCAGCACGCCTCTTGCCGCTCTACAACCGACGCGATCCGGGCGGCGATTGGCTTGACGACCTCGCCCCCATCGTGGCCGTTGCAGCGGCGCATGCGCCTCACCGGGCGGGGCAGTGGGTGAACCCGGCCGCCGCGGAGCATCTCGTAACTGCCATCCGCCGCCACTTCGTCAGTATCGCAGCCGCCACCAGCGCCGCAGTCGCCCTTATAGTCATCACCGGCGTCGACATCGGCGAGGGAGGCCTGTCCCCCACCCTGTTCATGGTCGAATTATGGATTTTTCTCAGCGGCACCTTCGGATTCGTGCTTGTTGCAAGCGCGGCACTGCACGTCGTCGCCCTCCCCCAACGAGGCCGCGTGCGCTCGGCGGGGCGGGCAGCCGCCGCTGCGGGAGCGCTCTGCGTGCCGGTAAGCATGGCCTTGCGCGATCTGATCTGGACTGGCGTGGGCATGGAGGGCAACCTGAGTACACCGGAGCAGCTGTTCGTCCTTACACTTGTCTGCGCTTCAATAGCCGCGGTGCTCACGTTGGCGGTCTCGCTCCTCACTCCGCGCCCACGGTTCGAATCATAAGTTCAGCACGATGTGGACGGACCCGAGTGAATCCGATGGTGTGCGGCAGAAGCTTGGCGTAGCGATCTAGGCGAGAAGGAAGTAAGCCAGCAGCGGACGCAGTGAGAATCGTTGGACGACGGCAGCCTGCCGGGTGGCAGCGAGCACCACGTTCATCTCTTCAGGATGAACGGGCTCCCGGCCTTTGATCTTTTCGCGCTCCGTCATCGATGCCCTGACCGTTGCCCTTGGGGTCCCGCCCCGGCCCCGGAGATTCCGGATCTTTCCTCTTTTGCACTGGCCAATATCTTCTGGATGCGCTGGTAGGACACCCCGAACACTTCGGCGATTTCCGGAGGGGTCATGCCTTCACCCATCAGTCCAAGGATCGCTTTCACCCGCCGTCGCCCGGCTTCATTCAACAGCTCGTCCGCCCGGACCTTCAAGGACTCGGCCTGCACCCAGGTGAGAATGCCCGGGCGGTCTGCCTCATAGACGACGTCGAAAAGTATCCGGTCTCCGGCAATCCGCAGGACTTTGGCGAGCCGCTCCGCCAAGGACCGCTGCGCCGCCATAAGGCGAGGGCCGGTGACGCTCACAGACCTTTCAACATCGGTCACCGTCCATTGCGCACCGTCCCAGGTGGCCCTGATCTGAAAAGTCACCGGGGATTCCTCTGGTATTTCCCGGCTCCTGAGCCAGTTGCGGAGCCGAACCGGATCGTACCGGGCCGCGCCGCGGTTCCCGGATAGGCGCAGATCAGCCGCCGTATCGTTTAGTGCATCTGCCAAGGCCCTGAACGACAGAACGTCTTGCCCTGCCCGCATAGCTGCCTGCCGCAAAGTCAACGGAGCCTCCCGTGACGGCGCTCCAGCGTCCATCCCATGTCCTCCCCAAAGGCACCAAGGTTCCCAGATAGAGCCAACAGCCCAGGGGCGGGTCTATGCACGAGTGCCAGCTACTTGATTTCCGGAGGGTTACTCAGACACGACACTCAGCATACTTACTATTCATGGACGTTGGGCATCCTCGAAGGTAGTGTGATCTGCACCCGGCTCTAGCTGATCCGGGAGCTGCGTCGATGGGGTCGCAGTGGAATCACTTCTGGGGGAATTGATGACGGCGCTGGTCCAATCCGAGGACGAATTTCACCTTCCCGCAGAGGTCAACATGCTTTCCGATGCTGTCGATGCAGACGGCGGTGGAGCGTGCTTCAGTTCAGAACACGAAAATGTCAAGGTTGAGGACGCGGGTGAAGGGATCCTCCGGATCACTTTGCGCCCGGGAGGGCGGATCACCGAAGAGGACGGAACTCTTGTCCGGGAGCGGTATCTGGCTCTGACAGGCGGAACGGGCGCTGCGGTACTTCTGCAGGTCACCGGCGTTGAGTCTGTCAGCCGCGACGCCGTCCGATTCTTCAGTGAAGCGGTCACCATCACCGCCTTTGCGATCCTGGGCAGCACGCCGGTGGATCGTGTCATTGCCCACGGCAGGCACGGGCTCCCCGCACCGCAGTGCCCGACCCGGTATTTCTCCGACGAACAAGAAGCCCTGGGGTGGCTGCGCGCCCCCAGTGCTGAGCGAGTCCCAAAGGGTTGAGAGTCCCGCATCATCTGGCTACGGCAATCCGCGCATCCACCGGCCCGCCCCTCCGGCCCGCGAGGTGACCCCCCGCTCTCCTCTGAGCAACGCGGGGTCACTTACGGCCCATTTGGTGCTGCTGGATGGGCCGTAAGTGACCCCGCGTTGCGAGATCCCGTCGAGAAACGACGCGCGTTGAGAGACTACGCGAAGTCTGAGACTGCCGGGTCCGGTCCGATGCGGCCTTCGGCGCCTCGGTCCAGTCCGTTGATGGCCTCAACGTCGGCCTCATCCAAGGTGACGCCAAGTGCTGCGAAGTTTTCCTGGATCCGGGACTCGGTCACGGACTTGGGGATCACGACGTTGCCGATCGCCAGGTGCCAGGCGATGACCACCTGCGCCGGGGTGGCGCCGTGCTTGGCGGCGATCTTGGCGATGGTGGCGTTCTCAAGGAGCTCGCCGCCCTGGCCCAAAGGCGACCAGGCCTGCGTCAAAATACCCCGGGCCGCGGCGAACTCACGGAGTTCCGACTGGTTGAAGAACGGGTGCAGCTCGATCTGGTGGATCGCCGGAACAACGCCGGTCTCCTCGATCAGGCGCTGGAGGCCTTCCTTGTTGAAGTTGGAGACGCCGATCGACTTGATGCGGCCGCGCTTCTGGAGCTCAATGAGCGCCTTCCAGGTGTCCACGAACTTGTCCTGCTTGGGCTGCATCCAGTGAATCAGGTACAGGTCAAGGGTTTCCAGGCCGAGGCGGTTCATGGATTCTTCGAAAGCCGCGAGCGTGGACTCGTAGCCCTGGTCCGCGTTCCACAGCTTGGTGGTGATGAAGATTTCCTCGGGCTTGAGGCCGGAGGACGCGATGGCGCGTCCCACGCCTGCCTCGTTGCCGTAGATCTTGGCGGTATCGATGTGGCGGTAGCCGGCGTCGAAGGCCTGACGTACCACCTTTTCGGCTACATCGTCCTCAACCTGCCACACCCCGTAGCCGAGCTGGGGAATGGAGTTGCCGTCGTTAAAAGTAAGGTTCGGTGACGAAGTCATGGCCTCCATCCTGCCAGCCGCGCACACCGGGTGGCTACGGATTCAGGCCCCTCTAAGCTAGGCGCTTAATAGTTGTCATGTGGGAATAGACGCGTCTGCACCTAATACCCACCCAACTCCTACGAGCCGGCTTAGGCCCTCAGCAGCCGTTCGGCTTCCTCCACATGCTCGTAAACGGCTTCGGCGCGTCGTCGCACCGAAACCGCTCCCACAGGAACGGGCCCGACGGCGAGACGCAGCATCGCGGCCGCCTCGGCCGTCGTAGCAAGAGAGTTCCCCGCTTTGGACAGCGCACGATGGACGCCTGCGAGCGATCCGGGAATGTCCAACCCATCACTAGGCACACGGAGCTGCGCCTCCACGCAGATGGCACGTACCCTGGACGACAACTCCGCCAGTTCGTTGGCAATGACTACGAGTTCGCCGTAGAGCTGCTCGTCTTCTACGCCCTCCAGCACCTGGTGGTACCGATCAAGGCCGCGGTGGAAGCGGTCGTGGGCACGCCGCCACAATCCTTTGCCAAGTTCAGCGTCATCCTTCCGCCCCTGCCGGACGGCCCCAAAGAATCCCAATCCAGCGCTCAGAGGTACTGGCCCGGGTGGCGGTCCGGGTCTTCAACGCGAGCCGGCTTGCCGGGTTCCGTTTCCGTGCCGGGAAGGTGGGCACGCTGAGGCTCACCGTTCTCGCCAATAACGACGCCGGGCGCGATCATGGTCCCGGGCGGCAGCTGGCGAAGCTGCAACTGGGCAACAGCGTGCTCCCGGGCCGCCTGCTGGGCGGCAATGGCGGTCTGGATTCCATGGAACAAACCCTCGAGCCAACCGACCAGCTGGGCCTGCGCGATCCGGAGCTCAGCGTCAGAGGGCGTGGCGTTTTCGGGGAACGGGAGGCTGATGCGTTCCAGCTCTGCCACAAGTTCCGGAGCGAGGCCCTCTTCCAGCTCTTTGATGGAGCGTTCGTGGATTTCGGCAAGGCGTCCGCGCGCTGCCTCGTCCAAGGGGGCGCTCTTCACTTCTTCGAGGAGCTGGCGGATCATGGTGCCGATCCGCATGACCTTGGCGGGTTCGTCGACGAGGTCCTGCAGGGTGGTGCCCTTCTTGACGCCCGGCTTCCCGTCGGCCTTGGGACCCGCTTCGGATGTACTCTGTGCCGTGCCAGCGTCCAAGGTTGTGCCCTCCACCGGGATGTCGTCAAAACTCTCGCCACTGGGTTGAGTGTCGTCCTGATCGCTCATGCGTTCATACTCTCACGGGCCGCAACTCAGCCCAGCGCCTTGACGAGTATTTCGCCTTCGTCCTTAGCGAAACCACATTTTTCGTAAAAGCCCGTGGCATAGAGGTTGGCCGGGACCCAGACCTCTTCCATCCCGTGTTCCCGCATCCGCTCCTCCATGACGGCCAAGAGGGACCGGCCGATACCGCGGCGGCGCCACTCCGTATGGGTCCCCATTTCCATGAGAAGCAGTTCGGCCCAAGGTCCGGCATTGCGCCGGCGCTGAATGCAGCAGTGGAGGAATCCCACTATCCCGCCACCGAGCTCAGCCAGCCAAAACAGCACGGTGGGGTCGCCCAAAAAGGAGCGGGCGGCGTCGTACGTCAATGCGCCTGACGGCGCGACTGAAGGATCCTCGTCGAACAAGTTATCCGTCTCGGCGAGGCGGATCAGCGCGTCGGCGTCGTCGGGGCCGAGCAGCCGGATCCGAACGTCAGCATTCATAAAAGTTTCGATGTCAGCACCTCCCCTGCGAAGCAGTCTATGCGGCGGGTGTCCCCGCACCGCGGACGGTTCCCACCATGCCGTTGCTGGCGCCATTGGCTTGCTGGACCAGCCTGGCTTCACAGAGATCCAGCCAGCGAGCCTCCGCCTCGGCATGGAAGATCAGGGAGTCCAGGACGAGCAGCCTGGCCGTATCCGTCACCCGTTGGTTGGCGGCCAGGTCCTTGCGGTCCTGGGTGTACCCCTGCAGTTCGCGCAGGGAAATCTCACGTTGGGCCTGGATGAGCGCCGGGACGTCGGTGCCCGCCGTCGTCACGGCCAGCGCCAGCTTGATGGCCAATTCGTTCCTCGGCGGAGCTCCACGATCCACCGCGGTTGTGAACCATCGGCGGATCTCATCAGTCCCGGCGTCGGTGATGCTGAAAAGCACGTGGCCGCGGCCGTCGTCGCCCTCTTTGCGGACCAAAGCGTCGCGCTCCAGCCGGTTCAGGGTGGTGTACACCTGTCCGATGTTCAGCGGCCAGACGGCTCCCGTGCGTTCCTCGAACGCCGCTCGCAATTGGTAGCCGTAGCGTGGCTGCTCCTGAAGCAATGCCAGGATGCTATACCGGATGGACATACCCCTCCTTCGTGCTGCCGGTTCGGCGGGCGCCGCTAGAGCAGCAGCAGGACTTTGCCCATGTGCTCGCCGGAATCGAAGTACTCGTGGGCTTCGCGGACTTGCTCCAAGGGGAACGACTTGGCCACGAGCGGCTTGATCCGGCCGTCGGCCAGCATTGGCCAAACCGACTCGCGGACGGCGTTCATGATGACACCCTTTTCCGCAATCGGCCGCGGGCGCAGCGCTGTGCCTATGATCGCCGCGCGTTTGCTGACCAACTGGCCGAGGTTGAGTTCGCCTTTGACGCCACCTTGCAGCCCGATCACCACCAGCCGGCCGTAGTCCGCGAGCGCTTCCACGTTTTGCTGGAGGTATTTGGCACCGACGACGTCGAGAATCACGTCCGCGCCTTTGCCGCCGTTTTGTGCCTTGAGGCTTTCGGCGAAATCTTCTTCCGCGTAATTGATGGCAATGTCGGCCCCGAGGAAGGCTTTCGCGGTTCCGACCTTTTCTGCCGTTCCGGCCGTCGCCGCGACCGTGGCACCGTACGCTTTGGCGAGCTGGATGGCCATGGTGCCGATCCCGCCAGTAGCGCCATGGATCAGTACCGTCTCACCCGCTTGCAGCTGTGCAGTCATGATGAGGTTCGAGTACACAGTTGCTGCCACCTCAGGCAAGGATGCCGCGGTGACCAGGTCCACGCCGTCGGGCAATCGCAAAACCTGCTCTGCCGGGACAGCAACCTGCTGCGCGTAGCCGCCACCCGAAAGCAGGGCCACTACCTTGTCGCCCACGGAAAACGGCTTGCTCACGTCGGGCCCGAACGCGGCAATCCTGCCGGAGACCTCAAGACCGGGAATTTCGGATGCTCCCGGTGGTGGCGGGTAGAAACCGCGGCGCTGCTGGACATCTGCCCTGTTGAGACCGGCGGCGACGACGTCGATGAGAACCTCGCCGGGGCCAGGAACCGGAGCAGGGACGTCGCGGATTTCCAGAACCTCGGGCCCGCCCGGTTCGGAGATGTAGACGGCTTTCATAGAGTGCTCCCGATCCCTTTGCTCAGCGCAGTTGGCCTTTCAGACACCTTAACCGCGTTAATCGCGGCGGCAGGTTTTTGGCGCAGCCAACTCCCTATGAAACACTACTAGGCAGGGAAGGTTGTCCGAGCGGCCTAAGGAGCTGGTCTTGAAAACCAGTGTGCGGTGACCCCGCACCAAGGGTTCAAATCCCTTACCTTCCGCGTAGCGCGTCTTGAGGCGCGAACTGGCAGCAGATGCCCACAGAATCGCTTCTTGTGGGCATCTGCTGCTTTTTCGACGGTAGCCTGTTCAGTAACTGCGGTCCCCGAATCGGCGCTGCACGTCGAGCAGGAACTTGAGGCCGCCGTCAGAGAGTTCCGAGTTTCGGAAAGCCCAGCTGGCCGACTCCCGCAACGCCAGGCACCGGAGGGCCCGGCTGTTATCCAGGTCCAGGTGCCATGCGTCATCCAAGGGAATCTCGGTGCCGCCAGGCATCCTGTAACCCTTTGCGTGGAGCGCCGACTGGATTACTTCCCGGCGCAGATTGTACGGGGGCGCCTCACCGCTAACAGCCCAATGGACCAGCAGGCGCATGACCTCTTTGTCGACGCCGTGCTGCGGAAAGGCGAGCCGCTCGGCCAGATAGTCCCACAGCGCTGCAGGATCCTGCACAACGTGACGGCCAGCGGGGGTGAGGACCAGCTTGCCTTTGAACTTGCGTAACAGTTTCCAATCCTGCAGCTGTTCACGAAGGTCCAGGATCGGAATAACGTTTATCTCATTTCGCCCCGGCATCGGCCACTCATCATCCCAGCCGAGCTGGGCCATGGCCCGTTTGACTATTGCGGGTTTGAGGTAGCCGGCGGAAGTCAGTTCCAGCCCGTCCGGGCGTGCTGCATTTAGAAACCAAAAGACCGGGCCAAGGACGGTCTCCCTGTCCTCCGGCGTGGCGTCACCCGGCCAGATCCGTCGTGCCAGTTGGCGCAGCTGCTCATTCACCCCGACGACATCGAAGTCGGTGGGGTCGAAGTCGGCTGCCCGCTGATGGGTTACCAATTCGAACCACTTCACGGACTGGCCATGCTCGGGGTGGCCGGGGTTGCCAAGCACGGCCACCACATTCGCGTAGCCAGCTGCCCCGCCTGAGTCTTCCAGGGGTCCCCGCATCGCGCCATCGAGGCAGGCAACGGTGTTTTCAGGGAGAGTGGCTGGGCCCACGATCTCGATCTCGTGAATCCACGAATCACCAAAATCGTATTCGTACTCCAGCGGAGCTTTACCCGGCCGGGCCGGGTCAATGAGCTCAAGCAGCCCGACGTCGGCAGCAAGCTCGGCGCCGGGTTGCACGCCGTCGTCGTCGGTTCCGAAGATGATCCGGCGGACGCCCTTACGATCGACACCGCTAACGCCGTAAAGGTGGCAATCCTTCCAGCCGAAGGCCGTCTGGATGGTTCCGTGCAGCTCAGCGACCGTGGCCGACTCGGGGAGGACCACCCGCCTCCAAATGGGCGGTTCAGTACCGAGAATTTCTATACGGAGTTCGACGGCGGGAAACTGCTTGGGTGCGTCCATATCGGCAATTCTGCCAGTGTCGGGCTGCTTGCCGGAGCGCCCCGGCTACGACTTACGCGGCTACTTCGACATATCCGTCCACCAGGCGGGTGTTGTACGTTGCGAGCCGCAGTTCGGGGTTGGTGAAGCATTCGCCGGTTTCAAGGTCGTAGACCTCCTTGTGCAGCGGCGAGGCGATGGTGGGACGGCTGCCCCGGGACCCGACGATTCCCCGCGCCATGACGTTGGACAGCGTTGCCGGGTCCTGCTGGGATACCGCCAAGACCTCATCCGGCGTGGTGCGGAAAAGTGCTACTTGCTTGCCTCCGACCAGGGCAGCTTCGCCCCAAGCCGGTTCCAGCTCGTCGATTGCGCAGACGCGGTGCCAGCCGGACGCCGTCGTAGCTTCCGCGAGGTTCTCGCGGTCCAGAATTGCGGTCATTTCAGCCCCTATCGCTTAGCCTGCCAGTCCGGCGGATCCAATTCCGCCATTCGGCACGGGCCGTTTGCGGCCACAACTTCACGGTAGGCCCGCCATGTTTCGCCGGAATGCAATCAATGTGTCCTGCTCGTAAAGGAGACCTCACATCGCCTCAATCCTCACCGTGATGCCGAAGTTAAGCCCCCGAAACAAAAGGGAAACTGACGCGAAACTGCGTGTCTTTAGTCTGAAGTGACAAGTCGCGGATGACGGTTCTGCGGCACATGCGAAAGGCCGCCCGTGACCGGACATACTTCCCCTTCAGAGAACCCGCGCCGCATTGTTGTCGCGGGCGGAGGCCCTGCGGCCCACCGTTTTGCCGATGCGATGCACACCCGCGGTCTCAAGGGCTGGCACGTCACGGTCCTGACCGAGGAAGCGCATCTTCCCTATGACCGGGTCACGCTGAGCAAGGCGCTCATCGAGGTGGACTACGACCTCACCCTCGGGCACGCGTCGATGTGGGACCACGACGCCCTGGACCTGCGCACTGGCGAGCGGGTCGTCAAGATCAACCCCGACGCCAAGTCCGTGGAAACCGCGGCCGGCAACAGCTACGAATACGATGCCCTCGTGGTCGCGACGGGTTCGAATGCCGCCCGCCTGCCGATCCCGGGCGCCGAGCACACACATGTCTACCGCACGCTCGAAGACGTCTGGGCCATCAACAGAGCCATCACCGAGCTCACGGAGAAACTGGGCCGTCAGGTCAACGCTGTCACCATCGGTGGCGGCCTCCTTGGCCTCGAATCGGCCGCCGGCACCGAACGCCTCGGAGCCCGTCCCGTAGTCATCGACGGCGCCGCATGGCTCATGGCCACGCAGCTCGACGAGGGCGCCGGCGAAGCAATGGGCCGGTTGATCAAAGCCAAGGGTTTCGAAGTTCACGGCGGGGTGTTCCCGTCCGAAGTATTGTCCGACGACGACGGCCAGGTCACCGGCGTCCTCATGGCCGACGGCCGCATCATCGACGCCGACATCGTGATCGTTGCGATCGGGGTCAGGCCGCGCGATGAGCTCTTCCGTGCAGCGGAGGGCGAGGAGCAGGTCTTCACGCTTGGCCAGCGCGGCGGCGTTGTCATTTCCGACGGTTGCGAGACCGAGATCCCCGGTATCTTCGCCATCGGCGAGGTGGCCAACTTCGGCGGCATGTGCCTGGGGCTCGTGGCCCCGGCGAACACGATGGCCGAGATCGTGGCCGACCGCCTGCACGGCGGCCAGGCCACCTTCCCGGGCTTCGACACCGCCACCAAGCTCAAGCTCTCCGGCGTGGACGTCGCCAGCTTCGGCGACGGGTTCGCCAGGACCGAACACGCCCTGGAGATCGTCTACGCCGACCCTGCCCGCGGCGTGTACCAGAAGATCGTCACCACCGACGACGCCAAGACCCTCCTGGGCGGGATCTTCGTCGGCGACGCCACCCCCTACATGAGCCTGCGCCCCCTCCTCGGCCGGGAACTCCCCGCCGAACCCGGCGCCTACCTCACCGCTGCCGGCAGCGGCGACGCCCCCGAAACCGAACTGCCCGACGACGCGATCCTGTGCTCCTGCAACAACGTCCCCGCCGGGTCCATCCGCGACGCCATCAACGGCTGCGGCAGCTGCGAGGGCAACGCGCCCGTCCAGGACGTCCCCGGCCTCAAGTCGTGCACGCGTGCCGGCACCCAGTGCGGTTCGTGCGTGCCGATGCTCAAGAAGCTCCTCGAAGGCGAGCTGAAGAAATCCGGCATCGAGGTCTCCAAGGCCCTCTGCGAGCACTTCGAGCTCTCCCGCCAGGAGCTTTTCGACGCCATCCGCGTGCTGGAACTGACATCGTTCGAGGACATCCTGGCCCGCTATGGCGAGGGTGCGGGCTGCGACATCTGTAAACCCACCATCGCCTCCATCCTGGCTTCGCAGCATTCCGCATACGTCCTCGACGCCGGCCGCGGCACCCTGCAGGACACCAACGACCGTGCCCTGGCCAACATGCAAAAGGACGGCACCTACTCGGTGGTCCCCCGCATCCCGGGCGGGGAGATTACGCCCGACAAGCTCGTGGTCATCGGCACGATCGCAAAGAAGTACGGCCTGTACACGAAGATCACCGGCGGGCAGCGCATCGACATGTTCGGTGCCCGCCTCGAACAACTCCCGGAGATCTGGGGCGAGCTCATTGACGCAGGCATGGAGTCCGGCCAGGCGTACGGCAAGAGCCTGCGCACCGTGAAATCCTGCGTGGGTTCGACCTGGTGCCGCTTCGGTGTCCTCGACTCTGTCTCCATGGCCATCAACCTGGAACTGCGCTACCGCGGCCTGCGCAGCCCGCACAAACTCAAAATGGGCGTGTCCGGCTGCGCCCGCGAATGCGCAGAGGCCCGTGGCAAGGACGTCGGCGTGATCGCAACGGCGGAGGGCTGGAACCTGTACGTCGGCGGCAACGGCGGCGCGAACCCCGCGCACGCCCAGCTCCTTGCCGGTGGCTTGGACGACGAGACCCTGGTGAAGTACATCGACCGCTACTTCATGTACTACATCCGCACCGCCGACCGGCTCCAGCGCACTGCTCACTGGCAGGCGGAGCTCGACGGCGGCCTCGAGCACGTGCACCAGGTGGTCGTCGAGGACTCGCTCGGCATCGCCGACGAGCTCGAGGCCGCCATGGCCAAGCACGTCGAGTCCTACGAGGACGAGTGGGCCGCGACCCTGAAGGACCCGGAACGGCTCCGCCGCTTCCGTTCCTTCGTCAACGCCCCCGGGCAGGAAGACGAGGCCATCGTCTTCGTCCCCGAACGCGGCCAAATCCGCCCCGCCACCAACGAGGAGAAGAGCGCGGTCTTGATTTCTTCCGCGCGCATCCCGGTCCGCGGAAGCGAGGACTAAGAACACAGCGTACGGCGAGCTAGGGGGACGGCGAGTGGTCGCCGCGGGCTCCGACCACGCCGCCCCGTGGCTCGCCGTCGGCGTTTTCCAGAAGCGCGGTCAGGCGCTCGACCTGCTCGGCCAGCCGGCGAATCTCCTGCTTCATGGGCTCCTCGGCGACTGTCGCGGCCGCCGCAGCTCCGGAGGAGACCTGTTCAACAAGCCACGAGGCAACCGAGGCGGTCACGACGCCCAGTACAGCGATTCCGCAGACCATCAAACCCCCGGCAACGCAGCGGCCCACAACCGTCACCGGGTAGTGGTCTCCATAGCCAACGGTGGTGATCGTGACCATCGCCCACCAGATGGCATCGCCAAAGTTGGTGATGTTGGCGCCCACGGCGTTCTCCTCCGCATCAAGCACGGCGAGCGCACCGCAGTACGTCAGGAGGGCTGCGGACCCGAGAACAAAAGTAAGGATGCGGCCGCGCATGGCGTTCCCGGCGGTGCGATGAAGCAGCTTCAGTAGTGTTACGAGCCGCAACAACCTCAAGGGCCTGAGGACCGGGAGGGCCAGTATCAGCAATTCGTGCAGGTTCCGCACGAACCACTGGGCGCGACGCCGCGCCAAGAGGAGGCACATGGCGTAGTCCAGGGCAAACACCAGCCATGTGACCCAGATCATGGTGTCAACAACGGTGGATTGGGCCTCGCTGAGATTGGCGATCACCTGGAACGAGTAGGCCACCAGGAACAGCACTGCTGCCGCCACCATCGGCCATTCGGAAACCTGCCGCCATCGCTCTTGGGTCATTCGTCGATATTAGCCACCCTGTTAGCCGCGTTCACCTGCTGGCACACGGGCAGCTCCCAGCAAACGTTCATCTCCCAGTAACCGGTACTGACTAGGATCGAACCCATGATTAATATGATCCAGGCCATCGTTATGGGCCTGCTGCAGGGAATCACCGAGCTCTTCCCGATTTCCAGCCTCGGCCACAGCGTCATCTTGCCCAAGCTTTTCGGTTGGGGCCTGGACCAGAAGGCGCCGGAATTCCTGAACTTCCTCATAGCCACCCACCTGGCTACAGCAGTTGTGCTGTTCTTCTTCTTCCTCCGGGACTGGATTGAAATCGCCAAGGGTCTCGGCCGTTCCATCCGGGACAGGAAGATTGCTCCGTCAGACACATATGCAAAGCTCGGCTGGCTCCTCGTGGTTGGAACCGTGCCTGCCGGAATCATCGGTTTGATCCTGGAAAAGCCCATCCGGAACCTCTTCGGTTCCCCGCTGCTCGCTGCCGCCTTCCTGGTAGTCAACGGTCTCGTCCTTTTTGCGGCCGAGCGTCTGCGGACAAGGGACCGTCGCCGCGCCGCGGCACAGCCCGCCACCGCAACGGCTTCCGACGCCGAAATCGCCACCTTGTCGTGGAAACGCGCCCTGGCAATCGGAACCGCCCAGTCAGCCGCCCTGATCCCGGGAATCTCCCGCTCCGGCTCCTCAATGGCCGGCGGCCTGTTGTCCGGGCTGAACAACGAGAACGCCGCGAGGTTCAGCTTCCTGCTCGCTACACCGATCATCGGCGCGGCCGCCGTGCTCAAGCTGCCTGAACTCTTCACCCCGGCCATGGCCGATGAGCGCGGCGTGTTTCTGGTTGGAGCACTGTGCGCGGGTGTCGCCGCATGGTTCGCAACCAAGTTCCTGCTTCGTTTCTTTGAGACCCGGACTCTTACGCCGTTCGCCATCTACTCGGTAGTCGGCGGAGCGATCTACTTCGTCTTGATGCTGGTCATGGGCTAGGTTCCCGCTGAAGGCATTGAACCGAAGGCATTGAAACTGTCAGAGGCGCCGCATAGGGTTTTGTCTGTCTCCACCACCCACTCATGAAACCGTGGCAACAGCCGCGGTAACTACACAGGAGCAAACATGCCTACGCCTGACATCACCCCCGGCTCACCTTGCTGGATCGACCTGATGACCTCGGACCCGGAGAAGGCAAAGTCCTTCTACAACACGCTCTTCGGCTGGACCTACGAGACCGGTGACCAGGAAAAGTACGGCGGCTACATCACGGCCTCGAAGGACGGCAAGATGGTGGCCGGGATCATGCAGAAGCAGGAAGACATGGGCCAGATGCCCGATGTCTGGTCTACCTACCTGCGCACTGACGACATCAAGGCCACCACCGAAGCGGCCGTCGCCAACGGCGGCCAGGTCTACATGGAACCCATGGAAGTGCCGGACCAGGGAACCATGGCCATGTATGGGGATTCCTCCGGAGCAGCAATCGGCGCCTGGCAGTTCGGCGAGATGAAGGGCTATCAGCTGGCTGCCGAAACAGGCGCACCCGCCTGGCACGAGCTCTTCGCCAAGGAGTACGACTCGGCAGTTTCCTTCTACCAGAACGTCTTCGGCTGGGAAACCACCGTCGTGGGCGATACCCCGGAGTTCCGTTACACCACGCTCGGGGCCGGCGACGACTCCAAGGCTGGCATCATGGATGCCTCCGGTTTCCTCCCGGCGGAAGTCCCGTCCTACTGGGGCGTCTACTTCGCGGTGGACACGGTCGATGACACCATCGGACAGGCCGTCTCCCTGGGCGCCACCGTCGTCCAGGCGGCTGAGGACACTCCCTATGGCCGGATGGCCACCCTGACCGACCCGACGGGTGCGATCTTCAAACTCATCCAAAACCAGGCTGCATAAGCCCAACCGCTAGGCGCAGCCCGCCACCCACCAGAGAGCATGCTCTCCCCACGACGCGGGGAGTGGACATATTGGGATTATGTCCGCTCCCCGCCTCAAAGGGAGGGCATGCTCTCTTTTGTTTGTGTCGTCACCATATGGCAACCCGGTATTCATCCACGCCTGATGTGATGCCGAGCGTGATATCCCCACCGGAGTAAAGCCCGGTTCACCGCCCGCCGACGCACACGACGGGCGTCTTCCACTGCGCCCCACAGGGCCAATTGAAAGTTAGAGCTAATGCATTTTAAAAATGGGAAACTTCTAGTCGGTTTGGTGGTGTCGGCGGGATTGCTTGCGGCCCCGCTCGCCACCGTTCCGGCCATGGCAGCCGATATACCGCCCGCGACAGGGCCGGCGGTGGTGATCAATGAGGCCTACCTCAGCGGAGGCAGCGCCGGAGCTGCGTTCCGGAACAAGTTCGTGGAGCTGTACAACAACTCCGACTCCGCCGTCAGCCTGAGCGGTTGGTCACTCCAATACCGCGCGGCGGGCAACGTCAATCCGCCCACCTTCATCACTCCCCTCAGCGGCAACATCCCGGGCAAGGGATACTTCCTCATCAAGGGCGCCAGCAACAGCGCAACCTCGACGGCGGCAGAATTGCCGGCCGCCGACGTCGACGGTTCCGGCACGCTCAACCCCAGCGGAAGTGCCGGGACAATCGTCCTTGCCAAGCAAGGCACTGCAGTGAACCCCCTCCCCACGGGTTCCATAGTGAGCAACCCCGCCGTAGCCGATCTCCTCGGCTACGGCAGCACGAATACCTTCGAGACCGCGGCTGCCCTGGCACCGGCAAGCAACACCGATGTCCGGAGCCTGAACCGGAGCAACGGAGCGGACACCAACAACAACGCCGCCGATCTGAGCCTCAGCGCCGCTATCACCCCGACGGCGGCGGGGGCCACAACTCCTCCGCCCACCGGGCCTGAGACCAAGACCATTGCGGAGATCCAAGGCACGGGAGCGGCCAGCCCGTTCACCGGTGCCACGGTCACCACCCGAGGCAAAGTCACGGCTATCTACGCCACGGGCGGATTCAACGGCTACTACGTACAGACCCCCGGAACCGGCGGCGACACTGATCCGGCGGCCAGGACGGCGTCGGACGCGATTTTCGTCTACTCTCCGTCCACCGTGGAAAGCACCCAGATCGGCGACTACCTCGAACTCACCGGCACGGTGAGCGAGTTCTCCAACCAGACGCAGCTCACCGCGGATGCAGCCGGAGTGAAGAAGCTCAGCGAAGCCGCGCCTGAAGTCAAGCCCAGCAATTTCGCGCTTCCGGCCGACGAAGCCACCCGCGAGCGCTACGAAGGCATGCTCGTGGCACCCCAGGGCACCTTCACCGTGACGGACAACTATTCACTGAACCAGTACGGCGAAATCGGTTTGGCGGCAGGGACCACCCCCTTGGTCCAGCCCACTGCCGTCGCAAGCTACGGTTCAGCGGAATACAACGCCGTGGTTGCAGACAATGCGTCGCGCGGCATCAAGCTCGACGACGGCGCGTCCACCAACTTCCTCAAGGACGCCTCCACGAAGGCACAGGCGCTCCCCTACCTGACAACGAGCGATCCCGTCCGGGTTGGATCGGCTGCGACCTTCCGTACCAACGTGATCCTCGGCTACGGGAACAACTCCTGGAAATTCCAGCCGCTCTCGCAGCTGACCCCGGCCACCGCGGACTCCGTGCAGCCGGTCAGCTTCACCGGTAGCCGCCCCCAGGCTCCGGCCAACGTGGGCGGCAACCTGAAGATCGCGTCCTTCAACGTGTTGAATTTCTTCCCCACCACCGGTGACCAGCTCAGTGGCTGCACCTACTACACGGACCGGAACGGAAACCCGATCACGGTCAAGGACGGCTGCAATGCCCGCGGTGCGGCGAATGCCGAGAACCTCCAGCGCCAGCAAGCAAAGATCGTCGCTGCAATCACCAAGTCCGGCGCCGACGTCGTCTCCTTGGAGGAGATCGAGAACTCGGCACAATTCGGCAAGAACCGCGACGATGCCCTAGCCAAGCTGGTGGATTCCCTCAACATTGAAACCCCGGGAATCTGGGACTACGTCCGAACGCCTGCCAACGCTCCCCCGCTGAGCGACGAGGACATGATCCGTACGGCCTTCATTTTCAAGAAGGCCAGCGCCGAACCACTGGGTGAGTCGATCATCCACAACGACACCGTCGCTTTCGCCAGCGCACGCAAGCCCCTCGCCCAGGTATTCAAGCCCGTGGGGGCCAGCGATGACAAGAAGTTCATCGCGATCGTGAACCATTTCAAGTCCAAGGGCTCAGCAGTAACACCGGACGACACCGACAAGGGCCAAGGCGCTTCCAACGTCGCCCGCACCAAGCAGTCACAGTCGCTCCTGACCTTCGCCGATCAGTTGAAGTCCTCCAAGGCCACCGACAAGGTGTTCCTCATCGGCGATTTCAACGCCTATTCCAAAGAAGACCCGATCAACGTCCTCACCGGGGCCGGCTACGCGGATCTGGAAACAAGCACGGGCAAGCACTCGTACTTGTTCGGCGGAATGGTCGGTTCCCTCGACCACATCCTGGCTTCCCCTGCCGCCCACGAGGTGGTCACTGGAACCGACATCTGGAACATCAACTCGGTGGAGTCGGTCGCCTTCGAGTACAGCAGGTACAACAACAACGTGGCCAACTACTACGCCCCGGACCAGTTCCGGGCCAGTGACCACGATCCTGTGGTGGTTGGCTTGAACCTGCCGACCACCCCGGCCAGCGTGGACCTGCAGTTCCTGGGCATCAATGATTTCCACGGACGCATCGACAGCAACACGGTCCTGTTCGCCAGCACCATCGAACAGCTCCGAGCCAGTGCCGCGGCCGGTTCAACCGCTTTCATCTCCGCGGGCGACAACATCGGCGCGTCCCTCTTCGCCTCCGCCGTGGCCAAGGACCAGCCGACCATCGATGTGCTGAACGCGCTTGAGCTCAAGGCGTCCGCGGTTGGCAACCACGAGTTCGACGGCGGATGGGCGGACTTGCGGGACCGCGTCATCGCTGGCGGCAACAACGCGAAGTTCCCGATCCTGGGTGCCAACGTCTACCAGAAGGGCACCACCACACCGGTGCTGCCGGAGTACACCGTTCTGGACATGAACGGCGTCAAGGTGGCCGTCATCGGCACAGTGACACAGGAAACCCCGTCCCTAGTCAGCCCGGCCGGTATCGCGGACCTCGAATTCGGTGACCCTGTGGACGCCGTCAACCGCGTTGCCGCCAAGATCAAGGCCGGTAAGCTGGCCGATGTGATCGTCGCGGAAATCCACGACGGCGCCGGAGCCGGTACGCCGGAAGGCGCCACGATCGAGCAGGAAGTTGCTGCGGGCGGGCCGTTCGCCAAGCTCGTGAGGGAAACCACGTCCGATGTAGCGGCCATCTTCACCGGCCACACCCACAAGGAATACGCCTGGGATGCACCGATCCTTGACGCCAATGGCCAGCCGACCGGCAAGACCCGCCCGATCGTGCAGACCGGCAATTACGGCGAAAACATCGGACGCATCACGCTGACGGTGGACACCAAGAGCATGGCCGTGACCGCTTACACCACGGGCAACGTCAAGCGCTCAACTGTTGACCAATCCGGGACCTACCCCCGTGCAGCACAGGTCAAGGCCATCGTCGACAAGGCTCTGGCCGACGCCGCCGTCGTCGGCAATCAGCCGGTTGGTGCGGTCACCGCGGATATCACCACGGCGTTCACGCCGGACCCCGCCGGAGGGACTCCCAAGCGTGATGACCGCGCGAGCGAATCCACCCTGGGCAACCTGGTGGCGGATTCACTGGTGGATACGCTCAAGGCACCCGAACTTGGTGGCGCTGAGATCGGCGTCGTGAACCCCGGCGGTCTGCGCAACGAGCTCTACTACGCACCCGACGGCACCATCACGTTTGCGGAGGCCAACGCAGTACTGCCCTTCGTGAACAATCTCTGGACCACCTCCCTGACGGGCGCCAAGTTCAAGTCGCTTCTTGAGCAGCAGTGGCAGACCAACGCCGATGGTTCCGTGCCGAGCCGTCCGTACTTGCAGCTGGGTGTGTCCAAGAACGTGAACTACACCTTCGACGCCGCCCGTGGGGCGGGCGACCGGATCACCTCTATTTGGGTGAATGGTGCGCTCATCGACCCCGCGAAGTCGTACCGCATCGGAACCTTCAGCTTCCTGGCCGCTGGTGGCGACAACTTCCGGGTCTTCAAGGAAGGCAGCAACACCAAGGACTCGGGACTGGTGGATCGTGACGCGTGGATCAAGTACTTGCGCGCACACAATCCGGTGTCACCCGATTTCGCTCGCCGTTCCGTTGCCGTCGTGAACACCACGGCGGCAGATGTAAGGAGCGGTGGCGCCATGACCCTGGCCGTGTCCAAACTGAACCTGAGCTCGCTCGGCAGCCCGCAGAACACCGCGCTCAAGGCAGTCTTCACGGACGCCAAGGGGGTCGCGACGCAACTGGGAACGGTCAGCGTAGCTTCCGGTGCAGCCACAGTGAATCTCAAGGTACCCGCGGGGGCGGCAGCCGGAACAGGAACCCTGGTGCTGACCGCCGTCGAGTCCGGGACGGTGGTGAAGGCCGCCGTCAAGGTTGCCGCTCCACTGCCTCCGAAGTGCACTGCACCGGTCATGCCAAGCAAGTGGTACGACGTGCTCGGTTGGGTCAAGTACGCCTTCGCGTGGCTTGAGTACCAGAAGTGCCTTAGGGGCTAGCCGCAGCGCCAACCCCGGATGAGCATGCTCTCCCCCGGCCCCGGCGAGTGGACATATCAGGTATATGTCCACTCGTCGGAACGGGCGGGGAGCATGCTCATTTTTCTTGGTGGAGCATGCTCATTTTTGGAGGGGAAGGCCGAGCATGTCCCTAGCGATTTCGTCGGCGTCGCGGAGGGTCCGTTGGCCGCTTCGGTAGGTGGTGCCATCGGAGGGCCGGGCTTCGGCGGCGATGGCCGTCCCCCATTGGGCGGAGGACAGCTGAAGGCCAAGGGCGTACATCCCCGGAGTCACGGAACCGTTGGCGCCCACCAGACGATAGGGGTGCGGCTGGACATCCAACCCGGAGGTCTGCACCGGCATTCCCTCGGCAGTCATCATCACCTTTGGCCGCACCAACCCGTCGGCGAGCAACTGCCGCAGGAACGGAGAAACACTCACGCCCACCCGGTTAGCAGGGGACATGGCCTCAATCAGCGTCCTGGCTTCCGCGGCGTCGTCGTGCACCCAGGCAGATACCGCCCGGAAGACGCGTTTGGAACGGTCAACGCTGAATCTCGGATCCGGACCCACGAAACTCACGACGCCGGCACGCACCAAAGCGGCCAACTGTTCGGCGCGCAGGGCGGGAGGACCGCTCGCGAGTCCCTCAACGAAGGATTCGAACCAACCCCGTAGCTCGCCCACCCACGATTCGTCCGTGATGCCGCCGTCGGCCACGGCACCCTTCAGGATCGCCCGTCCGGTGTGCAAAGCACCGATGGCCATCTTCACGGGATCTGACTCCCCGAGCGCGGAGCGGCGGGCGTCGTCGTCCAGATAGTCGACGACGGCGGCGTCGAGTACCTTCCTGGACGCGAAGGAACGCCCGGCCAAGGGCGCCGCGAGGCCCAGCAGGTCAAGGCGGCGGGACGCTGCAACGTGGGTGGAAACCAACTCGCCGACCTGGTCTTCCCATCGCCCGGTGGCATGCGCGTGTGGCTTCAACAAGTCTTCGAGGGCAGCCAGGAATTCCGTCGCATCGGACACAGCCACGGGTTCCGCCACGACCAACGTTGAGTAGTAGGCCCACAGGGCGTCCCGATGCAGGAGGGGCCAAAGATCGTGGTCGAAGCCAGGTTGGATACCCGCCGCGGCGAAGCGTTCCACCGCGCTCTCGGTCAGATACCGCAAGCGCACGGACTTGGGATAGTAGCCGTCCAACCCGGCCTTGGCCCGGTAGGGAGTGCCGCGCCTGGACGCCGCGATGATCTTCGGTTCCCGGCCCGAAGGCAGGTACTTGAGCTTCCCCTGGAGACCGTCATCAGCCGGCGCGAACTGTCCCCCGAGGCCTTCGGTCAGCTGGCCCATGACGTCGAAGAAATTCAGGCCCATGCCCCGCACCAGGACCGTCTCCCCGTCCGGGACCAGTGCCCAGTCGACGTCGGCAGGTGCGGCAGGCGGCACGTACAGCAGCCCGAGCTCCGCCGCAACCTCTCTGAACGAACGCTGCTCCGGGTTGAGGCGGGACTCAAGGTGGCCCAGCGCGAGGACGAGGGAATCCACGGTGAGCCGTCGGCCGTCGTCGAGTTCGACGTCGAACCCTCCGCCCGCGGGCTCGCCCGCCGCTCCATCCGCCGGGCCGGCCGGCAGCGGACGCGCCGCCACGGCGTTGCTTCGGTGGAAGGCGATCTCGACGCCGGCCGGGACACGGTCCAGCAGTTCCTCCAGCGTAGAGCGCAAATACCGCCCGTAAAGGGCACGACTGGGAAAGTCGTGGGAGGCGAGCGCGGCAAGTTCGGCCCGTTCCTCGGCGCTCAGGCCCGGGCCGCCGCCGGACCGCTGATCCGCCCGCCACACCTCAAAGGAGCCCCCGGCCAGGGGCGGCGCGAGTCGCTCGTCCTCGGGGATCAGTGTGGGGTAGAACGACTGCGTGTTCATGAGGTACAGCCGGGACTGTTCGGGCTGCCAGACGTGCCCGGGACCGGCGGGATAAGGGTCCACGACGTCGATGTGCAGGGAACGCGTTTGAGTTTCCGTCGCAGCCCAATTGGCGAGCAAACGCTCCAGCACACTGGTGCCGCGGGGACCTGCCCCTATCAGCCCCACCCGGATGTTCTGCGATTTACCCACGCCCAAGCCTAACTTCTTGTGACTTGCTTCCTTCTCAGACAGTCACTCTAGGATGGGGGATGACCACCACAGCAGCTGATCAAGCGCCCGCGCCCGACAACGAAACTGCCCAGGGAACCGCAATCGCCCCCGAACCTGTCGACGAGAATATCTGGCTCGAAGACATCCACGGCGAGGAACAGCTGGCCTGGGTGCGGGAGCAAAATGCCCGCACCGAAGACTTGCTCGACGACGCCGAATACGCCGCTTTGGAAGCCGGAATCCTGGAGGTTCTGGACTCCACGGACAGGATCGCCATGGTCAACAAGCGTGGCGAGCACTACTACAACTTCTGGAAGGACCAGCAGAACCCCAAGGGCCTCTGGCGCCGGACCACGTGGGAGAGCTACCTCAGCGACGCCCCGGAATGGGACGTGCTGCTCGACATCGATGCACTTGCCGCTGCTGAAGGCGAAGAATGGGTTTTCCACGGCGCCAACTTCCTGCGCCCGGCCGAGGGCGAACCGTACCGCCTCGCCATCATCGCGCTCTCCCCCGACGGCGGTGACGCCAACCGCCACCGCGAGTTCGACGTCGAGACCCGCACTTTCGTGGACCCTGCCGCAGGCGGCTTCGACCTTCCGACCGCGAAGGGCAACGTGAGCTGGCTCGACGCCGATACCCTGCTGGTTGCCACTACCGCCAACGGCCTGCCGAAAACCAGCTCGTCCTACTCGCGCACCGGCGTGAAACTTCGTCGCGGCCAATCCTTGACTGAGGCAGAACGGATTTTCGAGATCCCCGAAGACCACATGATGGCCCTCGTCGCGCATGACTCGACCCCGGGTTTCGAGCGCACTTTCGCCGTGGACTGGATCGACTTCTTCAACCGGACCACTTCCGTGCTGCGTGACGATGCGTGGCTGGCCATTGATGTCCCCACCGACGTCAACCTCAGTTCCCACCGCGAATGGCTCATGTTCCGTCCGCGGCAGGACTGGAACGTGGACGGAACCACCTATCCCGCCGGGTCTCTGCTGGCCGCCGACTTTGAGGGCTATCTGTCCGGGGCACGCGACTTCACGGTGCTTTTCACCCCGGATGAACACACGTCCCTCCAGTCGTGGAGTTGGACCCGGAACTACCTCCTCCTGAACCTGCTGCACGACGTCTCTTCCGAAATCAGGGTGCTCGACCCCGCTCGCAAGGACTCCGCCGGTGGGTGGGCCTCGACTTTGTTGGACGCGTGCCCGCCGCTGCACGATGTGAACGCCTACGCCGTCGACGACGAGGACGAAGCAGAAGGCGACGACGCCGGCAACGACTACTGGCTCGTGGCCACCGGCTTCACCACACCCACCACGCTTATGCGCGGCACCCTGTCCCCCGGGATCGCCAGCTACACGCTCGACGCCGGCCATGACGGCGGGGTGTCCAGCACGCACGCGGTGGTGAAGTCCTCGCCGTCGTTCTTCAACGAGGCGGACTACGAGGTCCAGCAGCACTTCGCCACCTCGGCGGACGGCACGCGCGTGCCCTATTTCCAGGTGGCGTCCAAAGATTTGGACCTCGACGGCGAGAACCCCACGCAGCTCTCGGGCTACGGCGGGTTCGAGGTCTCAAGGACTCCGGCCTATAGCGGAGCCATCGGGCGCGCCTGGCTGGAGCGCAGGAGCGAAAGCATCACGTCCGAAGACGGCTCGGCGGCGCATTCACGTGGCGGCGTCTACGTCGTGGCCAACATCCGCGGCGGCGGCGAGTACGGTCCCGCTTGGCACAGCGCGGCCTTGCAGGCGAACCGACACCGCGCGTTCGAGGACTTCGCCGCGGTGGCGCAGCACCTCATTTCGCGGGGCGTCACCAGTCCGCGCCGGCTCGGCTGCGTGGGCGGCTCCAACGGCGGACTGCTGGTGGGCAACATGCTGACCCAGTACCCGGAGTTGTTCGGAGCGATCTCCTGCGGCGTCCCGTTGCTGGACATGCGCCGCTACACCAAGCTTTCAGCCGGACACTCCTGGATTGCCGAGTACGGCGATCCCGACGTCCCGGAACAGTGGGAGTACATCCGCACCTTCTCGCCGTACCACCTGCTGCGCGACGGCGTGGACTACCCGGAGACGTTCATCTGGACAGCCACCTCCGATGACCGTGTAGGCCCGGTCCAGGCGCGGAAGATGGCAGCCCGGATGCAGGCAATGGGCATCCCGAACGTGTGGTTCCACGAAGCGCTTGAAGGCGGTCACGCGGGAGCCTCGGACAACCGCCAGGCGGCCTCACTCCAAGCCCGCAGCCAGCACTTCCTGTGGCGGGCGCTTGCGGGCAAGGAGGGCTCAGGGCACTAGCGAGCTGGACGGCGCAGCGCCCGACGGCGGTACGCGCCGAGTCTGACAGGCGGCGGTGCGGCGCCGTTTTGCACTGGGTGCCCAGTTCTGCGTATCCTTGGTTGGCTAGCAATAGCAACTGGAGACGTGCCAGAGCGGCCGAATGGGCTTCACTGCTAATGAAGTGTGGGGCACAACTCCACCGGGGGTTCAAATCCCCCCGTCTCCGCGTTTTGGCCCCGGTCTTTGGACCGGGGCCTTTTTGCGTTCCGGGGCCCTATAACCCCCTATGTAAGGGTTCGTAGTCACTGGACAGAACGTGGGTAAATCCCGGGTTCGGATTCGGGGCCAAGAGGCCAAGAGGCCGCCGGGCCAAGGGGCCGCGGACACGGTCTTTGAGTCTTGCGGAGCCGCCCCTAGCGCCGTTTCTCGGCTTTGCTCACAGCACTGCGGCTGACTTCAGCCCCGGCGTGCCGGTGCAGCGTGAGGCTGTCCACTGTGCTCAAGAGCATCGCGGCAGCCATGGCGAGGAAGGCGCCCCGGTATGCCGAGGAAGGGCCGCCGCCGAAGAGCGACACATGGTCGAAGAGCCGCAGGAAGAGCGCACCCACCGCAATACCCGCACCCGCGGCCAGTTGCACCAGGGTGGCTGACACCGCGTTGGCCGAGGGGAGCTCCCCCGGGCCGATGTCCGCATACTGAACGGAGGCGTACGCCGAGAATCCGATCGAACGGAAGGCCCCGCTGGCCAGCAGCAAGGCAAAAATCAACGGTTCCGGGGTCCCCGCGTTGAGCGCTGCACAAGCGGCAAAGGTGACGGCCGAGGCAAAAGAGGCGAAGACCAACACGGGCTTGAAGCCGAACCGCCGAATGATGGGCGTAGTGGCGGGCTTGATGCCGATGTTGCCGACGAATACCGCGGCCACCATGGCACCCGATTTGAGTGGATCCCAGCCAAAGCCGTCCTGGAACAACAGCGGCAACAGAAAAGGCACCGAGCTGATGGTCAGGCGATAGACGAACCCTCCTGTGGAGGTGGCCCGGAACGTGCGCGTGGCGAAAACCCGGAGATCGAAGAGCGGGGCCTTGGCCTTGAGCATCCACCAGGCTGCTCCAGCCAAAGCCAACGCTCCGGCCAACAGCACGACTGCCGGGACAACGCCCGCGCCATGACCGCCAACCCCTTCAAGACCCACCACAAGCGATCCGACGCCGAAGGTGGTTAGCGTGAGCCCCAGCCAGTCGAGCCGCCGGCCAGCATTGCCTCCTGTGCGCGGAACCAGCCTCAGGGCTGCGATGAACGCAGCAAGCCCCAGCGGTACGTTGATCAGGAAGATCCAGTGCCAGGAAAGATAGGTAGTGAAAGCGCCGCCCACAAGCGGCGCCAAAACGGGGGCCAACAACCCGGGCCAAACAAGGAATGCCGTGGCTCGGAGGAGCTCCGACTTGGGTGTGCCCCGCAGCACCACGAGAGTCCCTACTGGCACCATCATGGCCCCGCCGGCTCCCTGTGCCACCCGGCTCAAGGTCAGCAGCGTGAGGTCCTGGCTCGCCGCGCACAGCAGCGACGCCACGGTGAACACAGCGATCGCCAGGCAGAAGATTCTACGTGCGCCAAAGCGTTCCGCGAGCCAGCTGCTGAGCGGGATTCCCATGGCCACGGTCACCAAGTAGGCAGTCATCGTGATGTTGACATCTGCCGAGACTACTTTGAAGTCGGCCGCGATGCTCGGCATGGCGGTGGTAAGGACTGTTCCGTCCAGGAACTCCATGAAGAAGGTGGCCGCAACCAGCAACGCGAGCCGTGGCTGCCACTTGGATTCGGACCGGACGTCCGGGACTGCGCCCGTCACGCTGCTTGACCGAGGACGAGAGGCAACACAAATCCTGCTCCGGCTTGCCTGAGGGCGCGACCGGCAACAGTCACGGTCCAGCGGCTGTCCGCCAGGTCATCGACCAAGAGGATGCCTTGACCGCCTAGCGACGCAAGGTTCTGCCCAAGTTCGGGACCCACCACGAGGCGCTCCCAGACACCGGCGAGCCGATATGCGCTATTGCCACCGCGCCCGCCCGTAGGTCCGCCGTGTTGGAGTTGAAGGGAACCCAAATACGGCATCTGCCCAATCCCGGCTATGCCGCGGGCCAAGGATTCGACCAGCGCCGGCTTGTTCCTGGACGGGATGCTCACGACGGCTGCTGGACGCCCTTGGCCGCTCCACCCGGCGGATCGGCCATCTCCGGCAGACCATTCGCGCAAGACCTGTACGCAGGCCTGCAACATGGCAGGTTCGACCTCGCGGTCAGCCGCCCCGGCGGCAAAGAGTTCACGCAGGGCACCACCCCAGCCGAGGTCGGTCAGGCGGGCCAGGACGCGCCCTTCGGCCAGTAACTCCTCCGGCTTGATCTTGCCTTTCACCATCACGCCAAGCCGGTCCATGCCACTGGGCCATTGAAGCCGTGGTTCGAGCGCAAGTCCCGCGCGCCGAAGGGTCTGCCCAGCGGCGTCGGCGGCGGCTGCTGCCACGTCCGCCGGGAACCACCTGCCGGCGCAATTGTCGCAGCGGCCGCAGGCACGTGCGGATTCGTCGTCCAAGACCGCGGTGATGTATTCCATGCGGCATCCAGCGGTGTCCTGGTAAATCACCATGGAATCCTGCTCGTCCACCCGGGCCTCGGCGATGCGGGCGTAGCGTTCGGCGTCGTAGATCCACGGACGTCCCGTAGACCTCCAGCCACCGCCCACGCGCTCCACGGCTCCATCCACCGCGAGGACTTTCAGCAGGAGTTCCAAGGGCGTCCGGCGCAGGTCCACCCGCGCTTCGAGGGCCACGGTGGACAAGGCAGAGCCGGATTCGGCCAAAACGTTGAGGACGGCCGCGGCCTTCTCCTCCGAGGGCATTGAAGCAGTCGCAAAGTACTGCCAGATCTCGCGGTCCTCGGATCCAGGAAGGAGGAGCACATCGGCATTCGCGGCGCCACGGCCGGCACGGCCAACTTGCTGGTAGTAAGCCACCGGCGATGACGGGGCACCAAGGTGGATGACGAACCCGAGATCCGGTTTATCGAAGCCCATGCCGAGCGCCGAAGTGGCAACGAGCGCCTTCACTTCATTGTCCTTGAGGAGTTGCTCGGCCCGTTCACGATCCGCGGGGTCAGTGCGCCCGGTGTAGGACAAGACGTTGTGGCCTGCCTCGGAGAGAAGCCGGGCGGTGTCTTCAGCGGCCGAAACGGTCAGGGTATAGATGATTCCACTGCCTGGCATGTCGGCCAGATGGGTCAGCAACCAGCCAAGGCGATCCCGCGAGTCGGCCAGCGTCAAGACACCCAGCCGCAAGGACTCCCGGCCAAGCTCCCCGCGGATAGTCAGGACTCCGGCGCCGAGCTGTTCTTCGATGTCATGGACCACCCGCGAGTTGGCCGTAGCTGTGGTGGCCAGCACGGGAACACTGCCAGGCAGTTGCTCGATGAGATCGGAGATGCGCCGATAGTCGGGACGGAAATCGTGGCCCCAGTCCGAAATGCAGTGTGCCTCGTCAATCACGAGGAGACCGGTACGGCGGATGAGTTCGGGAAGTTGGTTTTCGCGAAACGAAGGATTGGTGAGCCGCTCCGGCGAAACCAGAAGAACATCCACCTCATCCGCGGCCAGCTGCTCGCGGACGTTGTCCCACTCAAGCTGATTGGCGGAATTGATCGCTACGGCGCGCACTCCGGCACGTGCGGCTGCCGCCACTTGGTCCCGCATGAGCGCGAGCAGAGGCGAAACGATGAGGGTGGGACCTGCGCCCCGGCGCCTCAACAACAACGACGAGACGAAGTACACAGCCGACTTGCCCCAGCCCGTCCGCTGCACCACCAAAGCGCGCCGTCCGGCGTCGACGAGGGCCTCAATCGCCTCATACTGGCCGTCGTGGAATCGGGCGTCCGCATTTCCCACAAGCTCCTTCAGTACTTCAAGGGCCTGCAGCCGGGTGGTGGACTGTTCCGCTGCGAGTAGGGCAGCATCCGGGTTGTTGGGCATTGCTTCAGTATTCCAGCACTCGCAGACAGCCAGAACCCGGGACTTCATCTATGTGGACAAACGTTTTTCACATAGTCGGGTCCTAGCGTAGCGACGACCGCGCTCCACAGTAAGATTGAGCGCGTGACTAGCGAGCAGAACAAGACATTTGACCTCTCGGCTTCCTTCAAGGCCTATGACGTCCGGGGAATCGTCGGCGAATCCATTACCTCCCACATCGTGGAATCCGTCGGCGCGGCCTTCGTCGACACCCTCGGCCTCGCGGGCGAGACTGTGTTGGTTGGCGGCGACATGCGCCCGTCATCCCCCGAATTCATCAAGGCATTCGCCGACGGCGCTGCCCGCCGCGGCGCCAATGTCCAGCTCCTGGACCTCATCTCCACCGACGAGCTCTATTACGCTTGCGGTGCCCTCAATGCCGCCGGGGCCACGTTTACCGCAAGCCACAACCCGGCCGAATACAACGGCATCAAGATGTCCAAGGCCGGCGCCCAGCCGATCTCGTCCGAAACGGGCCTCAAGGAAATCCAGGCACTGGCAGAGAAGTACCTCAACAACGGGAGCATCCCGGCTGCGGAAGTACATGGCAAGATCAGCGCCCGCGATGTCCTGAAGGACTACTCGGAGTACTTGCGAAGCTTGGTCGACCTCAAGGGCTCCCGTCCGCTGAAGATCGTCGTCGACGCAGGAAACGGCATGGCCGGGCTGACCACTCCTGCAGTGCTTGGTGACCAGCTGCTTCCTGCCCTGCCGTTCGAAATCGTCCCTCTGTACTTCGAGCTGGATGGCTCTTTCCCGAATCACCCGGCCAATCCGCTCGAGCCCGAAAACTTGCGCGATCTGCAAGCCGCAGTCATCGAGCACGGTGCGGATATCGGCCTGGCGTTCGACGGCGACGCCGACCGTTGCTTCGTGATCGACGAGAAGGGCGAACCGGTATCCCCGTCTGCCATCACCGGCATGGTTGCGCGCCGGGAAATCGCCCGCGCGCAGGCCGCGGGTGAAGAGACCCCCGTGATCATCCACAACCTGCTGACCTCGCGAGCAGTCCCGGAGCTCGTCGCGGCGGATGGCGGCAGGGCCGTGCGCACGCGTGTGGGGCACTCGTTCATCAAGGCTGTCATGGCCGAAGAAGGAGCCGTCTTCGGCGGAGAACACTCGGCGCACTTCTACTTCCGCGATTTTTGGAACGCGGACACCGGCATGCTCGCGGCCATGCACGTCTTGGCGGCATTGGGCGAGCAGGACGGCCCGCTTTCCGACCTTGGCCGCCAGTACGAGCCCTACGTCTCTTCCGGTGAAATCAATTCGGAAATCGAAGACAAGGCAGGAGCCATTGAGCGGGTCCGCGCCGATTTTGATGGCGAAGACGTCGACGTGGACACCATGGATGGCAGCACCTTCACCGCGAAGGACGGCAGCTTTTGGTTCAATCTTCGTCCGTCCAACACGGAGCCGTTCCTCCGCTTGAATGCCGAGGCGACGGACGTTGCCACCATGGAAAAGGTCCGGGACCGCGTCCTCGCACTGGTCCGGTCCTAGCCGGCAGCCCCGAAGGCGAGCAGCAGCATGAACTCCCAGATCAACAGCCTCGAAAGCGCAGAGGAACACGAGCTCCGCGAAGTGCGTGAAACGCTTGGAGCCGCCTTGGCGACGGCGCAAGAACACCTGGAACAAAACGGTGGTTTCCTGCCCTTCGCAGTCACGCTCGCGGTGGATAACGAACTTCGGATCGTCTTCGTTACGCCTGACGAGCCGGACGACGAAGGAAACGTCGACACAGACTCGATGCTGGCAGACATCCTCGAATTGCTGCGCCAAGGCCGTGACGAATACCGCGCGGTGGCGATTGCCAGCGATGTAATCCTTCCGGAACACGGCTCGGACGGGATTCACGCCGCGGCTGAGCATCGCAGCGGCGGGCTGATGGCGGCCGTTGTCCCCTATGTCCGAACCGCCGAAGGCTTCACCTTTGACAACGCCGAAGCCGACACCAATGAACCCCTCGTATGGGTGGACTAGACCTTACTACGTAAGCTTGAGGGCATGAAGATCAATGCCTTCGCGGATGTGAGCCTGCGTGCGCTCCTGGTTCTCTCGTCCGCGCCCGCAGGTGAACTCCTGACGACCCAAAACATCGCAGACGCCGTGGGGACTCCTTACCACCATGTCAGCAAGGCCATTGTTCGGCTGCGGGAGCTGGGCCTCATCGACGTCGAGCGTGGCCGCAACGGCGGATCCCGGCTCAGCGCCGCCGGACAGAAGGCCACCGTTGGCCAACTGCTGCGGCAGCTGGATACCCGGTCCGATCCCGCCGAGTGCCAATCAGCCCATGGCGACTGCCCATTGATTACCGAATGCGGCCTGCGCCGAGCCCTCGCCCGCGCGCGGGAAGCCTTCTACCGGGAGCTGGACGACGTCATCGTCTCCTCGTTGCCGCGCATGCGGCAAATGGCGCCGGCATTTGCCGCGATCGGCTTGCGCCCCGAGCTGTAATCTCCGGTCTATCGATTGGCAAAAACCTTCTACAGCGTGTAGAACTTAGCTATAGATACTTGCATTCAAAATACAAGTATTGATTCCGGTCCGCATGCACCCCACGGGCCACTACGACAGGAGTACCTATGCTCTCGGACAAGTCCTTCCCCGTCATCGAGGCCACGTTGCCGCTCGTCGGCTCCCGAATTGGTGACATCACCCCCAAGTTCTACGCCCGCCTCTTCGCCGCGCACCCCGAACTGCTCGATGGGCTATTCAGCCGTTCGAACCAGCGCTCCGGCAACCAGCAGCAGGCACTGGCTGGAAGCATCGCTGCGTTCGCAAGCCATCTGGTCAGCAACCCCGGCACCCTGCCGGAGACAGTTCTGTCCCGCATCGCACACCGCCACGCTTCCCTGGGGATCACCGAGCCGCAGTACCAAGTGGTCTACGAGCACCTCTTCGCCGCCATCGCGGAGGACCTGGCCGAAGTCATTACCCCTGAAATCGCCGAAGCCTGGACAGAGGTCTATTGGCTCATGGCGGACGCCCTGATCAAGCTCGAAAAGGGACTCTACGCAGCGCAGGCCAACGGCAAGATGTGGAGTCCCTGGAAGGTCACGTCCAAGACTCCCGCTGGCACCGGGTCCATGACCTTCACCCTGGAGCCTGCCGACGACACCCCCATCACCGAAGCACTGCCGGGCCAATACATCAGCGTCAAGGTCACACTCCCGGACGGCTTGCGCCAGGTTCGTCAGTACTCGCTTTCCGGCGACGCCGGTACCAGCCGCAGCTTCACGACTAAGATCGACGACGGCGGCGAGGTCTCGCCCGTGCTGCACAAAACCGTTGAGGTCGGCGATGTCCTGGAGATCTCCAACCCCTACGGCGAGATCACGCTGAAAGATGGCAACGGTCCCGTGGTCCTCGCCTCGGCCGGCATCGGTTGCACGCCCACGGCTTCCATCCTGCGCTCGCTCGCCGATTCCGGCTCCGACCGCCAAGTCCTGGTCCTGCACGCGGAGAGCAATCTGGACAGTTGGGCGTTGCGCGGGCAGATGACGGACGACGTCGAGCGCTTGGGCGCAGCGGAACTCCAGCTCTGGCTGGAGGAACCGCAGGCCGGGTCCAAAGCGGGCTTCATGTCACTGCGCGAAGTGGACCTTCCGGCCGATGCCTCGCTGTACTTGTGCGGACCGCTGCCGTTCATGAAGCACATCCGCAACGAAGCCATCAACGCCGGAATCCCTGCCACGAAGATTCATTACGAAGTCTTCGGACCTGACATCTGGCTGGCCAACTGACTAGCAGCAGGTGACCCCAACCAGCTCGCAGTTGTTGTCGTTTTGGAGCCTCAAAACGACAACAACTGCCAGTCAGTTGGGCCGCCCAACCAGCAGTGGCAGCATCACCTCGTCCACCACGTGCACCAAAAAATCGTCATCGATCGGCAATCCAGAAAAGATGAACCGCTGCCGCAGCAAGGCGGGGCCGGCCTCGATCCTCGTCTCCGTGGCCACGCTGGGATCGCATTCGCCACGGGATGCCGCCTGCTCAATGATGGCACCCATGATCTTTGCTACATTGCCGCGGGCGTACTCCTGGACCTCAGCCGCCACCGCCGGATTCTGGAGAGCCTCCCCCAATAGCCCGCGCATGGCTTGTCCCACTGCTCCTTCCAGTTGTTGGGCCACGAGCCGTAGTATCGCCAGGGCGTCCTCGCGCAGGCTGCCGGTATCGGGCACGAACGCCGGACCGGGCATGGCATCGTAGGCGGCCTCGAGCACCAAGGCCGCGCGTCCGGGCCACCGCCTGTAGAGCGAAGCTTTGCTCGCCCTGGCGCGCTCGGCCACGCTGTCCATGGTCAACGCCGCGTAGCCGGATTCGGCAATCTCGGCCCGGACTGCTTCGAAGATTGCACTGTTCAGGGCAGCCCCGCGGCGCCGCGGCAGCTTCCGGTGGTCCGGCAGCTGCGTCTGGTCCCGCTGCCCCCGCGTCTGGTCTCGCTGCTCCGGCATCTCATGGCCCTTCCGCCAAAGCGGCCGGCAGGACTACTCCCAAGGTTCCGTCCACGAATACCCGCTGCCCGTCGGTCAATGTACTGGTGCCCGAACCGGTGCCCATAACGGCCGGAATTCCATATTCCCTCGCGACGATCGCCGCATGGGAGCCGAGCCCACCGGCGTCGACCACCACCGCGGCGGCCCGCTGGAACAGCGGCGTCCAGGCGGGATTGGTGTAGGGGCAGACGAGGACTTCTCCGCTGCGCAGCCGTCCGAACTCCGCAGGTCCACGGATCACCCGGACGGGCCCGGTCGCTTGGCCGCGGCTGGCTGCAGTGCCGGAGACGAGGATCCCTTCTACCTGGCGGCCTCGACCAAAGAGCAAAGCCGGATCGAGTAGCGGGATGCCTTCGAGCTCGCGCCGCTTCGCTGCCCGAGCCAGCACCAGCGGTCGGAAACGGCCACGGAGGGAAGCTGGCAGCGCGCCGTCGTCGGCGTCAGTGATGGACTCAAGTTCCTCGAACCGCAGGTGATGGATTTCGTCCGGCTCGTCGATCACGCCTGCCTGCACCAGCCGGCGGCCGAGTTCCCGGTAGGCTCGGCGGATCGGCGGGATGGCTTTGGTGGCGTAGAAGTGGCTGTCCTCGCGGAACGCCATTCCGGCTTGGGCGGACTCGACGGCGGCGAGCACCCTCCGCCGCAGCGGTTCGAAGCGGAGAGCTGGATGACGTTTCAATTCCGCAAGCGCGTTCCCGGCCTGGTCATATGTTTGGGGCCGCTCTCCGGACATGGCCTTGACTAGGCCCAGAACCACCTCGGGGGCGTCGGACCACGTGGGCGAACTACTGAGGACAACGCTGGTGGTTTCGCGGTGGCCGTACTCGAGCTGAAACGCCTCGAAGGCCTCACGGAAGGCACGATGTGCGGGTTCTCTTTCCATCAAGTCCAGGAGTTCACGGGGGCCTGAGTCTTGTAAGGCGCGGGACAGCCCGGGATCGTCCGCCGCGATGGAAGCGAGCCGTTCAAGAGCCCTGTTCGCCTGGCTCGTCCGGGTTTGCGCCCCCGCGATCAGCGCGGGCGCAAGCTTCATCTTGCCCAGGAACAAGAGCATGAAACGCATTTTCAGCACCGGCACCAGAATGCCGGGCAGGTAGGAGACCCTCAGATCCGTAATGCCCTGCATGGCAGCGAAGCATTCCTCCGCAAATGCAATGACCGCACGCCACCGCAGTGGGCCGAGGTCCTTGCCGTTCAGTCGTTCAATGTTGTCGAGGAACAGGGAGAAACGAGGATCCTGGGTCCAAGCGCCGGCTTTGAATCGCCCCGCCCGGCGCAACAAAGACACTGGCGCGGCAAGCGTTCGGATGGTCGGGCGCGGCACAGGCGGGATGAGCTGCACCACCACCCCCTCTTCCTCCGGCAGTAACTCCTCAACCGTAGGGAAGGCCACGCCCACGCTCCCGGCCATCCCGTGCAGCATGGCGAGGATTCCCCGGCTCATCCAGCCGGATACATCCAAGGGATAAGGCCGCTCCTGGAACATCTCGATGAAGAACGGCCCCACCCGACGTTGGACCGCGTTGAGGACGGGCGGTTGGGGCGGCAGCGCGGTCATCGGCCTCGACTGCAGCACGTACAGCGTTCCGCCGGCCGCCGCCCACTCGATGTCCTGCGGCCGGCCGAAATGGTGCTGGGCCTTCTCTCCCAGCGTGGCCAATTCCGCCAATTCCTCCGCAGCGAGCCCGGGCTTCGCGCCATGGGTACCGGAGCTTTCTTGCGTGCCGCCGCCCTCAGCCGCGCTGATCACCACCTCGCGGCCACCGGGCGTGAAACTCAGCACTTTTCCCGAGCCGTCCAAGACATAGTGCTCCGGCGTCACCCGCCCGGAGACCACAGCCTCCCCCAGCCCGGGGTTCGCGTCCACCACCATCTCGCCGCGCTCGCCCGTGACCGGGTTCGCAGTGAACATCACGCCCGCCATGGCGGCCGGCACCATTTTTTGCACGACGACGGCGATGGCCACCTCATGCGGATCGATCCGCTGCCGTCGGCGATAGGCCACGGCCCGGTCCGTCCATAGCGATCCCCAGCAGCTGGCGACCGCCCGGACTACATCATCCCCGCCTCGCACGTTGAGATAGGTGTCCTGCTGACCGGCAAACGCGGCCCCCGGAAGATCCTCCGCAGTGGCGCTGGACCGGACCGCGACCGCCCCGGCGCCCAGCCTCGCATAGGCCTCGAGGATCTCCTGCCGCAGCCGGCCGGGCATTTCCGCCGCGGCGAAAAGTGCCCGGAGGGCGGCACCGCCGGTGCCGTCGCCGCCGTCGGGCACGCCGCCGTCGGGCACGCCGCTGTCGGGAGCTTCATCGGGTTCGATCGACAGAAAACGGCCCAGCGCGGCACCCACTTTCGTTTCCGCCAGGAAGGATAGGTACGCGCCCGTGGTGATGATAAAGCCCTGCGGCACCGGGAACCCTTGACGCACCAACTCCCCCAAAGCGGCACCCTTTCCACCGGCAACGGCGACGTCCCCCACACCGAAATCGGCCAAGGGCGCGGTAGCCTGCCCAATCATCTTGGGCTCCGTATGCGGTCCTGACGGCATAGCGGAGTCTTTTGTGTGCTGCTGGGAATCGTCCATGGCCTGGGCCTCTGGAATTAGAGAACTGCTGGTTCCCTAAAAGCTACGCTCGCCCCCATCGCGGCACAATGCTCCGCGATGGATGGGGAAACGACGACGGCGGTCCCGCACCTTGAGCGCAAGGTGCCGAACCGCCGTCGTCGTAAGCCGAGTCTCCACCAGAGAGGCGGTGGGCTAGGCCAGGCGGGCCTTCAGTCCGTCGAGCTCGGAGAGCAGCGCGTCCGGCAGGGAACCGCCGAACTTTGCGTACCATTCCTCGATCGATGCCAGTTCGGTTTCCCACTCGGCGCGGTCGACGCGCACTGCGGCTTCCACCTCGGCAGGGGTCATGTCCAGGCCTTCGAGATCGATGGACTCGCCGGTCGGCACGAAGCCGATGGGTGTCTCGACGGCGTCGGCCTTGCCTTCAAGGCGCTCGATGGCCCACTTGAGGACACGGGCGTTGTCACCGAAACCAGGCCAGGCGAAGCCACCCTCGGCGGTGCGGCGGAACCAGTTGACCAGGAAGATCTTGGGCAGTCGCTCCGGCGTAGCCTTGGCGGACAGATTGACCCAGTGGTTCAGGTAGTCCCCTGCGTCGTAGCCGATGAACGGCAGCATGGCCATGGGGTCGCGACGCACAACGCCGACCGCACCGGCTGCAGCAGCGGTGGTCTCGGAGGACAGTGTGGAACCCATGAAGATGCCGTTGGACCAGTCGCGCGCCTCGGTGACCAACGGGATGGTGGTCTTGCGACGGCCACCGAAGAGGATCGCGGAGAGCTCCACGCCTTCGGGGCTGAAGTACTCCTCGGCAAGCATGTCGATCTGGTCGATCGGCGTGCAGAAGCGGGAGTTCGGGTGTGCCGCAGGCTTATCCGAGCCAGAAGTCCAGGAGTTGCCCTGCCAGTCAGTCAGGTGCGCCGGTGTTTCCTCCGTCATGCCTTCCCACCACACGCCGCCGTCGTCGGTCATCGCGACGTTGGTGAAGATGCTGTTGCCCTTGGCGATGGCGCGCATGGCGTTGGGGTTGGTGCCCCAACCGGTGCCGGGAGCGACGCCGAACAGGCCGGCCTCGGGGTTGACGGCGCGGAGCTCGCCTTCCTTGCCGAAGCGCATCCAGGTGATGTCGTCGCCGAGCGTCTCCACCTTCCAGCCCTTGATAGTGGGATCCAGAAGGGCCAGGTTGGTCTTGCCGCAAGCGGAGGGGAACGCCGCAGAGATGTAGTAGGTCTTCTGCTCAGGCGAAGTCAGCTTCAGGATGAGCATGTGCTCGGCCAGCCAGCCTTCGTCGCGGGCCATGACGGACGCAATGCGCAGGGCGTAGCACTTCTTGCCGAGGAGGGCGTTGCCGCCGTAACCCGAGCCGAAGGACCAAATGGAGCGCTCTTCCGGGAAGTGCACGATCCATTTGTCCGGGTTGCAAGGCCATGCGACGTCTGCCTGGCCGGCTTCCAACGGAGCGCCCAGAGAGTGCAACGCGGGGACAAAGAAAGCGTCGGTCTGCGTAATGCGCTCAAGGACATCGGTGCCGATGCGGGCCATGATGCGCATCGAGGCAACAACGTAGGCGGAGTCCGTGATCTCGACGCCGAACTTCGGATCTTCGGCATCCAGGTGGCCCATCACGAACGGAATGACGTACATGGTGCGGCCGCGCATGGAGCCGGCGAACAGTCCGCGCAGCTTCTGCTTCATCTCGGCCGGGGCCATCCAGTTGTTGGTGAAGCCGGCATCGCGCTCGTTCTCGGAGCAGATGAAGGTCTGCTCTTCCACACGCGCAACATCGGCAGGATCGGAGAATGCGGCGAAGGAGTTCGGGAACGTCTCCGGATTCAGTCTCTTCAAGGTGCCGGCCGCGACGAGTTCGTCGGTCAGCTTCTTGTTTTCAGCTTCGCTGCCGTCAACCCAGTGGATGCGGTCCGGCTGTGTCAGCTCGGCTACTTCCTCCACCCAGGCCAACAGGCGTGCATGCGTAGTAGGTGCCTTCTCAAGCAGCGGCAGTCGCGCCAGATCGCCCATCGTGGTTCCCTTCCTCGGGTTCAGTGGTGTGTCCTAAATGCTAGGGGTCGCGGAGTAGACCAATCTGGGTTCGGACATAGGATCTCTTGACCATTTCGGAGCAAAACCCCTAAAAATCAAGGATCTGCGTCAGGGATTCGCCAAATTTAGTGACTAAGGTCACATAGACCGGTCTAGTTAGGTAGATTACACCGCGCTGATTTGGCACGAACGGGGATCTCGCGTAAAGTTTATTGAGGTTCGAGGGGGGAACGAGTTTGAAACTCCCGAGAATCACCAAGATGCGCCCATAGCTCAGCTGGATAGAGCGTCTGTCTACGGAACAGAAGGCCGGGGGTTCGAATCCCTCTGGGCGCACAAATGAAGACCCGCACCGACTCCGGTGCGGGTCTTCTTCGTTAAGCCGACACTCCCCCAACTGACTGGCAGCAGGTGTCGTTTTGAGCCCTCATAACGACAATAAGTGCGAGCTACTTGGGTCACGCCTTCCTGGCGGAACCGCGCACACAAAAGACAAGGCCGCCGTCGTACTTCATGAAAAAGTACGACGGCGGCCCTTGCGCTCGGGTGCCAGGCTCAGACTGCGACGGCCTCGCTGATCCGGCGGCGGATTCCGTCAAAGTGACGGTTGAGCAGTTCGGCAGCCGCGGTCTTGTCCCCAGTCGCGACGGCGGTATAGATGCTGCGGTGCATGGCCGCGGTAGCTACAAGATCTTCGTTGGCGGAGCCGATCTCCACGTGGATCTTCCGGTAGACCTTCCAGAAAACGCCCATGAGGTTGATGAGGAGCTCGTTGTTCAGCGGCTCGAACAGCCGGCGGTGGAACTCGGCATCGGCGGCCACGAAGTTCTCGCCGGCGTGTGCGAGCTCCTCCATCTGCTTGACGGCCTCTTCGATCATGGCGAGCTGCTCAGTGGTCATCACCTCCATGGAGGAGCCGATCAGCCCCGACTCGAGGGCCTGGCGCACGTCCACGAGTTGCAGCGCCTCGAGCCCCTGGTGGCGCAGCGACAAGCGGCCCCGGAACGTCAGGCCGTCAGCGAGAGCCTCGAAGTTGCTTGGGGCGACGAACATGCCAAAGCCATGGCGAATCTCGATGACACCCAGGGCCTGCAGCACTTTCAAGGATTCGCGCAGGGTGTTGCGCCCTACCCCCAACGCCACAGAGAGTTCATTTTCCGTGGGCAAAGGATCGCCCGCCTCGAGCTCGCGTTCGAGGATCAATTCCATAATGTCCGACTGGAGGGCCCTGAGCCGGGCCTGTGCGCTGAACCGCGCCTGCGGAACGACACCGGAAGTGGTCATGGCTCTCCTTGCAAAAGTACCCATCCTCGGCCCGGACCCTTTCAGGACCGGGGACAAGGAATCAGTGCAGTGTTAATGTTGAGGTGAGCCTAGCGCCCACCGTGAATATAGTGCTTCGCAACATACAATATCGGATGTCCCATCTCCTTGATAGATGTTCGCCCTTATTTTTGACCGAACCTTGGCTGAGCCCCAGGCCGAACCTCGCAAGGTAAACGGCGGCCAAGCGGTCACCGGCTGCACCTCGCCGGCAGTGCCGCGGCCGCTCGCCGGCAGTGCCGCGGCCGCTCGCCGGGTCACCAGTGATCCAGATCTCGCTTGACGACTTCATGTGACCGCCCTTACAGTTTCTTTACGAGCATCGGATGTCCTACATCCGATAACCAGAAAAACTTGAATGGTGAGGCATCTTATGAGCAACACGATTAACAAACTGCCGCTGGTCAGCGACGCCAGCCGACGCAACTTCCTCAAGCTGACCGCAGCGGCGGGCGCTGCTGCGGCCTTCACGGCCACCCTGTCTGCATGTGGCGGTCCTGCCTCCACCACCACGGGCGCAGCGAACAACACTGCGACCGTCAACAAGGACCTCACCATCGAAGCGGGCATCTCCTATGCCTTGTCCACAGGTTTCGATCCCCTGACGTCCTCCGGTGCCACGCCGCAGGCCGCCAACCTGCACATCTTCGAAGGCCTCGTGGAACTCCACCCGGCCACCCGCGAGCCCTATAACGCGTTGGCTGCCAGCGACCCCAAGAAGGTCAACGACACCACGTACCAGGTGACCATCCGCGACCGTGCCAAGTTCCACAACGGCGCCCCTGTCACCACCGACGACGTTGTCTACTCCTTCACCCGCGTGATGGACCCGGCCAACAAGTCCTTGTTCTCCCAGTTCATTCCATTCATCAAGGACGTCAAAGCCCTCGATGCCAAGACGGTCGAGTTCTCGCTGAAGTACCCCTTCCCCGGCTTCGGACCGCGAATCTCCGTGGTGAAGGTGGTCCCGAAGGCGTTGGCCTCGGCCGATCCGAAGGGATTCGATGCCAAGCCCGTCGGCTCCGGCCCCTACAAGCTGATCTCGGCAGTCAAGGACGACAAGATCGTCTTCGAAGCGTTCGCCGACTACAACGGCCCCAAGCCGGCGCTCGCCAAGGGCATGACTTGGCTGTTGCTCTCGGACGCGGCAGCCCGTGTCACGGCAGCCCAGTCGGGCCGCGTCCAGGCGATCGAAGACGTGCCCTACCTGGACATGGACGGACTCAAGTCCAAAACCCGGGTTGAATCCGTACAGTCCTTCGGCATGCTGTTCCTGATGTTCAACTGCGCCAAGGCCCCGTTCGACAACAAGCTGGTCCGCCAGGCACTCCACTATGGACTGGACAAGGACGCCATCATCAAGAAGGCCTTGTTCGGAAATGCCAAGGCTGCGTCGTCGTACTTCCAGGAGGGCCACCCGGACTACGTCAAGGCCAAGAACGTCTACGGCTACGATCCCCAGAAGGCCGCGGACCTCCTGAAGCAGGCCGGCGTGAGCAACCTCGAATTCGAGCTGATCACCACGGATACCGCCTGGGTCAAGGACGTTGCCCCGCTGATGCTAGAGTCCTGGAACAAGATCCCCGGCGTCAAGGTCACCGCCAAGAACTTGCAGTCCGGCGCGTTGTATTCAGACAGGGTTGGCAAGGCCGACTTCTCGGTGGTCGCGGCCCCGGGCGACCCCTCCGTCTTCGGCAACGACGCGGACCTGCTCTTGAGCTGGTTCTACTCCGGCGCCACCTGGATGGCCAAGCGCGCCTACTGGACCACTCCGGAAAGCGCCACCCTCCAGGGCCTGATGGACAAGGGCTCGCAGGCCGCAGCCGGCGACGCGAAGAAGATCACCGGCCAAATCGTGGACCTCGTCTCCGACGAAGTCCCGCTGTACCCGATCTTCCACCGCCAGCTTCCCAGTGCATGGGACGAAAAGAAGCTCTCAGGCTTCAAGCCGCTGCCCACCACGGGACTGTCCTTCATCGGCGTCGGCCGCACCGCCTAACCACACCACACGCTGAGCCGCCCAACTGGCTCGCATTTGTTGTCGTTTAGACGGCTCAAAACGACACTTACTGCGAGCTAGTTGGGCGGGGCGCACCCCTCAGAAGCACTACCCCGCGAGACCGCCACGAAGCGGCCGCACCAAAGCAACCGGAGAACAAATTGGTCATGATATTGCGTCTGCTTGGACGCAGGCTCGCAGCATTGCCCTTGATGATCCTGGGCATCACGCTGCTGGTCTTCCTCGTCCTTCAAGCAGCCCCAGGCGACCAGGCCAGCTCGGCCCTCGGCGAAGGCGCCAGCGAGGCCGCCAAACAGCAGTACCGCCAGGACAACGGCCTGAACGATCCCCTGTTCGTCCAATACTTCCGCTTCCTGGGCAGGCTCCTTCAGCTCGATCTTGGCGTGACTACCCCGCCGTCAAAGTCGGTGGCAAGCATGATCGCTTCGGCCTTCCCGCTGACGCTCCAGCTGACCTTCCTCGGCGTGATCATCGCCGTCGTACTGTCCTTGGTTTTCGGCATCATCGGCGCCCTGTACCGCGACAAGTGGCAGGACCAGCTGGTCCGGATCTTCTCCATCGCGGCCATCGCCACCCCGTCCTTCTGGCTTGGCATCCTGCTCATCCAGTGGTTCGCGCTTGGTGACAACCCGCTGTTTCCCTCGGGTGGAATCGCGACGCCGGAGTCCGGCTTTGGCGGCTGGCTCAACTCGATGGCGCTCCCGGCCCTCGCGCTCGGCATTCCGGTCTCCGCTTCCCTGATCCGCGTGGTCCGCACGTCCATGGTGGAGGAACTGGACCGTGACTACGTCCGCACTGCCATCGGCAACGGGGTCCCCTACCGCGAGGTGGTTTCCCGGAACGTCCTGCGTAACGCGCTAGTGACTCCGGTGACCGTGCTGGGACTCAGGATCGGCTACCTCCTGGGCGGCGCCGTCGTAATTGAAATGATCTTCGCCCTTCCCGGCATGGGCCAGCTGATCCTCAACGGCATCACCAACCTGGACGTCAACCTGGTCCAGGGCGTGGTCCTCACCATCTCGGTCACCTTCGTTCTGGTGAACATCGTGGTGGACCTCCTGTACCTGCTCATCAACCCCCGAATCAGGACGGTATAGCCATGCGCAGCAAACTTGCTGAACGGCTCAGCGCCGCGGGCGTCCGCTTCAAGTCCCTCCCCTGGGGATCACGTTTTGCCCTCTTGTTCCTCGTGGTCATCGCCCTGGCTGCGATCTTCGCGCCGATCATCGCGCCACACGATCCCCTGGAAACGTTCATTCCGGCGCAAGCTCCGGACGGCGACCACTTCTTCGGCACCGACCGCCTCGGCCGCGACGTCTTCTCCCGGCTCATTTACGGCTCACAGTCTTCGCTCATGATCGGCCTCGGCGCAGTGGCCCTTGCGATCGTCGTCGGCGCCGTGCTTGGCTCGCTCGCCGCGACGTCCAGCAAGGCCGTCAGCGAGATCATCATGCGCCTCATGGACATCCTCATGGCGTTCCCGGGCATCGCCCTGGCAGCCGTACTCCTGGCCGCGTTCGGCAACTCGGTGCCCACCATCATCGTCGCGATCGCCATCATCTACACCCCCCAGCTTGCCCGCGTGGTCCGCGCCAATGTGCTCTCCCAATACGGTGAAGACTACGTCCGCGCCGAACGCGTGATGGGTGCCGGCCGCGCCTACATCCTGCTCAAGCACATCGTCCGCAACACCGCGGCCCCGGTGCTGGTTTTCGCCACGGTCATGGTGGCCGACGCCATCATCCTCGAAGCCTCCCTGTCCTTCCTCGGCGCCGGTGTCCAGGATCCTGCGCCGTCGTGGGGCAACGTGATCTCCTACGGCCGCAACCTGGTCCTCTCCGGCGGCTGGTGGGCAACCACCTTCGCCGGCCTCACCATCCTGCTCACCGTCCTTGCGCTGAACATCCTCGCCGAGGGCCTCACCGACGCCATGGTGAACCCGAAACTGCGGAAGGCACCGGTCGTGAAGGACGACGACGGTGCTGCCGCTGCCTTTGCGGGCGCGGCGGTGGCCGGTGCCGCCGTCGATACCGAGATCGCGACGTCGGTAGCCCAGTCTTCCGTGGTGGAACAGCACGAGCTCGACGGCGTTCGCCCCGCCAACGGCGATCCGCTCTCGGAAGAGGACTACGCGGCGTCGGTCCTGAACGATACTCGTGTCCTGAACAATCCGAGGCTCGCAGTAGAGAATCCGCATGCACTGCTGGACCCCATGTCGGCGCTGAATCGGGAACTCGAGCTCCTCGCATCCATTGAGGCGAAGCGCACGGACCGGCTTCCCCAGGTCCCCGCCGGCTCCCGGAACGTGCTGGAGGTCAAGAACCTTTCCATCCGCTTCCCCGGCCGCTTCGGCGAAACCGCCATCGTGGACAACGTCTCGTTCACCGTCCGCGAAGGGGAAACCATGGGCCTGGTGGGCGAATCCGGTTGCGGTAAGTCCATCACGTCCCTCGCGATCATGGGCCTCCTGCCGAAGACCGCCGAGATCACCGGGTCCATCACCTTCGATGGCAAGGAACTCCTGGATTCCGGCTCGAAGCACAGCAACGCCAAGGCCTACCAAGGCCTGCGCGGCGAACAGATCGCCATGGTCTACCAGGATGCGCTGAGTTCGCTCAACCCGTCCATGAAGATCAAGGAGCAAATGACCCAGCTGACCAGGCGCGGCGGCCGCAAGACCCCCGCCGAGCTGCTGGAAATGGTGAAGCTAGATCCCGTCCGCACGCTCGCCAGCTACCCGCACGAGCTCTCCGGCGGCCAGCGCCAACGCGTACTGATCGCCATGGCGCTCTCCCGCTCGCCGAAGATCGTGGTGGCAGACGAACCCACCACAGCCCTGGACGTCACGGTCCAAAAGCAGGTAGTGGATCTGCTCAACGAACTGCGTGAACAGCTCGGCTTCGCGATGGTCTTCGTCAGCCACGATCTCGCCCTGGTTGCCTCCCTGGCCCACCGCATCACCGTCATGTATGCCGGCCAGGTGGTGGAATCCGCACAGGCTTCGGAGCTACTGCAGAACCCGCGGCACGAATACACACGCGGTTTGTTGGGCGCAGTCCTTTCGATTGAGGCCGACGCCGTCCGCCTCCACCAGATCCCCGGCACCGTCCCGTCGCCGCGCGATTTCGCCCCGGGCGACCGCTTTGCGGCCCGCTCGTTGCGGCCCGACGCAGACCCGGACCAGCAACTGGTCCTCGCAGTTGTTGAACCCGCCGGCGGCGGAGCGGACAGGGACCACTACTGGGCAAGCCACCTGAAGGAGGACGCGAAGTGAGTGTTTCAACCGGCAAGCCGGTCATCGAGCTCAAAGACGTCAAGGTCCACCACCCGGCCCGCACGGGCGGCCTCTTCCGGCCCAACATCGTCAAAGCCGTCAACGGGGTGGACTTCAGCATCAGCCGCGGCGAAACGGTCGGCATTGTCGGCGAGTCCGGCTGCGGCAAGTCCACGCTCGCTTCAGTGCTCGTGGGACTCCAGGCCCCGACGTCGGGCCAGGTGCTCTTCCACGGCAAGCCGGCCATCAAACGCAGCGCCCGGATGCGCAAGGAATTCGGGCGTGCCGTATCCGTGGTCTTCCAGGACCCGGCCACGGCACTCAATCCGCGCATGACCATCCAGGACATCCTCACCGATCCCCTGCAGGTTCACGGCATCGGCAACGCCGCGTCGCGCTCGGACAAGGTCAAGGAACTGCTGGCCCTCGTGGGCTTGCCGCAATCGGCGGCCGAGGTCACGCCGTCGCAAGTTTCCGGCGGCCAGCGCCAGCGCGTGGCGATCGCCCGTGCCCTCGCCTTGGACCCGGACATCATCGTGGCGGACGAGCCGACGTCGGCCCTCGACGTTTCCGTCCGCGCCCAAGTCCTGAACCTGCTGTCCGACCTGAAAACCCAGCTGAACCTCGGCATGGTGTTCATTTCGCACGACATCCAGACCGTCCGCTACGTCTCCGACCGCATCTGCGTCATGTACTTCGGACAGATCGTCGAGGAAGGCCCGGCCGCCCAGGTCTTCGACAACCCGAGCAACGACTACACCAAGAAGCTGCTCGGCGCCGCGCCCAGCCTGCTCCACACCTAGTTTTCCCATCCAGATCCAAACAAATCAGTTCCAAACAATGGAGATTTCTGTGTCTACTCAGTTCCAGGGCGTCATTCCCCCGGTCATCACCCCCCGCCACGCAGACGGCCGCGTTGACACCGCGTCCCTGAAGAACGTCACCAAGCACCTGCTCGACGGCGGCGTGTCCGGCCTCTTCGTGTTGGGCTCCTCGGGCGAGGTCCCCTACATGACCAACGAAGAGCGCGAACTCGTCGTCTCCACGATCGCCGACGCAAACGCCGGCGCGGTGCCACTGATCGTGGGCGCCAACGAACAAACCACCAACCGCGTCATCGAAGAAGCACGCAAGGTTGTGGACCTCGGCGCCGACGCAATCGTGGTCACCTCCATGTACTACGCCATCGGCAACGCCCAGGAGACCGAAACCCACTTCCGCAGCATCCACGCTGCAGTGGACAAGCCGATCTTCGCCTACGACGTCCCCGTCCGCACCCACTTCAAACTGCCCACCGAGCTCCTGGTCCGTCTCGGCCGCGACGGTGTGATTGCAGGCGTCAAGGACTCATCCGGCGACGACGTCTCCTTCCGCCAACTCATCCTCGCAGCCAAGGACATCCCCAACTTCGACATCTTCACGGGCCACGAAATAGTTGTGGACGGCGCCCTCCTCGCCGGAGCCCAAGGCGTGGTCCCCGGCCTCGGCAACGTCGACCCTGCCGGTTACCGCCGCCTGTTCGACGCCACCCAGGACGGAGACTGGACCGCAGCCGCCGCCGAGCAAGACCGCCTGGCCGACCTCTTCGACATCGTCTACACCCCCAACGGCCGAGTCTCCGGCGGCGCAGCAGGACTCGGCGCCTTCAAGACCGCCCTCCAAATCATGGGCATCATCGAATCCAACACCATGAGCGCCCCAATGCTCTCCCTCAACGCCGAAGAAACCTCAGCAATCCGCACGATCCTCGAGCGCAACGGCCTGGTTTAGTCCGCTATTGTCCGGCTCGCTTACCTCAGCTTGTTGCCGTGACTTGAGCTGTTGCCGTCACTCACCTCAGATTGTTGACGTGGTCGGGTCGTGCCGCAGGACCAGTTTTGCCGTCCCTTAGACACCTCCCGACGCTGCATTCCCGTCGCTGAGCGACGTCCATGCAGCTTTGGTCGGCGATACGGGACTACACAAAACCGTCCCTCCGACACTCGGGCGAATGCGGAACCTTCGTGGTGGGGCCGGGATCCGTACGGTGCCGCCGTCACTCGTTTTACGCCGGAACCGTCCCTCCGGCACTCGGGCGATCGGGTCACCTATCGCTTCGGGGACGTCGGCATCAGTCGGCGCGGCGGTCGGTCGGTGGGCCGACGGTGGGCCGACGGTTCGCAGCGTCAGGTGAGCCGACAGCGCAAAGCGTGGGCGCATTGTTTCGTGTAGGCGCGCATCGCCGACCAGAGTTCTGCGGAGGTCGCCCAGCGACCTTAGCGGAACGTCGGGAGGTGTCTAAGCGCCGGCGAAATGATGGGTCCGCGCTGACCCAGCCACAACTAACCTGAGCAGAGACGAATCGAAGCTCAGGCACCGCCGAAACCAGAACTCACCTGACCGAGACCAACCGCAGCAACAATGAACCCAGCAATCGAACGATCCGGAGGACAAACATGATGTACGTGGTCGGGGTTGATCTTGGTGGGACGAAGACTGCCGCGGGGGTTGTGGGGGCCGATGGGGAGGTGTTGTTTTCGGAGCAGATTCCTACGCTGAATCGGGGCGGGGGCGACGCTATTTTGAGGGCGACTGCGGCGCTCGTGGGGCGGCTCATGCGGCGTGCGGCGGGTGAGGGAATCGACGTCGGGCGTGTTGGCGTGGGTTCGGCCGGAGTCATCGATGCCGTGAATGGTGAGGTCGTTTCGGCGACTGACGCGATTCTGGGGTGGGCCGGGACCAGGTTGACGGGGGGTTTGGCGCAACTCCTTGGCTTGCCTCGGGGTTCGGTCCGTGCGGTCAACGATGTGCATGCCCATGCTCTTGGTGAGGCGTGGCGTGGTGCGGCTGCGGGGTCTTCGAGTTCGCTCATGGTGGCTTTCGGAACGGGTGTGGGCGGCAGCTTTGTGCTGGACGGCTCTCCTGTTTTGGGGCATCACTTTGTGGGTGGGCATGTGGGACATTTTGCTTCGCCGTACGCCTATCACGAGGGCAAAGCGCTCCCGTGCGTGTGCCGCGGCTCGGGCCACGTCGAGGCGATCGCTTCCGGCCCGGCCATCCACGAATCATTCCTCCGTTTCGGCGGCTCCCCCGAGGTCCCTGATACGCGTGCCGTGTTTGCGCTGGCCCAGCTTTCGCTGGCGCGTGCCGCCTCGATTGAGAATGCTGCCGCCAACCATGCTGCCGCCATCAAAGCCATCGGTGCGGGCGCGGGCGCCGCCGGGCAGGCGATCGGCGGACTCGTCAACATCCTCGATCCGGAGACAGTAGTGGTTTCCGGGGGCTTGGCAGATGCGGGAGGTTTCTGGTGGAAACCCATGGAACGCGCCCTGCGCAAAGAGCTGATGGGCCCGCTTGCTGACATTCCCGTGCTTCGCGCGGCGCTAGGCAATACCGCAGCCATTGTGGGCGCTGCCAAGCTCGTCTTGACCTGACACTCAAACACCCGAACACCCTCGCAAGGAGACACCCCATGATCCTGACCCCCGATGGCCTCGAAGCCCTCCGCTCGCAGTTGATTGTCTCCTGCCAGGCCTACCCGGGCGAGCCCATGCGCGATCCCCGGACTACCGGCCAGGTGGCGGCGTCGGCGGTTATCGGCGGTGCCGCGGCAGTCCGGGTCCAGGGCATCTCGGACGTCCAGTTCACCCGCGCGGCTGTGGAGGTTCCGGTGATCGGGCTCTGGAAGGACGGGCACGACGGCGTTTTCATCACCCCGACACTCCGGCATGCCCTCGCCGTCGCGAATGCCGGCGCCCACGTCGTGGCGATTGACGGCACGCGACGCGCCCGTCCCGACGGTTTGACCCTCAAGCAAACCGTTGATGGAATCCACGCCGAATCGCATGCCTTGGTCATGGCTGACTGCGGTTCCTACGCTGATGCGGTGGCCGCCGTCGAAGCGGGCGCTGACCTGATCGGTACTACTCTGGCCGGGTACACCGGGGAGCGTCCCAAGACGGACGGTCCCGATCTTGGGCTTCTCGCGGAGATCGCCGGCGCCGGGCTAGGCAGGCCGCTCATCGCCGAGGGCCGCATCCATACCCCCGCGCAAGCCCTCCAGGCCCTCGACGCCGGTGCGTTCGCCGTCGTCGTCGGTACCGCCATCACGCATCCGGCCAGCATCACAGGCTGGTTCAAGGGCGCAATGGACGCCTAGAAGCCTCCGGCCGTCCCGACCCTGCATGATTTTGCTGGATCATTCGGATCCCACCAAAAAAGATCCGCGCAAATACAGGCCCCGCGGTTCCGCGCCGAGGAATGATCCAGCAGAATGCATCGTCGGGTCCCTGATCCCAGCCTGTGTCCGGGCGTAGGCTTCTCCCATGGCTGAGGAGAATATCCGGGAATTCGATGTCATCGTGATCGGCGCTGGTGCCGTGGGTGAAAACGTTGCAGACCGAGTGGTCCGGGGCGGCCTTACCGCGGCCATTGTTGAAGCCGAGCTCGTCGGAGGGGAATGCTCCTACTGGGCCTGCATACCGTCCAAAGCGCTCCTTCGCCCAGGAACTGCCTTGCACACAGCACAATCAGTGCCCGGAGCATCGGACTCCGTCACGAAGGTCCTGGATGCCGCGCCCGTCCTGAAGTATCGCGACTACTTCACCAACAAATGGCAGGACGACGGCGCGGTGAAGTGGCTCGTGGACACGGGCATCGAACTCATCAGGGGCAGAGCACGCATCACGGGCCCCCGCGAAGTCCAAGTGGATGGCAAGGACGGCAACAGCTACTCGCTCAAGGCCCATCACGCCGTCGTTGTGGCAACCGGATCCACACCACTCATCCCGAAAATCGACGGCTTGCGCAACGTCCCCTACTGGACAACCCGCGGCGCCACCTCTGCGCGGCACATCCCCGAACGGTTCACGGTGCTGGGCGGCGGAGTTGCCGGCGTCGAACTTGCCCAGGCTTTCGCCCGCCTGGGCTCGTCGGTTTCGCTGGTTGCGCGCGGCCGGCTGCTCAGCACGTTCCCCGAGGAAGCCGCCAAGCTAGTTGCGGCGGGGCTCCGGGCGGACGGCGTCGATCTCCACCTTGGGACAGACACCACGCGCGTCGAACACAACACGGACGATGCCTTCAGCGTCACCCTTGGCGACGGGACAGTCTTGAACTCTGACGAGTTGCTGGTGGCGACAGGTCGGCGGCCGGCCCTTGATAATTTGGGACTCGAGAACGTAGGGCTCGACGCCGAAGAGGGCAAGCCTTTGCGCCTCACCACGGACTCAAGCGGCTTGGTTGAGGGCGCCGCCAGCGACGGCACCAGCGGGCTGTGGCTCTACGCGGCCGGCGATGCAGCGGGAGCCGCCCTCCTCACGCACCAGGGCAAGTACGAGGCGCGGGCAACCGGCGATGCCATCGTTGCCCGCGCCAAGGGAACCCTCCACGGCGCCCCGAAGCCCTGGAGCGCCCTCGCAAAAACGGCCGACGAATATGCGATCCCCAGCGTGGTCTTCACGGATCCGGAAGTGGCATCCGTGGGCCCTAGCCTCAAGCAGGCGCTGCAAAAGGGCATCAACGCAAGCTCGGTGGAACTCCCCATCAACGTGTCTGGTTCCCAGCTGCACTCGGAAAATTACGAAGGCTGGGCACAACTGGTGGTGGACGAGGACCGGAAGGTGGTGGTGGGCGCGACGTTCGCCGGGCCTGGAGTAGCCGAGCTTTTGCATGGCGCGACCATCGCGATCGTGGGCGAAGTTCCCTTGGATCGGCTGTGGCATGCTGTGCCGTCGTTCCCGACCATCAGCGAGGTGTGGCTGCGCCTATTGGAGAAGTACGGATTGTGAGCATTCATGGATATTTCTCCGGATAGACGTGCGCTGCTAAAGACAATTGGGCTCGGAGCGGCCAGCGTAGCCAGCATTTCGGTACTTTCGGCTTGCACTGCCGAATCCGCAAAGCCCGCGTCGCAGGCGTCGGCCGCACTGCTCCCGGCCCCGCCGGGGCAGATCGAACCGCTGCTGGACCGGGCTAGGGTCAACAATGCTTTGAGCAAGCTCGACGGTCTGATCCAAGACGCCATGGATAAAACCGGGTTGCCGGGGATGGCGGTGGCCGTGGTGTACCGGGACGAGGTGGTGTACTCCAAGGGCTTCGGCGTCAGGGAGATCGGGAAGCCGGAGCGGATCGGTCCTGACACGGTGTTCAAGCTTGCTTCGGTATCCAAGCCCCTGGCGTCAACCGTGGTGGCCGGCATAGTGGGGAGGCAACTCCTCAAATGGACCGATCCCGTCATTGAATATGACAAGGGCTTTGCCCTCAAGGATGACTACGTCACGCGAAATGCCAGCTTTGCCGACCTCATGTCACACCAGAGCGGGCTGAAAACAGGGTCGGGTGATCTGCTGGAAGACCTCGGATTCGACCGCGCGTACATCCTCAGCCACCTCAATCAGGAGCCGCTTGATACCTTCCGGTCCAGCTACAACTACAGCAATTTCGGCTACACGGCAGGCGGCGAGGCAGCCGCCAAAGCGATGAAAATGTCCTGGGAGGATTTGGCCGACGAAATCCTGTTCCGGCCGCTGGGCATGTCAGCAAGCAGCTACCGCAACTCGGACTACGACAAAGCGTCGGACAAGGCAATCATTCACGTCCCGCTCGGGAACAAGCAATGGGCAGCGAAGTACCACCGCGACGCCGATTCCGAGGCTCCGGCTGGGGGTGCGAGTTCCTCTGTGCGGGATCTGGCGCAATGGCTCCGGCTGCAACTCGGCAACGGCAGTTATGGCGGCAAGCCCGTCATCGATCCAACCGCGCTCCAAACGACCCACGTTCCGCATGCGGTTTCCGGACCTGCGCCGGCTCCGGCCGTCCGTTCCCGCTTCTATGGGCTGGGCTGGAACGTCTCCTATGACGATCAGGCCCGTGTCCAGCTGGGACACTCCGGTGCGTTCAATCTTGGCACCGCCACCGCTGTTGCCATGCTCCCCGGCGAGCAGCTGGCCATTGTGGCCCTGACCAACGGGCGCCCGCAGGGCATTCCTGAAGCAATCACCGCAGGTTTCCTGGACGCAGCGCAGCACGGCGTACCCACAGTCGATTGGCTGGCATTCACCGCTGGCGTCTTCAAGCAGATCGATGCCTCCGAGAAACCAAAGGTCGACTACACCAAAGTTCCCACCAACCCTGCTCCGGCCAGGGCAAACGTTACGTACACGGGCACATATGCCAACCCCTACTACGGCCCGCTCGTGGTCCTCGACCAGGACGGAAAACTCGCGCTCAAGATGGGACCAGCCGGCAGCCCCACCACCTTCCCACTCACCCACTTTGACGGCGACACTTTCAGCTTTGAATCCATCGGAGAGAACGGCAACGGTCTGGCGGGGGCAATTTTTGCAGCTAGCAGCGGCGGTCCGTCGCCAAGCGTCACCCTAGACTTCTACGACAGCACCGGACTGGGGACATTCACGCGGGCCGAATAGTCGCGAAGTTTGAGCTCTATTTGAACTGACTAGTCAGTTCAGTTACGATTGGAGCAGATAACAAGTTCTGCGAAAGGTCCAATTGTGCTGTCTGCACAGCAACTCCAGATCGACGGCCGCCGGGACGATCTCCTGCCTCCCACTTCCCTCGAAGCGAGGCGCGGCGAGCTCCTCTTGGTCAGCGGCGACGGTCAGGACCAGCGCACGGCATTGGCACTTGCGCTGAGCGGCCGGATGAAACCCAGCAAAGGCCTCCTGACCTGGGACAACTCCGCGAAGACCAAGAATATCCGGGCCGCGAGCGCCCTGATTGACGCTCCCGGCGTCAACGAGCCCGAGCAGCACTTGAGCGTCCGCGACCTCGTTACCGAAGACCTCTCCCTCATCCCCCGCCGCTACCGTGGCGCCCTCCTGAGCAAGCCGTGGCTCAAGGTCAACCGCTTCGAGGACATCGCCGGGCTGTGGATTGAGCAGCTCCCCGCGGACCGCCGCCTCGAGCTCCTGATGGCCCTGTCCCTCGCGGATCCCGCCCTCGATCTCCTGGTGCTCGATTCCCCGGACCGGCACGGCGCGAACCCTGCGGACTGGCTCCCGCGGCTTGAGCGGTTGGCGTACGACGCCGGGCGGCCGCTCGCCGTCGTCGCAGTCGTCTCTGCCCTCCCGGACAGCTGGGACGGACCGGCCGCGGTGATTGGCAACTCGGTCAGCCACACCGCGGCGGCACCCGAGCCCGCGGCACCGGCCGAACCCCTCGAAACCGCGCAAGAAGATCCCGAAGAAGTACCCGAAACCCTGCAAAGGACCGCAAAGTGACTGTTCTGCGGCTGGCCCGCTCCGAACTCAAGCGCATGACCGGCGGGCTCCTGCCTAAGCTGACCATCCTCGCTCTGACCATGGTGCCCCTGCTCTACGGAGCCGTGTATCTGTACGCGAACTGGGATCCTTACGGCAACCTCAACCAGATCGACGCTGCCCTGGTCGTCGAGGACGCGGGAGCCCAGCCGGCCAACGGCCCCGAACTGCAGGCGGGCCAGAAGGTTGCCGACAGCCTCGTGGAGAGCCACGTCTTCAACTGGCAGCGGGTGACCACCACGGCAGAAGCCGACGCCGGCGTGGAATCCGGCAAGTACGCCTTCGCCCTGAAGATTCCGAAGGACTTTTCCAGCAACCTGGTCTCGCCCGGCAGCTTCGACGCCGCCAACCAGGCGATGCTCAACGTCACCACCAACGACGCGAACAACTACCTCCTGAGCACCATCGTGGACAAACTCACCACCGCAGTGCACTCCACCGTGGCCAAGGAAGTTGGCGAGGAAACCGCCAACCAACTCCTCACGGGCTTCGGCACCATCCACGCCTCCATCGTCAAAGCGTCCGACGGCGCCTCCCAGCTCGCCGACGGCGTCGGCAAGCTCAGTGACGGGGCGGCCACCCTCCACGACGGCACCAGCAAGCTCAGCAGCGGCGCGTCCGAGCTCCTGGCGGGCCAAAACAAGTTGCGCGACGGCGCGAATCAGTTGAACGACGGCGCCGGGCAGCTCAGCGCGGGGCTCACCGAACTGAAGAACAAGACCGCGTCCCTCCCGGCCGACTCCCAGAAGCTCGCCGACGGCGCCGCCCAAGTAGCCGCCGGAAACGCGCAGCTGAACGCGAAAGTCCAGGACGTCGTCGGGCAGCTTTCAGCGTTCGACGCCGGAGCGAGGGATCGCGTGGTGGCCTCCAACGCGAGGCTCGTGTCAGCCGGGGTCATCACCCAGGACCAGGCGAACAAAATCCTGGCCGACTTCGACACCGCCGCCGCATCCGCCCCGGTGACCGATGCCAAAGCCAAGATCTCGGCTGATGCAGCGCAGATCCAGCAGCTTTCAGACGGGTCGGCCGCGGTCAGTGCGGGCGCCGCCAAGCTTGCGGGTGCCACGCCAGCGCTGACGGGCGCCATCGGCCAGGCCTCGGCAGGCGCGGACCAGCTCAGCTCGGGCGCTTCCACCCTGGCCGCTGGCGAACAGTCTGCCGTCAACGGCACGGCGGCTCTCGCGGACGGTGCGGCAAAGCTCGACGACGGCGCGGCGCAGCTTGCCAGCGGTGCCGCGACGGCCGCGGACGGATCCCGCACCTTGGCGAGCGAGTTGGCGAAGGGCGCAGGCAAGGTCCCGAACCCGAACGACGCCCAAAAGAGCGAGGTGTCCAAGGTGATCGCGGATCCTGTGGCGGTCAACAATGTTTCCCAGGCCAAGGCAGGGTCTTACGGCGCGGGCCTCGCCCCGTTCTTCCTGACCCTGTCCCTCTGGATCGGCGTGTTCATGCTTGTCCAGGCGATGCGGCCCATCACGCAGCGGGCCTTGGCCTCGAACGCTCCGTCGTGGAAAATCGCCGTCGGCGGCTGGCTCCCGTTCTTCGTGGTGTCCGTGCTGCAGGCAAGCATCCTCACACTCGTGGTGGACCTGGGGCTGGGCCTCAACGCGGCGCACCCGGTGTGGATGTGGTTGTTCATGCTGGCTGCTGTCATGGCGTTTACGGCACTCATCCAGGGCATCGTGGCATTGCTGGGGACTCCTGGAAAGTTCGTGGTGCTGATCCTGCTGGTCCTGCAGTTGGTGTCTTCCGGCGGAACGTTCCCGTGGCAGACCACACCCATGCCGCTGCACGTGGTGCACGAGATCATGCCGATGGGCTACGTGGTGACCGGCATGCGGCACCTGATCTACGGCGGCGACTTGTCCATGATCTGGCCGATTGTCCTGGGCCTGCTTGGCTACACTGTGCTGGGAGCCGCGCTTTCCACGCTGGCCGTCCGTAAGCACAAGTTCTGGACCCTCAAGACCCTGAAGCCGGAGATCGCGGTATGAGCATGCAAGAGCCGGACGTCCCAGGGCTTCCGGAGACGGGCAGCCCGGGTCCCGGGCTCCCGGAAAAGAAGCTCCGCCCCGCTCGCACCAACGCGACCAAGCAGCGCCTCTTCGACGCTTCCATGGAGCTGATCGGCGAGCGCGGCGCAGCAGGGGTCACGGTGGACGAGATCGCGGCCGCAGCCGGGGTGTCCAAGGGAACGGTCTATTACAACTTCGGCAGCAAGTCCGATCTGATCGCCCAGTTGCTGCGCCACGGCGTCGACATCATGCTCGGCCGGCTCCAGACCATCGAGGGCTTGCACGCCGATCCGCTCGAGGCCATGGAAGCAATGCTCGGCAAAGCCATGGACTTCATGGACGACTACCCGTCCTTCGCGCGGCTCTGGATCAGCGAGAACTGGCGGACGCCCAGCGAGTGGGGCAAGCTCTTCGTCGAACTCCGCAGCGAGCTGCTGGGTGTGATTGGTGCGGCCATCGAAAAGGTCGCCGCCACGTACACCGTGGATACCGGCATTGCCCGGGGCAGTCTCGAGGCCGCAATGTTCGGAGCGATCTTCGTGGTGGGCCTTGACCGGCAGACGTACAACCCCGAGCGCACCCGCGAGCAGAGCATAGCGGCCATCATGACCATCATGCGCGGCTACGTACTGCGGTAACGGTATGGCAACTGCTGCATATTCAGTCGTGGCTTGCCAGCCAGTCAGGGATGATTAATCCCATGCGTCACATGGGGAACAGTGGAAAGCTTGCGATCATCTCTGCTGTGGTGTCCGCTGGTTTGCTGGTGCTGCTCGCCATCACTCTTGAGGAAACCGTGATGTACACCTTCCTCGGGGTCTTGGCGCTCGGCTACCTGGCGTGCGTCGCCGAAGTTTTCGCCCGTCGCAGGTACTTCATGCTGGTTCTTGGAACCATCTCCTCGATCCTTTTCATCGCGTTCGGAATCGCGTTCCTGCGCATGTGGGGCCTCGCCTTCAACCAGGACGAAAATGCCCTGGGCAGCGCCGTGAGCACCAAGGACTCGGACATCTACTTCTACCTAGCCGCACTTACCGGCTGCAGCTCCCTGCTGGTCTTGTTTGTGGGAGCGGTCTGGCCATCCCGCAGGAACCGTGCGACGGCGGCATCCCGCCCCACTGGCCGGCCAGCGGCGCGGCCTGCTTCGCGCCCTTCCTCGATACCTGCCAGGCCCGCCCAGCGGCAGGCGGCCCGTCCGGCGTCGGGGGCCGTGAAGCGCCCGGCGCCCCGTACGCCCGCAACGCCACCCAAGCGCCCGACGTCGGGATCGCCGGCTCAGCGCAAGCCGGCACCCAAGCGCTGACGTACTTCGGGCGCCCCCAGATCCCCAGGCTTAGCGCGCCGCTGCAGCACGGCGGTCGCCACGCCGCCCAGCAGGAGGAGGCCGCCGGCCAGTTCCGCCGTCGTCGGGACCTCTGAGATGAGCAGCCACGCCGCGGTCATTCCCACCACCGGGACCAACAAAGTGAACGGCACCACGGCCGAGCTCGGGTAGAGGCTGAGCAATCGGTTCCAGATGCCATAGCCCACCAGTGAGGCGAACACTGCGGTGTACAGGGCGCTCAGGATGGTCGCTGGCTGAAGGTTGGTGAGCGTCCCGACGACGGCGGCCGGGCCGTCCACGATCAGCGACAAGCCCGCGAGCGGCAGCGGGACCACGGCCCCGGACCACACAACCAGCCCCAGGCCCGAAGCAGCCTTGGCCTTGCGGGCGATGATGTTTCCCGCAGCCCAGGACAACGCCGCGGCGAGCACGATCATGAGCGGCACCACAGGGGCCACCAGGCTTCGACCCACCGCCACCAGGGCGAGTCCGGCGACACCCAGGACAACGCCCGTCAGTTGGCGCTTGCTCGGCCGCTCCCCCAGGAACCGGGCCGCCAACAGCACCGTCAGGAGCACTTGCGCCTGCAGCACCAGGGAGGCGAGCCCGGCCGGCATGCCGAGGGCCATGCCCAGGTAGAGGAGGCCAAACTGCCCGGCGCTCATGAACAGCCCGACGCCGATGATCGCCTTCCAGCTGACGTCCGGTTTGCGGACGAAGAAGATGCAGGGGAACACCACCAGCGCGAAGCGGATGGCCACGAACAGCAGCGGCGGCACGTCGGCCGCGCCACCGCTCCCGTGACTGCCATTCCCGCTTGCGGGGTGTAGGCCAAAGTCGATCGCGACGAAATTCAGGCCCCAAAGGACAGCGACAAGGACGGCGAGTGCTGAGTGTCGGATATTCACGATTCAACTCTGACAGCCAAGCGGATGAAGCACCAGCGTTGAATTCTGCATCAAATCATGTACGTTTGCTTCATGATTGAGATTGCGGCGCTACGGGCCCTCGTAGCAGTGGAACAGCAAGGCTCGGTGGTGGCTGCCTCAGAGGCTATGGGCTTCAGCCCCTCGGCAGTTTCCCAACAGATCAAGAAGCTCGAGAAGCAGAGTGGCGTGACGGTCTTGGAGCGCCATGGCCGCGGCGTTCTGCTGACGGACCGGGGCATGGCGTTGGCTGAGTACGGACGCCGCATCCTGGGCGAGTTGGAGGAGCTGCAGGCCACCCTGCTTGCCGACCCCGCGAAGCCAAGCGGCGTGCTGCGGCTCGTGGCATTTTCCACGGCCTGCCGCGGGCTGGTGGGGCCGATGCTGGGGAAACTGGGTACGGCTCAAGCTGTTGCCGTCGGATCTTCGGCCGCGGCGGGCTCCGGACATGGTGGATCCAGCTCCGGGCTTGAAATCCGCGTGGTGGCCGAGGACCCACGCGAGGCCGTCCAGAGGGTCGCAACCGGTGAAGCCGATCTCGGCGTCGTGCACAACTGGCACTCAGTGCCCTTGGTCATTCCCGAGAACATGGTCCACGAGAATCTCTGCCTGGACACCGCCGACGTCTTGCTGAACTCAGCGCACCCGCTGGCCGGCCGGACCGCCGTCGAGCCTTCCGACCTGGTGGACGAAAGCTGGATCAGCACGCCGGCCGGTGCCATCTGCAATGAGGCGTTGCTGGCGATCCTCGCAGGCCTGGGGCGGGTGCCGGACATCCGCGTCTACGACCCCGACTTTTCCACCCATATCGCCATGGTCCAGCAGGGTGTTGCGGTGGCGCTGGTGCCGCGGCTCGGCAGGCCCGAGCTCCCCGCCGGAGTGGTGGCGGTGCCCGTGGTCAACCCGATGCAGCAACGCCAAGTGGGAATCGTGTACCGGAAGACCATGACGGCAAGCCCCAGCATCCGCCACGTGGTGCGCTTGCTGCAGGATGTGGCCGCCGGCCTTGAGGTTGGCTAACTCGGACCATCCCCGCGCGAGCTGGCAGCAGATGCCCTCTGCCGCCTCGAAAGGGGCATTAGCTGCCAGTTCGCGCCGAGCGCGGGTTTACTTTGGGTGGGGCTTTACTTTGGGCGAGGCTATTTTGGGCGAGGCACTGCGAAGTGGGTCAGGCGAGCGTCCTGCCCATCGAGTTCAGCCCACGGTTTCTCCAGTTCCATCACGGTCATGGCACTGGTGGGGTAACGCGTTGCGGCATCCATGTAGGCGTCATGGTCCGAGTCGCGGGAAGCCAGGTGCATCGCGAGGTCCTGCACACCGGGCATGTGGGAGAAGATCATGAGAGTGGTGACGGTTTCCGGCACATGGTTGATGACGGTCAACATGCGCTGCGCGGAGGCGGCGTACAGACCGTCCTCGAGTTTCGGCGTCGGCGCCTTGTCCCCCAGCTCGCTGCACACCCAAGTGCAGGTCTGGCGGGTCCGCAGCGCGGACGAACACAGGATAAAGTCCGGAATCACGTGGTGCTTGAGGAGCCATTTCCCGGCAAGGGGCGCTTCCCGGTGGCCACGCTCGGCAAGGGGTCGTTCATGATCCGGCACCCCGAGGGGCCAATCCGACTTCGCATGCCGCATGATCACCAGCCGCTTAATGTGATGCTCACTCATCCCCCCACCCTACTATCCCAACTAGCTCGCATTTGTTGTCGTTTTGACGCCCGTAAACGACAACAAATGCGAGCTAGTTGTACTGCCCAGGGAGATTGGTTGAGGCCGTGTGAGGACACGGCTTGAAATTTCCGGGATGACGAAGGCCTCCCGGTGTGGAGTGGAGCTGTCTAAGAAACCGCTGCACACCTAGGAGGCCTTCGTGTCCCACGCTAACGCAATGTTGACCCCAAAAGCCCGTTTGAAGCTCGCCCAGCTGGTCGTCGATCAGCACTGGACGATCACTGAAGCAGCGAAGCTGTTCATGGTTTCCTGGCCCACCGCTAAGCGTTGGGTCACCCGGTACCTTGAGCACGGTCGCGACGGGATGGGCGACAGGTCATCCCGGCCCCATCACAGCCCCACCAAGACGCCCCAAAAGCTCGTCAGACGGATCGTTGCCATGCGGTGGCGTAAACGGCTGGGCCCGGTGCAGATCGCCGGGCAGCTGGGCATTCCGGCCTCGACCGTGCACGCCGTTCTGGTTCGCTGCCGGATCAGCAGGCTCCGTTACATCGACCGGGTCACGGGTGAACCGATCCGCCGGTACGAGCACACAGCCCCCGGTGAGATGCTGCACGTCGATGTCACCAAGTTCGGGAACATCCCCGAGGGCGGCGGCCACCGCTATCTTGGCCGGGTCGAAGGCGGGAAGAACTCCAGGGCTTCGGCCGCTCGCAGCGGTTACACCCGCTCCAGCAAACACCCCAGGAATGGCACGGCCTACGTGCACACAGTCCTGGATGACTACTCCCGCGTGGCGTATGCCGAAATCCACCAGGACGAGAAGGCCATCACCGCCATCGCCGTCCTCGAACGTGCGGTGGCATGGTTCGCCGCGCAAGGCATCACCACCAAGCGAGTGCTCTCGGACAACGGATCCGCTTACGTCTCCAATGCGTGGAAAGCGGCCTGCGCTGAGCTGGGCATCACCGCGAAACGCACACGGCCCTACAGGCCCCAGACCAACGGCAAGATTGAACGGTTCCACCGAACCCTCAACGATGGCTGGGCCTACGCGAAGTTCTACGGGACCGAAACGACCCGCCGAGAGGCCCTGCCCGGCTGGATTCACTACTACAATCACCACAGGCCCCACACCGCAACCGGGAACAAACCACCCGTCAGCCGGCTAACCAACCTCCCTGGGCAGTACAGCTAGTTGGGCCAGCGGGAGACTAGATCGAGTATTCCGGAGCGGCCCAGACGATGACCTCGGGGTGCTCGTAAAAGCGGTAGCCCTGGCCGCGTACGGTGCGGACCGTGTTCGCGAGGCGTCCGAGCTTGGAACGGAGGCGCCGGATGTGGACGTCGATGGTGCGCTCGTTGGGGACCTCTTCGGCGTTGCGCCACAGACCCTCGAGGAGCTCATCGCGGCCCACGGTCCGGGTGCCGTTCTCGACGAGGTAGTTGAGGAGCTCGAATTCCTTGAACGTGAGGTTCAGGGATTCGCCGTCGAGGTGCACCTCACGGCGGGCGAGGTCGATCAAGACACCGGACGGGCGCGCTTCCTGTGCCGGCTGCGGGCGGAGCGCCTCGGAGCGCTGGCGGCTGCCAACGGTGGGGTCACCGAAAGTCGAGCGGACGACGTCGAGCGCGGAACCGGGCGCCCCGGCTGGAGCTACCGCGACGGCGGCATAGCTCTCGGCGCCGGAAACGAGGGACTGCGCGTAAGCACGGATTTCCTGGGCAAGCTTGGCGATGGACGTTCCGGCCGCTGCAGCGGTGTCTTCGTCGATGCCCATGTAGAGTACGAAGCCGCGGGCCACATTGTCGTTGGCAACGGGGCGGATGGAGCGGTCTGCTGGAGCCAGGACGGGCGTGGGTGCAGTCATCGGCGAGGCCTCGTTGGCGGGAACGGCGCGGAGCTGGCCGTAGGAGTTGGGGTTGTAGCCCTGGGGAACGTAACCGGGGGCCTGGCCGCCACCCTGTGGTGCGGGCTGCGCGTAGGCCGGGCGGTTGCCGAAGCCGGGACGCAAGCCGGCGTTCGACGCGGCCTTATTGGCGTTACGGACGGAGATGTGGACGTATCCGGATGCAACTGACATGGATTGCTTACCTCAAAGTGAATAGCCGTCATCGCGGCTTCGAATGCTGGTCTGGTCCCCGCAATGAGATGGGGAGGGGCGCCCGACGCTGGGCAGGGGGCGAATGCCTGAAACTTCTTGGGGTCTTAAGTTAGGCATGCATTCGACAACAGCTCATCGAAAAACCAGCGGGTGTGCTGGGCTCGATCGCTGCGGCTGCAGATGCTGTTGAGTTCTTGTTCACATTTGAAGTGTGCAACGTAACAAAGGGAACTTGCAAGTAACAAAGCACCGAACCGTCCACATTTTGAGACGAATCGGACTATTGTGCCGCACATCACAATTCTCACATGTCCAAATGTGACCCATTCTCGTTCGTCACACTGGCCGCTTTGAGCGCAATATTCGAATAAAATTTGATGGAATGACCATTCTTTGAATCTTAAGTCACGTCACGCGCTTGCCTTTGAATCTCGAGATATGAAACAACCCTTGTCCAATCCTGGATCTGCGTCTCGTGAAAATTCTTTGGCAAATCGTCTGCTACAACCCCACCGGAAGGCTGGTGAGGCGCGGTTTGCAGGTTGACGGGACCCGCCGTCGTGACCTTCTTTGCCTTCGGAAAGCGCTTGCGACACGGTCAGAGCGTCGTTCTGAGGAAGCGCGGCAAAGAGGGTCACGACGGAAGCAAGAGGCACCCGCCCTAGTTGGTGGTGCCGGTTCCTTGGGTACTTGATGTAGTGGCAGTGACGATCTGGATGGACTGTGCCGTGTACTTGTCGGATTCCTTGAGCGCAGTGACCCTCACGCTGGATCCGGATTTCACATCGGCGAGGGTCAAGGTGGTGCCGCTGGTCGTGCTCCCCCGTTGCCGCATGCCCTCCGCCACCACAACGTCCGATCCGAGGGCGTAGGTACGGGTGAATCCGTCTTCGCTCTTGACCGTCATGGAGCTAGCCGAGACGTCGGTGACCGTACCCAGCTGGCCCGCCATGGTGACGTAGCTGCCGTTCTGGAGGACCACATATTCCGAGTGGATCGCAGCATTCAGGCCGCCCATGCCCACCCCGAGCCCGCCCGGACCTGCGTTCGTCCCACCGGGGCCACCGAATCCGCCCTGGCCGTTCTGCCCGGCACCCGGCCCCTGCGCGTTGGTGGTATCAGCCGCCGCGGACCCGTTTCCGGCGGCATATGCACCGGCTCCCGCCGCCGCAGCGACCACGACCGCGACGCCGCCAACAATGAGCCCCTTCTTCAGGCTCCAATTCTTGAAAAACGAAGGTCGGGGCTGTCCGGGGGTGTATTGCTGCGGAGCACCCCACCCGGCGGTGGGTTGGCCTGGCTGCTGGGTTTGCTGGGGCGCACCCCAACCAGCGGCTTGGCCCTGCTGGACCGGCGGGGGCGCACCCCAACCAGCGGCAGGCTGGCCGGGCTGGGTGACCTGGCTCTGCTGGGGCGCACCCCAACCAGCGGCTTGATCCACGGGAGGCTCCCCGGCAATCGGCTGCGCGGACTCGTCCAAGGGCCGGATCACCGGCTGGGGCTGCTCGCTTTCAGGTGTGGATCCGGGGAGGGAGGGGTTGTTGTGCGGTTCCATGGTTTTCTCCATTGAAGTCAAGACTGTTGCGGTTGTTGTCCTTGTCCCAAACAGCGTCGGTCGCTTTGCTGTGTGCGGGCTGTGTCGAACTGGAGGGCTGCCTGTGACCTTCCGCGGTGTTGTGTTGGATTCTGCTGGATCATTCGCCGCGAGCGAGCACCGTGCCCCGCGATCACGCGGATCGTCCGGCTGGCTTGAGGAATGATCCAGCAGAATGTGACGGCACACGCTCGCCCGAACCGCATGAACCGCCCGCTCGAAACCAGCCTTGCCCGCCCCGCAAAAGCCTCCTCAGCGCGTTGGGCGTACCGTGCCTTTGGACAGGTGGCTAGGCTGGGACTCACAGGGTGCTCACAGCATTGGCAAAGCACTGGCAAACCGGCAGATTGGAGAGTTGTCTCATGGCATCCTCGCACTCCATGACCAACAACCTTCCGCAGCTCAGCCACCCGGATGGTTCTCCAATCCGTGCCCTTGTGGTGGACGACGAACCCAGCCTCGCCGAGCTCATGAGCATGGGCCTACGCATGGCGGGTTGGTCGGTGGCGGTGGCCGGCGATGGTCCCGCTGCGGTAAAGCTCGCCAAGGACTTCCGTCCGGATGTCCTGGTGCTGGATGTGATGCTTCCAGGGTTCGACGGCGTTGAGCTGCTGGGCAGGATCCGCGCCTTTGCGCCTGAGGTGCCCGCGCTCTTCCTCACCGCTAAGGACGATGTGCAGGACCGCATCGTCGGGTTGGCCGCCGGCGGCGACGATTATGTCACCAAGCCATTCAGCATGGAGGAAGTCCTGCTGCGCCTGCACCGCCTGGTCCAGCGCTCGGGGGTGGCCGCGATGGACACGGCCGAGCTGGTTGTGGGTGACTTGACGCTGAACGTGGACACCCGAGAAGTTACCCGCGGCGGCGAAGACATCCCGCTCACGGCAACCCAGTTCGAGCTCCTGCGCTACCTCATGGAAAATCCCAAGCGCGTGGTCAGCAAGGCCCAGATCCTGGACCGCGTGTGGGACTACGATTTCGGCGGGCAAGCCAACATCGTGGAGCTTTACATCTCATACCTGCGCAAGAAGATCGAGGCCAACCACCCGCCCATGATCCACACGGTGCGCGGAGCCGGTTACGTCATCAAGCCTGCCGAATAGCCGGGGCGCCGAATGTCCGCACTCTCGGGTATCCCCCGCCAGACCGACCATAGCTGGTTCAATCCTTCAACCTGGCACTTGCGCACGCGCTTGATCCTTCTCTCCATGGCACTCCTCGTGGCTATCTGCGGTGCCGTCGGGGTGGTCAGCTACGCCTCCATGGACGTGTTCCTCACGAAGCAGCTGGACCAGCAATTGATGCAGGCCTCCCATGGCCGCCCGCCGCAAGGCAACCCGGGCGGCCGTCCGGACCCCCTGGATCCCCGGGGGCAGAGCATCGGCACGCTGAATGCGCGCATTCTCGATGGGCAAGTGAGCGCTGACGCAGGATTCCTGTCCTCCGACGCCACCCGTACGCCATTTTCGCCAAGTGACGCCGGAATACTGTTGGCACTACCCTATGATGGCCGTCCGGTTGATCGCACCCTGTCCAATGGCGGCTACCGGCTGGTGGCCGCCCAAACTCCCTACGGCGATGTTGTCATCACGGGGCTGCCGCTCGCCTCGAAAGAGGACACCGAGGCCTCGCTCGTGTGGACCATGGTGCTGGTGTCCTTGGGCGGACTGGTCCTGATTGGGCTGGCCGGTACCGTGCTGATCCGCCGCACCATGCGCCCCTTGGAGCAGCTCTCCGACGTCGCCACGAAGGTATCGAAACTTCCGCTCGACGCCGGTGAGGTGGCACTCGCGGTGCGCGTTCCGGCGTCGGCCGCCCACCCGAGCACGGAAGTGGGAAGCGTCGGCCATGCTTTGAACCTGATGCTGGACAACGTCTCCAGCGCCCTCGAGGCGCGCCAGCAAAGCGAAACAAAGGTGCGCCAGTTCGTGGCCGACGCGTCACACGAACTACGCACTCCGCTGACCGCCATCCGCGGCTACACCGAGCTCTTGCGCATGACGGAGACGTTCACCGAGGACGGACGCAAGTCACTGGGCCGGGTGCAGAGCCAGTCCGAACGCATGACCACCCTCGTGGAGGACCTCCTTCTGCTGGCCCGGCTGGACGAAGGAAAGGCCCCCGAGTTCACCGATGTGGACCTCACGCAGTTGGTGATCGAGACCGTCAGCGACGAGAAAGTCATGGCGCCCGAGCACATCTGGCAGCTCAAACTCCCGGATGATCCCCTCACGATCCGCGGCGACACCACCCAACTCCACCAGGTTTTAGCGAATCTGCTCTCCAATGCCCGCAAACACACGGAGGCGGGAACCACCGTGGTCACGGGCGTCATGCGCTCCGCCGACGGCAGCGCCGTGGTTACCGTGACTGACAACGGGCCAGGCATCCCGCCTGAGTTCCAGGGCAGGATCTTCTCGCGCTTTGCCCGTGCCGACGCCGCCCGCTCCGGTTCCGAGGGCACGTCCGGGCTCGGCTTGTCGATTGTGGAATCCATTGTTCAGGCGCATGGCGGTACCGTCGAAGTGGCGTCGCGGCCCGGCCGGACGGAGTTCGCGGTGCGGCTTCCGGCGCTCAGGAGCGCCACGGCCTGAAGGCCGACAGAAGGGTGCGACTCCGGTGCGCAGCGAGCGCAAGTCGACGCACCGGCGTCGTGATCTCCGTTACCTAAATGTGACTTAAGCTCGATCCTCCTGTAGCGTCGAATGGGTGCGCCGGATCTTTCCGGCCACCTCCGGGTAGGCGCCGAGCTCTGCCACTCCCCGGTGCCCAACAGTCCAGGCAGAGACGGGGGACCCAGGTCTCCGGGCAAGCGCTCATGTTGAGCGAGCCCTAGGGGTGAAGCCGCACCGCCACGATTCCCTGTGGCCACGGCCGGATGACCTCATCCGAATCCGACAGCTAACTCCGCAGGCGTCGAGAGGCAATCACCATGTCTGGTTCCAAGAATCAGTCGCGCCCTGTTGCGCGCCACCGCGGCGAACCTGCCCGGAGAAACAAGTCACGTTCCACGTTGAGGCGAGCTGCCTCGAACTTCGGCACCGGCCAGCGCATGGCAGTTGTTGCCGGCGTCGTTGCCGTGTTCCTTGGCGCAGGTGCCGCCACCCAGGCCGCCGGACAAGCCCTCAACGCCCAGGACATGAGCCGCACATCCGAATCCCGCGCGGCGGATCACTCAGCCACGCCATCGGCCACCGCGACGCCGTCGGCGAGCGCAAGCGCGAGCCCCAAGCCGAGCGCCACGGCGACGCCGAGCCAGGCACCCGCCCCGGCTCCGGCCGCCGTCGCGCCCCAGGCCGCCGCACCGGCCGCGCCCGCGGCACCCCCTGCTCCAGCAGCCCCGGCCGCACCCGTCGCCCTCGATGATCCCTCCGGCGCCCAGGCCTACGCCGCAAGCATCCTTCCCTCCTACGGTTGGGGTCAGGGCGAAATGTCAGCCCTGGTCACCTTGTGGAACAAGGAATCGGATTGGCGCACCACTGCCACCAACGCCTCCAGTGGCGCTTACGGCATTGGGCAGTCGCTGCCGGGCGACAAGATGGCATCAGAAGGTGCCGACTGGCAGACCAACTACCAGACGCAGATCCGCTGGGGCCTGAACTACATCAAGCAACGCTACGGATCACCGTCCGCGGCGTGGTCCTTCCACTTGGCTCACAACTGGTACTAACCCAAGAGACACGCACAAAGTACGTCGAGGTCCGTCCCTTCAGGGGGCGGGCCTCTGCCACTTGGCCAGGCAGGTGATTGGCCACGCCGGCTACACATCCACAGCCACGTCACAGGTTCCGCCTAAAGCCCTCATAATCGGCAAGGCCACTCTGGATACATGACGCTCATCGAATCCACCGGAACCTTGAAGGACCCCGCGGTGGTGCCGCCGGGCCTTCCCATCCAACCCACCACCCCCATCCCACGCAGCACGGTGCGGCGCGCCCCCGTGGACACCCACACCAGCATCCCCGTCCTCGATGTCACGATCCCCGTCTTCAATGAGGAACGCGATCTCGAAGAGTGCCTGCGCAGGCTTCACGGCCACTTGCGCGAATCCTTCCCGCACGGCTTCCGCATCACCGTGGCCGACAACGCGAGCACGGACAGCACCTTGAAAATCGCCGAACGTGTGGCCAGGGAACTGCCTGAACTCGCAGTTGTCCATCTCGAGGAGAAGGGACGCGGCAACGCCCTGCGCACGGTGTGGCTCGCTTCGCCGTCCCCGGTTCTGGCTTACATGGACGTGGATCTGTCCACGGATCTCGCCGCACTGGCACCCCTTTTAGCGCCGCTGATCTCCGGCCATTCAGACCTCGCCATTGGCACGCGGCTGACGCGCAACTCGCGGGTTGTCCGCGGGCCCAAGCGCGAGTTCATTTCGCGTAGCTACAACCTGATGCTGCACTCGTTCATGGGCGCCCGCTTCAGCGATGCCCAGTGCGGCTTCAAAGCGATCCGGGCAGATGTCGCGCAGCAGATCCTCCCCCACACCATGGACAACTCGTGGTTCTTCGACACTGAACTCCTGGTGGTCGCCGAACGCTGCGGCCTCCGGGTCCACGAAGTTCCCGTTGACTGGATCGACGATCCCAATTCCAGCGTCGACGTGGTGCGCACCGCCCTGGCCGACATCCGGGGCATGGTCCGGCTCACCCGGGATCTCGTCTCGGGCCGCATCCCCATCCCGGAACTGCGCGCAGCACTTGCACGCGGGCCGCTTCCGGCGTCGTCGCGTACTGCCGAGCAGAGCCCGCGCAGCAGCCTTTTCGGGCAGCTGGTCCGGTTCGCCGCGATCGGCGCTGCTTCCACCCTCGCCTATGTGCTCATCTTCCTGTTCTGCCGCGGCTTCCTGGATCCCCAGTTGGCCAACTTCCTGGCTCTGCTCGTCACGGCCATCGCAAACACCGGTGCCAACCGGCGCTTCACCTTCGGCATCCAGGGCGGCAATCCCGTTCGGCACCACTTCGAGGGTTTGATCGTCTTCGGGATCGGCCTCGCACTCACTTCGGGGGCACTCGCCTTGGTGCACAGTACGACGACGACGGACCGCTGGGGCGAGCTCCTCACCGTGGTCGCAGCGAACCTCGCCGCCACCGCAGTCCGCTTCCTCTTGTTCCGCCTCTGGGTCTTCCGGCAGCCTGCAGCGCAGGCGACTGCACCCACCACCCAAGCCAAAACGCGCACAGAAACGGCAGCATCATGACCTCCACGATTACTCCCGCAAGCACGGGTCCCGCCGCCGGAAGTACTGACGCCGTCGGGACTGGCATTCCTGGTTCTGCCGACGCACCGCAGGGCCGCCACCCGGCCGGCCCGTCAACCCCCGGCGCCACGCCCCGCTGGACCCGATACACTTTTGGCCGGCAGCCCCGCTGGGTCCGGCCGTCCGCCGCCGGACTTCTCGTTGCCACCGCCTTCCTGTATCTCTGGAACCTCGCGGCCACCGGCTACGGAAACTCCTTCTACGCCGCGGCCATCCAGGCCGGCACCAAGGACTGGGCGGCGTTTCTGTTCGGTTCTCTCGACGCCGGCAATGCCATCACCGTGGACAAGCCCCCGGCCTCTCTGTGGATCCCCGCTTTGGTGGGCCGGATCTTCGGCTTCTCGCCCCTGAGCATGCTGGTTCCCGAGGCGCTGATGGGCGTGGCCGCCGTCGGTTTCCTCTATTTGACGGTCAAGCGGGTGTCCGGACCAGGCGCGGGCTTGTTGGCCGGTGGCGCTTTGGCACTGACGCCGGTGGCGGCGCTCATGTTCCGCTTCAACAATCCCGACGCCATGCTGACCCTCTGCTTGGTCCTCGCGGCGTACTTCACTACCCGCGCCATCGAACGCGCAGGGTGGAAGTGGCTCGCCGCAGCCGGAGCCATAGTGGGCCTCGCGTTCCTGAGCAAAATGCTGCAGGGGTTCCTGATTGTTCCGGGACTGGGACTCGCGTACCTCTGGGCCGCCCCCACCCCGTTGCGGCGGCGGCTGCTGCACCTGCTCGGCGCATTGGCCGGTATCGCGGTAGTGGCTGGCAGTTATGTCGCCCTCTTCCAGCTGACTCCAGCTTCGGCACGGCCTTACATGGCAGGTTCGCAAACCAACAGCTTCCTTGAACTGACCTTCGGCTACAACGGGCTGTCCCGCATCACCGGCTCGGGCGAAGGCACGCCCGGCGGAGGCGGCGCGGCTGGCGCACCAACTGGAGGCAATCTCGGCGGCCTCGGCCTCGGCGCCTTCGGCGGAGGTGGCGGCGGCAACACCGGTTTCGGTGGAGCAGCCGGGATCACCCGCATGTTTGGCACGAGCTTCGGCGCTGAGGTCTCCTGGCTTCTCCCTGCTGCACTGATTTTGCTGGCAGCTGGCCTGTGGTTCACCCGCCGGGAAGCACGAGCCTCCCGTACCCGTGCCGCGCTCATCCTGTGGGGTGGCTGGCTTCTGGTCACGGCGGGCGTCTTCAGCTTCATGAGCGGCATCGTCCACCCCTACTACGCGGTAGCTCTCGCACCGGCAATCGCTGCGCTGGTGGGCATCGGCAGCGTTGAGTTGTGGCGTGGCCGCGGGTATTGGCCGGCCAGGATCATCCTGGCCGTAGTAGTGCTCGGTAGTTCAGCGTGGTCCGCGGTTCTCCTGGGCCGCGACGCCTCATGGCTCCCCTGGTTGCGCATCGTGATCGTCGTCCTGGGTGTGGTGGCGGCCGCAGCAATCCTGCTTCGCCTCGACTCATGGCGTCCCGCAGGCCAAAATGCCGCAGGCCGGTTCCGGAACGCGGCGGCCGCGGCCGTCGTCGTCGTTTCCCTCCTGGCCGGCGGCCTCGGAACCACAGCGTGGACGCTCGCGACGGCGGCAACCGCGCACTCCGGTTCCATCCCAACGTCGGGACCCACCAGTTCCGCCATGGGCGGCTTCGGAAACCGCGCTGGAGGGTTCGGCGCAGCCGGTGGCGCGGGTCAGGCGGGAGGGCCCGGTTCCGAGGGAACCGCCGACGCCGGACTGACCGCGCTGCTGTCGTCCACCACCACGAAGTGGTCGGCGATCGTCTCCGGTGCCACCCAGGCCGCAAGCCTTGAGCTCGCCACGAACACCGACGTGATCGCACTCGGTGGCTGGAACGGCGGCGATCCGTACCCCACGCTGGCACAGTTCCAGGACATGGTGGCCAAGGGACAAATCGGCTACTACATCGAAGGTGGCGGCATGGGTGGCGGCGGTGGATTCGGAGGCCAAGGCGGCAACTCCGAGGTAGCCTCTTGGGTGCAGGCCAACTTCCAAGCCCAGACGGTGGGCAGCTCCACCGTCTACAAGCTGACAAAGTAGATTCCGATGACCACTTCCTATTCCACAGATACAGGCTCCAAGCCGGGGCAGCAGGTTCCGCCATCGCGTTCGGCAGAGCCGCCGGAAGCGGCCGCGACCCAAGGAGGGGGCGGCCGCGCCCGGCCCGGCCTGACCCGAAAAACCCACCGCAACCATGGGCCCCACGCCCTGCGGCACCGCGTGGAGCTCGGCATCGTGCTCCTCGTAACGGCGGTCCTGTACCTCTGGAACCTCGGCGCTTCCGGCTGGGCCAACCCGTTCTACTCCGCCGCGGCCCAGGCCGGTTCGCAGAATTGGGCCGCGTGGTTCTTCGGATCGTCCGACGCCGCCAACTCGATCACGGTGGACAAGCCGCCCGCGTCGCTCTGGATCATGGACCTCTCGGTGCGGATCTTCGGGCTGAGCTCCTGGAGCATCCTGGTTCCCGAGGCGCTCATGGGCGTTGCCACGGCTTGGCTGCTGTATCTGGCGGTCCGGCGGGCTGCGGCCCCCGCCACCGGCGATCCACGGCTCGCCCACCGGGCAGGGCTGCTGGCCGCCGTCGTCATGGCCATCACCCCGGTAGCCACCCTCATTTTCCGGTTCAACAACCCGGACGCCTTGCTGGTGCTGCTCATGACGGCAGCCGGCTACGCCACGCTGCGGTCCATCCAGGACAACAAGCTGCGTTGGCTCCTGCTGGCAGGAGTGTTCCTGGGCTTCGGCTTCCTGACCAAGCAACTCCAGGTCCTGCTGGTGGTTCCTGGATTTGCCGTGGCGTACGTGGTTGCCGCGCAAGGTGGAGTGGGGCGTCGCCTGCTTCGGCTGCTAGGCGCGGGGGCAGCCATGGTGGTCTCGGCCGGCTGGTGGCTCGCCGTCGTCGAACTCATTCCGGCGAACATGAGGCCATACATCGGCGGCTCCCAGAATAATTCCATCCTGGAACTGACCCTCGGTTACAACGGCCTGGGCAGGCTCAGTGGCCAGGAGACCGGCAGCGTCGGGGGCGGCAATGGCTGGGGAGTTCCCGGGCTGTTCCGGATGTTCAACAGCGAGTTCGGCGGCCAGATTGCGTGGTTGCTCCCCTCGGTGCTGGTCCTCGGGGGCGGGCTGCTGTGGCTGGGCCGCCGTGCATCGCGCACGGATTCCGTGCGCGCCTCGGTGATCGTGTGGGGCTCGTGGGTGCTTGTCACCGGGCTGGTGTTCAGCTTCATGGCGGGCATCATCCATCCCTACTACGCGGTAGCGCTGGCCCCGGGCATCGCCGGTCTCGCTGGCCTGGGCGGGGTGCTTTTGTGGCAGCACCGCGCGCAGCTCGTCGCGGCCGTCATGCTCGCCGTAGCAGTGGCCGCAGCGGGATTCACGGCCTTCAACCTCCTGGGCAGCACCACGGCCTATGGTCCGTTGCTGCGCTGGGCGGTGCTGTTCGGCGCCCTCGCAGCCGCAGCCGGGTTGGTGCTTTCGGGACGCTTCACCTCCCGCATTCTTCAGCGCACGACGGCGGCGCTCGCCCTCGCGGCTTCCCTCGCCGGCCCCCTGGCGTACTCCATCTCCACCGCCTCCGTGACGCACAGTGGTGCAATCCCCAGTGCCGGTCCAACGACTGCATTCGGTGGCTTCGGCGGCCGGGGCGGCTTCGGACAAAATGGTTTCGGGCAAAACGCCGGCCAGAACACACCGCCGCAAGCCCTCCAGCAGCCCGGCACGCAGGGCGGCGGTTTTGGCGGGAACCGACAAGGTGGCGGTATGGGCGGCTTGCTCGGCGCCACCACGCCGTCGTCGGAAATGGTTGCCGCGCTGGAATCCGGCGCCTCGAACTACACTTGGGCGGCCGCCGTCGTGGGTTCCAACAACGCCGCCGGCTACCAGCTGGCCACCGAACTGCCCGTCATGGCGGTGGGTGGCTTCAACGGCACGGACCCGTCCCCCACGCTCGAACAGTTCCAGCAGCTCGTGGCACAAGGCAAGATTCACTACTTCATCGCAGGCGGGACCATGCAGGCGGATAGTGGATCGGCCGCTCCGGCCCAGATCGCGCAATGGGTGGCTGCGAACTTCCAGGCACAGACCATCGGCGGGACCACGGTGTACGCACTCGCTAAGTGAGTGGGGCTGGCTGAAGCGTCCGGACGGGCTGTGGCAGTGACGGCGGAGTAATCCGCGATCTGCCACAGCCCGTCTTGCTGTCTCCCTGGTCGGCTTTGTTGACGTAGACGTCCTCGGCGCGGCCGGCTGAGGAGACCCCGGAAGAAAAGTTTCAAAAAGACTCTTGTTTTGCAAACGTTTGCAGAGAAAAGTGGACGCCACTGCAGATCCCGTTTCCAAGCTTCATCGCATCAAGGAGGATGTATGTATTTCGCTGACTGGCTCGTTCTAGGGGCCTATTTCGTCGTCATGATAGGGATCGGCTGGTGGGCCAAGAGTCGAGTGAAAAACGCCGCGGACTTCTTCACAGCCGGTGGGAAGATGCCGTGGTGGTTGGCGGGGATTTCCCACCACATGTCCGGCTATTCGGCTGCTGTCTTCGTGGCCTACGCCGCCATCGCCTACACCACCGGTTTCGCACTGTATGTCTGGTGGGCCCTCTCGATCACCATCGCCTGCCTCGTGGGCTCTATCTTCTTCGCCCCTCGCTGGCCGCGCCTGAGGCAGCGTTTGGGAATCATCTCCCCACTCGAATACCTGGCCACGCGCTACAACCTGCCCGCACAGCAAGTACTGGCTTGGTCCGGTGCCGCATTGAAAGTCTTCGATGTAGCGGCCAAGTGGGCGGCCAGCGCGATACTCCTGAACGTGTTCGCCGGGGTTCCGATTGCAGTTGGCATCCTGATCGTCGGCGGGGTCACGCTCATCTATTCGACCGTTGGCGGCTTGTGGGCAGATGCATTGACGGATATGGGCCAATTCATCATCCAGTCCGTAGCGGGCATTGCGATGCTCATCGTCGCCATGGCCAAGCTTGGGGGCGTCTCCTCAATCGCGGGGATCTGGTCCCGGCTGCCGGCCTCCCACTCGCAGCCATTTGCCGGCGATTACACCATCGGATTCTTCCTTGCATACTGCCTGATCAGCACGATTTCCTACAACGGAGGAACCTGGAATCTGGCTCAACGCTTCATTGCCGCCCCCTCCGGCACAGCGGCCCGCAAATCAGTCCTGCTTTCAGGCGCGCTCTATCTCGTGTGGCCACTGGTCCTCTTCTTCCCGATGTGGGCCGCACCGCTGATCTTGCCCAACCTGGCACACCCCGATCAGGCTTACGCACTCCTGACCCAGCATCTGCTGCCGGCCGGCCTGGTTGGCTTGGTCGTCGCCGGAATGTTCTCGCACACCATGGCCATGACCTCTTCGGACGCCAACGCGATTTCCGCCGTCGTCATCCGGGACATCATCCCCGCGTTGCGCGGTTCCCGGCAGCCCCTGACTTCGCGTGCGGAACTACTGGGTGGCCGGATTTCCACGTTCCTGTTTATCGGATTGTCGATGGTCATTGCCCTGAGCGCAGATTCATTCGGCGGCGTCTTGGGCCTGATAATCCTCTGGTTCGGGGCCTTGGTGGGGCCGATTGCCGTCCCCATGCTGCTGGGGATGTTGCGACCATTCCGGCGCTGCGGCCCCTCGGCGGCCTTGTTCTCCTGGGCCACCGGTTTGCTCGTATTCGCGCTCGCCAAGTATGCCTTCGCCGCGCCTATCGCGAGCCTGGGCACGGCCAGCGCGCAGACCATCAACGTGGCCGCACCGGTGCTGGCCTCCGCTATCGTCTATTGCGTCTTCGGTTGGTTGCGCCCTTGGCACAATGAGGCTTCCGACGCTTTGGTCGATTCCCTTGACCGTGACCTCGAGCCAGCTACATCGCTTCCAGTTGAAAGCACCGTGGCATGAGCGCAACCGCGTCAGAAATACGGGATCAGCTGCTCAAAAGCGTCCTCCCTTGGTGGCTCGAGAACGGAGTCGACAGGAAAAGCGGCGGGGTCTTCACCTGCTTTTCCAACTCAGGGCGTTTGCTTTCGAACGAAAAATATACGTGGTCCCAAGGCCGCTGGGCCTGGCTCTGCTCAAGGATTGCGCTGGACAGCGAGGCCGGAATCATCGGGGAGAATCCCCAATTGTGGGCGAATCTGTCGATTGAAACCGCCAGGTTCATCCAAGCACGCGCCATCCTGGACGGCAGTGTGACGGCATACCGCACATCGGCTGAGGGGCAGGCGCTACCGAGTGGGCCGCAAGGGGAGATCGCCGTCAGTGTACTGGCTGATCTCTTTGCGGCCCTGGGCCTGGCGGGTGCAGCCCGGCTTCCCCAAGCCGCAGGCTGGGAACGTACCGAATGGCTGCAATCAGCCCATGCACTTCTCGCCCACGCCGAAGAAAGGATCGAGGCACGGAGCGCTCCCTCCGAGCCATACCCCGTCCGGGCCGGATTCAAGGACGCGGCCGGGCTGATGCTGCTGCTGAACGTGGGCGCACAGCTGCATTTGGCCAGCGGCTCTGTTGAAAGCGCCGAAACAGCTGGGGCCGCACTGTCCCAGCTACTCGGCGACGGAACCTCTGAAAGCATGTGGAAGGCCGACTCCTGGTGGGAATACCGGCCGGACAGCTCCAATGACCTGGACACGCTCTTGGCCCGCCACCGAACCCCCGGTCACCTGCTCGAGATGCTCTGGATGGTCATGGAGGCCGTCGAGGTGATGCCTGACCTGGCACCTCGTATTCCGGACTGGCTACCGGACCTTGCCGTCCGTGCCCTGGAAGTCGGCTGGGACGACCAGCACGGCGGCATCTTGCGGTATGTCGATGGCGATGGCGGCGAACCGCGGGGCAGGCTCCTCGGCAACGACACCTACGAAGCCTTGGTAACCCAAACGTGGGACACCAAGCTGTGGTGGGTCCAGGTTGAGGCCCTCTACGCGACCAAGCTGCTCGCCGAACGTTTCGAGCGTCCCGACCTCCTGGACTGGCATGAGCGAATTTGGTCCTACACCCTCGACACATTTCCGGACCCCTCCGGCCAGGAATGGCTGCAAATACGCGACCGCGAAGGGAAGCCCCTCGACAAGGTGGTGGCCCTGCCGGTCAAGGACCCCTTCCACATAGCCCGATCACTCCTCCTGACCACTGAACTAGAAACCCGAAGGACACACACGTGACAGCACTGACCACTTACAGCCCCGCCGTTTCCACACACCCGGACCGGGCCGCACTGGGGAAACACGCCGGCGCGCATGCAGCGGAAACGCTCCGCAGGGCGCTCCGGAACAAGCAGGAGGTCCGGCTAATGCTCGCAGCTGCCCCCAGCCAGGAGGCAACGCTTCAAGCGCTCGTCCAGGAACCCGGCATCGATTGGAGCCGCATAACGTGTTTCCACATGGACGACTACCTCGCGCTCGAGGCGGACGCACCCCAAGGATTCGGAAACTGGCTTCAAAGCAAGTTCTTCAGCCACCTTCCGCCCACCACCTTTCACCGCATCAACCCGGAGAACCCCGCCGAAGAGGAGGCACAGCGCTACGGCACGCTGATGGGCCAGGATCCCTTTGACCTCGTCCTGCTCGGATTGGGCGTCAACGGCCATCTTGCCTTCAACGATCCCCCGGCCGACCTCGCTGACCCGCTGCCCGCCCGCGTCATCACCCTTGATCAGGTAAGTCGCCAGCAGCAGAAGGACGAAGGGCACTTCGCGAGTTTCGACGACGTTCCGCAGCGTGCGATCACCGTCTCCATCCCGCGGTTGCTGCACGCGTCCGAAATCATCGCTTCCGTGCCCGGCCGCGCCAAAAGGATGGCCGTCCACAACACGCTGAGCCAGCCGATCAGTGGAGACCACCCCGGCACTGCACTGCGCACGCACCCCAACGTCACTATCTACCTCGACGCCGAATCCGATCCCCGATGAACACCAGTGAGCAACTCTCGGGCGACTACCTTGGAAAAATCACCGAGCTCCTCGGGCGGATCCGCTTGGAAGAAGCCGAAAACATCAGCGTCGCCGCTGGCATTCTCGCGGCCCAGGTAGCCAAGGACGAACTGGTACACATCTACGGCCCAGGCGGTCATTCGAACCTGGCAAGCCAGGAAGTGTTCTTCCGGGCAGGTGGGCTGATGCACGTCTCCGCCATTTTGGACGAAGGCACCCTGCTCTCCAGCGGCGCCCTCCGTTCAATGGCCATGGAACGGACTCCGGGTTACGGCCGGATCGTCATCGAGGACGCCGGCCTCGGACCAGGGGACGTCCTCATCCTGGTCAACGCGTACGGCATCAACAGTGCCCTCATCGACGCGGCCCTGACGGCACGCGAACTATCGGTCAAGACCATCGGTGTTTCCTCGCGGGAGCACGCCGAGGAAACAGCCCGTGACCACCCCGCACGGCATCCGCAAAAACTGAACCTGCACGACGTCGTCGACCACCACATCGACACAAAGGTTCCGGTCGGAGACGCCGTCATGACGGTTCCCGGGTCGGTCGAGAAAACGGCCGCCGTGTCGACGTTCGCCAACGCCTTCACCCTGAACTGGCTCATGATGTCCACCATCAGCAAGCTGAACGAAATCGGCATTGAGCCGCCATTGTGGAGATCAGGAAATGCTCCCGGCGGGGACGCAGCCAACCAGCAATTCATTTCGCGTTTCAAAGGACGGGTACACAAGCTGTGACACACCCCAAAACGATTGTGGGCAAAGATCCCCACCGGGGGGTCAACATAGAAATCGCCTACGACACGACCATCCTGTCGGTGCGGGAGATCGACGATGGCCAGGAGCTGCCCGTCATCGCACCGGGGTTTATCGATGGCCAGGTCAACGGTTACCGCGGACTGGACGTCAACGCCGCTGACGTCTCGCCGCAAACTGTCATCAACATGACCGTAGAGCTGGCGAAGCTGGGCGTCACCACGTGGGTGCCAACCATCGTGACAGCGTCGGAAGAGGCAATCACCGGCGCGCTCGAACAGATCAACCGGGCCTGCGAAATTGATCCAACCACCCGGGCGGCCATCCCCTGCGTCCATATCGAGGGCCCCTTCATCTCGGACCAGGACGGTCCCCGGGGCGTCCACGACGGCGACTTCGTGCGCCCCTTGGACGTCCAGGAGGTACGGCGTTGGCTTCGTGCAAGCGGAATGGTCGGCATCGTCACCGTCTCTCCGCATACGCCCGACGCGCCGGCCCAGATCGCCCAAATCCGGGAACTCGGCGTCGAAGTGGCCATCGGACACACGCATGCGAGTCCCGAACAAATCACGGCTGCCATCACCGCGGGAGCCCGCCTGGCCACCCATCTGGGCAACGGCATCGCCACTACCCTGCCCAGGCACCCCAATGCCCTGTGGACTCAACTGGCCGACGACCGTCTCACTGCGGGACTCATAGCGGACGGCCACCACTTACCAAGCGATACGCTGAAAGTCATGATCAGGGCAAAGACCCCCGAACGCGCCTACCTGGTCTCGGACAGCACTGCGCTGGCCGGTAGCGAACCTGGCCGCCACCTTACTGCCGTGGGCGGCCTGGTGGACCTTGCCCCCGGCGGGAGGCTCTCCCACGTGGGCACGGACCTGCTCGCAGGGGCCGCGGCCACCCTGCCGGACGGTTTCCGCAACGTGATCCAAAACGTCGGCCTCGATCTACCGGAAGCCCTCAAAATGGTGACGTCCACTCCCGCCCGGGTGATCCCGGGCACCCGTCCGGGGCTCGGCCACCTTCGGGTCGGCTCTCCAGCAGATTTTGTCCTGATCACCGGGGAAGGACCCGAAGCAGGGACCATTACCACGGTTATCCAGTCCGGTCGAAGAGTCTCGGACGGATCGGAATGAGTACCAGCCATGCCGGGCAGGGCGTCATGCGGGTGGGCGCCGCCGTCGTCGAAATCTCGCCGCCCGCAGGTACGCCGATGGCCGGATTCGCAGCAAGGACCGAACCGAGCACCGGCGTCCACGACCCCCTGACCGTTCGGGCGTTGGCTGTCGATGACACGTGCTGGATCACCGTGGATGTGTGCGGCCTTCATGAAGACACCTGCACCCGCATCGCACACGGTTTGCCACTTATGCCGGAACGCGTCGCAATCACCGCCACCCATACGCACGCAGGTCCGTGCGTCATGCCGGGCCGGCTCGGAGGACATGACCCTCTGCTCTTGGAGGAGATCGTCTCGGCTTGCCGCGAGGCCACGGAGGCCGCCGTGGCCTCCCAGCGGCCTGCGACCCTGCAATACGGCCAATCGCGCGGAGTGGACGTTGCCAGGAACCGGCGCCACCCCGAACGTGAGGTGGATCCGCCCGTCCAAGTTGCCACGTTCAGCGACGCACGCGGACAAGTGCTTGCCTGGATCGTTCTCTATCCCTGCCACCCGGTGGTCCTGGGTCCGGAAAACCGACTCATCAGCGGCGATTATCCTGCGTTCACCAGGAGCGTCCTGGAGGAACATTCCCCGGGCTCGGTGGCCCTTTTCCTGCCCGGGACCGCCGGGGACATCAACTCGGGCCATCCCGCCGACGCGTCGTACACTCTTTCCGGCTCCGCCGGCAGGACGATGGAGCAGGCGCGCAAGATCGGAGAACATGTGGCCGCATCCGTATTGGGGACCCCCCTCCTGCCTATCTCGGATTCCGGGATGACTTCCGCCGCTCGGAGGACCATCAGCGTCGCAATGAATTCGCGCGATGCGGTTTCGCCCGCGGAGTTGAGCCGGCAGTGGGAGGCCGAAGCGGTTTCAGCCGATCCGGGCCGGCGATCCCTTCTCAACGCGTGGAAGCAATGGGCCATGGACCGCAGCCCCGGAGAGGAAATGTCCTGGCGAGCACCGGTGAGTGCCTTCAACTGGCAGGGCCTGACCCTCGTAGGATTGCCCGGAGAACCATTCCTGGCGACAACGGAAGCCATCACCTCCGAGGTCGAGGGGCCCGTCCTTGTCACTGGCTACACCAACGGGTGCCCCGGATACTTTCCGACCGCCGATGAATATGGTTTCGGAGGATACGAGGTGGAGGACGCGCACCGCTACTACGGCATGCCGGCCCCCTTTGCGCCGGGCAGTGCCGAAACCCTGGTCCAGGCCGCATTGGAACTCATGGGTGAGCTCCAATGACAGGCCGTCCAACCATCACGCAGTTGGCGGCCGAACTCGGCATCGCCCCCTCAACCGTGTCCAGGGCCTTTACCCGGCCAAACCTCCTCAAACCGGAGACGGTGGCACTGGTTCAAAAAGCTGCGGAAGCTGCCGGCTATGTCCCGAACCATCACGCACGCGCCCTCTCAACAGGACGCGCCGGCGCGATCGGACTCATCGTGCCGGACATCGCCAACCCGTTTTTCCCTCCGCTGGTCCGCGCGGCTCAAAACTACGCGAGCGACCTCGGACTCTCCGTATTTTTAGCGGACACGGATGAAGACCCCAATCGGGAAGACCGTCTCATCTCACGGATGGCGCCCCAGGTTGAAGGGTTGATCGTCGTTTCATCCCGGCTCGCTTCGGCCCGCATCCGGCAAATCGCCGATTCCCAGCGCGTGGCCTTCATCAACCGCGATGTTCCGGAGACCTACCGGGTGCTGCTGGACACCTCTGCGGCAATCCGCTCTGCGCTGACGCACTTGTCGGAGCTCGGCCATCGTCGCATCGCCTACGTCGGCGGTCCACCGCAATCATGGGCAAACAAGCAGCGTCACTCGGCTGTGGACAACTTCTCGAAGGCCCACGCCCTCGAGGTCACGCACTTCAGTGCGGATCCGGGCACCTACGAAGCCGCGAAGGCGCTCGGTGATTCGGTGGCAGCATCCGGGGTCACCGCAGTCATCGCTTTTGACGACGTCATCGCGCACGGCCTCATGGGCGGATTCGCTGCCGCGGGCGTGGACGTACCGAAGGACTTGAGCGTCATCGGATGCGACGACACGCTCGCGACCACAACGTTTCCTGCCCTTTCCACGATCGCGGTCAATGTCGGTGCCGCAGCCCGGCGCGCCGTCGCCGCCCTATCTGAGAACCCAGGCTCAACCAGCCTGACCGGAGCGAGGATCATCTTCGAGGGAACCCTCGTCCTCAGGGGAACAACAGGAGCGGTCCGGCCTACATCCAGCCCGCTAACGCTAGAACCGGAGCTCGATCACCCGGCGACCCGACGCGTCCAGACTGGCCGCGGCAGTGACAGCTGAGTAATCCGCGATCTGCCACAGCCCATCCGCCGCCTCGCCGCCGACGTCGCCCACCACCACGGTCCGCATGCCGGCCGCACGGGCGGCAGCGATGCCCGCCGGGGCATCTTCGAAGACGACGACGTCGGCCGGCTCGGCACCCAGCAGCGCGGCTGCCCTGAGGTAGCCTTCAGGGTCGGGCTTGCCGCGGGTCACGGCCTCGGAGGTAACAGTGGTCGCAGGCATCTCGAGTCCGGCCGCCTGCATGCGCACCCCGGCGAGGATCCCATCAGCCGAGGTGACCATGGCGACGGCGTCGGCAGGCAATGACCGCAGCAGGTCCGCGGCTCCGGGCAACGCCACGATCCCGTCCGTCCGGGTCCGCTCCATCTCGCCGAGTTCCTCCGCGAGCGCGTCGATGTCAGCTCCAGCCGGGGCGAAGCGGCGCACCGTGTCCTTGGCCTGGACCCCGTGTGAAGTCCGCAGGATCTCGTCGATATCCAGTCCATACCGGCCGGCGAATTCGCTCCACACTTCCTCCACGATCGCGGTGGAATCCACCAAGGTGCCGTCCATATCGAAGAGGACAGCCCGGACGGTCAGGGTTTTCACGGCTTCAGCAGGCAGGTTCATGCATCCATCCTGCCGTTGAAGCTGGTCCGCGGCCCAACTTTTACAGTGTGAGTCCTAGCCGTTGGGCCTGTTGGGTATGTACTGGACGGCCCATTTGTTGCCGTCCGGATCGGCGAAGTACACAAAGTGGCCCCAATCCTGGACGTCGATGTCGCTGACTTCGACGCCGTTGGCCTTGAGCTGGCTGTGGGCCTCCTGGATGTCGCCCACCACCATCTGCAGGCTGGGGGCGGTGCCGGGAGGCGCGTCGTTCAGGCCCTCGCCGATGCAGATGGAGCAGGCCGAGCCAGGCGGCGTCAGTTGGACGAAGCGGATGCCGTCCATGGGCCGCTCGTCGTAGTCGGCGTTGAAGCCCACTTTGTTGACGTAGAAATCCTTGGCGCGGTCCACATCGGACACAGGGACAAACACAAGTTCAAGTTTCCAGTCCATGCGCCAAAGGCTATCGGCGGAGCCGGAAAACCGGTAGGGGGGCAGCACAACGCGGGGTCACTTACGGCCCATGTTGCTGCTCGAATTGGGCCGTAAGTGACCCCGCGTTGACGAGGCCGTGGCTAGACCGCTTGAAGGGAAGGCTCGACGGCGGTGCTCACCTGGGTGCCTACTTCTGCTTCGGTTTCGGCCTGGCTTGCGGCGAGTTGAGCCGCCAGGCTGCGTGCACGGGCTCGGGACGGAAGGAGCCACGCCACCAAAGTGGCAAGGACAAGCACGGACGCACCAACGTAGATGGCGGGAATGGCCGCGTCCACATAGCCCGTGGGAGTGAGTTTGCCCCCGGCTCCGGTGAAGACCGCCGTCAGGACCGCTACGCCCAGGGCTACTCCGATCTCCCGGAGCGTGGAGTTGGTGCCGCTCGCCTTCGCATGGTCCTCGGCGCGCATGTTGGCGAGCACCGACGTCGACATCGGGGCGAAAACCAGGCCCATGCCGATTCCCGCCGCAATGAAGCCTGGCACCAGCGTTTCGTAGGGGACGCTCGCGGAAAGGACTCCGGCCAGCCAGAACATGCCCGCTGTGAGCAATGCGAGGCCTGTAATCATCAGGGTCCTGGTGCCAAGCCGCGGTGCCAGCAGGCCGGCCAGCGGCGCCACGAACATGGGGGCCAACGTCCAAGGCATTGTCATGGCGCCGGCCGCGAGGGGCCCGTGGCCCTGCACCACCTGCAGGAACTGGATGAGGATGAAGACGGACCCGAAGATCCCGAAGCTGAAGGTCAAGCCGATCAGGTTGGCCACGGTGAAGCTGCGGTCGCGGAAGAGCCGGAGCGGAAGCAGCGGCGCGGCGACGCGGGATTCCCACAGAACGAAGGCCACCAGCAGTACGCCACCACCGATCAAGGCGCCGAGCACTTCGGCACTGGACCAGCCGGCGTCGTTCCCTCGGACAATGCCGAAGACGAGCGCCAGGAGGCCCACCCCGGAGAGAAGAAGGCCTACGACGTCGGCGCGGACGCGTGCGCCGAAGCTATTCGGCAGCGCGAAGAGCGCCAGCGGAATCGACAGGATTCCGCTGGGCACGTTGAGCCAGAAGATCGCTTCCCAGCTCCAGCCTTCCACGACTGCGCCGCCGATCAGCGGCCCCAGGGCAACACCCAGGCCGGAGACTCCGCCCCAGATGCCGATCGCGAGCGGGCGCAGCTTATCGCTGACCGAGCCCACCAGCAGCGTGAGCGACAGCGGCATGAGGGCCGCAGAACCAACGCCCTGGACTGCGCGGGCGGCTATGAGCTGCAACGGATCCGTGCTGACGGCTGCCGCTGCGGAAGCGAGGGTGAAGATGGCAAGGCCCGCGATGAACACATGGCGGCGGCCGAAGCGGTCCCCCAGGCCGACGGCCAGCAGCATGAACGCCGCGAAGCTCAGGGAGTAGGCGTTGACGATCCACTGCAGTTCCTCGACGCTCGCGCCGAGGGCCTTGTGCATCACGGGCAGTGCGTTGGTGACCACCAGGTTGTCCAAGGTGGCCATGAAGACAGGTAGGGAGGCCGCCACAATGGCCAGCCAGACGGGAATGGTGCGTTTCATGATGACTCCACGAGGTCGCTGAAGGTGTCGCTTTACCAGGATGTTGTAATCGAATGATTACTTAAAACCCAAAGTTAGTTATCGACTGATAACATGTCAAGTGTGGCGAAGAAAACAGTGGGCACAGGCGCCCCGGAAACAGGCTCAACCAGCCAGGCAACTGCCGAACGCATACCTGCCGCGCAACGGCGCGAACTGATCCTGGAAGCTGCCACGGGCGTCTTCGCCGAGCGTGGCTACGCTGGTTCCACCACAGACCAGGTGGCCAAGGCAGCGGGCATCAGCCAGCCATACGTGGTGCGGATGTTCGGCACCAAGGAAACCCTGTTCCTTGAAGCCCTGGACCGAGCCCAAGGCAAGTTGCTGCGGGCGTTCCGCGAAGTCATCGCGGCCTACGACGCCGGAGAGCTCACCGAAGAACTGCAGCACCTTGATCCTGCCGTCGGGAACGGCCGACCGGAACAGCTCAAACAGCTCATGGCCATCGCCTACGCGGATCTGGTGGAGGACCGCGGGATCCTCATGATGCTGATGCAGGCTTTCGTGGCAGGTCATGAACCCGCCATCGGGGCACGGGCCAGGGAGGGATTCCTGGATATTTACCGCCTGGTGCGGGATGAAGCCGGCCTGTCCCCCGAAACCTCCCGCGACTTCCTTGCCCAGGGCATGCTCATGAACACCCTGATCGGCATTCGCCTGCCGGAAGTCTACGAACAGGACGAGACGGCCGAGGAGTTGCTTGAGTGCACCCTGCGGTCCAAGCTGCCGATGGTGCTCAAGGCAAGCAAGGCGCAGCGCCGGGCGGGTTAGGCTGGGCTGCGCCGCAGGGCTGTGTGCCGCTGAGACCGTGGGCTGCGTTCCGGAACGCAGCGCCCTGCCCGCACCCACGAATTCGTGGGCGGGCTCGCTAGCCAGCTACGCCGTAGAGCCGGTCTCCGGCGTCGCCCAGGCCCGGAACGATGTAGGCCTTTTCGTTGAGCCTCTCGTCGATCGAGGCGAGGACGATCTTGACGTTGGCCTCGGAAAGCTCTTCTTCCAGCTTGGCCAGGCCCTCCGGGGCCGCGAGCAGGCAGATGCACGTGACGTCCGAAGCACCGCGCTTGAACAGGAACTTGATGGCTTCGCGCAGGGTGCCGCCGGTCGCGAGCATGGGGTCCAGCACGAAGATCTGGCGGCCGGTGAGGTCCTCGGGGAGGCGCTCGGCGTAGGTGATGATGTCCAGGGTCTCTTCGTCGCGGGCCATGCCCAGGAAGCCCACTTCGGCGGTGGGGACCAGCTTGGTCATGCCCTCGAGCATGCCAAGGCCCGCTCGCAGGATGGGGACCACCAGCGGCGTCGGCTTGGTGAAGGCAGTGCCGATCGCCTTGGTGACAGGGGTTTCGATCTCTACCGCTTCAGTCCTGACCTCGCGGGTGGCCTCGTAGGCCAGCAGGGTGACGAGTTCTTCGGTGAGTTGCCGGAAGACCGGTGAAGGAGTGTTCTTATCCCGCAGAACGGTGAGCTTGTGAGCGACCAGCGGGTGGTCCACGACGAGTGTGCGCATGACTCCAAAACTATCATTGAGGCATGAGCACCAACGAGCCTTATCACGCGGAGCACGCGGCCTGGATGGGTCTGGCCCTGGACGAGGCCCGGCGGGCGCTGGATACGGAGGATGTGCCGATCGGCGCTGTCGTTTTAGGGCCCGACGGCGGTGTGCTGGGTGCTGGGCGGAACGAACGGGAAGCGCATGGCGATCCAACGGCCCACGCCGAGATCGTCGCCATTCGTGAGGCGGCCGCCGCCCTGCAGCGCCATGCCCTTGAGCTCGGTGAGGGCGGAGACGGCTGGCGGCTCGAGGACTGCACCCTCGTGGTGACGCTGGAGCCGTGTGCGATGTGCGCCGGGGCCATTGTGCTGGCCCGGATTCCGCGGGTGGTCTTCGGCGCGTGGGATGAGAAGGCCGGTGCCGCCGGATCCGTGTTCGATATCTTGCGGGAACGCCGGCTCAACCACTGGGTGGAGGTCTACGCGGGCGTGCGCGAAGAGGAATGTTCAGCGTTGCTGCGGGATTTCTTCGCAACTCACCGGAAATAGCAGCTGCCCTCCTGATCGCCCTTGAAATTTGCGGGGTATTGGACGTCAGATGGTCTCAGGCAGCACACCTGAGGAGGACCTCATGACCGTCTCTTTCAACCACACCATCGTCTATGCAACGGACAAACGCCGTTCCGCGGAGTTCCTCGCCAGGGTATTTGGACTGCCGGAGCCACAACCTGTGTGGTCCTTCATGACCGTGTCCTTTGACCATGGAGTAGCCCTCGATTTCGCCGCGGCGGACCGGCCCATCTCGCCCCAGCACTATGCCTTCCTGGTCAGTGAGGACGACTTCGACGGGATCTTCGCCCGGATCCAGGCCGAGGAAATCCCCTATTGGGCGGACCCTGCACGGTCCCGCCCCCAGCAGATCAACCACAACGACGGCGGACGCGGCGTTTACTTCGCGGATCCGGACGGGCATTTCCTCGAGGCGATCACGCGGCCGTATGGATCAGGTGCCGCATGAGTTCCCAAGTACGCGTCATTGCGATGGTGACCGGCCGTGTCCAAGGCGTCGGTTTCCGCTATTCCACAATGCACCAAGCCCGATCGTTGGGACTGACCGGAGAAGCGGCCAACCAGATGGACGGCTCGGTGCAGGTGATCGCTGAAGGTGATCGCGAAGCCGTCGACTCCCTGCTGGAATGGCTGCAATCCCGGGATGCCCCCGGCCGCGTAAAACACGTGGATGCCACGTTCACGCAAGCCACCGGCGAGTTCTCCGGATTCTGGGTGGACTGAAGCCGCCCAGACTGAGCCCGGGCTTAGGCGTTCGCGGCGTTCGCCTTATGAATTGGCGCCGTCCAGGGCGTCGATGCGTTTCTGCCGCGATGCCGGCGAGTCCAGGCTGAACGAGCGGAAATCCCCGAGGTCCTCGCGGATCCAGCTCTCCACCTCACTGATCCGCTGGGTGACGGCCGCTGTCGGGTTGTCGAAGGTCCAGGCCGCGATCCGTTCCTTGCCCGGATCGTACTGCCACAGCCCGATGATCCGTCCCCGGTCCAGGATCGGGTGGTCGGACAGGTCCGCCTGCAGCGCCAGCGTGGTGTCGAGAACCTTCCGGCCCCGATCACCTTCAGCCAGCATGTCCGCCGAGTTCCTGCGCAACAGCACCAACGAGTCCGTCCCGGCCAAAAGCTGGATCTGTTCCTCCTGCGGTGCCTTGAACGCGGAAAGGTGCTCGACGTCGTCGGGCAGCATCCAGAGCGGCTCGCTTGCCACCGTGGCCACTTCGACGGCCCCGACGGCGGCCAGCGCCGCCTTGCTCTGCGCGACGGTGAAACCCGTTAGCCATTGGCTCTGCTTGAACGTCGCTCCGCCGGTCCAGCGCAGGTACCGTTCGATCAAGAGCGCGCGGGCGGCGTCGTCGTCGAGGGAGCTGGGCGGCAGCGCCCACGAGGTGTAGGCGTAGCGCTGCTGGTCGAGGCGGCCGTTGACGGGCACGCGGCGGATGCGGCCATCGGCTTGGAGGAGGCCCAAGGCCGTGGGGAGGGTGGTGGACGCACCCTTCTTCTTGCCTTCTTCGCCGAGGCTGCGGACCGATTCGCCGAGCTCGTCCCTGAGCTGCTTCGGATCCATGGGGTCGCTGGATTCCATAAGGGTGTGCAGCACTTGCTCTTCGAGCAGGGTGATCTCACCGCGTTCGACGCCGAGCCGGGCCAGGACCTTGAAGGGCGCCGCCGCAGCGTCCCGGCCAACTTGGAGGCCCCAGGCAAAGTCGTTCCGGCCGAGGACGTAGGTGCATCCGCGGGCTGTGGGGAGCTCGTGGATTCTCAGCTCGGCGACGTCCCGATCGACCTGTCCGCGCCTGATCCCGGCCCGGGCGAAGAGCGTCAGGTACGGGTTGGCGCCGCCCACGGAACGGGCCCAGCCGGCGCGGTCCAGAACTTCTTCGGAGGTCTTGCCGGCGAGCGAGCCGTCCAGGCCCTGCCGATGCCACGCCCAGGCGCGGAGGAGTTCCGGGGTGAGCGTTTGGGTGGAAAGCACAGCGGACGTCATGGCCCCATTCTGCACCGTTTGCCCGCCATCCGGGGCGGTCCCGCGCGAGCTATCGTTCGAAATCCAACGAGAAGCCCGCCCAGGCGTCGGGATGTTCCCGGAGGAGGACGTCGACGCCGGCGAGCGCACCGCCGTCGACGTTCTCGCGGACTTTCGCCGAGACCGCCTCAGCGATGAAGCGGGCCAGCACCTCCGTCGTCGTGAGCTGTCCGGCGAAGTCCGCGTGCTCGTCGAGGTTCGTGTAGTTGAGGCCGGCCAGCACCTCGTCCAGGATGGTTCCTGCCGCGCCGATGTCCAGGACGATCGCGTCGTCGTTCAGTTCTGCCCGGCGGAACGTCACCTCGGCCACGAAAGTGGCTCCGTGGAGTCCCTGGGCCGGGCCGAACGACTCCCGCGGAAGGCTGTGGGCGACCATGAAGTGCCGGCGGACGGTGAGGCTGAACATCGTTAGGCCTCGTTTCCTTCCCGCTGCGGGGGCCCGGGGTAGGCAATGACGTGGCAAAGATCATCCAGCTCGCCGTTTTCCAGGCCATCGAAGACCCCTGGGAGCTCCACGAACTGGGACTCTCCCGTGAGGAACGCGTCGAACACCGGATCCCGCAGCAAGGACACGGCGAGCTGCAGCCGCTCACTTGAGGTCCGGCGGTGCCGGCGCGAACGTGCCACGACTCCAACCTGGCTGGAGCGGATGGAGAGGCGTCGGGCATGAAAGTCCTCCCCCAGCGGCACGGAAACAGCCCGGTTCCCGTACCAGGAGAGCTCGATGATCTCACCCTCGTCACCCACGAGCTGCAGGCTACGGGCCAGTCCTTCATCCGTGGCCGAGCAGTGGAAGACGATGTCGCAGTCCTGCTGCGCGTCGTCCGGAAGCACGAACTCCACGCCCAGGGATTCCACGAACCCGTGCTTCCCCGGATCCGTCTCCACCAGTTGCAAGCGTTCCAGCGGGAAGCCGCGCAGGAGCGCCGCGGTCATACCGCCCACGAGTCCGGCGCCGACGACGGCGATCCTGTCACCGAGGCGGGGGCCGGCTTCCCACAGGGCGTTGAGGGCGATCTCCGCGATGCCGGTGAGCACAGCGCGGCGGGCCGGCACGCCGTCGGGAATTCGCGTGAGTGAGGTGAGCGGCACGACGTAGCGGTCCTGATGCGGGTGGAGGCAGAAGACGTTCTGGCCGATCCAGTCTTCGGGGCCTTCTTCAACGATGCCAACCGACAGATAGCCGAACTTGACCGGCGCGGGAAAATCCCCGGTTTGATGGGGTGTGCGCATCTTCTTCGCAATCCGCGGAGGGACGTGGGCTTCGTGGACCACGAGCTCTGTTCCCCTGCTGATTCCGGAGTACAAGGCGCGGATCAAGGCTTCGCCTTGGGCTGGAGCGGGAAGTTCCTCGCTCCGTAATTCACCTTGGCAGGGGCCTACGGTCCAGTAGGCCAGGGCGGTTTGTGTGTGCGTGTGTGCCTGCCGGGGTGCGGGCTGCGGGGCATGCTGCGGGCGAGTCATCGTGCTTGCGAATCTAGCCCTGCGGCTGGGTTTGGGGAAGGGATACACCTCAGGAGGGCTGCCGTCTTCGGTGGGCCCGGCGGGGCCGTTTTGGGGAACAGGCCTCCACTCCGGTACCCTATTTCAGTTGGTGACGTGTCCGAGCGGCCGAAGGTGCAACACTCGAAATGTTGTTTGGTGTAAAAGCCAACGTGGGTTCAAATCCCACCGTCACCGCCACTTGAAAGGCCCCTGATTCCCTTTGTTTACAAGGGATCGGGGGCCTTTTGCTTTGCCGCAATCAGGGTTTTGGGCACATTTTGGGCACATTTGCCTGAGACACTGCAAGGTCCAGGGCGTCCGAGACGCTGTCCAGGTCCCCGTCAAACAGGTCCGCATAGATGTCTAGGGTCATGGCTGCCGAGCTGTGACCCAGCATTCTCTGAACCGCTTTGACGTTCGCGCCGGCTGATACAGCAAAGCTCGCGGCGGAATGCCTGAGATCGTGAGGCGTGATTCGTGGCACTCCTGCTCTCTTCACGGCCCCCGCGAACCAGCTCATGTTGTCGTCGTGCACGCGTGCGAGGCGGAGGTGATGGCCATTCTCGCCGGGAAACACGAGATCATTTCTGTCCTTGTTCTCACACTGCTGTGCCAGCGGCTCAGCGAGGAATCGCGGGAACGGCACGGTTCGTTTCTTGTGGTTCTTTGGCGTACCTACTTCGATCACCGAACCGACCTGAACCGCGTTTTCCTCAATCACGAATCGCCGCCGCAACATGTCCAAATGCTTGACTCGCAGTCCAGTCGCCTCTCCCCACCGCAACCCGCAGTAGGCAAGCACGAGAACCAGTGTCGGATATTTACTGGCTGCGGCGAGTGCATGCACTTGCTCGTGACTCAGGTAGACGTGCGGCTTCTTGATCTTGCGCGGCAAGGTTACGCCCCGTGCTGGATTACTCAATGTTCGACGGTCGCTCACGGCGTCATCCAGAATGGCCGCCAAGACTCCGTAAGCGCGGATTACAAGCGTTGCCCCCTTCGGTTTCCGCGGCGGGACCGCGCTCTGATCCCCCTTCGTCAAAGCTGAGATCCATTGCTGCACATCTGTCTTTCGGATATCAGAGACTGCCGCACCGCCCCACACCGGCAGCACATGATTACACCAAGCCGACTCCACGGGGCGCAATGAAGATGGCTTCAAATGGGTCTGCCGCGACAACCACGCTTCCCCAAGCGGACCGATCAGGGCCTTTGCGGCTGCCGCATCTATGAACTCCCCGCGGGCCTTGGATACCTCAACGCTGGCGAGGAATAGCTCGGCGTCCCTCTTTGTCCTGAATCCACGTTTCTTGGTCTGTACCCGGTCAGGTTTCCGGTAGCGAACCTGATACCGGCGCCCGGCCCGCGTCTCATAGGGTTCGATTGTTGCCATCGCCGGATTGTTCTTTCGCTGCGCTCTGATCAACCAGAGACTTGATAATTGCGCTGAGCTCGTCCACTCGTAAATTGAGGTCTTCGAATGTCACGGGACCAGCTTTCGTATTCCCTGCCGGGATGAAGTCGGGGCGTAGCCCCCGTACGTAGTCATCACTGCCCAAGTCGCCTTCGATCGGTGTTATGCCATCCGCCCATTCCCAAACCCGTACCAGGTCAGCCGGGTCAGCTCCGGTGACGGCCACCGGCTCGTCGAGCGAGTTGGGAAACAACAGTGCATTTGGGTTCACGCCGAGGACTACCGCCAGGGCCACGAGATCATCAACATCAACCCGCCTAACGCCGGCCTCGATCTTCTGTATTCCGCTCGCGGAAATTTCGTGCCCGACGCCCCTAAGCCTTTGCTGAAGCTCCCGCAGGGTGACATTCCCCCGCAAACGCTTCAGGTTCCGAGCGACGGTCTTGCCGGTTGGGCCAATGTCATGTCCTCGCAGCCGCTCTCCGCTATGTACCATATAAGAAACGATACACGCTATATAGATAACAAGCGTAATTAGCAACTTTGCATCTAATATGACGAGGCGTTCACGGAAGGGAATGAGGCTTCATGGAATCGGAACTGCTGACCCCGGCAGAGCTGGCAGCCAAGCTTCACAAGACGGCGCCCGCATTGGCGCAATGGCGCTACCGAGGGATGGGCCCTAAATTCGTGAAATTAGGCAGCGGCGTCCGCTATCGCGCCAGCGATGTAGAGGCATGGCTTGACGCACAGACACGCTCTCAGACGGGCCAGATGCTGCCGAGCGTCTAACGAGCCGGAATTCCTGGAGTGCTCTGCGAAAGCCGGACCCTCAGACTGAGATCACTCGGATCCGAGGCGAGGGAGCCCACGTGAACCTTGGCCACGCCAACTGGAGGTCACGAAGAGCCGGGAAGCCCAAGAGTGTGCAAAGGAGAAGGAAGCGTGACGCACTGGGGCCACGCCACCGATGGATGGTCGCCACGCTGGCAACCTACTCGGATCGCGAAGGCGACCGAGAATCGTACGAGTGGCTGACCGCGATCTGGCAACGAGTATCTTGTCTTCGGTCGTTCCCAGTGGACCACCGCAAACGACCCTACGCTTTGACACCCGCTGGCCCCGATCGTCCGCCGTCTCCCTTTGACTCGCGGGAGCCGGCGCCCCTCGGTCGCCTTGCGCCTTTTGCCCGGATCCGCCCTGTGACGAAAGCCGCGCGACCTATCTTGTCTACCGCGTGCCCCCAGGAATGGCGTCACGCGGAACGAAACCTTCCACGAGTTCACGGCGAACCTGCCCAGATACCTTGGCTTGGACGTCAAAGAACCGGCGATCGTCTACGACGAACTCCTCCAATCGCTGACAGCCATCCAACGAGAGCGGGAGACACCCGCTAAGAGAGAACAACGCCCCGCCCGCGACGACCGCCCCGCCTTCTGCGCCTGTTCCCGTTCCGCAGGATGGAGAGACAGTCCGTTCCCGTTCCAAGCTGCCGGAGAAACGTCTCGATAGAACGCGAAGCCCTGATGTCGTTCGTGAGCCCACGACACTGTTTCCCGGCCCGGAACCGCGCAGCATAAATACCTGAATACCTGAATTCGTGGCCGAACGGCCCCGCTAGCACAAGCGGGGCCGTTCAATGATCGGTGTCAATCGAAGCGCCGCGTTGTAACACTCTGTCTGTCAAAGGAGCTCATCAGGATCCTCAGCGTTGGGGGTTGCAGCTTGAGGATGCCGGTGGGCCTCGTCTTCTTCCTGCGTAGTGGTCAAGACACCGCCATTTCAGCTCTGTGCGCTCGAAGCCGCTGAATAGTGTCAGCATCGTTACGGAGACGATTCGGGATACCTGGAATCCGATCCGAAAAGGTCAGGCTGCTCGACCGGCGGAGGACCGGGAACACACGGCGTGTTCCACAGCCAGGCGCCTTGCAGCTCGTTTATCCAGTCAAGTTCAACGATCTTGAAGTGCAGAAGGAAGGATTATGATTTGCCGCCTTTCATCAGTATTCGGTGGATGTCAAAAATGCCTAGATTCCGGGGGACACGGCCCAATCGGGCGCTGTGCGTGCTCATCATTTTTCGTTACTCTGCGTTGTTTCCGGCGGGTAAACGGTGGGCGGATCGCCGCGGCCACGGGCCGACCGAAAGCCACATCAGACTCGGCGGTCAGGGATCCCCAGACTCAACAGACGGCTCGGCACGGCCGGTCTTCTTGGCGATCGCGAGGCCGAGACGCCAATGACCTGTATCAAGACCCGGTCGGCCTGTTCGGGTTTCCGGTGTGCGAACTCGGGTTGAGCACCCCGAGGCCCTGAACCAGCCACCTGACAGCCGAAATTTCAACCGCGTTCCGGGCATCGTCGTCGACCATTCGCCGACATCTCAATTTCCTGCGTCGGGCCGATCGGGGATCAGTGCTCATTCGGAGGTTTCGGGCACCCCCCGACCAAGTGCTAGGTCGCGTCGATGACCTGGCGGCGAGCTTCCGCCCCACCGTCATGCCGCCCGGTTCTTCCGCTCCCATGAACTAGGAACACGGCTGGCGCTTCCGCCAGCGATCAAACCGCGGACACGACGGAGATTCGGATGACCATGACGTCAGAACGCAGCAGCACGGTCGAAGCTGCCGAAGAACAATGGCTGACCCCGAAAGACAGCTGCACCCAGTTGCAGATTCCTGCGCAGAAGTTCTACCAGTGGCGGGACAAGCACGTCGGCCCCCGCGCCTACCGAATCGGGCGACATCTGCGGATCAGCCGAAGCGACTTCAACTCGTGGTTGTCCTCGCGGCTGAAACCTTAGATGTCATCCAGACCGCCGCTTCCTCTCTAGACTTAGGGCAAAATCCGCCGCCAGAAAGTCCCAAGTGGTCGATGGTGGGGCACCGCTAGGTACCGGCGCCGCAGTAGAACGGCGCCGACATCGGCGGACGATGGCTGAAAATCGGCCACAAATGATCTCATCGTGCCCGCGACGGCACATTCGGGGCTGTAAATCCTGACATTCCTGGGGTTTGCTACCAATAGGTGGCCCTTCCAATCCCGTCTTCTGCCCTTCTCCCTCTCGCTCTTTGGCAAGACCCACCAAAAGCGGAAGCAACGGTGCCGACATCAACCCCCAGGAATGGGCACGACTCGAACGTTCGAAGAAACTGCTGAGTCGAGAGACTCAGGGCCTTCTCCTCGACGTCGGCCGCTTCGTCGCCAAAATCCATCGAACGGATGCGGGTCATGCAGGGCTGCACCCGAATGCCCATGAATGACCAGAAGAATCTTCGCTGTTTGTCATTCTGATGCTCGATCATCGCTGGGCGGGTCCTCCGCGCAACCAGGGCGCTTTGCGCCGGTCCCAATCCAAAACTTCCATCGGCGCTCCTGCGTCGCTTATTTCCTCGCGAACTTTTGGACTGCTCCCGGTTCCCCAAGTTGCACTCCGCCCCTCATGCCCAGCAGCGGTCCCCCTATCAGAACGACGCGGAAACGTAACGGCCACGGCTGGAGCCGCCACTGAAGCAGAAGGATCATGGAAACGCTCACCGTCAAGACCCCCGCCGGTGTCCTCAGTTTCATCGGCCAAACCCTGGGTCTCCGGTCGCAGGAAAGCCTTGTGGATGCGGCCGTCGAAGCCTTTCCGGCGGAGGGCCTCGGCCGCGCCGAGTCCGGCGGCGGAGGAACCAAGATGGCGACGGAGCTGACGCAGCTCACCCGCCGGCTCAATCATGCGGATAAGGGGGTCGGATCGCTGTGACATAGTCATCCTGGAGACGATGGGAGTCCCTCCGCTGCTGCGGCCGGAAAGGTACCCTCTTATCCTCCAATCAATGGGATCTGCCTGCGTCGTCCAGCCGGACTGGCCCATTTACTGCCGCAATGGATCGGCCAGAGAGCAGTTGGGTCAGGAGCCAAGACCCGCACGGTATGCGTAGGCGACCAGCTGGGCGCGGTCTCTGGCCCCCACCTTCGCCATGGCCCGGTTGGCGTGGGTCTTGACGGTATAGGGCGAGATAAACATGGTTTCGGCGATCTGTTGATTGCTCAGCCCTGTGGCAATAGCGATGACGACGTCGTGCTCTTTGGGCGTGAGGGTGGAGAACAGGTCCGCCAGTGCCGGGTCGACGTCGGCCTGCCGCTCTTCGGCGACCCGGTCGATCAGCGCTGCGGCGGCAGTGGCAGAGAGAGCGCCGCCTCCGGCCGCGACCTCCTCGATGCCGGCCGCGAGTTCGGCAGGTCCTACCCCCTTGCTGAGGAAGCCGTTAGCTCCGGCCCGCAGCGCGGCAAAGACGGTTTCGTCGTGATCGAAGGTTGTCAGGATGATGATGCGGACACGTTCGGCCGGGATGGTTTGCCGGATCCGGCGGGTCGCCTCCACGCCGTCGACACCGGGCATGCGGATGTCCATCAAGACCACGTCCGCGGCCAGACCCCTGAGAAGCCGGACGGCCTCTAGTCCATCCCCGGCCTCGCCCACCACGGTGATGTTGGCCTGGGTCTCCAAAATCGCACGCAGGCCAACCCGGATCATTTCCTGGTCATCGACGATCAGTACACGGATCATTGAATCATCCCTCCGTCGGTCCGCAAAATGGCCGCGACGCGGAACCTGCGGCCATCATCGTCGACCTCTACACGGCCGCCGGCCGAGCGCGCGCGCTCACGGATGCCTATCAGACCATATCCGCCGCCTTCACCGCTGCTTTTCCTGATCCCCGCATAATCGTTGGCCGCCACAATGCTCAGGTGACCGTCGGCGCAGCCGATCGCCAGTTCCACCTGTCCCCGGCCGTGCCGCTGCGCGTTTGTCAGCGCCTCCTGCACGATCCGGAAGGCAGCCAGGCCCACGGTGGGATCCAGCCCGTCGGTGTCTCCGTCGATGACGAAATTCACGGAAACCCCTGCTGCTCGGAATGTTTCGATAAGTGCCGGGATCTGCGCAATATCAGGAGTCGGGCGGACCGGATCGTCGTCATCGACACCGCGGCGCAGCACGGCGAGGATCAGCTGCGTCTCGTGCAGCACCCTGCGCACACTGGCACGGGCAGATTCCAGCGCCGTGCGGGCAGCCGAGTCTCCGGCGGGAAGGCTTACTTCCGCGACGCCAAGATTCATCCCGAGCACGGCGACCTCATGGCCCACGACGTCATGGAGGTCACGGGCAATACGTACCCGCTCCTGCGTGATTCCGCGTTCAACTGCAAGGTCAGCTGCGGCTTCGGCGTCGAGCGCGCGTTGTTTCATGGATTCAAGGTAATCCTGTTGCGCGCGCACAGCGTTTCCGACGGCCGCACCTACGGCGCAGCATGCCGAAGCCACCAGGGCCACAGATGCCTGGAAATTCCAATGCTCCCGTATCACGAGCGAGAAGTAGACAGGGACACCGGCCATCAGCAGCGCGAGAATGGCGCGGGCACCGCGAACGGTCACCGAGAACAACGTAAAGACGACGACCGACCACATCGCCACGAACTCGGTCGCGAGGAGCGCTGCCGCAACCGAGCCGAACGTAACGACGAGCAATCCGAGCACGCGCTGGAATCGGCCCAGGATGAGGCCTGCCGCCACCAGAAACACTCCGGTGTAACCGAGCAGCGGTTCACCGGAGAGCCCCAACACGAAGAACTCCGTTACAACAGCCGCCCAGCTCAGAATCAGAACCACTCGGTTGAGGAATTGGCCGCGGAGAAACCACGCCAATCTCGGCGATGCCAACGGGGCGCTGCTTGATGTCATCTCACGATTATCATTCACTCCCTGACTCTTCCTGCGCCGCAACGGACCACATCACGTCGGTCCACCGGGCGGCCTTCATGATAGGCGCCCGGCGGCGGCGACCCGGTCCGGCGTGAGACTGCCCCCGTGGCCTACTGCATACGCAGTAGGCAAGGCGATCCCGTTAGATGATTCGCACAGCTCCCGTGGCAGGAAACATCGGAAGTGAACATTTTCCGTATATCTGAGGAGTCTTCATGTCCGCGTTTCTTGCACACGTCGGTCGGTTCAGCGCCCGACATCGATTGGTGGTGATCGGGGCATGGCTGGTGATTTTCGCCGTCCTCGTTGCCACCCTGGTCGTCGGCAGCGCCAACGGCCCGTCCGGTTCAGCGTCCAGCTCCGTCCCTGATTCTCCGGCTTCGCGAGCGCTCGATCGGATGAAGACAGAGTTCCCCTCCGCGGGGGCGGCCTCCGGCGGAACGCTCCAACTGGTCTTCCAGCCCGAAGGCGGCAACGTCTCCGACCCCGCCGTCGCGGGACAGATCGCCGCCGTGCTCAACGACGCCAAATCCCTTCCCGGTGTCGAGAGGGTGAGTGACCCGTTCGACCCGGCACGGCCCTACATCTCCAAAGATCACAGTGTCGCTGTCGCGACCTTGTCCTTCGGGGAACTGTCGAAAGACCAGAAGGTTTCCTCCTATGACGCGGCCATGAAGGTGCGCACCGGGGCCCCGTCAAATCTCGGCGTCGAGCTCGGGGGCAACCTCGTTCCCCTGGGCGCCCCGGCTCCCGGCATCGGCGAGGGGGCCGGCGTGGTCATCGCTTTCCTCGTGTTGGTGCTCACCTTCGGGTCTCTGCTGGCAGCCGGGGTCAACCTGCTCATCGCGGTGTTCGGGGTTGGAGTGGGCCTTGTCGGCATCCTCGCCTATGGGTCCCTCACGCCCATCGGAGAGAACTCCATCATTCTCGCCTCGATGCTCGGACTGGCGGTCGGCATCGACTACAGCCTGTTCATCCTTTCCCGCTTCCGAACAGAGCTTCGCGGGGGCAAGCGTGTCGAAGATGCCGTAGCCCGGGCCACTGGCACGGCCGGCACCGCCGTCGTCTTTGCCGGCCTCACCGTGATCATCGCCCTGGTCGCCCTTCTGGTCGCGAACCTCAGCTTCATCACCGAGATGGGAATCGCGGCTGCGTTCGGCGTGTTCGTGTCCGTGCTCCTGGCCCTGACGCTCCTGCCCGCGCTAATGCGCACCCTTGGCACCAGGGCACTGTCCAAGAAGCACCGGAAGGAACTCGCCTCCGGGAAGCTCTGGACGGAGGGCGCCGCTCAAAAGCGCGGGATCCTCCGCGGATGGGGAAGCTTCGTTGTCAACCGGCCGATTGTGTCGATTCTTGCCGGAGTCGTCATCCTGGTCGTTGTCGCGCTGCCGATGTTGAGCATGAAGACGGCGTTCAACGTTCCCGGCGGCGCGGATCCCGGATCCACTGAACGCACCGCCTACAACCTCATCGTCGACAAGTTCGGTGGCATTCAAAGCCCCCTCATGGTTCTCGCTAACGGTACTGGCAGTGCCCCCACGACGGCGGCCATCGAGAAGGACATTGCCGGCATGGACGGGGTTCAGCAGGTCGTGCCCGCTGAAGTCTCCACGGACGGGACCATGGCCCGCATCATCGTGATACCCCACGACGGCCCCATCGACCAGCAGACCAAGGACCTGGTCCACCGCATCCGGGCTGAGGCTGATTCCACGGCAGGCGTCCACCTCGAGGTGACCGGCGAGACGGCAATCGGCATCGACCAAGATACGGCGCTCATGAACGCGCTGATCAAATACATCATCGTGATCGTCGTGATCTCAATGGTGCTGATGGTGCTGATGTTCCGTTCCCTCCTCATTCCCGTCATAGCAACCCTCGGCTACCTCCTCTCCGTCGGAGCGTCGTTCGGCGCAAGCACTGCCGTGTTCCAGTGGGGTTGGCTCGATCCCCTCATTGCCGCCCCGCAGGGCGACCCTATGCTCAGCCTGCTTCCCCTCCTGCTGGTCGGTGTGCTGTTCGGACTCGCCATGGACTACCAGGTATTCCTGGTGTCCCGGATCAAGGAAATGCATGACAAGGGCATGTCACCCAAACAGGCGATCAGGGACGGATTCGCCCGATCCGGACCCGTGCTCGTGGCCGCCGCCGCGATCATGACCGTCGTTTTCGCGGGATTCGCCACGGGCACCTTCGCCGTCGGCGCGTCCATCGCGTTCGGTCTCATGGTCGGCGTAATGGCTGACGCCTTCATCGTCCGTCTCGTCCTCATGCCGGCGCTGCTGAGCCTGCTAGGCAAGTCCGCCTGGTGGCTTCCGAAATGGCTCGACCGCATCGTCCCGAACATCGACACTGAGGGACACGCCCTCGATGCCGGGCCACAAAAGGAAAACGAGGAAGTCCCCGTCGCCGTCGGCTAGGTCGATACATGTAGGAAAAACCTGAAGCGGGCCGTTGCCGGCAGGCGGCGGCCCGCTTCCATGCCCGCGAACAGCGTGCCCAGCAAACTGGGACACTCTACTGCATCCGCAGTAGAGTGATCGATCCACCTGCACGATGGCACAGGACTGCCCGTCCGCGAGGCTTGAATCATGACAGACCTCCTCCACGCATCCGTCCCCCGGCAGGGCCTCCTTGCGGCGGAGCCACCGCAAAGCCTCCTGGTCAGCCAGGCCGCCATCGTTGTGAACACGTCGAAATTCTCCACACCGCGGGCCATGGAGAGGTTCCAGACAGAGGTTGAGAGCACTTTTGTCTCGCACGGGTGGACGGCCCCTTTTTGGCTGCAGACGACGGCGGAGTCCCGCGGGGCGAAAGAGGCGCGCTGGGCAGTGCGAGCCGGCGTCGACGTAGTGCTCGTTGCCGGCGGTGACGGCACCATACGTACTGTCGCGCAGGAACTCGCCGGATCGGACATTCCCATCGCCCTGCTGCCGATCGGTACGGGCAACCTGCTCGCCCGAAACCTCGGCATTCCCCGGAAGAACATCACGGCCGCAGTGCAGATCGCCTGCAACAGCAAGGACCACCCGATGGACGTGGGCCGGCTCGAGCTGGACCGCACCGGAAACGGCAACGAAGTCCAAGGCTTCGTCTTCCTTGTGATGGCCGGAGCCGGATTCGACGCAGCCACAGTGGGCGGAGCCGACGACACCATGAAGTCCGGGCTGGGACCGGCCGCGTATCTGCTCTCCGGGGCACGCGCGACCCAGGAGAAGATGGCATTCACCACGATCTGCGTCGACGGCTCGACCCGGCGCAGGAGGGAATCGCATGGCGTGATCGTTGGCAATTGCGGGTCGCTGACGATGGGACTGAGGCTGATGCCCGGGGCCATACCCGACGACGGCCTCCTCGACGGCGTAGCCCTCCTACAGCGGAACGTCACCGACTGGGCGCGCGCCGCCTGGTCCGTCGTCACGCGCAGCCGCGGCCGCCACCGGTCCATGCCGCGGTTCCAGGGACGGGTCATCGAGGTCCTCACCGACGCACCCCAACCGGTGCAAGTGGACGGCGACGTCGTTGGCGCAGGCCGCATGGTCCGGTTCCACGTCCAGGCTGAAGGGCTCCTCGTGCGCCGCCCCGACGGACGCACCGCCCAACATCACTAACGCGGAGCGCCCAGGCACTGTTGAGGGGCACGACGACGTGAATGAAGACCGCTGCCCGTGCCCCAATCCCCCTCCACCATCAGGTCATCCTCAAGGCCGCCGGCTCGCAGGGCAGCGCTCCATCCGGCTACATCTCCGTAGAGACAGTCGTGGCTCCGTGAGCGGGCGGGAATTCGTTCGACGACTGCATGGGCGCGGCGGTTGTTTTTCGTGCCACAAGGGTTGGCCGCACCACGCTGCTTACTGCCTCGGTACGGCCGCCGATGCGTTCCAAGAGAAGGCGTCCTGCGGCTGCGCCCATGTCGAGGCCTGACTGGTCGATTGTGGTGATCGAGATTGGCGCGAGCGAAGTGGTGAAGATGTTGTCGAAGCCGGCCACCGAGAGTTCCTCGGGAACACGGATGCCTGCGTTCCACATGGTTGTCAGGACTCCGAAGGCGGCTACGTCGCAGCCGGCGAAGACCGCCGTGGGCCTTTTTGCTCGGGACAGGATCAACCGTCCCGATTGTTCGCCGCCCTCCTGGCTCCATTGCGACTGAATGATGTCGATCGCGTCGCCGAGTCCGTGACGGATCATCGCGTCAACATACCCGCGCACGCGCACTTCCTCAGGGAGCCGTGCGTCATTCGTTCCTTCCGTCGTGTGATTGACATAGGTGATCTGCCGGTGCCCGAGCGATACGAGATGATCCACAACAAGGTTCGCACCGGCAAAGTCGTCTGCGGCAACCGAGTCAAAGTCCGGGCTGGCCCCGTGGCGGCCGAGCACGACAACCGGGATGTTCCTGGCCATCGTCTCCAGCTCGGAGTCCGTTCCAAGTGGGGAAATCAGAACGATCCCGTCCATTCCCCGGTCGATCAGGTCTTCGACCATCCGGTCCTGGGCATTCTTGCCCGAGCCTGCGGGGGCGACCAGCAGCCGGTATTTCTGCCGTTCGCACTCTCTCCTGATGCCTTCGACCAGAAGCGATGAAAACTCGTTGTGCAGATCCGCGACGACCACGGCCACGGTGTGGGTTCGTCCACGCATGCCCCGGGCGGAGGCCAGAGGCCGATACCCGAGGGCCTGCATGGAAGCCTGCACCTTCGCTTTCATCTCGGAGCTGACACCGTAGGCATTACGGAGCACCTTGGATGCAGCAGCGGTGGAAACGCCTGCGTGGGTCGCGACGTCGACAATCGTGGGTCGCTTGTTGACGGATCCCTTGTTCATCGCGCCTCCTTCGGCTGCATTCATGCTGGACATCCCTTCTTACCGCATCTGAAGCCTGGACCTCTTGGCAGATCAGCACTTTGTGATCTACGCTATAGAAAGTGTATAACGTACTACACGATTTGAGATCATTTCTCTGCCAATCAAAGTAGAACGTACTACTTCAATTTTACAGAACCGGACAACCCTCTGGACAGCGAAAAGCCTCCCCAGTAGTCCATCTCTTCGATGAAACGATTCAGATGGATAGGGTTTCACCTCCGCAAAAGCGGAGTCGTCCCCGACGAAGAGAATGGAAATGCGATGACGCAACGTGAACTCGCAGACCCCCGCACAGGGGTGCCTGGACGTTCCACGACACCGAGGGCGCGGCCAGCGCAAACGCGCAGGCGGCGGGCGGGCGCCGGCGCGAGGGCGCCGTGGTGGTTCCTTCTGCCCGCGCTGGCGGTCTTCACCCTGATCGTCGTGATCCCTAGCTGGCGGGGAGCCTTCTATGCCCTGACCAACTGGGACGGCTTGTCGCCGCAGTTCGACTTCGTCGGGTTCGACAACTTCGTCCGGGTGTTCAAGGATTCCGCGGCCGGTGCGTCGATCCTGAACACGACACTGTATGCCATCGGCGTCATGGTGGTCCAGAACTTCATCGGCCTGCTTCTGGCGTTGGGAGTGAACTCCGCAATCCGGAGCCGCAACTGGCTGCGCGTGCTGTTTTTCGCCCCGGCCGTCGTGACGCCGCTGGTTGTGGCCAACTTGTGGCAATACATCCTCGCCCCGGACGGTGCATTGAACACGGCACTGCGGGCTGTCGGCCTGGATTTCCTGGCCCAGGACTGGCTGGGCAACGCCCAGCTGGCGTTGCCGGCGATCATCTCAGTGGTGGTGTGGCAGTTCGCCGGCTATTCGATGGTGATTTTCCTGGCGGGCCTGCAGAGCATTCCCGAGGACGTTTACGAGGCGGCAAGCCTGGACGGCGCCGGGTCCTTCAAGACCTTCTGGAACATCACCCGGCCGTTGCTGGCGCCTTCGATGACCATCAACCTGATGCTGTCCCTCATCGGCGGCCTGAAGCTTTTCGATCAGGTGTTGATCATGACCCAGGGCGGGCCCGGCAGCGCGACCGAGAGCCTCAGCACGATCGCTTACAAGGACGCTTTCCAGTTCCAGCTCTTCGGGTACAGCACCGCCCTGACCCTCGTTCTGACCGCCTTCGTCGCGGTTGCCTCCCTCATCCAGTTCACCCTGCTCCGCCGAGGAGAAGACAAATGAAGCGCTACACCCTCAAAACGGGCGCCCTTGAGGTAGTCATGATCCTCGTCGCCCTCCTCTTCGCCGCCCCCGTCTACGTGCTGATCAACACAGCACTCAATTCCGGTGGTGTCACGGCGTCCCTCGCCCCTGTCGCCACCCCCTCCTTCGACAACTTCGCCACCGCATGGGTCAGCGGAGGCCTCGGTCCGGCGATGATCAACAACATCGTCATCACTGTCGTATCCGTCTTCCTGATCGTAGTGATCAGCGCCTCCGCAGCCTACCCCCTGGCACGGATCACCCGGAGGTGGTCCAAGCTTGCATTCGCGTTCTTCCTCGGCGGGCTGCTGATCCCGGGACTGCTGGCACTGATCCCGCTCTACACCACCTTCCGTGACCTCCACCTCATCGGGTCGATCTGGGGCCTTGTCATCATCTATGTCGGCGCCCAGATGCCTTTCTCGATCTTTCTCTACACGCAGTTCCTGCGGTCCCTGCCGCTTGACTTCGAGGAAGCGGCCACCCTCGACGGCGGCAGTCCGTTCCGGGTGTTCTGGCAGGTCGTGTTCCCGCTGATGCGGCCCATCACCGGCACCGTCGTCATCCTCAACACGATCACGGTGTGGAACGACTTCTTCACCCCGCTGCTGTACCTGTCAGGCAGCGGAACCAACACCATCCCGATCGCCATTTACTCGTTCACAGGACAGTACGTGAACCAATGGGGCACCATCTTCGCCGCGCTCATCATCGGCGTGACCCCACTCCTGATCTTCTACTTCCTCCTGCAGCGAAGCATCATCAAGGGCTTCGCAGGAGGGCTGAAGGGTTGAGCGGACGACGCACCCTACGTCCCCGCCCGGCCGGCTCCACCCATCCCCCAGTCACTTCAACCCACGCGCTTCAAGGGAGAACCATGCGTCACAAGAAAGTCATCACAGCCATCGGCGCGATAGCCGCCGTCGGCATCGCCCTCACAGGATGTTCCTCGAACGCTCCGGCGGCATCCAGCCCCGGGACGGTCACGGTCGCCCGGCTGTCCGGCTCGGACGACAAGTGGAAGGCAATCGCCGACAAGTTCCACGAACTCAACCCGAGCCTGACCGTCGAATACACGATCATCCCGACGGATAGCTACAACCAGCAGATGGGCACACGCCTCGCCGCAGGTACCGCCACGGACGTCCTGAACGTCTTCCCCGGCAGCGGCAACGCCACCGCGGTGCGGACCCTGGCCAAGAACGGCTATCTCGCGGACCTGTCCGGCGAAAGCTGGGCAGCCACCCAACCCGACTCCACCACCTCCGCAACCGCCTACCAGGGCAAGAGGTACATGTTCACGGACGTGGCCACCGCCAACACCCTGGGCGGCGTCTACAACACCAAAGCCCTGCAGGACGCGGGCCTGAAGATCCCCACGACCTACTCCGAAGTCCTGGGGTTCTGCACCGCCGCGCAGAAGGCAGGCAAGGTCGCCTACGCTCTGGGCGCACAGACGCAGTGGGTCACTCAGCTGGTCACCTATGCGCTGGTCTCCACGGATGTCTACGCCAAGGACCCGGACTTCAACCAGAAGCAGCTCAACAAACAAACGACCTTCCAGGACAGCAACTGGCTCGACGCCATGACCAAGTACAAGGAAATGTTCGACAAGGGCTGCTTCAACAAGGACGCCCTGGGGACCTCGGTGGACAACCAGACCGCCATGGTCGCTGACGGCCGGGCACTCGGAGCCATCCAGATCTCGACCATGGCCAACTCCATGAAGAAGGCCAACCCGGCGCTGAACATCGAGCTCGCACCGATCCCGGCCACCGACAACACAGCCGACACCCGCCTTGCCTTCGGACTGGGCGTGGGCTGGGGCGTCAATGCCAAGGCCAAGAACGCCGACGGAGCGAAAAAGTTCGTCGCATTCCTCGCGAGCAAGGACGGAAGCGCCATGAACGCCGACAAGTACGGTGTAGCCCCCAACGGCACGGTCGAGGCCAACGATATAAACAAGCTCGAGATCCCCTTCGTCAAGGACGGAAAGACGGCGTCGTTCCCGGACGTTGACTGGCCCTCACCCCAGGTCCAGAACCTGCACCTGACCGGCATTCAGGAAATGCTTGGCGGCAAGAAGACCCCAACGGAAGTCCTGACCTCGATGCAGGACGCCTTCACCGCAGCACTGAAGTAGAGCCAAAACGCGGGGGCGGCGTTCATCGTCGATGAACGCCGCCCCCGCGTTTCAACTGCTCCCTCCACCGACAACACCGTGATGAGTCTGTAGGCAATGAAGAGTTTCGAATTGGTTCAAGTAGAGCACGGCATGGCAAGCCCGGATCTGGATGGTCCCTGGTTCGGGCTTCCCGCGGAAGCCGCTGCACCCTGTGACGGTGTGGCCTCTTCCATGCGGTTTCGTGCCAAAATCCGCATCGACTCGGTCACTGAAGCCCCGGCCCTGCTGCGGATCACCGCAGACTCCCGCTACCGGCTGACCGTCAACGGCGATTTGATCGCCGCCGGGCCCGCAAAACCCTCCGGGGCAACGTGGTTCGTCGACACGGTTGATGTCACCCCCAACCTTTCGCCTGGGGAGAACGTCATTGGAATCGACGTGTTGTCCTACTCGACCTCTGCTCTCGGGAACGCCTCCATTCCACGCACGGGCAGGCCAGGCCTTCTGGTCAGGGGAACGATCGCGGATGTCGATCTGTCCACCCCAACGGCATGGAAGTGCGTGCCCTTAGCCGGACGTCATTTTCATCAGGGCCGCAACACGGTCTTCCTCGGTATTCAGGAAACTGTTGACGGCGAGGCGAGCGAGCATGACTGGACGGACCCCGAATTCGACGATTCGACTTGGCACACTCCACTCCTAGACAGCCAGGAACCGTTCAGTACTGTTCCCCGGCCGACTCTCGCGAATCGGTCGATCCCGAATCTGACGCTCGACCCTGTGCCAATCGCAGCCATCGCCACAACCTCGAACCCGGCAATCGATTGGGCCGCTCTCCTACGCGCGGAAGCCGTCGAGATTCCACCCGGCACTGACGTCAGTGTCGATCTCGATGCCGGATCCCTGGTGACCGCATTCTTGGCAATAGCAGTCGAGGCCGGCCGCGGTGCACGTCTCGAAATCACTGCAGCCGAGTGCTATGAGCAACCCCCAACAGAGGTTCCTTGGCTGCGGCTCAAAGGTGACCGCTCGGATCACATTAACGGCGACTTGTACGGCGACCCGGACAGCTACACCCTCTCCGGCACCGGGACCCCGGAACGCCCCGAACGGTACTCCCCCTACTGGTTCAGAACCTTCCGATACCTTCGGCTCCGCATCACTACCACCGAGGCGGCCGTACGGGTCCATCCGCTGACCCTCACCCAAACCCACTACCCCCTGGAAATCAGCGGCTCCTTTTCCTCTTCATCCGATCGCGACCGGAGACTTTGGGATGTCAGTGTCCGTACGCTGCTCAACTGCATGCATGAGACGTTCGAGGACTGTCCCTTCTACGAACAGCTCCAGTACGCCATGGACACCCGCTCGGAAGCGCTCTTCTCCCTGCACCTGTCCTCCGACGACCGCCTGATCAGACGGGCCATCGAAGACTTCGCCGCCTCAGGAGACCCCATGGGTCTGACTGAAAGCCGCTCGCCAAGCGTCGAACCGCAATTCATCCCCGGCTTCTCGCTCTACTGGATCAGGATGATTTCCGACCACGTCGACCATGTCGGCGATCCATCCTTCACCGAACGGTTTATTGGCAGGATAGACGCGGTGCTGGGGTACTTCGCTGACCGGCTCTCTCCCGACGGCTTCGTCATCTCTCCGGAAGATGACGGAGCGGTATGGAACTTTGTCGACTGGACAGATGCATGGCGCCAGTCCAGGGGCGTTCCGGAGCTCGGACCTCGCCGGGCCAACACCATCCTCACCTTCATGTACATCGCCGCCCTAAGGGTGGCAGGGTCCATCGCGCGATTCTGCGACAGGAAGGGGCTGTCCCAGGAATACCTCTCCCGGGCAGACGTCATCGCAGACCGCATCATCTCCGGTCCGGCCTGGGACGAGGCGACGGGCTACTTCCGCGACACCGATCGTGGACGTCCCCAGAGCGTTCACGCCCAGGTATGGGCCGTGCTCTCGGGCGCGGTGGACGGCGCCGACGCTGCCGACCTTCTCCGCCGCGCGACGACCGACGCGGGCCTCGCCCCCTGCTCATACGCGACGACACTCGATCTCTTCGACGCGCTGCGCCGTGCAGGAGCCGACGACCGCATCGACTGGAAGCCATGGGAAGACATGCTGGAGATGAACCTCACCACCTGGGCCGAAGACAACGTCAGCCTCCGCAGCGACTGCCACGCGTGGGGAAGCGTGCCCCTACAGCATTTCCCCCGCTACATCCTCGGCGTCGGCCCTACATCGCCGGGATTCACAACCGCCACCATTGACCCTGCGCCAAGCAACCTCGACTGGGCCGAGGGCACCGTCCCCACCCCCTACGGGCCCATCACCGTGCATTGGACGCGCAAAAGCGGCAACCAACGCACCGTGACGGCGACTGCCCCAAGTGCCGTGCGATTGAAGCCCGCCGATAAAGCCTTCGACATCGCCGAACATGTCGAAAGCCACCAACGGACACTCACCTTCACGCTCTGACAACCTGCCGCGCAGCCCTCAAGAAACGAGAACCCACATGAACGCCCCGCAGAGCGAACTCCGCACCGCCCCGTACACCAACCCGGCACTGCCCATCCCCGAACGAGTCGAAGACCTCCTGAGCAGCATGACACTCGAGGAAAAAGTGGGACAGATGCTTCAGCTCGACGCCCGCGGCGACCTCGAGGACCTGGTGCTCGGAAAACTTGCAGGATCGCTCCTTCACGCCTCACCCGAACGCATCGTCGAAGCGCGCAAGCTCGTGCTGACCACCCGTTTGCAGATCCCCCTGCTCATGGCCGATGACTGTATCCACGGACACTCGTTCTGGCCCGGAGCTACCATCTTTCCCACGCAGCTGGGCATGGCAAGCACCTGGGATCCGGCCCTGGTGGAACAAGGTGCCCGTGCCACCGCCGTCGAGGTCGCCTCCACCGGACTGCACTGGACGTTCTCGCCCGTGCTCTGCATCAGCCGTGACCTGCGGTGGGGCCGCGTCAATGAGACGTTCGGCGAAGACCCGCACCTCATCGGAGCCCTCGGAAAAGCGATGATCCGCGGATACCAAGGAGACGGACTCACGGACCCCACCGCCATCCTCGCCACCGCGAAGCACTTCGCCGGCTACTCCGAAACCCAAGGCGGCCGCGACGCCAGTGAAGCCGACATCAGCCGCCGGAAACTACGCTCGTGGTTCCTTCCCCCGTTCCAGGAAGCAGTCGAAGCAGGGTGCCGCACGTTCATGCTCGGCTACCAGGCCATCGACGGCATTCCCGTGACGGCCAACAAGTGGCTGCTCAACGACGTCCTGAAAGAGGAGTGGGGATTCACCGGCACCCTGGTCACCGACTGGGACAACGTCGGCCGCATGGTCTGGGAACAGAAAGTCTGCGAAGACCACGTCCACGCCGCAACCGTCGCCGTCGAAGCGGGCAACGACCTGGTCATGACAACGCCACAGTTCTTCGAAGGAGCCCAGGAAGCCGTCAAGCGGGGTGATCTCGACGAGAGCCTCATCGACGACGCCGTCCGGCGTCTGCTCACCCTGAAATTCGAGCTCGGACTCTTCGAGGATCCGCGCATCCCGGACGCGACCCAGCAGGCCAAAGTCATCGGCTCCGCAGAGCACGCCACCATCAACCTGGAAATGGCCCGCCGGTCCCTCGTCTTGCTCAGCAACGACGGCACCCTCCCTCTCGACGGTGGCCTGAACGCTTCGGACACAGGCAGAGCCGAAGCAACCGGCGCCCCAATGACCATTGCGGTGATCGGCCCCAACGCAAACGACCCCCATGCACAACTCGGCGACTGGGCCGGCGCTTCCGGACAAATAAATTGGCTTCCCGACGGTCACCCACGGCACCTGACTTCAACCGTCCTCGATGGATTCCGTGCCGTCGCACCGGCGAACTGGACGGTCACCCACGCCAGAGGAGCCAACATCGGGCACCTGGTGCCGGACCCCGCCGGAGCCACGTACGCCGACGGGCAGCCACGGCCACCAATGTTCCTCGCGGCAGGCACGGACGAGGCCATGCTCCAGGACGCCGTCAACACCGCCCGGAACGCCGACTACGTCGTCGCCGTCATCGGTGACACCGTAGCCCTGGCCGGCGAAACCAAATCAACAGCGACACTCGAACTCCAAGGCGGCCAGATCGAACTAGTCGAACGCCTCCTCGAAACCGGAGTCCCCGTCATCGTCGTCCTCATCCAGTCCAAACCCTCGGTCCTGCCCCAGGCCGTCCTGAACGCCGCCGCCATCATCGAAGCCTTCAACCCCGGCATGAAAGGCGGGCAAGCGGTCGCGGAACTCATCCTGGGACTGATCGAACCGACCGGTAGGCTGCCCATCTCCTTCGCACGCCACGCCGGCCAACTCCCGATCTACTACAACCAGATCCGCGGCCAACACGGAGACCGCTACGCAGACCTCTCACAGGACCCGCTCTTCGCATTCGGCGAAGGACTCAGCTACACGACGGTCGATTACACCAACCTCCGCATCCTTTCGGAAAACATCACAGCGGACGGGCAAGTGCAGGCCACGGTCACGCTCACCAACACCGGAATCCGACCTGCCCTCGAGACAGTCCAGGTCTACGTTGCCGACATCGTGACAAGCGTGACCTGGGCAGAACGCGAACTGAAATCCTTCACCCAAGTCCAGATAATGCCCGGACAGTCGGTGGAAGTGGACCTGTCCGTTCCCGCGCGGTCATGCTCCCTCGTGGATCAGCACGGCCACCGCATCGTCGAACCAGGAGCTTTCGACCTGCTCGTCGGCCGACACTCCCGCGACCCGCTGATACTCTCGGCACAATTCCGAATCACGGCCTAGCCGCCGACCCATTCTTCAGAAGGAGCACGCCAATGGCCTTGTTCGACCTGCCCGAGACTGAACTACGCAGGTACATGGGTTCCGGGACAGAACCTCCGGATTTCGACGCGTTCTGGCACCGGACCATCACGGAAGCCCGACAGTTCGACTGGACCCCCCAAATCACGCCCGTGGACACAAACCTCACCACGGTGGACGTCTTCGACATACGGTTCCCGGGTTTCGGAGGCCAATCGATAGCCGCCTGGCTCAGGGTTCCACACGGAGCCACCGAGCCCCTGCCCACGGTCGTGGAATTCGTCGGGTACGGCGGAGGCCGGGGATACCCCGAGGAGTCATTACTCTGGGCATCCAGCGGATTCGCGCACTTCCAAATGGACACGCGAGGACAGGGATCCGTGTGGTCAGTCGGCAACACCGGCGACGAGGGAACCACCGGCCCCGCACACCCAGGTGTCATGACACGAGGCATTCTCGATCGCGAGGACTACTACTACCGGCGCCTCATAACTGACGCCGTACGCGCCGTCGACGCAGCGCGGACACTTCCTCAGGTCGATCCTGCCCGCGTCAGCATCGCTGGCCATAGCCAGGGAGGTGGTCTCGCTCTGGCTGTGGCGGGACTCGTTCCCGATGTCGCCGCAACCGCAGCACTAGTGCCCTTCCTCTGCGATTTCTCCCGTGCAATTCATATCACCGACCAACAGCCATACTCCGAAGTTGCTAGCTTCCTCAAGGTTCACCGCGATTCCGTTATGACAGTAATGAACACCTTGGCCAACTTCGACGCCGTGTTCTTCGTGCGCCGGGCCAGCGCCCCGCTTTACGTCTCGACCGCGTTGATGGACATCACGTGTCCCCCCTCCACCGTGTACGCGGCATTCAACAACTACGCAACCCTGGACAAGCGGATTCAAGTGTGGCCCTTTAACGGCCACGAAGGCGGAGGAATCATCGACTGGCGGAACGCGGTATCCCACGTCCGTGTGCATGCTCGATTGGACCCGCGCGTAATCACCCATTAAGCGGAAGCGTTCCGGGGGCTTCCGCCTTATATGTCCTGCGTGCTGGTCATAGACGCGTTCACAATTCATTTCCTGCGGTTCTGCAACCGGACCGACATTGACCCCAGCCGTGGACCGCTCAAGTCACCTAGTTGGCAGGGAGCAAAGGCTGGTCCAGACGTGGGCGGGTTGACGGAAGATCGATTATCTGGCGATTTTCAATTAGTGAGGGAAGCGGGGTCTAACGCCACCAGCTGCGGGGACATGGGGCGAACCTGTTGGCAAATGTGCGCCGCGGAAGACCGGTGACAGATTGCCCCGGAAGACGCATTCATGGGTCAGTTTCCGCTCCTGTGCTTGCGAGTTCACCTAGTCTGGGCTCGGACGAGGGACGGATCCCGGGAATCGATCATGCGTCGTCCCATGCCGCCGTCAACCCAGATCCAGAAGCAGAATTTGTCGGGCATGACCGCGTCCACGATGCCACTCAGGGCTTCTGGGCCCACGCGGAGGCTAAGGCGGATCCCTCGCTGCATTATCTCCGAGTCTAGGCCCGAATTTTCCGGATCTGAGTAAGTGTGAGCGCCTACATCGTTGGCGCCGTCCAACGTGCCCTTCTTGGTGCCCGGGACAGGATTCGACACAGTTTCTCGCTTCGGATCAGGAACGCTCGACCTGGCCTCCGTAGTGCCCGGGGAGACGGACCGGGCTGAAAAGCCAGTTCTTGGATGACCCTCTGGACCCGCTTTTGGGTTCCCGCTGCGACTAAGTCCGGATAGTGGATGACATTAGAGACGGTAGCGACGGATACACCTGCCGCAAGCGCAACATCGCGCCTTCTCCGGCCCGGCACAGGAACCTGCCTCGGCTCAGCCTCAGGGCCACTGACGTTGTCCATCTGCTTCACGGCTGGTTTTTCTCTTCTCGTTCAACCGATTGATTCCCTGACGTGCCCTCGATGGAGGACATTGCGGGCGAGGCGAGGGTCGGACGCAAAAGCCTGTACCGCCATTTCGCGAACAAAGCCGACTTGGTATGGGGCGGAATGGGGCCGGTCATAGCGGCCTCAGGTACCGCGTTCGAGTCAGCCCCGGCCCCGCCCATGTCCCGTCGCGAGACTTTGGACGGACTCCGCGAAGCTGTGCTTGCCGGCGTTGCCGCTCTCCCGGACCTCGGCGTCACCCGGGGCAGGCTTCGTCTGATCGCTGAGCACCCGGAGTTGATGAGCCGAAGCCAGGATTTTTTGGGAACCCGTCGTGAGCAGACCCGCGCCTACCTCACAGCCCGGGGCATTCCCGAAGACACCGCACAGTACCTGTGCGCTGCCCTCATCGGAGCGACCTTCGAAGCCTGGCTGCGGTGGGCAACCAGCGAAGACTCCGATCCCACCCCCTACATTTGGGCAGCACTGGCAGTGCTGACCCTGGGTGACCTAGACCTAGCCTTGCCAGTGTGGCGGGGCGCGGGCTGACTCGTTAGCCATTCCGGGGTGGTGTCAGCTGACGACCACCCGGACCCGGGCAACGTTCTGGACGCGCCCGAATGGCGTGCCAGCGTTTGCGTCGCGTTGTGAAGTGACCCGAACGGCAGGGAAATAAGTGCCTGGCCTTGCAAACGAACACGTCCGGTACGTGTCCACCCCCGAAGCGGGCGCAAGAGCTTCCGTATGAGGAAAGTGCCCATTTCCGTCCATATCCCACTCGATGGCGGTGATGCTGCCGGACTGTGCCGGCAGCTCAACGGCAACAATGAGGGTGACCTCTTCGCCGATGGCTACGTCAGCGCGCGTCTGGCCGTCAATGAGAAGGGAGAGCACGGGCTGCGGGCCGCCCCGTTGTGCCGCCGTCGGGGGGACAACCACTTGGCCGTCGATGACCTCGTAGCTCGTGGACGCCAGCGGTTCCACCCCCTGCTCAACCCAGGCACTGAGATCGAGCAGTGCCTGCTCAAGGACACCGAGGTAGCTGACGGTATGGGTGGGTCTCTCCTGCGCCTCGCTGTCGCCGTGCAGGGCATTGTCCACGTACCACAGGCGGAACCTGTCTGCCGCTTGCTCCCCGAACTGCTCTTGCACTTTGGTCCGGTACCAATCGGCCTGCCAAGGAAATGACTCGCGGTCCAGCAGGCACTCGACAACGATCATCTTCCCGCCGAAACAGCCGTTCTGCACCGTCCCGGCGGTTGCAGCTGCGAAGAGCGGCCCCAGAAGCATGGGCCGCTGCGGGTATCTGGGCGATCCATCGGGGTTCCGGAACTGGTCCCAAACCGGATAGTCCGCGCCAGGCATCTGGTGCCGGTGGTAGGTCTGGGAAGCCAGGAACCCGCTGTTGTCCACCTGCACCAAATCGCCGGCCCGGAGCTGCCGGAGGACCGCGGTGTCGACTGGTCCGAAGACGGCGAGATCATCCGCCACGGTCAGCAATGCAATCCGGGCGCCCTTCGCCGCGCCTGACGCGACCAGTAACTCCGCGCCGAGGAGTTCCTTCCCGGGACCGCCCTCCAGCCGGACTGCGACAGGAACCTCATTGCCGCCCGCTGATCCAACCCAGGCATCATCCACACCGCCCTGGGACTGCCCCGCCAGAGGCTGAACCACCTGACCCTGCGCCGCCAGATCTGCTGCGGTTAGCAGGGCACCGATCCTGCACCGGTGCTGTACCCGGTCACGAATCAGTGAAGGGGGCGGTTCGAATCCGAGATAACCAGGTTGTGTCCAGAAATCCTCGAAGTAGCCCGGGTCCGCCATGGCCACCCCGGCGTATAGGGCTGAAAAGCCGTGCATTCCCATGGTGCGGTGACCAAACCAGGAACGGGGCGGGAATCCCATCCGGGTGACCTCAAGAAGCGCTTCCCGCTCCTCCGGATCCAGTCCATCGAACATGTCGCCGCTGCCGCCCGGCTCCGCGGCATCCACTACCTGGTCCAGAACGTCCCGAAGGATACGCTGGGCGTGCATGCGGATCGTGAAAACATTGGGAATGGCCATCGGGGAGCCGATCACGTACGGCACGACGCCGTCCCAGACCCCGGCGGTGTTCTCTGCACCGCCGATCGTGCGGAACCCGCCGCCGCTTCCCCCGAAGGCGTAGCCGTAGGGACGGTGGTCCCCGAAAGCCTGTGCTGCCAGAACCCTTGAATGCTGGGCGGCGGCCGCGTTGGCGCGGTAGGCAGCGATGGTGGGATCAACCCCGGTCCCTGGTTTGCCGGCAGTTCCACCGCCGTTGGTTTCGAGGAAGTAGGCGCCGCTGGCGATGGCGAAGGCAATCTTGTTGTGTGGTCCGGCGTCCAGCTGCGCCAGGTTCTCGCTGTCGGGCACTGGTGTGACGTGTTGGAAGAACCGCCCCTGGTACTGGTCCGCCGGGGGCAGGTAGACGGAGAACCGGGTGTCGGTGCCACCAAATCCCCCGTGCAGGTAGCGGTGGCGAACGGGGGTGTCGCGCCATTCGTCGACGTCGACGTAGGGATCATTGAAGAACCAGTCAATGTCGTGGTTGTTCCCGCCCGGACCAGGGTGGGTGTGAGTATCGGTTGCGCTGGCCGGAGCTGTTATGTGGATGGGGTTGTTAGCAGCCTCAGTCATAGTCCTCAACCCGCCATTCGTCGTGCCAATCGATAACGGGGTGCTCATCGGCAAAGCGGATAGGGAGCCACACGTAGTCGGCGATCGCGGTGTTCTCGCCCAGTCCTGCGGCCATCGCCGCCCGGCCATCGCCGGCATCCGACAGCGAGCCACCGCTGGAGCTGCCGCCGTTTGCTTTCGTTGGTGACGCGTCCGGAATCCTGCGATCCTGCGTCATTGACGCCACGACGTCGTAGACGTTTGGCATGTTCTCCGGCAGCTGGGGCAGCCATCGGTCGGCGAGGGCAATGTAGAGGTCCTTTTTGTGTGGATGCTTGAACACACAGCTGATCTGCGACCGGAACGACGTCCGGGAGGGGTCGTCAGGATGTGGGTCGCCGAGAACGGTCCAGGGACCGTGATAGGCAGGCGCCGATGCCACTTCGGAGAAGTTCGGGAAGTACCCGGTGGAGCCGGAAGTGACAAGGTAGTGCACCCCGTGCCGTTCGAAATGGGCGGGTGCCTCCCTGGTAAATGGCGGGCCGGGGTGCGGGAAGTGGGTGGAGAATTCCCCCGTAACGTCGGTGTAGTCGTCCGTCAGCTCTGCGCAGATCAGCTCGGTGTGGACCTTCTCGAAGTAGTAGTACGCCTTCTTGGTGACGGGGTCGATGACGAGATCGAAGTCGCCGGCGCTCATGCCGAGCGGTTCGAGGCCGGCCCGCACGATCTCGTAGGGCCCCAGGACCGAATCGGCGGTGAGCACCGTGGAGCGCTGCGCGCCGTGGCTCCCCTCCCCCATCAACTTGAGCCAGCAGACATACTTGCCGGTGGCCTCATTGAAAAGGATGTGCGGACGGTCCATCTTCTGTGCCGGATGCAGCGGCGACGACGGGTCATCGAGTACCGGCGGGATGATCAACCCGCGGTCATCCCAGTTATAAAGGTCGGTTGAGGAGTAGGCGCGGACACCCCAGTGCCGGTTGCCGCTGCCAGGAGTGGTCTTCTCCTTGTTCTCGCCATACCAGTAGAAGACTCCGTCTTCGTAGTGGATGGAGCCGCCGTGGGCCTGGATGCGGTTGCCGGAGGTGTCCAGCCAGGTTTGGCCGGGACGGTTGGATAAGCGCGCTGTCATGAGCGAACGACTCCTTTGACCAGGATGAAGCACGAGTATGGGCGGGCGTCGCTCGTGATGACGGTAGCGAAGGAGGAACGGGCGAGATCGTAAAATTTGGTTCGCGGGACACGGGCGAGCTCCACCGGCCTGTTCTCGGCCCTGCTGATCAATTGCGTGGCGGACCGGTGTGATTCATACGCCTCTTCAGCCCCTTCGTCGGGGACCATGGCGAACGCCTCGGGAGAAACAAAATCGTCCACGGGAAACAACTGAAGAAGGCTTTCGATGAAGGTCGTGGTGTCGACGCCGAGGGCTTCGAGGGTTCGGGACGGGCCTGAGTGGGCGGGGTAGTTGCGGTCCGCGATGACCAACTGGTCTCCGTGGCCCATGGCTGCGATGGCCCAGAGAAGGTCGGGACCAATTACCGGGGGGATAGTTTTCAGCACGTTGATCCTCGGGATGTGGCGTGGGCGGGGATGACTTCGCGGGCTCCCTGCCAAGTAACGGCGCGGGCACCAGCGGCATTGGCGCTCGTTGCTGCCCTTTCCAGCTGGTCCCCCAGAGCCAGGCGTGCCGCGAGGGTACCCACGAAGACATCACCTGCCCCGGTGGTGTCCACAACGCGTGCTGACTCACCCGGGACAAGGTATTGCTTGTTGGCATCGAAGACGATGCACCCTTTCGCGCCGAGTGTCACAACCACCGACCGCGCCCCTGAAACTCTCCTGACAGCCTCAGCAAGGATTGTTGGGTCCTGAACAAAGGGGTCAATACCAGCGATGTCCCGGGCCTCGTGTTCGTTCACCACCAAAGGGTCACAGGCGCTGTAGGTCTCCCTGGTCAGCGGGATGACCGGTGCTGCATTCAACACCAGCCGGGCACCGTTGCCGGACGCCAGCTCCGCCGCCGCGTCAGCGCCCGCAGAACCTATTTCCGTCTGCACAATGACAACATCGGATGCGGACAGTGCGGGTTGCAGCTGCCCAAGCAGCGTCCCGTCCACTGCATGGTTGGCGCCCGGAACGACGACAATCGAGTTTTCTCCGTCCGGAGTGACGTGCACGTACGCCGTGCCTGTGCGTGCGTCCTCCAGCGTGGCGACCAAATCTGTCTCTACACCAGCGACTGTTAGCGCCTGAAGGGCCCGGTTGCCTGCTCCATCGGCACCCACGGCACCCACCATCCGGACTTCAACGCCGGCGGCGGCCGCTGCTGCTGCTGCTTGGTTTGCACCTTTACCACCCTGGCCCAAAGTCACCTCTGAGCCGAGCACGGTTTCCCCAGCCGCGGGACGCCGCTCCAACGGAATGATCACGTCTTCGTTTATCGAGCCAAATACTAAAATCGCCATGAAACTTTTTCTCCCTGCCGTTGAATCATGAATTGGCGCGGCTGAGGACATCCCGCAGGTCGCGTTCCAATTCCTTGGTGTCGGGTGCCCGCTCCACGACTGCACTGAGCGGCATGGCGGCCAGGTGCGTGGCGGCAGCGTCGAGCGGCACTCCTGGAAGGTGCTCCCGGAAGACATCCAGAACCGCTGCCCATACCTCTGCGTTGGCGAAGATCTCGCCCAGGACAGTGTCCATGGTGTATTCGATGGGTGCACCGTACTTTTCCGAAAGCGTGTAGCGCCAGGAGTGCGGCCCGGGGCCCACTTCGAGCTCGGCGTTGTCAGGGTGCAGGGGAAGGATGACGGCCGCTGAAGTGCCGGGTGGGACGGTAAGGTCGAGGCTCATCTCGTTGTCCTCGACATGCCAGGAGACTTCGACCCTCCCGCTTGGAGTCTCATGCGCGGCTTTGGCGGACGTGATGCCGCCCCCTGGCTTGGGCGCGATTTGAATTCGTGTCCATCCGGCTTCGATCCGGTTGAGCCCTCCGACAACGCGCTGCAGCCACTCACCAATGGCGCCAAGCGCGTAGTGGTTCAGTGAGGTCATTCCTGTTGCGTGCACCGTGCCGTCGGGGAGCAGAGAGTCCCAGCGCTCCCACATCGTAGTTGCACCCATCGTGACCGGATAAAGGAAAGATGGAGGGGCGGTGTTGAGCAGGAGCTTGTAGGCCTGCTCAAGATGCCCTGTGCTGCTGAGCGCGTGAGTCACGACGTGGGTTCCGGCAAAACCTGTCGAGATCGTGAAATCAGCCTTCTCGATGATCTGCGCGAGCCGATCACCGGCCTTGCACCTTTGGTCCTCATCCAGGATGCCGAACATGATGACCAGGGCATAGGCGGTCGCCGATTCATTGGTGACCCGACCGTTCCGCGACACGTACTCGTCGCGGAATGCGCCACGCACCTTCTCGTGCAAGGCGCGGAACCGGGCGGCATCGTCTTTTTCGCCAAGCAGACGTGAAGTCTCGGCCATCTCGCGGGTTGTCTTGCACAGGTAGGCTGCGGCGATGAGGTGATTATCAGTCTTTCCGTCCCATGGGCGGTCGGCGGGGGCATCCGGATCGAGCCAGTCACCGAACTGGAATCCTGTGTCCCATAGGCCTTTCACATTGAGCAGCGGCTCTACTTGCCGGACGAACGCTGTCATGGAGTCGTAGCTGCGGCGAAGTATGTCCAGGTCGCCGTACTCCTGGTACAGGGCCCAGGGGAGACTGACCGCGACGTCGCTCCACACCGCTGTGGGGCTTGACGGAACGGGGACCATATTGGCGTCCACGTACGGGACAACCCATGGAACACTGCCGGTCTCCTCCTGCTCCGCGGCCAGGTCCTGCAGCCAGGACCCAAGTACGCCACGCACGTCATAGAGGTAGGTTGCCGTTGGCGTAAAGACGTTGAGGTCCCCTGCCCAACCGAGCCTCTCGTCGCGTTGCGGGCAGTCGGTGGGCACTCCAACAAAGTTGCCGCGCATCGACCAGACAACATTCTTGTGCAGCTGGTTAACAAGCTCGTTCGAGGTCTCGAACCAGCCGGTGCGGGGCATGTCGCTATGGACCACGACTGCCGTAAAGGCGTCCTTTTCCGGTGCACCCGGCCACCCGGACACTTCGACGAAGCGGAACCCGTGGAACGTGAAGCCGGGTTCCCAGGTTTCCAGCCCGCCTCCGCCGAGCGTGTACCGGTCCGTGGTCTCGGCACCGCGGTTGGTTTCTGTCTCCAGCTCACCGTCCGGGGTAAGCACCTCGGCGTAGCGAAGCGTTACAGTGCGGCCGGCTTCGCCGGCAACGGCTAACCGGACCCAGCCGGAGACAATCTGTCCGAAGTCGACAATCGTTTTGCCTTGCGGGCTGGTCAGGATGTCGATCGGGGCGATGTCTTCAATCCGTCGGATGGGCGGCGCGGTGGGAAGTTCCAGAGTCTCCAGGTTCCAGTCAAACAGCTGCGCTGAAGCCCATCCGCCGTCGTCGAACCCTGCCTGGTGCCAGCCGTCCGGCTCCAGCCGGGCGTCGTAGGTCTCGCCTGCGTAGATGCCGTTCTTGCGGACTGCCCCCTCGCCTACCCGGAACTGCTCATCGGTGGCGATGATTTCTGTGCGGTCCCCGTATTCCAGCTCCAGCTGGGCGAAAAGTGCCGGCCTGTCGGCGTAGTTGTGGCGCTTCTTTTCCCAAGTCAGGTCTCCGACGGCCCAGCCCTCTCCCACGATGGCGCCCAAGGCATTTTGCCCTGCCACCAGCTGGTCCGTTACGTCGTAGCTGCTGACCATCACCCGGTGCCGGTATGAGGTCCAGCCTGGTGCCAGCACCTCATCGCCCACGCGGCCGCCATTTAGGTATGGCTCCACGATGCCGAGCGCAGTGATCCGCAGCGTTGCCCGCTGCAGCCGATCGTCGACGTCGAACTCCCTGCGGAAGTAGACCGCTGGGTCTCCTGCGTTGGAGGCGCTGCTGCTGCTAATGAATGAGCTTTGGGGTTCAAAAGTCATGGTGGATGTCCTTCCGACCAGAGTGGTGTTGCGTGGAGGAGTGTTCAGGGACGGTGTTCGTCAGCTGACAGGCTTGTTGCGGTATCGGGTCACCAGTTCGGGCGCGGCAATTTGCAGCCTCGAGGGCGGCAGGCCGGCTTTGAGAAGTTCCAGGTCGTCGCAGACCATGTCGCCGATGCTGTAGAAGGCCTCCGGAATTCCTCCCGCCCGGTGCGCGGAGAGGACGGTGTTTTCCTGGTTTCGGAAGGGGCTGTCTGCTGGCAACGGTTCAGTCGGCCACACGTCGACGGCGGCGAAGATCTTTCCCTGTGCGAGACGTTCCAGTAAGGCGTCATAGTCAACGACGTTGGCACGGCTGACAAGAATCAGGCGCGCGCCCGGGGGCAGGAGATCAAGGGCTTCAGCGTTCACGAAATGCAGGTTTTCAGCCGTTGCCGTAGCGAAAACGAAGACGAACTGGCTTTGGGCGAGCGTTTCCTTCAGCGAGCCGGGAATCAGGTCAGCATCCTCGAGAACTGAGGTAGGCAGCCAGGGGTCGTAGACTCGGATGGTGTTGTTGAAGGGCTTCAAGAGGCGATGCAGCGCACGGCCGAGGTTGCCGTAGCCGACAAAGCCAACATTCGCTTTGCGGAGAAGAACGGAATCGTGGTTGCTTCCGGCCACCCACCGCTCCGTACCCTCTCGCATTGCGCGGTCTTCGCGGCTGATGCCCCGAGCGAGGTCCAGGGCCAGGCCCAGAGTGTATTCGGCTACGGCCTGGGAATAGGCCGGTCCGCAGCCAAGCACGCGGATTCCCTGCCGGAACGCTGCAGCATAATCGACGTTGGGGAAGAAGTTCCCTTCCACGTTGATGATGGCCTTGAGGTTTTCCGCTACCTTTATGGTGTCTGCCGGCAGTTCGGGATGTCCCACAATGGCGAAGACGTCCGGCAGGGCTGCCCGGAATGATCCCCCGGACGGTGTGGCCTCGAGGTCCAGAACATCGAATTCCTCGTTGAGGCGAGCCAGTGTTTCTTCCCGGAAAATCCGATCGCGCAACTGGGGGGCGGGTTGGAGGATTACTAGCGGTTTGGGTGTTTGAGGCATTGCTTTCCCTTGTTGCGGTTACTGTCGGAGGGTCGGCGGGCGGTAGGGGGTTAGCGGACGGCCTTCACCCGCAGGATGACGAGTCCGCCAAGAATGGTGAAAACGGCGCCGGCGATGTAGAGAAGGGGGTAATTCTTCTCCATCGCTGCCGAGGTACCAAGGGCCAGTATCAGCGATGCAACGATAGGGGCCAGGGCCTGCGGAATGGTCGTTGCGAACTGAGTGATGCTGACGAACCGGCCTGCATCTGTTTCACGCTCGGGCAGTACATCCAGCAGCAGGGCCTGATCCACCGCGGAGAAGATACCGATACCCAGGTTGGTGAGAAAGGATCCCGCGATCAGGAAGGGCATGTCGGGAGCGAAGGCCATGATGACGGCGCCGAGGGCGAACAGTGCGCCGCCGGCGAGCACGAACGGCTTCCGCCGCTGCAACTTGTCTGAGACGAAACCACTGGCGAGAGCGCCGCCCATGGTGCCGACAATACCTACCAGCCCGACGATGGCCACGATGCCGCCGACCTCAGTGACAGGCAGGCCCAGCCGGGAAGCAAAAAAGAACGCGGTGTAGGTGGTGTTGAGCGTGAGGCCAAAGTAGAACAGGAACCGTCCCAGCCAGTTCCAGGAGAAATCCGGGTGGCGGCGCGGGTTGAATAGGTATTTCGATACAACGGTCTTGACCGTGAGGGGCTGGTCGAAGGTATTGTGGCGGCTGTCGTCCTCATGTACGAGGATCACAAACAGCAGCACCAATACCAGTGCGACGGCGCCCGGAATCAGGAACAGCAGCAAGGACTGGGACGCCAGCGTTCCGCCGATGATGGCGCCAAAGACAGGTGCGGCCATGGAGGCGAAACCTGTCAAGCCTGCGACCTTGCCGCGCTGGAACTCAGGGAGCTGGTCAGCCTGAATGGTGGTGAGGTTGTTCAGGACCTGGCTGAAGCCGATCTGGGCGATGATCCAGCCGATGCCGAGGACCAGGATCGATGGGGCTGTTCCCATGGTAGCCAGTGCCACCAGCCCTAGGAGGGTCCCACCGATCAGCCAGGGACGGCGACGGCCCCACCGGGTGCGGGTGCGGTCGCTGAGTTGACCGCCGAGGGGGCCAAAGATCAGTGCTGCCACCGAACCTGCACCAAGGATGAAGCCGAGGTACTCCTCGTTGTCAGGAGCCAGGTCTTTGACCCGGATGGCCAGAGAGATGGCGATGGGTGTAACAAAGGCGATGTATGCGCCGAATACGGCCAGGACCAGCAGCAGAATCCACCGGCCACTGACCCGGGGAAGACCCCTGCCGTCGTTGTCCGAGCCAAGGGCTGCCGTCAGTTCCTCTGCTTCTACTTCACTCACTGCCCCGGCAAGCGGGAACGCCGTACTGAGGGGAAGTGAATTGTGAGTGTTGGGCTCACTCATTAGGGGGACTCCTTTGTCGTGCCGGGGGGTATTCAGGGTCAGCGCCTCTCAGCAAAGCTGGGATGCAGTCGTGATCTTCCACGACCGGGAACTGCCTTTGAAACGTTTCGGCAAAATGTCTTCCCTAAAAGATAGAACCGCAAGTATCACGTGTCAATAGAAGTGGGGGTTTCGTTGCAGCCATCAGAGGAGAGCCCCGCTGCCCCCTATTTACATTGATCAATTTTGCCACTAGCTTAGTGACGCGTGATACCGTACGCTCCATATCACGTGATACTAGATGTGATGTGGCTCATGCTCGAGTTGTGGTTGTTGGCGCTCGAGTCATAGACCCACTCCAACGCCCACACGTTCCCGCCCCAAGACAAGGAAGTCATCAGTGCAAAAAATTCTTAGAAAACTCGCAGCGGTAGCCACCGTTGCGACGACCGTGCTGGCTCTGGCCAGTTGCAGCCCTGGCTCCCAGGCCGGCGGTGAAGAACCCCAGAACCTGACCCTTCATTTGGCTGCTGCTTCCCCGCCCGGAAACTTCACGATCGGCAACTGGACCGGCGGGGACGCAACACTTTTCCTGTCCGTGTATGACACTGTGATTCACCAGACTTTGGACGGGAAGCTTGAAGGTGGAGTCGCCAAGAAGTGGGAGTACTCGGATGACAAGAAGACCCTAACGTTGTCAATCAGGGATGGCATGAAGTTCACCGACCGCACCCCGGTTAATGCCGAGGCTGTTGTTGCGTCGCTCAGGGCGGCCATGGCAGGGGCCTCAACGAAGGCTAACCTGACCTCGATCGCATCAGTGGAAGCTACGGACAGTTCCACGGTGAAGGTCAGCTTGTCTCGGCCCGACGCTTCTCTAGTCCCGGTGCTAGCAAGTGTCGCCGGTGCCGTCGGAGCCCCCGCAGTACTCACCGCTGAGAGTTCAAAGCTGGAGCCCGTAGGTTCCGGTGCCTACGTCCTCGACAAGGCAAAGACGACAGCTGGTTCGGTCTACACGCTGACCAAGAACCCGGACTACTGGGACGCAGGGGCGTACCCCTATGGGACTGTTGAAACCAAGATTATCGCCGATGCAACGGCCGTGCAGAATGCGATGCTGAGCGGCCAGCTCGACGCAACTTCTGTCTCAAGCGCAGAAGAAGCAAAACAATACCCCGAAAGCCAGTTCTCCAGCGGCCCCACTCCCCCCGCTGCCGTCGGTGGGTTGTTCATCGTCGACCGTGCGGGAAGCGTCGTGCCGGCTCTGGCCGATGTCCGCGTGCGTAAGGCCATTAACCTTGCTATCGATCGCGAGTCGATTCAGAAGAAGCTCATTGGCGCCGAACGGGGCGCGACGAATCAGATGGTCAGCCCCAGTGGAGAGACTTTCGACAAGGACCTCCTGAGCGCGTACCCGTTTGACGTAGATAAGGCCAAGTCCCTCATGGCGGAGGCAGGATACGCCAACGGATTTGCAGTGACGATGCCGAGCACCCCTATCTCTCTGCGTTTCGAATCCGTGCTATCCCAGCAGCTCGGTGCCATCGGCATTAAGGTGAAGTGGGAATCGGTACCGTTCCAGGACTTCTACGCCAAGGTCCTTGGCCGGTCGTATGGCATGTTCTTCATGTTCAACGGTCTGAGTGGGTCCGACGCGCTGGATCTGAACAATAACCTCACAGGTGTCTTCAATCCGTTCAATGCGACAACACCGGAGCTTGACGCTCTTCGTGCAGCGGCGGACGCCGCCCCTGACGCGAAGCAGGTCAGCGCATTCAAGGCGATCAACAAGTACCTCGTTGAGCAGGCATTTTACGCGCCGATCATCGCAGGTGAGGGTGTCTACGTGGTCAAGAAGGGCATCGAATTCACGCCGCCGGTCGCACGAGGACAGAACGTCCTCCCTTTCAAGCCTGTTTCCAAATAGTCCGCACCGCTATTAGTTAGAGACTACTGATGCTGTGCGGGCGAGGCCCCGCACAGCATCACAAGGAGTATCCTGTGATCCCATTTCTTCTCCGCCGCGTCGGCGCCGGACTTGTCCTCATCACCGTCGTTACCGCCATCACGTTTTTCCTGACCTACGGCGCAAACATTCCGGTTGCCCGCAATATCCTCGGCCCTGCAGCGTCCCAGGAACAAATTGACATCCTCAACGGGCAGCTGGGCTTGAACCGTCCCATCCTGGAACAGTATTTCGCCTGGATTGCAGGCGTTTTGCAGGGAGATCTGGGCAGGTCATACTACACCAGCGAGCCCGTTGTGCACGCGTTGGCCAGCCGTCTCCCCGTTACTCTTTCCGTTGTGCTTCTCTCGGCTGCCATTACGTTGACTGTCAGTATCTGGCTGGGCGTTGTCGGCGCCGCTCGGGGCGGCGTTGTTGACGCTATCTTGCAGGGAATCTCGACCATCACTTTCGTCTTCCCCGCGATCATTCTGGCCATTGCCATGGTCTACGTTTTCGCCATCTCGCTGAAACTGGTTCCGGCGGTAGGTTATACGTCGTTTGATCATTCACCCGGGCAGTGGTTCGCATCAGTGATTCTGCCCGCGATCATCCTCTCCATCGGAGGCATCGCGGCTCTCGCAGCCCAGATCCGGGGCTCGCTGGTCGACGAACTGAGCAAGGATTACGTCCGGACACTGCGCAGCCGCGGAGTATCGGAAAGGTCCATTCTCCTCAAGCACGCTCTGCGCAATGCGTCCGGGCCAGGATTCACAACGTTTTCGCTTCAGTTCATCTCACTGTTTGGAGCCTCCCTGTTCATCGAGAAAATCTTTGCCCTGCCCGGCTACGGCACCTACGGCTTCAACGCGACCATGCAGTTCGACCTGCCCGCCATGCTCGGTGTAACGCTTTTTGGCGTCGGCCTCGTTGTCGTCATGAATCTCGTCATCGATATAGCCAGCGGGTGGCTCAACCCGAAAGTCAGGATGTCATGACCACACCCTCCATCGGCCAGACCACAGACGTAGGTGCCGCCAACGCCCCCAAACGGATAGGTGCCTTCCGTCGCATTATCAGCACCCCGCTCGGGCTATTCTCAGTCATCATTCTCCTCAGCATCGTCATGCTGGGCATACTGGAACCGGTGCTGCGAGGCCATGATCCGAACACCGCCGAACTTTCAGCCATTAACGCGCCCCCGGGAACTCCGGGTTATTTCCTTGGCGCGGACCAGAACGGCCGCGACATCTGGTCCCGCGTTCTTGCCTCCATCAACGTTTCTGTAATCTCCGCACTGATCGGCTCCGGCGTCGCAGTGGCCATCGGCAGCATATTTGGCCTGATTTCCGGCTATATCGGAAAGCGTCTGGACGGCGTGCTGGCCTGGCTATTCAGCCTCCTCATGACATTTCCCGCCATGATCCTGATCATGGTGCTGCAGCCCATCACGGGCGGGACGTATCAGACCATGATGGCGCTCTTTGGCATCTTCATATCGCCGGGCATCTTCTGGCTGGTAAGAAACCTCGTCATCGGAGTCAAGAATGAGCTGTACGTCGACGCCGCCAAAGTCTCTGGACTATCGAATCGGCGGATCCTGTCCCGGCACGTGCTGTACGTGGTACGAGGCCCGATCATCATTTCAGCGGCATTCATGGCCACCGCCGCCATCGGCATTCAGGCCGGTCTCGCTTTCCTTGGCTTCGGCTCAGGTCAGGACGCGAACTTCGGGACAATGACCGGCGACGCGTTCCTGAACATCTATAGGGCACCCCTTCAGCTCCTCTGGCCTTCCCTGTTCCTTGCCCTGATGAACGCAGCGCTTGTCCTGCTCGGCAATGCATACCGGGACGCACTCGCTGGGCCGCAGGCGGTGGCGCCCCGCCAAAAGAAGAAGCAATCCGCGGCCAAACTTGAAGTCACTAAGCCTCTGGAGGCGCACCCGCAGTCAGCGGAGGTTTCGGCTTCGGCTCGTGCGGAGTTGCTTTCGGTGCGCAATCTTCGCGTCTCCTACCCGAATTTGGATGGGACCCGCAAGGAGGTTGTAAAGGGAACGTCCCTGTTCATCCGTCCCGGCGAGATCGTGGGTCTTGTCGGGGAATCGGGGTCCGGCAAATCGCAGACCGCTTTCTCAATTTTGGGGCTCCTTCCCAAACAAGCCGAAGTTTCCGCCGATGTGATGAACCTCGCCGGCGATTCACTCCTCCAGCAGGATGGGAAGCTGTTGCGGCGCATGCGTGGCAGCGTCATCTCCTACATTCCACAGGAACCGATGTCGAACCTGGACCCGTCCTTCACCATCGGCAGCCAACTGGTCGAAGGGCTCAGAGCATCGATGTCCAAGAAGGAAGCCAAGGAAACAGCACTGGCCCTGCTGGCCCGTGTCGGAATCACGGACCCGGAGCGCACCTTCAAGTCCTACCCGCACCAAATATCCGGAGGGATGGCTCAGCGGGTACTCATCGCCGGTGCAGTTGCGCCGAGGCCTAAACTGCTGATTGCCGACGAACCCACCACCGCTCTCGATGTGACCGTGCAGGCGGAAATCCTCGACCTGCTCCGCGATCTCCAGGGTGAGCTTGGCATGGGGGTCCTCCTTGTCACACACAACTTCGGGGTGGTCGCCGACCTTTGCGACAGGGTCCTCGTAATGCGTGACGGTGAGATTGTCGAGGGAGGGCATGTCAGGACCATCTTCCGTAACCCCTCCCACCCCTACACACAGGAACTGATCTCTTCGATCCTGGACGAGGCTACTGTCCGGACCGATCCTGAACTGGTCGGCGTTAAGGAACATAAGTGAACCCTTTATTACAAGTATCGAAGCTGCGGCTGAGCTATCCGGGACGAGGGTTCAGGTCTGCTGCCCCGGAAGTGCTCCGAGGCGTCTCCCTGGACATAGCCCCTGGAGAGACAGTCGGGCTAGTGGGAGAGTCCGGGTCTGGCAAGACCACCCTTGGGCGAGCTGTGCTCGGCCTGGCCGCCCCCACTTCAGGGTCAATCACCTTTGACGGAAACGACATCACAGCAGCCAGCCAGCGAGAGCGCCGGAAACTCGCCCGCGATATCCAGGTTGTGTTCCAGGACCCCTACACCTCACTGAACCCTGCACTCCAAATAGCGGACATCCTCTCCGAACCCCTGATCGCTCAGGGGCAGAAGCCGGCCGATGCTCGACGATCAGTAACGGCCCTCCTCGACAAGGTGGGACTACCGGCCGATTCAGCTGCCCGCTATCCACGAGAATTCAGCGGGGGGCAACGGCAGCGCATAGCCATTGCGCGTGCGCTAGCGTTGCAGCCCCGGCTGATCGTCTGCGACGAGCCCGTTTCAGCACTGGACCTTACTACCCAGGCCCGGATTCTAGACCTCCTCATCGATCTGCAGCGCGAAACCGGGGTTGCCTACCTGTTCATCACCCACGACCTCTCCGTCGTGCGCCATATCAGCCACCGTATAGCCGTAATGTTCCGCGGTGAGCTGGTCGAAACAGGTCCGACAGCGCAGGTTACCGAGGAGCCGGAGAGCAACTACACTCGCAGACTTGTGCTGGCCTCGCCCACCGCCGACCCCGATCGGCAGCGTCAACGCCGGGAGGCCAGACGAATGCTCAGCCACAGCGCTTCCACCACGTGACGGCCGGCATCAGCGGGCGGAGCCGCGGGCCTCAGGCGAACTGGACGGGGCTGCGGGGCGGGGATATCCGAGTATCACGTGTCAAAGGCTTCTATGAGATGATCAAGCTGTGGTAGCGGAAACAGCACAGACGCGGCGGCCAACGAGCTTTGATGTCGCCAAGAGAGCCGGCGTGTCCCGGGCCACTGTCAGTCACATTTTGAACGGGCAGGGTTCACGTTTTCCCGAAGAAACCCGCAACCGCGTCCTAAATGCAGCCACCGAGCTGAAGTACCGGCCATCGCCGGCCGGGAGGGCGCTTGTCACAGGCCGAAGTGACGTTATCGTGGTCGTCATGCCGAACACAACGTTCGGGAGTAACCTTCAGGACCTGGTTGATGAAATCACCAGACTCGCAGACATTCACGGGCTGAGCGTTGTAGTTCGTTTTGCTGGCCGGGATTTTGCCGAGACCCTGACCGCAGTAATGAACTTCCGGCCCGTCGCGGTTGTGAATCTCGGTGGCCTGAACACTGAAGACCAGGCAACTCTGGCAGCGTCAGGCGTGGTGACCAGCCCCAGCGTTGGCTGGACCGCCGGATCTGGAGCAGACCCGAACTATCTGATCGGCCAGAAAATGGCCGAAGAACTACTTCGCGGCGGTCCACGGCCTCTCGTCTACGCTGCCCTGCTTGACGAAAGGACAGACCCTTACGGTCCTGGCCGTTTCGCCGGACTGAAAGCTGTGGCAGATGCCTCCGGGTTGCCACGGCCGGCACGAATTGAAGTTCCCCTCGACATCGTTGGCGCAACCCTGGCCCTTGCTACCGTCTCCGCGGAGGGATCATCCCTTGGAGTGGCCTGCTACAACGACGATGTCGCCATTGCTGTGCTGGCTGCAGGCCGCACACTGGGTCTGGAAACACCAAGGGACCTGGCTGTGATGGGCATGGATGCAACGGAAGTCGGTCAGCTCGTATCGCCCCGGCTGACCACGATGGAAGTTGACACCACCGCGCTGATGAGACAGATCGCTGCGGACCTTGAAGCAGTGAGCAAAAAGTCTGCCCCCACGCGCATATCTGATGGCGACCAGGATTTCCTGACCGTCATACAGGGAGAAACCACCTGATCCCGATTCCAGGACGACGGAAAGTCCTCGGGGCAAAAGCCAGCCATCCGGTCAGGCTCGATCGGAAGCCTAAAGCAATCTAGGTCGAGACCAACAGCCGATTCGGTATCACGTGTCAGTTCAGTGGCCCAGCAACGCGCGACGCTGCGGCCCCACCTGTTGACACAGGCAGGGCCGCAATGATTATCTGTTTGTGACACGTGATACCTTCCGGTTACCACGTAATAGTTTTGGCTGCCGCCGACCATCGCGATGCGCAGTCCGCCCATCGCTTACAAGGGAGAAATCGATGACCCGCACCTCGTTCAATGAAGGCTGGGCAGTCCGTCCCAAGAAAAGTCTCTTCGCTGAACTGTCCGCCCCGGCATCGCCCTCGCAACCCGTCACCCTGCCGCACGATGCACTGATCGCGCTGGAAAGGTCGGCGGACGCGGTACAAGGCTCACATACCGGCTACTTCCCGGACGGCGCTTTTGAGTACAGCAAGACCTTTGAGGTTTCCGAGGAGTACCGCGGCAAGCGCGTATCGCTGGAGTTCCAGGGCGTTTACCGGGATGCCATGGTTTACGTCAACGGCGATTTCGCCGCCCAGCGCCCGTTCGGCTATTCCACTTTCACCATCCGGTTGGACCCGTTCCTGAAATACGGGCAGCCGAACACCATCAAAGTGGATGCCCGCGTCCATGAGGATTCCCGCTGGTACACCGGCGCCGGAATCTACCGCGACACCATCCTCTCCGTCACCGAACTGGTCCACGTCGCCGCCAACGGCGTCCGGGTCACAACTCCTGACATCGACGACCGCCGCGCCGTGATCGATGTCGCCACCACGGTTGAGAACGAGGGCCTGGAGACAGCCACGGTGACCGTTACCACTGAGTTGCGCGACGCTGTCGGCAAGGTTGTGGCCCGGGGCGCGGCACCGGCGACGCTTAGGGCGGGGTCCAACGCGGTGGTCCGCCAGCGTCTCTACGTCACCGACCCTCAGGTGTGGGGCGTGGACAGGCCCTACCTCTATACGGCGAAGACTGAACTGACCGACCTTACGGAGGTCCTGCAGGAGCACGAGACCACTTTCGGCATCCGATCCCTGCAGCTTGACCCCTACCGCGGTCTGCAAATCAACGGGGAGACCGTGAAACTGCGCGGCGCCTGTATCCACCACGACAACGGCATTCTGGGCGCGGCCACCATCGGCAGGGCCGAAGAACGACGCATCGAGCTGCTCAAGGAAGCCGGCTTTAACTCCATCCGCAGCTCCCACAATCCCATCAGCCAGGCAATGCTCGACGCCTGCGATAAGCACGGCATGCTGGTCATGGACGAAACCTTCGACGTCTGGACGGACGCGAAATCCTCCTTCGACTACTCCCTGTCCTTCCCGGAATGGTGGGAACGCGACGTCGAAGCCATGGTGGCCAAGGATTTCAATCACCCCAGCGTCATCCTGTACTCCATCGGCAATGAGATCCCCGAAACCGGTAGCGGCCTCGGCTCGGACTGGGGTCGGAAGATTGCCGAGAAGATCCGCTCCATGGATGGCACCCGCTACATCACCAACGGCATTAACGGCTTCGTCTCCGCCATCACCGAGGTCTCCGAAATGATGCGCCAGCGCGCCTCAGCAGCTGACTCCGATGGGGAGGGCGAGGGCGTCAACGCCATGATGAGCCAGGCCGGCGAATTTATGAACCGCATTAGTGCCTCACCCCTGGTCACCGAGAAAACAGCCGAATCGCACGCCGTGGTGGACGTCGCCGGGATCAACTACGGAGACGGTCGCTACGTCCAGGACAAGGAACTGTTCCCCAACCGCATCATCGTGGGCACCGAAACGTTCCCCACCCACATCGACGTGAGCTGGAAGCTCGTCGAAGAGAACCCGCACGTCATCGGCGACTACACGTGGACAGGCTGGGACTACCTAGGCGAGGCGGGCATCGGCCGCGTGCACTACGCGGACGAAACCGGCGGCAAACCCAGCTTCGGCGCACCCTACCCCTGGCTACTGGCTTGGTGCGGCGACATCGACATCACCGGCTACCGCCGCCCTGCCTCCTACTACCGCGAAACCGTGTTCGGGCTCCGCCACGAGCCTTACATCGCCGTGCAGCGGCCCGAAAACCATAACCGCGAATGCAGCACCGGCCAATGGAGCTGGAGTGATTCGATCTCCAGCTGGAGCTGGGATGTTCCAGCCGGTTCTCCTGTCAGAGTGGAGGTTTACAGCGATGCCGATGAAGTGGAGCTACAGCATAACGGTCAAACCATCGGGCGCCAGCCGGCGGGCCGGGAACATAAGTTCCGTGCGGTCTTCGATCTCACGTACCATCCCGGCGAGCTCGTCGCCATCGGTTACGCCGGAGGCGTGGAGCAGGCCCGGACCGTGCTTCGTTCTGCCAATGGGCCGATCAGGCTGGTGGCGGAAGCAGACCGCGCGGAAATCAGCGCCGACCACACCGACCTCAGTCATGTCACCATCGAGTTCCGCGACACCGAAGGCAACCTGGCAACGAACGTGGAACGAACGGTCACCGTGACCGTGGAAGGAGCTGGCGTCCTTCAAGGCCTGGGCAGTGCACGTCCCGCGACGGAGGAAAGCTACCATTCACGGGGCCATACCTCTTTCGACGGCCGGCTGCTCGCCGTCGTCCGCCCCTCCGGCGCCGGAGAAATCACTGTGACCGCGACCGCCGAAGGATATGCCCCGGCCACAGTCATTCTCGAGTCCCTGCCAGCGGGCTCCCCCGTCCTGCTGCCAGCCAATACCGAAGGGGTTTTCGCATGACTCAGGCAACAGCACCCATCGACCGTCAGGCCGTCGTCGCCCGGCACGCTGTGACCCTTACGGCTGCGGACCCACAGCATGTCCTCACGGTGGGTAACGGCGACTTTGCCTACACGGCCGACATCACCGGCATGCAGACCTTCACGGACTACCATGATGCCAAGGCTGCCATGATGCGCGGCCAGGTCGCAGTGAACACTGCCACCATGAGTTCCTGGGGATGGCATGAGATGCCCAACCCGGAAGGCTACGTCCTCGACGACGCCATGTCCCGATACGACACCGCCCGAGGTCCGGTCTCCTACCCTGACCGGTACGACATGGAACAGGCCATGCGAGGTAACGTGACGGACGAAAACAAGCCAGGGGCCTGGCTTCACGCCAACCCCCAACGCATTGACCTGGGCCGGATAGGACTGCAACTGCGCAGCACCCCGGGCGGAGACATCGAAACCGATCCGGCGGCGCTCACAGGCATCCACCAAACGCTCGACTTGTGGACCGGGATCATCGAGACCTCGTTCCGGTATGCCGGGGAATTGGTCCGCGTCCAGACCGCGGCGGCGCCCGACAGCGCGCGCGTGGGCTTCCGGATCAGCTCACACCTCCTCCTTGACGGCCGGCTCACAGTATCGGTGCGGTTTCCCTACGCCTCTGAAGGGTTCTTCCAGACTTCCGACTGGGACTCCCCCGCGCGGCACACCTCCGTTTTGACCTCTGGCGGCTCCGGTAGTGCCAGCGTCCTGCGCCAACTCGACGGAACCAGCTACCGGGTAGATCTGGACACCGATGGCGCCGACATCGCGGCTTCCGCTGAGCCGCACCACTTCACCGTCACCGCCGCCCAGCCGACCCTGGAACTCGTCGCCGAGTTCCTCCCCGATCCAGCCGTTCCCCGCGAACAAGGCGCCGCCACTATGGGGTTCCCGATGGTCCGGGACGCCTCCACCCGGTCCTGGAAAGCCTTTTGGTGCTCCGGGGCCGCGCTCGACTTCCAAGGCAGCAGCGACCCCCGTGCATACGAACTCGAACGCCGCACCGTGCTCTCCCAATACCTTACGGCGGTGAATTCCGCCGGAGTAACGCCCCCGCAGGAAACCGGTCTGATCACTAACTCCTGGCAGGGAAAGTTCCACCTGGAGATGCACCTTTGGCATGCCGCGCATTTCGCTACCTGGGGCAGACCCGCACTCTTGGAACGCAGCATGCCGTGGTACCTGTCCATCCTCGACCAGGCCCGGGCGACCGCGGCGCGCCAGGGCTACCCGGGGGCGCGCTGGCCCAAGCACGTCGGTCCCGACGGCAGGGAAAGCCCGAGCCCTATCGGTTCCCTGCTGATCTGGCAACAGCCCCATCCGCTGTACCTGCTCGAACTGCTCTGGCGCGCCTCCGATGCGGACAAACAGTCCACCCTCGTCAACGACTACGCCGAACTGGTCCACGAGACCGCGACATTCATGGCTGCCTTCACTGAGGAACGAAACGGCGTCTTCCACCTTCCAGCCCCGGTTATGCCGGCCCAGGAATTTTATGACGCGGCCACCACCGAAGACCCGACCTTTGAACTCGCCTACTGGTGGTGGGGCCTGGAGATAGCCCAACTATGGCGCGAACGTGCGGGACATGCCCGCAGGGAGGACTGGACCCAGATCCAGGACAACCTCATCCGGCCCCACAGCGACGGCGGCCGCTACACAGCCGTGGCCACAGAACCGTATCTGCGGTGCGATGACCACCCCTCGCTTCTCGCCGCGTTCGGGCTGGTCCCGCCTACGCCGCTCATCGACCCGGACCAGATGGAAAAAACACTTCTGGACGTCCTCGAAACCTGGGACTGGCCTACCGCTTGGGGCTGGGACTTCCCCGTCATGGCGATGACAGCAGCACGCCTCGGTAACCCTGACCTGGCTATCGACTGCCTTCTCAAAGACGAAGCCAAAAACCAACTCTCTCCCGTGGGCCACAACCCCCAAATGCGGGGGATTTTGCCCCTGTACCTGCCGGGCAACGGCTCCCTACTCGCCGCTGTTTCCCTCATCGCCGCCGGCTCTGACACATCCCCGGGCGGTTTCCCAGAAACCGGCTGGACAGTCAAAGCAGAAGGCTTTATCCCATGGCCTTCCACCGAGCAAGCAGTGCGGCGTTCATCAGCGCGGTAGGCAGTCCCCAATTTCTGGGTTTACGAAGCAGAGAGAGCAGTCAGTGAATGTGATCAAGGAGTTCGGTGACACAGGAAAAAGGCCAAAGAACCCAGCCGGTTCGGTGGTGAAAATGCGCGGTATCGCTATTACGGCAGGTGTATCTATCAGTACCGTCTCAAAGGTCAACAACCGTCGACACTTGGCGGCGGGAACGAGGAACCGGGTTCCGGGAGTCGTCGGGGAACCGGATTGTCCTTCCGATCCAGATGCTGAAGCTCCCTGTGGGCAGGGGCCCAGCGCGTCGGAAGCCGGACCAGACGCTCCCCGCCAATTCGGCATGGAAATCCAGGAGGAACCGCTGGAAACTCCCGATGGCGTCCTTGCCTCTCCGTCCTCCCCCAAAGGATTGGATCCCGAGATTCTGGAATCCGGAAGGCATGTGAGTTTCCGGATTGGCCCAGAAACTCTGAGCGGAACCGTCGACGCCGTGATGCGAGATAAATCCTGTTTTTGGATCTGGACGGATGGCGGAATGGGGCGACGCATGATCGATACAAAGGAGGCAGCGGCCGTCGAGTGCGAAACCAATGCCTGGAACCTACCCTGAACCCTTGCGTGCTTGCCTCAGCGCGGCATCGACCCAAAGCCCTCCGTCCACACGGAAGGCCTGGGAAGGTAAGAAGCTCGGCCCAGCTGCATCCGAGCATCAGTGCCGCCTCGAGAAATCCGACACACTTCTCCCGAAAATACTTGGCTCTTTGGCCAGCCGCATCTTGCTTGCTGTGCATCTTCTGGCACATTGCCCCTCTCCCGGGAACGTAACGACGTTTCCTCGCATCAAACGAAAGCTCCTGCTCATGCCCACCGACAAACTCGTTGCAGATTTTATAGCCGACACCCCGGCGGAGCGCGATGATGAACTGACAAAGGCCCTTTCTGTGGCCACGCTTAAAGCGGAAGCGGAGGGGAATGTTGGCATACTCGTTACCAGACACAACTTTCGCCGGTTCTCAGTTTCCCTGAGCCCGGCAGTCCCGCACGGTTTCATTCACGAGCGGGACCACGTACAACGCTGCTTCCAAGAGTCCTAGTTGGTTGAAAAGCAAAGTGGTCCCCAACCGTATGAAACGCGACCCGTACCTATGGTTTTCCAAATCGGACCTTCCGGTCAAGGGTGACAGGGAGGTGGAGGCGACGAGGCGGATAACGGATCGCTACGTGCCGTAGGCACGATGACAGAAGGGGAAGCGGCAGCTCGGTGAGTCAAGGGGCAAAGTTGTGCTTGGTGCTCGCTGGCGGGTCTCACGCATTGACAATCACGGGCTCTCCGGAAAGGGGACTCCCGGCAAGGTGGACGCTCTCGCATCAGGTTGACGCCGGAGAAACGGCGCCTTTCCCAGGCAGCGACGCCTCGACAATGGCCGACGAGACAGCGCTCCCGAGAGGTACATCCTGGTCCTGCTGTCATGCCACAAGCAAAAGCGGCCACGGCAGTGATGTTCCCAACCCGCGCTACACCCCACCGAGCAACTTGAAAACTTTCGCCGAACTCGTTTCGTCAGGAAAGGTTACCCAGCTGGCAGATTTCAAATCTAATGTGGTACAGGTTGCACTCAACCAAGGGGTTCAATCGATGCTTCTCGGAAAGCTCACACACCCAAGCAAGTTGCTGAAAATATGCAAAAAGGATCAAGTGGATATCCGGTTAGCTCAGGTATTCTGGGTAAATGTCTGGACCGGATTTTCCGCGGACGATTCTGGAGTTCCAGGCGCGGTTTGGCGACGAGAAGGCGTGCCTGGACTATCTGCTTAAGTGCCGCTGGCCGGACGGCTACGTGTGTCCGCGGTGTCAAGGCCGGTCTGCCTGGCCCGTGGCGGCGCGGGGACTTTGGGAATGCTCCGCCTGCCGTTACCAAGTCTCGCTGACGGCCGGTACGGTGCTCCACAAGACCCACACAGCGCTGCATTTATGGTTCTGGGCGGCCTACCTGATGACGACCGGCACCCCGGGGATCTCCGCCCGGCAGCTGCAGCGACAGCCTCGGATTGTCCCAGTACGAGACGGCGTGGACCATGCTGCACAAGCTGCGCCGGGCTATGGTCAACCCGGAACGCACCTTGCTCACCGGTGAGGTCGAGGTGGACGAGTGCGAAGTCGGCGGTCCTGAGACCGGCCGGCGCGGCGGCAGGAGCCTCACAGCCCGGGCCACGCAGGTCGTCGTCGCGGTGGAGGTCCGCGGCCAGGGCTCGGGACGGGTGCGGATGAAAGTGATCCGCGATGCCTCCGGTGACACATTGACCGGCTTCGTGATGGACACCGTGGCTCCGGGGGCCATCGTGCATACTGACGGCTGGATGGGCTACGCGCCCTTGGCCAAAAAAGGCTACACCCACCGCCCCCGCTCCCAGCGGGCTGCCAAAAAGGCCGGCGACACCGACCCGGTCCTTCCCCGCGTGCACCGTGCCATCAGCAACCTCAAGACCTGGCTGCGCGGCACCCACCGCTCCGTATGCAATGAACACCTACAGGTGTACCTCGATGAATTCACGTTCCGCTAACAACCGGCGCGGCACGCCCATGGCGGCCTTCCAGTCCCTGCTCGGCCTCGGCACTACCCAAGCACCGACCACCTACCGCCAAATCACTGCCCACGATCCGGGACCGGACCCCGCCACCTGAGCTAACCGGAAACTCACTAAGCATCAAATGGGTGACCCCGGGCAGAAGCAACGGGCATAGTCGCCGACGAAAAGCTGCCTGCCGTTAGGCAATCGCATGGGAGGAGCCAATGTCCCAGTCCCACTCCGTGAAGTGCGCCGTTAGTCGTGGCGTTCAGCCCCCCAAAAATGCGGACTGCGGCCGCATCTGAAGGAATGGGACGCCCCACGACATGGGTCGCAGGTTTGATGACGCCGGCGCCAAAAACTCTTCGGCGTTGAAGTGAGGGAAGCTGGAATCACAGGGAACGCTCCGGAGGTACGCCCTCGCCTTGAAAAGTTATTGGAAAGTAGTGGATATCAACATGGCCTCATGGACCGGGAAGATGATCACGGAAAAGTTTCGTCTACCCATCTGCTGGCTAGTACATTGGGAATCTGTGCAGTTACCCTCAATGGCGTGCCCGAATGGCCTTGACCGATGTGAATGCCCGCCGGCAGACAGAATGGATGCCCTTTCATTTTGGTGACTCAGTTTTTCGACGGAGTTGATACGGCGTGCTGACTCGCTTCGGGACAGTGCCGCTGACGGCCGGCGGCCGGGCTAACGCGGGGCTTCGACGCAAGAGGACCAGATTCCGGTACTGGCACTGTCAGGAGGCAAAGATGAGCCATGATGCTTCGTGCGACGCTCCTGGTTCAAGCTGGACGAGGTCCTGGCCGCTGTTGAAGGCGTCGGGTGGGCAGGTCATGGGTTCAACGGCGAGTCCGAGCCGGTTCGGCAAGGGTGCGGGTTTGTCCGCGGCGTGGACCTGCAGCCAGGGGCTGTTCCGGTCCCACGTCATGCCGACCCCGGTTCCGGAGGGGTCCCGGACCATGACGCGGGCGATCCCGTCGTCGTACATAATGTCTGTGAAGGCGTCACCCGCAAAATCGTCATGAAGCCTTGAGATCGTCCTGACATCACGGCGGCAAGGTCTCCGCATTCGCGGCCGTAATGTGGTCTAAATCGGTCGTCTCGAACTATTCCGCTGACGCTCGGCTCAGTGCGGCTGCACGATACCTCGGGAGGAAGGCCGCGACTGCGAAGGCTCCGAGAGCCGCGGCTGCTCCGACACCCATGACGAGCTGAAACGCCCCCTGGGAGGGCATCGATACTCCGCCTAGGGTGGTGGTCAGCTGGGCGAGGACCACTCCGGCGACGGCGCTCGAAAGGGACGTGCCGATCGAGCGCATCAGCGTGTTGAGGCTGTTGGCGGACGCCGTTTCCGACGCCGGGACGGCACCCATGACGAGCGAGGGCATGGCTCCGTAGGCCAGGCCGATTCCGGCGCCGATGACGATTGAGACAACCACCAACTGCCAGACGGCGCCCATTGCAACAACGCCGAAGCCATAGCCTGCCGCGACGACCAAGGCGCCCAGCATGAGCGACCATTTCGGCCCCCACGTCGCGGAGATTCTGGCCGAGACCGGGGCGACGGCCATCATGACGAAACCTGACGGTGCCATGACGAGCCCGACGACGAGCATTGACTGACCGAGGCCGTATCCGGTCTGCCTGGGCAGCTGCAGCAGTTGGGGCAGCACCAGGGACATCGAGAACATGGCGAAACCGAAGATAGCGGAACCAATGTTGGTCAGCAGCACCTGGCGACGTACCAAGGTCCGCAGATCCACGAGCGGCCCGTTGGTGCGCAGCTCATAGCGTCCCCACGCAATGAAGAGCACGAGCGCCGCGGCGCCGAGGCCGAGCGTGGGCGCAGAGGTCCAGCCCCAATTGGCGCCCTTGGAAACGGAGAGCAGCAGGCTGACGAGGGCGGCGGAAAGGCCCGTCGCGCCGATGGCGTCGAAGCGGCCGCCGGTTCGTACCCGCGAGGCAGGCACCATGGTTGCGACCAACACGAGTGAGGCTGCGCCGAGGCCGGCGGCGACCCAGAAGAGCACGTGCCAGTCGGCGCTATCGGCGATGAGCGCGGCGACCGGCAGGCCGAGCGCGCCGCCTACGCCGAGCGAGGCGCTCATCAGGGCGGTCGCGCCTCCGAGGCGTTCGGCGGGAAGTTCATCGCGCATGATGCTGATGCCAAGGGGCACGACGCCGGCCGCGAGCCCTTGCAGGGTGCGCGCTACGATCATCGGCACGAGGCTGTCACTGAACGCTCCGACCACGGATCCCAGGACCAGCAGCACGATGCTGAACAACAGCATCCGGCGCTTGCCGTACATGTCGCCAAGGCGCCCGATCGTGGGTACCGAGACGGCGCCGGCCAGCAGAGTGGCCGTGATCGCCCACGTCGCGTCACCGGGCGCCGCGTGCAGCAGGGCAGGCAGCTTCGGGACCAGCGGGATCACCAGGCTCTGCATCAGCGATACGACGATGCCGGCAAAGGCAAGCACAAGGACGATGCGTGTGGGCGAACCGGCGCGAGGGGCGGAACTAGACGTGGGCACGCCATCCGACGGCACAGTGGCCGTACCGGGATTCGGGTCTTCAAGGCGCATGACCATGGGATTTCCTCTCGAGGAATGAAGGAATAAGGAGGGGGTCGGGCGGCCCGCCGCAGCGACAGACTCAATCTAAGTCAGTCGCTTGACTTAATGCAAGTGACTTACTTTAATGAAATGAGATCAACCACAGACCAGACCACCAGCAGCCCGGGAGGCGCAAGATGACTACCTCTATCGAGCGGTCCGACAGCACGGGAGCCTCGCCAGCCGGGGAAACCGTCCGGCAGCGGCGCGGAAGTCGGGTCAACGCGACGCGGGAACGCATACTCTCCACAGCCGAGCGCCTGTTCGCCGAGTACGGCATCGGCGCGGTATCCAACCGCCTGGTGAGCGACGAGGCCGGCCAGGGCAACAACGCCGCGGTCGGTTACCACTTCGGCACGAAAGTCGACCTGGTCCGGGCGATCGCCCGGAGACACAACGTGGAAATCGAAGAACGCCGCAAGCAATTGATCGCCGGCACGCGGGACTCGTCAGAGATCCTCGACTGGGTCGCTTGCCTTGTCCGGCCGGTCACCGACCATCTCGACTCGCTCCCGGCACCCACTTGGTTCGCCCGATTCGGAGCCCAGCTCATGACCGACCCGGGCTACCGGCAGGTGATGGAGCAAGACGCCATGGAGACACCGGCACTCCGGGAATTACTTGCTGGTCTGGACCGTTGCCTCCCCGATCTTCCGGCAGAAGTACGGGCCGAGCGCGATGACATGGCCCGCCAGCTGCTCGTGCACACCCTGTCCGAGCGGGAGCGCGCCCTGGCAGAGGGAAGGCCGACCACCCGCAGCTCCTGGCACGACGCCGGAACCGGCGTGATCGACGCAATCACGGGGCTCTGGCTCGCGCCCTACACCCCGGCCGGGCCGGACCGGCCGGCTGATCCCGGCGAGACCATGAATAACGACTGACTCACCCGACCACACCTCGACCGGAAAAGACGCCCGATGGACACCACCGCAGCACCCACGAACACCCACGCCCCGCGGGACCCGCGGGACCAGCACGTCCTCGTCGTCGGCGCATCCGCCGCCGGGCTGGCAACAGCCGAGGCCCTGCGGCGCAACGGACACCGCGGACGGTTGACGCTCCTCGACGCCGAACCGCACCTGCCCTACGACCGGCCACCGCTCTCAAAGCAGCTCCTCTCGGGTGAATGGACCGCCGACAGGGTCATCCTCCGCGACCAGAAGATGCTCGACTCCCTCGACGCCGAGTTCCTGCTCGGCGAGTCCGCAACCAGCCTCCACGTCTCCACACGCACCGTCACCACCGGGAGCGGCCAGGAAGTTAGCGCAGACGCCATCGTCCTCGCTACCGGACTGCGGGCGCGCCACCTGCCGACCGCACTAGGGACCGGGGATCGCGGGGCGCCGGCCGGGATTCACGTCCTCCGCACCCTCGACGACGCCCACCGACTCAAGGAAGCACTCGCGTCGACCGCGAGGCTCGTCGTCGTCGGCAACGGAGTCCTCGGGTGCGAGATCGCGGCCACCGCGCGCCAACTGGGCGTCAAGGTCACCCTTGTCGGCGCGGCGGAAGCGCCGATGGCACCGCAGCTTGGCGCGCTCGGCTCGCGGCTGCTCGCCGGCCTGCACAGCACACACGGCGTCCAGCTGCTCGGTGAGCGGCGTGTAGCCGCAGTGCAGCACTCCGGTGGCCGGGTGAGCGGGGTCGAACTCACCTCGGGCGAGGTACTCCCCGCGGACACCGTCGTCGTCGCGATAGGCTCCGAACCGGTGACCGGATGGCTCGCCGGCAGCGGCCTCGAACTCGACGACGGGATCGTCTGCGATACGTTCTGCCGGGCCGCCGACGGCGTCTGGGCCGTAGGTGACGTCGCCCGCTGGCACCACGCCGGCCTCGGGGAACCGGTGCGCCTGGAGAACCGCACCAACGCGACCGAGCAGGCAATCGCCGTGGCCCGCGACATTCTTGGCAAAGGGGAACCGTATGCCCCCGTACCGTACTTCTGGACCGACCAGTACGGGGTCCGGATCCAAGTGCACGGACTGATTCCCGGCTCGGCGCAGCTTGAGGTGACCGATGGCGACCCAGCCGACGGCCGCTTCGTGGCCGTCGCCATCGACGACGGGCGGATGGTCGGCGTGCTCGGCTGGGCCATGCCCAAACAAACCCGGCAGCGACGGCAGGAACTCATGGCGGAAGCGGGCGTCGACGTGCCGGCGCTGAATTGACAGGTCTCAAACTCCTTGACCCACCGAGCCCGTTGGCTCCACCGACCGATACAGCCTGGAGGAAAAGCATGACCACCACCACCACTGACACGACCACCCCGAGCCCACATGAGCCGGCGTTCCCGATGTCACGGGACGGCAAGTGCCCGTTCGACCCGCCGCCCCGCGGTCTGGCAGCCCAGAAGGAAGCCCCTCTGACACGGGTCACCATGTGGGACGGCAGCCGCCCCTGGTTTGTCACTCGCTACGCGGAACAGCGCGCGCTGCTGAGCGACCCGCGGATCAGCGCCGACATCAGCAACCCCGGCTACCCCAGCCCGGCCCCGCGCCCGAAGGGGAGCGGATCCCCGTTGAGCTTCATCCTGATGGACGACCCCGAGCACGCCCGGCTCAGGCGCATGGTGACCGCGCCGTTCATGGTCAAACGCATCGAAGCCATGCGACCGGGTGTCCAGAAAATCATCGACGACCTGCTTGACGAGATGCTCGCGGGCCCAAAACCGGCTGACCTGGTCGAGGCCTTTGCCCTGCCCATGCCGTCATTGGTGATCTGCCGATTGCTTGGAGTCCCCTACTCCGACCACGACTTCTTCCAGAAAAACAGCAACCTGATCATCAAGCGCGGCGTCAGTCCCGAGGACCAGGGCGCCGCGATGGGCGCGCTCATCGGCTACCTGCACCGGCTGCTGGCGCTCAAACTCGAACAACCCGGCGAAGACATCTTCACCGACCTCGCCCGCCGCGTCGACGCCGGCGACCTCAGTGCCGCGGACGCCGCCCAGATGGGCGTGCTGCTACTCATCGCCGGCCACGAGACCACGGCAAACATGATCGCGCTCGGCACGCTCGCACTGCTCGAACACCCGGAGCAGCTCGCCCGCCTCCGCGACAGCGGCGATCCCGCCCTCGTCACCTCCGCGGTCGAAGAGCTTCTCCGCTACCTGACCATCACCCACGACGGCCGCAAACGCATCGCGATCGCCGACATCGAGATCGCAGGGCAGACCATCAAAGCCGGGGAAGGCGTGATCATTGCCACCGACCTCGGTAACCGCGACCCGGAAGCCTTCGAGGACCCCGACACCCTCGACCTCGAACGCGACGCCCGCCACCACGTCGCCTTCGGATTCGGCGTGCACCAGTGCCTCGGCCAGCCCCTGGCACGCATGGAACTACAGCTCGCCTACACCACCCTGCTCCGCCGCATCCCCACCCTGGCCCTCGCCACTCCGATTGACCAGGTGCCGTTCAAGAACGACGCCTCCGTCTACGGCGTCTACGAATTGCCCGTCACCTGGTAACTAACCGCTCCCAACCTGCGAAGAAGGAAAAGAACATGAAAGTAATCCTCGACCAGGACAAATGCGTCGCCTCAGGGCAGTGCGTTACGGCTGCTGACACCATCTTCGACCAGCGCGACGAAGACGGCATCGCCATACTCCTCGACGCCGAACCAAGCCCGGAACGCGAGGCCGAGGTACGCCAGGCCGCCGCCGTCTGCCCCGTCCTCGCGATCCGTTTGGAGAGCTGATATACCAACGAGCGTCTCGATGACCGGCGATCTAGGAACGACGGCCGTCGTCGATGCGCCCTGTCCGGGCGTGCGAACGCACACGGTCACCGATTTCTTGCCGATGACCAACCCGGCGACGCGCTCGATCATCACGCCCATCAGAATCACCAATCCCTCCAAGTGCGACAAATATCGGCCGCCGCCTGGAGGATCCTCTGATCAGGACACAGAGCCACGTGCCTTACCGCGACCATCCGGTACACCCATGGACCCCGCGTCATGCACCTCTACGGGCTAACCCCGCACCAATGTGAATAGACGTCGCCAAGCGGCACAACAATTCTCACCCCTCGGCACGCGGAAGATACTTCCCCATCCGTTTACACGTCTGGCATCCAAGCGGGGAGCGGGGATTATCGACGGAAAGGTGACAGGCCGCCGGTAGTCATGTGCCTGATCCCGTTGCGGACGATGAAGGGGCGTGAAGCAACGGCGAAACAGCATCAGCCTGGACCTGGGGTGCGGTGCCTGCCCGCATTCCGTGGGTGTTTATGGGGCGTTGCGGTGACGATGTCCATTGCCCGGCTGTCTGCGGATGCCGGGGTGAAGTACCTGTTGAAGACCACAGCCCATGGCGATGTGACCGTGCGCAATCTGACTGACTACTACACGACTTCCGGTAACCCGCCCGGGACCTGGCTGGGCAGCGGCATGGACGGCATCGGCCTGGCCCCCGGCACCGTCCTGACGGATGATTCAGCGAAGGCAGTCTTCGAAGGAGCACTGCATCCGATCACACGTGAGCCGCTGGGCCGCCGGCACGGGCAGCGGGCCACCGCCCCAGCAGGGCCGGACCGGAAACCCGGAACATCCACGCGTTGCCCCGTTGCCGGGTTCGACTTGACGTTCAGCGTTCCGAAGTCGGTCTCGGTCTTGTGGGCGCTCAGCCCGCAAGACGTCCGGGATCAGGTGTTGGCTGCGCATCACCGTGCCGTGCAGGACACCTTGGTCTGGCTCGAGTGCCGGGCCATCGGAACCCGGACGGGCCGCAACGGCGTGGCCCACGTCCCGGTCCGCGGAGCCATCGGCGCCGCGTTTGATCATTGGGAATCCCGGGCCGGTGATCCGCAACTGCACACCCACCTGGTCATCGCCAACCGCGTCCAACGGACGAGCGATGGGGCGTGGGCTACTCTCGATTCCCGGACCCTGTACAAGGCGGCGGTCGCGGCCAGTGAGCACTACAACGGCCTGCTCTTCGACGAGCTGCGGCGCAGCCTGGGAACCGAGACCGAGCTGCGGGCACCGGTCTCGGTCGACCGCAACCCCAGCCGCGAGCTGTCCGGGGTCGATGCCGGGCTGATCACGGAGTTCTCCGCCCGGGCACGGATCATCGAGCTGGAGAAGGACCGGCTGGTCCGGCTCTGGAATCTCGAACACGGGACCAATCCCTCCGACGCCACTGTCCTGAAGCTGCGGCAGCAGGCCACCCTGTCGACCCGGACGGCTAAGGACGCCCAACCCGTATCGCTGGCGGAACGGCTTACGTCCTGGCGCCGCCGGGCCGAAGGCCTTGGCTACGGGCCGGAACGCTTGATTACCGGCACTGTCCACCAGTCCCGCACCCGGCCCCTCACGGGTGCGGACCTGTCCCCGGAATGGCGGAAGGTCACCGGGCAGCTGGTGATGGACCTGGTCGCCCAAAAACGCGCCACCTGGAACCGGTGGAATCTGCTCGCCGAGGCCGAACGCGTCTGCGCCGGCATCCGGATGGCCAGCCCCGCCGAACGCACAGCGATGATCGAGGCCCTTGCCGACGATGCCCAGACGTTCTCCGTCCCGCTCAACGAGCACCGGTACACCACCCCTGACGACGCCCGGGCCGATCTCGCCGCCGACGGGCACACGGTTTTCGACCCGGTCACCGGGACGGTGTTCACCAACGCCCGTATCCTTGCCGATGAGGGAGCCATCATGGCCGCCAGCAACGCCACCGACGCGCCCGGGCTGGAGCCCTGGGACGCCGTCGACGCCGTCACCGCCACGCCCGGAAGTGCGGGGCCCGTTCTGTTCGCGGACCAGCAGGACGCCGCCATCCAGGTCCTGAGCAGCCGGCGTCGTCTGGACGCGCTCACCGGCCCGGCCGGGGCAGGGAAGACCGCCACCATGAAAGCCGTCAGCGACGCCTGGCAACAGGTCCACGGCCCCGGCAGCGTGGTCGCCCTCGCCCCGGCCGCCGTGTCCGCCGACGTCCTCGGCGACGCGTTGGGACTCGGAGCGGAGAACGTGACGAAATGGCTCTACGAATCCAACGGCCCCGGAGCAGCCAACCGCGCCCGACGCTACCTCCTCGCCGAACACGCCCTGGAACACCCCCTGGCTACCGGTCCGACTCAGAAGCGGTGGCGGCAGCAGGCGGCACAGGTCCTCGCCGCCGTCACCGCCGAACAGTCCCGCTGGCAGCTCCGCCCGGGCCAGCTCGTCATCATTGACGAAGCGTCCATGGTCCCCACCTACCAGCTCGCCGCCCTCACCGGAATGGCGGCCGCGGCCGGGGCGAAACTGGTATTGGTGGGCGACCCTGCCCAGCTGGACTCCATCGACGCCGGCGGGATGCTCGGCTGGCTCGACCGCACCGGCCGGGCAGTGCGGCTGACCTCCCTGCACCGCTTCACCCACGCCTGGGAAGGCGCTGCCTCGCTCCACCTGCGGGCCGGGAACTGGGACGGGGTCCTGGAGTACCAGCGACACGGCCGGATCCAGGCCGGAAACGACGACCGGATGATCGAGGCTGCGTACGCGGGATGGGCCGCGGACGAGAAGGCAGGGCTGGCCTCCATCCTCATCGCCGCGGACAATGACACCGTGACCGTCCTCAACCGGCGCGCCCAGCACGACCGGGCCGCCACGGGAGCCGTTGACACCCGGCACACCGTGCCCTTGGCCGACGGCCTCACGGCCGGTTGTGGGGATGTGATCCTGGCCCGGCGCAATGACCGAAGGATCAGGGATAGCCTGGGCGGGTTTATCCGCAACGGCACCCTGCTGACCATCACTGCACAGCCCGGCCAAGCCGGCACCGTTCCCTGCGTCAGAAAAGACACCGGCGCCACCATCAACCTTGACCGGAACTACCTCTCGGGGTTTACGGAATTGGGGTACGCGACCACAGCGCACCGCTCGCAGGGAATCACCGTGGACACCGGGCACATCGTCGTCACCGAAGGCAGGCTCACCCGCGAACTGTTCTACGTCGGCATGACCCGTGGCCGGACCACGAACACCGCCTACATCGTCGAACCCGACACTGACGCGGACGAACGGATTGATCCGACAGGTCTGCCTGGCTGGCCGGAGATCCTCGGCCAGGTCCTGGCCGCCGAAGGCGCCGAACACACCGCACACGAAACCCGGCAGGAACTCCAGGACAGCACAGATACCCTCCACCAGCTCGCCGCCGAGCACGACTACCTCACCCAACTCGCCGCCGACGAGGACCTCGCGGATTTCCTCACCACCAACTCCCCAGGTTCGACCGAGGATCTGCAGCGCTCCCCGGCCTGGGGGCCCGCCGTCGCCGCCTGGAAGCGGCTGGCAGCACATGACCGGAACCTTGCCGAGCACGAAGTGCTCAACGCAATGACGCCCCGCGGCGAAGTCCGCGACCTGACCGCCATCATCCACAACCGGCTACGCACCGCCGCAAACCTCCACGAAGCACCCGAAGGGCTCGTCCGGTACCCCGGCAACCGTCCCGACCTGAGCAACCTCGTTACCCAGGTCGAACAGCGCATCCGCAACCGCGCCAAACTCGTGGCAGCACGCAACCCCGCCAGCCAGGAACCATGGGTGCAGGACCTCGCCTCGCAACTCCAGAACATCCCGGACCCGGACCGGCGACGGCGAACGCTGCAGGAAATCCTCATCTACCGGGACCGCTGGGCCATCAACGACAACACCACCCCGCTCGGAACCCCTGTGGCCTGGGAGGAACCTGACAGGCAAAGCCAACGCCAACGGCTCCAGACGAAGCTCTCCCCTGTTGCCCAGACCCGCACCAGCCCCGCCACGCCAACAGTGCACTCCTACGAGCCGTCCTCTTCGACACGGGACATTGGGCTGCGGATCTAAAGTTAGAAGTCGCACTTCCCATCGCTGGCCGAGGGACTGTGGAAATAAGGGTGTATCTGGCTCGACACGCCGGGCGTTTAGCCTGGCGGGGAGGAGCCCGATATGGCCGCGACACTTGAGGCTGTGCCGAGTACAAAAACTGTTGAAAATCTGACCGAGAAATCCGAGGCTGAGGCTGCCCGCGAGCTGGTGAGGATGGCCAAGGAGCAGGGCCTTTCCCTGACCGGTCCGGACGGGCTGCTCAAGCAGCTGACCAAGACGGTTATCGAGACCGCTCTCGATGAGGAATTGACCGAGCACCTCGGGTATGAAAGGCACGATGCTTCGGCCAAGGACACCGCCAACTCGCGCAACGGCACCCGGTCCAAGACTGTGCTGACGGAGACGACGGGCCCGGTGCAAATCGACGTTCCGCGGGACCGGGAAGGCACGTTCGAACCGAAGATCGTCGCCAAGCGCCAGCGGCGGCTGACCGGGGTCGATGATATGGTCCTTTCGCTCTACGCCAAGGGGCTGACGACCGGGGAGATCAGCGCACATTTCGCCGAGATCTACGGCGCCTCGGTCTCGAAGGAGACGGTCTCGCGGATCACGGACAGGGTGCTTGAAGAGATGGCGGCATGGCAGAACCGGCCGTTGGATGAGGTCTACGCGGCGATCTTCATCGACGCCATCGTGGTCAAGGTCCGGGACGGGCAGGTCGCCAACCGGCCCATCTACGCCGCCATCGGGGTCACCCTCGCGGGCGAGAAGGACATCCTGGGCCTCTGGGCCGGGACCGGCGGAGAAGGCGCCAAATTCTGGATGAGCGTGCTCACAGACATCAAGAACCGCGGCGTGAAGGACAGCTTCTTCCTTGTCTGCGACGGGCTCAAGGGCCTGCCCGAGGTCGTGGCGAACGTGTGGCCTCTGACCACCGTGCAGACATGTATTATTCACCTGATCCGGAACACCTTCCGCCTGGCCTCGAAGCAGGACTGGGATGCCCTCAAACGCGACGTGAAGCCGATCTACACCGCCGTGAACGCCGCGGCCGCCCGGGTGGCATTCGAGGAGCTCACGGAGCGTTAGGGCAGGAAATACGGGGCGATCGTGCGGCTCTGGGAGAACGCGTGGGAAGAGTTCATTCCCTTCCTGGATTACGACGTGGAAATCCGGCGCGTCATCTGCTCGACCAACGCGATCGAGTCGCTGAACGCCAGGTACCGGCGCGCCGTGAAGGCGCGCGGTCATTTCCCGACCGAGCAGGCTGCGCTAAAGTGCCTGTATCTGGTCACCCGATCCCTCGATCCGACCGGTGCCGGCAGGACCCGATGGACAATGCGCTGGAAGCCCGCTTTGAACGCCTTCGCCATCACTTTCAGCGACCGATTCCCGGCAGCTGAAAACTACTAAAACAAACCGCCGGATACACCGTTAATGAGACAGTCCCCTGGCCGAAGATGCCGACCGCTCAGAAAGTAGAGTGGGACCGTCTGAATGACGGTGTGTGGTGTCCGGCCTGATCCGAAAGGAGACGGTCGTGTCAGAGTCCACGACCGAGATGGAAGGGGTGATGATCGATCCTGTGACGGGAGAGATCATCGATCAGTAGGAGCTTGCGTAGCGGTTGCTCGCGCAGGCCGAGGAGCAGGGCGTGAGCCTGGTGGGCCCGGGCGGGCTGCTGAACCAGCTCACGAGGAACGTGCTGGAGACCGCGCTGGAAGCGGAACTGACCGAGCACCTCGGGCACGAGCATGGCCAGAGGCCGATCGCGGCGAACATGCGTAACGGCACCAGGTCCAAGGCCGTGCTGACCGAGATCGGCCCGGTCGAGATTGAGGTGCCCCGGGATCGGGATGGCTCGTTCGAGCCGGTGATCGTGCCCAAGCGGAAAGGGCGCGCCTGGACGGGATCGACCGGGCCTCACGCACCTGAGTCTTTGGCGACGATGCGGCTGGATCTAACGTGGCGCGTTTTCCCGGTCGCCGCACACATGTTTGGCATGACTAGGTATTCCGCACTATGACAAGGACTAGGTCACCAAGATCACTGCGGTCCTGCTTGAGGCGCAGATCAGGCTGACCGAAGTTCTCCAGGTGTTTGTTGATAGCGGCGGCGGGGGTCGAACGGTAGATTGACGGCCACGGCTGTGCAGTAGGGGATGGGGGATGCTTGGTGCAGTTGGTGGCGTACCTGAACGGTGATCGGGTCGACGCGACACAGATGGCCCACGATCCGTGGCGGGCGCTGGTCAATCACCCTCTCTACATGGACCTGGTGCTGCTGGAGTGCGGGCTGCGGGCGAGCCGGGTCACGCGCAGGGGCCGGCAGTTCTTCAAGCATTATCCCGGCGTCGAATGCTCCGTCGAGCACAAGTCTGAGTCGGATCAGCACTTGGCGATGAAGCGGGCGCTGCAGGACAGAATCAACGCCGTGCCTGGCTGGCGTGCGGAGGTTGAGCACGCGCATCCGCAACGGGCTTGGATCGCTGATGTCATGGCCATTCACACAACCGGCAGGCGGCTCGCATTCGAGGTCCAGCTGTCGCCGCAGAGCGAGGACGAGTATGTCTACCGGTCCCAGCGTTACGTGCATGATGGCGTCGGCCCGGTGTGGGTGGTCCCCTACGACCACGACGAGTTCCGGGTGAAACTGCTGATGATCGTCACGGGCTTCGGCAAAACCAGCGACCTGCCCGAGGCCCCGGCGAAGCTCATGGATCGGGCTCAGTACCAGCCGGTATTAGGTAAATCGGGCCATGTCGGGCGCGCGGTGGATGCGGTTCTGCATCCGTCCTTTCGGTGGTCGTACGGAACCCCGCAGCACCAACTGGAGGAGATCGCGCGACGGGCGGAGATCCGGGCCAAAGCTGCGGCAGAACATCTGGAGAGGATCGAGCAGGCTGAGGAGGCGAAACGCATTGCCGCGGAGAATGCCGCCGCGGTTGCTGCTGAAGTGACGGCGAGGTTTGTCGACGCTGCCGCCGCACCAGGAATCACCGACGTGCCACCTGTCCTCTCAAGCCGGCGCATTTGGGCCAGTGACGTTCGCTGCATGAAGTCCGGTCACCCGGTGCTGATCTGGCTGCTCACCGAACCGACCGGACAGAAGTCCGGGAACTGGATGCCAAGGGCTGAGAACTTTGAAAACGTCCGGGCACACGTAGACAGCTGGCTGTCCGCAGCTGGACGCGGGTTGGCCCGGGCAGGCATATACCGGCTTCAAGGCCCTGGCAACCGCAGCGCATTTGCCTGCCCTATCTGCGAAGACGTCATCAAAGGCCGCTGGATAACCGCGCTCCCCCCTGCCAAGTGGTCCGTCATTGCCGAAGGCGGTGCAACCAACCCCGAGGCAGGCGAAGTGCTGCACCGGCGCCAGCCGGCCCAACCGCCGAAAACCCCGACAAAGCCGCCAACTGCCGTCCAACCTTCCAACGTTTCCGAGGGTGACTACCTGTTCATCGGACCAAAACGCACGCCGTTCTGGATATCCGAAACCACCAACGGCCAGGAAATAGCAGAACGCCAAGCAGCCAAGGCCGCAAGAGCGGCTCGCATGCATGAGATCACGAACAACCCCCGATACCGGGCCAGCCCGAATGGATTCCGTTTCGAGTGCACAGACTGTGGCGGAATGTTCGAGGACGACAACGAAGGCATCCATGCCAACGCACGCTGCCTCATCCACGGTACGAGGAGCTCAGGCTGGCAGTAGCCCCACTAGGCCATTCGAGGAGTCCATTTGGACAGGAGAGCTTTGTTGGCTTCCCGTCGAAGGTACAGATCTTCTGGAGGAGTTTGATTTGGGTCTGCCCACCAGTCGCTGAGGTTGTCGACGGCGACCATTTTTCGGCCTGCGTCGAGGGGAGTGACGCGCCAGCGGTCCGACGGCTGCAGGTCCGGGTGGCCTGGTCCGAGGACCTGCACGGCGAAGATCCCGGGAAGGGAGCTCCTCACGAATCCGTGGTCGGCGCTCAAATCGAGGTCGCGGGGGTTGGGGATGTCCGGGCGTCCGGGGCGCGCAACTTGGGTCATCATGCTCCCGGCGGTGACAAGCCCGAAGAGGACGCGGGTCATCTGGGCGTAGTCATAGAGCGGCGCCAAATCCGCGAGGAGCCTCATGACACCTTCCCCGGCATCGTCCTTGCCGTTCTTGATCTCGGTGCCGGCGAGGATCCATCCCTCGCCGGTGAACTTCACGTACCAGTCTCCGTTGGCTGTGGGGAACAGCAGGTCGGCCCATCCGATGTCTTCGCACAAGCGCGTCAGCAGTCCGGCGACCTGGTGTGGTTCGCATTGGGTCATTGTGAAATGGATGCCGGCGAGGATCGGGCCGGTCGCGTTGGCCGCGGCCCAGCCGGTGATCCGGTCCACGATTTCCTTGAACGCTGGGCTGTCCACAGCCCACCGGTCCAGGTTCTTCTTCACAGACCGGAAGGCGAGGGGCGTCTCGTTGTTGTCCAGAGCCGCGTCGACGGAGCAGATCGCGGCGCAATAGGCGTACCGATTCGTGCGGGGTCTGGGGCCGGGGCGGTCGGCGCATGCGGTGATGGTGCCGGCGAAGCCGAGGGGCGCGATCGCGTCGGCGATCATCTGCGCAATCTCCACGGCATGCCGTGGAGCCAGGACGGGGTGGAAGTAGATTGCTGTTCCCTTGTTCACCTCGACCGCGTGAAACCGCTGGTCGGGGTGCCCGGGCATTCTGATGCCGGCAATGGCGTTGTCGATGTCGTCAGCTGAGGGTGGGTTCGCTCCTTCATTCGGGGCGCAGAGGAATCCCTGGGTGAATAACGCGGCCGTGTTGACCCTGCGGATCTTGTCCTCGTCGACGGTGATGCCGGCATGTTCACCCATTGAGTGCCCCGCTGAAGCTGTACGTACCGTAGGAGTTGCGGGTTATGTCGCTGGCCATCTCGAGCCGGTAATCACCAGCCGGGAGAGCCGTGGTCTTATTCCCCGAGGCGCAGTAGTCCCCGGCGACTTTCGCCCCACTGGCCACGGAAGTCACCTGCCAGGTGAGCCCGTTCGCGTACGGATTTGCGGGGTTGCTCAGACACGTCACCCAACTGATACTAAAGGTTTTGCCCCCGGTGGGGACGGTGAAGGTGTAAAAGTCCTTGGATCCTTTCGTTTCCAGGTTCCCGGCACCCGCGGCGGGAACCCCACCGCTCACCGTGCTGCCGTCCAGCGGCAGGGTGAAGGTCTGCGGGTCGGGTACGAAGAACGCCGACAGACTGTACGTGCCGTAGGACTTGCGGGTTATGTCGGTGCCCATTTCGAGCCGGTAATCACCGGCCGGAAGGGTGACGGTCTTGTTCCCGCTGCCGCAGTAGTCCCCCGCGACCTTCGCCCCGCTGGCGATCGAGGTGACCTGCCAGGTGAGACCGTTCGCGAAGATGTTATCGGGGTGGCTCACGCAATCCCGGTTGAAGTCCAGGAACAGGGTCTTGCCCCCGGCAGGTACCGTGAAGGTGTAGAAGTCCTTGGACCCCTTCGTTTCCAGGTTCCC
>NZ_JAMXIC010000117.1 GCF_027587375.1 Arthrobacter sp. B2a2-09
TGATGTCCGCGTCGCAGGCGATCTTGCGGATGACCGAGGGGTGGATCGGACCGTGGAACGTGGACACGCCGCTGCTCAGGCGGGGGTTTGCGGCAGCGGGGGTTTGGTGTTCGAGACGGTCGAGGAGGTCGCGGTAGTCGATGGTCACCATGACCTGGGGCCGGAGACCGCCGTTGGCGGGCAGCTCGCCGGTGGACAGGGCCACTGCGCAGGCGCCGATGAGCCCGTCGAGCAGCTTCTGCGGACGCGAGCGGCGGTCCAGCGGCGGGTGAGTCACGCCGTCGTGCTGGGCTAGCC
>NZ_JAMXIC010000118.1 GCF_027587375.1 Arthrobacter sp. B2a2-09
TGCTGCCCGAACGCCTCCGGCAAACCCTTCGCCATCGCCCGCCGGTTCTCCAACACGTAGGACACCCCGGAAGGCACGCGGACGTTGTCCTCCAGCACCCGGAACGTGCCCGCGGCATCGCGGACCACGTCGATACCGGACACGTGCACGCGCACCCCGCCGGCCGGTTCGAAACCATGCACGGCACGGTGGAAATGCGCACTCGTGGTCACCAATGCCCGCGGCACCACACCGTCCGCGACCACCGCCATCCGCCCGTAGACATCATCCAGGAAAGCCTCCAAGGCGCGGAC
>NZ_JAMXIC010000119.1 GCF_027587375.1 Arthrobacter sp. B2a2-09
GTCATTCCGGTCGTGACGTGGTCGATCACGGTGGGGCCGACCCAGAAGCCTTCTTCGTGGCCGGGGACCACGAGGTCCCGGCCGTCCACGACCATCGCCGCGCCGGCGGCTTCGGCTTCGGTGACGATCCGCACGATCCGTTCCTTGGAGGCCGGGGTGATGACCGGGCCCATCTCGGCGTCGGACTCGGTGCCGTTCTTGACCTTCACGGCCAGCGCGCGCTCTTCGACTTTCTTGACCAGCAGCTCCGCGGCGTCCCCGACGGCGACCGCGACGGAGATGGCCATGCAGCG
>NZ_JAMXIC010000120.1 GCF_027587375.1 Arthrobacter sp. B2a2-09
TCGGTTCCGGACCCAAGGCCGGGGAGGAATTCCCCGTCGAGGTCCCCACCCACGTCAGTGCGATGCTCCAGTTCGAGGCCGGCGCCTCCTCGCACAGCGTCTTCAGCTTCGAATCCCCCCGCCTGCGGATGGGCTTCGTGGAGATCACCGGCACCGAAGGCACCCTGGAACTGCCGGACCCGAACAACTTCGACGGCGACCTCAAGCCCTGGCGCGCAGGGGCCGAAGAAGCCGAAACCATCCCCGCCACGGGACCGGCCAACGGCCGCGGCATGGGCGTGCTGG
>NZ_JAMXIC010000121.1 GCF_027587375.1 Arthrobacter sp. B2a2-09
ATGATCCGGCGGGCGGTCTGCAGCCCGGCGCCCAGGAAGGTGTCCGGTGCGCATCCGAGGCGGATGCCCGCGGCGTCCGCGGTCTTCAACAGTGCCAGGCCGGATTCGCGGTCCAGGGAGAACGGCTTCTCGGTCCAGACATGCTTGCCCGCGTTCACGGCGGCCGTGGCGACCTCGACGTGGGCTGCCGGGATGGTCAGGTTCACGATGATCTCGACGTCGGGGTGGTTCAGCGCCGCGTCCACGCCACCCCACTCGGGCACGCCGTATTCCTTCGCCCG
>NZ_JAMXIC010000122.1 GCF_027587375.1 Arthrobacter sp. B2a2-09
TCGCGGACCTTCGGCATGGACGCGTTCTTCCCCACCGCGAAGATCTACAACCCCAAGGGCCAGAACTACCTCTCCGTGGACCGGGACCTCGTCCTGGCCTACAAGGAATCCCCCATGGGCCAGCTCATCCACCCCGGCATCAACGAAGCCGGCGCCGTCGCGGCCTTCACCGCCGCCGGCACCGCCTACGCCACCCACGGCGAACCCCTCGTGCCGATCTACGTGTTCTACTCCATGTTCGGCTTCCAACGCACCGGCGACGCCTTCTGGGCCGC
>NZ_JAMXIC010000123.1 GCF_027587375.1 Arthrobacter sp. B2a2-09
CCCGCCGGCGAGAGCCCGTTCGACCACACCATCTGGGTCATTGCCTCCGACGGCGACCTCCAGGAAGGCGTCACCTCCGAGGCGTCCTCCCTGGCCGGGCACCAGGAACTGGGCAACCTCGTGGTGATCTACGACGAGAACCACATCTCCATCGAAGACGACACCGACATCGCCTTCACCGAAGACGTGCTCAAACGCTACGAGGCCTACGGCTGGCACACCCAGCGCGTGGACTGGACCCGCACCGGCGAATACGTCGAAGACGTCCAGGA
>NZ_JAMXIC010000124.1 GCF_027587375.1 Arthrobacter sp. B2a2-09
CTGGCGCGCAGGGGCCGAAGAAGCCGAAACCATCCCCGCCACGGGACCGGCCAACGGCCGCGGCATGGGCGTGCTGGACATGGCCCGTTCCCTCCGCGCCGGTGTCCCGCACCGCGCCCAGGGAGCCCTCGCCTACCACGTGGTCGATACCCTGGTTTCCATTTCCGAGTCCGCCGAAACCGGCACCTTTGTAGGCGTCGACAGCTCCGCCGCGATCTCCCAGGCCCTCCCCGAGGACTGGGACCCGATGGCCGCCACCCTCTAGGAAT
>NZ_JAMXIC010000125.1 GCF_027587375.1 Arthrobacter sp. B2a2-09
CACCGCCAAGGAGCGTTCATCCGCAAACCCCGCCGCGGCCTGCACCACCTGGAAATCTTCGCCACCGCGGAACAGTTCGAAACCCTCGCCACCGTCATGAACACCGCCACCAACCCGCGCCTGCGCCACGACACCGACGGACCACAGGATACGGATCCAACCCGCAACACCGGCCGCAACACCGGCGGCCCCGCAGGGCTAGCCCAGCACGACGGCGTGACTCACCCGCCGCTGGACCGCCGCTCGCGTCCGCAGAAGCTGCTC
>NZ_JAMXIC010000126.1 GCF_027587375.1 Arthrobacter sp. B2a2-09
CGACTACCCAGGCGATCCTGGAGTTGCGGGAGTTCCTGGAACGCGAACATGTGAGCACGGTGGTGATGGAAGCGACCAGTGATTACTGGAAACCCTTCTACTACCTTCTCGAAGAGACGCTGCCGGTGATGCTCGTCAACGCCAAGGCCGCACGGAACATCCCGGGGCACAAGACGGACGTCTCCGACGCCGCGTGGCTCGCCCAGCTTGCCGCGCACGGGCTATTGCGGGCCTCGTTCGTGCCACCGGAACCGATCCGTGA
>NZ_JAMXIC010000012.1:0-4035 GCF_027587375.1 Arthrobacter sp. B2a2-09
CTGGCCCACATCGCCGACGGCATCCAGGACTCCGGCACCACCCGCCAGGAAGCCCGCACCCTCCTCGCACACCACGCGATCGCCTGATCCGTAAGGAGCCAGCATGTTCCCCACCCGGATTGAAATCATTCCCTCAGACGGAATCGTTGAGAAAGTCCAGGCCGCAGTGCCGCTTTCCACAACGCTCACCGTTACCTGTTTGCCCCATCACGGCATCGCGCGGACCATGGAGGCTTCCGTCAAGCTCAGCCTCCTCGGCTACAACGTGATTCCGCACCTCTCGGCACGCGGGCTGGAGGACCGGGCGCAGCTTGCCGGCATCCTCCGGGACTGCGAGGCCGCCGGGATCACGGAGGTCTTCGCCATCGGTGGAGACGGTCCGCTTGGTGCCGGCCCCTACCGATCGTCCCTTCCCCTTTTGGCTGACATCGCCGAGTACTCCGGCGGTAGGATCACAGCGGGCATCGCCGGCTACCCCGAGGGGCATCCTTCCGTGAGCGGGCTGGATTTGCTGGATGCCCTGGTAGCCAAGCAAGGCCTCGCCACGCACGTTGTCACGCAAATGTGCTTCTCCGCCCCGAAGGTCCTCGATTACGCAGCACTCCTGCGCCGGGAAGGCGTCGAGCTTCCCTTGTGGGCAGGGGTGGCCGGGGCCGTATCCCGGACAAAACTGCTGGCCCTGGCAACCCAGATCGGCGTCGGGACATCCTTGAAGTTCCTCAGCAGTAAAGGAACCCTTGCCCGCAAGCTTCTAGGCGGGGACAAGTACTCACCGGAAAGCCTGGTTTCCGGGCTCATGGCGCATCCGGATAGCGTCTCGGGAATCCATCTCTACAGTTTCAACCGACTCGACATGCCCACCTGGGAGCGAAGCGGCCTGCCCGATCCTGCGGACAGCGAAGCAGCTTCCGCGTAGCCGCGCACCGCTAACCGCCTAGGTCCTGGGGACCCCTAGCTCCCCGGGACCGAAATCACCGCGACCGTCTTCTGGGTGTCATCGCGCAGTTCCACGCCCGAAATCCCGGCGAGCTGGACCGGCGTCGCGCCCGTGACCTTAATGTGGCCGCTGGACGTCGCGGTCCAACCGCAGGCCATTTCCTCCGTGCCGTCGCGGCCCTTGACCCACAGGTACATCGTGCCTTGCAGCGGCATACTGCGGCCTTCCAGCTGCAGCTCGGTCCCCCACGACTTCCTGACGAGCCCCACAGTGAGCTGCAGGCCGTTGTCCGTCTGCAGCGAGTAGCTGGCGTCAGGCTTTGGTGGCTGGTTCAACACCGGCCCCGCCAGTATGCCCAACCCAAGGCAAGCGGCGGCCACGGCACCCACCAGAGCCACCCACCGGCGTCGGGATTTCCGTCGCCGTGCTGCCATTTTGAGGAGAATCGGCTGCGGGAGCCTTTCTGAAAAAGCCCCCAAAAGTGAGCGATCGTCGGAAGGAACCGAGGCGGAGGGCTCGACGGCGGGGCGCCCGGCGGCGAGCGCGACGGCGTCGGGCACGGGGACGGCGTCAAGGAGGGCAGGGAGGCTCTCCAGCTCGCCCAACTCGAGCCGGCAATCAGCGCAGGTTCCCAAGTGCTCCTCGAAAACCCGGGCCTCGGCAGGCTCCAGGCCGCCGAGCAAGTAGGCGCCCAGCAATTGATGAAGTCCGGTTTCGTTCACCGCTGCACCCCCATTTCGTCGAGAATCGTGCGAAGCCCCCTGACGGCGTAGAAGGCCCGGGATTTCACCGTGCCGCTGGGGATGTTGAGCCTCAGCGCGGCCTCGTTCACCGTGAAACGTTCGTAATGCAGGGCTACCAGGACCTCCCGGTGTTCGGTGCTGAGCCGCAGGAGCGCCTCCTCCATAAGGACCCGGTTGAGGAGCTCGTCCACGCGCTCGGTGGCCTCCTCCGGGTCCGCCATGTCGCGTTCGGCAGCCTCTGCCGGACGCCGCTGCGCCTTGCGGTAGTTGTCGATGATGACATTGCGGGCAGTGCGGAACAAATAGCTGCGCAGGCTCCCGGTGATCTGCGGGGCATGCTGCCATACGCGGAGGATGGTTTCCTGCACCACATCCTCAGCCATGTGCGCGTCCGGCGTGCAGCTCAGCACGAAGCGGCGCAGGGCTGTGCCGTGGTCGCGATAGATCGCGGCCACCACGTCCTCATCGAGCGGCATCGAGGCCTCCTCTGTGCTGCGGCTTCCCCTTCTCGTGCGATACGACGTGCCCGCCACGAAAAAGGTTCAAGCCCTGTGAACCATTCTTCACCCGGCAGCGTCGTACGGGTTAGCTTCCGGCACGTCCATGACCGGTCCAAGCGAAGGAGCAAACCATGAAGAAGCAACTCGGCACCGGGCTCGGCATCCTTGCTCTGGCCATCGCCCTCACTGCCTGTGGGGGAAGCCCCGGCGCGTCGTCCACGTCCTCAAGCGCCACCAGTCCCAGCCCTTCGGCATCCAGCCCCGCGGCATCGAGTTCAAGCGCTCCGGCGTCGAGCACTCCTGCTGGCGCGGCGGAACTGAAGACGGCGTCGTCGAGCGTCGGCGATCGAGTGGTTGCGGCGAACGGCAAGAGCGTCTACATCTTCGCGAAGGACGTCAAGGATTCCGGCAAGAGCGCCTGCGCCGGCGGTTGCGCTACCCTCTGGCCTGCCGTGACAACGACGTCGGCCATGCCGGCGGTTGACGGGGTAACCGGAACCATCGGCACCATCCCGACAGCGGACGGCAAGATGCAGATCACCATCAACGGGTTGCCCATCTACTTCTACTCCAAGGACGAAGACTCCAGTGACACCTACGGCCAGGGCGTGGGCGGTGTCTGGTCCTTGGTCAGCCCGTCCGGCTCCATGGTGACCCCAAGCGGGAGCAGCACCCCGAGCGGGAGCAGCATGGGCTACTAAACCCTCGCTCACCTTTGCACCCCAAAAGGCAAACGCTCGCTCAGATCTCTCCAGACAGGCCGGAAGATCTGAGCGAGCGTTTGTCCAGGAGGCCTCAAAGGTGAGCGAGCGTCCGCCCCAGAACCCCTAAAGGTGAGCGAGCGTTTTAGGCGTCTTCGAACTCGTCAGCGTCCTCGAACTCCACCGCGGCGATGATTTCCTTCGTCTCCGGGTGGATCATGAAGGCTTCGTCGTCCTCTTCGATCATGATGTAGTTGCCGTGGTCCGTGGTGAAGTGCCAGGCGAGGATCGTCTCGCCGTCGTGCTCGTAGTTGGGATCGCCCATGGTGATCTTCTCCAGCTGGTAGCCGGCAACGTCGCACAGTTCACGGATGATGAGCTCGAATTCAGGGGCGTTCTCGAGTTCCGCTTCGGCGGCCTCGGCCTGGCGCTCTTCGAGGTTCGGGATGAGGGCTACGCGCTCGGCGATGTAAGCCTTGAGCTGCTCCTCGTCCAGGTAGAGCACACCGTCCTGGCTGCGGAGCCACGCTGCGTTGAGTTCGATGATGTCTTCGGTTTCCAGGAGGGATTCGAATTCGCCGTCGAGGGCCTCGAGTTCAGCAACGGCTTCCGGTGCCTCCTCGGACTCGTCAAGGTCGCCATCCAGGTAGGCCTCGGCGTCGTCCTCGGACAGCGCGTCGAAAGCTGCGGCGGTGCGGTTGAACAGCTCAAGGTGGCCCTTGGCACCCATTCCTTCGAGGCCTTCGCGGACAAACGCATCCACCTCTTCGCGTTCCGGGACCGTGAACACATACTGGGCGAACCCGCCCGCGAGTGCCTGTGTCAGGTAGTAGTCCACAAAGTAGCTGCGCAGGGCGTTGGTAGCGATTTCCTCATGGTTGAGGAGCTCCTCGTACATCTCGTTGACCACGGTGACATTCGCGTCCACAACGTCTGCGTTGTCGGCCTCGATGCTGTCCTTCGTCAGAACGACGGGGTTCTCATTGCTGGTCATGGGATTTCCTCACTGCTGGGAAGCTTGTGCTGCTCCGGACCCTTTCAACGTACGCGGGGGCGGTCGTCGGGCAAGCTAGGCAGAGGTGAACGTCCGGCAAAGTTTCAGGGCTGCGTGGGCCCAATGAGCAGCCCGGGTTCCCTGACTGAGCGGAGCGAAG
>NZ_JAMXIC010000012.1:4132-143189 GCF_027587375.1 Arthrobacter sp. B2a2-09
AAGTGAGGGAGGAGGCGGGTGGGCCCACGCAGCCCGGGTTCCCTGGCTGAGCGGAGCGAAGTGAGGGAGGAGGCGGGTGGGCCCACGCAGCCCGGGTTCCCTGGCTGAGCGGAGCGAAGTGAGGGAGGAGGCGGGGACTAGGATTCATAGATAGCCTCCTGCCGAAAGTAGCCCCAACGAATGCCTTCCCACTCAGACGACTCCTGGGAACTGGCGATTCAGACACCCGCCATTAACGACCGTTCCTTGGCGGCCGGCCTCGCGTATGCCATGGGAAGCCGGGTCAGCAGCATCACTTTCGATTCCGCGACGGGTTTGATGATGGGCAAGGTCAGGGGCAGTGGCCCGTCAGCGTATTCGACGTCGGCCAAGCTGGTCCGCAAGCCCGGCGGCTGGAGCTGCACCGTAGGCGTGTGCAGTTGCCCCGTCCGCAAGGACTGCAAACACGTGGCCGCCCTTCTCTTCGCCGCCGAAGACCATCCTGCCGTGCGGGCACAGCTGCTCAGCGCGCCCGCGTTCGGACAGACGGCCCAGCCTGGGGGAACCGTGCAGCGGCCGGCCTGGGAGCAGGCACTCAGCAAGCTCATCGCCACTCCGGGAACCGCCCCGCAAGGCCAGGGCCTCCCCTTAGCACTGGCCTTCGAGGTGGAAGAACCGGCCCCGCATTTCTCCTACACAGGCCGGCGGGACCCCCTCCGCAGCGTGCGCCAGCTCAAGGCCCGCCCCGTGATGATGGGCGCCAAGGGCAAGTGGATCCGGGGCGATGTTTCCTGGACCAACCTGAACTACCTCGGCTACAAGCGCGAGTTCAATGAAGCCCATATCGACTGGATGCAGAACTTCCTGGCCGCGCATTCCACCGCAGACTACCGGCAGCTCACGTCGAGCATGTGGATGCTGCTCAACGAATTCGCCGGGAAAAACCTGTGGAGCCTCCTGGCCGAGGCCGAGAAGATAGGGGTGTCGCTCATCCATTCCGGCGGGACCGAGCCGCTCCGCATTGCCGCGGAGCCCGCCGTCGTCGGGCTTGACCTGAGCCGGCTGGAAAGCGGCCGGCCCGACGACGGGCTGCAGCTGGCGCCGTCGGTGACCTTGGGCGGGGACGCCCTTGATCCGGCGACCTTGGGCTTGATAGGCCGCCCGGCGCATGGCTTGTTCTTCACGGGACCCGGCGAGGGGCACCTGCCCGGCGTATCCGCACCCGAGAACCTCATCACGCTGGCTCCCTTGGAGGGCGGCGAGTCGCAGGAACTCCTCGATTTCGTCATGGGCGCATCCCGGCTCCAGATCCCGGCGAAGGACGAAGAACGATTCCTCACGGCGTTCTACCCGAAGCTCAAGCAGTCCACCCGGGTCACGGCAGCGGACCATTCCGTGGAGTTGCCGGTCCTCGCCGTGCCCACGCTGTCCCTGCTGGCGAACTACGGCACCGACCACCGGGTGCGGCTGCACTGGGAGTGGCACTACAAGGCCGGCAAGCTCGTCACGGCCCAGCCCCTTTGGCGGCACCCGGACGACCACGGCTACCGCGACGACACCGAGGAAGCCCGGATCCTGGAGTCCCTGGGCCGGCCTTGGGATGTGGTTCCCACGCTCGGCGAGTCATCGAGCGGCGGATGGGGAGCTCCACGGCTGGCGGCCTCGGTAGCGCTGGACGGGCTGGACACCCTGGCCTTCACCGAGGAGGTACTGCCCCGGCTCCTTGAGCTGCCCGACGTCGTCGTGGATACTTCCGGCGAGATCGCCGACTACCGCGAGGCCACCGAGGCGCCCGTCGTCTCCATTTCGACGAAGGCCACCGACAGCCGCGACTGGTTCGATCTCGGCATCGTCATCACGCTCGAGGGCGAACCTGTGTCCTTCGCCGCGGTGTTTTCCGCCCTCGCGGCCGGCCAGAGCCGGATGTTGCTGCCCAGCGGCGCCTACTTCTCCCTGGACCTGCCCGAGCTCCACCACCTCCGCGCGCTGATCGACGAAGCCAGGTCCTTGCAGGACAACCCGGACCGCCACGGCACCCTACAGATCAGCCGGTTCCAGGCCGGGCTCTGGGATGAGCTCGCGCAATTGGGGATCGTGGACGAACAGGCGGCCGCATGGCGCGAAGCTGTGGGCGGCTTGCTCGACGACGGCGTGACCGGGCTACCGCTGCCCGGCTCGCTCGATGCCGAGCTCCGTCCGTACCAGCTGGAGGGCTTCAACTGGCTGAGTTTCCTGTACCGCCACAGCCTGGGTGGTGTCCTGGCCGACGACATGGGCCTCGGCAAGACGGTGCAGGCGATTGCCTTGATGTGCGCGGCGAAGGAGCTTGCTGAATCTGGCACTGGCGGCGCTGAAGGCTCTGCCGGCAGCGCCCCGTACGCCCCTTTTCTAGTAGTAGCGCCCACCAGCGTCGTGGGCAACTGGGCCGCTGAGGTGCAGCGCTTCGCGCCCGGCCTGAGCGTGAAGACCATTGGAGAGACCTTCGCCAAGAGCGGCGCGGATCCGCAGGAATCCATGGCCGGGACCGACGTCGTCATCACCTCGTATGCGCTGTTCCGGATCGACTACGAGGCCTACGCAGCGAAGGAATGGGCAGGGCTCATGCTCGACGAAGCCCAGTTCGTGAAGAACCACCAGTCCAAGGCCTACCAGTGCGCCCGCAAGCTCCCGGCATCCTTCAAGCTGGCCATCACGGGAACGCCGCTTGAGAACAACCTCATGGAGTTCTGGGCGCTGACCTCGATCGTGGCACCGGGACTGTTCTCCAGCCCGCGCCGCTTTGCGGAGTACTACCAAAAGCCAGTCGAAAAGAAGGGCGACAAGGCCCAGCTCGCCAAGCTCCGCCGTCGGGTCCGTCCCCTCATGATGCGCCGCACCAAGGAGCAAGTCATCAAGGACCTGCCGCCCAAGCAGGAGCAAGTACTGGAAGTGGTGCTGAACCCGCGGCACCAGAAGGTGTACCAGACGCATCTGCAGCGTGAGCGGCAAAAAATCCTTGGGCTCATCGACGATGTCAATAAGAACCGCTTCACCATTTTCCAGTCGCTCACCCTGCTGCGGCAGCTGAGCCTGGATGTCTCCTTGGTGGACGAGTCCCTGTCCGCAGTGCGCTCGTCCAAGCTGGATGTGCTGTTCGAGCAGCTGGAGGACATCGTTGCCGAGGGGCACAGGGCGCTCATTTTCAGCCAGTTCACGGGGTTCCTGGGCAAGGTCCGGGAGCGGCTCGACGCGGAGGACATCGAGTATTGCTACCTCGACGGCAGCACCCGGAACCGGGCCGACGTCGTCAGCGAATTCAAGAACGGCGCAGCGCCCGTGTTCCTCATTTCCTTGAAGGCCGGCGGCTTCGGCCTGAACCTGACCGAGGCCGATTACGTGTTCCTGCTGGACCCTTGGTGGAACCCCGCCTCCGAGGCGCAGGCCGTGGACCGCACCCACAGGATCGGGCAGGCGAGGAACGTCATGGTCTACCGATTGGTGGCCAAGGACACCATCGAGGAAAAGGTCATGGCGCTCAAGACCAAGAAGTCGCAGCTGTTCGCGGATGTGATGGAAGGCGACGCCTTGTCCGGTGGCGCCCTGACGGCGGAGGACCTGGCGGGGCTCTTCGCGGAGTAGGGCTCCGATTCCGGCATATCGGGATCCTAACGGCCGTCATTTGACGTATACAATTGAAGGCGGCCTGAGGAATACAGCGTCGCCGAAGGGGGAACCGTGGAGGGCACCGAAGCACAGTCAGAGACGCAGGCAAGCATCGAAAGAACTGTGGAATGGGTGGACACTGATGCGTCGGGCCATCAACACAACTCCGCAATCATGCGCTGGGTCGAGGCCGCCGAGGCAGAGCTTTTCCGCAATCTGGCGCTTCCGGAGTACTTCCCGAGTGCTCCTCGAGTGCAACAAGTAGTCAATTACACGGCCAAGCTGTGGTTTGGCCAGCGGGTGACGACAACCGTGAAGATCCAAAAACTCGGGCGAACGTCCATGACCCTTGCCTTCGAGGTCTATGGCCACGCACATCCAAACTCGCCGGGCGGACTGGCTGCATATGGGACAATGACCACTGCCCACGTGCCAGCGGGCTCAGCATCAGCCCAGCCGTGGCCGGAACGGATCCGGCAGGCTGCCGGCGTAGCGGTCCCGAACAGTCCGGGGCTCTGAACCATGATGGACATGCCCGCTCCCCCGGTACGGCACCAGCAGCTGATCGTCACGATCTATGGGCTTTATGGCCGCAGTTCGGGCGATGCGCTCCCCGTCTCTGTGCTGATTTCGATGCTGGGCGACCTGGGCTATGACGCACCAGGGGTCCGTTCCTCCGTCTCGCGGCTGAAGGCCAAGGGTGTCCTCAAAAGTGTCCGCCAGGACGGCGTCGCCAAATACGAACTATCCGACACCGTCATTGACGTCTTCCGCGAGGGAGATCGAAGGATCTTCGCAGCCGATCGCTCCACCGAGCTGGAAGCCTGGGTCCTCGCGGTGTTTTCCGTCCCCGAATCAATGCGGAACCGTCGGCACCAACTACGCTCCGAGCTGTCCGGGCTCGGTTTTGGATCCGTGGCCTCAGGGGTATGGATCGCGCCGGCCCAAGTCCTTGAACAAGCCCATGAACGGCTTGCCTCGCGGGGTCTCATCCAGTTTGTGGACTTCTTCCGGGGCGACTACCTGTTTGAGGGCCCCATGCGGCCGAAGGTGGCCGAATGGTGGGATTTAAAGGCCATCGACGAGCAATTCGCCGAGTTCCTGGACCTCTACGAAGGCGCGGGAGATCTTTGGGCCGGACTGGTCGGGGATGATCCCGAGGCCGCCTTGGCCAACTCGAGCGCGGAGCTGCGCCGGGATGCTTTCCGCTACTACATTCCCATGCTGACTCTGTGGCGCCGCTTCCCGTACCGGGACCCGAACCTGCCGTTGGAATTCCTCCCGAAGGACTGGCACGGCCCTGCGGTTCGCGAGACGTTCCAGGCGGTTCATCGCCTGGCCGCACCACTCGCCGCGGCCCACGCGAACGAACTCATCCACGGCAATGCGGATCTGGTGGCAACCTAAGGCGTTGCCCGGCCTACCAGGGAGCGATCGGATGGACCCCGATATGCCGCCCGTCCTTGTCGCACAGGTGACCCATCCGCTTTGGCGTATCCAGCGCGACCATCCGCTCGGTCACGTTCATGGTCGGCATCCGTGAATCCAAAGCCGTCTCCAAGCGCTGGATTTCCCCGAGATTGCGTACCCAGAAAGTCGCATAGACATTGGCCTCGCCTGTCACTGCGGCGACCAGGCGGCATGCCGGCCAGGCCGCGAGCTGTTCACAGATGAAATCGACGTCCTTGGCCGGTGCCTTGGCGAGCAACGAGGCCTGAATGGGCCACCCGGCGAGCGACCGTGCAATATCGCAACGGAAAGTCACGACGCCCGAGGCAACCAGTCTTTCGACCCGCCGCCGCGCGGTGGCAGTGCTGCAATCCGTCGCCTGTGCCAGCTCAATCCACGTAAGCCGGCCGTTTCTGACGAGCAGATCGAGCAAGCTGCGATCCAGCATGTCGAGTCTCGTCGTGTAGTTTGCCGGATTCGCTGACATGGTGCCGTTGTTGAGCGCATCAAGCTGACTGGCGTCCAATGAACGCAAGCGCCAGCGGCTGCTCTCCAGGTACAACGAAGTTGCGAGCATGGTGGATGTCGACCTGATGCCCGGGATGTGGTCAAGTTCGTCGCTGAGAAAGCGATCCAGGGTCTTCAAATCCGGTGTCAGGACGTCAAGGATTATGTCGTTGTTCCCGGTGGCCACCTCAACCGTAGCCACTTCCTTATACGTAACGAGTCTGGCAACCACCCGGGATCTTTCGCTCGGTCGGGTCCTGATCAAAACGAATGCGGTGCAGCCGCTCTGGACAAAGTCCCGGCCGGGGGCCGCCGTGACCCATACCAGACCGGCATCGGACAGCCTCTTCCATCGACGGGCCAAGGTGTTGGGGGTAACACCCAGCGGTTCCGCCAATTCCGCCCAAGACGCCCTCGCCCGCAACTGGAGAGCATTGATCAAAGCCAGGTCCAGCTCACTGGGAATGCCTGATTCCGAAACAGAAGACCCAAAAATGTCCGTTTCCGATGATTTCTTCGAAGACATGAGTCGAGTGTCACATATTTGAGGCTCAGGACAGAACCGGTTTCGTAACCCGGGCCGGCTTTGTACCGACTCCCAATCTTCGTACCGCCTCTTGAGCGGTTGATCTTAAGAACGGCCCCAATGAAGAAGACATCCCTCTCCGCAGTCGCCCTCGTTTCCCTCCTTGCAGTTTCCGGCTGCACCCAGGCTTCGTCAACCATCGGAACAGGCACCGGCGGAAGCGCTTCCGCAGCCGCGGAGCAGACGATTCCGGCTGCTGCCATGGACGCCGCGGCGGCCGCGTTGGTGCCTGCCGATGTCAGGGCGAAGGGGGTCCTTTCAATTGGAACCGACCCTTCCTTCGCCCCTTACGAGTTTTACGCCAGCGATAACAAGACCGTGGTGGGGTTCGATGCCGACCTCGCCGCGGCGCTGGGACAAATCCTCGGACTGAAGACGCAGATGGTGCCCGCCACCTTCGACACCATCCTGCCCGGGCTCAGCAGCGGCAAGTATGACCTGGGAATCTCCGGATTCATGGAAACGACGGAGCGCAAAAAGAACGCCGATTTTGTCAGCTACGAACAGGGCGGCACCTCGATCGCGGTTCCGCTCGGAAATCCAAAGAAGCTATCCACGGAGTGGACGACGCTCTGCGGAAAGAAGATCGCCGCCGGCAAAGGCACGATCCAGGGGCTGAGCATACTGCCCGACTTTGCAGCGAAGTGCGTGGCCGCAGGCCAGCCCGCCATCGACGCGCAGCTGTTCCCCTCCATGAATGACGCCAACCTCGCCCTGAGGTCCGGCCGCGTGGATGGCGTCATGTCAGAGAGCGCATCCATGAGCTACCAGGCCAAGCTGGCCGGAGACCCCTTCGAGCTTGTTCCCGGCGCGGATCTCAGCCCGGGAATCGCCGGGGCCGCGCTGCCCAAGAATTCCCCGCTCACAGCCGCCGTGCAGGCCGCGATGCTCAAGCTGGTCGACAGCCCGGCGTACAGCGCGATCACCAGCAAGTGGAGCTTGCCGGAAAACCACAAGGTCACGGCAGGCCAAGTTGCAGGCAACTAGTCGAAAAGACCCGGATGCCATCATGATCGGCAACGCCGCACCGGTCCTGGACGAACCAAAAATCGTCAGGACGAAACACATCGGGCGATGGACAGGGGCTTTGCTCTGTGCAACGTTGGCCGGCCTCCTTCTCCAGTCCGCCCTGACCAATCCACGCTTCGGCTGGGACCAGGTGGCCCTGTTCTTCCGCGACGGCGCCATTGTCCAGGGCATCGGAGTGACCTTGGAACTGACGGTAATCTGCATGGTCCTGGGCGTTGGACTCGGGATCGTGCTGGCCGTCATGCGGATCTCCTCAAACCCCGTGATCAGCTGGATCGCCAGGGCCTACCAGGGCTTCTTCCGCGGAACCCCGGTACTCGTGCAGCTGCTGTTCTGGTTCAACCTGGCCGCCCTGTACCCTTCCATTTCCTTCGGAATTCCAGGTGTTGCCCTGAACGCCAACGAACTGATCACCCCGATGGCGGCGGCGATCCTCGGGCTGGCCCTGAACGAAGCGGCCTACATGTCCGAAATCGTCAGGGCCGGCATCCTCTCCGTTGACCCCGGACAATCCGAAGCCGCGGGCGCCCTGGGCCTGACCCGTCTGCAGGCAATGCAACGCATCATCCTCCCCCAGGCCATGCGGGTCATCATCCCTCCGACAGGCAACGAGGCCATCGGAATGCTGAAGGCAACGTCCCTGGTAAGCGTCATTGCCGTTCCCGAACTGCTCTACTCATCCCAGATCATCTACTCCAAGAACTTCCAAGTCATCCCGCTGCTCCTCGTGGCAAGCATCTGGTACATCATCATCACGACCATCTGCAACGTCGGCCAGGGCTACTTGGAACGCCGCTATTCCAGGGGAGCAACCCGCACGGTCCACGTAGGGACAGTCACCCGGATCCGCCGGTTCTTCCAGGGAACCCCGGCCCCCGCAGCTCGAAAGGAACCCAGACCATGACACCGCAGACACTGCACGCCCAGGCCGTTCCCATGGTCCGGGCAGAAGGACTCGTGAAGAACTTCGGTCATCTGGAGGTCCTCAAGGGCATCGACGTCGAGGTCCAGAAGGGCGAAGTCGTCTGTCTTATCGGGGCCTCAGGCTCCGGAAAAAGCACCTTTCTACGTTGCATCAACCAGCTGGAAAAGGCCAACGGCGGCCGGCTCTGGGTCGAGGACCAGAGGGTCGGATACAAACTGAAGGGCAACAAGCTGCACGAGCAGACGGACTCCGAAGTTTGCCGGGACCGGGCCCATATCGGAATGGTCTTTCAGCACTTCAACCTCTTCCCTCACCTGACCGTGATGGAAAACCTGCTTGAAGCGCCGCGGAGAGTACTGAAACAACGCGACGCCGATATCAGGGAGCGGGCCCTGGGACTTCTCCGCCAGGTGGGTCTTGAGGACAAGGCCTCCTCCTACCCCCGGCAGCTCTCAGGCGGCCAACAGCAACGCGTGGCGATCGCAAGGGCACTATGCATGGAACCCAAGCTCATGCTCTTTGACGAACCGACCTCGGCCCTGGACCCGGAACTGGTCGGAGACGTCCTCAAGGTAATGCGGGACCTCGCGAAGTCCGGAATGACCATGATCGTGGTCACCCACGAAATGGGCTTCGCACGGGATGTGGCCGATCGCATCATCTTCATGCACCAAGGCCGGATCATCGAAGACGGTCCGGCCCGCGAGGTCCTGGGGAACCCGCGCCATGAACGGACCCAGGCGTTCCTCGCCTCGGTGCGCTGAAACCCCGAACCAGCGATATCACTGGCCCGAGTTCGGGCCCACCACAAAAGCTCACCTCACGTCCAAGGGAATCACGTACCAATGCACACCAAAAACGACATTGCCGAGGGCAAGCTCGGCCAGTACGGCCATCAGGAGGCATACCAAGCAGACGGCGGGGAAACAGCGTCAATCGCGCTGAAAAGGACCGCAAGAGACGCAATCCACCGTGCACAGCGCGAGATCGTCGGATTAAGCCATCAGTTGCATGCGAACCCGGAGCTGGCGTTCGCCGAATACGAATCGGCGCGGGCCATCACGGATCTTCTTGAGCGGCACGGATTCGAAATAGAACGCGGTATAGCAGATCTCGAAACCGCGTTCGTTGCAACCTCGGGTCATGGCGAATTGGTCGTGGCATTCTGCGCTGAGATGGATGCGCTGCCTGAAGTGGGCCATGCTTGCGGGCACAACGTGATTGCCGCCGCCTCCGTTGCGGCGGCAATCGCCCTAGCCGAGGTCGCAGACACCGCCGGGGTCTGCGTGAAGGTTTTCGGCACTCCGGCGGAGGAAGCCGGAGGCGGGAAAATCATCATGCTGGAAGCCGGCGCGTTCGATGGCGTACATGCGGCCATGATGGTCCATCCCGCTACCAAGGAGTACGCGGATCACCACACGCGGGCCGTAGTCGGGCTTCGCGCAAGCTACACGGGACGCACAGCTCATTCGGCTGTGGCACCCCACGAAGGAATCAACGCCGGCGATGCCGCCACCGTGGCCCAGGTTGCGATCGGTTTGCTCCGTCAGCAGCTTTTGCCGGGGGCGCTCGTGCACGGCATTGTGACCAAGGGAGGTGAAGCGGCCAACAGCATCCCGGGCGCCGCTGAATTGCTCTACGATGCGCGCGCCAACAACGTCAAGGAGCTGGGCGAGGTCAAAAAGCAGCTCATTGCCTGTTTCGAAGCCGGAGCTGTCGCGACCGGCGCCAGCCTGCACATCACTGAGGAAACAAGGGAGTTTTCCGAGTTCCGGAACGATCAGCCGATGGTCGGTTTTTACCAAGCGAACGCGGAGTCCCTTGGACGCCGCTTTGATGACGAGCCCTTGGAAAAGCGCTTGTCCGAAGCCGCCTCGACCGACATGGCCAACGTCTCACTGGCAATACCGTCAATTCATCCGGTGATCAGGGTGGAAGCCCACGGAGCGTCCAATCACCAGCCGGAGTTTGCGCGCTGGTGCGCCAGCGAGGACGCCGACAAAGCGGCTTTGGAAGGCGGGGCAGCGATGGCTTGGACAGCGATTGACCTTGCCCTGGACACAACGGAACGACGACGGCTCATCACCGTCGGAGAATATTCCGCTCCGGGCGCCGAAGCAGCGGATTTCTAGCGTTATCTTCCTGAAGGCGTCGGGATTGCCGTCCCGACGCCTTCTCGTCGGCCAGCGCGTGAAAGGCAGTCATGCACAAACAACCTTTACGAATCGGCCCCATCGGCGCACGCGGAATCGCTGAACTTCACTCGGACATCCGGGTCCTCATCATCGACCGACACCAGCTTCTGCTCGATTCCTTGTCTCAATGGCTGTTCATGAATGCGCCTGGAATCGCCGTTCGGGCCAGCGCCTCTGCGTGGCCCCTTCAATGGGTCCCGGGAAGTTCGGGCATCCAAGACGCCGATGTCGCCGTCGTCGGTGAGCTCAATGACGACGGCCGGACACTCGCCGACATCGTCGCCTCGATCACTATGGCAGGTATGCAGGTCGTGCTGCTTGTCGACGAGCTGCCTCTGTCCCACGTGCAGCCAGCCCTCGACGCCGGAGCGCTTGCCATTGTGCCCAAGTCGGCTGATCCCGGCTATGCCGCGGCCGCGATCCGCGCCGCGGCATCCGGCCGGCAATATATCCATCCCGATATCGAAGCCATGCTCGAGTCGGGTCCCCGGACCAGGGTTATCTTGTCTGAAAGGGAGCAGCGGATCGCAATGCTATATCTTAGGCCCGAGCCCCATGGCATGCGTGGAGTTGCGGAGCTCCTTGGAATCAGTCAACAAACGGTCAAATCCCACCTGCACAGGGTCCGCCGGCGCTACGCCGCAGCGGGAATCGACGTGGGCAATGTCCTCAGCCTCCAGGACCGGCTCCGCAAAGACGGTTGGCTGGCCTAGCGCCCAGGGATGACGGCGATGCCTTGGATCTCAATGAGGGCTTCCTTCTGCCACAGCCGCGTGACGCCGATTCCGGCCATGGCCGGGTACTGGGATCCGGCCATTTCACGCCAGATCCGTCCGATCTCGCGGCCGCTGGCCATGTAGTCGTCCACGTCGGTGAGGTAGATGGTCACGTTGACGAGGTCCTCGGGCTGGCCGCCGGCCTCGCGCAAGGTTGTGAGGACGTTCGAAAACGCCTGGGTGAACTGCTCCACGATGCCGCCGGGAACGATGTTCATGTCTTTGTCCAGGGCCGTCTGCCCACCCAGGAACAAGGTGTTTCCGGCGAGCATGCCGTGCGCAAAACCGGATGGTTTGGGGAGCGACTCCGGGTTGATCGTCCTGTGACTCATGCTGTTCCTCCTCGTTGTGGCAACTGCGAAAACTTTTGAAAAGCCTCTGTGCAGATCATTCCTGCCGTGCTACGTTGAGCATATGTGACGATCGTAAAAAAGTCGACATACCTATTTCGAGAAGCAGCATTTCGAGAAGCAGCGTTTTCGGGAAGCAGCACTGGAAGGACAGAACGCATGAAACTTGCCACCCTGCGGACGGCCGGCGGAGGCACGACGGCGGCACTCGCCACGGGCTCCGACTCGTACCTCGCGCTGCCGGGCACCGATGTCGGGGCGCTTCTTGCCCAGCCGCAGTGGCGAACCATCGTGGAGAAAGCGGTGGCCGCCGGAGGCAATGCCATCACTGACCCGGACTTCGCCCCGCTGCTTCCGCGGGCGGGCAAAGTCATCTGCTGCGGACTGAACTATGGCGACCACATCCAGGAAATGGGCCGCGATCTTCCCGAGTTCCCCACGCTCTTCGCCAAGTACGCGGACACCCTCATCGGCCCGGCTGACACCATCCACGTCCACGGCAGCGCGAAGGTCGACTGGGAAGCCGAGCTCGCCGTCGTCGTCGGCTCCGAGCTGTTCCGCGCGGACGAAGACCAAGCGCGGAAGGCTATCGCCGGGTACACCATCGCCAACGACGTCTCCATGCGGGATTGGCAGAGCCGCACGCTGCAATGGTTCCAAGGCAAGGCGTTCGACCGAACGACGCCGGTGGGCCCGGTCATGCTGACCGCTGACGAAGCGGACGGCGACTTCGAGGTCCGCGGCTACGTCAACGGTGAGCTCGTGCAGCACGGCAACACCAGCACCTTGGTGTTCGGCCCGGCGAAGCTCCTTTCCTACATTTCCCAGTTCACTACCCTGCGCCCAGGCGACCTTGTCTTGACCGGTACGCCCGGCGGAGTGGGGATGGGTATGACACCGCCGCGCTTCCTGAACGACGGCGACGTCCTCACCACCGAAATCGACGGGATCGGAAGGCTGGAAAACCATTTCCGGATCCACGCACCCGTCCCCGCCAACGTCTAGGCCAATACCAACCACTTCAAAGGAGTGACCACCATGAACCAAACCGCTACCGATTACCGCCTCGAAGGCGACAACTCCATCTACGCCCAGCCGGACGGCAAAGTGGTACCCGTCGTCACCCGCGCGGGTGAAGAGGACACCAACACCGCCCAGTCCGGCGACTGCATCCGCGTCTCCGGCGTCAGCATCCAGCACACGCCGGCCACCAAGATCTGGTTCGGTCAGGTCTCCAACGTTCCCGGCTACCGATCCCTGCCGCACCACCACGGCGAAGCGGAAACCGGCGGCTACGTGCTCCGCGGCCACGGACGCATCTACTTCGGCGAAAACTACTCCGAGTTCCTGGACATGAAGACGGGCGACTGGGTATTCGTCCCGCCGTTCATGCCGCACGTCGAGGCCAACATGTCCGTCACCGAAGAACTCGTCTGGCTGACCGCGCGCACCCCGGAGAACCTCGTGGTCAACCTCGAAGACGTTGCCGACGAAACCCTCGCAGACTTCCGCAGGGCCTGATGGACATGTCCACCGGAACCTTGACGTCGGAGACATTCCTCAAGGCCATCGAGCTGACGGCCGTCCCCGCCCAGATCCACGACGAAGCCCACGAAGCCACCTCGCAGTACGTCCCGTGGCCCAAAGCCTACGGCGGAGACATGGTGGCCCAGGCTGCGGCAGCAATGATGCGCTCGGTCGACGACGACCGCTCGCTGCATTCCATGCACAGCTACTTCATGCGGCCCGTGGAGATCGGGGCCACGGTCCGCTACGAGGTCGAACGCCTCCGCGACGGCCGTGGATACTCGACCCGCAGCGTGCGGGGCTACCAGAACGGCAAGACCGTGTACGCGGCGATGGGTTCCTTCCAGGTGCCAGAAGACGGCCCGGAGTTCCAGCCCGAGGCGCCATCCGCCGTCGAGCCCGAATCCCTCCGCAGTGCCGCCGAGGTGCTGCAGGGGGTCGAGGGGCCGGCTGCCGAGTACTGGTCCTCGAAGCGAAGCTTCGATATGCGGCATATTCCTGGTCCGGTATATCTACAGGTGGAAGGCGATTCCGTGCCGCACCAGGCGATCTGGGTCAAGGCCTTCGAGCAATTGCCCGACGGCGGTGACGAACACGCGACTGCCGATCTGCACCGCGCGGCACTCGCATATGTCTGCGACTACACCATCCTGGAGCCCCTGCTCCGGGTGAACGGACTCCACTGGTCCAGCCCCGGACTCGCCACGGCCAGCCTGGACCACTCCATGTGGTTCCACCGGGACGGCCGCGCCGACGGCTGGGTCCTCTACGCCCAGGAAGCAGTATCCGGGCAAAGCAATCGTGGGCTGGCCATGGGCCGCTTCTTCGACAGGCAAGGACGCCTGCTGGCAACGGTGGCCCAAGAGGGCATGATCCGCCCCGGTTCCTGAACACGCTCGACTTATCCGTCGTATTACTGAAAGGAGTGGCCATGACAATGTTGAGATCAGCCCACGTGGACACCTTCACCCACGACCACCTGCCACCGGCAGGCACGTGGCCGACGCTCGAATTCACCCTGCCGGAGCTCCAGTACCCTGAGACGCTCAACGCGGCGGCAGTACTCATTGACGAGGCCGTCGCAAACCACGGTGCCGCGCGGCCCGCCCTGCGTACCCCGGACGGCCCGGTCTGGACCTACGGCGAACTGCAGCAGCGCGCCAACCAGGTGGCCCAGGTCCTCACCGAAGACCTCGGGGTGGTGCCCGGCAACCGCGTCATGCTGCGCGGACCGAACAATCCCTGGATCGTCGCGGCCTGGCTCGGCGTGCTCAAAGCCGGAGCCGTGGTGGTCACCACCATGCCGATGCTGCGCTCAAGCGAGGTCGGCACCCTCATCAGCCTCACGCGTCCGGCCGTGGCGATCTCCGACCACCGGTTCATGGACGAACTGGCCGCGGCCGCAGGCAAGGACACCGTTGTCCTCTCCTACGGATCCGACGACGCCGGCGACCTCACGTCCCGCTGCGCCGCCAAGAGCGGCGAATTCACTGCCGTGCCCACGGCCGCCGACGACGTCGCGCTGCTCGGCCCGACGTCGGGCACCACGGGCACGCCCAAAATCACCATGCACTTCCACCGGGACATCCTCGCGAACGCCGACACTTTCGCCCGCCATATCCTGCAGCCAACCGCCGACGACGTGTTTGCCGGTTCGCCGCCCCTCGCCTTCACCTTCGGCCTCGGCGGGCTGGTGGTCTTCCCGCTGCGCTTCGGCGCATCCTCGTTGTTGACCGAACGGGCCGCCCCGGTTGAACTTGCCGAGAGCGCCGCCGCTGCCGGGGCCAGCGTCCTGTTCACCGCGCCCACTGCGTATCGCGCCATCCTCAAGGAAGGCCGCGGCTCGTTGCTTCGCGGACTCCGTGTGGCCGTCTCGGCCGGCGAACACCTGCCCAAGGAAACGTGGGAGGCAGTTCGGGACGCCACAGGCCTCCGGCTCGTCAACGGCATCGGAGCCACGGAAATGCTCCACGTCTTCATCTCCGCTTCCGGTGACGACATCCGGCCCGGCACCACCGGACGGGCAGTGCCAGGGTACAGAGCCACCATCCTCGACGACGAGGGCCTGGAGCTAGGGCCCGGGCAGCTTGGTCGGCTGGCTGTCATCGGCCCCACCGGATGCCGCTACCTGGACGACCCCCGGCAAGCAAACTATGTGGTCAACGGCTGGAACGTCACCGGCGATACCTTCACGAAAGACGAGGACGGGTACTTCACCTATCAAGCCCGGTCGGACAACATGATCGTTTCCTCCGGCTACAACATCGGAGCCCCTGAGGTGGAAACAGCCATCGACCTGCACCCGGACGTGGTGGAGAACGCCGTCATCGGCCGCCCCGACGAAGCACGCGGCAGCGTCGTCTGCGCGTTCATCGTCCTGCGCGAAGGCGTCACAGGCGATGACGCGAAGCGCAAGGAAATCCAGGACTTCGTCAAGCGGACGATCGCCCCCTACAAGTACCCGCGGGACATCCGGTTCGTCGACGAACTTCCCCGCAACCCCAGCGGCAAACTGCAGCATTTCAAGCTGCGCGACCGCATCAAAAACGACCCCGAACAACTTGCCGGCGCAGGCCTGGGCCAGGCCTGAAAAGGAGCAAAAGCATGAAAATCGCAATCGTAGGAGGCGGCCCCGGCGGCCTGTACTTCGCAGCCCTGATGAAGCAGCTCGACCCGTCACACGACATCACCCTCTGGGAACGCAACGCCGCCAGCGACACTTTCGGTTTCGGCGTCGTGTTTTCCGATGAGACCCTCGGCGGCATCGGGAATGCCGACCCCGTCGTGGCCGAGTACATGGGCCGGCGCTTCGCCCGCTGGTCCGACATCGACATCCACTTCGGCGGCGAAACGGTGACGGTGGGTGGCCAGGGCTTTGCGGCCATGAGCCGCAAGGAACTGCTGGAGCTGCTTCAGCGCCGCTGCGCCGAGCTCGGCGTCGACCTGCGTTTCCAGACCGTGGCGCCGCCCGTTGAGGAGCTTGAGGCCAGACATGACCTGGTCCTCGCAGCGGATGGCATCAATTCCCAGATCCGCGCCAAATACGCGGACTCCTTCTCTCCGAGCCTGGACCCGCGGCCCAACAAGTTCATGTGGCTGGGCACGGACCAGGTTTTCGAAGCTTTCAAGTTCTTCGTCAAGGAAACTGAATGGGGAGTCATGCAGATCCATGGCTACCCGTACTCCGACGAAGGATCCACGTTCATTGTCGAAATGCACGAGGACGTGTGGCGGGCTGCCGGCTTCGACGAGACCGCAGCCGACGTCTTCCCGCCAGGCGTGTCCGACGAGAAAGCGATCAGCAAGATCCGTTCCATCTTCGCCGAGGAACTCGATGGCTTCGAGGTCCTGTCCAACAACTCCAAGTGGATCAACTTCACCACCGTCCGCAATCAGAGCTGGCGCCACGGCAACGTTGTGCTCCTCGGCGATGCGGCGCACACCGCGCATTTCTCCATCGGCTCGGGCACGAAGCTCGCCATGGAGGACTCCCTGGCGCTCGCCGCATGCCTGCACGAGCACCCGGATGTGGAATCCGCACTCTCTGCCTATGAAACCGAGCGTCGTCCGGTTGTCGCCTCCACCCAGCGCGCAGCCCAGGCTTCACTGGAATGGTTCGAGCGGATCGCCCAATACAAGGACCAGGACCCCACGCAGTTCGCTTTCAACCTCCTCACGCGGAGCCGCCGCATCACCCAGGAGAACCTGCGCCTGCGCGATCCGGAATTCGCCGACGCCGTAGACCGCAACTTCGCCCAATCCCAAGGACTCGCGGAGACCGCCCCGGCCATGTTCCAGCCGTTCCGGATCGGCGGACTGGAGCTCAAGAACCGCATCGTCGTCTCGCCCATGGACATGTACTCCGCGGTGGATGGCGTCCCGGGCGACTTCCACAAAGTCCACCTCGGCTCCAAGGCACTAGGCGGCGCCGGACTGGTCATGACCGAAATGGTGTGTGTTTCCGAGACCGGGCGGATCACCCCCGGCTGCACCGGCCTGTACACGGACGGCCAACGCGAGAGCTGGAGGGAAATCGTGGACTTCGTCCACGATCGTTCGACAGCCAAGATCGGGGCCCAGATCGGACACTCCGGACGCAAAGGGTCCACCCGGCTGATGTGGGAAGGCATTGACGAGCCGCTCCCATCCGGCAACTGGCAGGCTGTTGGCCCATCGGCCCTGCCCTACGGTCCCGGCAACCAGACGCCCGTGGAACTCGACCGCGCAGGCATGGAAGCCATCAAAGCCCAGTTCGTGGATGCTGCCCGTCGAGCGGATGAAGCAGGTTTCGACCTCCTTGAGCTCCACGCCGCGCACGGCTACCTGCTTTCCTCCTTCCTTTCGCCGGTGTCCAACCTCCGGACGGACGAATACGGCGGCAGCGTGGAGAACCGTTTGCGGTTCCCCCTGGAAGTGTTCGACGCCGTCCGCGCGGCCTGGCCTTCCGGCAAGCCTCTGACGGTACGCATCTCCGCGACGGACTGGATCGACGGCGGCAACACCTCGGACGACTCGCTCGACATCGCGCGGGCATTCGTGGCCCACGGCGCCGCCGGGATCGACGTCTCCACCGGCCAGGTCGCCAAGGAAGAACAACCGGCTTTTGGCCGCAGCTACCAGACCCCCTTCGCCGACCGCATCCGGCAGGAAGTTGCCGCGCCGGCCGGGGCAGCCGTCATCGCCGTCGGGGCCATCTCCAGCTACGACGACGTCAATTCCATCCTCCTAGCAGGACGGGCGGACCTCGTGGCGCTTGGCCGGACGCATCTGTTCGACCCCCAGTGGACACTCCACGCCGCAGCCGAGCAGGAATACCAGGGCCCCGGCGCGCAGTGGGTGCCGCAGTTCCGGGCGGGCCGACGGAAACCGCCGAGCTCCCGCACGGATGCGGTGCGCCCCCGCCTGTCCCTCTTGAAAGAGCCCGAGTCCGACGCCGGCAACACGCACCTACGCTGGACCCCGAGGTCTGTCTCCGCCCCCGCGCTGGCCAACTAGGCTGGACCGCATGGCTATCATCCATCGAGCAACCCTGCATCCCAGCAAACTGGAGCTCATCGAAAAGTATTTGCCCGTCCAGCCGTGGTTCACCAAGGATGGGTCCGCACCGCCCGAACTGCTCGGTGCGTACCGCTTCGATGATCCGGAGGGCGAAGTCGGCCTCGAGACCCACCTGGTCTCCCACGGCGGCAAGGTCTACCAGGTTCCCCTGAGCTACCGGGGTTCGGAATTGCCCGGCGCGGAGGCCTCGCTGCTCGGCACCATGGAACACTCCGTGCTGGGCACGAGGTGGGTGTACGACGCCTGCGCCGATCCGGTCTACGTCGCTGCCCTGGCCACCGCCATCCTCACTGGACAACAAGAAGCCAAACAGTTCGTGGAAGTGGACGGTACCCTGGAGCCGCGCGCCAGCACCGTCATGGTTAAAGGCAGCGGAACACCCGGAAGCGAGGTCCCGTCAGTGACCCCGGCAGCCCCGATCACCGAAGGCAGTGTCACCAGCATCGACGCCGGTGAACTCACGCTCCTGGTCAATCGCGTTGTGGATCCGGGGACCCAAGGTTCGGAAGATTCGGCTGCCCTGCGGGGCGCTGGGTCTCTCTACGGCGCTGGGACACTGAGTGGAACGTGGGCCGGACAGGAAGCACCAGTGCTGCTGGCGTCCCTCTCGCAGCCTTAGAGGACTACTCCCCCGGTCGCGGCCGCCACACTACAACTGCCTGGGACCGCGCCCGGGGGCGCTGCCCGCGGGCCAGGCTCACGACGTCGCCCGCCGCTCCTGCCGCAAAAACGCGGGCTTCCATCGGGCTCCGCCGGCGTTGCAATTCCTCGCTCAACTCGGCCACGCGGAATTGCAGCGCGGCCACCTGGTTTTCGAGTTCGAGGATACGCTTGATGCCCTCGAGGGACACGCCCTCGTGGGAGAGCCGCTGGACCTCACGCAAACGGTCGATGTCGCGCTGGGAGTAACGCCGGGACTTGCCCGGGGCACGGCTCGGCGACACGATGCCGAGGCGGTCGTACTGTCGCAGGGTCTGCGGGTGCATGTCAGCGAGTTCGGCCGCAACGGAGATGACGAAGATCGGCTGGTTGATGTCGATGCCCATGCCTACGTCCCCTCCCATGTGTTCTGCCGCTACAAGCGGGCCTTGGCGGCCAGGTCGTGGCGAGGATCGGCGTCGGCAGTGGCCGCAGCGAATGCCTTGACGGCCTCCTCGGCCTGCTTATTAAGGTTTTGCGGGACGGAGACGTCGATCGTCACCAGCAGATCTCCGGTGCCCTTCGATGTCTTGACGCCGCGGCCCTTGACCCGGAGCGTGCGCCCGGAAGGCGTGCCGGCCGGGACGCGGACGGTGACGGTGTCGCCGTCGAGCGTTGGCACGTGGATGTTCGAACCCAAAGCGGCCTCCGCGAAGGTGACCGGCACGTGGATGCGGATGTTGTCGCCGTCGCGGTTGAAGAAATCGTGGGGCTTGACGTTCACGGTGATGATGAGGTCCCCGTTGCCGGCGGCACCGGGGTTGCCCTTGCCGCGCTGACGGACCTTCTGGCCGTCCCTGATGCCCGCGGGAATCTTCACGTCGATGACGTTGCCGTTGCTTTCGCGCAGGCTCACCGTGGTGCCGTGGATGGAGCCCGCAAAGGAAATTGAGGTGGACGCCGTGCGGTCGCTGCCTTTTTGGGGGGCACGCTGGAAACCGGTCTGTCCACCGCCGAAGCCGCCGCCGAACAGGTCAGCGAACTCGGGAGGGATGCCGCCGGCACCGGCGGGCTGGCGTGCGCCGCCGCCGAAAAGTCCGCCGAACAGATCCTCGAAGCCACCATTGGCTGGCCCGCCGCGTCCCGCGCCCGGAGCGAAGCGTGCCCCGCCCATGGCGCGAATGGCATCGTACTGCTGGCGCTCCTCGGCATCCGAAAGCACCGAGTAGGCCTCCGAGATGTCCTTGAACTTCTTCTCCGCAGTAGGATCCCCGGAGTTGGTGTCCGGATGGTACTTCCGCGCAAGCTTGCGGTACGCCTTCTTGATGTCAGCGTCAGAGGCGTCCTTGGCGACACCAAGGATGGCGTAAAAATCCTTCTCAACCCAGTCCTGGCTGGCCACTCGGCTTCTCTCTTTCGTTCTGTGTTGCGTTGCGGTGCGGTTGCGTGCGCTACGCGAAGCATAGGCCCCCGCCCCTTCGCGTGGCGGCTAAGTCCTGCGGACTTTAGCCGCCACGCTCCGGCAGGCCCGATGCCACTCCCGGGGCCTATGCTTCGCTTCGCGCTTGCTGTCATCTCACCTTAGGCGAAACTGATCTCAGGCGAGCCGAACGCTTGAGCCGTAGCGGATGAGGGGGCCTGGGAGTGGCATCTAAGGATCTGGCCGAGGGCCCCGACACGAGCTTGCGAGTGTTGGGAAGGCCAATATCCGCTGCCGGAGCCGGGTGGCTAGGGATCGCAGATCCTTGGCCACCCGGCGAAGGGGCGGGGCCCCTTGTCTCACTTCGCGGGGCTACCCCTCATCCGCGAAGGCGCCGGCGAGTGGAACCCTAAGCCGGCACTGCCACGATCACTTGGGCCGCGCGCAGCACTCGGTCGCCGGAGCGGTAGCCGGAGCGCAGCACTTGGCTGACTGTGTCTACTTCGATGTCCTCGCCCGGTTGCTGGATGAGGGCTTCGTGGATCGTGGGGTCGAATTCGACTCCGGTTTCCGCGATGCGCTCCAAGCCGTACGTCTTCAGCGCGTTCTCCAGCTTGGCGGCGATCGCGGCGAACGGGCCGTCCACGAGGTCGCCGTGCTGGCGGGCGGCGTCGACGTCGTCCAGCACCGGGAGCAGGGAGTTCAGGACGCCGATGACGGCCATTTCCCCTGCGACGGCGCGGTCGCGTTCGACGCGCTTGCGGTAGTTGACGTACTCAGCCTGCAGGCGCAGGAGGTCGTTGCGGAGTTCCGCGGCCTCTGCTTCTGCAGCGGCACCGGGGGCTACCGACTCTTCAGCCGGAACCTCCATGCCGTTGAGGATTTCCTCAGCCTGGGACAGGGCGTCGCCCTCGGCGGCAGCGGCGTTGGAATCAGCTGCCGATCCTTGGGGGTGGCGGGCGGCCCCGGTCTCCGGGTCAACCTTGCGGTTGTCCCGAATGACCGGCTTTTGCTGCTCGTTGCCCTCGTTGTTGGAAGGTGAGTGCTCTGCGTCGTTGCCGTGGTGAGGCATGCTTACTTCTTCTCGTCTTCGTCGATGATCTCGGCGTCGACGATGTCCTCGTCGGCACCCTTGGCATCGGCGTGAGCGCCCTCAGCACCGGCGGCGCTGCTGGCACCATCCGGGGAACCGGCGTGCGAGTAGATCGCTTCGCCGAGCTTCGACTGCGAGTGCTGCAGCTTCTCGAAAGCGGTCTTCACCGCTGCGTCATCGGTGCCTTCGAGGGCCTTCTTGAGGGCGTCGACGTCGGCCTTGACCTCGGTCTTGACCTCTTCAGGCAGCTTGTCGTCGTTTTCGGCGATGAGCTTGTCCACGGAGTAGGCGAGCTGCTCGGCAGTATTGCGGGTGTCGGTAGCCTCGCGGCGGGCCTTGTCCTCGGCTGCGTGCTCCTCGGCTTCACGGACCATGCGGTCGATGTCTTCCTTGGACAACGCGGTGCCGCCGGTGATGGTCATCGACTGTTCCTTGCCGGTGCCCTTGTCCTTGGCGGAGACGTGGACGATGCCGTTGGCGTCGATGTCGAAGGTGACCTCAACCTGGGGGACGCCGCGCGGTGCCGGAGCGATGCCGGTCAGTTCGAACGTGCCCAGCGGCTTGTTGTCGCGGGTGAATTCACGCTCGCCCTGGAAGACCTGGATGGCCACGGACGGCTGGTTGTCGTCAGCGGTGGTGAAGGTCTCGGAACGCTTGGTGGGGATCGCCGTGTTCCGCTCGATCAGGTGCGTCATGACGCCACCCTTGGTTTCGATGCCCAGGGACAGCGGGGTGACGTCGATCAGCAGGACGTCCTTGCGCTCGCCCTTCAGCACACCGGCCTGCAGGGCTGCGCCAACGGCAACAACTTCGTCCGGGTTGACGCCCTTGTTGGGCTCCTTGCCGCCGGCGAGTTCCTTGACGAGGTCGTAGACGGCGGGCATACGGGTGGAACCGCCCACCAGCACGATGTGGTCGATTTCGGAGAGCTTGATGCCGGTCTCGGCGATGACGTCATGGAACGGCTTCTTGGTGCGCTCGAGCAGGTCCTTGGTGAGGTCCTGGAACTTGGCGCGGGTCAGCTGCTCGTCCAGGTGGACCGGGCCGTCGGGGGTGACGGAGAGGTACTGGAGGGAGACGTTGGTGCTGGTGGAGGAAGAGAGTTCCTTCTTGGCCTGCTCCGAAGCCTCGCGCAGGCGCTGCAGGGCAATCTTGTCCTTGGAAAGGTCGATGCCCTTGACCTTGAGCTGGTTCAGCAGGTAGTCAACAACGCGCTGGTCCCAGTCGTCGCCGCCGAGGCGGTTGTCGCCGGCGGTGGCGCGGACCTGAATGGTGGAGAAGCCGTCGTCGTCCTTGCCGACTTCCAGCAGGGAGACGTCGAACGTTCCGCCGCCGAGGTCGAAGACCAGGATGAGTTCGTCTTCCTTGCCCTTGTCCAGGCCGTAGGCAAGTGCAGCCGCGGTGGGCTCGTTGACAATACGGAGAACGTTCATACCGGCGATTTCGCCGGCTTCCTTGGTGGCCTGGCGCTCGGCGTCGTTGAAGTAGGCCGGGACGGTGATGACAGCGTCGGTGACCTTTTCACCGAGGTAGCTCTCGGCGTCGTTCTTCAGCTTCATGAGGATGCGCGCGGAGATTTCCTGCGGCGTGTACTTCTTGTCGTCGATGGCGACGGACCAGTCGGTGCCCATGTGGCGCTTCACGGAAGCGATGGTGCGGTCGATGTTGTTGACGGCCTGGCGCTTGGCAATTTCGCCAACCAGGACTTCACCGGACTTGGAGAATGCAACGACCGACGGCGTGGTGCGGCCACCCTCGGCGTTGGCAATGACGGTGGGCTCGCCACCTTCGAGAACAGAGACGACGGAGTTAGTGGTTCCGAGGTCGATACCTACAGCGCGTGACATATGTTGCTTCCTTTCAATGAAACCTAGTTGAGCGTTCTGCACTCAACTGTACTCAGGCCTCGTTCAAAGTCAATCCAAAGTTGAGTCGAGTACACTCAACTCTGCTCTTCGGAAGCTAAGACGCCCCGGAAACACGGGGATTTATGAGCGATTTCGCCGTGGGAGAACGCCCGGTTGAGGGCCGACGTCGACGGCGGGTGTTCCGTCAGGCGGCATTGGCTTGTAGACCCATGCCACCAGCACCACGGAGATGATCATCAGGAGGAACCACGAGACAAGCTTGTCCGGGGACACCAAATGCCAGCCGTCCAGTTGGCTCGGATACAGCCAAGCATGCGACCAGGTGGCGATGTTCTCGGCAATCCAGATAAAGAGCGCCACCAGCAGGAATGCCAGGACCAGCGGCATCCGGAATCGCCTCCGAAACACCCGGAAGTGCATGACGCACCGGCCATAGATCACGGCGACGGCGGCCAGCAGGACCCCGCGGACATCAACGATGTAGTGGTGCGAAAAGAAGTTCACATAGATGGCCGCAGCCAGGACCGCAGTGATCCAACGCCGCGGATACTTGGCGAAGCGCAGGTCGAAAACCCTGTAAACCCGCACCATGTAGGAGCCGACCGCTGCGTACATGAAGCCACTGAAGAGCGGAACGGCGCCGACCCGGAGGACACCCTCCGCTTCATAGGACCACGAGCCGACGTCGGTCTTGAACAACTCCATGACCGTTCCCACCAAATGAAAAAGCACGATCACCCGGAGCTCGCGCAAGGTTTCCAGCCTCGTGGCCACCATCAGGATTTGGATCACGACGGCGGCGATCGTCAGGAAATCGTTCCTGGCCAGGCCGGCGCTGGCTGGATACCAGAGGTGCGCACCGAAGATGACGGCAAGGAGCGAAGCGCCGAAGATGCACGCCCACGCTTGTTTGAGGCCGAAGACCGTGAATTCAGTGAGCCTGGATCGAAGTCCTCGGGCCGGGGCACCGCCCACGAAACGGCTTGCGCTCCCATCGATAAGTTCCTCTACCGCGGTGAGTTCACGCATCGGCGCGCTATTCGTCCGGGCCGAGCTCGCCTGGGCCGAGCTGGGCAAGATAGTAATTCTTCGGCCAATGCCTGATTCTCTCAGGCAGCCTTGGATAAGCCACCGCCAAGAATCGCATGGTGCCATCGAAGCTGCGCCGATGCCGCGCATTCCACGGAAGTCCGAAGCCGGCACGAAGCTGCTCCGGCAGCAGGCCCGCCGTAAGCAACCGGACCAAAGGCATGCTCAAGCGCATCAAGAACGGCCCGCCCGCGGGGTACAGGAGCTCGTGGGCCACCCTCAATGCAGCTGCATCCGGTTCGAGGTTCCGCAAGGATTCGTCGCGATAGCGCGCGAAGGCCGAGCGGTCGGCCGGCCAGAGCTCGGCAGGAAGCTGCAAGGCCGTCCCGATCCGCGCATACTCTCGGTAGATACGATCGGCAGTGTCGTCGTCGAGGGCTCCATGGACCTTTTCGTAAACAGTGACGGCGGTGTCATAGAGGGTCGCCACCACCCAGAGCTGGGATTGCGCGTCGAAGGCGTTGTATCCCTTCGACGCCTCGTCCGCGGTCCGGCGAACAGGGGCGTGCGCACGGTTCACAGCCCGGCGAACCGCGGCCAATTGCTCTTCCGAGCCATAGACCACGGCGTAGACGTAGGTCATGGTGGCGCGCAGCCGGTCCAGTGGCCGCTCGGCGAAATTGCTGTGCTCGGCGACGCCGTGGCCGACCGCGGGATTGGCGATCTGCATCAGGATGGCGCGGCCTGCTCCGGCGAGCAAAACGCCCTCCGCGCCGATGTCAGCAAGTCCACGAGCCATGCAGTTACTGTACCTTCGGGCACCGTCTTTCATGCACGGTTGCTCGGGCGGCTACAACCCCACAACCCCCCGCAGCACCTCGAGCTGGTGCTCAAAAAGCTCGTCGCGCGCGGCGAAGGTGTCAGCCCCGTATTGGCCGAACACCTCGAAGCTGACCGCCCCAAAGACCGATGTCCACACCAGCACGCCCCTGGCCAACACGGCTTCCGGAACAGCCACGCCCAGTTCGGCCCGGATGGCCGCCAGGTCTGCGGCAAGGGCAGGAGGAACGACGACGGCGGGCGCCACGTCGGCGGCCAAGGCACCTGCGCGGTGGGCGGCGTCGAAGATCCCCACCATCCGGTAGATCACTCGCGTTCCGGGTTCCGTGGTGCGCTCGGCCGGCGCCTGGTATCCGGGCACCGGGCTGCCGAACAGGAGGGCATACCTTGCCGGCTCGCGCAGGGCCCACTGACGAACGGCCCGCCCGAGCGCCAGGAACCTGCCGCTGTAGTCGGCTTCGGGGAGGGCGTCGACGGCGGCATCCACTTCGTCGCCCAGCTCGCCGTAAGCGTCAATCAGCAGGAGGGTCAGAAGTTCGTCGCGGCTCTCCACGTAGCGGTAAACGGCGGAGGACACCACGCCGAGATCGCGCGCGACCGCCCTCAGGGACAAGCCCGCGGCGCCATGCAGGGCAAGGTGCTGGCGACCTAGCCGGATGATGTCCGCCACGGTCTGGGCCCGGGCTCGCTCGCGGGGCGTGGATTGTTTGGCCGCTGCGGCTAAGGGGAGGTCCATGCATCCAGCATGCCACAAATGAGAGCACTGACAACAAATGTGAGCAGTGCTCTTGACATGCGATTCGAAAAGGCTCATCCTGAATTCAGAGAGCACTGCTCTCGAGCTAGGTTTTCAACAAAAAGAAACAGATTCCGAGCCAGAAAGTGAGCAACACCATGTACGTCGTCACAGGAGCAGGCCCCGTCGGATGGACCGTTGCCGAGCAACTCGCAGACCGCGGAGAACAGGTGCGCGTCCTGACACGCTCAGGCAGCGGCCCGGACCACCCGCTGGTCGAAAAGCTTCGCGTGGACGTCTCGGACCCGGCCAAGTTGGCGCGAGCCTTCGATGGCGCCGCGGCCGTTTTCCACTGCATCCATGGTTCTGCCTACCGGGCCAAAGCCTGGGCGGCCGAGCTTCCCGGTGCAGAGCAAGTGGTGATGGACGCCGCTGTGGCGGCGGGCGCCGTCGTCGTCTTCCCGGAGAGCCTCTACTCCTACAGCGAGCCGGACAAGACCATCACTGAAAGCAGCCCGCGCGAAGCGGCCGGTGGCAAGCGCGGGATCCGTTCCGCCCTGCTGAAGGCCCGGCAAGCCCACCCGGCGAATACCGTCAGCGTGGTGGCGGGCGATTTCTTCGGGCCGCGGGCCCGCTTGGCGCACGCCGGCGAGCGCATGGTCCCCATGGTCCTCAAGGGCAAGCCGGTCCAGGTTCTCGGAAGCGCCCAGCAGCCCCACTCTTTCACCTACGTCCCGGATCTTGCAGCAGCCATGATCGCCGCGGCCGAAAAGCCCGAACTCTGGAACTCGGTGCTGCACGCCCCCACGGGTCCGGCAATGACGATGCGGGAAATTGCGGACAACTTCGCGCGCTCGGCCGGCGTTCCCGAACCGAAGCTGAGTGTGGTTCCAGGCTGGCTGCTCCGGATCCTTGGCCTGTTTTCAACCGACATGCGCGAGCTGGCCGAAATGTTGTACCAGTTCGAGCGGCCGTTCGTCATGGATTCCACTGTGAGCCAGGCCAAGCTCGGGCTGGAACCGACGCCGCTTTCGGACGCGATGGCGACGACCGTGGCCTGGTGGCGGGATCAGGAAGCCGTGGCTGCCCGCTGAGTTTCGCCCATCGCCTGGTCCTCATCCGAGGATCCATGGCCCAAACGTCCCGGCCACCAAATCCGCCGGCCGATGTCGTAGGACAGGGCGGGCACCAACAGCGAGCGCACGATCGTGGTGTCGAGCAGCACCCCGAACGCGACAATAAAAGAGATCTGCGCAAGGAAGAGGATCGGAATGACCCCTAGGGCGGCAAAGGTTGCGGCAAGAACGACGCCGGCCGAGGTAATCACCCCGCCGGTGGCACCAAGCCCCTTCAAGATACCGGCCCGGGTTCCGCTGAGCATCGACTCCTCCCGGACACGGGTCATGAGGAAGATGTTGTAGTCAACGCCGAGTGCCACGAGGAACACAAAACCGAAAAGCGGAACCGAGGCATCCGCCCCGGGGAATCCAAACACATGGTTGAACACCCAGGCCGAGACACCCAACGCTGCCGCATAGGACAGCACTACGGTGCCGATCAGCAATAGTGGCGCCAGGACCGCCCGCAGCAGTGCCATGAGCACCAACAGGATGACCGCCAAGACGATCGGGATGATGCGCCACAAATCAGACTGCGCGCTGGCGTTGGTGTCCGCGGCAGTGGCTGTGGTTCCTCCCACCAGGGTCCCTGGCGCCTTGTCATGCAGCTTCTGCCGGAGCGTGGCGACGGTCTGCTCGGCCTTGGCCGAATCGGCCTCCGAGGACAAGGTGGCATTGATCAGCACCCGGCCGTCCCGCACCAAGGGGGCAGCGTCCGTCGCCGGTTCCGCCAGCGGGCGGACGCCGGAATCCGGTTGAGCGGCAACCACGGATGCATCCGAAATGCCTTCCTGGGCTTTGACTTCGGCAAGCACCACGGCTGCCGCCTTTTCCTCAGCCACAACCACCACCGGGCTTCCTGCACCGGCGGGATAATGCCGGCCCAGAGCCGCCTGGCCGTCCACTGCCTCGGATTTGCCCAGGATGAGTGCCGACTCCGGAACACCGCTGGCTTGGAGTTGCGGCAGGCCCGAGGCGCAGACCACCAAAATGGCAGCTGCGCTCAGCCATACGGCCTTGGGCCGCTTGGCTATGATGCTTGCCAGAATCCTCCAGACTCGGGGAATGTCGGAGTTGGCCGGGTTCGCGGCCGGGCTCTTGTTCGGGGTTCGCGGCCAAAATGCGGACCTGCCGAGCAAGCCAAGGGCCGCGGGAAGCAGCGTCAGGCTGGCCAACATTGAAAAGCCGATTCCGATTGCGCCAATTGGCCCCAGTCCGCGGTTTGAATTCAGTTCCGAGAAGAGCAGGCAAAGCAACGCCAGGGCGACCGTCGTCCCGGATGCCAGGATGGCCCCAAAGCTACCCTTGTAGGCGCGTCCCACCGCGGACCACTTGTTCGACGCGTGGCCCAGGGCCTCGCGGTAACGGGCCACAAAGAGGAGGGCATAGTCAGTGGCTGAGCCGACCACCAGGATGGACAGGATCCCTTGGCTTTGTCCCGTCAATTGGATTGCGCCCGCCTTCGCCAAGGCAAAGACCACCAGAATGGAGCCGCAAAGCGCGAAGACTGCGGTAAGCAGCACCACGAACGGCAGCACCACGGATCGGTAGACGGCCAGCAGGATCACCAGCACGGCACCAAGTGCCGCGAAGAGTAGTATCCCGTCGATGCCGCCAAAAGCGTTGACCAAATCAGCGAGGAAGCCCGCCGGTCCGGTCACGTAGGTGGTTGTTCCAGCGGGAAGCCCCGCCCCCTCTACATAGCCCGTCGCCATTGCGCGAAGCGCTTGGATGCTCCCTTTGACCCTGTTTCCTTCCTCCACCGGGACGATGAACTGCGCCGCCTTGCCATCCGCGGAGGGAATCGGGCCCGCCGCCGACGTCGAATGGCTGACCCCGTCGACGGCAGACAGTTGGGTGCCGAGGGATGCCAATCCGGCCAGTTGAACGGGGGAAAGCTTCTCAGGAGACTCGATCAACACCACCGCGGGAACACTGCCGCCGGAAGTGAACTTGCTTTGCCATTGACGGGCTTCGGTGGATTCGGCGCTGGCCGGCAGGAAGGACGCTTGGTCGTTGCTGGACACCTCGCTGAGCTTCCCAAAGGTAGGGCCGCCGATTCCGCCGACCACCATCCACGCCACCAGCGACAGCACCGCTCCCGCCAACCACAACCGCGAACTGCTTCGCCGGCCGGCTCCAGGCCGTTTGTCCATGATGCCCGCACCCTTCGTAATTACTTCCATGACGAAATATATCTACCATGGAGATAATTGGTCAATGGGATCTCGGTGGGATAATTTGAGGCTGAAGGAGGCCTCATGGATGACAACCAGCACGTTCGGTCCGCAGCTGTACTCCTCGGGCTACTCCAGCAGTTCACGGTCGAAACGGAGCGCTACGTGGAGGCCGTGAGCGATCGCCACCACCTCCATCGAACGGACCTGAATGCATTGGCGGCAATGGTGGCTGCCGCCCGGGAGGGCAAGACCATGACTCCCGGGGCGCTCAGGGAAGCACTCAACCTGAGCTCGCCGGCAACAACTGCGCTTGTGGACCGGCTCGACCGGGCAGGCCATCTGGCACGCCGCCGCAGCGAAAAGGACCGCCGGCAGGTTCATCTGGAGATGACTGATTCCGCACGCGCTACCGGCAGCGAATTATTCTCTCCCCTGGCCGGCGCCATCACCCCGGTAATTGACGCACTTTCGCCGGAAGAACTCCACGTAGTCATGACTTTCATGCAAGGCGTCATCGAGGCCACCATGACGGCCCGCCACGATGTCACGCCAAACATCCAACCATCGAATGGAGTTATTCCTGAGGCCCCAGTGACTCACAGGCCATTGCGGGAGTAACCTAGAGCACATCGGCTGTGCTGGACCACTTTGTGGACTGGGGTGTCACCGTGGGTGTTGTGCGATCATCGTTGACCGAGCTCCTCGGGATACTTTCCGACGCCGTTTCGCCGGAGCGTGTCCGTTTCGATGACGGCTCCGAACCACTTACCGGCCAATCCACCGACGCACCTGTCACGGTCCACGCCGTCGCCATGAACAGGGTGGGCCGTTCCCGGCGGGAAGGGCCGCTGCTGGACCTTGAACTCAAAGTGGCAGTGGAATGCCACGGTCCCACTCAGCTGGACAACATGGAAAAGCTCCTGATTGCGATCGAGCAAAACACCCAGTACTCAGTGGTTTCCAGCGGAGAATTCCAGCCGGACGAATACGACTCCGGCATCCGCCAAGGCCTCGGTTTCCTGGTCCGCGTCCCCGTGGGAATCCGTCTCGACGAGCCTTCCGGCCCACCGGTCACTGAACCCCTCGTCGCCACCACCACCGTAGCCCGCCGTATCCACGGCAGGCTGGTCGACGTCCACAACAAAGGCATCCCCGACGCTTACATCCGCCCCCATTCGTCCGCCTCCGCCGTCGTGAGCGATCCCACCGGCCACTTCGAGGTCCTGGCCTCCGCGGACGAACTCCAGCACTTTGTCGTGGCAGTCCGCGGCACTGAACGTGAAGTCTCAGCAGACACGAGCAGCCTGCCGGTGATCATCCGGTGGGAGTGAAAGGGAGCACACCATGGCGAACTACCAGGCGCCAGGAGTGTATGTACAAGAAGTGCCCAGCGGTGCGCGGTCGATCGGCCAGGTCAGCACCAGCATCGCCGGTTTTGTAGGAGTTTCCCCCGATCCCTTGGCCCACCCGGATGAAGCACGGGTGCTGGACAACTGGACCCAGTTCGTGGACCAGTATGTTGGCAAAGCCACTCAAGGAACGCCACTGTCCAGCGCCGTCTTCGGATTCTTCGCCAACGGCGGCAGCCGCTGCTACGTGGTCAATATCGGTACCGGCGGCAGCCTCACCGGCACCGCCGCGAAGCCCACCGGGGTCACGTTGTTCGAAGCGATCGACGACATCTCGATGGTGGCCGCCCCCGGATACGCCGACGCCGAAGCGTACGCCGCCCTGCAGGCCCACGTGGAGCATCCCTTGCGCCAGGACCGCATGGCGATCATGGACACCCCGGAGAAAGTGGACGACGTCGGAGCCCTCACCCGGGCGGCGACGTCCGGTGTGCCGGACGCGCCGAAGTCCACCGACGCGAAAGCGGACGACGACAAACAGGACGCACTCGGCGCTCCCCAGTCCCCCGGTGGCTACACGGCCCTGTACTTTCCGTGGATCGTCATGACGGACCCGGTGTCCGGCAAGAAGGTGACCCAGCCGCCGTCGGGCCATGTTGCCGGGGTGTGGGCGCGCGTGGACGCGACACGCGGAGTCCACAAGGCGCCCGCCAACGAACCCATCCAAGGGGCGCTGGACCTGGTCCGGCGGGTCAGCCGAGGCGAACAGGAAGTGCTGAACCCGGCCGGGGTGAACTGCATCCGCTATTTCCCGGGCGAAGGCATCCGCATTTGGGGTGCCCGGACCAAGGCACCCGAGGCCAGTGAATACCGCTACGTCAACGTCCGCAGGCTGACCAACATGATCAAGGAATCCGTGGCGGACGGCACGCGCTGGGTGGTCTTTGAACCCAACGACCACACGTTGTGGAAGTCCATCCGCCGCGACATCGGCGCATTCCTGACCAATGTGTGGCGGGACGGGGCGCTGTTGGGCACTACTCCCCAACAGGCCTTCTTTGTGAAATGCGACGAAGAAACCAACCCGCCCGAAGTCCGCGATGCGGGGCAGGTTGTCACCCTGATCGGCATCGCACCCGTCAAACCCGCCGAATTCGTGATCTTCAAGCTCATGCAGTCGGCCGACAACACCAGCGAGACAGAGAGCGCAGGAGCCTGAAATGAGCACGCAGCCAAGCACCCCGGCCCCTGCTGCCCAACCCGGGAACGTGGTGGACCCGTACCGCGCCTACAACTTCAAACTCGTTATCCAAGGTGTGGTCCAGGGACACTTCACCAAGGTTGAAGGGCTCGGGCTGAAAATCGACCGCATCCTGTACCGCTCCGGTGGCGAAAACAGCACGGTCCGGGTCATCCCGGGCCAGGTTGAGTACACTCCAGTGACGCTCCGCTACGGGCTGACCGACTCCACCGAAATGCTGCAATGGTTGTTCAAGGCCGTCGACGGGCATGTGGAGCGGCGCAACGTCTCCATCGCCATGCTCAATGACGCCGGCTCGGTGGAGGTGCGCCGCTGGAATTTGCTGGGCGCCTGGCCGTGCGACTGGTTCGGCGCCCCCTTGGATGCCCTCGGCAAGGACCTTGCCATCGAATCCCTGAGCATCGCGTACGACCGCTTGGAGCTCGATGATGCGCGCGCTCCCGGGGCCTGATGGGTGGAGGCCCCGGAACCCGTGGCGCCGCTCGGCGGCGCGGCTGCTGAGGGAACTCGCGGAAAGGCTGGAACCGCCGCCGCATCCTGACGCCGAGTCGGGTGCCGGGGCTGCCGAAGCCGTTGGAACGGAGCGCGGAGTTGGAATACAGCGCCCGACGTCGGTGCGCAGACTGGACATATCCGGCGCGCCGGAGCATTGGATCCGGTTGTTGCGCGACGCCGGTCTCGTCCCATCCCCACCCAACCCTCGCTCACATATACCCCCCTCCCCACCCAACGCTCGCTCACATATACCCCCAACCCAACCCAACCCTCGCTCACATCCACAGGAATCGCGTGCCGGCCGGACCACCGAGCCCGGCAGTTCAAGCTCGCTCCGAACCGGACCCGAGCGGATGCCAGCCCCAGGGACAATCTCGGAACGGTGGCCCCTGATCCGCCTGGGGCCGTCGCCCTCACCGCGAGTGACCGAAGGCCCGACGGCGGCACCCGACAACCCGCGGACCGCGCCTCACCCGCGACTGTGGCTGCGTCCGCCCCATGGCAGCTCTGCGGAGCTCAGACCCTTTTCCGCGGACCACGCGATCACCTGCACCACGCCCCGCCCTGATGAACCACAGAGTCCGGCCGTACAACGCCAGACTGCATTGTCCCTGCCGGCCCAGCCTCCGGTTGCTCCCTTTCCCAACGCCCACTCAACGACGCCAGAGCCGCAACCCACCCCCAAGCTCACTGCACCGGCTCCGCAAGTGGCGAGTCCCGCCGTCGTCGGCTCCGAAACTTCGGACCAGCGTCCGAGCCCGGCGCCACACCAAGAACACCATCCCCGAGAGCACCAAGCCCCAGGCCACCCAAGCACAACCCCGGAGCGCGCGTCGGCGGCACCACTCACCGGAAACTGGCCGGAATTGGCCCCACGCCCCGCGCCTCAGCCAACGGTGGAAACATCAGCAACGGCGGCGATAGCCCGCGCAGCCCGGCTGAGTAACGAACAGCTGGCGGTCTGAGATGGAACGGGTCGCTTTCCTGATCGAGGACACCGGGGAGCACCTTGGTTGCCTGCTCAATCCCGAGACGGTGGTCATGTCACGGACGGCCGGTGTGGAGCCGCGACGCTCGGCGGGTGGCAAGCTGACCGGAACGGGCCTCGCGGACGATCCCTTGCTCTTCACGGGCGGCGGGCACACCGAGCTTCGCCTGGATCTCCTGTTCGACGTCGACCTCGCGCCGGCGTCGCTCCATGTCCAGGACGTCCGCCAGATGACCCGGCCCATCTGGGCTCTCGCGGAGAATTCGGCCGAGGTGGAAAGGCAGCGCCGGCCGCCGTCGGTCCGGTTCGTCTGGGGGCGGGCATGGAATGTCCCCGGGATCGTGACCGAAGTGGCCGAGCGCTTTGACCGCTTTTCGCCGGATGGCTCGCCCTTGCGCTCGTGGATGCGCATGGTTTTCGTGCGTGTCGGGCAGAGTGCGGACCAAGAAGGCGGCGAGAACTATGAGCTCGCCCAGCGGCTCCCGACGGTGGACCTGACGGCGCCACCCGTGGATACCCTCGCGGTGGGCGGCGACGGCAGCACCGACAGGGATGCAACAGCGCCCGACGGCGGCGAGGTGCTTCCGGAGGTCCCGCCGGGTGAGCTGGGACGCCTCAGCCTGGCCGCCTTCGGGACGCCTCTGTTGTGGAAGCTGCTGCTGGAGTACAACAACATCGACGATCCGGCACATTTCAACGGCCCCCTTGCCGTTCCCCCGGTTGGCGAGGCGCCATGAAGAGTCCCGGGAAAGGCCCAGTTCGATGAGGCAGCTCCAGGGCCTCCCGGAACTCATCGTCACCCTCGGGCGGCGCCGCCTCTCCCCGGCCGAAACCGCGGCGATCATCTCCGTGCAGGTCCTCAGCTCCCTGGCCAGGCCGGCACAATGCCTCATCAGCTGGCGGCCCGGTCCGGGACGGTCGGTGACGGCACGCGGTGGAGTGGATCCAGCACCTGGGGACGCGCTGCGCGTGGAACTGGGTGGCCAACGAACTCCGCTCTTCGCAGGTGAAGTGACGGTGGTGGAGCACAGCTACGGGGCGGATCTCTCGCAGGAAATCAGGGTCCGCGCGTACGATGCCCTGCACCGGCTGAGGAAACGCCAGTTCACCCGGTTGCACAGCGACGTCGACCTCGCCGGGCTGGCCCGCACCCTCACCGAGGGCACCGGTTTGCAGGTGGTTGGCGGCGCCGCCCGGCTAGGCGAGGTGTACCAATGTGCGCGCTCGGACCTGAGCGTGTTGGTGGAGCAAAGTGCCCGGGTGGGCGCGTATCCCGTGGTGGACGGCGATGCGCTGAGGCTGACGGACCTGTCCGGCGAAGGCGAACCGATCGAGCTGGAACTGGGCAGCAGCCTGCATTCGGCCGAGGTGGAGGTGAGCCAGGAGCCGGCCTATCTCGGAGCCGAAACCACGGGCTGGCGGTCCGACGACGCCTCGGTGCAGCAGGGCTCCGCAAGTACGAGTGACGCGAAAGCCAACGTCTCGGCAGATCCTGCGCTTTCGAGCGTGGGCGCGGGCGGCGATCTCCTGCGCGAAAACGAGGCATTCGCGTCCCCATCCGCAGCCCACGGACTGGCCCAGGCGGAACTGGACTTCCGGATGGCAGGGCAAGTCACCGCCGTCTTCGTGGCCGACGGCGATCCCCGCCTCCGCGCGGGGCGCCGGGTCCGCGTGCGCGGAATCGCGACGTCGTTGGAAGGCACCTACGCTATCGCCACCGCCACCCACCGGCTGGACGGCACCGGCTACGAAACCACCATCAACACGCGCCCCCCGGAAACCCCACCCGCACGGCGTCCGGACGTCTTCACCCTGGGAATCGTGCTGGACGTGGAAGATCCGGAAGGCCGCTGCCGGGCGCGCGTCAGCCTCCCCGCCTACCCGCCGCTGGAATCAGCCTGGGCGCCGGTCCTCACAGCCGGGGCCGGGGCGGGGAAAGGCTTCGTGGTGCCGCCTGCTCCGGAGGACACCGTGCTGGTCTTGCTACCGGCCACGGATCCGGCGCAGGCGATCATCCTGGGTGGGCTCTATGGCGGGGAGCAGGCCCCGGACAACAGCTTGAACACGCCGAGGGACAGCCGCTACACCTTCCGGAGCGCCGACGGGCAGCAAATAGTGCTCGACGGCGGCACCCGCACCGTGAGTTTCACGGACGGGCACGGCTCCACGGTGGAACTCGGGCCCGAGAAGCTGCGCATTACCGCAGCTACGGACATGTTCCTCGAAGCACCGGGCAAGGCCATGAAGATCCGCGCCAAAACCGTCGATTTCGAGGAGGCCTGATGCTGAAGATCCTCGTCAAGGAAGCGATCCTGCGCTGCGGTCATGACGGCAAGGTGGAGAACGTCCCTTCGCAGCAGTGGGTCCGCGTTGCGGGTTCGCCTGTTTTGGTCGACAACGATCCCCAAGGACGAAGCATCAGCATGTGCCCCAACGTGGGCCTCAACATCAAGCCCTGCAACAAGACCTTGCCCGTGCTCAAGGGCTATTCGGATTTTGTCCGGATCGGCGGCAAGAAGGTCTGCCTGGACACTGTGGAGGGCTATACGGACGGCACTCCGCCCGGTGCCGTCAAGTACACGGTCCGGCGGCCGGGCCAGGAATTCGTGGCGGCGGGATCATGAGAGGCGGCCGGCCGTGAGCATCCCCAGATACAAGTCGGTGGCCTTCGTCCACCCAGATTTCGATGCCGCCGTCGGGCTTCCAGGCTTGCGTCTGACGCCCGACGGACGGCTCGCCACCGTGACGGACGCTGCATCCGTGCGCCAGGCGCTCCTCCTGCTGCTGAGCACCAGGCCCGGCGAGCGCGTCAACCGGCCCACCTACGGCTGCCATTTGTTCCGGCTCGCTTTCGCGCCGGCGGATGACACCACTGCGGGGCTGGCCATCCATTATGTTGCCCGGGCCGTGGAGCAGTGGGAGCCCCGGATCACCGTCCTGTCTTTGGATGCGTCCCGCTCTCCGGAAAGCCCGGAAATACTGGAGGTCCAGCTGCGGTACCGGGTCCGCTCCACCCAGCTCGAGGACCAGCTCGCTATCGCCCTGCCCGTTGATTCCGGAGGTGCAGCATGAGTATCCCGGTGCCGAATCTTGACGACCGCAGCTTCGCGGACCTGGTGGCCGGTGCACGCGAGCGCATCCAGCAAATCGCCCCGGACTGGACGGACCTCTCCGTGCACGACCCCGGCATCACCATCCTCGAGGCTTTCGCTTACCTGACGGATACCCTGATGTACCGGCTCAACCGGGTGCCGGAAAAGCTCTATGCCGTGTACTTGAACCTACTCGGCACCAGCCTGTACCCGCCCAGCACGGCCGAAGCCATCCTCGAATTCACCCGTACGTCCGCAGCAAGCAGTACCGACGGCCAGGACATCCGCATCCCGCGCGGGACCCAGGTCAGTTGCCCGCCCGGCGTGCCCGGCGCTCCTCAACCGGTCTTCACGACGACGACGGCGGCCGTCCTCGCGGCGGGCCAGTCCAGTGTGCAGGTCCCGGCAGCCGATGTCACCTTGTACGACGCCGTTCCCATCGGCGTCGGAACCGGGCGCCCGGGCCAGAGCTTCCTCATTCCGAACGCACCCATCGTCTCCGGGGCGGGCCTGTCAATCGCCATAGAGGTTCCCGCGGGCGCCCAGCTGAGCAGCGGCGAAGCCGTCTTGGTGGACGGCAAACCATTCCGGTATTGCCGCGAGGTGGAGGCTTTCGCTGACGCCAGCCCGGATGAGTCGCCGGTCCGGATTGACCGGAGTGCCGGCGTCGTGATGTTCGCATGGTGGGACGAGGAGTCCGTAGCGCGGACGGCTGTTGTTCCCGGGCCGGGCGCCGAGGTCCGCGCTTGGTACCGCGGCGGTGGAGGGCAACGGGGCAATGTCGGCGCAGGCCAACTGACGATCATGCGCACCCCGATCCCCGGCGTCAAGGTCAGCAACCCGGAACCCGCCACGGGAGGCCGCGACGGCGAATCGCTGGAGAATGCTCTCCGCCGGGCACCGCAGGACTTCCAGGCCAGGGACAGGGCCGTCACTGTGCGGGACTACGAGGTTTTGGCCATGCGCCACGGCGGCGTCGCGAGGGCTCGGGCATTCACGCGGCGGGACATTTGGGCCTTTGCCAAACCCGGCGAGGTAGAGGTGGTGCTGGTGCCGTTCGTGCCGGGTGATTCCGGCAGCACTCCCGTGCGCGCCGCCGAGCTGAACGCCCAGGCGCGTGAAAGCGTCCGGCTCGAGGTAGAACAATACCTGCGTCGCCGGTCCACGGTGGGGGCCGAGCCTGTGGTCCGTTGGGGCCTCTACAAGCAAGTGCTGGTGGACGCCAGGATCGTAGTCCGCCCCGATGAGGACGCCGAGGCCGTGAAGTCCAGGATCGTGGGCCGGCTAGCGGAAGGCATCAGTCCGCTCAACCCGAGTTCTTCCAACTACGGCTCTGGCTTCGGCAAGCCGTTGCGCGTCTCCAACCTCTACCGGGCCATGGAGGAAGCCGAGCCCGGAGTCCAATACGTGGACCGCGTTCGGCTCGAAGTGGAGAAGGTCCCGGACACCGACGCCCTGGCGCTGGTTCAGGCCGAGGGCCAGGACAACACGTGGTTCGTGGCTCAAGAGAGCGCCCTTTTCCGGACCACCAACGCGGGCGATGGCTGGGAAGCCTGTGCCGGGTTCGGCTCGGAGGCGGCCAGCGAAACGGTGAAGTCCATCGCTCCCTTCCGTTCCCCCGCCCCAGGCCGCTTCGGCCCTGGCGGGTTCGGCGCTGGCGGTTTCGGCCCTGGCGGGTTCGGCGCTGGACAGCACCCAGGCATGGTGGCCGTGAGCACCGTGACCCCCACGGGCTCGCGCATCTACGTCAGCGAGGACCTCGGCGAATCCTGGCGCCGAGCCGCGGAATTAGGCTTCGTCGTCGCGGATTTGTGCTGGGTGGACCGGCAGGGAGTCCCCGTGCTGCTGCTCGCTGGCGAGCACGGTCTCTATGAGCTGCCGATGGGCCAGGGTGCCCTCCCGGTCCAGAACGTGGTGGATGCAACCCAGCCGGACCGCGGCTTTTACGCAGTGGACGCCCTGGTGGACGTGCGCGGCCGCACCGGCGTGGTGGTCGCGGCGGAAGCATCCGCAGGAATTTGGCTCTCCCCCGACGCCGGGGCCGCCGGCAGCTTCAAGCAGGTCAAGTCGGCGGGCGAGGACATCCGCTGCATGACAATCCAGTACGACGGCGGCGCAAGCTACGTCTGGCTCGGACGTTCCGTGCCCGAAGGTACGGGGACGGGCTGCCTGCGCCTGAAGATCGATGAACTCGCCCGCACCCAATTCGACGCCGCCCTGATGGCTTCCTGGGAACAGTTCGGCGCAGGCTGGACCGGCGGCAGCTGCTGGGGCGTCCACGTGATGGGCGATGCCGCCTATGCCGCCACCCAGAGCGGCGGCGTGCTTCGCCTCCAGCTTGGCCAGGCTTCCGCGCAATGGAGCGTCCCCGATGTGAACTGCAATCTGCCGCTGCGGGACCGGACTCGCTTCGAGCCCGTCCGCGCCGTGTCCGGCGTTGTGCGCGGCGACGGTTCGCAGCTTGTACTCGCGGCCGGCCCCAAGGGGATCTACCGGAGCACGGACAACGCAGTGTCCTGGGCGAGCTGTACGCGGCGGATGGTTGACGACGTGGTGACCCTCCCCGATACCTGGCTGTTCTGCTCGGGCGACCACCGGATCGAAGTGGTGCATGGCAATGGTTGAACCTGTGCTGCGCAACTCCCCGATCTTGAAGGTCCTGCCCGAGATCTACCAAGTGGCGGCGGAGACCAGCACGCCGCTGCAAGCCCTCATTGCAGTGGCTGAGGACATGCACTTGCCTGTCCGGGATGTCTTGGACCGCATCCATACCGTCCCCGATCCCGGCCGCTCGCCGTCGTCGTTCATTCCCTTCCTGTCCCGGTGGGTGGACCTGGACTGGTTGACCCTGCCAAACACGGAGTCCGTGGACTCCGCGGCGGCGGGAGTCCCCGTGGCCCGCCAACGCGATCTGATCGCGTGCGCCGCCACGCTGTCCGCTCGCCGGGGCACCGTGGACGGACTCACCCGCTTCCTTCAGCTCGCCACCGGGATCCCGGGGTTCGACGTCGAATCCGTCCCGGGCGAGTTCCACATCAAGGTGCTCGTCCCCGCGGCGGCCGCCGGACAAGTGGAGCTGGTCCGCCGGATCGTCAAAGGCATCAAGCCTGCACACGTTACGGACGAGGTTGCCGTAATGGTCCCGGTGCCGGACTCATGAACAGGCCGGACTCATGAACAGGCCGGACTCGTGAACGGCGAGAACCGCAAGCCGCTCATTGCGGTGGCCGTGTGCGGCGTCATCGCGGTGCTCGTGCTGGTGTTCGGCGTCAGTTGCGGCGGAAACAATAACGCGGCGGCCAGTTGGCAAACGGGCTTCTCGCAGGCCGCCAAAGGAGGCACCCTCGCTGCCTCGGATCTCGTGAGCCCAGGCGGCCAATGCTCCGCGGCGGCAACACAACTGCTGGTGACGGGAAGCTGCGTTTTCGAGGTCAAGAAATTCGGGGGCCCGTTCGATCTTGGCAGCCCCACCAAGCGTGCCCGGCTGGCTCCCCAACAGGCGGTCACCGTGACCCTCCTCGTGGAGGGCACACGAACGGAGCAGGACGTGTCCGCTGGGGACACTGTCAGCCTGACCTTCGGGACTTCCGGGGGTCAACTGGGCATCGCGTGCCGGGTTGTCGGCACCTGCGCGCTGCAGCTCCTGGAAGCAGGAGGATGACTTGGCCGCCACCCTTTCCGTTGCCGTTTTCATTCCCCGAAAGGCGGTTGTCGCATGAGCACCATCACCATGACCCTGAGTTCCCCCACCGTGGAGCTCAAGGACGGCAAAGGCTCCCTGACTGCGTCCGTGACCAACGGAGCTCCCGGCCCGGAACGCGTGGTGCTCGGGGCTTTTCCCGGTGCGGAGAGCACACCGCCGTCGCCGACGTACACCACCATCCCTACCCCTCTGCGGACCATCGCGGCCGGAGCCACCGAGCAGTACCTGGTCAACTTCGACACCGCCGGCGCCGCGCCAGGCACGTTTCCCGTGAAACTGATCGCCTACTCTGCCGACGACGCCCCGGAAGACTATGCCGATCAGGCCCACGTGGTCACGCTGAATGTCACCAAGCCACCGGAACCGCCCAAGCCGACTCACAGGTTTCCTTGGCTGTGGGTGATCCTCGGCGCCGTCGTGCTGCTGGCGGCGATTGGTGGGGTGATCTGGTTCCTTCTCAAGGACGTCAATGTGCCGGACGTCGTCGGGAAACCCCAGGCTGAAGCAACGCAGATCTTGAAGGACGCCGGATTCTCCGCGGCCACAACGGACAAGGAAAGCTCGTCGCCGGAGGGAACGGTGGTCACCCAATCGCCCGAAGCCAACAAGACCGCCGGGCGCGGCTCCACCATCAACCTGGAGATCGCGACGCCGGTGAAATCCGTAGTGCCCGCGGTTCTGGGCTCGCGGATCGAAAGTGCGCGGACCGCCTTCCAGACCGCGAAAATCCAGCTCGATTTCACCCAGGGCTCTACGTGCCAGTCTTCGCCGTCGGGGTTCCTGCTGAGTTGCGTGGTCGTGGGGGTCAATCCCGACGTCGGAAGCAAAGTGAACGTCAACGCGCTGGTCCTGGTCCGCACCGAACTCCGGCAAAGCGTCATCATCGAGCCGAATCCGATCAACCTCTGCATGGTCCAACCGCAGATCTGTGCGATCAAGCAATAGGGCGGTCTTGGTGCTGTCTGTAATCCGGTGCCGAAAACGGTGCCGCTCATGAAAAGATCAACCATGCGTCCGATGCAGCACTCCAGCAAACTACAGAACGTCCGCTACGAACTCCGTGGGCCCATCCTCCAAGCGGCCAAGACCATGGAGGCCGAAGGGCACCGCATCCTCAAGATGAATCTTGGGGACACTGCGCCGTTCGGGCTGGAAGCGCCGGAGTCGGTTGTCGTCGACATGATCCACCACCTCCGCGGGGCGCAAGGTTACAGCGATTCCAAAGGCATCTTCACGGCGCGGACAGCAATCTCGCAGTACTACCAGACCCAGAACCTCATGAATATCGGCGTCGAGGACATCTTCATCGGCAACGGCGTGAGCGAATTGATCTCCATGACGCTGCAGGCGTTCCTGGAGAACGGCGACGAGGTCCTCATCCCCGCGCCGGACTATCCCCTGTGGACGGCCACGGTGACCCTCACGGGCGGAAAGCCGGTGCACTATCTCTGCGATGAGGGCCAGAATTGGTGGCCGGACATGTCCGACGTCGAAGCCAAGATCACCAAGCGCACCAAGGCAATCGTCATCATCAACCCGAACAACCCCACCGGCGCGGTATACCCCCGCCACATCCTGGAGCAGTTTGCGGCGCTGGCACGCAAGCATGACCTTGTCCTTTTCTCGGACGAGATCTACGAGAAGATCCGCTACGAGGAGGCCCAGCACATCCATACGGCTTCCGTGGCCGACGACATCTGCGTCCTGACTTTCAGCGGCCTCTCCAAGGCCTACCGGATGCCCGGCTACCGAGCAGGTTGGGTGGCTGTCACGGGTCCGCACGCCGCCACGGCCGAATACCGCGAGGCGCTTGAACTGTTGGCTTCCCTCCGATTGTGTTCCAACGTTCCCGCGCAGCACGCCATCCAGACCTGCCTGGGCGGTTACCAGAGCATCGAGGAACTCATTAAGCCAGGTGGCCGCCTCCGCGAACAACGGGACCTGGCCTTGAAGCTCCTGACTGCGATCCCCGGAGTGAGTTGCGTTCCGGCAGCCGGGGCCATGTACCTGTTCCCGCGGCTGGATCCTGGGGTCTACCCGATCGAGAGCGACGAGAAATTCGTCCTCGACCTCCTGCAGGACCAGAAGATCCTGGTCTCCCACGGATCGGCCTTCAACTGGCCAACCCCGGACCACTTCCGCTTCGTCATCCTGCCCTCCGTCCGCGAGATCCAGGAGGCAGTGCGCAGGATCGCCACGTTCCTGGCCGCGTACCGGAACCGGCCGCAGGACTAGGGCCTCCCGCGAGTCCCAACGCTCGCTCACCTATGTCCCGGATTTCCACAACGCTCGCTCACCTATGTCCCGGTTTTCCACAACGCTCGCTCACCTGATGTGAGCGAGCGTCTGCGAAAAGGGGCCCAAAAGTGAGCGAGCGTCCGGGTCTTTAGTCCCCTGCCGAGCCTCTGACCCGCAGGGCGTTGATGATAGCCGGGATAGATCCGATGAGCATGATGAGCGCCCACACCAAGGCCACCACCACCGTAACGAGCGCCCAGAACTGATCCCCGATGGACACGAGCGGGCCTGGGAGAAAGCCGTGGATGAGTCCAAGAACCAGATGGAAGAGCACCGAGACGAGGAGCAGCACTACAAGCCCTGTAACCTTCAGGAATTTTGGCTGACTCAGAATCAGCAGCACCGCGAAAGCGATCTTCAGCAGGAGGAGGAGCGCAAGGATGGCCGCTGCCTGGCTCGTGGGAAAACTCCCCCACAGTGCGAGGTAGGCAAGGGTCCCGAAGGGCGCGGCCACGAACAGCCCGAACATCAGGAACAGCTTCGCCAACGCCAGGAGTGCCGTGATGAACGCGCCCACCACCCAGAGGAACGTGACAACCAAGGTGACGATGCCCTGGATCCGTCCGTAAACCCTGAGCTCCATGATCAGGCTCAGCCCCAGCATCACGACGGTGAACAGCAGCAGCCCGTCCAGGAACGCGAGGAAACCGATCCCCGCGCCGGGCGGCGCAGCTGATGCGCGCTGGGTTTTCAGGAAGACGTCGATCGGGACGCCGAGCTTGTCCGCTTGGTCGGGCGAAACGGGCTCCACGGCGGTCCCGCCGAGGAGGATCGACAAGCCGATTTCGGCCAAGACCACGACGGCGAAGACGGCGACTGCCGCAATGAAGAACGGGCGACGCAAGGCGTCCGGGGACGGTCCGTCACCCAGCCCTCCGAAGCCCGATCCGCGCCCCAGCTCCGACCCCCGACCCCACCGCGCTGCGGCCATGCGTCCATTGTGGCAGGCCGGGATTCGAAAACAAGGTTTCGCCCAAGTTCCGCCCGCTTTCCACTCCATCGGGGTAGCGTTTCCCTATGAACGAGCAGATGCCTGAAGACGTCTACACACACGGCCACCACGAGTCCGTCGTACGCGCCCACGCCTCCCGCACAGCCGAGAACTCTGCCGCGTTTGTCATCCCGCATCTCACCGCCGGGACTTCAGTACTCGACGTCGGATGCGGACCTGGGAGCATCACCTGCGACTTCGCGGAGCTGGTGGCTCCCGCGAAGGTCGTCGGGCTCGACCGTTCCGCCGAGATCGTGGCCCAGGCTGCCTCGCTCGCGGCCGAACGTGGCGTGGAAAACGTGGAATTCGTGACCGGCAACATCTACGATCTGGACTTCGAGGACGAGACCTTCGACCTCGTCCACGCCCACCAAGTCCTGCAACACCTGACCGACCCCGTGGCCGCGTTGCGCGAAATGCGGCGCGTGGCCAAACCCGGCGCCATCGTGGCAGTGCGCGACGCCGACTTCCACGGCATGAGCTGGTACCCGGAGGTCCGCGAGCTCGACGACTGGATGGAGCTCTACCAGAAGATCGCCCGACGAAACGGAGCAGAGCCCGACGCCGGGCGGCGGCTCGTGTCGTGGGCACAGCAGGCGGGCTTCACCGACGTCGCACCCTCCAGCAGCAACTGGCTGTACGCAACCGCGCAGCAGCGCCGCTGGCAGTCGCGGGTGTGGAGCGAGCGCGTCCTGCACTCCGCCTTTGCCGAGCAAGCGTTGGAATACGGGCTGGCCAACGAGGCAGACCTCGCCAGGATCGCCGCCGGTTGGCACCGTTGGGGCTCCACGGATGATGGCTTCTTCCTGATCCCGAACGGGGAAGTCATCGCACGCGCGTAGCGGCCTGCCAAAAGTTTCTTGGGATTTTCCATCAACCCATGTCGAAAACCGTCCTGTAGTTCCGACCCATGAACGAAAGCGCCCACACGGAGCGCCCCCGATAAGGAGTTCGAGATGAAATACATGATCATGATGTTTGGTTCTGCCGAGGGCATGATGGAGGCCGCGGATCCCGAATGGATCAGGGAAATGATCGGGTTCATGATCCAGATCGACAAGGATCTCAGCGATTCGGGCGAGATGGTGTTCAACGCCGGACTGGCCGACCCCGGCACTGCCAAGCTGGTCAAGCAGACGGATAACGGGGTCATCACCACCGACGGGCCTTTCGCCGAAGCCAAGGAATCCCTCATCGGCTACTGGGTGGTAGACGTCGCCAGCGAGGAACGAGCCGTGGAAATCTGCTCCAGCATCGTGAAGTATGCGCCGGTTGTGGAGCTTCGCCGCGTCCAGGACGAGCCCCCGGAGGTCTAACGCTTGGCCGAGCATGCCGGGGAATCCACGCTCGAGGACCTGCTGCGCACGCTTGCGCCGCAGGTCCTCGGCGTGCTCGTCCGCAGATACGGCCAATTCGCCGAGTGCGAGGATGCCGTCCAGGAAGCGCTGCTCGAGGCAGCATTGCAATGGCCCGCCTCCGGCGTGCCTGGGAGCCCTAGGGCGTGGCTACTCACGGTCGCCACACGGCGTTTGGTGGACTACTGGCGCAGCGAAAGTGCCCGGCAGGCGCGCGAACAACGGGCGGCGGCCTTGGAACCGCCGCCTGTCGAGCAGCCTCTTTCAACTGATGACACGGACGGGTTTGCAGAAGACACCCTCACCCTCCTTTTCCTGTGCTGCCACCCGGCCCTCTCAGCACCCTCCCAGCTGGCACTGACATTGCGTGCCGTCGGAGGGCTCACGACGGCGGAAATCGCCAGCGCGTTCTTTGTCCCGGAAGCCACCATGGGCCAGCGGATCAGCCGGGCCAAGCAAAGCATCAAGAAGGCCGGAGCCCATTTCGAACTCCCGGAAACGGGCCAGCGAAAGACGCGGCTCGGCGTCGTACTCCACGTCCTGTACCTGATCTTTAACGAGGGCTACGCGTCGAGTTCCGGGCCGTCCATGCAACGCGAAGACCTCACCGCGGAGGCAATCCGCCTGACGCGGCTCCTGCAGGGGCTGCTCCCGGGCGAGCTCGAGGTGGGCGGGTGCTGGCCCTCATGCTCCTCACTGACTCGCGACGAAGGGCGAGGACGCTCCCGGACGGGATGCTGGTGCCGCTCGCTGAGCAGGATCGCCGGCTGTGGGATTCGGTGCAGATCGCCGAGGGCCTTGAACTCTTGTCAGCCGTGCTGGGGGTTGGGCGTCCGGGACCCTATCAGCTGCAGGCCGCCATCGCTGCCGTCCATGCCGAAGCGCCCTCCGCGGACCAGACCGACTGGCCTCAGATCCTGGCGTTGTACACGGTTCTCGAGGCCGTTGCCCCGAGTCCGGTTGTGGCGCTCAACCGGGCCGTTGCCGTGGCCATGGTTGAAGGGCCGCGGGCGGCCCTTCAACTGCTGGATGGGCTCGAGGACGAACTGAAAGACTGGCACAGGCTCGACGCCGTCCGCGGACACTTGCTCGAAATGTCCCGCGACCTTGTGGGTGCCCGGGAGTGCTTGCTTGCCGCGGCGCGTAAGACCAATAGCCTGCAGGAACGGCGGTACCTCCAAGTGAAGGCGGCCAACCTGGCGCAGTTATCCACATAGGCAAAATGACCCCTGCATGTGACCCGCGGCCGCGAATAGCCTCAAAACATGATCATTCAAGCAGGCTTTGACCTCCAGATTCTTGCCCGTCCGCTCATCGTCCAAGAAGAAAAACTCTACCCACGACTCGTCGTGATCGGCCTCGACACCGAGATGCAACTGGACAACATAGCAATCGTCAGCGAGCGCTTCGAAGGCGGTTTGGAGCCCTTCCAAGACGAAATTCTTGACAGCCTGCATCCCGAGCGCACCAAGTTCTTTGCGATCGCGCACGCCGGGATCTGGGCCGAGGACTATTGCTTTGATCACCAGCCCATCCACAAGGAAGCCACCAGGTTGGGGAAGGCGGCCGCGGCGCGCGGGTTTCACATGATTGGCCATTTTGGGCTCGACGAAACCGGGTATATGTCCAACGGCCCGCACTCCTACTTCGACCAATATGCGTTGGGAGACAATCTCCCGGACACGATGACTCACTGGGTGCATTCGAGGTTTGGCAAGTGTGAGTGAGCTTCGCCGGCTGGGGGTCCGGGGTCCCCATCGCACCATTGAGCCTTACGTTGTAGAGGTTGACCAACTAGACTTGGTCAACATGGCACAATACAACGTCCAGGAGGCAAAGACCCGCCTTTCCGAGCTCCTTAACATGGTTGAACGGGGTGAAGATGTGGTTATCGCCAAGGCCGGCAAGCCCGTCGCCCGGCTCGTGAAGATTGAGCGGCCCACCAAGCGCCGTCTTGGATTCGTCAAAGGAGAACTTCCAGACAATTTCCTAGAGCCTATGGATGAGGAGGAACTTGCACTGTGGGAAGCACCCCTTATCTCCTCGACACGCATGCCCTGATCTGGGCCCTGACGGAACCCCGGAAGCTCTCACCCAAGGCGAGACGTGCAATCCAGTCATTCGACAACCGTCTCGTGGCATCATCCGCCAGCGCTTACGAGATCGGCTACAAGCACAAGCTGGGTAGGCTTCCGGGCTTGGACGGACTGCTTCTCGGTTATGCCCGGCATGTCGCCGAGCTGTGTAACGAGGAGCTGACCATCCGGAGCGTCCATGCGCTTGCGGCCGGACACCTCGATTGGGAGCATCGGGACCCCTTCGACAGGCTAATCGCCGCGCAGGCCATAGTGGAATCCATGGTGGTCATCACGGCCGACCGGGAATTCCATAGCTTCCCGTTGGTGGAGACGCTCTGGTAACCGCTCGTCCGAGTACCGCGTCCTGCGGGCATAAGCTGGATTGGTGCAAATTTCGCTTTGGCTGGCCCTGGTAGGCGCCGGCACCTTGATCAGTTTCACTCCCGGCGCGGGCGCCATCTCCACCATGAGCAATTCGCTCAACTCCGGATTCCGCCGCTCCATCTGGGGAGTGCTGGGCCAACAGGCGGCACTGATCATCCACATCCTGATCGTTGCACTCGGGGTAGGCGTTCTGGTCTCCAGCTCGCCTGTGGTCTTCAACGTGATCCGCTACACCGGGGCGGCATATCTGGTGTACATGGGCATCCGGCAGTTCCTGCACCGGCCGGACCTGGACAAGGAAAAAGTGGAGGCCCGGCGCAACGAGCCAGCATGGTCCATGTTCCAGCGAGGCATTTGGGTCAACCTGCTCAATCCCAAGGCGATCGTCTTCTTCCTGGCCTTCATGCCGCAATTCATCCGCCCCGAGCAGCCACTGATTCCGCAATATCTGATCCTCAGTACCACGATCGTTTTCATCGACATCTGCGTCATGTGGTTCTTCTTCGCTTTGGCAGCCCGTTCATTCCAACGGTTCACGCACAACGAGCACGGACAAAAGGTCCTCAACCGCACTTTCGGCGTGCTGTTCATGTCCGTGGGCGTTCTGCTCGCCGTCATCCACTAGGACAAATCGATTGCTCCCCACCGGCTCCCAGCCTTCGCAAGCTCAGGCCGGGGCCCTCGCCGGTGTGGGCCCAAACTGTCGTTTTGAACCCTCAGACGGACAGTTACGCAGCACTCGTTCGTTATCGCGCTGGCCGCCAGCCGGCCTGGACCAGTACCGTCCGGACCTTGGCTACGGCAGCTTTCGCATCGTTGAACATGTGGCGCTTTGAGATCCTGACCTCCGTCCAGCCCAGCGCCTCATACCGTTCCGAACGGCTAATGTCACGCACCACTTGTGCTTCGTTGCCATGGCCCTCGCCCTCGTACTCGATGCCGATCCTGTACTTCTTGTACGACAAGTCAGGCTGCAAGAACCTCCCGCCGTCCCTGGCTTCAACCGGCACATTGAGTTCGGGTTCCGGCAAGCCTGCCCTCACGATCGCCAGGCGGAGCAATGACTCCTGCGGCGAATCCGAGCCTATCCGGATCAGTTGGATCGCTACCTTGGCTTTGCGCAGCCCTCGCTTACCTTTATGGCGATCGATCATTCGCTGAAGATCCGCAAGAGTGCACAACGGCGCGTCCCGCCCTTCGAATTCAACCCGCGGCCTCCGCACACAGCTGTCCCCCATCACCACCAATTCGTCCACGGTCAGCATCTCGGCCATGTCCAGCCAGGTGCGCTCCACGGTGGTGACAGGGACGCCACCAACCGTGGTGACCTCGTCCTCATAGAGCTTCATGCGGTGGACGACGACGTGTGGACGGTTGAGATGGGCAGCACCCTCAGGCCTGATCACATGGAACATCTGTGCTGGCTCCTTCTGGCGACGTCGCGGCAGGTCAAGAAGTTCTGCCGCTGTGAGGTGGGATGCGGCGCATCGCTCATTGACCTCGACGAAAGGGCGCACGCGGACGCACAAGGGGAGCTCCGCCGTCGGGCTATCCGAACGAATTCCCTTGCCAAGTCTCTTCAGAGAGCCGTGCCGCAGACGCCCGGGACTGACCCCCTCCCGGGCCGCCTCGGCAATAGTGAACGGCCGAGTCCCGAGACTCAACGGGAGGCGACGCGGGGTTTTCATGGCCCCATCAGAACAGAAAACAGCCCACCCTCGCAGAAGTTATCCACAGCCCCCATCCATTGCTCCCCACCGGCTCCCAGCCTTCGCAAGCTCAGGCCGGGTCCCTCGCCGGTGTGGGCCCAAAGTGTCGCTTTGGAGCCTCAAAACGACATCTACGCAGCAATGGATGGGAAAGACCTACCCCGTGGAGCCGCGCACCACCAACGAGCTCTCCAGCGTTAGCTGCGGCTGTTCGAGCACACGACCCTCCATCAGTCCGCGGAGCTGTTCACCGGCCTTGAGTCCCAGGGGTGTGGCCGGCAAATGCACACTGGTCAGGCTCGGGTTGCTCGTGGCTGAATACGGCAGATCGTCGAAGCCGGCTACGGCCAGTTCTTCCGGAATCCGGACACCGGCCACGCGGGCTTCCTGCAACACACCATAGGCGTGGGTGTCCGTTCCGCAGACGACGGCGGTGACCCCGGCGCGCTGCCAGTCCGGCCAGGCGGCGGCGAAGGCAGTCGCGGCAGCGCCGACATCGATGGTGGTACTGATGATGTGCGCGTCCGCAATGGAAATACCGCAGGAATTTGCCTCATCCAAGAACGCCGCCCGGCGCACCTCGAACGTGGCCGTGCCGGTCACGCTGTCCACGTAGGCAACGCGCTTGTGCCCGGCGGCCGCGAGATGCGCGGCCAATTCACGGGCGCCATGGGCAACATCGAGGTTCACGGACGGAGCGTAGGCTTCAAGGCCGGGGGCATCGAGAAGGACCAGCGGCCCGGCAACGGACAGCTCCTCCAGGAAGGCTGCGTTGGGCGCATCTACCAGCAGCCCGGCAGGCCGAAGGGCCAGGAGCTTTCGGACGTCCTCCGCACGGGGGAACTCACCAGCGTCGGTCACGGAGAGCAGCAGCTGGTACTCGGAGCCGAGCGATTCCCGGACTCCGGCGATGACCTTGGCGAAAAAGGGGTTGGAAATGTCAGGCGCCACAAGGATCACAATCGAGCTCACGCCCTTGGCCAAAGAACTGCCGATGCCATCCACCACGTAGCCAAGCTCGGCGATAGCCTGGCGGACGCGCGAAATGTTGTCCTCGGACACCCTGCCCTGGGTTTTGCCGTTGGCAACCAGGGACACCGTCGCAGTGGAGACCCCGGCCAGGGAGGCCACCATCGCTGCGGTTACGCGCTGCGCACGGCCAGGGACCTGATGCACTCGTTCCGCGGATTCCATACAACGATCGTAGCGGGGAACCAGCCCTTTCCCACGCCGCAAGGCATCAAGCGCTTGACGCAATCTACGTTAAGCGCTTGACGCAATGCCCAAGCCAGTGCCAGAATTCCTCTGAATGCTTTAGCGCCCTGCCCGAGACCGAACCTCGGCAGGCCCCAATGACGTGGAGATGAACATGGACCCCAACACCATGACCCGTGAACGCAAGAAGATCATCCTGGATTGCGACCCCGGGCATGACGACGCCGTGGCCCTGCTGCTGGCCCACGGCAACCCGGACATCGAACTGCTCGCCGTCACCACGGTGGTCGGCAACCAGACCCTCGAAAAGGTCACCCGCAACGCCCTGTCGGTCGGCACCATCGCTGGCATCACGGGTGTTCCCTTTGCCGCCGGCTGCGACCGTCCGCTGGTCCGCTCCATCGAAACCGCGCCGGACATCCACGGCGAAACCGGCATGGACGGCCCCGAACAGCCCCAGTCCACCATCGAGCTGGACCCCCGCCACGCCGTCGACCTCATCATCGAGACGATCATGGCGCACGAGCCGGGCACCGTGACTCTGGTCCCCACTGCGGGACTCACCAACATCGCGATGGCCGCCCGCAAGGAGCCACGCATCGTTGAACGCGTCAAGGAAGTTGTCCTCATGGGCGGCGGCTACCACGTAGGCAACTGGAGTGCCGTGGCCGAATTCAACATCATTATTGACCCCGAGGCCGCACACATCGTCTTCAACGAAAAGTGGCCCGTGGTAATGGTCGGTTTGGACCTCACACACCAGGCCCTGGCCACTCCCGAGGTCGTAGAGAAGATCGCCGCTGTGGGCACCAAGCCGGCCAAGTTCGTCATGGAACTGATGGAGTTTTTCACCAAGACCTACAAGGACGCCCAGGGCTTTGACTATCCTCCGGTGCACGATCCCTGCGCCGTGGCCTATGTCATCGACCCCAGCGTCATGACTACCCGCAAGGTCCCCGTCGACATCGAGCTGCAGGGCAAGCTCACCCTTGGCATGACCGTGGCCGATTTCCGCGCCCCCGCACCGGCCGACTGCCACACCTCCGTCGCCGTCGACCTCGACCACGAGAAATTCTGGAACCTCGTCATGGACGCGATCATCCGCATCGGCGAGCCCGCCGTCGGAGCTCCCGTCGTCGCCAGCATCGCAGGAGAGGCCAAGTAAATGACTACCCTCATCAACGAAACCAAGACCAACCGGGGCAACGTCACGGCCCTCGTGGTCGCCCTGCTGGCCGCCTGCGTAGCCTTCCAGCTCAACGCGTCCATGCTCAGCCCGGCCCTGGTCACCATGGGCAACGAGCTTCACACGGACCAGGCAGTCATCGGCCTCTCCCAGACCTGGTTCTTCACGGCTGCGGCCCTGTTCTCACTCTTCCTGCCGCGCCTGAGCGACATCGTCGGACGCAAGAAGATCCTCCTCGGCATGATGCTGATGATGGCCGTCGGCTCGGTCATCGCAGCCATGGCCCCCGACATTACGTGGCTCTTCGTGGGCCGTATCATCCAGGGCGTCAGCGGCCCCACCGTGCCGCTGTGCCTCATCATGCTGCGCTCCGCGGTCAACAACCCGCGAAAGTACGGAGCCCTGATGGGCCTCATCACGGCAGTCAATGGCGGCGTTGCCGGCGTCGACTCCTTCGTGGGCGGTTACTTCGCCGAGCACTTCGGATTCCGCAGCAGCTTCTGGCTCATGGTTGGCCTCGCAGTGGTGGCCACGGCCTTGATCGCCATCCTTGCCGGGGAGAGTAAGCCTGCCGCTGGTACCAGCATGGACTGGCTGGGCGTGTTCTTCATTGTCATCGCGGTGGGCGCACTCCTTACAGCCCTCAATGAGGGATCCAAGCTTGTTGGCGCATTCTCTTCCGGAACGCTCATGCTGGCCATCGGGCTGATTGTGGTCGCAGCTGCCGCGTTCGCCGCCTTCTGGACGGTGGAGAAGCGCTCCAAAGAGCCGATGGTGGAAACGATCCACCTTCGCCAGCGTTCCACCTGGGCGCCACTGCTGACCACCACCCTCGCCATGACCGGCATCTTCGCAGTCATCAACGGCATCGTCCCGGCCTACGTGCAGGCCGCTGCACCGGGTTTCGGAGTCGGTCCCACCGAGATGTCGCTCATGATCCTCACGCCATACGCCCTCCTCGGCTGGGTATTCGGACCCATCAGCGGCCGGCTCGCGCCCGTGCTCGGCTACACCAAAGTCCTGCGCATCGGCATGTTGGGCAGCATCGCTGCCCTGGCCATCATCGCGTTCCTCGGACTCAGCAGCCTGCCCCTCATGATCGTGGGAACGGCCTTGCTCGGCATCATGTACGCCGGTACGGTCAACATCATGCTCAACGGACTCGGAGTTGTCCTCTCCCCCGCCGGCAACCCCGGCTTCCTGCCCGGCATGAACGCCGGCGCCTTCAACCTCGGCGCTGGCCTGAGCTTCCTGGTGTTGCCGGCGGTACTTGTGGCGACCTCAGCGCTCGGCGACGCCAAGGCCTCGTACTTGACGGTCGTCGTCGTCGGCCTCGCCATCACGGTTGCCGCCTTCGCGGCGTCGCTCCTCATTCCCAAGCCCCTCGAAGCCGAGGTTGAAAAGTGAACCGCAGGATCGTCGTCGTCGGGTCCTTGAACGCGGACCTGACCATCTATTGCGAGCGGCTCCCGCTCCCGGGCGAAACCGTCCACGGCAACGGCTTCGCGGTCAATCCCGGCGGCAAGAGCGCCAACCAGGCCGTCGCGGCGAGCAAGCTGGGCGGCACGGTGAGCCTGATCGGTGCGGTCGGAGATGATTCCAACGGCGCCATGCTCCTCGCCTCGACAGAAGGGGCTGGCGTGGACGTCTCGCGCGTCCGCCGTTCCACGGATGTGGCTACCGGCGTCGCGGTTATCGCGGTAGACGCGAATGGTGAGAACAACATCATCATTTCGGCCGGTGCCAACGGAACGCTCGCCCCGGCGGACGTGTCGGCTGACGCTTTCGACGACGCTGCGGTGCTCTGCCTCTGCCTGGAGGTCAGCCTTGAGACTGTGGAGGCTGCCGCCAAAACAGCGCACGACGCCGGTGCAACAGTTCTGTTGAACCTCTCGCCGTACGCCGAGATCCCGCAAAGCCTGGCCGCCTTGAGCGATGTCCTGCTGGTCAACGCCCACGAAGCGTCCATGTTCCTGGGCGACGCCGAGATGCCGCACCCGGGCGCGCACGCGAGCGCCTGGGAGCCTGTCCGAAGCCAGTTCGCCGAGCGGGGATTGGAGCGGGTCCTCGTTACCCTCGGCTCCCACGGCTCGGTGGTGGTGGATTCCCTCGCCGCGTCCGGGGAACAGATCTCCCGGATCGCACCCACCAAGGTCAATGCCGTGGATACGACCGGAGCCGGGGACGCCTTCACCGGGGCAGTGGCTGCCCGCCTCGCCGCGGGCGAAACCTTGGCCGAAGCCGCGGCGTTCGCTTCGGTTGCCGCAGCGCTCGCCACCACCAAGAAGGGCACCCAAGCCGCCTACCCCGGCGCCGAGGAGGTCCTGGAGCACTTGCGGATTTCCTGACTCAGCCTGCCAACGGGTACCTGCTTTTACGCCTCGACCAGCGACTTTACAAATTCTGTAATCTCCTCGCTTTTTGACTAGCCAAGACGGGGTGGCATCCCCCATGCTTGCTCCATGTACTCAGCGTCGAGCCCATACCGCATCATCACCGTCTGCACGGGAAACATCTGCCGCTCACCCATGGCGGAGCTGATGTTGACTGAAGCGTTCGACGCCGGAGGGCTGGGTGGAGCGGTTGTTGTGGACTCGGCGGGAACTACCTCCTACGAGGCCGGGCACCCCATCGATCCACGCGCAGCCCGGGTCCTTTCGGCACACCGCATCCGCTCCGAAGGTCACATTGCCCGGAGTTGGCGCCAGGAGTGGTTCCGGGAGCGGGACCTGATTTTGGCCCTCGACGTGGATCACTATGGCTGGCTGCACGAGGCCGCCCCGGATTCGGAAACACTCGCCAAGATCCGGATGCTACGCAGTTTCGACCCAGCCGTTGCTGGCCGGAGCACCTTGGACCTGGGCATCGAGGATCCTTGGTACGGGGGCCACCACGATTTCGACGTCACCTGGGACCTCATCCGCGCGGCCGTTCCCGGAATCGTCGCCTACACTCGGGACGCCCTTGCCGCCAGGCAGCACGCACAGCACCACGATCCACAGCAGGTACGCTCTATTTCATGACCCCAGCACCCGTGATCATCGCCATCGATGGCCGCTCCGGCGCGGGAAAGACTACTCTCGCCGTCGAACTTGCCGCCCGCCTCCGCATGCATCACAAGGTGTCACTGTTCCATCTCGAGGACATCTATCCGGGCTGGAACGGACTTGCCGCGGGCATCGAGCGGTACGTCACCACGGTCTTGGCGCCGCTGCGGCACGGCGACGCCGCCGAGTGGGTCAGCTGGGACTGGGAGAAACACTACGACGGCCGCAGCCACGTGACGCTGCCTGCCGAAATCGTCATCGTCGAGGGCGTCGGGGCGGCTGCGAGTGCCGCCCGGCCCATGCTTGACGCCGTGGTCTGGGTGGACGCTCCCGACGACCAACGCCGGCACCGTGCGATGGCCCGGGACGGCAGCAGCTACGAACCGTTCTGGGACAGCTGGGCGGCGCAGGAGGACGAGTGGCTGGAGGCCGACGACGTCCTCGACCACACTGACGTCAAGGTGCTGAACCGGGCAGACGGCAATGCCCCGGATGACGCCCTGCAGGCGCTGAACTACCTCCCTTCGCTCTCCCCCGTGCTCGTTCCCGAGCTCTCGGCACGCCGCGGCTTGCAGCTCAAGGCCGAACGGATCGACGCCACGCCGGACGCCGCGGCCCTGTTCAAAACGCTCTACGCCCAGTCCGCCAACGCCGTCTGGCTCGATTCCTCCAACACGTCCTCCAATACCGGCACAGTCGGTGACGCCGGATCCTTGAACGCTGCGGCCGAGCGCAGCCGCTTCAGCATCCTCGCGGACGACGGCGGCTCCTTCGGTCAAGCTGTAACGCACAGTTCCGGAGCCACCCGGCTCAGCGCCGGATGCGCCACGGTGGAGACTACCGGTCCCTTCTTCCGCTGGCTGGACACCGTGTGGGGCCGCAAGGCCTTGAGGGCACCGGAAGGCTATGACTGCGAATTCACGCTCGGTTGGTTGGGCTACCTCGGCTATGAATTGAAACGGGAGACCGGTGGCAGCGATGTCCAAGCCGGCACTCCGGATGCGGCGTTGCTCTTCGCCGGCCGGGCCGTGGTGATCGACCACCGCGACGCTGCGGTCTGGCTGCTCGCCATCGATGCCCCCGACGCCGGCGATTGGCTTGGGCTTGCGCGCGAGGCGGTGCTGTCCGCCGTCCCGGCACCTCAAGAGGCGTCGGCACCCCAGAGCCGCGCAGTGGTGCTTGAGTTCTCCAGCCGCGACACCGAGGACGAATACAAAAGCAAAATCACAGATGCCCAGCACCAGATCGCCGAGGGCAACACCTACGAGGTCTGCCTGACCACCACCGTGACCGCCTCGGATCCCGGACTGGACCCGTGGGAGAGCTACCTCGCGCTGCGCAAGCGCAACCCGGCGCCGTTCGCGAGCTACTTGCGGTTCGGCGATCTGACGGTTGCGAGTACCTCGCCGGAGCGCTTCCTGCGGATAACCTCCGACGGCGGCATGCGGGCCGAGCCGATCAAGGGCACCAGGGGCCGGGCCAACGATCCCGTCATCGACGAAGCGCTGCGGCGTGGCCTTGAATCCTCGCTCAAGGACCGTGCCGAGAACATCATGATCGTGGACTTGCTTCGCAACGACCTCAGCCATTTCGCCGTGCCCGGATCGGTGACCGTCAGCCGGCTGTGCGCGGTGGAAAGCTACGCCACGGTGCACCAGATGGTGAGCACCATCGACGCCCGGCTGCGGCCCGGAGCACCCCGGGCCGAGGCCGTGGCGGCAGCGTTCCCCGCCGGGTCCATGACGGGCGCCCCGAAGATCAGCACCATGGACATCCTTGACGGGCTGGAGTCCGGACCGCGCGGGGTCTACTCCGGCGCGATTGGGTACTTCTCCCTCAACGCGGCGACGGATCTCGCCGTCGTGATCCGGACCCTGGTGATGAGTGCCGACGGCGACGGCGGACGCACGCTCAGTCTCGGCGTCGGGGGCGCCATCACGGCGGACTCCACGCCCCAGGACGAATACGAGGAAATCCGGACCAAGGCGTTCGGCGTGCTCTCGGCCCTGGGCGCGGAGTTTCCCACCGCTTGAGAGTCAGTCGTGTTCTTCCGTGCGGGCGCGGGCGGTCCGGGGATCGTTTCGCGTGATCGCGTAGTAGATCAGGCTGGCCAGGATTGCACCCACGAACCATGAATACGGGCCCAGGCCCGAGCCTCCCGGCAGGAACCCCTGCAGTGCCGGGACCAGGGCGATAACGCCTGCGACGACGGCGGCAGGGACCAGCGCGGCAATGGCCTTGAGGTTCCAGCCCTTGGTGTAGAAGTAGAGGCCTTTTTCGTCCTCGTGGTACAGGTCCGAGACCTTGCAGCGTTGGTGCCTGATGCGGAAGAAGTCAGTGAAGATCACGCCGAACAGCGGACCAAGCAGCGCGCCCAGCCCACCCAGGAAGTACACGATCACCACGGGACTGCTGAAGAGGTTCCACGGCAGGATCACGATTGCGAGCACTGCGCTGATGAGGCCGCCGCGGCGGAAGTCGATCCGGTGCGGGGCCACGTTGGCGAGGTCGTAGGAGGCGGAAACGAAGTTGGCCACCACGTTGATGCCGATCGTGGCCACCACAAACGTGACGGCGGCGATGATGGTGATCCACGGATTCTTGATCGCCTGGACGATCGCCACGGGATCGGTGATGACCTTGAACATGTCTTGGCCACGGTACTGGTCCGCAGTGAAGTAGGACGCCGCGCCGGCCGTGACCACCACCGTGACCAGGGCGAAGGCGATGAAGTTCACCGGGAGGCCCCAGAAGTTGCCGCGCAGGATGGTCTTGCGGTCCGGTGCGAACCGGGAAAAATCGCAGAAGTTCAGGAGAAGCGCCGCAAAGTAGGTGACTGTCAGGGCGATGGCCGAGAAGAACTGGGTCACGGCTGCTGGGCCGTCCAACGGCGCGACGCCGGGGATCGAGAGGCTGAACTTGTTGCCCGCTTGCGTCAGGATGTAGACCGCGAGCGCGAACATGGCCACCCAAATGGCAGGGCCGGCCCAGTCCTGGAACTTCCGGACCGTCTCCATGCCCCGGCGGATGACCAGCAGCTGGACCGCCCAGAGGACCAGGAAAGCCGCCCAGCCGAGCGGCGTCAGGCCAAGGATACGTGGCACGTCCGGACCGTCAAGCGAAGTCAGCTGGGGCCACACGGAAAACAGCAGCACCAGCACGGCTTCGGAGGCGAGCCAGGTCTGGATGCCGTACCAAGCGATGGCAATGAGTGCCCGGATCAGGGCGGCCAAGTTGGCCCCAAAGAGGCCGAAGGACATCCGCGCCAGAACCGGATACGGTACGCCGGTTTTCTGCCCCGCCGTCCCGGCGAAGTTCATGAGGAAGTAGACCAGGGTAATGCCGAGGACCAGGGCCAGGAAGACTTGCCAGCCCACCAGACCGGTGATGAAGAGGCCGGCCGCGAAAGTGTAACCGGCGATGCTGTGGACGTCGCACATCCACAGGGCGAAGAGGCTGCGAACCTTCCAGTTGCGTTGCCGGGCCGGTGCGAGGTCCGCGTTCCACAGCCTGTCGCTGACCAATCGGCCCTCGGCCAGGATTCGAACTTTCTCAGGGTATTCGTCGCCCGGCTCGGGCGGTGCCTGCACAGCCGGGGACTCGTTTTTCCGCGCCATAATGCCTCCGAACAACGCTTCGAAACATGCTTGGAATTACAGAATCGCCCCATTGCTGCTGGAAGGAAAGCCCCTTCGGGAGTGCTGGCACGTTGTCGCGTTAGCATTGGTCCCACCACGTCTTATCAGGAGGATGCATGCCCTACACCGTTGACTTCCAGAACGTTTCTACTGTCGGCTTGGAATCCTCTCCGGTCGCCGACACCCTCGCCGGTTTGCGCGCCAACGAGGCCCGCTATTACCGGAATAAATACGACCACGCCTTCACCGTGAGCCCTGCGAGCGAGGTTCCGGAGGTGGTCGAGCGGGTAAGCCGCATCCTGAAGGACGAGCGTGACATCGTCATCGACTCAAGCCCGCTGGAAGCGACCGCCTTCGACGTCGACGGTTTGCGGATGGCCTACGTTTTCTACGAATCGGGACTGTCGATCAACGTCATGTACAGCCTCGAAGAGGGCGGGAAGCGAGCGGTCGGATTCAAGCTCGCCGACGGCATGGAAATTCCGGAGGAACTGGCGTCACGCTTCAAATTCGCTCGCCAGAAGTCGAAGCTTGCAGGCGTTATCCGTGGTTCTTTTTTCGTGATCAAGGGCGAGTACTGACCGCGCTCACCGCATCCGGACGACGCCGGGGTTACTCTGGTTGACCGCCAAGGGCGTCCAAGTAGACGACACTCTATTTAGGAAGCCTACTGATTATGTACCGTGGCAACCATCCTATTCATTACTGCTTGGGATCGGTGCGGGGAAAGACCGGCCGGGCGGTTGAGGCAAGGCTGTGCCGGTTACCCCCGGGAAGGTCGTGCCGCCACGAAAATTGGGGTTACAAATGAAAAAAGTGTTCGCACCGCTCGGGATTCTCTTTGCCGCCGTACTGGCGTTGACCGGCTGCGGAGGTCCGGCAAATCCGGGAAGCGCGGCCGCTTCTTCCTCGACGCCTACGCCTACGCCTACGCCAACACCGACGCCAACTCCGAAGACCTACACAAATGAAGAACTCGCTTCGATCATTGCGCAGTTGAAGGACGACCAGGGCAAGCCGTTGACCGTGGTACCCGCTGCGCAGATCGACCAGGGCATGATCGCCGCGAAGCAGATGCTCAAGTCCGCCGTCATCGCACCCCCGGAATGCGCAGCCCTGGCGAGCAATAACGCGCAGGTCCCGGACGGGGCGACCTAAGCGGCGGGGCAGAGCATCTCCGCGGCGGACAAGTCCATCACCGTAATCACCGCCCTGGCGGTGAAGGATCCCACCGTGCTGGCCGGCCAGACGAAGAAATCCACTGATGCGCTGGCTCAGTGTTCGACATTCACGATTGAGGTAGGAGGGCAGAAGGTCACTACCCAGGTCCAGCCGCTGCCGGAAAAGACCAGCGGGGATCAGTCAATGGGTCTGTTGATGACCCAGGTCATGCCCACGGGCCAGAAGGCGACCACACTGACCGTGACCGGCGTGAAAGGCAATCTCGGGGCCACGGCGATCAAGACGGGCGCCACCGTCAACGCTGACTCCGCGGCGGAACTGGTCAAACTCGTCGACGCGGTCCTCGGCTAAGTAGTCAGGCGGCGGAGGACTCATCAAGGCGCGTCAGGCGGGAGACACTGTCATAGTCAGTGTCTCCCTCAGCCAGGCGATGATCGTCTCCAGGCTTTCTTGGTCTAGATGTGTGCCCGGCTCGTTGTATCCGTTCCCAGGAGATGCGGCGACTTCGGCCGGGCTCCGCCGGTCCTCTTTGAACACGTGATTCGCGTTAGCCGGGAAGGCGAACGTCACGTTCGTCATCCCGGCGGCGGTTTCCTGGAGAGGGCTGCCGTCGGCGTGTACGTCGATCTGCACGTCCCTACCGCCGATCAACACCAACGCGGGAATCTGCGCCCTGCCCAGCGAGTCGCACGTGGACTCGGCCCACAGCTCGCGGGCGAAGGGGAGATTCGCCGGAGCCTCGAAGCTCGCAAGGACCATTTTCACACTGTCGGGCAGGCCGGGATCGGGATTCATCGGCTGTCCGGCCGCGTAACGCGCAGCGGCTTCCTCCACCTTCGGCATCCACTCGGCCCCACCAGGGACCTGGGCGGACTGAAGAGCCAACTGGGACAGCAGCACAGCCTGTATCGGACGGCCGGGTGGCGCAGCGAGCACAATCCCGGTGAACGGAAACTCTTGGGTGCTAGTGGCGTAGTGGAGGACGTGGAGGGCACCCTCGCTGTTGCCGAGTCCGGCAATTCTTGAGGAATCAACGAAGTCCAACCCGGCAAGCACCTGAACGGCCGCCACCAACTCGTCCAGATGGGACTGCATACTCCGCTTCCCGATGAGCTTCGTGATGTTCTCCATCACGTGTGGGCCAGACGCCCGTTTGTCATAGCGGAGAGATGCGATACCAGCACGGGCAAACGCCTCGGCGAAGAGCCGACCGCTACCGTTACTGCCGGGAAGCAGCGGCGAACACCAATCCCGGTCCGTCGGGCCGCTGCCGGCCACAAGGACCACAGCCGGAAACGTCCCCTCACCGTCGGGACGGACAACCGTGCCCTCCATCGTGATGTCATCCAGCTGCCAGGAAACCTCGATAGAACTCGCCATCCTCCACAGTCTCACGGCGAACTACGAACGCTACAAACTTGCACTGCAAGCCATGAAGCGCACCAGCCATCAAGCGCCGAGGTTCAACAATTCGACGTAGCGGTCGATCATCATGTGTTGGCCCTTGATCTGGGAGATCAGTTCCGGACTGGCGATCTCGCCGTCGGGCAGTTGTCCCGAACCGCCAGACGGTCCCAACGGAAGGATGATGACGGGCCTCGACGGCAGATAGGCGTCCAGCTCCGCGGAGCCCTCGATCTGGGCTTGGATGTTCTTGGCAACCACCGCGGCCTCGCGTCCCGCGACCCCTGCTTTATTCACGTCGATCGCCGAGATGTCGCCCAAGGCGTAGACGTTCTCGAAGCCCGCGACGCGGAGTTCGGGGGTGACGTCCAGATAGCCCTCGGCGGACCGCGCGGCAAGAAGGTCCCCCGCCACATAGTCCGTCTGCGGGGCTATTCCGTAGCAGCGGAACCAGATGTCCGCCTCGATGGCGGTACCGTCCTTCGTGTTGACCGTGAACGTGGCGAATTCACCCGCAGGAACCGGAGGCAACTGCGCCAACGGACTTCCCAAAATTCGCCGGACGCCGAGTTCATCCAGCTGCCGGTTGACCTCGGTCCGCAGCCGTGGATCGTACGGCCCGGGAAGGATGTCCGGCGCCAGATCCACCATCACAATGTCCTTGTCCGGCCATGCCGCCGCGATCTCGCCCGCAAATTCAAGGCCTACAGCCCCGGCGCCAAGCAGCATCACCCTGTCGGCGCGTTTGAGGTCGTCATGTGCGGCTTGGTAGCGGGCGATGGCGTCTGTGGTGACCATTTGATCGCTTTTGGCCGGGAAGGGGTAGCTGGAACCGCTTGCGAGGACGATGTAGTCCGGCGCCAGGCTGGCGCCCGTTGCCAACTCGACCGTCTGCCCGTCTACTCGGACAGCGCGGTCCCGGAGTACCGTGCCGTGCACCAGCAGGTGGTCATAGGGAAAGAACATCCGCGGCAGGAAATCGGGTTGGACCACAGATCGGAGGGCAGCGATGTTGTGTACGAAAGCGTCCTTGGGCTCCACCAAGGTAACCATCGCGTGTTCGTCTAGTGCCTTGGCCACGGAGATCCCACCGTACCCTCCGCCGATAACCACCACAGTGGGGTGCTGGGCCTGGTCATTCATGGCAACTCCCTATGTAGAACGCTCACGCTGCTCGGCTCGTGCCGCTCAGATCGTTTATGAAGAACAACGATTTCAAATGTTCAATAATTTCCTTAGTGATAAGATTCTCCTGATGAGTTCTTCGGCAGCCGGAAAGCAACTGGGGTTTCTCTTGGCGCGCCACGGGCGCATCATGAATACGCGCCTCCGCCAAGCGCTGGACTCCTCCGGGCTCAGCCCAAGGCATGCTGTGCTGCTGTGCCGGCTTGACGAGTCCGGGCCGCTCAGTCAGCAGGGTCTGATCGATGTCCTCTCGATCGACGCGAGCGGACTGGTGGCGGTCCTGAACGACCTTGAACGCGAAGGGCTGGCCGAACGACGCCGCGATCCCGCGGACCGTCGTCGTCATATCGTTGAAATCACTGCCGAAGGCAAGCGCGCGGTGGCATCGATTGAAGTTGCCGTGGCCGACGTCGAGCAGGAGGCCTTTGCCGGATTCTCCGCCGATGAGCTCCAGCAACTCCATGGGCTGTTGTCGAGGATCCACGGCGAACCCGCTGACGAGGCCTGCGCCGAGGACTGAGCCCTACTGCAGCGTCGCCGTCAGTCGCGCTACGTTGTCCACGTACTTTGCAAGCATCGGCCGGTGCAACCAGCCCTGCAGGGTCAGCTCCCGGCACATTTCCCGGTAGCTCGACTCCACGGAGCGCATGCTGTCCACGGCCTCGGCGCCCAGGAGCATCACGGACACCTCCATGTTGAGCGAGAAGGAGCGCATGTCCATGTTGCTGGAGCCGAGGACCGCCACTTCCTCGTCGATGGTGAAGTGCTTGGCGTGCAGCACGTACGGCGCGCGGTAGAGGTAAATCCGTACCCCGGCTTCCAGCAGCGCCTCATAGTAAGAGCGCTGGGCATGGTGGACCAGGAACTGGTCGCCCTTCTCGGAGACGAAAAGTTCCACGTCAACGCCACGCTGGGCCGCCGTCGTAATGGCGTACAGCAGCGAATCGTCAGGCACGAAGTACGGGCTGCAGATAGAGATGCGGTGCTGGGCCGAGTAAATCAGCGTGTTGAAAAGGCGCAGGTTGTTTTCCGTGACAAACCCCGGGCCGCTGGGAACCACCTGGGCCGTTATTCGGCCTGGTGTTGCTTGGACCGAGGCCTGCAGCTGGTGCTCGAGGGATTCATCGGTTTCGCTGAGCCAGTCGGTAGCGAAGACGACGTTGAGGGTGGCAACGATCGGCCCCTCCATCCGCGCCATGAGTTCCACCCATTTACGCCCGGCGCGTCGGTGTTTGGGGTTGTTGTAGGAGGGCTCGATCAGGTTCTGGGAACCCGTGAAGGCAATTTCGCCGTCGATTACCAGGATTTTCCGGTGGTTCCGCAAATCCGGGCGACGCCACTGGCCGTGGATGGGCAACAACGGCAACATGCGGCGCCACTGGATCTGGCCTCGCTTGAGCCTTCGGACCAGCTTTCGGTAGCCGGGGATCCGCAGCGTGCCGATGTGGTCGAACAGAAGGCGGACGCTGACGCCGCGCGCGGCTGCGTTTTCCAACTCGGTGAGGAGTTCGTCCGTGACGGAGTCACTGCTCATGATGTAGAACTCAGCATTGACGAACTTCTTGGCCTCCCGGACCGCTTCCGCCATGGCCTTGATGGACTCCCCGTATCCGGGGATCAGCTCTACGGAGTTGCCGTCCACCATCGGCAGCGAGCCAAGGCGCCGGTTCAGTTCACCAGCCGACGTCACCCATTCGGGTCCCGAGTATTTGCTGACGACGTCGGCGAGCGCCGAAGTGCCGGCACGCACCCGTTCGTTGACTTCCTCCTGCTGTTCACGACGACGGCGGGACAGCCGGAAATTGCCGAACAGCAGGAACAGGACGAACCCGACGGACGGAACGAGGAAGACGGCCAGGAGCCAGGCCATGGCCGTGGTGGGTCGGCGGTTACCGGGGATGACCCCGAGCAGCACGATGCGCAAGATGATCTCAACGATGGCCCACGCGCTGAGGAGCCAGGTCCACTCCAGCCCGAACTGAAAAGGAAACAGCACCCCACACCCCCACGGTCAAACAACTAGTCAAAGAACTAACAGTCAGCCCAGCCTATCTGGCGCACCGCTCCTAACTGCTCGTTCTGTGGGCCCGCACTAAGCTGGAAGCATGACTTTACCTGCCTCGACGGTCCTCGTTTTCCTGGATCCAGCGTTCGAAAACGGCCGCATCGCCGATTCCAGCCAACCGCAGCTCATGGCAACTGACCTGGGCGCCACCCGAGGTGATGGCGTCTTCGAGTCGCTGCTCGCCGTCGAGGGCCGTGCGCGGAAGGTCCAAGCGCACCTGAACAGGCTCGAGAGCTCAGCCCGCGCACTGGACCTCAACATTCCCGAGCGGGACGTCTGGCGCCGTGCCATCGACACCGCGATCACCGAATTCCGCGACGCCTTCCCCGCGCCAAGCCCAGCCGAGGACGAGGTAGTCGTCAAACTTCTGGTGACGCGCGGAGTGGAAGGCGCCTCGACTCCTACTTGCTGGATCCAGGCTTCGCCGTCCCCCGCGGGCAGTCGCCGGCAGCGCGAGACCGGCATCGACGTCGTACTTCTTGACCGTGGCTTCGACACAGAGGCGGGCGACCGCGCTCCCTGGCTGCTGCTCGGCGCGAAGACGCTGTCCTACGCCGTGAACATGGCTGCGCTGCGCTACGCGCACAAGCAAGGTGCGGACGACGCCATCTTCACCTCAACAGACGGCCGTGTCCTGGAGGGCCCGACGTCGACGGTGTTGCTTGCGCATGTTGAAGCGGTCGACGACGGCGCCGGCTCGGTACACACGGTCAAACGCCTCATCACTCCGCAACTGGACAGCGGCATCCTGCCGGGCACATCCCAGGACGCGCTTTTCACCAAGGCGAAGGCCGCGGGCTGGGAGCTCGGCTACGGCCCGCTGGTCCCGGAAGACCTGTTCGACGCGGACGCGGTGTGGTTGATCTCGAGCATCCGGCTCATCGCGCCCGTCAACCATGTGGACGGCAGGGAGATCGGCACCCCGGCAATGCGCAAACAGCTGACGGCCGAGCTCAACGAGCTGTTCGCGGGGATTGAGTAGGGGGGCTTCGAGCGAGCTGCTACTGGCTGCCCAACTAACTAGCAGTAGATGTCGTTTAGAGCGCTCTAAACGACAACTATTGCGAGTCACTTGGGTGCGGTGATCTGTTCGCGCAGGATGTCTGCGTGCCCGCAGTGTTGTGCAAGCTCCCGGAGCATGTGGAGGTAGACCCAGCGCAGCGGGAGCGGACCGCGTCGGTTGCCGTTGAGCATGTCGTCGAGCCCCAATGACGATGTCGCCTGGCGCGATGCTTCGCATGTCTCGCGGTGTGCTTGCTGGACTTCAGCGATGGTGTCGCCGTCGTCGAGGATAAACGATTCGTCCGGCGTCGCAGGGATGCCGATCTCGGCGCGGGAACGGCACGTGATGGCTTCGTCGAACCAGACCTTCTCGACGAAGGTCGCGTGTTTCACGAGGCCCAGCAAGGTGGTCCGGGACGGGACCAACGACCGCCGGGCCTGTTCCTCCGTCAACCCGTTCAAACAGTCATTGAGCGCACGCCGGTGCTCGTCGATGAATGCCTCGAATTGGATCCGAATTGGCTGGTTCAGGTTGTCCTCGGCAAGCGTCACGGTTGCACCTATGTTTTCCGTCAAGCAGGGATTCAGTCAGTATCGACGTGATCCGAGCTTAGCGGCTGTCCTGAATTCCGCCGGTGATTGACGTGGGATGCGCCGTCTTTGGCCTGACGATCGTGCGCCGGGGAATAGACTCCGTTCATGCGTCTGGCGATCATTGGAGCGGTTCTGCTTACGGCCGGTGCCGTGGCGATCGCCACGGGCGCCCTGCCTTTCACCGATCTGATGGCACTCGTGGATCGGGTGGCTCCGATTCTGCTGTTCGTCGTCGCGATGACGGTTGTGACTGAGCTGTGCAGTGAGGCCGGAGTCTTCCTTTGGACTGCCCGCCGGCTCCGTTATTGGGGCCGCGGATACAGCATTCTCTTGTGGCTGTTCCTGGCGGTCTTCGCGACCCTAAGTACCGTCTTCCTCTCTTTGGACACAACGGCAGTGCTCCTGACCCCGGTGGTTGTCAGCGTGACGCGGCAAGCCGGGCTTCCGGCCCTGCCGTTCGCGCTGACGACGGTGTGGCTGGCCAACACCGCAAGCCTGCTGCTGCCCATTTCCAACCTGACCAACCTTCTGGCCCAGCACAGCCTCGGCGGTATTACTCCGGGCGCATTTGCCGGCCTGATGTGGGCCCCCTCCCTTGTAGCTATTCTGGTGCCGCTGGCCTTTATCGCCATCGTCTTCCGGCGAGATCTGCGCAACCGTTATTCACGGATCCCGGTTCGGCGGATCAGGCCGGATCAATCAGCCGGAGCCGAATCCAGACCTGCGGCGGCGGACCGGGTTCTGCTCGGGTGCAGCGCCGTGGTGCTGGCGCTGCTGCTGCCTGCCTTGGTATCCGGGGTCCCCGTATGGATCCCGGCCCTTGCCGGGGCTGTAGTGCTGGGCGTGGTGTTCGCGTTCCGGCGCTCCCGGGTTCTTAAGGTGTCGCTGATTCCTTGGTCCCTGCTGCTGTTCGCTTCCGGCCTCTTTCTGGTGATGGAAGCAGCCCGGCATCTGGGGGCTCCCGTGTTGCTGGGTCAGCTCGCCGGGCAAGGCCAGGGCTTCCCGGATCTCATTCGGCTCGCTGCGACGGGCGCCGCCGGTTCCAATGTCCTCAACAATTTGCCTGCATACCTGCTAGCGGAACCGCTGGCGGGGACGCCCGTGCGGATGGCGGCGTTGCTGATCGGAGTCAACGCGGGTCCCCTCATCACCCCATGGGCATCCCTGGCCACATTGCTCTGGCACGACCGACTGGTGCGCATGAACGTCCTGATTTCGTGGAGGGGCTACGCACTCTTCGGACTGATTGTTGCGCCGCTGACGGTGTTTGCTGCGGTGGCGGTACTCGCAGCCACCGGGTAGTGAGTGCGTTCGGAAGGTGCCGGAGCCTATCGCCGGGAGCGAAGAATCGGGACAGAATATAGAACAGCTCGGCCGGTACCACCGGAGCCCCACACGTGAAGGATTTGCCTCATGCTCAGTCTGCAGGACATCGATAACATCGTCCTCAACGGAGGGATTGTCGTGGATGCCGCCGGGGAGAAAATCGGCTCTGTGGAGCAGATCTTCACCAGTGGTGATTCCGGGGACCCTGTCTTTGTCACCGTGCGGACTGGATTATTCGGCATGTCCGAGTCCTTCGCCCCGCTTTCCGGAGCCAGCCTTGAGGAATCAGTGATCAGGGTCGCCTTCGCCAAGGACAAGGTGAAGAACGGCCCGCGCATCGAGAGCGACCGCGGCGTGATCACGGAGACGCAGGAACAGGAACTCTACAGCTATTACGGGCTCGTGACCGAGGCATCCAATGATGCCGCCACGGGAACTAGTCCCGAAGATGCGGGGCTCGAGACTGTGGACACCGCCCCCGGGGAGAACGTACCGGAGGAGTCCCCGCAGATCCCCCCGCCGCACGGCGGCCCGCCACATCCGCATCCGCATCCCCCGCACGGCGGCCCGCCGCCCCCGCATCCGCCGCACCTACACAAACATGTACCCCTGCCCCCGCATCCCGGCCCACCCCCACCGCATCGGCCACCCGGGCCCTCGCCGGAACCGGGACACATTCAATAGCCGAGGCCTGCTTGCCGGAGGATTTCAGCCTCCGGCCGTCATTCTCACCGCGGCGACTCCCCCGCCGGTTGAGGCTGCGGCGGAAGCGCCTGAATAAGGCCGCATCACTAGGACCTGGACATTGACCGGCCCGGGTTGCAGCTGAACAACACGGGCATGGGGAGTAGAGCAATCGAACGTCTGGTCTTGCGGGGCAAGCCCGGTCCGTGGATCTTGGGCAATGACAAGGTGGACATCCGAGGCGCCAACACAGGCTGCCGTCACGGTATATGAGCCCGAGTCCTCCACTCTCGCGCTCTTTCCGACCCCACTGACGGCGCCGTCCACCGTGCCGGAATCCTCCAGGATCACCGCTCCGGAGGCTGCCCCGAGAAGTTGCTTGGCCACAACGAGGTTGTGGGCTTCGAGCGCCAGCGTTGCCTGATCCTTGGTGGGCAGAGGGGCCCTCGGCGGGGAACTCCGGGTGGGCCCGGCAGCTGGTTGCGGATCGCCGGCGTCGGTATATTCACAACCCGACATTCCCGCCGCGAGCAGCAGCCCTGTCAGTAATATCCCAACGGTTTTGGTTCCCCCATGGCCCACCATGAGTCCGAGTGTAGCGGGCCGGGTAATTTAGCTTGCCAAACTCTATTGTGCCGCCATGGCGGCAGTAGTTAACTAGTCCCGTGAACTCTGCTGGGGAAGAGTGATCTACCTCTAGGCCCAGCGGGCACCTGGTTTCACGGTGCCGTGGAATCAGCAAAGTTGATGGAGGGCATCATTATGAGTGCAGTTTCTTCGTCCCAGAATTTCAATCACGGTTTTCCCACGCCCGGACCCCAGGATCCCTCGCCCCAGAAGGTCATGGATCATGTTTTCTTCCTCTCCGAGGGGGAATGGAAGAAAGTCCGCGAAGAAGAACAATTCGACCACATCGTCATCGGCAGCGGGTTCTGCGCCTACGCCTTTGCTGAGCGGACACTAAGAGTCAACCCGCACGCACGGATCCTGATCATTGAACGGGGTCCGTTTTTCTTGCCACAGCACTTCCAAAACCTGCCGCTGCCCTACAAGGAGACACTGGGAGGCCTCTCTGAGACCTTCCCCTGGACCTTGGCAGCTGCCACGGCCACCCAGCCGCCGGGCAGGATTTCCTGGCAGCACGGCATGGTCCCTTTCTACGGCGGACGCAGCATCATGTGGAGCGCGTGGTGCCCCCGCCCCGAGGAAGATGAAATGCGAGGCTGGCCGCGGGCAGTGATGGACGCCGCCAAGGCGCACTTCACTTCGGCGGAAGACCTGCTGAACGTAGTTTCGGCGGACCGGATCGACGCCGGACGGTCGGCCGCCGTCGTCGACCTCATCAACGACACCCGGCCCGTCTACGGAATCATGCAGAAAGCCCTCCAGGAACGGCTTGAGGCGGGCCTGCACAAGATCGATTCCGCCACCCGCAGCATGCCGGCCCCACTCGCCGCCGCCACCGGCGCGACGTCGGGCGTGGACTTCGCGAAGTTCTCGACGCCGGCGGTCTTCCTTGAACTGACGGACAAGCAGGCGGCACTTGAGGCCCAAGGCAAGGGCGCCGCTCTCCGCATGGTCACGGACTGCACCGTGTTGAGCGTGCTCCAGCAGGACGGACGGGCCACTGCGTTGAACACCAACCGCGGCGTGGTGAACGTCGGCAACGCCAACCTGGTCCTGGCCATGGGCACGCTTCCGCCGGCAACCCTGGTCCTCAATTCCTTCCCGCAGGTCCAGGGCGCCGGCGGGCATTTCAGCGCCCACTTCATCACCTCGGTGGTGGCCCGGGTACCTCGGAAGGATTTTGATTTCAGCGAGCAACTCGGCGAGCTGGAGTTGGCGGCCATCTATTTGGCGGGTAAGAGCCCCGCCGGTATGCAGTACCACGTGCAGCTTTCGGTCCTCTCGGACCGTTGCCCGGACAAGAACGCCCAGAAGTCCGAAAGATACGCCCCCGACGTCGTCGCCACGGCCTCGCTGGCGCAACTGCGGTCATCGGAGGACTACTTGGTGTTCGTTTGTGCCGTCCTAGGCGAGCTGGACGAAAGCAACCCGGAGAACCACTTGCGGCTTTCAGGCGGGGCGGACCCTACCTGCAACGTCACCTTGCAGGTGTTGGCCAACGCCACCGACGACGACACCTGGGACACCATGGACGAGGGAACCTTCCAGATGCTGGAGCGGGTCTTGTCCCCCGCCGGCGCGGAGCGCGTCGAATACTGGCACGGAGATCCCGACGCCGGAGCCTGGGGTGCCGAGCGTCCCGCCATTCCGGAGCGCCGTGTACCGGGCTTGGTCCACGAAAGCTCGAGCCTGCCAATCGGCGAAGAGGAGGACGCCGTCGTCGGGACCGACTATCGCCTCAACGGCGTGCAGAACGTCTTCGTCACGGGGGGCAGCCTCTGGCCCACCGGCGGTTCCTGGAACCCGACCATGACAATGGTGGCCCTGGCGCAGGACCTCGCCGAAAGACTAGAGGCCGACGGCGGAGCGGCGGCGGCGCCGTGACCGTCGCCCCGGCGCTGGACCCGGCGCTCCTTCCCACGGTTCCGCCTATGGGCGTCGCCGATGTGCTGGATCGGCAGGACGGCGTGTATTGGGTGGTGAAGGACGCGAATTCGGTCTTTCTGTGGGTCAACCAGAACTTCGCGGACCTGGTGGGCATGAGCAAGTCGGAACTGATCGGACACCAGGACTCCCGCGCGGAACACGTTGCGCACGACAAGGAAGTGATGGCGAGCGGAAAACCCCTGCTCAACTTCCACGAAACCATCGCCGTCCCCAGCAAGGAGGGCGGCATGGTGAACGTGGACATCGTGACCCAAAAAGGGTTGTTGCGTGCCCTGGGCAGCAAGGACATCATCGGCATCACGGTCTGCTTCTCACTGAAGGATCCGGTCACATGACCGGATCCGCCGAGGACTGGATCAAACGGCTGGACATGTCCCCCGCTAGCGTGGGCGGCTGGTTCGCGCCCGCGCTCGTGAGCAACGAGGACATAGCCGGTTCGGCGTTGCCTCCCCGCTTCGGCGTCGACCATCCGCTCTACAGCTCCAACTGGTACCTGCTGCAGGCCGGGGAGGTTCTCCAGTTGCACGCCCTGAAGCAGGACGAATTGTGGTTCTTCCACGTGGGGACACCAATCAGTCTGCATGTCTTCTCGCAGGATCCGGACCCTTCGGACCCTGGCTATTCCGTGGCCGGCTATTCCGAAGCCGTGTTCGGGCCGGACCCGGAGGCAGGCGAAACCTTGCAGGGAGTTGCCCCGCACTCCACGTGGTTCGGGGCGGAGTTGGCCGGTCCAGGATTCGCCTTGGTCAGCTGCAGCCTCTCGCCGGGGTACGAGAGATCGGATTCCGAGAAGCCCACTAGGGAGGACATCGAGGCGCTCGTTTCGAGGTTCCCGGAGCATGCAGCGCTGATCCTGCGCCTGGCGGCGGGGTAGCCGGGGTTGGTCGGGTAGGCCGGCTTAAACGTCTGGTGCGCCGGTTCTGGGGCCGGCGCACCAGGCTTCTTGCCCAACTAACTAGCAGTTGTGGTCGTTTTGGGCCTTCAAAACGACACGTACTGCGAGTCAGTTGGGGCTTTTCAGGATCCGATCGGAGAAAGTGCCGCCACCAGGCCGAAGAGGTCCTTGGGGTCATCGGGGTTCGCGACGAGGTCGATCTCCTCGAAGAATTCTGAACCATCAACGGCATCGCGGAGATACCGCAAGGCGGAAAAGTCCTCGATCGCGAAGCCTACGGAATCAAATATCGTGATCTGCTCGTTGGAGGTCCGGCCCGGCGCGTGCCCGCCCAAGACCTGCCAGAATTCGGTGACGGAAAAATCGGCGGACATTTGCTGGATCTCGCCTTCAATCCGCGTCTGGGGATCGTATTCCACAAAGACGTCGCCGAGGCCCAGGATGGCAGCGTCGAGTTCGGTCTTCCCCGGGCAGTCCCCGCCGATCGCATTGATGTGAACACCGGGCGAAACCTGGTCTGCCGTCAGGATGGTGGCGTTGGCCTTGTCCGCAGTGCAGGTGGTGATGACGTCGGCGCCCTCCACCGCGTGGGCCGCCGAGTCCGCGACGGTGATGCCGAAGCCGAGGGGAGCCATGTTCCGGACGAACTTCTCCAACGCAGCCGGATCCGTGTCCCAGATCCTGACAGTGTTGATACCCAAGGCAGCTCGGAAAGCCAAAGCCTGAAACTCCGATTGGGTTCCGGTTCCGATCATCGCCATGATCTTGGCATCGGGGCGCGCGAGTTTCTTCGCGACCATCCCTGACGTGGCCGCCGTTCGCAGCGCTGTCAGCACCGTCATCTCTGCAAGGAACGTCGGGTAACCGTTATGGACGTCGGACAGGACGCCGAAAGCTGTCACAGTCTGGAAGCCACGCGCTGGATTCGAAGGGTGTCCATTTACATACTTGAAGCCGTATGTTTCGTGGTCGCTGGTGGGCATCAGCTCGATGACACCAAATGGCGTGTGACTCGCCACCCGCGGAGTCTTGTCAAAGGATTCCCACCGCTTGAAGTCGTCTTCCAAGTACTGAATCATCTCCGAGATGATGGTCTCCGGGCCTCGCCCGGCCGTCCAGCGAACCATATTGCGGACATCGACAAAGCGCGTCATGTGCGCTCCTTTCCCTCATAAGCATTGTTGCTACGAGGCTACGGAGCGGCGATATGCATCCACAATTGTCAAAGTACGTACTTTTCATTGAAGACCTGTACAAAATGACGATCCAACTTTTACATAATGCTCACAGACCCGCGAGCGTCATGCCAGCGACTACCGCAGGACGGAGCTGAGCAACAGGCTCGTCTCGCTATTGACGATCCCCTCGATGCCACGAATCCTGCCCAGCACCTGGTCAAAGTCGCTGAGGCTTTCCGTGCGCAGCTCGGCCACGAGGTCCCATCCGCCATTCGTGGTGTGTAGTGCCCAAATCTCGGGAAGTCCCCTGAGCTGGCGAATGACCTTGTCGGCCGACCTTCCCTCCACGGCGATGAGCGCAATAGCCCGAATCGCAAGTGGATCGACCTCGTCGCGCACCCTCGCGGTGAAACCAACGATGGTTCCGGAGGAGACAAGACGCTCGAGCCGGCTATTCACAGTGGCCCTGGCGACGCCCAGCTTGCGCGCAAGGCTGGCCACGGACGCCCTGCCGTCCTCCCTCAGGGCAGAGAGGAGCTGGCGGTCAAGGTCGGTGAGTGCTGCCATAAAGATAAACGTATCGCCCATTCCCCAAGCGGGCCTGAGTCCGTAGGGTATCGACATGAGCATCTACATCAGCCCCGACTCTGCTGCATGGTCGCTGACGGCCATGGCGACTGGTGCGTCAGCGGGATCAATCGATGATGCGAATGGCATGTCCAACCTGGTAAGGGAAATCTACGAGACAGAAGGTTTCGAAGCCCTGTCAGGTGTGGTTTTTGCCTTGGCTCATCACAACAGCCTCTCGCTGCATGCACTCGCCACGGCCACCGGGATATCCGTGCACGAGTTGCTGGAGATCCGGAAGCATCAAGGCTCCACTTTTCACCACTCCCCCACAGGAGTAGCGTCACGCCTTGACGCCCTTCCACCCAGGATCCAGGCAAGCCTGGAACCGCTGCCTAATGAAACCGAGGCCTAGGGCCCACCTCGTCAGTGCGGCTGCCGTCCGGTTACGGAACATGACGACGCCCGGTGATGCAGGCCGCCGTTGTGGATGTTATTTTCTTCTTGAGTAATGAGCACCAGCGCGAAGCCCTGACTTGCTGGTCGGCAACCCTCTCTCCGGCGGGGTGCCTCAGGTGACTACTCGGCGTATCGACACTTTCGAACTGCAAGCGTGACTGAGGAGCACCAATGCCTGAACCCACCGAAGAAAAACTCTCCTACCGTCTCGTCACGGGCCCTGACACCAAGGAATTCTGCGAGCGGATCTCCACCGCCCTCGCGGAGGGATACGTGTTGCACGGCAGCCCGGCCGCGACATTCAACGGCACGGACGTGATTGTGGCGCAGGCCGTCGTCCTTCCCGCGGCGATCGCGAGCGCGGATGCCGCAGTCGCCAATGCGGTAGACCAGCTTGATGAAGAGTTCGACGGCGAGGGCCACGCATGAGCTATGCAGGCGACCTCAGCCCGCACGACGCTTGGGCCAAGCTGGAACAAGGCGCCATCCTGGTGGACGTCCGCACCGAAGGCGAGTGGGCACACATCGGGATCCCGGACACCAAAGCCACCGAAAACGATCCCCTGTTCATCCAGTGGAACCTTGCCGGCGGTATCCCCAATGCCCGTTTCATGGAAGAGCTAACGCAACAGGCTCCGGAGGCGGATGGGACCGAGCTGGTCTTCCTCTGCCGCTCCGGCCAGCGTTCCATCGCCGCCGCGATCGCCGCAACCCAGGCCGGCTACACCGCCTTCAACGTCCTGGAGGGCTTCGAGGGCGAACCGGACCGCTACGGCGAGCGAACCGTGAACGGCTGGAAAAACCGTGGACTTCCGACGAACCTGGGGAACATCTAAGTGACTTTCAATCCTGACGCCGCCGGCTGGAGCCCTGACACCCAGGCAGTCCGCGGCGGTCTTGACCGCACCAACTTCCAAGAAACGTCCGAGGCCGTCTTCCTGAATTCCGGCTTCGTCTACGAGTCCGCCGCAGCCGCAGAGCGCGCATTTACCGGCGAAGACGAACGCTTCGTCTACTCCCGTTACGGCAACCCCTCCGTAGCCACCTTCCAGGAGCGCCTCCGCCTGCTCGAAGGCACCGAAGCGTGCTTCGCGACGGCGTCGGGCATGTCCGCTGTCTTCACCGCCCTCGGTGCGTTGCTGGCTGCCGGTGACCGCGTGGTTGCCGCCCGCTCGCTCTTCGGTTCCTGTTTCGTCATCCTGAACGAGATCCTGCCGCGCTGGGGTGTCGAGACCGTCTTCGTCGACGGGCCGGACCTGGACCAGTGGCGTGCCGCCCTGTCCGAGCCGACAACGGCAGTGTTCTTCGAGTCGCCGTCGAACCCCATGCAGGAAATCGTGGACATCGCCGCCGTGAGCGAGCTGGCCCACGCGGCGGGAGCCACCGTCGTCGTCGACAACGTCTTCGCCACTCCCCTGCTGCAGCGCTGCGGCGATCTCGGCGCAGACGTGATTGTCTACTCGGGCACCAAGCACATCGATGGCCAAGGCCGGGTCCTGGGCGGAGCGATCCTGGGCACCAAGGAGTTCATCGACGGTCCCGTCAAGCAGCTCATGCGGCACACCGGGCCGTCGCTTTCCGCGTTCAACGCCTGGGTCCTGACCAAAGGCCTGGAGACGATGGCGCTGCGCGTCAATCACTCCTCGGCGTCTGCGTTGCGGATCGCTGAATGGCTTGAGGAACAGCCGGCGATTAGCTGGGTCAAGTACCCGCTGCTGAAGTCGCACCCGCAGTACGAGCTCGCCGCGAAGCAAATGAAGGCCGGCGGAACCGTGCTCACCTTCGAGCTTCTCCCCTCTGCGGGGCGTTCGGCGAAAGAGGCCGCCTTCGCGCTGCTGGACGGGCTCGCCGTCATCGACATCTCGAACAACCTGGGCGACTCCAAGTCCCTCATCACCCATCCCGCCACCACCACGCACCGCGCCATGGGTCCGGAAGGCCGCGCGGCCATCGGCCTGAGCGACGGCGTCGTGCGGCTTTCGGTGGGGCTGGAGGATGTGGACGACCTCATCCGGGACCTGGAGCGGGCCCTCAAGCAGGTCTAGCTTTGCGTCGGGTTAGCCCGGCGCTTCGCGCCAGTCCTGGCGCACCCAGGTGAGGACGGGCTGCGGCTTGGTGTCGCTCTCGTCCCTCTCTGAGCGCATTGTGATCTGAACGGCGTGCTCGACGACGGCGGCCAGCCCGGCGGCGTCGGGCGCGCTTCCGTTGCTCTCGCTCCACCGCTCGGCAACACCACGCTGTTCGATAGCGCCGTTGCCACGGCTCAGGATGGCAGCCACGCCGGTTTGAACCAAGTCGAATTCACCCTGCTCGGCGAGCACAGGTTCCAGATACTCCACCAACGACCAGACGACGTCCGCGGCGGGCTCCGGGCGAAAGGTTCCAAAGTCCAGCAGTTCGGTGCGGAGTCCAAAGTTGCTTGCCTGCCAGGACGCCATCCGCAAAAGCGCCGTGGGCACGGCCGCCGGTTCTATTCCGGCATGGTATTCACGAACAGAGGTCTCAACCAAGGCCCTGACGAGCACAGCAATGAGCGCCGCATCTTCGGCCCGGAGGCAGACATCGGCTACCCGGACCTCCACCGTGGGAACGTGCCGGGACAGCCTGGCGTCGAAGTAAACCATCCCCTCGTCCAGCAACACTCCCGTTTCGATGAGCCTCCTAACAACCCGCCGGTACGAAGCCAAGGAACCGAAGATGGCTGACGGTCCCGACGAAGGCCAGCGGTTCCACGCCTGCGTCCGGTAGCTCTCAAAACCCGTAACCAGGCCCCGCCAATAGGGTGAATTGGCGCTGATTGCGGTGAAGACGGCGAGCTTGTCCCGGATGCGGTCGAGGACCATCACGCCTTCCTCAGGAGACTCAATCGAGGTGTGTACGTGGAATCCGCAAGTGAGCTGTTCGTGAGCGGTGATGCCGAAGCGTTCGAGCATGATGGCGTACCGGGGATCCGGAGTGGTGTGCAACGCGGCGTCCACGGGTGATGTGGCCAACGCTGCGATCCTTGCGCCGTGGCGCCGTGCGGCGTGGCTCGCGAGGCCCCGCCCCCTGCGGATCTGGTGCAAGAGCTCCGCGTAGCTTCGGCATGGCCGGGTCTGGGTTTCGATCTGCTCAAGCTTGAGCTCGTGGCTTAGGCCGGTATCGGGGCCGTCGATCTCCTCAAATGTAGCTCCGATTTCGGGGCCGTCCTGGGCATCGTGGACCGGGCCTTCGTGGGTGGGGCCATCGTGAGCCGGGCCCGAGAGGAGCGCGTCGGCAAGGGCGAGCGGCTCGCCGGTCACGGGATCGACGATCAGCAATTCCTCTTCCACACCAAAAGTGCGCACGGATCAATTGTGCGCCATGGCAGCCCTGCGGAGACAGGGCGGGTCCGGGGCCGGGCGGGATCTTGCATGCTCCCGACAGTGCTGGCGACCCCAGCGATGATCCAGCAGAATGTTGCGTTGGTCAGTCCTGGAAGTACTCGATCTTGGCGCCGATGGTGTTGAGTCGCTCCGCCAGGTCCTCGTATCCGCGCTCAATCACGTAGATGTTCCGCAACTCGGACGTGCCGCGGGCTGCAAGCATGGCCAACAGCAGGCAAGCTGCGGGACGGAGGGCCGGGGGGCATCCGACTTCCGCGCCACGCCATTTGGTGGGGCCATTGACGTAGATGCGGTGCGGATCGAGAAGTTGGACCTGGGCACCGAGCTTGTTGAGCTCGGTCAAGTAGATCGCCCGGTTCTCGTAGACCCAGTCGTGGATCATGGTTTGGCCCTCGGCATTGCCGGCGATGACCGCGAAGAACGGCAAGTTGTCGATGTTCAGCCCGGGGAACGGCATCGGGTGGATCTTGTCCTCCGGCGCGCGCAATCGTGATGGCTTGGTGGTGACATCCACCAGGCGTGTCCGTCCGTTGCGTGCAAAGTACTCCCCGGAGATGTCGAGCTGCTGGCCCATCTGCTCAAGCGTGGCCAGTTCAATCTCCATGAACTCGATGGGGACCCGGCAGATGGTGACTTCCGAGTTGGTCACGATGCCTGCGGTGATCAGGCTCATGGCCTCGATCGGGTCTTCGGATGGGAAGTACTCAATGTCGACGTCGATCGCCGGGCGGCCCGTGATCTTCAGGGTGGTTGTCCCGATGCCGTCGATCACCACGCCGAGCCCCTGCAGGTAGAAACAGAGGTCCTGCACCATGTAATTGGGGCTGGCATTGCGGATCACGGTGGTGCCGCTGCGGTGCGCGGCGGCCATGATGGCGTTCTCGGTTACGGTGTCGCCGCGCTCCGTGAGGACGAAGGTGCGGTGGTCGCCGTCGGCCGGTGGGGCCTGCACGGAATAGAAGCCGGACTTGGCCTCCACGGAGAGCCCGAACTGCCGCAGCGCCTGCATGTGCGGTTCCACCGTTCGAGTCCCGAGATCACAACCGCCGGCGTAGGGCAATTGATACGAGGCCGCCTCATCGAGGAGCGGACCCAGCAGCATGATGACGCTTCGGGTGCGGCGTGCGGCCTCCACGTCCATGGAGGCGAGGTCCAGGGTCTCCGGGCGGCGGATGCGCAGATCGTTGCCGTTCAGCCAGGTGCATTCGACACCGATGGAGGTCAAAACCTCGACGATCCGGTTGACTTCTTCGATCCGGGCAAGCCGGCGCAAGGTGGTGGTGCCGCGGTTGATGAGGCTCGCGCAAAGCAGTGCGACGCCGGCATTCTTGCTGCTGTTGACGTCCACCGAGCCGGAGAGCGTGCGTCCGCCCTCAACTCGCAGGTGGGTCATCTGCCGTTTGCCGACTTTGACGATGGTGCGCCCGAAGATCGACTCAAGCCGCTCGATCATGCGGAGGCTGAGGTTCTGCTTGCCCTGTTCCATCCGGGCAATGGCGCTTTGGCTGGTGCCCAGTTCCGAAGCGAGCTGTCCCTGCGTCCAACCCTTTTCGCCGCGGGCGTCGCGAAGGAGGAGACCTACATGTTCGGCAGTCGGTTGCGTCATGACCAATAAATATCACAGATGGTCTACGGACCGGAGGTTTTGTGACGCAACACGCCAATTCTGCCGAATAATAGTCGTCTGGTGCGATATGCGCGTTCCGAAGCCTTCGCAACTCTCGCGCGGCTACCGGAAGCCAGCCACTCGTGGGGTACAACGAACCGCGGGGTCAACAAAATTCCCGGCCCAGGTTTCAGGGCAACGGCCACGCCAGGGATTGACAGGCTCACACCCGCTGCGAGAGGCTCTCTCGAATGAGCGCCCCAGTGATGCGTCAGACCCCGCCTCGAGTTTCGTGAGCATGGGACTCAAGGCTGAAGTCCGCCCGGCCAAAGGCAGCGACATCGCCCACATCCTCGACGTCGAGGCCCAAGCGGGCCGTTTCCTTCCGGACCCCGCAAGGCTGGCGGCAGCCATCGACGACGACGCCCGCCTCGTGCTGGTCGCTTGCACCCGCGGAACATCCGACGTCGGGGGCTTTCTTGGCTGGGGGAAGACCCATTTCTGGGGCCATGACGACGGTGCCGCCCTAAAGGGGCACTACCTGGGCGGCGTCACCGTGCGGCTGGATTGTCGACGCAGCGGCATCGGGACTGCCCTCACCCAAGCCCGGCTGGATTGGATATGGCGCCGCGCGTCGGAAGCCTGGTACATCGTCAACGCGTCCAACCTCGCGTCAATCGAACTGCATCGTCGGTGGGGGTTCGTGGAAGTCGCCAGGGCGTCGAGATTCCACACCACAACGTTCGACGGCGGTGCAGGCATCCTGATGCGGGCGGCCCGCCCGACAACACCCAAGTGACTGACAGTTGTTGTCGTTATGAGGCCTCAAAACGACAACAACTGCGAGCTAGTTGGGCTGCTTCAGCCAGACAAAGTGCCACGTCCCGGCCCATTGGGCCGCGAGCACGGCCGCCGCTGCGATGACCAACCCGCCAACCAGGACCCAGACGTCCAAGCGACTGTAGGTGGATTCCCGCGCCCAGGTCCGCCGTCCACCGCCGAAGCCTCGCGCCTCCATGGTCACAGCCAAGCGGGACGCCCGACGGATCGCCTGGACCAGCAGCCCGAAGCTTTGCCCGAGCATGGCCTTGAACCGTTGCAGCGGGCTCCCATGAGATCCGACACCCCGCGCGCGCCGTGCCATGCCGATGGTCTGCCACTCCTCTGCCATGAGCCCCACTAGCCGCAGCGCTGCCAAGGTACCCAGGACAAAACGGTGCGGCAGTTTCGCCTTCTGGGCCAGGGCATCGGCAAGATCGGTGGGGTCGGTGCAACTCATCAGGAGGATGGCCGGCAACGCGATCGCCAAGCCGCGCAGCATGAAGCCGACTCCCAGCTGAAGCGAGCCTTCGCTGATAGACCAGATCCCGACGTCGAGCAGTATCCTGCCGCTGTCAGCCGACAGGATCGCGGTGCTCCAGCCGCCCAGCACCGCCGCGATGATCAGGGGCCAGCCGCGCTGCCAGAGCAAGCGCACGGTGAGCCCCGCGAGGGGGAACAACGCCAGTTCGCCGACGAGCGCCGTCGAGGCGGACACCAGGTCAATGGACAGCGCCAACACCAAGGTGATGAGGAAGACCGACACGAACTTGGCCAGCGGATTCGCTCGTGTCAGGAGGGCATTGTTGCCGCGCAGGGTCAGGGCTTCCCTCATGCCGCACCCGCTTCCTGCCGGGCCCCGCCTTGGAACGCAGGCTCGAGCCGCATCTCGGTGCCGCCCAGGACGGAGCTGAATTCCTGGTCGTGGGTCACGGACACCACGGAGGTGCCGGCGTCGAGCAGTTCGGACAGGAACGACGCAAGCTCGGCCCAAGTGTTCGCGTCCTGGCCAAAGGTGGGTTCGTCCAGCACCAGGACGCGGGGGTGCGCGGCAAGCACAGTGGCCACGGATAGCCGCCGCTTTTCGCCCCCGGAGAGCGTGTACGGATTAGCGTCCACGAGATGCCCCAGGCGCAGCCGCTCCAGCAATTCGTCCACTCGCTCCTCGCCATGGCCAAGGTGCTTAGGGCCGAACATGAGCTCGTCGAGCACGCGGCCGGTGACGAACTGGTGCTCGGGTTCCTGGAACACGGTCCCGATACGGGAGATCAGCTGCTGGGCCTTCCACTTGAACGGGTCCGTGCCGGCGCCGTCGCTGAGCCCGACGGCGGCAGTCACCGTGCCGGACACCGGCGCCAACAGGCCCGCAAGGGTCAAAGCGAAGGTCGATTTTCCGGCGCCGTTGGGGCCCGTGATGGTCAGCGCCTGCCCTGCGAGCACTTCGGCGTGGAGTCCGGCCTGCACAGGAAGGGGCGGGATGGTTTTGAACCCCCGGCGCCGTGACCGTTCACGGGACACCGCAAGCTCCTGGGTGGCGAGCAGCAGCTCGCCCCCATTCCGGGAGCTCCCCGCCCCGGAGCCGACTGCGGCCCCGGAGCCGGAGCCTGTTCCCGAACGCGGCCGGGTGGCCGGCACATACCCGGGCACCCAGACGCCTGCAGCAGTGAGCATGTCCCTTGCTTGCGCCAGAACGGTGTCCGGATCACCGTCCAGGAGCACAGCCGGCGTCGAGCCGCCCGCGGAGGAAGAGCTGCCCGGCTGGAGCACCACGATCCGGTCCACGAGGTCTTTCCAGACCGAGACCCTATGCTCCACCACCACCAAGGTGGCGCCGGTCTTGTCCAGGCAACGTCCGACAGCATCACGCACCTCGAGCACACCCGCGGGGTCCAGATTTGCGGTCGGCTCGTCCAGGAGGATCAAGCCCGGCCGCATCGCCAGGATGCCGGCCAACGCCAGACGCTGTTTCTGGCCGCCCGAGAGGGCCGACGTCGGGTGGTCGAGCGCAAAGTTGCCGCTGGCACTATTCCGCAGCCCGACGTCGTCGAGCGCTTCGTGAACCCGTTTCCAAATCTCTTCCCGTGGGACGCAAAGGTTCTCGGCGCCAAACGCGACATCGTCGCCCAGCCGGGAAAGCACTACTTGGGTTTCGGGGTCCTGCTGCATGAGTCCGGCACGGCCCCGCTGGGCCTTCGGCGAAACGCCGTCCACCAGCAACGAGCCCGTCTCGTCGGCGTCGTCGCCTTCCTCGCCCAGCACGCCCGCCAGGGCATGCAGGAGGGTCGACTTGCCTGCGCCCGAGGGGCCAAGCAGAAGCACACGCTCGCCTGAACGGATGTCCAGGTCCAAGGCGTGGACGGCCTGCGTGGTGCGGCCGGCGTGCCGCCAGCCCCAGCCTTGCGCGGAAATGGCGGCGGGTCGCACCACAGCAGGGGTGCCGGAATCAGGACTGGGCATCAGGAAAAGACGGGCTCCGAGGCGGCCTTGCGGGACGCGAACGCGCTCAGGACACCGGTCTTGGCCAAGCCGCGGGTCGCGATCCAGGCCAGCGCACCGGCAATGACGGCACCGGAGATCGTGCAGAACACGATGTACGCGAGCTTGTCGCCGGCCTCGTAGGCGATGTTCCAGCCCCACGGCAGGAAGGAATCGTTGAGCCCGCAGAACAGGCCCGCACCGGCACCGGCCAGCAGGGACACCGGCAGGTTGAACTTCTTGTACATGAAGGCCAGGAAGATGAGTTCCGCACCGAGGCCCTGGAGCAGGCCCGAGATCAGCACCGTGGTGCCGTACTGGGAACCCATGATGAGCTCACTGGTGGCGGCAACGGTTTCGCAGAAAATCGCCGCACCGGGCTTCCGGACAATGAGCATGCCCAACACAGCCGGAATCATCCACCCGCCGGCGATCAGGCCGCTCAGGGGCGGGTAGCCGGCGGTCACTGGGGTGGAAACCAGGGCCATCTGGTCCCATGCCCAGAAGATCACGCCACCGGCGATGGAGATCAGTGCCGCCACGACGATGTCCACGACGCGCCAGTTGTAACCAGGCTTGGTGATGCCCGGCCTTGCAGAAATACCAGTCATTTTGTCCTCCTGAGGAACAGGAGGGGAAAGTGTTTCCGGTTGCCTGCGAGCGGCCTCCGCCGCGCCGGTTCCGGACACTATGAGAACTCGACTCCCTTGCGCCGGTACTAGCCGGATCAGGTTCGAGGGTCTGCGGCTGTCCGCACTCTCAGCGCCCGTCCTCCGTGCCGCATTGCTGCGAGCCCGACGGCGGCGCTCCCCTGTCGTTATCAATCCACCCTTTTGGGCGTGGTTCAGTTTACACCTTGGCGGGGTTGCGGGCGCGGTGTTCACGCACCCGAAACGGTCACAAACGATGGATTCTGCTGGATCATCCGCCGGATGAGCGCAGGGCGGCCCGGAATGGCGCGGGTCGCCGCAGAAACTGGGAGAATGATCCAGCAGAATGTGACGCGCGCGGGCAAAGGAGCGGACTTGGCAGGCATTGGCGAAGCGAACAGCACCACGGTGGCCGAACCGAGGCTTGCCGCGAGCGTGATCCTGGTCCGCGACGCCCCGACTCCTTCGGGATCTGAAGATGCGGCAGCCTCTGAAGTTACTGCCGACGCTGGGACTGTCCTGGAAGTGTTCGTCCAGCACCGAGTGTCCACGATGGATTTTGCCGCGGGCATGGTCGTCTTCCCTGGCGGACGAGTGGACCAGGCGGACAGCTCCGGTTGGGACTTCGCGGACGACGTCGTCGAGCGGCACGCCGCCGCATGGAACCGGAGCAGCATCGCCGCTGAGCCCTCCTCCGCCCGGTTCAACGCCGGGCGGGTGCTGGCCGCCGCGCAGCGCGAGGTGTTCGAAGAAGCCGGGCTGAAGCTCGACGCCGCCACCCTCCGCCCGTGGGCCAACTGGGTCACCCCGGCAGACCAGCCCAAGCGCTTCGACACGTACTTCTACCTTGCCTGCCCGGTTTCCGGTGCCGAGCCAAAGCACCAAACCACGGAAGCGTCATCGTCCCTGTGGATGCCGGTCCGCGCAATCCTGGATGCCGAAGCCGCGGGAACCCTCAAGCTCATGCCGCCCACGCTGGTGCTGCTGGATGAGCTCCTCACCCTCGGCACGGTGGATGCGGTGCTGGCCGAGGACCGTGACATCGTGCCCGTGCGTCCAAAGCCGGGCGCCTTGCAGGAGTTCTTCCGGCTGAGGCGCCAACCGCCATCCGTTGCTCCGGAACTGCCCTGAAGTGGGGTTAGGCTGGGGTCGGTCCTGTTTCCTCCCGCAAGGAGTCCCGGAATGAACCTCCTCATCAAACTGCTCGGCACCGGCGTGAGCATCGGCGCAGGCTTTGTCGGCACCAAGCTCGTCAATGCCTTGTGGGAAAAAACCACGGGCAACAAGCCGCCCAAGGGCAATGACGACATGGAGGCGAGCCTCCGCTCAGCGTTGACCTTCGCCCTGATTTCGGCCACTGTCAGCGCCATCATCCAGGTTGTCGCCGGCCGCAGCACCCAGCGCGCCATCTCGCGCTTCTCGAAGACGCAGGACATCGTCTAGGCTGACGGCCCGCCGTCAGCGCCTGCGTTCCTCCCGTTGCGGCCGCCGTTCCCGTTCCGGGGCATTGCCGAGTCCGCTTCCTGAGCTTTCTCCGCCGCCCTTTCACCGGCAGCCCGCAGCACCACGGCCTCGAGCTCGTCGGCGCTGAGCAGTTCGGGGTGGCGGTGTTTAGTCCGGTAGCCCGCCCGGCCCACCATGTGTGCGGACACGGGCACCGTCAGCAGCTGGAAAATCCAGGCGACTGCCAGGATCGGCCACACCCACCATTCACGCATCTGCAGGCCCATAGCCGCCAAGACAAGGAACAGCCCCAGCACCTGCGGCTTGGTAGCTGCGTGCATGCGGCTCATGAGGTCCGGGAAGCGCAACAGGCCGATTGCCGCGCCCAATGACATGAGCGCACCAACAATCAGCAGTACTGCGGTGACGGCATCGATCACGGCGTCCGCTCCGGTGGCGTTAGGAGTCATTGACCTGTCCCCTCCGGTCGGCCACGAAGCGGGCCACCGTCACCGATCCGACGAACCCGATCAGCGTCAGCGCGACGAGCAGGACGAGGTTGTTGAGGTGCCTGTTGACCGCCATGTCGATGGCCAGCGCGGCGCCCAGTATGGCGAGCAGCACGTCGGAGGCGAGCACCCGGTCCAGCAGGGAAGGCCCGACGGCGATCCTGTAGATCGCGCCGGCCGCCGCGATGCTGAGAATCACCGCCGTAACGATCAGCACGATATCTTTCACGAGCCAGCTCCCCTCATTGCAGGCCAGCCTTCGGCCTGGAGTGCGTCCACTTCCGCACGGGTACCCATGATCCGGATCAGCGAGGCCTCCGTGTCCTGGACTTCCTTGCGCAGCTTGGCGATATCAGATTGGTCCCGGACATTGAGCCCGTGGATATAGAGCGTGGACGTGGAGCGATCCACCTCCACGATCAAGGAACCCGGAATCAGCGAAATCACGTGCCCTGTGGCGGTCACCATGAGGTCGGAATGGCTGCGCAGAGGAACGGCGACGACGGCGTTGGTTACCGAAGGTCCGCGGAAGATCGCCGGGTACATCACCTGGAAGCTCGCGGCGACGACTTTGCCGAGGAACACCACCGCGAAAGGAATGGCACGCAGCACGTTGAAGCGGCCGCTGAGCTCCACGGGAGGCAAGTAGAAGATCCTGGCTACCACCACCGCGATCAATGCACCGAACACCAGATTGCCTGGACTGAAGTCCCGCCAGAGCGCACCCCAGATGACCACCAGCCAGACCAGCAGGGGCAACTCAGCGCGGAATGAAATCCGCTTGCGGCTCACTTGCCACCTCCCGGAACCTGGGCATTCCCGCCGAGCACGGAGTGGATGTACGCCGTACGGTCCAACATCTGTTCCGCGGAGTTTCCGGCCAATTGGAACAGCGGACCGGCGAAGACTGTCAGCGCCACGCCAAAGACCACCAGCGCGGCGGTTGGCCCCACCATGGTCCGCGGAAGCAGGCCGACAGCCGTCGTGTCCTTGAGGATTGGGGCCGGGTAGTCCGCGTCCTCGGGTTTCCGCCAGAATGCGCGGTTCCAGACACGGGCAATTGCCAGCAAGGTCAAGAGACTGGTGACCACTCCCCCCACCACCAAGGTAATGGCCAGTGGTGTCCCCAGTGCGATGCCTGCCTGCAGGAGTCCGAGCTTCCCCAGGAACCCGGAGAAGGGCGGGATTCCTGCGAGATTCATGGCCGGAATGAAGAACAAGAGCGCAAGGAGGGGAGACAGCTTGGCAAGCCCACCCAGCCTGTCCATGGACGAGCTCCCACCGCGACGCTCGATCAAACCCGTCACCAGGAACAGGCTCGTTTGGACCGTGATGTGGTGGGCCACATAGAAGACGGCAGCCGCAAGCCCGGCCACCGAAGACATGGCCAGCCCAAACACCATGTAGCCGATATGGCTGACCAAGGTGAAGGAGAGTAATCGTTTGATGTCGCTCTGTGCTATTGCGCCGAGAATGCCCACCAGCATGGTGAGGAGCGCTACCACCATCAACGGGGTATTCAAGGTATCGCCCGGAAAGAGAAGGGTCTCCGTGCGGACCATGGCGTAGACGCCCACCTTGGTGAGCAAGCCGGCGAATACGGCGGTGACCGGTGCTGGTGCGGTCGGATACGAGTCAGGCAGCCAGAAGGACAGCGGGAACACGGCAGCCTTGATACCGAACGCCACGAGCAGCATGACGTGGAGCAGGTTCTGGGTGCCCGGATCCAATTCGGCCAGCTTGATGGCGAGGTCCGCCATGGTGATGGTCCCGGTGGCTCCGTAAATCATCGCAATGGCGATCAGGAACAACACCGAAGACACGACGGAAACCACCACGTAGGTGACCCCGGCGCGGATGCGCGGACCCGTCCCGCCCAGTGTCATGAGCACGTAGCTCGCCGTCAGCAAGATCTCGAAGCCGACGTACAGGTTGAAGAGGTCGCCCGTGAGGAAGGCGTTCGAGACACCGGCCACCAGGATCAGGTAGGTCGGGTGGAAGATCGACACCGGTGCCTCGCGGTCGCCGTCGGCCATCCCCTGGCCGGTGGCATAGATCAGCACCGCGAGGCTGATGACGGACGAGACCACCAACATGAGCGAGGAGAACTGGTCCACCACCATCACCACGCCAAACGGCGGCTGCCAACCACCTATGGTGACGGATGCGGTGCCTGTGGTCCATGCCGAGGCGAGAAGCCCGCATTCGAGGAGCAACGTCAGGGACAACAGAGCGATGCTGACCGCGCGCTGTGCCAGCGGGTTCCTGTTCAGGGCGAACGTCAGTGCGGCACCGAGGATGGGAAGTACGACGGCGAGCGGCGCGAGGCTGGCGATGTTCACTGGGGTCCTCCTTCCTTCGCTGCTTCCGTGACTGCCGTGACCGGGAACTCCGACGTTTCCTCAGGGACCACGGAATCGTCCTCGGCGTCAAAGCTCGGTGTCTTGGCGACGCGGCGGTCTTCGGCGTCATCCTGGATATCGTCCTGGCGTGCCAACGCCCAGGTCCGGTAGATGATGCCGAGCATGAATGCCGTCACGGCGAAGGAAATCACGATCGACGTCAGGATCAGCGCTTGTGGCAAGGGATCGTTGTAGTCGCGCGGATCCGTTGCTTTGGTGAACAGCGGGGCAAGTCCGGCGTACCCGCCCGTGGCGAGGATCAGCAGGTTGGTAGCGTTGGCCAGGAGCATGAGCCCGAGGAGAACGCGGGTCAGGCTGCGTTCCAGGATCAAATAGATTCCACAGGCATAGAGCACGCCCATGACGATCAGCAAGGTCAAGTTGACGCTCATGGGGTCCCCTTCCCGGTTGCAGTGGTTGCCGCGGTTGCAGTGGTTGCCGCGGTCGCAGTGGCCGTGGGGGCTTCGGATCGGGCTCCCCCTGAATCCCGCACGTCTCCGCTGGCGGTCTCCTCGAAGTGTTCGTCGATTTCGGCTCCCAAGCTCCGCAGCACGTCCAAGGCCAGGCCTACGACCACGAGGTACACGCCGATGTCGAAGATCGTGGAGGTCACGAACTTAATGTCACCGAACAGCGGCAGCCAGAACCCGATGATGGCGCTCTGGAACACCTGGCCGCCCAGAAGCAGCGGGACGAAGCCCGCCGCGGCCGCCGTCGCAAGACCGGTTCCCAGCAGCATGCCGGCGCTGATCGGTGCGGCTTCCCGCAACTCGAACCGTCCGCCGGCCAAGTAACGGATGGTCAAGGCGAGCCCGGCAGTGAGTCCGCCGGCGAAGCCGCCTCCCGGAAGATTGTGTCCCGCCAGCAGGAGGTACACCGAGAAGACGATCATCGAGTGGAAAATCAGCCGCGTGACCACCTCGAAGATGATGGAACGCCGTTCGGGTGCCAGGGTTCGGCCGGCCACCAGCCAGGGGTCCGTCAGGGAGCCGGCGAACTTGCGGGCGAGTGCCAGGGAGGCGTCGTCGCGCGAACTGCCCCCGACGGCGGTGCGCCTTCCCACGGTGCCTTCGGGAATCGTGGCGGCCTTATTGAGGCGCTCCCCCCGGCTGCGGACAAAGATCAAGCTCGCGACGCCGGTAGCGGCAACTGCCAGCACCGAGATCTCACCGAAGGTGTCCCAAGCCCGGATGTCCACGAGCGTCACGTTGACCACGTTGAGTCCGCCGCCGCCTTCATAGGCCAGCCGCGGGAAAGAGAGCGACACAGGCTCGGCGATACGGGCGCCCATGGCGTAGATCGCCACGAAGATCATGGTGACCGCGAACGCCACACCGATAATGACGCGAACCACCCGGTACTTACCTCCGGTACGGTCCCGGAGCTCCGGAGGGAGGCTGCGCATCGCCAGCACGAAGGCCACCAGGATGATGGTCTCCACCAGCATTTGCGTCAAGGCGAGGTCCGGGGCTCCTTGCAACGCGAACATGAGCGCGATGCCGTAGCCGGTGACCGACACCATCAGCACGGCGAGGAAGCGCTTGTTGGCCCGAACGGCGGCCAACGCGCCAACAACGATCCCCGCCGCGGCGATGAGCTGGAGCGGCGAGTTGGGGTCGATCAGAAAGAGGCCGCCAGGAAGCGGTTTGTTGGCCACGATGAGTGCCGTGAGCGGGACGGCGAAAGCCACCGTGAGAATGACTGCCAGATAGAAGTACAGGGAACCGCGTTGCGTGCGCCCCGTCACCCAGACGGCGACGTCGTCCAAGGCACCGATGGTGCGCTGGTAGGCGCGGTCCCCGTCCACCCAGTCCGGGACGCGGCTCTGCGCCCGGGACACGAAGTTGCGGGCGTAAACCATCCCGACGCCGGCCGCGAAAGTCACGGCGGTCAGTCCCAAGGCGGGCGTCAGGCCGTGCCACAGCGCGAGGTGGCTGACGGCGGCTGAGGCGGCACCGCCGTCGTGATTCCCGTTGAAAAGCGCTGCATACGGCTGGATCCAGCCGTCAACGGGATCCGGCCAGAGACCGTACACGATGGTGAGGAAGCTCAGGATGGCGGGCGCCGCCAGGAACGATGGCTGGATGGCTTTGAACGGCGTCCGGTCCACGCCCGGCTTGGTGGCGAACGCACCCCACATGAAGCGGGCGCTGTAAGCGAACGTGAGGATGGACCCCAGGACCAAGCCCACCAAGAGGATCAGCCCCCACGGTTGCGACGCAGCGCCAGCGCCGTAACTGCCAGCGCCGTAGTGGACGAACGCTTCGAACACGGATTCCTTGGCCACGAAACCTGCGAGCGGAGGTATGCCGGCCATGGATGCGGCGGCGATCCCCGCCACGATGGCGAGTGCCCTTGAGGACTTGTACACCCCAGAGAGTTTGCGGATATCGCGCGTGCCGGATTGGTGGTCGATGATGCCCACCACCAGGAACAGGGAAGCCTTGAAGAGGCCGTGCGCCAGGAGAAGCGCGAGTCCGGCCAGTGCGGCGTCCGGCCTGCCGAGGCCCACCACCATGGTGAGGAACCCGAGCTGGCTGACGGTGCCATAGGCGAGGATGAGTTTGATGTCGGTCTGGCGGAGTGCCCGGTAGCCGCCCACCAGCATCGTCGCCAGGCCCAGCCCGAGCACCAGCGGCAACCAGTACGGGCTCTCGCTGAACCCCGGGGCCATGCGGGCGACGATGTAGATGCCGGCCTTCACCATGGCCGCTGCGTGCAGGTAGGCGCTCACCGGGGTGGGTGCGGCCATGGCGCCCGGGAGCCAGAAGTGGAAGGGGACCAGCGCCGATTTGGTAATCGCACCCACCAGGATGAGTACGACGGCGGCAGCAACCGCACCTTGCGCGGGTCCCGTGACGAGGGTGGCCGCTTCCGTCATGATCGCCGAAATCCGGTATGTTCCCGCCGCCTGGCCCAAAATGATGAGGCCGACGAGCATGGCGAGGCCACCCGCGGTGGTGACCATGAGGGCCTGCAAGGCCGAACGCCGGGCGGCGAGGCGGGTGCGCGCGTAGCCGATCAGGAGATAGGACAGGACCGTGGTGAGTTCCCAGAAGATGAACATCATCAGGAGGTCGTCCGCCGTCACCAGGCCGAACATCGCCCCGGCGAAGGCAAGTAGTTGGGCCCCGAACCCGCCGAGGTCGGCATCCTTGTTCTTGAAGTATCGGGCGCAATAAACCAGGACCAGCGCGCCGACGCCCAGGACCAGCAAGGACATCACCCACGCCAGGACGTCCATGCGGAAGGCGAATTCAAGCTTGAGGTTTGGAATCCACGGGAGGTCTTCTTCGATGAAGCCGCCGGTGGGGCCCGCGCCGGGACCCGAAAGATTCTGGCCGGGATAGATCCGGTCATACTGCAGGAGCAGCCAGATGAAGGCGGCCGTGGGAACCGCTGCGAGGACATAGAAGGCATTCCGCTGAAGTTTCCGGAAGATCCAGGGCGCCACAGTTGCCGCTGCAAAGGTCACGGCAAGAACTGTGATCACTGGAATCTCCGCAAAGTCAGGAATGAGTTGTCAAAAGTTGGAGCAGGCGGTCAAACGTTGGGTTCGGTGCAGGTAGTTTATCAACCGCATGTGACAAACAATGTCGGCTTCCAAGGTGTATGGGAATGGGCTGCGATGCAGGCTGCCTGGATGTCCCAAAAGTGTCACTTCGGGCGGTTACCATTCAGACCATGAACATGGCAGCTGCGCCTGAGGCCCCGCACCCGGCATCCGAGCTTGCATCAGGGCCCGCCCTGTCGAACAAGGGCCAGATTCTGGCGTGGGCATCCTGGGACTGGGGTTCCGCGGCATTCAATGCTGTCATGACCACCTTCGTGTTCACCGTCTACCTGACATCCAAAGCCTTTGGCGGGGAAGACTCTGCGTCGGCGGCGTTGGGCGCCGCGTTGGCGATTGCCGGCGTCGCGATTGCGCTCCTGGCACCGGTCACGGGTCAACGCTCCGACGCCGGTGGCCGCCGGAAGCTGTGGCTAGGGGTCAACACCGCCCTTGTGGCCGTCCTGACTGGCTCGTGCTTCTTCGTTTTCCCCAAGCCCGAGTTCCTGCTTCTGGGCGTCTCGTTGATTGCGCTGGGCAATGTGTTTTTCGAGTTCGCCGGCGTCAATTACAACGCCATGCTGGCCCAGATCTCCACCCCCGCCAATATCGGCAAAGTGAGTGGCTTCGGTTGGGGGATGGGGTACCTGGGCGGAATTGTCGCGCTGCTCGCGGTGCTGCAGCTTTTCGTCCAGCCGTCTTTTGAGTGGTTCGGAGCATCCACCCAGGACAGCCTGAATATCAGGCTCGTGGCCGTCTTCTCCGCGCTCTGGTTCTTCATCTTCGCGCTACCGGTCCTCTTCGCGATACCGGAGCTCTCCGTCAAGAAACCGGAATCCCGGCTCGGGTTCCTGGCCTCCTATGGTTTGCTGGTCCGCCGGATCAGGGCCATCTATCGAACCAGCCCGCACACCATCTACTTCCTGCTCGCGAGCGCCATCTTCCGCGATGGCCTTGCGGCGGTCTTCACCTTTGGCGGGGTCATTGCGGCCGGGACCTTTGGATTCGAACTTAAAGAAGTCATTTTCTTCGCGATTTTCGGGAACGTGGTGGCTGCCGTTGGAGCCATGATCGGCGGATTCCTGGATGACAGGATCGGGCCCAAGTCCGTCATCGTCATTTCCCTCATGGGACTCCTGGTAGCCGGGACCATGATCCTGGTGCTTGGCAACGGCGACTACGTGTTCTTCGGAACCCATTGGGCAGGCAGCGCCACTTTCTGGGTGTTTGGCCTGTTCCTCTGCCTCTTCGTCGGACCAGCCCAGGCTTCCTCCCGCGCCTACCTCGCGAGGCTCGCACCGGACGGCGAGTCCGGCGAACTCTTCGGGCTTTACGCCACCACCGGCAGGGCCGTGAGCTTCCTGGCGCCCGCACTTTTCACCCTGTGCATCACTGTGGCGACGCCGCTGGTGGCCCCGGGTGGGGCCCAGCGCTGGGGAATTCTGGGCATCATGGTGGTGCTCTTGGCCGGCCTGCTGGTGATCCTGCCCGTGAAGGCACCCGACAAGACGGAAATCGCGGTCGTCCCGGTGCGCTAAGTGGTGGGGTGCTTCGCGGCCGTGCCGGCACCAGCGCCTGCCCTTCGCACCCGAAAAGGACGGGCGCACCCGGTCTACCGGGGGCCTGCGTCCTTAGCGGGTGCGGCGCGGTGCGTGCTGGCGTCCTTAGCGGCTGCGCTAAGAGGGCGGGCTGGCGGGGTGCGCTAAGTGGTGCGGGCCGGTGGGGTGCGGCGCGGCCGTGCCGGCACCAGCGCCTGCCCTTCGCACCCGAAAAGGACGGACGCACCCGGTCTACCGGGGGCCTGCGTCCTTAGCGGCTGCGTATGTCATCAATAGGCTCCTTGATTCCACACAATCCGCCGAAACCTCTTGATTCTTGATTGTTAGTAGAGTTTACTAACTCCTATGGAAGCCCTTCGTGACCGCCCCCGCACCCATCGAACAGGCACCCATCGAACAGGCGCAGATCGAACAGGCGCAGCGACCCTGCCTTCGGACGGGCGCGCCCACAACCTCTCCTTGGTGCGCCAGACACTCCACTCGGCAGGGGCGATGAGCCGCGCGGATCTGTCCCGGACCCTAGGCCTGACCCGCGTCACGGTATCGGACCTCGTCTCGGACCTTCTGGAACGCGGCCACGTGGTGGAGCTGGGCCAATCGGATGAAGTCCGCCCCGGCAAACCAGCCATCCTGGTAGACATCAACCGCCAAGGCCTCCAGGTAATCGGCATGGATTTGGCCGAAAATTCCGTGCTGCGCGCCGCCGTCCTGGACCTTGACGGCAACATTCTCGAACGGGTCGAGCGCACCCTCTCCGAGGAAACCGGACAGGACGTGGTCAACGAGGTCCTCGCGCTGGCATCCGAGGCAAAAGAACGAGCCACCGCCACGCTGCTCGGGATCGGCGTCGGGACCCCTGGCATCGTCAACGCGGACGGCGTGGTCACCACGGCGCCCAACTTCGAATGGAAGGACGTCGCGCTACGCGATCTTCTCCAGGAGCACACTGGCTTGCCGACCCTCGTTTCCAACGACGCCGACGCCGCAGTCCACGCGGACTACACGTTCGGCGGCGGCAGTGACGACATGGTCCTCGTGAAAATCGGCCGCGGTGTCGGTTCAGGACTCATTGTGGGCGGCAGGCGTGCCCGGGGCGCCCACTCCGCGGCGGGTGAAATCGGCCACGTCACGGTCGGCACCGACGGCGGCACCACGTGCAAGTGCGGTAAGACGGGCTGCCTCGAAACCTGGATGTCCGTCCCCAGCCTCGAACGGGCCCTGACCGAAGCGGCGGCGAGCTCCGAACCGGAGGCGGCGGCCGACGTCGTACTCCGGGAAGCAGGCGAGCGGCTCGCCATCGCCCTCGCGCCCGTGGTTGGCGCCCTCGATTTGGGCGAAGTGGTCCTCAGCGGACCCCGGGGGCTTTTGGAAGGCCCCCTTCTCAACGCCGTCCAGCAGACCCTGCTTGAGCGGCTATTGCACCAGGACCCTTCACCGGTGTCCGTCCGTCTCGCGGCAGACGCGCAGGACATTGTCCTGCGCGGAGCCGCCGTGATGGTCCTGTGGAACCAGCTTGGTGTGGCCTGAGTGCCGCGCCTGCGCCGTTTCCAGCCCTGACTACCCAGCTATGCACCCTCCGAAGGAGCCGGACATGGACACGATTCAGTCCCCCGTTACTCAGTCCTTTGCCACCGGGCCCGCCCGCACCCACCGCCGCCGCCTCGCGGCAGGCACCCTCATGCCCGGATTCACCGGCATCGCCGTCCCCGTCTGGATCCTGGACGCGTACGACGCCGGGCTGGCGGCTGTGTGCCTCTACGGCACCAATGTGGCGTCCCCCGTCCAGTTGCGCGAGCTCTGCGCCGGACTTCGGGCGCATTCCCCGAACACGCTCATCGCCGTCGATGAAGAGGGCGGCGACGTCACAAGGCTGCACTACCTCACGGGATCAACGCAGCCCGGCAACGCGGTACTCGGGCGATTGGACGACGTCGAACTGACGGCCGCCAGCGCCAGCGCCATCGGCCACGAACTCGCAGGCTTGGGCATCAACTTGAATCTGGCCCCCGATGCGGACGTCAATTCCGCTCCGGACAATCCCGTGATCGGCGTGCGCAGCTTCGGGGCCGAACCGGATTTGGTGGCCCGGCATACCGCCGCCTGGATCCGCGGCCTCGAAGACGCCGGTGTGGCATCCTGCGCCAAGCACTTCCCGGGCCACGGCGACACCACCACGGACTCCCACTTGGCGCTCCCCCGTGTCACGGCCGACGCCGCCACGCTGGATGCGCGCGAACTGGTCCCGTTCCGTGCGCTCGTCGCGGCCCGCGGAGCCACGGTCATGACGAGCCACATCCTGGTCGAGGCCTTGGACCCGGACCGCCCGGCAACGTTCTCCTCGCGCATCCTGCAGGACCTGCTGCGCCGTGACATGGGATTCGACGGCGTGATCATCACGGATGCCCTCGACATGGCCGGCGCGTCCGCCCAGACCGGCGTTCCGGAAGCAGCCGTCCGGGCACTCATGGCCGGGGCAGACCTGCTGTGCCTTGGTTCTGAAACTGGACCGGCCCTCTTCGAACAGACGCTCACCGCCATCGCCGATGCCGTTGAAGAGGGGCGCTTGCCCATGGAACGCCTCGCTGACGCTGTTTCCCGCACGGCGGCACTGTCCTCGCGTTTCCCCGCTGCGGGCGCCGCGGAAATCCAGGAGGCCGCCATCAGGGGCCAGCTGGGGTTGCAGCCAGGCCAGTCGCAGGCTGCCGGTGTTCCTGCCGACCCGAAGGCCCTCGACGGCGAGCGCATCGCCGAGGCCTTCGAGGTGTCCGAAGCTGCCGAAAGGTGGCTTGCACGGGAGGAACCCGTGGCGATCGTGCAAGTTGAAACCGGGTCAAATTTCGCCGTCGGCCGTGTGCCGTGGGGCCCCGCTGCCACGACTTCGGCGGTGGTCCGCGAAGGCGAGGTACCCGACGGCGCGCGGGTCGCCGTCGTCGGGCGCGGACTGGATGCCGACCACCCGCTGTGGACCGTGTTTGCCCGATTGAGGGCGGAGGGGCACGCGGTGATCGCCGTCGAGTGCGGCTGGCCGCGCGGCGGGGCGGACATCGTCACCTATGGTGCATCCCTCACCGTCTCCGAGGCCCTGACGGCGCTCCTGAACGGCCCCGGCAAGGGCTGAATCAGCCGTTTAGCTCCTGAACACCACCCATCGACAGAAAGTTGCCATGGAAGTCATTGTCACGCCCACCCCGGAATCGGCCGCTTCGGCCGCCGCCCACGCCGTTCTCTCAGGACTTCCTTCGGGCAGGGGACCAGTGCTGGGCTTGGCCACCGGTTCGTCGCCGCTGGGGCTGTACGCGGAGCTGGCGGCTGCAGCTGCGGCGGGCCGCGTGGATTTTTCGGCCGCCAAGGGATTCGCGTTGGACGAATACGTAGGCCTTCCGGCGGAGCACCCACAGTCATACCGCCAGGTCCTGATTCGTGAGGTCTGCGATGTCATCGGGCTTCCCTTGGCTGGGCTGAATGTCCCTGACGGTACCGGCGCCACCCAGGCCGAGCTCGAAGCGGGAGCGGCCGCCTACGACGCCGCCATCCTTGCCGCCGGCGGCGTCGACGTGCAGATCCTCGGCATCGGCGCCAACGGCCATGTGGGCTTCAACGAGCCCGGGTCCTCCCTGTCCTCCCGGACCCGGCTGAAGCGGCTGACGGCCCGCACGAGGCGGGACAACGCCCGGTTCTTCGACCACGACGGCGATGTCCCGACTCACTGCATCACCCAAGGATTGGGGACCGTGCTGGATGCGCGCCGGCTGGTGCTCATCGCCACCGGTGCCGCGAAGGCCGCCGCGATCGCTGCAGCCGTCGAGGGCCCACTGACGGCGTCGTGCCCGGGTTCGATCCTGCAATGGCATGCCGACGCTGTGGTGGTTCTCGACGAGGCGGCAGCGGCCGGATTGGCGAACCGCGAATACTACGACGACGCCGCGCGCGGCCTGGCTTTGACCCCCTAGAAAGGCCCGGGCCGCTTTGTGCGGCGGCTGCGAGTGGCATCATTCCGCCGTCCCTTCAAGAGGGCTAGGGTGGACTTATGAACGTGGATGAGACAGAACTTCCAGGCCTCGGGGTCCGCAAGGATTTCATCACGGCCTCGGGACGCCGGATCGGTGTTGTCGAGATGCGGGAAGGCGAGACCGAGCTTTTCGTCTCCACATGGGACGATCCCGATACCTGCCAGGCATCCATCCCGTTGACCGCAGACGAAGCCGCCGCCCTGGGCAACCTCCTGGGTGGGCAGCACATCGCCATGCGCCTGGCCGAAGCCCACAAGGAAATCCCCGGCATTGTCACGCGGCAGTTCTCCATCACCGCGGACTCCCCTTTCAACAACCAGCCCATGGGCAAAGCCCAGATCCGCACCCGCAGTGGTGTCTCGATCGTGGCGATCATGCGCGAAGGCGAAGTGGTTCCCTCACCGGCTCCCGACGTCGTCCTTCACACGGGTGATCTGCTGGTGGCTGTCGGTACGCAGGAAGGTCTTGACTCTGCGGCTGCCATTCTGCGCAACGGCTGACGTTCATGGACCCCCTGGCCCTGACCCTCATTGAGCTGGGGGCAGTCGTTTTCTGTCTCGGCCTCCTGGCTCGCTTGGCCGGCAGGATCGGCATGTCCCCCATTCCGCTCTATCTGGTGGGGGGACTGGCGTTCGGGGCGGGTGGACTGATCAAGCTCGATGGCATGCACGAGTTCGCCCATCTTTCCGGCGAAATCGGCGTCATCCTGCTCCTGTTGATGCTTGGCTTGGAATATACGGCCGCGGAACTCGTCACCGGACTGAGGCGCTCGTGGCAAGCCGGCGTGTTGGACCTGCTGTTGAACTTCCTTCCAGGTGCGGGCATCGCCGTGTGGCTCGGCTGGGGACTTGTGGGCGCGATCGTCATGGGCGGTGTCACGTATATTTCTTCCTCCGGCATCGCCGCGAAGGTGATCACGGACCTAGGCCGGATCGGTAACCGTGAAACGCCAGTGGTGCTGGCCATCTTGGTGTTCGAAGACCTCACCATGGCCATCTACCTTCCGATCCTTACGGCGATCCTCGCAGGCGTGGGCTTCCTGGGCGGGCTCCAGACGGTGGGTATTGCATTGGCCGTCGTCACCCTGGTGCTGGTGGTGGCCCTCAAACATGGCCATCGGGTATCCCAGGCCGTGCACAGCGAAAACTCTGAAGTCTTCCTGCTCAATCTCCTCGGAGCCGCACTTTTAGTGGCCGGCATCGCGTCCGCCCTCCAGGTCTCCGCGGCCGTGGGCGCGTTCATGCTGGGCATTGCCATTTCAGGGGCAACCGCCCACAACGCGACGCGGATCCTTGAACCGCTGCGGGATCTCTTCGCAGCTATCTTCTTCGTAGCCTTCGGCCTCAACACGGACCCGTCCAGCATCCCGCCAGTCCTGGGCTGGGCACTGCTCCTGGCTTTCGCGACCGCCGTTACCAAGGTGCTGACCGGATTCTGGGCGGCAAAGCGGGCAGGGATCGGTATTCCTGGCCGTTTCCGCGCGGGAGCCGCACTGATCGCCCGCGGTGAGTTCTCCATTGTCATTGCAGGCCTGGCCGTGACCTCGGGAGCCGTCCCGCGCGAGCTTGCCGCCCTCGCCACCGCGTATGTGCTGCTCATGGCCATCACAGGTCCGCTCGCAGCCCGCTTCGTGGAGCCGACGGTCAAGGCCTTCCGCAAGTCCTCGCGCAAACCGAAGGCATCCGAGCCCATTGCGTCCCTCGAGGCGTGAGATCCGTTGGCCCCGTCTCCGACGCTCGCTCACTTTTAGGGTGTTTCCTGCCGACGCTCGCTCACATGATCTGAGCGAGCGTTTGGGTTTTGGGGCTCACAAGTGAGCGAGCGTCTGGGGAGAGCTCACCTCTCGACGCAAGCCGGAAGGGGCTAGACCGACGTCCGGTGGAAGTTCAGGTGGCTGCGGCTCGCTGTGGGGCCGCGCTGGCCTTGGTAACGGCTGCCGTAACCGCCGGAACCATAGGGATGCTCAGCGGCAGAGGATAGCCGGAAGAAGCACAACTGGCCGATCTTCATCCCAGGCCACAGCTTGATGGGCAGCGTGGCAACATTGGACAGTTCCAACGTCACGTGGCCCGAGAACCCGGGATCAATGAAGCCGGCCGTGGAGTGCGTCAGCAAGCCGAGGCGCCCCAGCGAAGACTTTCCTTCAAGCCGTGCGGCGACGTCGTCAGGCAGGCTCACGGTCTCGTATGTTGAACCGAGCACGAACTCGCCCGGGTGCAGAATGAAGGGTTCGTCGCCCTCGACCTCAACCAGGCGGGTCAGCTCAGGCTGTTCTTCGGAGGGGTCGATGTGCGCGTATTTGTGGTTGTCGAACAGCCGGAAGAAGCGGTCAATCCTCACATCCACCGAGGACGGCTGAACCATCGCGGGGTCGTAGGGCTCCAAGACAATACGTCGGGAGTCGATTTCGGCACGTATGTCGCGGTCAGAGATCAGCACAGGATCAAAAGTACCGTATGCGCCGAGTACCCCGTGGTGCAGGAGTGGAGCATGGGACTATAGTGCACCACATAGACTGCCGTTACCGCTGTTTTGCTTGGGAACGGTGGTACAACGCGAATCCGGGGACACATTGAGACGAATTACGGTGCCCGTTGCCGTATTGGTGGCGTGCCTTCTGACGGTGATGGCCCCTGCCTCCGGACCGGTGACTGCCCCGGCCTCGCTCGCTGGAATTGCCGCCGCGGCCGCGCCTTCCAGCTCAAGCACCACCGCAGGTACTGAAAGTACGACGACGGCGTCCGCACCGCCGTCGGGATCCGGTCTTCCGCAGGCCGCACCTGCGCCGGGGTCACCAACGGCCGCCGCGCCCACCACCGCAGCACAAGCAGCGGCAGCCCCAGCCGCCCCTGCGGGCGCGGGAACCGCGTCAACCGTCGACGCGGCGACCTCGCCCGCGCAGGCAAGCCCCGCCGTCGCTCCCGGCAACGGCACGTCGCCCAAGGCAGTCGACGGCCCGCCCCCGCTCCCCTCGATCCCGCCGGCATCCGGCCCGGACCCGCTCCCCGGACGCCCGGCAGGGGATGTCCCGCAGTCGGATCCGGCTCCAGCCCAGGCGAAGTCCTCCCCCGCAGCCGTCCCGCTGGTTTCACCGCATGCATTGGTCAACGACGACAATTCCGCCCAGGTGCTCGCCGTTTTCAATGCCATCAACGTCTACAGGACTTCGCTCGGCTTGAATCCGGTGAAGTACAACCCCACGGTGTCCACTCTTTCGCAGGATTGGTCCAACAACATCGCCAGCCGCCAGGTGATTGAACACCGCAGCAACTTCTGGACCGATCCCAGGGCCTTGAACCCCAACAACGGTGCAGGCGAGATCATCGCGGTCCGCTGGGATCGGAATGCCGCCCAGCTTGTCGAATGGTGGAAAAGCTCGCCCGCCCACGATGCGCTGCTGCGGGACCCCCGTTTCAACGTAATAGGCGTCGGAATCACCTTCACGGACGGCAACTACCAGACCACCCCCAACAGCTACACGATGTGGGGCGTGGTCAATCTCTTCGGCTATACGACCCTCCCCGCGGGCACCGTCAACAGCCCTGGGGCCGGCACGGCTCCACCCCAGCTTCCTGCGCCGACCGTCTGTGACCCCATCGCCAAGCAACAGCCGCCCACGCTGGATCTCAGCGCGGCATCCATCCGCAGCACCGGTGACCTCGTCGCCGTCGACCCTTCGGGCAATCTGAGGGACTACCCGGCCCTCGGCAACGGTACGTTCGGTCCCGCCCGGACGGTTGGCTCCGGTTTTGCCGGGGCGAAAGAAGTGATGACCACGGATTGGGACCGCGACGGCGTGATCGACGTCCTGGTCCAAATGCTGGATGGCAGGCTCCTGCTCTACCCCGGCGTAGTGGGCGGAGGATTCAAAGCACCAGTGACGTTGGGCGGATCGGGCTGGCAGTCGATGACCATGGCCGTAGGCACCTGGTGTGGAAACAACAGGCTCCCGCAGATCCTCGCCACCGATTCCACCGGCGCGCTCTACCTGTACCGGAACCTGGGGCTCACCGCCTTGGTCGGTCGGACGCAAGTGGGCTCGGGCGTCAGTGCGATCCGCCTAAGCATGGTGGACTACGACGCCGACGGCTTCCAGGACCTGCTGGCCGTGGAAGCAAACGGGAACCTGCGCCTCTACCGCGGTTCGGGGCTCACCACGCCGAAGTCAGAAGCACGGCTGGTGGTGGGAACCGGATGGACGGACTACTCCGGATTGCGCTCGCTCAAGGGCGTCACGGGCCTCAACTCCACTGGAGTCGCAGGCCTGCTAAGCAACGGAACGATCGAATATTGGGACCTGACTGGCGGCCGCCTCACGACGCCGAGCACTCCGGTCACCGGTTTGGGCGGACTCAAGCTGGCGCAGTAGCTGGGCCCACGCCGCCAGGGTTCCCTGGGCGAGCGGAGCGAGGCGAGGGACGCGGTGCTGGGCCCACGCCGCCAGGGTTCCCTGGGCGAGCGGAGCGAGGCGAGGGACGCGGTGCTGGGCCCACGCCGCCAGGGTGGTTCCCTGGGCGAGCGGAGCGAGGCGAGGGAGGCGGTGGGGACTACGCGTCCGGCGTTTGCTCCTCGATGACCGATTTGAGCTGTTCCAGCTGGACCACTTCACCTTCCATGGTCTTCTGGATCATGCTGTTCATGAGTTTCTGCAAGCCCTTGGGGTGGTACTCCAGGGCGAACCGCAGGCGGGTATTGGGGCCCTCGGTGCTGAGGTAATAGCCCCCGGTAGGGCGCGCAGGACCGGCGACGACGGCGAAACGCACTTCAGCGCCGGGCCTGGCTTCAGTGATTTGGAAGTCAGCCGCGATCGGCCGCCCGCCCGGCCCTGCCAAAGTCTGCTGGTAGACCGCCCCTTTTTCGCCAGCGTGCCCGGAGCGGAGGGAAATGCTGCGGATTCCGCTGCGCCACAGGGGATTGTTCAGGCCGTCCACCAGGAATTGGTAAACGGTCATGGCGTCGCGACCAATGAGTACTTCATGCTCTGCAAATGCCACGGAATCCTCTTTCGGCGTACGGCTCATAGACATAGCCGGGTTCCCCATGACACAGCAGCTAACTGCTACAGAATAGTCAGGCGTGGCGCAGCGCAACACACCCACGTCGAGCCTTAACCGAATCTTTACGAGCTCCGCAGGGAAATTGATGAGACCGTGATACCGGCGGGTCTATGTCCGGGGCACAGCGCCATCTGCGCTAAGCTGGGATCTGCTCCGGCTGATTTGCGGAGTAATGCGGGCGTAGCTCAATGGTAGAGCGCTAGCTTCCCAAGCTCGATACGCGGGTTCGATTCCCGTCGCCCGCTCCATTTTCTTGCCGATTGGCCCACTTTCCCGGGACCGAACAGCCGCCGGCCGGTCGCCTGGATACAAGGCGCCCAACCCCCTAGGTGTATCGTCAGGAGCTAGGAGCCATTTCGGCTCTGCTCTAGGGAGCGATCATGGCTGACAAATCACCTCGCCAAGCTGCATCGAAAAAATCCGGCAAATCCATCAAAGAAAAGCGCGCGGATAAGAGGGCTTCAGAGTCCTCCGCAGCAACGGTGGCCAAGCCGGCAACCGGCAACAAAAAGTGAGCGGCCATATAGGCGCCATGACCCTCGGCATCCTGTCGTCATCACGGAAGCCGGACGAGCGTCGGCTGCCCGTCCATCCCCTCCACTTGGAGCGCATTGCTCCGGAACTCCGGCAACACATCCGGCTGGAGCGCGGCTACGGCGAGCGTTTCGGCTTCTCGGACAGCCAACTTGAGCCCCTCGTAGGTGGCATGGCAAGCCGTGAAGAACTGATCTCCGATTCGGATGTCATTCTCCTGCCCAAACCGCAGCCGGAAGACCTAGCGGATCTTCGCGACGGTCAGGTCCTCTGGGGTTGGCCGCACTGCGTCCAGGACAGGGCCATCACCCAGCTAGCCATCGACAAGAAGCTGACCCTGATCGCATTCGAGGCGATGAACCATTGGGCCAGCGACGGCGGCTTCGGGCTTCATGTTTTCCATAAGAACAACGAACTTGCGGGCTACTGCTCCGTCATCCATGCCCTTGCCCTGACGGGCTCGACGGGCGACTACGGGAGGCGGCTGAGCGCCGTCGTGATTGGTTTCGGGGCCACAGCGCGTGGCGCGGTCACGGCCCTGAACGCCCACGGCATCCACGACGTCCAGGTGCTGACCAACCGCGGTGTTGCGGCGGTCGGCTCCCCCATCCATTCGGTGCGCATAGTGCAGTTCGACCACGACCAGAATGCCCCTTTCCTGAGCGAGGTCATCACCGATCGTGGGCGCCTGCCACTGGCGCCGTTCCTTGCCGCGAGCGACATCGTGGTCAACTGCACGCTGCAGGACCCGAACTCGCCGCTGACATACCTGCGGACCGAGGATCTGGATGCGTTCCAGCCGGGCAGCTTGATTGTTGACGTCTCCTGCGACGAAGGCATGGGCTTCAGTTGGGCGCGGACCACGACGTTCGCCGAGCCCATGTTCACGGTGGGCGACCACATCAACTACTACGCCGTGGACCACAGCCCGTCCTACCTGTGGAATTCGTCCAGCTGGGAGATCAGCGAAGCGCTCCTGCCGTTCCTCGAGACGGTCATTTCGGGCCCGGAAGCCTGGGACGCCAACGAGACGATCTCCCGCGCCATCGAGATCCGGGACGGAATCATCCGCAACCCGGACGTGCTGCAGTTCCAAGGGCGCGCAGCGGACTATCCACACCTTGCGGCGTAGGTCGACTCGTAGCCTAGGAACGCGGCCAGCCGGGCGCCTTGTGGGCGCCCGGCTCAGCCCACCAGCGGCGCTACGCCGACTGCGGGACGATCCGCACCATCCGGCGTCGGTCCCTGACGTTCACTTTCAGTCGCAACTCAGACTTCCGGGCGAGCACGACGGCGACCGTCGCCGCTGCGAGCGCCGGCACCCCGCCTGACACCAAGAGCGCTGCGTGCGGGTTAAGGTGCTCGGCAAGCCAGCCCATCATGGGTCCACCGATGGCTTGGCCACCGATGAGCACCATGATGTAGAGGCTCATGACGCGGCCGCGGATGCTCATGTTGGCGCTGACCTGGACCAGCTGGTTGGCGGCGGTCAGGAACATGAGGCACCAGAACCCGGAGAGAACCATGGCGGCGGCGAGCCACACCATGGACGGCGCCAATGCTGCCAGGCACAGCATCAAGCCGTACATTCCGGCGCTCACCACCACTGAGCGCAGACGCAATTGGCGGCGGCGGGCCGAAGTGATTGCTCCGGCAAGCGCGCCAAGGGCAACCATGGCGTTGAGCAAGCCGTAGCCGCCGGCACCCGCATGGTAGATGTGGTCTGCGAAGGCGGCGAGGAGCACAGGCAGGCTCATCGCAAAGACCGCTATAAAGCCGGCCATGAGCCACGGCCAATAGATGGTGGGCTTGCTGAGGGCGTATCGCAGGCCTTCCTGCAGCATTCCCTTGCGTTTTGGCACGGGCGTGCTGACATAAAGTTCATTCTTGCGGAGCATCAAGAGCATGGTGACAGTGGAGCAGCAGGCCACCGCGTTCGCCGCGAAGGCCCAACCCGCGCCGACCGCGGTCAGCAGCACGCCAGCCAGGGCGGGACCAATCAGGCCGCCCAGCTGGAACGTGGTGGAGTTGACGCTGATGGCGTTGCGCAGGTATTTCGGTCCCACGAGTTCGTTGACGAAGACCTGCCGGGCGGGCTGGTCAAGGACCGTCACAAGGCCCAGGACAAACGCGATCACGTAAACGTGCCACACCTCGATGCGTTGGCTCAGCGCCAATACGGCAAGGATGGCCGCGAGGCAGGCCGCGACACTTTGGCACAGGATCAGGATGCGTCGCTTAGGGAAGCGGTCCGCCATCATGCCGCCCCAGGGGCCCAGGAACAGCGACGGCGTGAATTGCAATGCCACGGTTATTCCGACGGCGGTGACGGAGCCGGAGAGCTCGAGTACCAACCAGTCCTGGGCAATCCTCTGCATCCAGAGTGCGATGACGGCCACGAAGTGGCCCATGGCGAAGATCCTGAAGTTCGGTACTTTGAGGGAAATGAAGGTGTGCCGCCAGGGCAGCCGTTCGCTGACGACGGCGATTGGCTGAGTGACCGTGTCAGGGTCGGCATCATGCGAAATTCGGCTGATTGCGGCGAGTGAATCGATGGTTGGTTGGCTGACGTTTGCCGCTGAGGGCGGTGGGGGTGCCAAAAGTAGTCCTTGGATAGGCGTTTCGCTGGGATGTCTTTAACGCTAGGGTTGGCCGCGGTGATTATGGAAGTGAATTGGCCGTATAACTAGCATTGCGAAATGCAATACACTGCCGTGTGCAGTGGTGAACGTACCTATTCAAGGAGTCCCCGTGTTCGAACCCGTGCAGCTGCGGTCCTTCCTGGCCGTGGCCGAGACGTTGAGTTTCACAAAGGCAGCCGAGCGCCTCGGCCTGGCCCAGCCCACGGTCAGCCAGCACGTGAGAAAGCTGGAGACGGCGGCCAAACGGGCGCTCGTAGCGCGCGACACCCGGGATGTTCGGCTCACTGACAACGGGGACGCCATGGCAGGCTTTGCCCGCAACATCCTCTCCGCGCACGATTCCGCAGCCAGGTACTTTTCCGGCTCCGCCATGCGCGGCCGATTGCGATTCGGAACCGCAGACGACCTCGCCATTACGGGCTTGCCTCGGATCCTGCGCGAGTTCCGGCAGCTATATCCCCAGATCAACCTGGAACTCACCGTCAGCCAGAGTGACCAGCTCTACAAACGCGTCAACGCGGGCCAGCTGGATCTCGTGTTCGTGAAGTGGGTGGGTGAGGCGAAGGACGGCACCGTAGTCCGGCACGACAAGTTTGCCTGGGTAGGCGTCGAACAGACGGTGCTTGACCCGGCCAGCCCCGTGCCATTGATCTGCTATCCGGCCCCGAGCGTCAGCCGGAAACTGGCCATCGACGCGCTGGAAGCCATGGGCCGGACGTGGCGGGTCACCTGCTCGACCAAGCAGATCGCGGGCGTCCTGGCAGCGGTGCGCGCAGGCATCGGCGTCGCCGTGATGCCGTCGTCGCTGGTTCCCGAGGACCTCACGGTGATCACCAAACGCTTCGACCTCCCGCCCGTGGGTGACGTCGACTTCACCCTGATCCGCAATCCTTTGGCGAACGCCGAAGTAGTGGATGCACTGACGCAGGCGATCATCGGCAGAACGCTCAACAAGCAGGCGTAGCTAGCGCCTGTGCGGCTAGGAGGACGGTCCGGACGATCGCCTTCCGGCGCCGCTCCGCCCTGATTGACCCCTTGCTGCCGGCCATGAGGCCATCCAGCTCGGGCAGTACCGGCCAGGCGTCACACAGCGCAATGATGGTGAGCATCAGATCGGCCGCGTCTTCCCTTGACGTACCCGGAATGGCCCGGATGACACCGTCAACCTTGTTGCTGCAGTTCGCGGCCCGGTCCGGGCGGTTCACCACATATTCACCCCGCTCCAAACCCTCCCAAAACAGCAGCCTCGGCAGGGTGGCATCTTGGTGGTGATGGTCGAACAGGCGTCCGGCATAGTCGGCCAGAGCTTCGGGACCCGTGCCCTCGATGCGGACTTCGTCCACCACCTTGCTGAGCTGGGACGCGATCACGGCGTCGAAGAGAAGGTCCTTCTTGCCGAAGTACTGATAGATGCGTTCCTTGTTGACTCCGGCCGCTGAGGCGATGCGGTCCACCCTGGCGCCGGCGAGTCCGAATTGGCAAAACTCGGCGGTCGCCGCCTCTAGGAGGAGTCGCTTGGTCCGCTCGGTATCCCATGCCATGCGTCCATCTTAACAGATTCCAACCAAGTAGTTGCAGTTTTTGAAAGCGGGGTCTAGTCTGATCTCACGCCGAAAGCAACCAATTAGTTGGAGAACGTCATGAGCACCCAAATCCCCCTTGCGGCACCCGCGGACGACGCAGCGGTTGCGCCGGTTTCCGGACCCTCCGCTCACGCTGTGCACGCGCCTTCCGTGCACATGCCTTCCGTGCACATGCGTGCGGCGATCACCTGGCTGGCCATCTTCCCCCTCGTGGCGATCGGCATGACGATCCTCGCTCCGCTCACGGAGTCATGGCATCCCGCGCTGCGCGCCCTCGTCCTGACTCTCGTTGTGGTTCCTACCGCCGTCTACCTGGTTGTCCCCAAGCTGCTCGCTGGCTACGGCTCCCTGAAGAGGCGGCAAGCACGGAAGGCCACTGCCAAGGCCTAGCCTGTGTCAGGCATCACCCGGCGATCGGGTGGCCACGCGCTAAACTTGTCACGTTATGAACCGCACAATGTTTAAGTCCAAGATCCACCGCGCCACGGTGACCCATGCCGACCTGCACTATGTAGGTTCAGTGACGGTCGACCTTGATCTGCTGGATGCTGCGGATATCCTCCCCGGCGAGCTCGTCTCCATTGTTGACGTGACTAATGGCGCGCGCCTGGAGACTTACACCATTGCCGGCGAACGCGGCTCCGGCGTCATTGGCATCAACGGTGCCGCGGCGCACTTGGTGCACGTGGGCGACGTCGTCATCCTCATCACCTACGCGGAGATGACCACCGAAGAGGCCAAGGCCTACCAGCCCAAGGTTGTCCATGTGGACAGGGCCAACAAGATCGTCCAGCTCGGCAGCGATCCCGCCGAAGGCATCACTCCGGGCATCATGCGCCCGCCGCACGCCCTCAACAACGCCCAGCTGAACTAGGCTCCCCGTCCTCGCGGGGAACCTCCCTTACGCGGTCCACATGGCGGAACATGCCGCCGTCGAGCCTTACAGCCGAATAAAGCTGATTTAGGCTGAGACTGTGAACCCACGCCGCCCCGCGCCCATCCCCCTCCGGATGCCGTAGTGCTGGGCGTCCTTTCCGGGTTCTTCGTGGTGTGGGCCATCATTCTGGTGGGCATGTTCGTCGGTAAGCGCGGGATCCTGGGGGACAACGCGCGTTCGGTCCTCAGCGGCCTGACTTTCTTCGTCGCGAGCCCTGCGCTTCTCTTTGAAACCCTGGGCAAGGCCCATCTTCACGACATCTTCGCCGCTCCCCTGCTGGTCACGGCGGTAGGCGCCGTCGCCACGGGCAGCTTGTTCTTCATCATCGTGAAGTTCTGGCTCAAACGCTCCCTGCCCGAATCGCTCATGTCCTCCATGAGCGCTTCCTTGGCCAACTCAGCGAACCTCGGCATCCCTATCGCGGTGTTCGTCCTGGGCGACGCAAGCTACGTGGCTCCGCTGCTGATCTTCCAACTAGCGTTCTTCACGCCCATGTACCTGATGGCGCTCGACGCCAGCACCAGCAGCCACCGCACCACTCCCCTGCGGTTCGTCTTGATGATCGTCCGGAACCCGATGATCGTGGGATCGGCCCTCGGGTTGGTGGTGGCTGGAACGGGCTGGCAAGCGCCCTCGCTCATCATGGACCCGATCCATTTGATCGGCGGAGCGGCCATTCCTGCGATGCTGATGGCGTTCGGGATGAGCCTGAACGGCTCCCGGCCCCTGCAAAAGGACACGGGCCGCCGGACGGACGCGCTCCTGGCCAGCGGCTTCAAGCTCTTTGTCCATCCCACGATGGCGTACTTGTTCGCCCGCTTCGCGCTGGGCCTGGAGGCGCACGCGTTGTTCGCCGTGGTGGTCACGGCGGCCCTGCCCACTGCGCAGAACGTGTTCGTGGCCGCGAGCCGCTACAACACGGGAATCACCGTGGCCAAGGACACGGTCCTGATCACCACGGTGGTGGCCGTCCCGGCAATGATCGCCGTGGCCCTGCTGCTCACCTAGCCCAACTGACTAGCATTTGTTGTCGTTTTGGGCGCCGAAAACGACATTAAGTGCGAGTCAGTTGGGTCATCGCCTACTCTTCGTCCACCGACTCCAGGTAACTGTCCAGGAGTTGCGCGCAGCGGATGAAGCCCAAGTGCGAATACGCCTGCGGGTGGTTTCCCAAGTGGGTCTCCGTGCCCGGGTCGAATTCCTCGGGAAGGAGCCCGGTGGGACCGAATAGCGCCACGAGCTGGTTGAACAACTCCAGCGCGTCGTCCAGCCGGCCCACGGCCAGGTACGCCTCAATCAGCCAGGTGGTGCAGATGTGGAACCCGCCCTCCAAACCCGGGAGGCCGTCGTCGTACCTGTACCGGAACACGGTGGGACCCACCCGCAGTTCCCGCTCGACGGCGGTGACGGTGTCCAGGAAGCGCTGGTCGCGGACGTCCAGCAGGCCCGAGAGTCCGATATGCAGCACGGCCGCGTCCAGGTCCGGGCTGTCGTAGGCCACGGTGTAAGAGCGTGCGGAATCATCCCAGCCCTCGCGGAGGACTTCTGCGCGGATGATGTTGGCCGTTTCCTCCCACTCGGCCCCGATCGGGCGCCGGAACCGGACGGCCGTCTGCATGGCCCGGTCCAGGGTCACCCAGCACATCACCTTGGTGTAGATGTGGTGCCGTGGCGCCCGCCGGGCTTCCCAGATGCCATGGTCGGGTTCGTGCCAGCGGGCCAGCACAGCCGAGGCCATCTGCTCCATGAGTTTCCAGTGGGCGTCCGGCAATGTGCCGCGGCGCTTGCTGAGGGCCTGGATGAGCCCGGCGATCGGTCCGAAGACGTCCAGCTGCACTTGGTGGTCGGCGGCGTTCCCGATCCGCACGGGCCGCGAGCCGGCGTAACCAGGCAGGCTCTCGATAATGGCCTCCGTGGACAGCGGGGAGCCGGTCACGGAGTACAGGGGGTGCAGCCATTCCGGCCCGGGCGCGTTCTCCAGGATGCGGCCCAGCCAGCGGAGGAAGCCGTCTGCCTCCCCGGTGGAACCCAGATCCACGAGCGCATTGACCGTCATGGAACCGTCGCGGAGCCAGCAGTAGCGGTAGTCCCAGTTGCGGGTGCCGCCGATCCCTTCCGGCAGCGACGTGGTTGGCGCCGCGAGGACAGCCCCGGTCGGCTCGTGCACCAGCGCCTTCAGGACCAGTGCTGAGCGCCGCACCAACGACGGTTTCATGTCGGGCAGTTCCAGCCCACGGACCCACTGCCGGGATTGGTGCGCGACGGCGGCCCGCCGGGCGAGCTCTCCGGCGGGATCCGGCGTCGTCGGCTCAGTGTCTCCGCACCTCAGGTTCATGACTACGGGACCGTACCCGAGGCTGACTTCCGCGGTGGCGGTGCCGTGCTTGCCGTCGCTGGTGACCGTGAAGGACACGCCGGGAGCGAAGAGAATGATGGGATCGGAAGTGCCCACGACGTGCAACTCCTCGCCGCGGATTTCCATGTTGAACGGGGCGTTGGCATAGTCCGGCCGCGGTGCGAAAACAATCCGTGCGCTGCCGGTTCCGGACAGGACACGGACCAGGCTGGTGATGCCGTCCGGTGCGGGCTCAAGATAGTCAGTGACCGTGACGTCCGCCCAGCGCGTCTCCACGATCATGGTGTTGTCCACATAGCGCTGGCCCAGCACCTTCGACGTCTTGACGGGTTCCACGCTGAAGTGGCCGGCCGGGTCTCCACCAAGGATGTGGGCGAACAACGAGCCGGAATCCGGGAGGGGATGGCTCATCCAGCAGATCTTGGCTTCCGGGGTGAGCAACGCCGTCGAGGTTCCGTTACCGATCATCGAATGCCGCTCCAGCCCCACCGCGTCCTCGCCGAACAGCCACGCACGGCGCAGTTCGAACAGGATGGCGAGCACTTTGGCGAAGGATTCCGGATCCGGCAAGCGGTGGCGCGCCGTGGATTCTCCATCTCCAACGTGCAGGCCAAGATCCGGGCCCCGCAAGGTGGCGATCGCGAGCTCATCGCTGTCCGCGTCGCCGGCAAACAGGGCCGCGCTGGCCCCCAACTGTGTTCGCAGATGCTCCAGCGCGGCGTCTTTGGAGGGCTCCACGATGGACAGGTCCAGTACGGATCCGTCCACAATGAAAAACAAGCCCAATTCACGGGCGATCTGGTGCGCCTCGCGCGTCACGCGGGCAACGACGGCAGGCGTGGCCGGTCTGGTATGGATCGCTACTGCTACTGGCTTGCGCTCGATGCTTACGCCCTTCTCGAAACCGATGGATTCGTTGAGGGCGTTGGCTGCCTGCTGAAGGACGGCTTCTGTGGCCATCGAGATGCTGTACGCGTACGTCATGTCGAACTCGGCGCCGTGCGAACCTACCAGATGGACTTCCGCCGGCAGCCTTGACACCGCGGCAAGGTCCCGCAGCGACCTGCCGGAGATGACGGCCGTGTGCGTATTCGGCAGGGCTGCCAGTGCCCGGAGCGCGACGGCGGCACTCCCCAAGGGGAGAGTCTCAGTGGATACGCCTTCCGCAGTGCAGAGGGTTCCACCGTAGTTGCAGGCCACCAGGAGCCCCGGAGTGCGGGCCAGCATCCTCAGTTCTGCGAGCAGCTCCGGCGTGATTCCATCGTGGGCGGCCTCGGATTGGACGACAGTCCGCAGGAGCCCCAGCGGAAGCGATTTTGTCAGCAGTGCCGAATCGGCCACGGACAAATTGAGCGGAGTAGCCATGGGGACGATCCTTCCGGGGTGGATTCGTCCAGTTTCCGCCCGGGGAGTTTCGCCCCCGTGACCCGCGTATTGCCGGGGTGTAACGAGTTTGCTTGGTCACCTTTGGGCGGTGCAGTTTCCCTGCTACACCCGGGTCAGGCCCACGGCTTCCGCCACCAGCTCCACGGAACGCAGGCGCTGCTCCGTGCCCGTGCTTTGGTGGGCAACGATCAGTTCGTCGGCATCGGCGTGGCGGGCAAACTCGTCGAGGTAATCGCGGACCACTTCCGGCGTACCCACCGCCGAGTACTTCACCATTTGTGCAATGTGCTGGCCTTGGGCTGAGTCGAGGATGAGGTCCGCTTCGGCGTCGGTGAATTCGCGTCCGCCGCCCAGGAAACGGGAGACGCGGTCCCGCTTGACCTCGAGGAAGAGCTTCTGGGCTTCGGCCGCCGAATCCGCGGCCACCACGTTAACGCCCGCGATCACGTAAGGCTCCTGGAGCTGCTCGGAAGGTTTGAACTCGCGGCGGTAGACGGCGACCGCGTCCTGCAGCGCGTTGGGTGCGAAGTGTGAGGCGAAGGCGTAGGGCAGGCCGAGCTGAGCAGCCAGATGCGCCCCGAACAGGGAGGAACCGAGGATGTAGAGCGGCACGTCGGTACCCTTGCCCGGCGTCGCTTCGACCCCTTGGATCCGCGTGGGGCCGGTGAGGTAGCCCTGCAACTCCAGGACATCCTGCGGGAAAGTGTCCGCAGCCATGGGATCGCGGCGGAGTGCACGCATGGTGTTCTGGTCGCTGCCGGGCGCCCGCCCTAGGCCGAGGTCGATGCGGCCCGGGTGCAGTGTCTCAAGGGTGCCGAACTGCTCAGCGATGGTGAGCGGCGAGTGGTTGGGCAGCATGACCCCGCCGGCACCGAGCCGGATGGTGCTCGTGTTTGCCGCGATATGGGCAATCAGCACGCTCGTGGCCGAGGAAGCGATTGAGCCCATGTTGTGGTGCTCGGCGTACCAGATCCGGCGGTAGCCGAGCCGTTCGGCCAGTTGCGCCATGGCGACGCTCCCGGCGAAGCTCTCCGCCGCCGTCTGGCCTTTGCCAATGATTGCCAGGTCGAGGATGGAGAGGGCAACAGTCACGTTGGTGCCGGCCTTTCGAAGGTGGTTTCGTTCAGGGGCCGGTTTCCCGGCCACTCTTGCGACAACGACGGCGGCGCCCGGGTTATTTCTCCCGCTTGCGTGGGTTCCGTCTCAGCTCGTGAAGATGCCTTTGCCGGTCTCCAGGTCGATGGGCAGGGAAGAGTGCTCGTGGGAGATCTTCCAGGCGTCGTCCTTCTTCTCAAGGCAAATGGTGAAGCGGTTGGTCATCGCCCGCAGCCGTTCGCCATCGGCCGAGATCCCGGCAAAAGTCACGGCCGCATGCCCGAAAGCCACGTCCGCCCCCGCGACGGACTGCACATCGTTGAACTCGACCTGAACGCGCTCGTCGCCGAGCGAAGAGAACCATTCGCCCGCCATCGACCGCCACGCCTCGATTCCCGTGTATTGCCATTGCCCCCAGGAGTCGTAGATGTGGACATTGTCGTCGTAGAGCGCCGTGAATGCGTCGACGTCCTTCGCGTGGACAGCAGCTGCGTAGGAATCCAGCGCCTGCGTAACCGGGGTCTGCTCGTTGCTCACGAAAAATCTCCTCAAGTGTCGGCGGTTGTGTGGGAAGCCTACACCGCGGCTGTTATGTGACCCTTCGGGACCTCGAATGAACCCCCGTTAACCCTTGTATCCCAGCGTTTCAGAGCGCTTTGACCGGTTCCGGGCGCTGCCGGATAGTTGCAGCAACGCACTCAATCCATCACTTTCGAAGGGGATTCCATGGCTATTTCACGCCTCAAGACGGGCACCGCACTGGCACTCGCCGTGACCGCAACTCTCGGTCTCGCCGCGTGCTCGGACCCGGGCGCCTCGGCCGCGTCAGCGCCGTCGTCGTCCGCTGGCTCTTCGGCCGCCAAGACCTTCAACCTGTCGCCGGAACAGAACCGCTTCCCCGTGACGGTTTCACCGGAGGCAGCCGCGCTGGTACCGGCGTCCGTCAAGGCGGACGGCAAGCTGACCGTCGCCGTGAGCCCGTACTCCGCACCGCTGGCCGTCTACGCCACGGACAACAAAACGCCGGTGGGCAACGAGGTGGACATCGCCGTCGCGCTGGCAGAATCGCTGGGACTCAAGGCGGATATTGTCCCGACGGCGTGGGCCGACTGGCCGTTGGGCGTGGAATCAGGCAAGTACGAGGCCGTCATCTCGAACGTCACCGTGACGGAAGAGCGCAAGCTCAAGTTCGATTTCGCCAGCTATCGCGAGGACAAACTGGGCTTCTATGCCAAGAGCGACAGCCCCATCACCAAGGTGGACTCCGCTCCGGATGTGGCGGGGAAGCGGATCATTGTGGGCTCGGGCACCAACCAGGAAGCCATCCTGTTGCGCTGGGACGCCGAGAACAAGAAGAACGGCTTGAAGCCGGTTGAGTTCCAGTATTACGACGACGACTCGGCCTCTACGCTCGCGCTGCAGTCCGGCCGTGCGGACCTGACGTTCGGGCCGAACGCGACCGCGTCCTACAAGTCGCAGACCGATGGTAAGACCAAGAACGTGGGCCTGGTTGACGGCGGGTGGCCGCTCAAGGCGAGCATCGCGGTGACCACCAAGAAGGGCAACGGTCTCGCTGCGGCAGCCCAGGCGGGGCTGAACGCGCTCATCAAGGACGGCACGTACGGCAAGATCCTGGACCGCTGGGGACTCACCGCGGAAGGCATCCAGAAGTCGGAACTGAACCCGCCGGGCTTGCCGAAGAGCTAGCGCCAGCCTAGCGTCGATTGCTCCGTAACTGTCGTTTAGAGCCTTCAAAACGACAGTTACGGAGCAATCGATGTTTAAGGGGTTAGCTTACAAGTAGCCGCGATCCGGACAAGCGAAAGGGAATTCCATGGGCCAGCGCCTAGCCATCCTCGACGACTACCAAGCGGTCGCCTACGACTATGCGCCGTGGGCCGAGCTCGCTGACGACGGCGTCGATGTCACCGTTTTCACGGAGCCGTTGGCGGACGCGGCGGCCGCGCTCCGCGGCTTCGACATCATCATGGCCATGCGGGAACGGACCGCTTTCGACGCCGAACTCCTCCGGCAACTGCCGAGGCTGAAGCTCCTGGTCACCACCGGGATGGCCAACGCAGCCATCGACCTGCGCGCGGCCGAGGAGCAGGGCATCACGATTTGCGGACGGGCGGCTCACCCGCCGCAGCGCCCGAGCTGACGTGGGCCCTGCTTCTGGCCTTCGCACGCAAAGTGCCGTTCGAGGACCGCCGGCTACGCGCCGGTGGCTGGCAGAGCACCGTCGGTTTCGAACTGTCAGGAAAGACCCTCGGGGTGCTGGGACTCGGCAACATCGGGAGCAAGATCGCTGGCTACGGCAAGGCGTTCGGCATGGACGTGATTGCATGGAGTCCTAACCTCACCGAAGAGACTGCCGCCGCGGCGGGCGCCCGAAAGGTGAGTAAGGAAGCCCTGTTCCGGGAGGCCGACGTCGTCTCCGTGCACCTGCGGTTATCGGAACGGTCCCGGGGGCTCGTCGGGGAGGAAGAACTAAGGCTTCTTGGTCCCGAAAGCGTCCTGGTGAACACAGCCCGCGGTCCGATCGTGGACGAAGAGGCGCTCCTCCGCGGCCTGAACGAGGGGTGGCTCGGCGGAGCGGCCCTGGACGTGTTCGACGTCGAGCCCCTCCCCGCGGACCACCCTCTGCTCACGGCTCCGCGAACCGTGCTGACGCCGCATCTGGGTTACGTCACGTCGCAAAGCTACGCCCGCTTCTATGGCGAGGCCTTCGAGGACGTCCGTGCGTGGGTGCGGGGGAATCCGGTGCGGGTGCTCACTCCTTGATGCATCGATTGCTCCACAACGGTTGTTTTCGACGTTCAAAACGGCAGTTATGGAGCACTCGATGGGGTTGAATGGTCGGGTGCCCGCCGAATTCTCGCTCCGTCCCGCCCAGCCTACTGATGCCGCCTGGATCGCGGAACTGCGCGCCGTCGTCATGCAACCCGATCTGGAGCGGCTTGGCCGTTGGGATCCGATTCGCGTCAGGGAGCGGTTCTTGAATGCGTTCCAACCTGAACACACCTTCGTCATTGCCGTGGAAGGGCACGCTGCCGGTGTCATCGCTGTTCGCCCAGAGCCGGATGCACAGTGGATCGAACACTTCTACCTCGCTCCGGAGTTCCAGGGGCAAGGACTTGGAGCCGGTGTGCTTCGTCGGATCTTGGGCGAGTCCAAGGACCACCGACCGTTCCGGCTCAACGTACTCCAGGGCAGCCCGGCCCGACGCCTCTACGAACGCCACGGCTTTGTTATGGAAACCGAGGATCCGGTGGACGTGTTCATGGTCGCGGGCTGACTGAACCTGTCAGTCGTGCAGGACCACCTGATAGAGGTTGTGGTCTTGCCATTTTCCGGCAATCTGCAGGTATCGCGGTGCCATACCAAAGTGCTGGAACCCGGCCTTTAGCAGCACCCGCTGCGAGGCAGCGTTGTGGAGAAGTGTGCTTGCCTCGATGCGGTGCAGTCCGAGTTCGTCACGGGCCATTTCGACTATTGCTTGGACCGCGGCGGACGCCAGGCCGCGGCCCGCATAATCGCAATCCACCCAGTAACCGAGCCCCGCGCTCTGGAAAGGCCCGCGGACGACTCCTGCCACGTTGAATCGGCCGACGAGTCTATCGCCGTCGAACAGGCCGAGCGGATGCCCTTCCCCGGCTTCATGCGCGACGAGGCGGTTGGCAATGTCAGCGGCCTGCCAATCTTCAGTGAAGTACTCCTCGGGCCGTACCGGCTCCCAGGGTGAAAGGTGGGCGCGGTTGCGTACATATGCGGCCGCAAGCGCCGCCGCATCACTGACGCGCAGGACGCGCATGCTGACGCTCTCACTAAGTTGGCGCGGTTCAATCATCGGTCAACACTAGACCAGTCGCCCATGCGCCCTCGCGCGGTGCCTCGCCCGGTTCCACTCGTCCGCCAGGAGGTACGAGATGGCCGCCTCAACGCAGAGCCTGTCGTGCACTGTTAACCGATCCGCGTCCCACTCAGTGACATCGCGGCGCTCCGGGCGCGTTCCAAGCGCGCGCAGAAGCCGGCTGGCACTTGAACTGGCAATTCGTTGATCGGGAACCAACGGACGTCCTCGCTTTCATCACTCACGGAGATCTCCGCATCCGGGTCTGCGGCCGCGGCGAACCCCACATCCCAATGGGCGGTACATGAGAATCCCGCGTGCAGATCGTGTCGGTCAAGATCCACGATCGCGGGGGAACACAGGACAAGGTCGCTAATTCCGGACTCCTCGCGGGCCTCCCTCTGTGCAGCTTCCGCCACCGACGCGTCCTTCGACTCGACGTGACCGCCGAACTGCACCCAGAACTGCCCCTTGCGATGGAAACACAGGAGAACATGATCGAATTCAGGCGAAAACACGAAGCAGGACCCGGTGACATGCTCCAGTCCGCCATCTCGACGCAATGCGGCGTCCCCCGCTACGTCCAGGAACTGCAGATACGCGTCCCGCGATTCCGATTCAGGAAGTTCCCTGAAGCTGGTGAGCAGATTTGCAAAGGGCATCCTGCCATCTTGCCGCACGGGGCGAAGAACAACTCAATGCCACGACGAGTGGTGTGATTCGTCGGATAAATGTCACCCTTGGTGCCCGTTAGCGGCCCTTCAGCGGGCACAGACCCGGCTCTCCGCGGTATCGTATGATCGCTATCATCGTCCTCAACTGGAGGTCACTGTGGCGGAAGATTACGTGGCGGGACAGAACCTCGATGTGGAACCTCGCGCGGGGGCACGCCGCCGAGATCTCGTGCACCGAACAGAATTCAGGCTCGTCATCGCTCTTCTGGCCCAGTACCTCTTGGGCATGGTCGTCAACCTCTTCGTCAAGATCCCTGATTCGCATCCTGGCGCCAAGCCGCCGGAATACTTCAGCGGGGTCGTCCAGAGCCTGGGTTGGGCCGTCACGGATGGTGGAGGCCTGTGGCTCACTCTGCACGCCGGGCTGGGCCTGCTTCTCGTCCTCGGCGCGCTGGCTGCCCTCCTCCTATCGATTGGCAGCCACGACCGTGCGGCCGTAACGACGACGGTGGTGGGATTCGTCTGCGTACTCGGATCCGGTTTCAATGGTGGCAGCTTCCTCAATTACGGTGAGGACTTCAGCTCGATGATCATGGCCTCGCTCTTCGCCATTGCCCTGGGCAGCTACGCCTTCGGCGTCTACCTGCTGGGTTGCCGCGAGCGGTAGCCCCTGGTCATCGCCGGTGACCAGACAACCGCCACGCCGAGTTTCGACGAAGAGATGTCCCGAGTGGGGAACCTCTTGTGGGACGTTTTGCGCGCGAGCGGGCGCTCAAAGTGGTTTACCACGAACGCTCAAAACGGTGGAGTAATCGTGCTCAAAATGGTAGCTTGGAAACGCTCACAATGTTTCGCCCTCAAACGCATCAGATCCAAAATGACCCCCCAGCTCCGGCGCCGTCCCCTGGAGATCCCCCGGCTACAACGCCACAGTAATGAGGAAGCGGATCTAGCCGATCCGTTACCGAAGAGCCCGTGACGGTGCGCCCGGTGAAGGATCCCCTTACGGACAAGGGTCAATTCCTCTGGTCACCGGGAGACATTCGTAATACGATTATCTGCATGGAACGCAAGATGCACGGACGGGAAGTCTCGGAGAGCGAGATCGATGGGTGGGTCGAGGAAGCCGAGGCCGGTTACGACCTTGAGGAGCTGAAGGCGCGGATGGGGCGCCCTGCCCGGGGCGCGGAGGCATCTCAGGTCATTCCGGTACGGCTGACTGTCGACGAGCTTGCAGCGGTGATGGCACGGGCCGAGCGCGAGCACCTCAACCGGTCCGAGGCGATCCGCGCCGCCCTGGCCGCTTGGTCACATGCGGCGTGAACGTCCGCCGCTCCGCACATAAGCACGGGATCAGCTCCGCTGACGGGATCGAGGCGGCGACCTGGCCGCTGGTATCAGTCCCCTTGGACGACGACGATCCGCGCAGGTTCCTCCGCCTCGGATTCGACACCCACGGCCGACTACTGGAACTCGTGGTGCTGGTCTGGGACGACGGTAGCGAAGAACTCATCCATGCGATGAAATGCCGTCCCCGATATCTCGGAATGCTCGGCTAGCGCGACGCTCTCGCCAGGGCATCGACACCGACTTCGAATGTGCACTCACCGATCGTCAACTGGCGCTATTGGGGGCTTTGGGGGATGCGGCTTCTAGGGAAATGCAAGATGAGCCAATCGGGCGCGGAGCAGGGCGCCGGGCAGCGCCGAACATTCGAGGAAGAACAAAGGCTTATCGGCCACGACGCCGTCTGGCGAACACCACCGCCGTCTTCATCGTTTAAGCCTCCGTGTGAAGCACAGTGATGGATGCCGGGTCCATCCCCAGTTGGCCGCGTTACACCTTTGCGGTTATGGTTTTGGCTATGGAGATTGAGGTCGACAGAGCCTAGCCACCTGACGTTCGGTGGCCGCCCGGTTGTTCGCGCTCATGCGCACCCGGTGAGAAATCCGGCTTTCAGTTGTACGCAGGCGCTATTCCCTGCGTCCGAGCTGATCGCTCCGTACGTCAGGTGCAGTGCCCTCCGAAGTTGCGCGCGTTTTCGTGCCCCGGAGAGAGCGCGTTGACCCATGACTGCGCCCACGATGGGCAAGAACCAAAGGACTGTGTCTCATGTCAGCACAATCAGCCATCACCTTGCACGACCTGTCATTCGAGTGGCCCGACGGCGCCCCCGCACTTCAGCGGCTCAATGGAACCATGACTACCGGCCGGACTGGGCTAGTCGGCCGGAATGGTGCAGGAAAATCGACCCTGCTCCGTTTGATCGCCGGCAAGTTGAAGCCAACCCTGGGTCACGTCGAAACCGTCGGTGACGTCGGCTACCTCCCCCAAACCCTGACCCTCGGGCACGACACAACGGTCGCCGCGCTGCTCGGCATCGACGGGATACTCGCCGCGCTTCATGCCATTGAGCGCGGCGACGTTGATGAGCGCCATTTCGACACCGTCGGCGACGACTGGGACATAGAGTCCCGGGCAGACGAGGCGCTGGACGAAATCGGTTTCTCCGCGGACGATCTCGACCGACAGGTCGGGGAGCTCTCAGGTGGCGAAGCGATGCTCATCGCACTGACCGGACTGCGCATCCGCCGCACCCCGGTGACGCTCCTCGACGAGCCAACCAACAACCTCGATCGGACGACCAGGGCCAAACTTGCCGACTTCGTCGACAGTTGGCCGGGCACGCTTGTGGTGGTCAGCCACGACCTCGAGTTGCTTGAGCACATGGACGCCACGGCTGAACTTCATGCCGGCAAGCTTGACGTATTTGGCGGCCCCTACAGTCTCTTCACCGAACATCTCGAACAGGAGCAAGCCGCCGCCATCCAGGCAGCCCGCAGCGCCCAGCAAACGCTGAAAGTCGAGAAGAAACAACGCGTCGAAGCCGAAACCAAGCTTGCCCGCCGCGAACGGACAGCGAAGAAGACGCAGGCCAGCGGTGGCATCCCGAAGATCCTGGCCGGCAACCGGGCGAGCAAGGCGCAGGCATCTGCCGGCTCGATGCGCTCCACCCTCGAGGACAAAGTGCTGTCGGCCCAGGCCGCCGTCGACGCCGCTGACGCGAGGGTCAGGGAAGTTGAGCACATCCACCTCACTCTTCCCGATCCCGACGTGTCGAGTAGCCGCCGGATCGCCGAGCTGAGCGACGGCTCCCGGACGATTGTCATCCAGGGCCCCGAGCGCGTGGCCCTGGTGGGACCCAACGGCTCAGGCAAGTCGACGCTCCTCAAGCACCTCGTCGAGCGCCGCCCCACGGAATCGTCTGGCCCGATCACCGGAAGACTGCTGACCGACCGGGTGGGATACCTCCCGCAACGGCTCGACGGTCTGGACGATTCCCGCTCGGCGCTGGACAACGTGCGGGAGGCGGCACCTGCGTCGACTCCCGGGGACATCCGCAACCAAATCGCGCGACTCCCCCTCCGGGGATCCACCGTTGATCGCCCGGTCTCCAGCCTGTCGGGAGGAGAACGGTTCCGGGTCAGCCTCGCGAAGCTGCTCCTAGCGTTGCCGCCCGCCCAGCTGCTGGTTCTCGACGAGCCGACGAACAACCTCGACATTGCCAGTATCGAACAGCTCGCCGAAGCCCTAGACGCCTACCGTGGCGCACTGCTTATCGTGAGCCACGACCTCGGCTTTCTCAGGCGCATCAACATCGACACAGTGGCCGAGCTCGACGGCCAAGGGGGCCTGCGCCAGCGCACCGAGCCACTCGCCTAGGGCTGCTTTTCCCGCACGGCGCGGGCCCAGAGTGGCGCGAAGACGGTCAGGATCATGACGTGACGGTCGCTAGCAGCTTCGGCTCTCGGCTCTCGGCTCTCGGCTCTCGGCTCTCGGCTCTCGGCTCTGTAACGGTCGCTGAAAGCAGCGTCCCTCACCCGGGTGGAGGCGGCCGTCGGCTTGCCTTGCTTCGTCATAGTAGGTCCCTGTGGCAGCGGACGAGTTTGTGAGGATCCGGGAGATGACGCGGGCAGCGCGCTCGGAGGTTGTGAAGTGCGGGAAGACCGTGAGGATCGGCGTGAGCGCCTTCGCTATGAGACGAACGATGGCCGGGACTTCGCCGAGGTTGGAGCTGGGGGTGACCCCCGGTTCTATGCCCAGAACCGCAGGCGCGGGTATTCCCGGGCGAGGCTGAACACAGCGGCGAGGTTGCCCTGCTTCGAGGTGGCGTAGGCGTCCATTCCCTGGCGGCTCGAGCCTCCCTGACGGGTGGTTTGGTCACGCCCCTTAGGACACCGGTGACACCTCAGCCCCCGCCGGTCGGATCATTCCGGCGGCCAAGGTCCGTCGAGGAGCCCCTTGGCTTCCTCGACGATTAGCCGCCGGTAGTGATCGCGCTCCATGCCCCAGGACGGGGTCCAGTCTTCCCACTCGCTGACCCAGCCGACAATCGGCCGGAGCGAATCGGGATAGCCGAGCTCATTCCATCCTTGAAACCAGATCAGGTGCCCGGCGGCTTCCGGCTCCGCGCTGCCGTCCGCGATTGCCTCGCATTGCCAACGGACCAGCTGCCAGCGCGCACTTTGGGTGTCGATAGCCGCGGTCGGTGCGAGGTCCAACTCGACGGCGACCGCATGGAACAAGTCATGCGCGTCGCCCTCTTCCCGGCGCGACAGACTGGCGAGGAGCGGGAGCGACGGCGACTCTACACCGTCCAGCAGAGCGCGCAACCCAGTTTCAATCAATACGTCCGAGCCGACAAACTCGCCGAGCGCCTCACGGATAGCGAGCACCCGAAGATCCTTCAGTGCGTCCATGGGACTAGTCAACCAGAACAACCTCAGCGGCCATCTAAACCCATTGCTCCCACACGGTTAGTTGGAGCCGCACCAGTCCGTCATTGTTGTATCCACTGCTGAGTAAGTGCCGTTTTGGACTCGTAAAACGGCACTTACTCAGCAATCGATGGAAGTTCAAAGCCGCACCGGTTCAAACGACTCCGAACGCACCGGCGTCGCGAGGCCCAGGTTCTCGCGGAGGGTTGAACCGACGTACTCCGTGGGGTACACGCCGCGTTCCTGCAGCTCGGGCACCAAGTGGTTCACGATGTCATCCAGGCCCGTGGGGATGAGCCATGGCGAGATGTTGAAGCCGTCCACGGCACCCACGCGGGCGTATTCGGCCAGGGTGTCGGCCACGGCTGTGTAGGATCCTGTGAACGTCGCGTCCACCCTGGAAGTCTTGGAGCTCACGAACTGCCGGATGGACAGTCCCTTCTCCTTGGCCTCGGCGCGCCATTGTTCGGTGAGTTGCCGGGCCTTGGCACCGTGGAAGCCGCTCCCACGCGTCTCGGAGGTCTCCTCCACCACAGGATCGATCTCCGGAAGCGGACCATCAGGATCGTAGGCAGACAGCTCACGGCCCCAGAACTGCTCCAGATACGCGACCGCCTGCTGCGGGCCGATCTGTAGGCTGCGGACCCATTCCTTCTTCTCGCGTGCTTCCTCGTCGGTCGCCGCGAGGATGAACTCGCTGGCCGGCATGATTTGGACGTCGTTGGCACCCCGTCCGGCAGCCAGGGAGCGCGAGACGATATCAGCGCGGAACTCCACGGCGTCGTCGAACTTCGGGTGCGCCGAGAAAATGACATCCGCTTGGCGGGCGGCGAAGTCGCGGCCTTCCGGGGAATCGCCGGCTTGGAACAGCACTGGCCTGTACTGGGCGCTGCGCGGCAGCCGGGGCGTGACGTCCACGGAATAGTGCTGGCCGGAGTGGTGCACTCGCCGCGCATGGCCGGGAACCGCCCATGAATCCGCGGCAACGGACGAGGAGACCGCTTCGTCCTCCCACGAATCCCAGATCTTCTTGGCCGTCTCCACGAAGGCCTCGGCATGGACGTAGCGATCGGCGTGGTCCAGGTAGCCGCCCCGCCGGAAGTTGGCACCGGTCCAGGCATTGTCCGTGGTCACGACGTTCCAGGCTGCGCGGCCGCCGGAGAGCAAGTCGAGCGAGGCGAGCCTGTGGGCGAGGTCAGCAGGATCGTTGTACGTGGTGTTCTGCGTAGCCACGAGCCCGATGTTGGACGTCACCGACGCGAGCGCCGCGAGCATGGTCTGCGCGTCGGGCCTGCCCGCGACGTCCAGGGCGTGCGGTCGTCCGAGGTGTTCCCGCAAGCGCAGGCCCTCCCCCAGGAAGAAGGCCGCGAACAGCCCGCGTTCGGCAGTCTGGGCGATCCTCCGGAACGACTCAAAATCGGTCTGCGAGCCGGACTCGGGCGCCTTCCAGATGGTGCCGGAATTGACGCCCTGGAAGAAGATTCCGAACTGGATCTTCCCGCTCGGCTGGAATTTAGCACGGTTGTGCTGTGTCATGTTCTCTCCTCAGTTTTCCGAGCCAACGACGGCGGCACCCGAGCCAACGACGGCGGCGCCCGCCGCCGCGCCCATGCCCGCTTGCCCGTAACGGCTCACAGGCCGTCCCAGTCGCAGCAACTCCCTGAACGTGCCGCCCTGGACAACAGGCTGAAGCGCCCCGCGGCGACGAAGCTCAGGCAGCACCAGCTGCGCCAGCTCCTCGAGCTCTACGTCCAGGACAGCCGGATGCAGCCGCACGCCGTCGGCCACCGCCAGCAACTCGGCGAGGAAATCCACCAGTTCCGCGGCCGTACCGACGAAGCGCGCACGGGAACTGGACCAGGGAGTAAACGCGTCCAATTCGGCGAGCCGCGCGGAGGCGCTTTGCCCGCGCGAGTCAAGGACGACGTCGAGCTCTGCCACTACCGCCGGGCCGTCCGCAAGAGCGGCGTCGCCCCCAATAACGGCGCCCCCATCAACAGTTCGACGCACATCCGCCACCTCTGCGGCAAGAAGTGAAGGCGTCGGAGCGGACACTAGCACCACGTCCGAAGGAAGCAAGCCAGCCTGCGCAACCACGGGCAACTGCCCCTGCAGCGGGCGCGGAATGATGGAGGGTCCCTTCACGGAATACCCGGCCCGGGCGAAATCGGCCGGTGTCTCGAAGTCGACGTAGTGCAGTTTGTCGAGGTCAAGGTACCGCCCGGTGGGGACGTCGCGGATCACGGCGTCGTCCTCCCAGGAATCCCAGAGCCGCCGGCTCACTTCTACCGATGCCGCGGCCTCCTGCGCCAGCGCGGCACCTTCAACAAAAGAGCGCCCGACGGCGGCAGCCTCCTCCGCGGAGCCGCTCACCGCAACGAGCCAACCGGCCCGTCCGCCGGAGACATAGTCCAGGCTCGCCAGCTGCGTGGAGATGTGGAAGGGCTCGGTGTAGACGGTATCCACTTCCGGGACCAGCACGATGGAACTCGTGACCGGCCCTGCGAAGGCGGCGCGCTGCAGGGCGTTCAGGCGGCCGGCAACATCGGATTCAGCAACACCACTCACAGGCCCATCGGCGAACGTCGCGACGTGGAAGCCGGCCGATTCCGCCGCCAGCACCGTGCTCCGGATCCGCGAACCGTTCAGCAACTCATCCGGGGCATGCCGGGCTTTGCGCCAGGCAGCGGGGTGGGCGCCATCGCCGTCGAGCTCCAAGGCCAAGAATCCGGGCTGGCCCAGACGAGGGATGCCGCTCATTGCTGTTCCTGCCTTTCGTAAGGAATCCGTTCGCCGGCTTCAATCGACACGTTCAGCCGGTTCTCGGCAGGCGGGAGCGGGCACGTTGCAAGGTCCGTGTATGCGCAGGGCAGGTTGACGGCACGGTTGAAGTCGAGCACCACGGAGCCGTCCGCTTCCGGGGTCACGGTGAGCGAGCGATTGGCCGAGTAGGTGGTCTTGCCCGAGGTCGCATCCGTGAACAGCACCGAGAGTGTGCCGGGCGCATGTCCGTTGAAGGCGGTCAGCACCAAGTCCTGGCCGGCGAGCGTGAAATGGAGCTCGCCCGGTGCTTCGTAGACGTGCTGGATGCCTTCGACGGCGGCACCCACCGTGGTAGGACGCGGAGTTTCGAACGGCACGAACGTACCGATCACAGCGAACGATGCATCCGGTGCGTACGCCGCTGTGCCGCGGTATTCGTTGAGCAGCGGGTTTCCGGGGTGCCGCGGCCGGACGATGTACTCGCCGCCGCGCTTGGCGAGTTCGACGACGGCGTCCCCCGCCTTGAGGTTGATGCCGTCGCGTTCGGCGATGGGGCCGAACGTGACGGTGGTCCCGGCGTCGTCAGGGTTGAGTTCGTGGCCGTCTCGAAGCAGGCTCTCGCCTGGCCCCAAAACCACGGTGACCACGTCTTTCTCCACACTCCAGATGCCGGGCACCCCGTCCAGCGGGCTGGCTGAGGCGTCAAGCCAGTGCAGGTGCGTGACGGCCAGGAATCCGTGCGGATCGGCCCGGTGGCGTTCGTGCGCGGAGTGCCATTCCTGCCACGCGGCGGCAAAGGCCGCGGTGGTGGACGTAGCCGTTTCAGTGGGCGTAGGCATTGCTTCTCCTATGGTCGGCGTGGTCTGCGGTGACGGTTTCGGCTGCGTCCGGTGACGTGGCGCCCGCGAATTCCGGACGACCGCCGTAAGGGTCTGCGGGCTCCCACAGCGTGGTGGGCGCGGCGGCACGGACGGCCGGGATGACCTCGAGCGCGAACCGCTCCAGGATCTCTAACTGCTGCTCGAAAGGCAGCGTGGTGGGCAAGGAAATGGATTGAAGGTCGTGCCGGTAGAGCGAGTGGTAGCTCAGGATCTTGTCGATGACCTGCTCCGGGCTGCCCACGAGCGCGGGCCCTTCAGCTACAGCGTGGTCGATGTCCCGGAACGGCGAATTGTTGCCCGGGACGTTTCGTCCAATCGTCAGGGCCTCGTAGACGGGCCCGAACTGGCGCTTGGCTTCCTGCGTGGTGTCCGCGATGAACACCCCGCCGGCGCCGGAACCCGAACCGAGGTACTGGTGGCGAGGATCGTGGCCGTGGCGTTCGTATTCCTCGCGGTAGTGGTCGATCAGGATCTTGTAGTTCTCGCGGGGCTGAATGGCATTCGCGGTGAACAGCGGGTCGCCCCATTGTGCGGCGAGCGCGGCGGAAGTCAGGGTTGTAGCCGAGCCGTGCCAAATCCGCGGCGAACCTGCGAAAGGACGCGGCGTCGTCGTGGTCGGGTCAGTCAACGCTGGCCGGAAGCGGCCCGCCCAGGTGACGCCCTCTTCACGCCACAGCCGCCGCAGCAAGCCATACTTCTCGGCGAGCAGCTCCCACTGGTCGTCGAGCGAGAGCCCGAACAGAGGGTACTGCAGCACTTCGTTGCCCTTGCCGATCACGAGTTCCAGGCGGCCCCGGCTCAGCTGATCGATCGTGGCGTAGTCTTCGGCCACCCGCACGGGATCCAGCACGGACAAAACGGTGACGCCGGTCTGCAATCGAATTCGGTTGGTGACGGCCGCGATTGCGGCGAGGACCGTCGTCGGGGACGAAGAGATGAACTCTCCGGCATGCCGCTCGCCCACTGCGAAACTGTCAAAACCCAATTCCTCGGCCCGGCGGGCAGTCTGCACCACTTGGTTGAGCCGCTCCGCCGTCGAGACGATTTCCCCCGTCACCGGGTTCTTCAGGTGCGGGATGATGTCGAGTACCTGGAACTTCATTTCGCTACCCCGAAGTTTGCTTCAGTGACGGTCTTGGATTCCGGCAAGGCTTCCTCGGTCAGGCCCCAGCGATCCAGGACCTTGCCGTAGGAACCGTCCTTGATGGCCGAATTCAGGGCATCCGTGATGGCCGGGGCCAGGCCGTTGCCTTTGAGGGTGGTAGCCGCGACGAGTGTCTCGGAGGGCCAACCTGCGTTGACCTTGCCCACCACTTTGAGGTCGTTCCGGGTGTTTTCCCGGTAGGACACCGACGGGTAGGGTGCGATGTTCAAGTCCGTCCGGCCGGAGGAGAGCGCCAGGATGGTGTCGGCGTCGGAAGAGTAGTACTGCAGGGTTGCCGGCGCCTTGCCGCGGGACTCGAGGTCCTTGTTCCAGGCCAGGAGGATCTTCTCCTGGTTGGTGCCCGAGCCCACCGAGACCTTCAGCCCCGAGATGTCGTCCGCGCCCTTGATGTTGTACGTGGACGACTTCTTGGCTTCGAAGCCCATGTATGCGGCGCGGTAGGTGGAGAAGTCGAAGAGTTTCACCCGGTCCTTGTTGATCCCCACGTTCGAGAACACCGCTTCGAAATCCCCGGACTGCGTCTTGAGCGGCCAGTTCTCCCAGGAGGTGACCTGCACGTCCAGCGCGAGGCCCAGCTTGTCGGCCACGAGCTGCGCGATGTCCACTTCCACTCCGATGGGGGTCTTGTTGTCCGTCGCGTAGAAGGACAGCGGGATGGATCCGGCCGTGGTGGCAACGGTCAGTTTGCCGTCCTTGCCGATCGCCGCGGGAACCGCGGCCGCCGCGGCGGGGTCCTTCTGCGCCCGGATGCGATTCTGCTCGGGCGAGGTGTTGTAGACGACGCCGTTGCGGGCAGCACTCGCGGACGGGCTGGCTCCAGCAGCGGACGCGCCGGGGTCGGAGCACCCGGCGAGCGCCGGAAGTACGACGGCGGGCAGCACCGCGAGCGCCAGAAGCCTGGTTTTAATGCTTGGCATTTTCAAAGATTCCTCAGATGTTGAAAGCTGGTTCGATGACTTTGGAGAAGAAGCTCCGCGTCCGGGGTTCACGGGGATTCGCAAAGATCTCCTGGGGACTGCCTTGCTCCACGATTTGGCCCTCATCCATGAAAACCACGGTGTCCGCGACGTCGCGGGCGAAGCCCATTTCGTGCGTAACGATGATCAACGTGGTGCCCGATGTGGCGAGTTCCCTGATGACATCCAGGACCTCGTTGACCAGCTCCGGATCCAGGGCCGAAGTGGGTTCGTCGAAGAGCAGGATCTTGGGGTCAAGGGCCAGCGCCCGGGCGATGGCAATCCGCTGTTGCTGGCCGCCGGACAATTGCCGCGGATAGGCAGCGGCCCGGTCCTTGAGTCCCACTCGGTCCAGGAGTTCCAGCGCACGCTTTCGCGCTTCGGCTTTGTTCCGGTGGAGCGCGACGACGGGTGCTTCAGTCACGTTTTCCAGTGCGGTGAGATGCGGGAACAGGTTGAAGTTCTGGAACACCATGCCGATGTCCGTGCGCTGCTTGAGGATGTCCTTCTCGCGCAGTTCGTGCAGTTTGTTCCCGCGGACCTGGTACCCCACCAATTGGCCGTCGATGGTGATGTACCCGCCGTCCACCTTTTCCAAGTGGTTGATGGTCCGCAGCAAGGTTGATTTCCCCGAGCCGGAGGGCCCTACGATCACTGCGACTCCGCCGGGCGGCACAGTGAGGGACACACCCTTGAGGACTTCAGTGCTTCCAAAAGACTTGCGGACGTTGGTGATGTCCACATGGCCGCGGGTTGCAGCGGCGGCTGGCGCCGCCGTCGTCGGGCCTTCAATGACAGCGCTCATCGGCCTTCCTTCGCTCGGTCAAGGTTCACGGGTGCGTGGGTGGCAAAGAACTTCCTTGCCTTCTGCAGCGGAGTGAGCGGCAGGTTGCGGACCGCGCCCTTCGAGTAGTGCCGCTCGATGTAGTACTGGAAGACGCTCAGGACCGAGGTAATTGCCACATACCAGAGGGTGGCCACGAGGAGCAGAGGAAGGACCTGCTGGGTGCGGTTGTAGATGACCTGCACGGTGTAGAAGAGCTCGGAATAGGCCAGGACGTAGACGATTGATGTTCCCTTGACCAGGCCGATGATCTCGTTGAAAGCGGTGGGCAGAATGGCCCGCATGGCCTGCGGCAACACGATCCTGGTGGAGCGTCGCCATGCCGGAATGCCCAGGGCCGCGGCTGCCTCAAGCTGGCCCTGATCCACCGAGAGGATGCCGCCGCGGATGATCTCCGCCGAGTACGCAGCCTGGTTGAGGGTCAGGCCAAGGACGGCCGCTGCGAATTGGCTGATGAGCGTGGTGGTCTGGACCTCGAAGAAACGGATATCCGTGAACGGGATGCCCAAGCTGATCTTCTCGTAGAGGTAGCCCAGGTTGTACCAAAGCAGCATCTGGACCAACAACGGCGTAGAACGGAAGATCCAGGAGAACGTCCAGGACACTGAGACCAGGAGCGGCGATGCCGAGAGCCTCATGAGCGCCAGAATGAAGCCGAGGACAAAGCCTAGCGCGCCGGAGATGGCCGTCAGCTTGAGTGTCTCTACGAGGCCGTTCACCACGGATTGCGCGGTGAACCATTGCGCCACCACACCCCATTCCCAGCGCGGATTCGTCGCGAGGGACCAAGCCACGGCGACGACGCCGAGCGCCACCATCACGGTGCCTACCCACCGCCATGGGTGCCGGGCCGGGACTAGTTTGTAGCCGGAGTAATCGGCTGCGGGCCAGTCGACGGCACCCGGGGCCGCCGGGGCTGCGGCACCCGGGGCCGCGGCACTCTGGGCGGCGGCCGCCGTCGGGCTTTCCGCGACGGCGCTGGCGGGCGCCGGTTCCGGTGCAGATTGCTGTGCGGACTGCGCCACTGTGGTTACTGCTGAACTCATGCGCCACCTCGCTTCGTATCGCTTGTTTTATCGGATGGCTGCCAATCTAGGGGCGCCTTCGAAACGGCTGCAAGGCGGATTTTTGCACTTCTTCACGGGACTTCATGGCGCTTCGCGGCGCTTCATATAGAGCCATATGAGTCGGTTCTTTGCGCTTGTTGACGCACCGTGACGCGTAGTGAACGGCCGTTACCCGGGCCTCGACCGAGGGCCCACCGCGTCCCTAGGCTCGGGTACCACCAGCCACCGCCAACAGGAGTTGCCATGCCGTCCTTTGCCCCCACCATCGTGTTCATTGGCGGTGGTCCGCGCTCAGCCGGCATCCTCGAACGGCTCGCGGCCAACAAGCCCGGCCTCTTCGACGGCTCCCTCTCCATCCACGTCGTCGAGCCGTACGAAGCCGGTTCCGGGAGGATCTGGCGCTATGACCAGAGCCCGGGACTCCTGCTCAACTCCACGGCAGCGGACGTCACGATGTTCACCGACAGTTCCGTGGCCTGCGACGGTCCCTCCGTGGACGGTCCGGGGCTCGCCGCATGGGCGGCCGGCGTGCTGGACGGTTCAATCCGCGACGTCCCGGAGTTGGAAGCCCACCTCCTTGATCAGCTCCGGGCACTGACACCCGCTTCGTTTCCCAGCCGCCAGCTCCAGAGCAAGTACCTCGAGTGGTTCTTCCGCCGGGCCGTCGCGGCCCTCGGCCCGGACGTCGCGGTGACTGTACACCGGGACACGGCCACCGCCGTCGAACCCTGCTCTCCGGAAGGTCCGGAGCTGCGCGACGGCGGTGCGAAGTACCGCGTGCGGCTCGCCTCGGGCGGGGTGCTCGAGGCGGATCTCGTGGTGTACTCGCTGGGCCACACGGACTCCCGGGCCGAGCCGGAATCAGCGCGGCTGGCCGACTTCGCCGCCCGCCACGGCGGGTTCCACGCGGCGCCGTCGTACACTACCGACGTCGACTATTCGGCGATCGCACCCGGCCAGGATGTCCTGGTTTCGGGCATGGGACTGGCGTTCGTGGACCTTCTGGTGCTCTTGTTCGAGGGCCGCGGCGGTCGCTTCGAAGACAGGCCCGACGGCGGCCTGGACTACGTGCCGTCCGGCGCCGAACCGCGGCTCTGGGCAGGCTCCCGGCGCGGAGTGCCCTACCACTCCAAGATCTCCGCCACCCTACGCGGCGAACCCGTCGGCGCACCCCGGTACTTCACCTCCGGCGCCGTGGAATCGCTGCTCGCCGCGCACGAGGAGCTGGACTTCCGCGCCCAGCTGTGGCCGCTCATCGCCAAGGACGCCGGCTACGCCTATTACCGCGAGCTCTTCACTGGCTATCCGGAACGCGTCCACGGCGGCTGGGACGATTTTTCGGCGCACTTCGATGCCCTGGATTGGTACAGCCGCGAACGCGAAGACCTCGTGGCCGCGGCCATCCCGGACCCGGCCCTACGGCTCGACCTCGAGGCCCTGGACCAACCATTCAGCGGCTGCGCCTTCGCGGACCACGCCGCGGTGCAGAGATCGGTGGCGAACTACATCGAACGCGACCTCAAGCTCCGCACGAGCCCGGACCATTCGGAAACCCTGGCGTTGTTCACGGCCCTGCTCCGCGTCTACATGGAACTCGGCCGGCTGGTCCCGCAGGAGCGGCTCAATTCGCGCTCCCAACAAGCGGTGCACGGATGGTGGCACGGCTTCTTCAGCTTCGTGGATTCCGGCCCGCCGCCCCACCGGCTGCGGGAAATCCTCGCCCTGCAGCGGGCTGGGTTGCTCCAATTCCTGGGCCCGGGCATGTGGGTACGTCCGGACGAGGCCAGCGGCCGGTTCGTGGCCGGTTCCTTCCAATCGCCTGTGGTGGTGGATGCGGCGGCGTACATCGAGGCACGCTTGCCGTCGCCGTCGGTGGCGCGATCGGCGAACCCCGCGCTGGCGGACCTGCACGACGCCGGTTGGGGAACCGAACAGTCGCTCCTCACCTCGGACGGCCCGCACTCCACGGGTAAGCTGTTGGTCTCGAGTTCGCACGAAGTCCTGGCTCCCGACGGCGGACGGCAGGCGGGGCTTTTCGCCGTCGGACCCTGGACCTCGGGTTGGGGCGCCGGTGCGTTCGCGCGGCCCGGCACCAACGCTGCACCGTTCCGCGAGAATGACGCCCTGGCCCGCCGCCTCCTGGCCGAACTCTCCGCACCTCACCCAAGCTCCGCCCACGCCACCAGCCCCAGCTCCGCCCACCCAACTGACTCGCAGTTGTTGTCGTTTTGACGCCTCATAACGACAACAACTGCGAGTCAGTCGGGTAAATTCACGAAAGGTATGTCATGACAACAACGCCAACCCTGCCGTCGTCGGGCCTTTCCGTCCTGACACTGCCCATGCGCGATCCACGCGTCAAGCCCCTCCTGGACGAACTCGCCGTCGAATACACCACGCGCTACGGCGACCTCTTTGGCAGCGGAGGCGCGGCCGAGGAACTCAACAGGTACCCGGCCGGCGAGTTTGCCGCACCCCACGGCGCCCTGCTCATCCTGCAAGAGAACGGCGAAACCGTGGCGGGCGGGGCATTCCGCCGCTACGACTCCCGCACGGCAGAGCTCAAGCGGATCTGGACGCATTCGGCCCACCGCCGTCGTGGGCTGGCCCGGGTGGTTCTCGCGGAATTGGAGTCCGAAGCCGCCCGGCGTGGCTACCGCCGGATCTATCTCACCACCGGTCCGCGGCAGCCCGAAGCCAAGAACCTGTACCTGGCCACGGGCTACACCCCGCTATTCGACGTCGACGCGGACCCGGAAGAGATCAAACACTTGGCGTTCACGAAGGACTTACCGCTCGGCACGCGCGGCGAGGGGTGAGATCTCGGCCCTTTCGCGCACAGGCCCTTTCGCGCGCTCAAAGTGCCGAGATCTCACGTTTGGTTGCTACCCACAGCCTGGCGTGCCGCAGCTTCAATCCGGGCCCGGTGGGCGGCCCATTCCTCGGTGCTTCGCTGTGACAAGTTCAGGTCCCCGGGGCCTTTCCCGGCCGAGCCGTCAATGAGCTCACGAAGTATGTCGGCATGCCCCAAGTGCTGGGCTGTCTCGACGCACATGTGCACCAGGATCTGATGGAGCGTCACGTGGCGGCGTTCTTCCGACCACCACGGCACTTCCCCGGGAGCGTCGAGCGGGATCGACTCGATGGTTGCATCGCTGTGCTCGGCCGAAAAGCGGTGCAGTTCGATGATCTCTTCCCTGCTTTCTTCCGGCGGAACCCACAGGTCCGCGTCGGCTTCGGCATCGTCCGCGAGCCACGGCAAGTCCCGGCCGCTGGGCCGGCCAAAGACCTCCCCGAAGTACCCAAGCTCCACACTGGCCACATGTTTGACCAGCCCGAGGAGGTTGGTGCCGGTGAGGGTCATGGGCCGGCGGACGTCGTACTCGTCTAGTCCGTCGAGCTTGGCGAGGAGCTCGCCTCGGCGGGCGCGCAGATATTTGAGCAGAATCGCTTTGTCATCCATCCGGGCACTATACCGGTGCTCATCTACTGAGTAGCGTCGGTGCATGGCAAAACTGATCTACGCAGGAATCATGTCCCTGGACGGCTACACCGCCGATGCCAACGGAAAGTTCGATTGGAGCATGCCCGACGAAGAAGTGCACAGCTTCGTCAATGACCTGGAGCGGCCGGTCGGCACCTATCTCTACGGGAGGCGGATGTACGAGGTCATGTCCGCATGGGAGGACATGTCCCTTTCCGACGAGCCACCGGTCATGCGGGACTACGCCGAGATTTGGCGGGCTGCGGACAAGATTGTGTATTCCACGAGCTTGGAAAGTCCGTCCACCGCCAGGACGCGTATCGAACGGGAGTTCGACGCCGGAGCCGTCCGGGCGCTGAAAGAGGCCTCACAGAGGGATATCTCCATCGGTGGCACCTTGCTCGCAGCCCAGGCCATCAAGGCCGGTCTGGTGGACGAGTTCCGTCTCTTCCTCACGCCGGTGGTCGTCGGAGGCGGCAAACAGTTCCTGCCCGACGGCGTAGGCCTGACCCTTGAGCTGCTGGATGAACACCGCTTTGGCAACGGCGTCGTCTACCTCCGGTACGCCAAGCGAGCATGACCTCATTGGGTCGGCGCCGCTAAAGCGGAGCCGCCACGCGCCGTCGGGCCCTTCCCCGAAGCACGTTCAGACGTCACGTGAGGGGACGGATGCCGGGGTATTGCTGAACTGCCGGGTAACGTAAAGGGCGTGCAGTTGAGTCAAGCGTTGGTCAAGACCGCGGCCGGGTGGCTGCTCGGCCTGATGCTTGCTGTGGCCGCTGCGATCGTTTCCGTCAACCTGGTGAGCAACTCCATAGCCAGCCCGCAGCAGCAAGTGCGCGATTACCTCTCGGCCCTCCAGAAGGGGAACGGCGGGGAAGCCCTCGGGCTCCTGCACGCGTCCGTGCCCAACGCCAACGCCGCCATGCTGGACGGTACCGCCCTGCAGACGGCGGCGTCGAAGATCACCGATATCAAGCTCGGCAACGCCGAATCACGTGGCGGAAACCGGGTGACGGTCCCCATGGACTACCAGATTGACGGCAAGGCGCTGCACTCGGATTTCCTGCTTGAACGGACGGGCACCGAGTGGCTCTTCTTCGGCAAGTGGTCCTTCGTGCCGTCGTCCTTGCCGACGATCGAGGTCACCGTTGTAAACGCCAACGAGGCGACCTTGAACGGCGTCCCGGTCAACCTGCCCAATGGCCGCAACAGCTTCGCGGTGTTTTTCCCCGGCCAGTACGAAGCCAGCCTCACGGGCAAGTACTTCTCGGCGGCGGCTACCAGCACGTCGGTGACCACCGGTGCCCTGCCTCAGGCACCCCTCAACCTTCTGACAAAGCCCACGGACGCCATGATCAAGGTGGTGAGCGACAAGGTCAAGGAATTCCTGGACACCTGCGCCGCTGACGCCACCAAGCAGCAAAAACTCCAGCCCGACTGCCCGTTTTACCACGTCACCAACAGCCGGGTGGTGGACGGCACCATCAAATGGCAAATCACGGAGTATCCCAAGGTCAGCATCGACCCCTTCAACGGGCAGTGGGTAGTGGCGCCCCTCAACGGCAAAGCCAAGGTAACAGCCCGCGAAATCGACCTCTTCAGCGGGCTGGTCGGCGACCTCAGCGTCGTTCACGACTTCAGCTTCACCACACGTCTGGACATTGGCGCAGACACCATCACGGTCACCCCGCTGGTGAGCTTCTAGAAGTTGCCATGCTCGACGTCGTGGGAAGGCGAGGACCGAGGGCATGACAGGGACGGGTCCTGGGGCCATAATGGAAACCCCGCGGTGACCCCCGCAAGAGTAAGGCAGTCATGGACCAGGACTTAAGCACTCTGACGGTACCTTTGTGCGGCCGTTCGTCTGAAGGAGCGCGGCATCCAGCCACCCCCAACGGCAGCCGGCACCGGCGCTCCATATTGACCGGGGTCGCCCTTGCCGGTTCTCTTTCCCTGCTGACGATTGCGGCACCGGCACACGCCGACGGCGGCGATGGGCTGCGGACCGGGAGCGGCAAACTGCTTGGGCACGGCACCGAGGTGCAGGTACCCGTCAGCTACCGGTGCGAGGAAGGCCAGAACGCCGGCGTCGGTATCATCCTGACACAGGCCACCCGCCATGGACCGGCAGTTTTCGGAGGCGCCGGATCCGGGCAACGGGCATGCACCGGTGAGGACGAAATCGTGACGTTGACCATCCCAGCCGGGAACGGCCACTTCAAGCCAGGCGCCGCTTCCATAACTGTGTCCCTGTTTACCAGCAATCCCGGGACTCCGGGCAAGGCCGTGCAGGTCACGAAGAACATCCACCTGGAACACGAAAAATAGGGGTTTCCCGCAACCGCCCGGCCCGTCTAACCCAGCGCTTAGTCCATCCCGCGCAGGTCAAGCACCAGCTCGGAGTCGCCGTCGGCCTGCAGGACCACCGGGATTCCCCAGTCTTGCTGGTACAAGTGGCACGCGGCGTGATCCGGGATTTCGCCGTCCTCGGTCTCCGGGCCATCACACGCAGCCGCGCGGGCCGTAATGTGGAGGATCCCCTCAGGAACGTCCGCGGACAGCTCGAGGGTCCGCAACAGTCCCACGGACGTGCCGCCGCCGGAAAGCAGCAGCTCGGGCGGGGTCGACGAGATCTTCAGCTGCGTGGGGTCGCCCCAGCGGTCGTCGAGCTTCTGGCCGGTCGGGGCCGTAAAGCGCACGGTGAGCTCCAGGTTCCCGGGCGCCACGGGACTCTTGGGCCGCTGCGTCTGCGATGCTCCCTCGTCCACCTGCTGGGCTTCCTTGGGGATGGGAACCAGGACGAGCTGGTGCTTGTTGGACTCGACCACTACCAGCAGCGGTTCGCCGCCTTCCGGGTAGACCACGACGACGTCGCTCGGCTCAGCGAGTCCCCTCGCCAGAGTGGAAACCGCCTTCGTGGCGGGATCGTAGCGCCGCACGGCACCGTTGTAGGTGTCTGCGACGGCCACGGAACCATCGGGGAGCACTGTGACGCCAAGGGGGTGCTGCAGGCGGGCTTCGGTGGCCCCGCCGTCCCGGAAACCGAAATCGAACAGGCCCTTGCCCACGGCCGACTCAACGGTTACACCAGTTTCGCCGAGGACCAGGCGGCGCAATGCCGAGGTCTCCGAGTCGGCCACCCAGATGTTGTCGTCCGCATCTACGGCCAGGCCGGAAGGCTGGGCGAACCAAGCTTCCTCGGCAGCTCCGTCCAGCAAACCTTCAAGGCCCGAGCCGGCCAGGATGGAAACCTCGCCGCTGAGGGGCTCGAAGGCAAAGATCTGGTGCGTGCCGGCCATCGCGATGACAACGCGCTGCAGCTTCTCGCTCCACACCACGTCCCACGGCGAGGACAGGGACACCCCGGTCCCAACTCCCAGTACCCCGACGTCGATCGCATCGGCCGCGAAGTCAGCCGGACCGGCGTCGTGGTGTTCAGCCCAAACGCCGGCACCGCTTTCCGTCACGCGGGCAGGGCCGGCGTCGAGCAGTCGCTGCACGCCGTTGCCGGCGACTGTCTGCACATAACCCGAACTGAGCGTGACGCCGCGGAGACGGTGGTTCACGGTGTCCGCGACCACTGCTTCGTACCCAAGCTGCCAAGCGAGCGACGACGGGAGCACCGCCACGCCCTGCGGCTCGTTGAACTGGGCAATTTCCGCCACACCATCCTGGAACCCCTTGGTTCCAGAACCGATGACGCGCTCCACGGTCTCAAGGTCAGGACGAAGTTCCACCAAACGATGGTGGCCGGAATCGACCACCAGGTAGTTGCCGTTGTCCAACTGGGTCGCCTTGCCGGGGAAGCGCAGGGTGCCCGACGTCGGGACGGGAGCCACGTAGGGACCGTCACCGCGGTGGAGGGTCCCCTTGGCCTCGTGCTCGGCCACCAGCTCCTCAAGGAGCACGGCAAGGCCGTCTGCGTGGCCCTCACCGGAAAGGTGCGCCACGATGTAGCCCTCAGGGTCCACAACCACCAGAGTCGGCCAAGCACGGGCCGTGTAGGCCTTCCACGTGGCGAGCTCGGGGTCGTCCAGTACGGGGTGGTGGATTTCGTAGCGCTCCACGGCGGATGCGAGGGCCACGGGATCGGCTTCGTGCTCGAACTTGGGAGAGTGCACGCCGACCGTCACCAGGACGTCGGAGTACTTTTCCTCAAGCGGGCGCAGCTCATCCAGGACATGCAGGCAGTTGATGCAGCAGAACGTCCAGAAGTCCAGCAGCACGATCTTGCCGCGCAGCGCTTCCAGGTCCAGGGTCTTCCCACCGGTGTTGAGCCAGCCACGGCCCACCAGTTCAGAGGCGCGGACACGCAGTTGGGTGCGTACGGTTTCGCTCATCAGCGTCCTTCCATGTTGGTCTTGCTTTCGGGCTGCTTGGAGTCCCGATCAGTCAGTTTGGCATCGCGGTTTGCAAGCCGCGCAAACATATCGTTGTAAGCATTCAGGTCGGCGTCGTTATTCCTGTCGGCCGCGCGGTCAGTGCGTTTCGTCTCTCGCGCGTCCGAACGCGACCACATGACCGCGACGCCGATCGCCACCAGCAAGGTGGGGACTTCGCCGATTCCCCAGGCCACGGCGCCGCCTGTCTGCTGGTCGAGCAGGGCCGACGGCCCCCAGGTCCGGCCGAGGTTTCCGAAATAGTCGGCAGCGAGCAGCCCGGTGCCTCCCATGATGGACACGCCGAAGAATGCGTGGAAGCCCATCGTGGCGAGCAGGAGAAGCAACCGCATGGGGTAAGGCGCCCGTCGGGGCAGCGGGTCCGTGCCGATCATGGTAAGGACAAAGATGTACCCGGTCAGCAAGAAGTGCAGGTTCATGAGCTCATGGCCCACGTGCTCACGCATCGCCCAGCCGAACGCGTCCGAGAAGTAGAACAGGACGATCGAACCGGCGAAGTTCGCAGCGGCAAAGAGCGGGTGGGTCACCACCTGGGAGAACTTCGAGTGCACAAACACCAGGAGCCACTCACGAAGACCACGCGAGCCGTCCCCGCGCGATCCCTCGCCGCGGGACGGGAGTGCACGCAATGCCAAGGTCACCGGCGAACCGAGCACAAGGAACAGCGGCGCCACCATGGTGAGCGCCATGTGGTCAACCATGTGGGCAGAGAACAGTACACGGCCATAAACCGACGGCGGTCCGGACGTGATGTATGTCAGGACAGCCAAGCCGATCATCCAGTTCACGGCACGGAACCATGACCAGGAGTCACCGCGGCGGCGGACCTTGACCACGCCAAGGATGTAGCTCGCCGCCCCGAAGAGGGCCACAGCCACCCAAAGCCAGTCGAAGCGCCACTCGGTCAGCCAGCGCGCGGGCGTCAGTTCAGGCGGCAGCTCATAGCCGGACAGGATAAAGGCCGGCGAGGCGTCGGGTGCGTACGTCGCGAGTTGCGGCGGTGCCGAGCTGGCCAGCGCGACGGCGAGTCCCGACGTCGCGCCCATCACGAGAAGCTCCACCAGCACAAGCTGCCAGAGCACGCGGCGCGTGGTCATCGACTTGCGTTCCAACTGCGGGATGACCCACTGCCTGTGCATGAAGCCGATGCCACCGAGGACAATCGTTGCGAATGCCTTGGCGAGGATGATCTGGCCATAGGGTGTGCCGACCAAGGCCGAGAAGCTCGTGACACGGATGCTCGCATTAATCACGCCCGAAGCAAAAACCAGCACGAACGCATAGCCGGCCAGCGAGGAGAAACGGCGAAGGGTCTGACCTGTGATGTCCTTGGTGCCAGCTGCCTTCGAACCCCGCAGGAGGCCCGACAGGACCGCGAGCATGATGATGCCGCCCACCCAGGCGGTTACACCCACCAGGTGAAGGCCAAGGGAGTTGATGGCGCCCTCATGGTCGCTGGAACTCGCGGAGTGGCCGATCAGTGCGCTTGGCACCAGTCCGCCCAGGGCCAAGACAAGCGTCAGCGCGAGGCCAACCAGCGAACGGACGCCGAACAGCGCCGTCGTGACGATTGCCGCAATGATGGTCACGGCGAGCCAGGCCTGGCCCGTCTGAAGGTCGGTCATGAAGTAGACCAAAGAGGCGGTGAACTGCGCGTCACCGGAGAGGCTTTGGCCGGCAACGTCCGCGTACGTCAACACAAGGACCGCGACGGCGGAGAGCGTCCAGGCGGCGCCTGCTGCTGCAGCTACGGCCAAAGCACGGGTGAACGCCGGGTGTTCAGGGGCGTCGTCGCCCTTGGATCGGGACGCGTGCTTGGGAAGGATAACGACGGCGAAGATCAGCCCGCCGATCACAGTCGCCAAGGACACGTTGTGAATGGCTTTGGCCACGGGCAGCCCCCAGCGGACCAAGGCACCCGGATCAGAGACCTGCCGCGCGGCCGAGGCGCCGGAAAAGATCAGTGCCGCCACTAGCGCCAGAAAGAGCGCAGCAAACCCCGCAAGCTGCCACGGCAAGGAGATGCCCTCCACGGCAACGCCTGCCTTGGTTCCCGGCTTGGAAGCGGGCGAAGGGGCAGTTGCGGGAGTTTTGGCTGATGGCACCTATCCATTGTCCGCTAACGTCGGCGGCGCGGCGAATCGAGCGGATTAAAGCAGAAAGGCGGCAACCCGCAGGTTGCCGCCTTTCAGGGCGTTCGCCGAAGTGTCTTACTTCTTGGCGACAGCTGCCTTCAGCTTGGAGCCAGCGGTCAGCTTGACGCTGTGGCCAGCGGCGATCTGGATGGTCTCGCCGGTCTGCGGGTTGCGGCCCGTGCGGGCTGCGCGGTCGGTGCGCTCGATTGCGAGCCAGCCCGGAATGGTGATCTTCTCGCCAGCGGCGACGGAAGTCTCGAAAACTTCGAACAGGGCATCGAGCACGGAGTTGACTGCAGCCTGGCTGGTGCCAGCCTTGCCAGCTACCTCGGAAACCAGTTCGCTACGGTTCTTAGCCATTTGTGTCCTCCTGGACTTTACGATTTTGGAGCTCACACGCGGCATGCGTGCGAGCCACTGTTCGAAAACTTACCAGCTTGGAAGGACACGGCCAGCAAATTCCGCGTGTTTCCGCGCTTTTTTGACCAAATTCACCCTATTTCGGGCGCTTTTGGGGGTCAATTCCGCCGCTGGCGAACTCCGCGACCCCCGACGCTCGCTCACTTATGCCGGGTTCCTGGGTGACGCCCGCTCACTTATGGCGGGTTTCGGCCGGACGCTCGCTCACTTATGGCGGGTTCCGGCCGGACGCTCGCTCACTTATGCCGGGTTCCCCGGTGACGCCCGCTCACCTAAGCCGGGTCCTGGCGGGTTTGGTCCGGGTCGGCACATAGGTGAGCGGGGGTTCGGGATTTCCGGCACATAGGTGAGCGGGCGTTGGTGGAAACGGCCACATATGTGAGCGGGCGTCCGCCGACAACCGTTCATAGGTGAGCGGGGGTCTGCCCACAACCGTTCATAGGTGAGCGAGCGTCCGCCGACAACCGTGGATAGGTGAGCGAGGGTTCGGGATTTCGGGCGCATGTGTGAGCGAGCGTCTGCCCACGGCCACATATGTGAGCGGGCGTTGGTGGAAACGGCCACATATGTGAGCGGGGGTCGGCCCATGACCGTGGATATGTGAGCGGGCGTCCGCCGACAACCGTGGATAGGTGAGCGAGGGTTTGGTGGAAACCGGCGCATTGGTGGGCGGGGGGTGGTGGGTTTTAAATGGGTCAGGCCCCGACATGTGGTGTCGGGGCCTGGCCCTGAATGGTTGTCCGGCGGTGTCCTACTCTCCCACACCCTCCCGGGTGCAGTACCATCGGCGCTGTGGGTCTTAGCTT
>NZ_JAMXIC010000127.1 GCF_027587375.1 Arthrobacter sp. B2a2-09
GGCAACGGCGCGGCCGGCTCTCCGACGGTCGATACGCTCCGGGACTGGGGTGGAAGGACCGGAGTTGGTCTTCTGGGTGTCGGGGAAGGCGGCCGTGCCGCGGCATGCCTCAGTGATCCCGGCCGGAACTGGGATCACTGAGGCGTGCGTGGCAGTGCGGTGCTGGGTTTTGGCGGGGGCCCAATCAGCGCATCGCGACGAAATACTTGCGGGACGGAGTGACGGTTGTCCAGGTTCCCCGGAAGCCCTTCGGGACGAT
>NZ_JAMXIC010000128.1 GCF_027587375.1 Arthrobacter sp. B2a2-09
GTCTCGGGGAGGACAGGGAAAACATTCAGGAATCTAATACCCGTGCTTCAAAGCAACAATCCACGGTTCCCGTGGAAGCCCTCCACACCACGCTGACTCACGGGCTCGAGGCACCAAGTTGGGCCGGCGTTCACCGAGACGGACACCTCCATGATCAGCCCGCCACCCCGGAAGTCACCAGAGCCCCGGCGAGTAACGCGCATACTTTCCCAAACCACGGCGCACCAGCGGCGCTCATCCGCTGACTCGCA
>NZ_JAMXIC010000129.1 GCF_027587375.1 Arthrobacter sp. B2a2-09
GCGGAGATCTTTTCGAGCAGCGGACCCAAAGCGTCGTAGGACTCCCTGGAACCACCGGGCATGATCGAGGGGCCGTTGAGCGCGCCCTCTTCACCGCCGGAAACACCGACGCCCACGAAGTGCAGATCCTTCTCGGCCAGCGCGGATTCGCGACGGCGGGTGTCCTCGTAATGCGAGTTGCCGGCGTCGATCACGATGTCGCCGGGCTCCAGCAAGGGAACGAGCTGGTCGATGACGGCGTCAACCGG
>NZ_JAMXIC010000130.1 GCF_027587375.1 Arthrobacter sp. B2a2-09
TCAGCATGTCCAGGCCCTGCGCGTACGACACAAGCTTGGAGGCGTAGAGCGCCTGGCGGACGTCCTCGACGAAGTTCGCGGGGACCTCGACGGCGATTTCCTCGCCGGCGAGCAACTCCTGGCCGAGCTTGCGCTGTTCAGCCTGGGAAGACAGGGCCCGTGCGAAGACGGACTCTGCGATGCCCGAAACCGGGGAGCCGAGCTCGAGGGCGGAGATGACCGTCCAGCGGCCGGTGCCCTTCTGGCC
>NZ_JAMXIC010000131.1 GCF_027587375.1 Arthrobacter sp. B2a2-09
CCGGCTGCAACAACCATTCCCTGGACAACGAAGCAGACCACCTCCTGGCCTGGGCCGACGGAGGCACCACCGGCATCTCGAACCTGGGCCAGCCATGTCCCAAGCACCACCGCCTCAAACACCGGACCGGATGGACACCCACCGCGGCCAGCAAAGACCACCCACCGGGGTGGACATCACCCTCACAACGGCACTACCCCAGCGAACACCAGGACTGGGAACCACCCCACTGGCCACACCACATCCC
>NZ_JAMXIC010000132.1 GCF_027587375.1 Arthrobacter sp. B2a2-09
GCCCGCGGCACCACACCGTCCGCGACCACCGCCATCCGCCCGTAGACATCATCCAGGAAAGCCTCCAAGGCGCGGACACGCTGCTTGACCCCACGCTCCAGCACATCCCACTCGTCAGCCGGAATCACCCTCGGCACGATATCCAGCGGGAAGGGCCGCTCCTCCCCCGCATAATCGAAGGTCACACCCCGGTCCAAGAAGGTCCGCGCCATCGACTCCGCACGGGCGCTCACATCGGCAAG
>NZ_JAMXIC010000133.1 GCF_027587375.1 Arthrobacter sp. B2a2-09
GAGCAGCGGCGTGTCCACGTTCCACGGTCCGATCCACCCCTCGGTCATCCGCAAGATCGCCTGCGACGCGGACATCATCCCCGTCCTGCTCGGCAGCGACAGCCGCGTCCTGGACATCGGCCGCACCACCAGGATGTTCCCGCCCCACATCCGCAAAGCCATCATCGCCCGCGACCAAGGCTGCGCCTTCCCCGACTGCACCATCCCCGCACCCTGGTGCGAAGCCCACCACATCAC
>NZ_JAMXIC010000134.1 GCF_027587375.1 Arthrobacter sp. B2a2-09
CAGGTTACGGTCGCCCGCGGCGCCGTCGATGCGGCCTACCGGCGGGAAGTACTTGTCCTGCTTGAGGTGGTGGACCGGGAAGACGGCCTGCTCGCGGGAGTACTCACGGTTCCAGTCCGAGGAGACGACGGCGGCCGCGGTGTGCGGTGCGTGGCGCAGCGGGCTGTTCTCCACCGTGAAGTCGCCGTGGGCAACCTGCTCGATTTCCTTGCGGATGGTGATCATCGC
>NZ_JAMXIC010000135.1 GCF_027587375.1 Arthrobacter sp. B2a2-09
CCGGGCGGGTAGAGCCGCGCCCTCGAATCGGCGCCGACAAGGTCCCCGCTTCCCGGAGCGGTGTACAGGCGCCGGAGCCAGACCTTCAGATCCGGGCCTTGCCCGTCCTGGCCGCGTTTGGTGTTGCCGGTGTTGTCGGCGAGCAGTGTCCGGGCCCAGCCGGCGGGGACGATGCCGTAGCCGGGGAGGCGGGCGGGTTCACTGTCGCCCTGGAA
>NZ_JAMXIC010000136.1 GCF_027587375.1 Arthrobacter sp. B2a2-09
CAGCTCGTCCAGGCCGTGATCGACAATCCGAGAGATGAAGTCGTCGGGATCGGAATGGATGCAAATGAGATGACCGGCCCCCCGGAAGCGTTCCAGGAAGCTTTCCGGCTCGCCGGCAAGCATGGGATCCGGCGCACGGCCCACGCAGGCGAGTGGGCGCTGCCGCGGAACGTAGGCACGACGCTTGACCTTCTGCATTGTGAACGCCTGGA
>NZ_JAMXIC010000013.1 GCF_027587375.1 Arthrobacter sp. B2a2-09
TCATGGACCTTCCCCACCCCACACGCCGGACTCCGGCCAACAGAAAAACCTGTCACACAAGAGCCTGACACACAGGGCGAAACGACACCAAAGGTGAGCGAGCGTCCGCCGAAACGACACCAAAGGTGAGCGAGCGTCCGCCGAAACGGCACCAAAGGTGAGCGAGCGTTCCAAAAGGCAGGGGCGTGCCGCCGTCGTACCCGGACAGTAGGCTGGAAGCGCTCGGCAAGATCCGCTACGAAAGGACCGTAGTCATGGCTTACATCAGCGTCGGAAATGAAAACAGCACCGAGATCGAGATCTACTACGAGGACCACGGGACCGGCCAGGCAGTGGTCCTTATCCACGGCTATCCCCTGGACGGCTCGTCCTGGGAGAAGCAGACCGCCGCACTGCTCGACGCCGGCTACCGCGTCATCACTTACGACCGCCGCGGCTTCGGCAAGTCCAGCAAGCCGACGGTCGGCTACGACTACGACACCTTCGCCGCGGACCTCAACACCCTGCTGAACACTGTCGATGTGAACGATGCCGTCCTGGTGGGTTTCTCGATGGGCACCGGCGAAGTGGCCCGCTACCTTGGCAATTATGGCTCCGCCCGGGTGGCGAAGGCCGTGTTCCTTGCATCTTTGGAACCGTTCCTCCTGCAGACCGAGGACAATCCCGGCGGAGTCCCGCAGTCCGTATTCGATGGCCTCAACGAAGCCGTCACAGCCGATCGCTACGCATTCTTCACCGAGTTCTTCAACAACTTCTACAACGCTTCCACTTTCCTCGGAACGCACCGCTTGAGCCACGAAGCAGTCACCGCCAGCTGGAACCTCGCAGCCCATTCAGGCGCCTACGCCTCGGTGGCCGCGCAGCCCACGTGGCTTACCGATTTCCGCGCCGACATCCCCAAGATCGACGTGCCCGCCCTGATCGTGCACGGCACCGCGGACAACATCCTCCCCGTCGACGTCACCGGCCGGAGGTTCGCCGAAGCGCTCCCCGGCGCCGAGTATGTGGAGATCGACGGCGCCCCGCACGGCTTGCTGTGGACACATGGCACTGAGGTCAACCAGGCCTTGCTCGGCTTCCTCGCGAAGTAGCGCCACCAGACGACGACGGCGACGACGGGACGGCACCCGCCCTCGTCGTAGAAGGAAGTCACCAATTGGCGCACCACCAAAGGACCGGCGCACCCGTAACACGGGGGGCGCCAGTCCTTACGGGGTGCCAACTGGGTTCGGCACGCTATCGGCGTTGATTATCCCCGGAATTCCGGGCCTGGACGACGGATGTGCCCCAAAAGTCGGTTCTGCGTGACGCCTCGCCGACTGCACCTTCAGGAAGCCCTACCGCAACCTTGAAGATTCCTGACAAGAAATTAGGACGAAACTAACTGAATCTCGCGGGAACCTTAAGGCCTCGGGTCCAGTCTTAATGCAAGCACCGGCGGAACCCATTCGCCGGCGAAAGCACCAAAGCTGCAAGGGGAGCAGGACCGGCCATGAAGACAACAACAGCCCTGGACGAGGTTACCGCCATCAACGGCGTGATCACCGATCAGCAACCAGTTGACTTCCACGCTTTGGGGCTCGCCGGCTGCATCGACCGTTTGGCCGCACCGCTCCGCCGCCAAGGGACCGAAATCCACTGGGAGACGCCGCACCATGGCGTCGAAATCTCGTCCGGCTCCGCTTCCTTGCTCTACCACGCCGCCAAGGAAGTCCTCAGCAACGCGTTCAAGTACGCGCAGGCCCACGACATCACCGTCCGCCTCGCCGCCGTCTACCACGGGATCCGGCTGACGGTCACGGACAACGGCGCCGGCTTCGACAGCCAGGCAACGCCCGCGGGCGCACACCACGGATTCGGGCTCCGCCTCATGTCCATTGCCGTCAGCGAAGTGGGCGGCGAGGTCTCCATCGTCTCCAGTCCGGGCAGCGGAACCTGCGTCACCGTCACCCTGCCGCTCGACTGATAGGTGTCGATGCCCGACGGCGGCAGGCGCCCGCCGTCGTCGGTTTCGGCGCTGCTGGTTCCCTATTCAAGTGAATCTGGTATGAAAGGCCAATGACCCCGTACAAATCCGAACCGCCCCTGGGCGGTTCCCGCGCGCACATCAAGTCGATTTTCCCGTCGCTGGCTCGCAGCGAACAGCGCGTGGCGCAGTTGTGCCTTGATTCCCCGGAGACCGTGGCCAGGATGTCGGTGGCGGATCTGGTCACCCAGACGGGGACGTCCCCGGCAACGATCGTGCGGGCGTGCAAGAGCATGGGCTTTGAGGGATTCCAGCACTTGCGCCAAGTCCTGCTACGCGATCTGGGGGCCGCGGCACGGGACAGCATCCAGCAGGAAGAATCGGGGGCGACCGGCGAACCCGGGTCCTCGGAGCATCTGGTCTCCGGTATCTTTTCCCGGGCATCCCAAGACATCCGCGGAGCGTTAGGCTCTTTGGACTTCGCGGCATTCGACGCCGCGGTGAAGGCGATTCGCCAGGGTGGACGCCTGCTGGTGGTGGCCAACGGGGCGTCCCTCGCTCCCGCGCAATCGCTTGCCCTGCGGTTCCTGTCGGCCGGAGTCCAATGCGAGGCGCCGTCCGACATCGTTTCGCAGCACATCTCCGCCAAGCTTCTCTCAGCGGGCGATGTCTGCATCGCCGTGAGTGACAGCGGAATGAACTCTTTCACGATTGGTTCGGCGCGGATCGCGGCCGAACGCAAGGCCACGGTGATCGGGGTGACCAGCTACGCGAAATCCGAGCTCGCCGATCTCTCGAGCCACACACTCGTGGCCGGGGCGGAATTCCATTCGTGGAACGACCAGCTGCCCATTGGGAATATCGTCCAGATGCTGGTGCTTTCCGCCCTGCACGCCGCAGTGACGGCAGGTTCTCCCGATGTTGAGCGCGCCCGCTCCGCCGTGTTCGAAGAAGTCCTCCACATGGTGGAAAACCCCGAATAGGAATCGGCATGAAACGCGGACGGTTTCAACTGTTTCCTGTCCGCGCACGGGGCGTTCATCAACTCCGCACCGACCGTTAACCATCGAGCCCCACCCTTCAAGGGTAAGACGTTTCATAAATAATTCGATTTAGGAAATATCGTTTCCCGGAGGTGCTCGTGGGCCGACTAGTGCTCAACCAGTTGTCGCGTTCATTCAAGAACGTGTCGGCGGTAAAGAACGTATCGCTCACCGTCGAAGACGGTGATTTCCTGGTCCTGCTCGGCCCCAGCGGCTGCGGCAAGACCACCCTGCTCCGCATGATCGCGGGCCTGTTGGAACCGACGTCGGGCTCGCTCGAACTGGACGGAACGGACATCACCACCGCTCCATCCAAGAAGCGCGACCTGGCGATGGTGTTCCAGAGCTACGCCCTGTACCCGCACCTCAGCGTTGGGAAAAACCTTGCTTTCCCGCTCCACGTGCGGCGCACCGACAAGCAGGAAGTCAAGAAGCGCGTGGAAGCCGTCGCCGAAATGGTGGAGATCGGCCACCTCCTGGATCGCAAGCCCAAGGAACTGTCCGGCGGCCAGCGCCAACGCGTTGCAGTTGCACGCGCCTTGGTGCGCGAGCCCAAGGCCTTCCTCATGGACGAACCCCTGTCCAACCTGGATGCCAAGCTCCGGACTGCAACCCGGCAGGAGCTGGCCGGACTGCACAAGCGCCTCGGTGCCACCTTCATCTACGTCACACACGACCAGGTGGAAGCCATGACCATGGCAACAAAGATCGCACTGCTCAACGGAGGCCAACTCGAGCAACTCGGCACGCCGGAAGAACTCTACGATAAGCCGGCGTCCGTGTTCGCCGCGGGCTTCCTGGGATCCCCTGCCACCAATCTGATCGATGCCGAACTTTCCACCAGCAACGGCTCCATCACCGTCATGGCACCCTCTGTGGAAGCCGTGCTGTGGGACGGGCAAACACCCCAGCGGGACGTAGTGCTGGGCATCCGCCCTGAGCACTTGAGCATCCACGCGCCTGGCTCATCAGCAGCGGCGCCGAGCTCCGGGGCAGCCCTTCGAGGCATCGTTGACTTGGCCGAAAACCTCGGCAGCGAACAAGTCATCTACTGCCGGGTCGGCGAGAACCGCGTGGCCGTCCGCGCCCCGCGAGGCCAGTACTGGGAGCCGGGCAACGCCGTCGTACTGAGTGCCGACGCCAAGAACCTCCACCTCTTTGACCGCGCAAGCGGCAGGCGCCTCGAATGGCAGGCAGACGCGAAGCACGCGTCCGCGGCCAGCTCGGCGCAGCCAGCGGCCTCGGTCTAACATCCGCTCTTTCCCCCCAGATTCCGGCCCCAACCCGGAACCAGCAGTACCCACCCAACCCAGCAATCAAGGAATTATTGTGCGCCCTCTCCGTTCAATTGCACTGACCATCGCCGTTGGCACGGCCGCATTGGCCCTCGCTGGCTGTTCCGGCACCTCGCAGGCCAGCACCGTGAGCACCCAGATCATCCCGGAGCTCAAATCAGACCAGCAAGTCAACATCACCTTCGAAAGCTACAACCTGGCCCAAGCCGGCGTCTGGACCGATACCGTCAAAGGCCTGGTATCGGACTTCGAAAAGGCCCACCCGAACATCCACGTCACTGCCCAAGCACCGCAGGGCGGCGGCGCCGTCGGGTCCAACACGGTCAGCAGCGTCCAGACCCAGCTCCTTGCCGGACACGCACCCGACGTCGCGCAGCTGACGTTCGATTCCCTGGACTTCGCCGCCACCCAGCTCGGCGCCCAGCCCATCAGCGACCTCGTCGGCCAGAAAGCCGTCGACGACGCCCTCGGCGGGGCCCACCCCTTCCACCCCAACGCGAAGCACCTTGCAGACTGGAATGGCAAGACCTACGGCATTCCTTACGTCTTCTCCACTCCCGTTCTGTTCTACAACGCCACCAAGCTCGCCGACGCCGGAATCACCAACCCGGACCTCTCTACCTGGGACAAAGTCGAAGCCGCGGCCAAGGCCGTTTCCGCGAAGTCCGGGAAGCCGTCCTTGGACATTTCGTGCGCAAGCATCGGGGGCAACTGGTGCATGCAGGGCGTGTTCAAGTCGAACGGGGCCCAGGTTCTCTCCGATGACCGCAAGACCATCGGATTCGGCTCGGACGCGGCCGTTGACACCGTCACGAAGCTCGCACAGCTGACGAAGGACGGCGTGCTGCGCAATGCGGACAGCAGCGCCCAGTCCGAAGGTCTCGCGAAGGGTGACACCGCCTTCATCCTCACCACTTCGGCACTCCAGGGCTCATTCATGTCGGCCGCCACGAAGGGTGGCTGGCAGCTCAAGGCCGCAGGCATGCCCTCCTTCGGTGGCAAGCCTTCCGTGCCCACCAACTCGGGATCGGCCCTGTTCGTCCTCTCGCAGGATCCCGCGAAGCAGCGCGCCGGCTGGGAATTGATCAAGTTCATGACCAGCGACCACGCCTACGAACAGATCTCCACCAAGATCGGCTACCTGCCGCTGCGCACCTCGCTGACCGCTGCGGGTGGTTCCCTCTACGACTGGGCCCAGAAGAACCCGCTCCTGGCCCCGAACCTCGCCCAGCTTGACCGCCTCCAGCCGTGGGTTTCCTACCCGGGAAACAGCTACGTGCAGATCGACGACATCCTCGGCAAAGCCGTCGAGAACGTCGTCTACTACGGCAAGGACGCAAAAACCACCATGGCCGACGCCCAGAAGCGCGCCCAGGACCTGATCCCCTAACCTCCCAGACCCTAACCTCCCCGACCGATCCGGAAGGACACCAGCTGTGACAACCACTGCCGAGGACGCAGTCTTCGGAACCCGCAACCGCCCCTACCCCGTGGAGGGCACCTACAACTTCCGGAGCACGGCGGGCTATGCTGCCGCCGCCGCGCAGACCGAAGCCGCCGCCGATGCTCCCGCCGCCGCGCAGAGCGATGCCGCTGCCGCGCGGACCATCCGCGAAGGGAAGCTGTACCGCTCTGACGCACTGCACGGACTGAGCGACGCCGGGCGCCGGCAATTCTCCGAGCTCGGCATCCGCTTGGTCATCGACCTGCGTGACCGCACCGAGCTGGCAAAGTCGCCCAGCAACCTTGACGGACTCGCCGTCGACACCAAGCACAACCCGATTTTCGAAGAGGGCAACGTCCCCGGTACCGCAGAGATCACCACCTTGGTGCACATCTACCGGCTCATGATCCAGAGCCACGCCCAGCGCCTTGCCGACGCCGTCCGCCTCATTGCCGACTCCGGAACGGATCCTGTCCTGGTGCACTGCACCGCGGGCAAGGACCGCACCGGCGTCGTCATTGCCCTGGCCCTCCTGGCCGCCGGCGTGGACCGCGGGCAGGTGATCCTCGACTACACAGCCAGCGAGGAAAACCTGCGCGGCGAATGGAGCGAGGCCATGATGGCCGCCGCCTCCAGCCACCCGGGCCTTGCGGGCATCGGCGGGGAACTCCGGGAAATCATCTCCGCGAGCCCCGCCACCGTCATGGAGGCCACGCTGGACCTCGTAGACGAAATGTACGGCAGCGCCACCGGCCTGCTCCAGGCACACGATTTCAGCGACGCCGACCTCGAACGGCTCAGGGGCGTCCTGACCACCAGCTCCACCCGCTAAGAATCACCGCTACCCACTGCAGATAATTACAAGGAGACAAAACCATGAGCACCGAACTCCAGCACCCCGCCCCCGAGCACTTCATCCTGCACATCAGCGACACCCACTTCGTGGCCGACAACGACCTCCTGCACGGTAGCGTGGACAGCGACGAGAACCTCCGCCAGCTTTTCCGCGACTTCGTCAAGGCCCAGGTCAAGCCCGAAGCATTGGTTTTCACCGGCGACCTGGCCGACACCGGACGCCCGGACGCCTACGTCCGCCTGCGCAACATCGTGGAGCCCGTGGCCGAGGAGCTCGGCGCCAAGATCATCTGGGTCATGGGCAACCACGACGCGCGCACGGCCTTCCGTTCGGGCCTCCTTGACTCCGACGCCGGCGAGGAATCCGTGGACATGGTCCACGACGTCAACGGCCTGCGCATCATCGCCCTGGACTCCACGGTTCCGGGCAAGCACCACGGCGAAATCTCCGACGATCAGCTCGCGTGGCTGTCCGATGTCCTCGCCACCCCGGCCCCGCATGGAACGCTCATCGCCCTGCACCACCCGCCGGTCCCCAGCCCGCTGGAGATGATGGCCATGTTCGAACTTCGTGAGCAGAGCCGCTTCGAGAAGGTCATCGAAGGCACCGACGTCCGTGGCATCCTGGCCGGCCACTTGCACTACTCCACCTTCAGCACCTTCGGCGGGGCTCCCGTGACGGTTGCTTCGGCCACCTGCTACACCCAGGACCTGAACGTCGCGCCGAAGTCGATGCGCGGCCAGAACGGCGCGCAGGCGTTCAACCTGATCCACCTTTACCAAGACAAGATGCTCAGCTCCGTTGTGCCAATCGGCGAGTTCTCCACCGTGTACTCCGTCACGGCTGAGCAGATGGTCGCCTTCCAGAAGATGTCCCTCGAAGAAGCCACCGCCGCGATGACCGCTCCCGGCGAGGAGTCCGACGTCGAGCCCTCTAGCGCTGCCGAAACGGCCGACGGCGAGCTCGCCGGCAGCGTTCGCTAACCAGCCACAGCACTGGAAGGAAGCCGAAAGAATGTTCATCGAGACCGCCGGGCCGGCAGCGGGCATTGCCCCTGCCGGCCCGGCGGGGCTCCCGGCTAATCGGTGTCCCAAGCGCCGCGCCCTGAGCCCCTACCTCTACATCCTGCCCGCCGTCATCCTGCTTCTCGTGTGGACGTACTGGCCGCTGGGACAGACCGTCAACCTGTCCTTCAATGACTGGAACCTGATCCCCACCAAGCCCAAGCAATACGTTGACGTGCAGAAATACGCGAAGGTCCTGAGCCTGCCCGAACTGCACCAAGCCCTGATCAACACCGGCCTGTACATCCTGGCGTTCCTGGGTATTTCCGTTGCGCTGCCGCTCGTGTTCGCGCTGCTCTCCCGCAAGGTCCAGGGCAAGGCCCGCACCGCCTACCAGGCACTGATCTTCGTTCCCTTCCTCATCACACCTGTGGCCAGCAGTGCTATTTGGCGGTGGCTGTTCGCTCCGGAAGGCGGAACGATTCCCGCGATCGCCTCCGCCCTTGGCGCCCCGATGGGCAATGTGTTCCGTGATCCCGACAGTTCGATGATCGCGGTGATCGTGATTGTCGGCTGGCAGATGCTCGGCTTCGGCGTGCTGGTGGTTTCGGCCGGGTTGGCGGGCATCAGCCCGGACTATGCCGCAGCGGCGTCGATCGACGGCGCCAGCGGCAGGCAGATCACCTGGCGGATCATCATCCCGTTGCTTTCGCCGAGCTTGGTGTTCCTCTCGCTCATGACCATCCTGCTGTCCGCGCAGTGGACATATCCCATCATCGACCTCGTGACGCAGGGCGGTCCGGGCAATTCGTCCACCAACATCTACTACCTGCTGTACCAGTTCGGCTTCAGGAACTTCGACGCCGGCCTTTCCTCCGCGGCGGGCACGCTCTTCTTCCTCGGATTCGGGCTGATTGCCCTCGTCTTCGTGGAACTCTCGGAGCGACTCAGCTTCTACGACAACTAGAAAGAACCACCATGGCTTTCATTACCATCGCCCCGCCGGCCCAGCCTGGTTCCTTGGATGCTTCGACAGACCTGCAGCCTTCGCTTTCAGGGCCGACGACGGCGCCTGCCGCCGGGCGCGGACGCCGCCGGTTTGCGTCGTTGCGAACTGTGCCTCTAAAGACACTGCCCAGTCACGTGCTGCTGATCGCCCTCGCGGTCGTCTCGATCTTCCCCATCTACTGGATGTTCGTCACGGCCTTCCGGCCGTCGTCGGACGCCCTGTCCACCAACCCGTTGCCGGGACCCCTGAGCCTGGAGAATTTCCAGTACGTCCTGAAGACCATCCCCATCGCGGGCATGCTGGCAAATACCTTCGGCATGGCGCTGACGTTGGCAGTGTCCCAGTTGCTCGTGGCCATCCTGGCTTCGTACGGCTTCGCGCGTTGGGACTTTGTCGGAAAGAAGGCCCTGTACCTGTTGTTCGTCGGGTCTTGGCTGGTGCCTTTCCAGGTCACCATGATTCCCAACTACTTGCTGGTGTCCCAGATGGGTCTTCTCAACACCATCACCGGCGTGGTCATCCCGCAGCTGTGTTCGGCCTTCGCGGTGATGATGCTGCGCCAGCACCTCGAGGCCTTCCCGAAGGACCTCCTGGATGCGAGCCAGATGGATGGACGGTCGTCATGGAGGACGCTGTGGGAAGTGGTGGTTCCGAACCTGCGTCCAGCGCTGGCGGCCCTGGGCATCATGCTGTTCATCAGTGCCTGGAACGAATACTTGTGGCCCTCCCTGATCATGCAGAAGTCCGATGCCCTCATCCAGGTCGGCATCCGCGGCTTCCTTGGCGCCGAAGGCAACAACTGGGGCGCCATCATGGCAGCGTCGTCGCTTGCGTGCCTGCCGATTTTCCTGATCTACATCTTCCTGCAGCGATACGTGGTGGATGCGTTCGTGCGGTCGGGATTGAAGTAGCCCAGGACGCTCGCTCACATATAGAGCCAAATTCGAGAACGCTCGCTCACTAGAAGTGAGCGAGCGTTCCGGAAAACAACCCCAAAGGTGAGCGAGCGTCTTCGGTGGCTGTAAATGCATGCTTCTTTGAGAAGCGTGAACGCGCTTTCAATTTCTCCCAGTAACTGTCTGTTCTTGTGTGATTTACCCATTTAAATCCGCGAGTTCCATAGTTGCCGCCAGAATGAAAGCGCGTTCATTTATCGGTGATCGCATCCGCCCCGATCACCCTTGGAGACATTTTGAAACGTCGAATCGTCCTGCTTGGTGCCGTACTGGCCGCCGGATCCCTGCTTTCCACCGCCTGTACGCCACCCGGCCAAGCATCAGCCTCCTCCAACGAATCCCTCATCATCTACAGCAACTCAGTGTCCGATGGGCGCGGCGATTGGCTGAAGAAGGAAGCCGCGGCGGCCGGTTTCAAGATCGACTTCGTTGATCTGGGTGGTGGTGACGTGATGAACCGCCTGACCGCGGAGAAGAACAATCCGGTGGCTGACGTGACGTTCGGCTTGAACAACGTGTACTTCGAGAAGCTCAAGGCACAGAACGTGCTCGATCCCTACACCCCGGCCTGGGCAGGAGACGTCGACGCCTCATTGGGTGACCAGGCGGGCAAGCAGTTCTGGCCGATTGTGCGCGAGCCGATCATGCTGGTCTTCAACAAAGCCGCCTACGCCACACCTGCTGCAGCTCCGCAGGATTGGACCGACCTCTGGACCAAGGACCAGTTCAAAGGAAAGTACGAGGTGCCCACCGCGCTAGGCGGTGCAACCACCCAGATGGTGCTTGCGGGCATCTTGGCCCGCTATGCCGACCCTAACGGTGAGCTCGGCATCAGCGCCGAGGGTTGGGCACAGGTAAAGGCCTACTTCGCCAACGGGAGCCGGGCAGTCACTGGCGAAGATCTGTACTCCCGCATGAAGAAGTCTCAAGTGGACGCCGGCCAGATGTGGCTCTCCGGCAAGGCCAGCCGCGAAAAGCAATACGGCATCGCAACAGAAGCCGTGAAGCCCGCCGTCGGCGTCCCTTTCGCCGTTCAGCAAGTCGCCCTGATCAAAGGCACCAAGAAGGCAGAAACCGCCAAGAAGTTCATCGACTGGTTCGGATCCGCCGACGTCCAGGCCAAGTGGTCCAAGCAGTTCTTCACCGCCCCCGCGAACAACAAAGCCGCTGCTGCCGCGGATGCGCAGGCCATCCAACAGACTGCCGCCTTCAAGAACCAGGCTATCGACTGGACCCTGGTCGGGAAATACATCGACAAGTGGGTCGAGAAGATCCAGCTCGAATACTTGAAGGGCTAGTCGATGATCACGTTTGAGAATGTCGAGATCCGCTTCGGCGATTTTGTCGCACTGCCGGACTACCAGCTCACAGTGGAAGAAGGCGAGTTCTTCACCCTCTTGGGCCCCTCCGGCTGTGGCAAGTCCACGGCGCTTCGAGCGCTTGCCGGCTTCATCCAGCCCAGCCGCGGGGACATCCGTATCGGCGGCAAGCGTGTCACGCACCTGCCCAGCCACCGCCGCGAAATCGGGATGGTCTTCCAGAGCTACGCCCTGTTTCCCACCCTGTCGGTGTGGGAGAACATCGCCTTTGGCCTCAAGGTTGCGAAGGTTTCCAAGGCCGAGACCATGGAGCGTGTCCGCGAAATCGCCCGAGAGGTCAATCTCAGCGACGAACAGCTTGCCAAGAGCGTCACGGACCTTTCCGGCGGCCAGCAACAGCGTGTTGCGATCGCCCGGGCCTTGGTGCTGCGCCCCAAGATCCTTTTGCTGGACGAGCCACTGTCCAACCTCGACGCGAAGCTCCGCCACCAGCTGCGTGCCCAGCTCAAGGATCTGCAACAGGAGTTCGGTATCACCACCGTCTACGTCACCCACGACCAGGACGAGGCCCTGACCATGAGCGACCGCATTGCCGTAATGAACAACGGCCGGATCGAGCAGGTAGGAACTCCCCAGGACGTGTACACGCGGTCCGCGACCGAGTTCGTGTGCAATTTTGTGGGCGATGCCAACAAACTCTCCCCCGCCACCGTTCAAGTAGTAATGCGCGACGGCGGGTCCCACCTTGATCCCGCGAGGCCTGCGTACGTGCGGATCGAAAAGGTCAGGATCGAGGCGGCCGATACGGCCGCCTCGGCAGCGGTACCAGCACTCGCGGGGCGGGTAAGCTCGCGCCATTATCACGGCGTCTACAGCAGCTACCGGGTCGAGACGGACCGCGGAATGCTCCGCGGAATTCTGCAGGAGGATGGCAGGGGAGGCTTCCAGCCAGGAGATCCGGTCCGACTTTTGGTCAATCCGGACGATGTCCTGCAGTACGGGGTCTCCCGGTACGGGGTTGCCTCGTGAACGGCTCGCTCAAGCAACTGCTTCGGTCTCCTCTGTTCCTGGTGGTGGCGGCAGTACTGCTGTGGTTTTCAGTCACCTTCCTGATCTACCCGAACCTCACGTTGCTTGGAACGGTCTTCATGCCCGAGGGGCAGCTTTCCTTCGATGCCATCCGGCGGCTGATGTCGTCCCAACGCGCCATGGAGTCACTTCGCAACAGCTTCCTGCTGGCCGTGATCCTCTCGGTGACCGTCAACGCCGTCGGGATCTTCATTGTCCTGGCCACCCGGTACTTCGACATCAAAGGTGCCCGGGTTTTGTGGCTGGGCTACGCCAGCACACTGATTTACGGCGGAATCGTGCTGGTGGCCGGGTACAAGTTCCTCTATGGAGACAGTGGCTTCATCACGCGCCTCCTGCTGAACGTGTTCCCGGGCATGTCTGCGTCTTGGTTCACGGGCATGTTCGCCGTGGTGTTTGTCATGACTTTCGCGTGCACCGGAAACCATCTGCTGTTCTTCGGCAACGCGTTGGCGAAGGTGGACTTCCAGACGATCGAAGCCGCGCGGATGATGGGCGCTTCGAGCTGGAAGGTGCTGCGCAGCATCGTCCTGCCCACGCTGATGCCGATGGTGTATGCCATCACCATCCTGACCTTCCTGGGTGGCTTGAGTGCGCTGGCTGCCCCGCAGGTACTCGGCGGCGAGGACTTCCAGACCGTTACGCCGATGATTCTGACGTTCGCCAATGCTCCGTCGTCGCGGGACCTGGCCGCGACGCTCGCCATGATCCTGGGCTTGTCCACCATCGTGCTGCTGGCCGTGATGAACCGCTTGGAGAAGGGCGGAACCTACTTCAGCGTGTCCAAGGTTCCTGTTTTCCTGCAGAAGCAAAAGATCGAAAACCCGGTGGCGAATGTTGTGGTGCACGCAGTGGCATACGCCCTTTTCGCCGTCTACGCCCTCCCACCGGTCCTGATCGTCATCTTTTCCTTCACCGACGCTGCCTCGATCCAGAGCGCCACCCTGGACCCCGGCAGCTTCACCCTGAACAACTACCTCCGGGTATTCACCGACTACTCGGCACTGTGGCCGTTCCTAGTGAGCATCGGGTACAGCGCCGTCGCAACGACTGTTGTCGTCTTCGGCCTGCTGTTCGTAGCTCGCCTCGTGCAGAAATTCCGCAACCCGGCCACTGCCGCCATCGAATACATCCTGCATATCCCGTGGATTCTGCCTTCAACCATGGTGGCGCTTGGACTGATCGTTACTTTCGACCACTCCGAATGGTTGGTGGGCAACATCGTCCTCACCGGGACGCTGGCGATCCTCGCCATTGCCTACGTGATCGGCAAGATCCCATTCACGCTGCGGATGCTCAAGGCAGCCTTCGCCGCAGTACCTGACCAGTTGGAAGAGGCTGCCGCAATACTTGGCGCCGGCTCCTTCACCACGTTCCGCCGGATCCTATTGCCGATCGTTGCACCAACGGCGGCGGCCGTAGCCGCCCTGAACTTTAACCACCTGCTCGATGACTACGACACTGCCGTCTTCCTGGCACACCCCCTGTACCAACCCCTGGGCATCGTCATCAAGAACGCCACGAGCAACGACACCTTGACGGACACCACGGCCCTGACATTCGTCTACACCGTCATCCTCATGGCCATCACCGGCGTCACTATGTGGCTCGTCTACGGACGGGGCGCCGGATCTGGCGTTTCCCGACGTCGTCGCCCCTCCCCGAAAGCGACCAAAGCTCTATTGAGCGCTAGCCCAGAAGCCGCCCGCGAACCCCGTGAACTGGCCGCTGCTGGCGCAGCAAACACCCTGGAGAAATAGAAATGTTCGGACAGCCACGATTCGTGGAGCAGAATTCCCAGCTCAATGCCGCCTTCGAGCGGGCCAGGCCCTTGGTCGCCGTCCACCGCGGCACCGGTCTCGGCACCATCGCAGAAAACACCCAGCCAGCTGTGGAAGCAGCCCTTCGCCAAGGTGCCGAAATGGTGGAGATCGACGTCGTGGAATCAACCGACGGCGAGTTCTTCCTTTTCCATGACGGCTACGAGCCGATGCACTTCGGGATCCAGGAGAACATCAGGACACTGGATGCCGCATCGATCCGTGCCTTGGAATACCGCTGGTGCTCGACGGCGAGCAACGAGGCCTACAGGGTGGCAACTCTCGATGAGGTACTGCGTCAAAACCCCAACGCCCTCTTCAACGTGGACCGCTCTTGGTGGTACTGGGAACGGCTTCTGCCGTATTTGGACAGCTACGACGTGATGGGCAGGGCCGTCCTGAAATCCCCTGTGGACCGGGAGCCGTTGGAGCTACTGGCTGCGCACCCGGTGAAATACCCCTTCGCGCCCATGGTCCGGTCCCATGAGGACGTCCTCCGTGTGCTGGAGTATACGGAGATCAATACGGTTGGAATGGAACTCCTGGCAGAAGGTCCGGACCACGATTTTGCCTCTCCCGATTATGTTGCATGGCTCCATTCGCGGGGACTTTTTGCCCTGCTAAACGCCATCAACCTGAGCAACAGGGTGCCCCTTTTCTGCGGCTGGGACGACGAGACATCTGTGCTTGCCGACCCGGATTCAGGGTGGGGGCGGCTGATAGGACTTGGAGCCGACATCATCCAGACCGACTGGCCGGGATTGCTGGTCCCCTACCGAAATGCCGTGCTTCAGGGAGCGCCGGCAGGCATGTTGGCCAGCCAGTAGAGTTGTGGCTGTGACTGAGCTGGGGCCCCCAAAGGGGCGTAACGGAGGATCACCGCTGGGTGTGCGTATGGACGACGTCGCCCAGTTGGCCCAAGTATCCCGCGCCACAGTGTCCCGGGTGTTGATGGGGAATGTCTCTGTTTCCGCCAAGACACAGGAAAAGGTCAACCGAGCCTTGCGGGAATTGGGCTATGTGCCCAACATGATGGCCAGCGGACTGGCGGCCCGCAGTTCGGACTTAGTGGGCCTGCTTCTGCGGGATCCCAGGAATCCCGCGTACGGGCTGCTCCACAGCGAGATCCAGAACGAAGCCAGCCGGGCGGGGCTTCAGCTGATTACCGTAGTTCCCACGGTAACGCGAGGTGCCGAGGAAGAGCTGGCCGGCTTGCGGAGGCTCTTGGGTCTGCGGGTCGGCGGCCTCATGGTTTCCACGGGCGTCATCAAGGCTCACGATCTGGAACCGTTCCTCGATTCCGTGCCAGTGGTGTCTGTCGGTCGGGTGGAGGAGCATCCGGGCATTTATGGAGTCTCCTACGACGAGGACACCAACGGTGCCATCCTGGCAGACCGGGTTGCTACCGCGGGTCACCGCTCGGTCGCGGTGGTGGTTCCCGTGTTCTCCCTCTCCACAGCCGAAAACCGACGAGGACTCGCCATGGCAGCGCACTTGCGCGCGCGCGGCGTCGAGGTCCACCAGCTCGACACGGATCTCTTTGGCGACTCAGTGGACCGTTGTGAGGACATCGTCCGGCTTGCAAGCGAGGGGCGGATTACGGCCGCCATGTTCCCCTCGGACACTCGGGCCATCTCCTTCATGCCGTACGCGAGCGAGGCAGGGCTACGCATTCCCGAGGATCTGTCCATCACGGGTTGCGACGGCATCCTGATGGGCTCCGAGCAGATCGGAATCGCGACGCTTAGGATTCCGGTCCATGAAGTGGCTGCCAGGGGCACGACGGTTATGGCCGATTTGATGCGCGACCGAGGCTCCGCAACCATACGGCACGAGCGCTTTGCGGGGGTCTTCGTCCCGGGCCGTACCCTGGCTTCACCAGCGCGCGTCCCCTGATTCTTCGCGGCACTCGTTCACTCAGGAGAACTCCTTCAGCGCCTCCGTGAGGAGGCTCCCCGGAGCGCCGAGGCGTACATGGACTCCGTTTGAGGCCGTCAGTACGCCAGCTATGACGACGGCGGTGACGTCGCTCGCCGTCGCGCTGAACGCGAACTGCTGGGGCATGGAACCGGCGGTCCGTACCGAGTCCGGAGCCACAGCCATGAGGTCGCACACTGCACCTACCTCAAGTGCCGACGCTATGGGAGTGGCCATGGAAGCCGTTGCGCCAGTGGTGGCCGCGCGGAGCAGTTCATGCGGTGAGAACCTGCCCCGCTGGCCGGAGCCGAGGCGTTCTCCGTGTTCCAAGGTACGCATTTCAACCCAAGGATCGATCACCGCGTGCTGGTCCGTGCCCAGCGCGATGGTCGAGCCGGCGTCGGACAATGCGCGTGCCGGTCCGATCCCATCGGCGAGATCGGCCTCAGTGCTTGGACACATCACCACCGTGGCTCCGGCGTCCCCGAGAAGCTGGATGTCTTCGGGCGTCAGGTGGGTGGCGTGGACGGCGGAGAGCCGCCCGGACAGCAGTCCATGCCGGGCAAGAAGTCCAGCCGGGGTGACGCCATAGGCCTGCAGGCAGGCCTCGTTCTCAGCCGGTTGTTCGCTGAGGTGGATGTGGAGCGGAATGTCGGCAGGCAGTTGGTGTGCGACAGTCTTGAGCGCTTCCTCGGGCACTCCGCGGACGGAGTGCAGGGCGGCCCCCATACCGACCTTTTCCGGCGGAAAGCTCCGCGCTACCTCGGCCCGCAGTGACGCGAGCCGGTCCAACCAGGCCTGGGCGTCGGCGTCGCCAAACCGTGCCTGTTCCGGGCTGAGCGGCGTCCCGATGCCTCCCGCGAGGTACAGGGTGTCCAGCAAAGTCAGACGGATCCCCGCCGCCACGGCTGCCCTGGCCAACGCCAGTTCCATCGCGTGCGGCTCCGGGTACGGCGTTCCTTCCGGCTGGTGGTGGACGTAGTGGAACTCGGCCACGCTGCTGAAGCCCGAGACCACCATTTCGGTGAAGACTGCCGTGGCGAGCTTCTCGTATTTCTCGGGTGTCAGTTCCGCAGCGCTCCGGTACATTTGCTCTCGCCAGACCCAGAAGTCACCACGCCCGTCATGGGTCCGGCCGCGCAGGATCCGGTGAAAAGCGTGCGAATGGGCGTTTGCCGCGGCGGGGAAGACGACGCCGTTCAAAATCTGGTCACCGGTTTCGGGCTCGACTCCGGTGGAGATCCCAGCGATGCGACCTTCGTGGACTTCCAGCCGAACGCCGGCGACAACCGCGCCGCCGGCGACAGAACCGCCGTCGGCGTTTACAAGCGCCTCCTCGCACCAGAACCCGCTCACAGGAGTCCCTCCAGAACGTCGGCGAGCGCAACGGCGCCGGCTGAGGCGTCCTCGTCAGCGACGTATTCTTCCGGTGAGTGCGAGATTCCGCTGGGGTTGCGGACGAAAAGCATCGCCGAGGGGACATGTCCAGCCAAGACTCCGGCGTCGTGTCCAGCGCCGGTTGCCAGCACGGGCGCGCCCGGCAGGAGCTCGCCGATGCGTCGGCTCAGGGCGGGATCGAAGTGCACGGTGTCGCTGTAGGACTCCTCGGTGAGGGTGACGGTGCATCCCTCGCCTGCCGCGATTTCCCGGGCCGCGCGGTAAATCGATTCGATCAATTGTGCCGTCACGCCGTCGTCGGGATGGCGGGCGTCAAGCCACAGATCGACGCGAGAGGCAATCACGTTGGTGCCGCCGGGAACCGGGGTCAAGCGCCCCACTGTGGCCCGCGCATCCGGCTGTTTCGCCGCGGTGTCACGGACGGCAACGACGATCTGCGCGGCCGCGACCATCGGATCGGCACGATCGGCCATGAGTGTGGTCCCGGCGTGGTTGCCTTGGCCGCTGACGCTCAGCTTCCAGCGGCCGTGGCCCAGGATGGAGCTTCCGACGGCGATGGCCGGGCCGCCTTGGCCCAGCCCCTTTCCCTGTTCAACATGCAGTTCAACGAAGTCGCCGATTCGAGCCAGGGCTTCCGGATCGGGACCGACGTGCCTGGGATCCAGACCATTGCTTCGGGCGACGTCGGCGAAAGTGTTGCCGTCCACATCGCGCAGGTTCCGCGCCTTGTCGACGTCGATGGCGCCGGTCAGGAGCCGCGAGCCCAAGCAAGCCACGCCAAAGCGGGATCCCTCCTCTTCCGGGAAGGCCGTGATGGCCAGGGAACGCCCCGGCACTGTGTCCTTCGAGTCAACGCCGCGGGATCTGAGGATATCGACGGCGGCGAGTGCGGACGCGACGCCAAGCGGCCCGTCAAAGGCGCCTCCGCCGGGGACGGAATCGAGGTGGCTGCCGGTGACGAGCGCACCGTCCTGGGGCTTTCCCCACCAGGCCCAGATGATGCCGTTTCGGTCGGTCTCGACGCCGAGGCCGCGCTGTTGGGCTTGTTCGATGAACCACTGCCTGAGGTCGAGCTCGGGCGTCGAGTAGACGGCCCTGGAGTACCCTCCGCGCACCGCATCGCGGCCCACGTCCTTGATTGAGTCGAGGAGCTGATTAACGGTTTCCATGTGTTCCTCCGATGAATGAAGACTGCCACCAAGTCACATGATGCCACTGCGAGCTATGGACTGCCGACGACGACGGGCGTACCTTGGTGTCCAAACACCGCACTGGGGAGGTGGAGTGTTTGTCCGGGTATCTGGGGTGCCGTGGCATCTTTTTGTTGCGCCCCGTTCTTCTCGCCGTTTTCGGCGCATTGGCATGGTTGCTGTGGCTTGCCGGTCCTTCGCAAGCCGCTGACATCCTGCCGACGATTCCGGCTGTTCCGTCTCCTTCGGTTACACTGCCTCCGGTTCCCCTCGCCGTTCCCATAGGGCCGCTCGTCAACCACGTCCCGTCCGCGGTTCCGAGCCCGAGTCAATTGGCCACCGTTCCTGAGTCCGTTGTTAATCAGCTAACAGACCACGCCTTGACACCGGTCGTTGGACTCGTTGACGCTGTGCCGCCAATGGTCACCAACACGATCAGTGAACTCCCGGCCTTGCCCGAGCTGCCTTCCGTGCCGGCATTGCCGCCGGTGCCCGGAATACTGCCGCCTCAAGGACCAAGTGCTTCAGCTGTCCCCGCCGCCCCAATGCGCGCTGGATCAGGCGCGGTGCTAACCGCCCCCACCCCACTTGTCCCTACGAGCCCCCTTTCACCATCGGTCCAGGCCGGGCCGGGAGCAAACACAGGGAGCTCCGGATTCACAAGGAACCCTGGATTCATGCCGGACGGGGTCTTCATGCCCGCCGCTGTATTCGCGACGGCGGAAGTGTCTCCAGGCCCCGGCGGACCTCCGCCTGACACACCGGCTCCTGCGGCGGTGTCGCCACATGAGTCCGGATCGATGTCGGATCCGCAGGGCGGTTCCGCGTTTGGCGCCGCAGATCTCCCGGAACAACGTGCACTGGCGCCGCCACTCCACCACGGCCCCATCCCCGATGGCCGGCAAACCCCCTCAGCCGAACCTGCATTCGATCCGGGATCTTCTCCCGACTGAGCAGGCCGCTCCTGCCCTTATGGCAGGCACGACCAACTGCGCCACCAGCGCAGGACACGCCTTAGTCAGGAGAAGACCATGCAGGACCGCAACCGATTGATAGGAAATTGGCCCGACCCCATGAAGAAAGGAGGCATATAGGTATAAGCAAGCATCGCGACAGGCGCTCAGCGCCCAAGGGAACAACGACGCCGGCCGTACAGTCAGTCTGACTGCACGGCCGGCGTCGTGGTGCTGCAGATGGGCCTAGGTCTCTTTAGAACAGGCCGTTCACCACAGCCTGGGTGAGCTGGTGGAAGATGTCGGTGCGGGCGGGGATATCGCTCTCGTCCTGGCCTTTGGTGTAGACCACGAACGCGTAGGAACTGGTCCCGTTGGTGAGGATGCTGGCATCGTGGAGTTCGTCGTCGAGCAGTCCGTACTTGTGGAAAACAGTGATTCCGGCCGGCACTGCAGCGGGGATGAGTGATTCGTAATTCGTGTTTTGCATGTAGGACAACAACTGTGCGGTGTCCTGCTGGTTCAGGAGCTTTCCGCCGTAGAGTCCGGCCATGATGCTGGCCATTTCGCTTGGAGTCAGCGTGTTGTTCTCCGGGTCATAGCTGATCCCGATTGACGTGGCGTAGGCCTGCAACTCCCGGTGGCCTATGGTGTCCATGATCAAGGACCATGAATCGTTGTCGCTGTCCTGGATCATTTCCTTGATCTGGAACCCGGAGGTGTAGTCCCCCAAAGGATCGTCAAGGGACGCTGCGCCTGTTTCGACGAGGTGGTAATAGGCAATCGCCGACAGGACCTTGGCGGTGCTTGCTGCCTCGAACGGCTCCTGGACCCCGTATTGGTGCGTCGAGCCATCAGACAGATCAATCAGTGCCACGCCGATCTGGTACTGACTGTTGGCGTTGATAATGCCGTTGATTTGGGCATCAAACGCGGGCGTCACAGTTCCTGCCGCGGTCTGGGCCGGCGCAGCGGCTACCGAGGTAGGAGCGGCAGCCGCCGCCGTCGTCGGGGCAGCCGCCGCTGTAGTCGGGGCAACTGCCTCCGTTGTCGTCGGGGCAACTGTCGCCGGGGCAGCCGCCGCCGCGTCACCCGCGGGAGCCGTCGGGGCCGAGACGAAATCGGAAGCGGAGCGGGCGTGCGCAGCTGAGTAGACCGTGGCCGTCAGGATCAGGGCCAGAATGGCCGCACAGGCTGTCAGCAAGGCCGATCGACGTCGGCGGGGACTCCAGTGGTTCCACCGATTTCGCTTTCGTCCGGACCCTTGGCCGGGACGACGGGGCTCTTGCTCTTCCATAATGAAGCAACCGTAGCTACTGCAGCTATGTAAGAGCTATGAAAATCCTGTCCGTCAGCCGCGTGTCGCCTGGGTGAATATCAGGCGTCGCGGATCGGTGAGCCCAATACTGTGAACCGGGTGCCGCCCATCTCTCCGGACAGCAGCGGCATTGCCTCAGCTATGGCGGCCCGGACGCTGTCCAGTTGCAGCGATCCTTGGTGCGCTTCTGCCGATTCCCATAGTTCGCAGACAAAGACCGTGTCCGGCGATTCGTCGTTGACGCCCACCTCGTAGAGCAGGCAGCCCGCGCCCCGGAGCCCCGGTTTCGGTCTGAGCAGGATGGAGACGACGGCGTCGCGTTGGCCTGGTTTCGTGCCGAGACTTCCCACATTTGCAAAGGTCATGCGCCCATTGTGCTTCATTCCTCCGACGCTATTGAGGAATCGAGTATCGGCGAACAAAGTTGCCGAGGATCTTCATCGGTTCGGTCGCCGTGATCTTGCGGGCATCTGCCATCAGCTGTTCAGCAGCCTCGGGCGGGAAGTATCCGGCGTGGCGATAGGTGGCGATCCGGGTGACGAGCCCCTCGGCGTCGAGCTCTGGATGGAACTGAGTGGCGTATAGGTTCCTCTTGATACGGAACATCTGCACCGGGCACGTGGCCGAGCCAGCCAGCAACACGGCGTTTCCCGGCAGTACCGTGCAGGCTTCCTTGTGACCGGTAAAGGCGACAAAGCGCTCGGACATGCCTTGGAGGAGCGTGTCTTGGAGGCCCTCCGCTGTGAGTTTGATGGTTACCCCGCCGAGTCCTTCACCGTAGGTACGGTCAATCACCGCCCCCTGGTGGAGCCCCAGGGTTCCGACCCCATAGCAGGCCCCTAGAAAGGGAAAGTCGGCAGCAACAATCCTGTCCAGCAGCTGCGCGAGTTCCTTCTCCACCCGTTTCTGGACCAGGCCCTTGTGCTCTGGTGGATCGCTCGAAGTGAAGGGGCTGCCGCCCACAATCACGCCGGAGTAGTCGGAGAGCTCAAGCGGCGGGAGTGGCGCCGCTTCCATTCGGATGCGTTGTAGATGCTCGGGAGCGAGCCCTCCAAAACGAAGATACGCCTGGTACTCTTCCTCGGCGGCGGCGTCTTCGGCACGAGATGCGAGCAGGAGAAACGGCTTCACAGGCTAAGTGTGCGCGCGGCGGCCGTGACGCGCCAGCGTTCGGCTGAAACATCCCTCTTGGGGGCGGTGAGCCGCCGTTCACGTGGAAGAAATGTCCGAATTTCTGCCCGGGTGGAAGGATTTCACGTCCTTCCGCCCGGTATTCCGCGCAATCACTGGGATCCTGGACGCCCGTTCCAGGCGGTTCTGCGTCCGCGTGGAGGCGGCGTTAACATTCCCGAAACACGCCCGTCATGCGTTCTTCACGCCAAGCCAAGTTATGTAACGTGCCCGCAATTTTTCCTCGCATTGCTTGAAACACGGAACCGGAAATATTGGGCAGGGGAAGAACGGGACCACGCTGCAACGGTCCTCCTACGGCATTCCGATCAGAAGGGAAGCGCACGTGAATATCACTGCGGAAAACGTTTGGGTGATGGTGTCGGCGGCACTTGCACTGCTCATGACCCCGGCACTCGGCCTCTTCTACAGTGGCATGACGCGGGCCAAGGCCTCCCTCAACATGATCATGATGAGCTTCATCTCCGCGGGCATCGTAGGCGCCGTGTGGATCCTGTGGGGCTACTCGATGATCAGCGGCAAGAGTGTCCTGGGGATCTTCGGCAATCCGTTCAGCAGCTTCGGCTCCGCGGACCTGGTCGGTTCCACCGATCTCATCAAGCTGGGCTTCAGCGCAACCTTCGCCATCGTCACGGTGGCCCTGATCAGCGGAGCTATCGCCGACCGCGCCAAATTCAGTTCCTGGGTCATCTTCGTCCCCATCTGGATCACCCTGGTGTACTGCCCCTTGGCTTTCATGGTTTGGGGCGGAGGCCTGCTGAGCCCCGGCGGAGCCATCAGTTCAGTCTTCGGCCAGGTCATTGACTTCGCCGGTGGCACCGTGGTGGAAATCAGCTCCGGCGCTGCCGCGTTTGTCCTGGCGCTGATCCTGGGCAAGCGCCACGGCTTTGGAAAAGACCCGAACCACCGCCCGCACAACCTCCCCTTCATCATGCTTGGCGCCGGCCTCCTCTGGTTCGGCTGGTTCGGCTTCAACGCCGGCGCGGCCACGACGTCGGCGCAGGCCGGCTTGATCTGGGTCAACACCCTTGTTGCCCCAGCCGGGGCCATGCTCAGCTGGTTGCTCACCGAGAAGATCCGGCACGGCCACCCCACGTCCTTGGGTGCCGCATCCGGCGTCGTTGCCGGCCTCGTGGCTATTACTCCGGCCTGCGCCAACGTGGCTCCCGCCGCAGCCCTCGGCCTCGGTCTGGTGGCTGGCGCCGCCTGCGCCGTGTTTGTCGACCTGAAACACAAGTTCGGCTTCGATGACTCCCTCGACGTCGTGGGCGTCCACCTTGGTGGCGGACTTGTGGGCACCCTCGCGCTCGGATTCATCGCACTGCCGGTCAATGGCAAAGGTGGAGGATTGTTCTACGGTGGCGGACTCCAGCAGCTCGTGGCGCAGATCGTCGCCATCCTTGTCACCCTTGCAGTATCTGGAATCATGACGGCAATCATTGCCCTTGTCATCCACAAGACCGTTGGATTCCGGGTCAGCCACGAGGCGGAGCTCGCCGGCGTGGACTTGTCCGAGCACGCCGAGACTGCCTACGAGTTCGGCGGCATGTCCCGAAGCCACTTCAACGCCCTCCCGCACGTCAACATCCCCCTTGCCGCTGCGGCCGTCCCTGTTTCAGCCCGGGCCGCTGCCGCCGCTTCGTCCCCCGCGGCCGCTCCCGCCGTCGAGCTCCAGCGCGAAAAGCAGGCCGACCCCGCTTAGCGGAAGCAGGCATTTCCGCGGCCGCGAGGGACGCGTACGCTCAATTTGTGGATATCGTCGATTTCCTCTCGGACCGTCTGAAGGAGGACGAGGCTGCGGCGCGGAAACTCCTCGGCGACCGTTCCGTCTCCGAGGCGGGCAAATGGTACGAGCGCCGCCTTCTCCTGGAATGCGAGTCGAAGAGAAGGCTGCTCAGCATCGTGGAATCCGCACGGCAGACGGCCTTGGCCACGATGGTTCGCGGCACGCTTGGCGATACCCCGCAGTGGATCCCGGAATCAATCGAATGGACCACGAAATCGTTGAATGCCCTCGCGCTGCCATATTCGGACCATCCGGACTTCGAGCCGGAATGGCTGGCGGGGATGTAATCGGCAGCATCTTGCCGAAAGATGGTCCTAGCGGACCCACGGTCGCCCAACTGATCACTTTCGGCAGCATCTTGCCGATTTCGACAAATTAGTTCAGAATGAACCTAGGAAACTGCCAAATCGGCAATATCGTGCCGGATCATCGGAGACGCGTGGAAGACCTAGCGGCCATTGCGGCGACCATACGAAAAGCACGCAAAGAGGCCGGAATCACGCAAGCAGACCTCGCTGACCTTGCCGGAACCTCCGAAAGGACCGTGCGGGCGATTGAGACGGCCACCGGGAATCCTTCGCTGGGGGCCGTCGTGGCGGTAGCGAATGCCGTAGGCCTGCACATGGCGGCGGCCTGATGGTCGACGATCTTCAGGAGTTGAAGTTCGTCCGTGCAGCGGACGTTCACAAAGGCGGCGTCCTGGCAGGTCACCTTGTCCGCACTGGCCATGGCGGGGTCAGTTTTTCCTACGTGGCAGAGTACATGGCTTCCGGCCTGCCTGCGATTGCCGGTTCGTTGCCTTTGACGGGGATTTCTGTCGAGACTCCCGCTGGCGCCCTTCCGCCCTTCTTCGCCGGCCTGCTCCCTGAGGGGCACCGGCTTAGCGTGCTCAGGGACGCCACCAAAACTAGCCTCGACGACGAACTCACCCTCCTGCTCGCAGTCGGAGCCGATGCCCCCGGGGACGTCCAAGTGGTCCCCGCCGGGGAAATTCCCGTGGAACCGGCACCCCTGGCCGACACATCCAGACCAGAGCAACTGGACTTCGCCGCCCTTGCCAACGCGGTAGACCGTCACGCGATCCCCGGCGTCCAAGACAAGGCAAGCGCGTCCATGCTGACCACACCGCTGTCCCTCAGGGGGCAACGGTATCTACTCAAACTCGACCCGCCCAACCAGGCACACTTGCTGGCGAACGAAGCGGTGCACCTCTCCGCCGCCAAGTACCTCAAAATCCCTGTAGCAAAGAGCCTCATCATCACCGACATGCACGGGTTGCCTGGGTTGCTAGTGGAACGCTTCGACCGCGTCCGGGACCAGGACGGCATTTGGGTCCGCTTGCCCATGGAAGACGGGGCCCAGGTCTTGGGCCTGCCACCGGCTTCCAAGTATTCGGTGGCGTCGGAGGACGTAGCTGCCGCGCTGGCTGGGCGATGCAAAGCCCCTCTCGTGGCAAGCCGCAATCTGTATCTACAGTTTGTCTTTGCTTGGCTGACCGGGAACGGCGACCTCCATGCGAAGAATCTCTCGATCCTCGGGGGCCAGCACGCAGGATTCGTCATGGCCCCGATCTACGACATTCCATCCACCCTGCTGTACGGAGACGACTCGCTCGCGTTGCCGGTGTCTGGGAAAACCAAAAACCTCAAGGCGAAGCACTGGGCCGATTTCGCGGCGTCGATTGGCTTGCCACAGCGCGCGGCCATCTCCGCCAATACATTGGCCTTGTCAGCTTCCGGGAAGGCCAGCTTGGAGGACCTACCCTTCACCGGGTCACCGCTCCGAGGCGCTCAACGAGAGCTGCGATTCCGGCGTGGAGAGCTGGCGGGCTGACTAAAGTGCAGTACCGACGCGCCCCAGCGACAGAAAGCCCTGCGGTTAGTGCATCGTCCCGAAACTAGTGTTGTACCGGTACATGAACGCGGCCATCGCATCCCGGTTGACCGCTAGATACGGACGGTAGGTTTTGCTTCCGTCGGACTCGGTCCATCCCGTACTGATGCCGCTGTTTGCGAGCCAGGTGATCTGCTTGTAGAACGGGTTGTCAGTGGCGACGTCGGTGAATGGCGACGTCGCCGGTGCCGTAAACGCCGGACTACCCGCGAGGCGGTACATGAAAGCAGCCATGGCGTCTCGGTTAACCGATAGATACGGACGGTAGGTCTTGCTTCCGTTGGCTTCTGTCCAGCCCGTGCTGATGCCGTTGTGCGCGAGCCAGGTGATCTGCTTGTAGAACGGATTGTTCGTGGCGACGTCAGTGAATGGCGACGTCGCCGGAGGGGTGAACGCCGGACTGCCCATCAGGCGGTACATGAACGCAGCCATTGCGTCCCGAGCTACCGCCGTCAGGGGGTTGAAGTTCCTCGACCCGTCGGACCCGGTCCATCCAGTGGAGATGCCACGGGAACCGAGCCAGTTGATTTCGGACGTGAACGGGTCCCCGGAAATGTCCGAGAAGATGGGGCCTGGGTTGGTGGCGAAGTCGGTCAGCTGGGTGAGCGTGCCGTTGAAGACGTCCTGGTCGCCGGGAAAAACGCCCGTATCGGAGTTCTGCCACAAGGTGTAGTCCGGCCAACTGGCCGGCAGCGGTCCGGGGTCAGTCGAGAAATGGGAAATATGCAGGGGGTGGTTTCCGAAACCCGCCGCATTGCCGGTGCACGTGGTCCACCAGTCAGTGGTGGTGTAAATGGCAGGCAGGCGCCCGGTCTTGGACAGGATGGTCGTGGCGAAATCGGAGATCCAATTCACCATGTCCCCTTGGCTCAATCCGTAGCAAGTACTTCCATACGGGTTGTATTCAATGTCCAAGAGGGCAGGAAGGGTCTTCCCGTCCGGAGTCCAGGCTGCGCCGCTCTGCAGAAAGTAGTTGGCCTGGTCCGCTCCTGAGGACGCGTCGGGAAGCGCGAAGTGGTAGGCGCCGTGCAAGAGTCCGGCGTTTGCGGATCCGGCATATTGGCTGGCGAAGTACGGGTTGGCGTAGCCGGCGCCCTCACTGGCCTTGACATAGGCGAATTTGGCGCCATTTGTGGCCGCGGTTGACCAGTCCACATCGCCCTGGTGGCTGCTGACATCCATCCCCGGCACCCCTGAGGCCACCGAAGCGGGCGCTACGGCCTGGGCAGACATCCGCATTGGCGCAGAGGGTTCGTGACTGCGGACAGTTGAACCCATCGCGTGATCATTCGAGGTACTTGATGTCGCGGACGGGGATGCGGACGGTGGAGTCGCCGTGGGTGACGCGGAAGCCGCGCCCGCTCCCGGCGCGACGAGGACGATGCCCGCCACCAGGACAGCTACGTACCCGGCGACGCCCTTCCGGTTACGGGGCCGAACGGGATTCTGCCACCTGGGGGCGCGCGGGATCGACGCGTTCATATGAAATTCCTTCCGTTTTGGCACCGGAAGAGACCCGCGCCTGCCATCAAACGCCCGCAGGAGCGGACGTGACGGATACTATCAGTTCAAATCAAAACGAATGACAAACCGGCAGGATCCGCGGTGCGGGTCGGGTCCCTTTCAAACAACGACGACGACGGCGGCGCTCCAGACAGTGCCGGCCGGGCACCACAACTCCCCCGCGAAAAGGCGCGGGCCACCTCCCCTGTCAAAGAATTAATCCAGAATCTATTCTGTTGATGAACCGGTATATGTACGGTCCATCAGGCCACCGGCACGTCCCGGGAAGCCCATCCCGCTCCGGGGGCCGTCTCTATGAGGAGGCGTCCATGTCAACTCCCGATGTGCCAACCCGTGGGCCCGCAAGGCCCGGTCCGTATATTGTGGCGGGAATCCTGCTAGCCATCGCCATTCTGGTTCCGCTGTTCGTCCCGGCGTATTCGATTGATCAGCCGCGGCTAGCCGGTATGCCGTTCTTCTACTGGTACCAAATGCTCTGGGTTCCGATCACGGCAGGCATGGTGGGCGTCTCCTATCGGCTGGTGACCAAGGAGGACCGTCGCCGCCGCGAGGCCGCGCGGGGCGCACGCGGCGCACGCACTGAGGAGCAGGAACAATGAGCGGGCTCACCGTCCCGCTGGCGACCACAGCGGATCGGCCCGTCAACGGCGTCGCGCTCACCGTCGTCGTCGTCCTCTTTATCCTGGTGGCGGTCTTGGGCTTCTTCGCGGCACGCTGGCGCGCGGGGAAGGAGACCGGCCTGCACAGTCTCGATGAGTGGGGCCTCGGTGGTCGCGGTTTTGGGACGTGGGTGACGTGGTTCCTTCTCGGCGGGGACCTCTACACGGCCTACACGTTCGTGGCCGTTCCGGCGGCGATGTGGGCCACCGGCGCCGTGAGCGGTTTCTTCGCGGTGCCGTACACGATCGTGCTGTACCCGATTGTGTTCCTGTTGATGAGCCGGTTATGGTCGGTCTCGCATCGGCATGGGTTCGTCACGCCGGCGGACTTCGTTGGCGGGCGCTATGGCAGCCGGGCCCTCACGGTCGCCGTCGCCCTCACTGGCATTGTCGCGACCATGCCCTATATCGCGCTGCAATTGGTTGGCATCAAAGCCGTGCTCACTGTGCTGGGCCTCGGCAGCGCGCAGAATGTGCTGCTGACTGACTTGCCGCTGATCATCGCGTTCGTGGTCCTGGCCGCCTACACCTACACCTCGGGCCTTCGGGCGCCGGCGCTTATCGCCGTCGTGAAGGATCTCCTGATCTACCTCGCGGTCATCGTTGCCGTGATCTATCTGCCGATCAAGTTCGGAGGCTGGGACAACATCTTTGGTGCAGCCCAGACGAAACTCGATGCCATCAGTCCGGCCACAGGCAAGCCAACCGGCGTCTTCATCCCGGGCGCTGCAAGCTACTCGGCATACTGGACACTGGCCCTTGGTTCCGCCATGGCCCTGTTCATGTACCCGCACTCGGTAACCGGGGTCCTGGCGACCAAGAGCAGGAACACCATCCGCAAGAACGCCGCAGTGCTTCCGCTGTATTCGCTCATGCTGGGATTCCTTGCCCTCCTGGGCTACGCGGCCATTTCTGCGGGGACCAAGCCCATTGACCTGAACGGTGCCGTCAATCCACAGTTGGTGGTTCCGCAGCTGTTCCTGGACAACTTCCCCGCTTGGTTTGCCGGGATCGCCTTGGCGGCCATCGCCATCGGCGCCTTGGTCCCGGCCGCCATCATGTCGATCGCTGCCGCCAACCTGTTCACCCGCAATATCTACCGCGACCTGATCCGGCCCGACGCCGACCCGCGGCAGGAAGCGAAAGTCTCCAAGATCGCCTCGCTAGTGGTGAAGTTCGGGGCACTGATTTTCGTGATCGCGATGGACCAGTCGGCCGCCATCAATATGCAGCTCCTCGGTGGTATCTGGATCCTGCAGACCTTTCCGGCGATCGTGGCAGGGCTGTACACCCGATGGTTCCACCGCTGGGCGCTTTTCGCAGGCTGGGCGGCCGGAATCATCTACGGCACCGTCGCGGCGTACAACGTGGTCAACCCCGTGACGAAGGCTAACTTCGGCGGCTCCATCGCTGCCATCCCCGGCACCAACGTGCAGGTCTACATCGCCGTCGTGGCGTTCGCAATCAACCTCATCGTTGCTGCCGTCCTGTCGCTGGTCTTCCGCGCGATGAAGCTCCCTGATGGAAAGGACATCACCCGAAACTCGGACTACGGAGCGAACGAGGACGATCCCAAAGTTGCCCAGCTCCAGCGCGACTACCCAGTGAGCGGAAGCGGAGGCGGCACGTTCTGACTGGATCTGCGCGCTAGCACTTCCTAGACAACCTTGCCATGGCAGCGATATCCCGCGGCGTCGTCCGGCAGCACCCGCTTTCGCCCGAGTTCGGGTACGCGAGCAGCCGCTTGTCCGTGGCATTGCGCAGGGCCTCAAGCGCTGGGGAGACTAGCTTCAACGGCACGCAATTCACGCCGATCGCCGCCACGCGGGGCCGGGTTCCACAAAGCGCCGCCACCTCAGCAAGTGGCGTGCCGTCGCTGATGTGTCCGCTGTCCCGAAGCGTGAAGGAAAACCAGGATTCGACGTCGAACTCCTCCACGAGCGTCAAAAGGGCCCGAGCCTCCGCGAAGGAGGGCAGCGTTTCACAGGCCAGCAAGTCCACCGCGGCCTCCACGAGCGCCCTAATGCGCGGCCGGTGGAACTCCTTGAACTCACGCTGGGTGAGGACGTAGTCGCCCCGATACTCGGAACCGTCCGCGAGATAGGCGCCATAGGGGCCAACAGATCCGGCAATCAGCAAGGGACCTGCATCCGGGTTTTCAGCCAAGTACTCACCCCGGGCCTCGTCGGCCGAGCGAACGCTTAACGCCACCAGTTCCAAGGCCTCCGCCTCGGCAATGCCTCGCTGGGCAAATCCCTGGGGCAAGGCTTGATAGCTCGAGGTGATGGCGATTTCGGCGCCGGCGTCGAAATAGTCCCGATGTACCTGCTTGATCAGCTGAGGCTGTTCCAAAAGGACCTTCGCCGACCATAGCGGATCGTCCAAATCGCAGCCGCGAGCTTCAAGCTCGGTGGCAAGTGCGCCATCCACTGTCAGGTTTGCACCGGAATCGAGCATGCGGGACAAGGTGGGGCCGTGACTGCTCCTGCTGTCCATAGCTTGAGCCTACGATCCTTCGGATGGGTCTAGTCCAGAATGCTGTCCGCATCCGCAGCCCACAATTCCGTTCACTGATCAGGCGCCGGCGCAGTTCCGTGCGGTGGGCGTGTTTGCCTAGGCGGCCGGGAGTTCCGGTCGGTGGGGCCTGCGAAACACGTCCCCGAAATAGTGTGCCGTCGTAGCGGGCGGGTCTCCGTTCAACTGCGTTCCTGGCATGGGTGGGGATGTTGATCGGTAGAGGTGTCCGGTGGGGGTGCGGATTTCGTAGAGGTGCCGTCTTTCGGGACCGGTTTGTGCTGTCCAGCCGTTGAGTTCCTTGGTGTAATTGCACGCTTCGCATAGCCCCGCCCCGTTGTCCAGGCTTGTGGGGCCGCCGTCGTGCCAGGGCACGATGTGGTCAAAATGCCGGATGGGCGCATCACAGAACGGGGTCCGGCAAGTATCATCACGCGCTTGAATGAAGCGCCGCATACCGGGCGGGTAGAGCCGCGCCCTCGAATCGGCGCCGACAAGGTCCCCGCTTCCGGGGGCGGTGAAGAGGCGCCGGAGCCAGACCTTTAGATCCTGGCTCTGCTCGGGCTGGCCGGTGTTATCGGTGAGGAGTGTCCTCGCCCAGGCTGCGGGGACGATGCCGTAGCCGGGGAGGCGGGCGGGTTCGCTGTCGCCTTGGAAGAGGGTGCGGTCGGTCATGACGAGCTGGATCTCGACGCCGGCGATCCCGCCCGGGGTGCCGGTGGTGCGTTCGACCAGGGTGTCGGCCATGATCTGGCCCCGGGACCGGTTATCCCCCGTCGTGCGGAGGGTGTCGGCGTGCCGGGTCAGGGCCGTGTGCACGGCGACCCCTTGGGCGACAGGAAGGAGCGCGGTCAGGTAGGTCATGGTGTCCGGTGCCGGGCGCAGGCTGACGTGCCGTTCGGTGGCGGCGTGGCTGGCACGTTGCGTGACGGAGCGGGGGTCCCGCCGGTAAGCCGCGGTCCGGGCCGCGGCGATGATGGCCTTGTCTCCGGCGCCGTCGAAGGTCCCGGTGTCGGCTGCGAGTTCCTCGTCCACCGCGCAGCGGTCCTCGGCGCTCAGGCAGGCTGTTTCCTTCACGAGCAGGGTCGCTCGCCATTCGTTCAGCCGTCCGGTGTCCAAGGCGGCGAGGGTGTGGGGCATCTCCGTCACCAGGGCATTCGCAAGGCCCAGGAACCGGGATCCTCGAGCAGGGGACTCCCGCCGCGCCAGCGCCACCTGCGCCGCGACCCCGCGCCCCTGCTCGTCGGCCGGGACGCCCAGATCAGCCTGGGCACTGCGCTGTGCCGCATCGAACGCCACAGTGATCCTCGCCTGTGCAGCGGCGGCTGCGGACTTCAAATCTTCGAAATCCCGCAACAAGTCAATAAACACGGCACTGTCGGTATGTTCGCCGCCGGCCGGTCCGTCGGTCCGGAACGAGCTCACGGCATCGATCAAATCCCGCACCCGGGCACCCGACACCAGAGCCGTGCCGCCGCCTGGCGCGCCCGCTCCGATCACTTCGGTTCCCTGAATGCCGTTCATAAGAAAAGCCTCCCAGGGACCACTGACATTATTAGGCCCGAAGTAGCTCGTGCCAACGAAAAAGTCCACGGGACTTTTTCGACAGCGCCACAAGTTTCGGTTTCCGACAGAATTACGACCGCTACGGTAGCCATCGCTCGAACCACTGATAGGCGGATATCGATCGTTTCGGAAGACCGCCCGGCCGAAGAAGCCGCACCGTGGACACGCGAAAACTGAAGTACTTCCTCGCCGTCGTCGACCACAACGGGTTCAACCGCGCTGCCCAGCATTTGCTTATCGCCCAGCCGTCCCTCTCCCAGACCATCGCAAGCCTCGAGAAGGAGCTCGGCGTTCCACTGTTCCACCGCATCGGCCGCAGGGCCGTGCTCAGCGAACCCCGGAAAGGAGTTGGTCGCCCTGGCGACGCACGGAAGGGGAGCTGCGGCGTCGTCATCACCGGCGAGGGCAGCATCGACGAGCAGACCTTGGCCGGAAAGTTGTCTGCCGCCGTCGCACGCCGCTCGGTCACCCTGCCGGTCATCGCCGTCGCGGGCCGCTCGTTGCTGCCTCAGGACCTAAGCGCGGGAGGGTTCGTTGTTGTCGCACGTCACCGGATTCACAGGTCCCTCAGCGAGGAATCGGCGTCGAGACGAGCGAGCCTTGCGACGTGGCCAACGGCTCCAAGGCACAAGAACAACGGCACGCAGAAGAGTGCTCCGAGCACGAGCAGCCAGTTGGGCATTGCCCACGCAGCCACCGGTAGGAGGTCGAGCTGCAGGCCGCTGAAGACCGCCGTTCCCACGATGGCGCAAAGAGTTCCCAGGAGCGCTCCCACAACGCCAATGATGAGACCCACCGCCGCCAACTCGACCATGTAAACCCCTGCTATCGAGGCCCCGGACCAGCCGATGGCCTTGAGGAGACCCACTTCGCGAGCTCGCTGCTTAATCCAGCTGCCACCAACCGACACTCCAAGCCCGAGGCAGAAGATGATCAGGAAGCCACCGATCACCCAGCTAACAAGTGCAAGAAGCGCAAAGAGGCCTGACAGGGATCGGATTTGGCCCGCGACGCTGTTCACTGAGTGCCCGAGGGCTCGGACTTGGTTTTGTACATTGACCACTTCGTCTGCCGAGTCAACGCGAACATATGCGCGGGGATAGGCTAACGCTTTGGTATCCGGCCGGGCATTGGCGAGTGTTGACTTGAGCACCTTGCTGGATACGTATGCAGCCTGCGCGCCGTCCGTACCCGGCGACGAGTTGTCATATATACCTGCCACGCGGAGAGATATGGAAACGGGTTCCCCGTTGCCGGGGCCGATTTCCTTCGTGTACACGAAGCTCATTTCCCTGCCGAGTAGCTGAGCGTATTTCTGGCCCTGCCCCTTGTCGGGAAGCAGGATCTGGCCTTCCCCAGGGCCGTCTCCGGAGACATCTCCGAGCAGTACCTTTGGGGCGATGCCGCTGATAAATGGGGTACCCAAGAACGCACCAGGGTTGTTCGGAGACGGCCAGTTCGCAGGATCCTCTATGGCGAGGTCAATTTGTGCCCAACCGGACGACCCCACCACATGCTCGATTTGATCGAACCGGGACAACGAGTCGTCGGTGATCTCGCGAGCTGAGTCTGGACCTACTGAAGTCACCTCAACGTAATTCAGGGCAGAGTTGGTGGTGATCTTGTTTGAGTATGAACTTATGCCGGCCCCAACGATGCTGTCGGCGAAAATGAAGACCGCAATGCCTATGCTCATCAGAACCACAAGTGGTCTCAATTTCGATAGAGAAAGCCGCACCGACCTCGCAGCAAAGACTCTATTTCTGTTCAAGGAGCAACTCCTTCATAGGAAGCTGACGGTGGGCCACTCGCTGGAAAACTTCGTCGTGGGACGCGACAAGGACACCGCACCCGCTGTCGGCGCCGGTTCGCATGGCGTCCAGGATGGCTTCAGTATTTGTCGCGTCAAGACCCGAACTTGGTTCGTCCGCCAGTAATAGTGAAGGTCTGTTGATAAGTGCACGGCAAAACGCGACTCTTTGCTGCTGCCCGCCGGAAAGCCTCTTCGCTTGCCGGTCAGCGACCGCGGCCAGGCCGAAGCGTTCCAACTGCTCCGTAATCGTTGCGCGTGTCATGGCCTGGCGGCCGGCAAGGAGAACATTTTCCAACGCCGTAAGTTCGGGCAATAGGTTGCTGCTCTGAAACACCATTCCAATTTCGATCGAGCGGACAAGACTCGCCGTCCGGGACGATGCATTGGTTCTGTCGTCACCATCGATCCACACTTTGCCGGCATCGGGGGTTGACAGAAGCCCGGAGATATTGAGGATGGTTGACTTCCCCGAACCTGACTCACCTCGCAGCCAGACGATTTCACCCGCCTCGACGTTCAGGCTGACTCCAGAAAGGACCAATTGTCGATTGCCGCGCTCGTCTGCAAAAGACTTGGCAATCTTCTCGAGACGCAGTACGGAGGTCATTTGTTCTCCCCGAAGTCGTAGGCACCCGGGACCGCGATCATAGCCGCCGAAAGCGAGAGGCTACACGGTGACGCCTTGTCTGCTTCCATCCGATACAAAGACGAGAATTCTTTGCAGCCCTTCAGAGTAAGGAGTCCCTCGGCCGCCTTGTCGAAGTCGTTTGATCCAAGTCCGGAGCGACTTGCGTTCGTCATGGCGGTCAACGCCCGAAAGTAGTTCAAGCTTTTTTCCTTGGGGGAACCGATGAGCTGCGGGAGAGCGGACTGGACGCCCGGAAACATTAATCTCACTTCCTCGCTGTTTGAGAAGTACATGGAGTTAGAGAGCGCCATCAGAGCGCCGGAGAGTAGGTCTTCAACTCCGGGGTCTGCATCGAACGCTTCCAGTCGCCCCAACCGGACGCTGGGCTCAAGCTGCACCAGAACGTCCACCAACTCGATGTATCCAGTGAGATTTGCGAATGTCACGGCGACCGGAAGCGCTGCCCGTCCCCGCTCGATGACCGCACCGTAGCTCTCCCAGGACGAGGAGCCGGAGCGCTTGAGTGCTAGAAGCGCCTTGAGCTGAGTGATCAGATCGATTTCGGGCGCCTTCAGCACCCGTTCCAGTTCGTGTCGGGTTCGCTCGCTTGCGACCTCCGGAAAGCTCGTGTCGAGGAGTCTCGCGGCAAGATACGTCCCAAGGACCGACCCCTTGGCGAGAGTCGCTGAACGGATAAGTCCGGTCTTCTGGTCGACCCTGGGTGCAACACGGTCCTTGATTAGTCGTTGTGCATCGGTCTGAGCGTTCAGCAGTTCCAGGGAACGCAGCATTGAGGCGATCAGCGCATCATCATGCACCTGGCTTGAATCCAGAAGCCCAACGATATGGTCTTTAGCATCGTTGGGAACGACAAGATCCTTTCCAAGAGTTGCTCTCGCTTCGAGAGCGGCTTGAAAGTCAAGGGTCGACTCGTAGTCGCCAGGGAGCTTCTTGGAATCCACGTTTTTCAAGGCTCGTTCCAACTCGCTAGGTTTCTGCTTTTGCAGAGCGGAATAGGAATCGAAGACACGCCACAGAAGGTAGGGTTTGTCCGTGATTGAGTTGACGTCAATTGCCCCAAGCCGCACGAGCGCTTCTTCTGCTAAGGACTTTCCAACGATCGCGGACCAGCCTTGCATTCTACCGACATCGATCCAAAACCAGAGGGCGGCAATCTCCGCGTCTACATCCTGTTGTCTCGCAGGAATCGCACCATTGGCCAACCTCGCCTCCAATTCGGCAGGAAAAGTTGCACCGGCAGCCCTAATTAACTTGAGCGCCGACCAGAGGGTCGGCAGGTCGGTCGTGGTCTGCTCGGTGAGTGCTTCACGGACTGTCCTATTGGCGTTGTCCGCAGCCAGCAGGTAGGAACCAAGGGCCTCGGAGTACAACGCGGTGGTGTACAGGTCCCCGCGCTCTTGGCCCTCCCCTTCGGGCATTCTTATGAGGCCGTTGACACCCTGTAGCCTCTTCAAGTCTTCTTTTATGGCAGAAACGTCATTAGTCGACGCAGAGAGACCGGCACTGCACGCAGGCAGGCAGAGCATAGCCACGACTAGCACCGCCAATAGTTTGGCGCTTCGTGTGTACTGCAACTTTCGACGGCATATACCCGGACTTCTTTTCACTACTGCAGTGCCGATCTCTTCGTCATACTCGTGCGGAAGCAGTGCGCAAATTGCCGTAGTAGTAACCAGTGGCCGCCACATCCGCGCCTAGGTAGAACGCTCCCCAACCCATGCAGACAGTGCCACTCAGATAGGATCCACGGGCGCCATTACTGTTGGTCCACTGAAGTGTCGCCGGATTGCTGGTTCCCGAACCCGATACATTGACACCCTTGATGCTGATGGACCCAACTCCGTACTGGTAGAACGATGTCGTGTTTCGGATCCAGTTAGGCGATACGTTCATCACCGCCGACGAGGAAAAGCTCCCACAGCCGCCATTTGAAACCGACTGGATCCACATGTTTGCCGTGATCGGCTGCCCGTTATCGAAATACGCCGTGCCCGACGCGCTAGTGGCCTGCGCTCCCGACGCCACCCCAATTGCCATGAGCGCTGTCAGCGCTCCTGCCGCAACTGCCTTCCTAACATTCCTAACCATTTTCATTCGATTCCCCATTCTCAATTACCGGTCGGTCTTGGAATTCCGACCGCATTTCTGGTCAGACATGAATATCGAACATGTTCTCCACCCTGAGCCGATCGCTCGGAACTAGTTTGGGAGCGCGGCTCGCGAGTCGGCTACTACAAGTACGGCGGAGCCCGCTTTTGGACCCAGATCAGGCACTCTACGAACAGGACCAGCGCCAGAACGAACAACCTTCTCATCGCCGATGCCTATGGACGATTGACGGATTTGTTTTGGGTCGCCTCTGCATCGACGATGAGGGCCATGGTTCCAAGAGAGATCGCGCCGATTGTCCAAAGCCACATTGGAAGTGACCCGGGGAAGCCAGCAGTCGAGGCTCCCATGAAAACGCCGCTACCCATCCCGCTTATCGCGAACAAACCAGCATCGCGCTTCGGACTTCGTTTTATTGCGAGCACTACGACCAGGGCAACCGCGCCAACACCCAAAGATGTCCAGGCAAGCGGTGGAGTCTTTGGTTCGTGAACGAGCCCGACAATAGTGCTGCCAGTGACACACGCGAGCACGAAAACAGTGGCCGTCCTGCGGACAGTTGATGAATAGATCACTATCGGAACCTTTCTCAGGGGCTGGGCCCGAGCGGCCATCGCCAAGGAGTTAGCTACGGCAGCTTGGGCGAAAGGGATGACTGGGGTTCGCATGCGCGTTCGCTTTTGTCTGTAGGCTTCGAAAGCGTCTTTTCGGGCCCAGGAAGCAACAATGGCTCCGTAGCACACGAATTCGATGCAATGCCCCGGGACGACAACCCAGCTCGACACGCCAACCCAGGCGACTGCCCCAAATATCACGACGATGAGCACCGCACTAGCTATGTTGAACCAGCTTCGACCCGGAGTTGCGTTCATTGCCGTCAGGAGTTCATCTAGGTAATAGAGCATTTCGATCCATTCCAATGGCCGCAGTCACCGGCAATAATCGCGTGCGTAGCGGAACGCCACAGCCCCCATCGGAGCGGACGCGCGATGATCGCAATAGAAGGAGCCACCGGTGCCACTAGGACTTCCTGAACAATCAAGACGTGATTTTCCATGAATCCCCCAATCTTTCTGTGGTTCCGATTTGAAATCGAAACCCGTACAGGAAGGCTAAGGGCAAAAATGGCGACTCAGTGTTGAAAACAACAAATTAAGTGGAGCCGCTGACGAATCTAAGTGGTCAAACATGGCAACACGTAGACGAAAGCGTGGCAACACGTAGACGGAAACACGAATGTTCCTTTATGCTCAGGCCAATGTCCGTTCATTTTCACTTCCTCCACACCCCGGTCGGCGAGCAGGATCTGGCCTTCCCCAGAGCAGTCTCCAGGGTGATACCACCGATCAATGGCCTATCCAAGAAGACGCGTGAGTTGTCGAGTCAGGACCCGAACCTCGTTCGTCCGCAGTCGACCGCTCTTGCCACACAGTAGTCCCGCGCGGTCGACGCCCCCACCCCAACGTTGGGTCCGGCCTCAAACTGAAATCCCCTCACGCCACTGATACCCAATACCGCGCGTTCTCGGCTATGTTGTCATCGTCAACCATGTCGGGATGGTCCATCAGCGCCTGCGCCGAGGCGATCGATCCCTGGACCTCCGGTGGTGGGATCAGATACGAGGGCTTAGGCGCCCTAGTCCCTTTTCCGACGAGACCCAAGCCAGCGGCTTGCAACGTCAGATAGTGCTACAAAGCCAAGGGAAAGGGCAAACGCTAGGGCGACCGTCAGTGCCTCCCGAATTACATTTCTGCCAGTCCACCAACTGTTGTTGACAAGCATCAGAACTTTTTGTCCGGGCCTCTCAGGTTTTCCAACGGTTACCTCTTCCGATCCAGTTGAACGATGAGCCATAAACTGCACCGGCAAGGTCGTTTTGGACCCGTTGCGCTAGAGGCTTGAGAAACGGAAGAAAAACAGAACTGATCGATTCGCCGGGCGCCAGTTGTAAATTACTGTCAGACCTTCCGGGTTCTGGTGAGCAGAGGAATTCATCAAAAGGCAGACTTCAGGGTTCGCTCTCTGTTTGGCGATAAGCCGCCAGAACGTCGCTGCGGGCCCAAGAGACAACAAGAGCGATGTCGAGGGCGAAGGCAGCACAAAAGAAGGTAACAAAGACGGCAAATGGTGCTCCAGCGACGAAGAGAGCGCCCGCGATCACGATGAAGAGCACGCCGCTGATCAAGTTGTATCGACGCCGACCCCGAGTTGCACTCATCGCCGTCCTGAGCTCATCTAGGTAGTAGAGCATGTCTCTCCTCTCCGATGGCCGGCGTCACCGGCAAGAGCCGCCCCTCGCAAACAGCGACCTAGGCGGCAACGATGGCGGCACTGCAGTCGCTGCCCGTCTCTTTGGATCTTTGATGCCCTGGCATCACGCACGAACTTCCAAAGCGAAATAAGTGATACCGCGACGAGCACTACTCCCGAAACGATGCTCCACCGTGACTCGCCGTGAACGGTGGAAAAGACGTATGCCGAGTAGAAACCAAAAACGAGCGCGAGTAGAAGCCAAATGATCGAGTTGCTTTTCATGGTGAATTCCTCAGCCGGTGGACACCTATAATCCACTGGTCCCCAGCTATTGCTATGGTCTGTTGCAGAATCAGCTTCAATTCCCAACCCCCAATAAGTTGTGTTTCGCACTGATCCTTCAGAGCGGCCCTCCGATACCCGGTTGCGCGGCTGCTCGGTTGCTCGGTGGCTCGGGGACCGTCCTTGTGAAGGAGGCTAACGCCAGAAAAGCCGTCTCAGTGTAGAAAACGGGAAACTCAGTGCTGGGAGACCGGAATCTCAGTGTGGAATCGGGCAATCTCCGTGTGGTCGGTTGTGCTTCTCCGTGTAAATCAGGGGCGAGCACGTAGAGAGGTGTCATCAGGCCGCGATGGAGTCAGTTCGGCTTAGGCACAACCAAACGAGCTCACGTCCTCCGCACCATCGCCCGTGTAGCCTCTCCCTTGTAGTCCAGCGCCGTGAAGCCGAGGGCTTGAAGAAACCGGACTTCCTTCGGCTCGCTGGCCATCGCAACTATCGGCGTTCCCGACGGCAGGGCTACTTTAAGGACTTCCTTTGCAAACGGCACACCCGAACCCCACTCGATACCTTCGCGCTTCGCGAGCCACGCGACACCGTAGGCCGGCTCGTCCAACGACGCTATCCATGCTTTGCCCGCGACACGGGAACGGTGCATGGTCCTTGACAGAAAGAACGGCAGCATAAGGAGGGACGGAAGAGACCAGATCACCGCGAGTATGACCAAAAGCGGCAGAGCGATCGCCCCTGCCACGGGAGCCATACCCGTAAGAACGATCGTGAACGCGAACGCAGTTAGCAACATCCGCGGCACCCGGCCGGAAAAGCGCACGCGCCCCAGCGGTATCAGGATAAGCATTAGCTCACGGTCTGCATGCCAGACTTGCTCGGCACGGACTCGACGAAGTATCTTGCTGCGGTAGCCGAAGAAGCAGGCAGCAGCAAGCAATTCGCGAAAGGGCCCTCTAGCCTGCGCCGCCCCAGCCCAAGCAAGGATCCCCGCTAGCCACGACACGTCGGACTTCGTCGCCAATCGCGGCGTTCCAAGCTCAGAATCTTCGCGCAGCGAGCGCGCCTGATGTTCCGTCATCTGCATTCCCCCAATATTCATCAACCAAGGCGCCATGACCTCGCCCCGCAAAGAATCTTAACCGTTGCCCCACACCAGCCGGCCCCTCCCAGTGCACCCAACCGCGCCACTTGGTATCCCAAACCCCCTCCCCGCAAGACACCCTCTTGACTCCCACCCCCTCCTTCCCTAAACTTTTCATAAAGCAGAATCTAAATTCCACAAAGCGGAAACTCACCGAGGCGAACCAGCCCAAGAGAACAAGCCAAGCGGAACATAGATCCCAAGCCCTCCCCCGGAAGGACACCTACGATGACGTACACAGTGAACTGCTCCATCCTCCTGACGGAGCTGCCCCTGCTCGAGCGCCCCGCGGCCGCGAAGGCTGCCGGCTTTGACGCCGTCGAATTCTGGTGGCCCTTTGAAACCTCCGTCCCCTCGGACGCCCAGGTCACCGAGTTCGAGAACGCCATCAAAGACGCTGGCGTTCAGCTCACCGGCTTGAACTTCAACGCCGGGAACATGCCGGGCGGCGACCGCGGCCTGGTTTCCTGGCCCGCCCGCTCCTCCGAGTTCCTGGACAACATCGACGTCGTCGCAGGCATCGGCGAGCGGCTTGGCTGCAAGGCCTTCAATGCCCTCTACGGCAACCGCGTCGACGGCGAATCCGCCGAGAAACAGGACGCCATCGGCGCCGAGAACCTGGCCAGCGCCGCAGAAGGCGTGGCACGCATCGGCGGCACCGTCCTCCTCGAGCCCGTCAGCGGCGCCCCCAAGTACCCGCTCCTCAAGGCTGCCGACGCCTTCAAGGTGATCGCCCGCGTCAAAGAAGAATCCGGCGCCACGAACGTCAAGCTCCTAGCCGACTTCTACCACCTCGCGGTCAACGGGGACGACGTCGCAGCCGTCATCGAAAACCACGCCAAGGACTTCGGCCACATCCAGATCGCCGACAACCCCGGCCGCGGGGCTCCCGGAACCGGCGAGCTTCCCCTCGGCGAATGGATCGCCCGCAGCCGCGAACTCGGCTACGAAGGCTACATCGGCCTCGAATACAAGGAACCGCAGGAAACGGCCTTCAGCTGGGCCATCCGCCAGCGCGCCACCTCCCACTAAATAGCCCACCCGCGCTAAAACAAAGACTTCAGTAAGGAAAATCATGAGCAACGTTGCAGTTATCGGACTCGGAATCATGGGCCTCCCCATGGCCATCAACCTGGTCAAGGCCGGCCACACCGTCACCGGTTTCAACCGCAGCCAGGACAAGATCGACAAGCTCGTCTCCGAAGGCGGCAAGGGTGCCACGAGCATCGCAGACGCCGTCAAGGACGCCGACGTCGTCATCACCATGGTGCCGGACTCACCCGACGTCGAAGGTGTCGTCAGCGGCCCGGACGGCGTCTTCGCCAACGCGAAGAAGGGCGCCCTCTGGATCGACGCGAGCAGCATCCGCCCGGACGTCGCCGCCCGCCTCTCGGCAGACGCCGTCGCAGCCGGCATCCGCCCGCTCGACGCACCGGTTTCCGGTGGCGAACAGGGCGCCATCGACGCCGTCCTGTCCATCATGGTTGGCGGCGACGCAGCCGACTTCGAGGCAGCACAGAATGTCCTCAACGCCGTCGGCAAGACCATCGTCCACGTCGGCCCCTCCGGCTCCGGCCAGACCGTCAAGGCAGCGAACCAGCTGATCGTCGCCGTCAACATCGAGGTCCTCGGCGAGGCTATCGCCTTCCTTGAGGCCTACGGCGTGAACACGGACGCAGCCCTCAAGGTCCTCGGCGGCGGCTTGGCCGGCTCCAAGGTCCTCGACCAGAAGGGCCAGAAGATGCTCGACCGCAACTTCGACCCCGGCTTCCGCCTGGCCCTCCACCACAAGGACCTCGGCATCGTCACCTCCGCAGCCCGCGAAGCCAACGTCGCCATCCCGCTCGGCGCCGCCGTCGCACAGCTCGTAGCCGCCACTGTCAACCAGGGCGACGGCGGACTCGACCACTCCGGCCTCTTCAAGCAGGTCCTCCAGCTCAGCGGCCGCAACTAGGCCGCCCGCCCCCAAGGGCGGAAACAAGCGAAAACCAGCAGCCGGCGTCGGGCACTTCCGACGCCGGCTCCCCCGGACACACCCAAATTCAGCCCCGCAAGGGAACCCAAAAGCTTTCAAGGAGCACACCATGACGAAGATGCGCACTGTAGACGCAGCCGTCGCCATCTTGGCAAAGGAAGGCGCCATCGAGGCGTTCGGCCTGCCAGGCGCGGCAATCAACCCCTTCTATTCCGCGATGCGGGCACACGGCGGCATCCGCCACACCCTGGCCCGCCACGTTGAAGGCGCCAGCCACATGGCTGACGGCTACTCCCGTGCAGCGGACGGAAACATCGGTATCTGCATCGGCACCTCGGGCCCCGCAGGAACGGACATGATCACCGGCCTCTACGCAGCCTGGGCAGATTCCATCCCCATGCTCTGCATCACCGGCCAGGCCCCCGTTGCCAAACTGCACAAGGAAGACTTCCAGGCCGTGGACATCGAGTCCATCGCCAAGCCGGTCACCAAGATGGCCATGACCATCCTGGAACCGGGCCAGGTTCCGGGCGCTTTCCAGAAGGCTTTCCAGCTGATGCGCTCCGGCCGTCCGGGCCCGGTCCTGCTGGACCTGCCGTTCGACGTGCAGATGGCCGAGATCGAGTTCGACATCGACGCCTACGAACCCATCGCCGTCGAAAAGCCCAAGGCCAGCCGCAAGCAGCTGGAAAAGGCACTGGACATGCTCACCGCGGCCGAGCGCCCGCTGATCGTCGCCGGTGGCGGCATCATCAACGCCGGCGCCTCCGCCCAGCTCGTTGAACTGGCCGAACTGCTGAACGTTCCGGTCATCCCCACCCTGATGGGCTGGGGCACCATCCCGGACGACCACGTACTGATGGCCGGCATGGTAGGCCTGCAGACCTCGCACCGCTACGGCAACGAGACCATGCTGGCCTCGGACTTCGTGATCGGCATCGGCAACCGCTGGGCCAACCGCCACACCGGCGGCCTGGACACCTACACCGCCGGCCGTAAGTTCGTGCACATCGACATCGAGCCCACGCAGATCGGCCGCGTGTTCTCGCCGGACTTCGGTATCGCGTCCGACGCCGGTGCGGCGCTGGACGGGCTGATCGAGCTGGCACGCGAGCGCCAGGCAGCCAAGTCCCTGCCGGACTACGCCGCCTGGGTCGCCGAGTGCACCGCACGCAAGGGTTCCCTGCAGCGCAAGACCCACTTCGAGAACGTGCCGATCAAGCCGCAGCGCGTGTACGAAGAGATGAACAAGGCGTTCGGCAAGGACACCACCTATGTGTCCACCATCGGCCTCTCGCAGATCGCCGGCGCACAGTTGCTGCACGTCTTCGGCCCGCGCAAGTGGATCAACGCCGGCCAGGCCGGCCCCCTGGGCTGGACATGCCCCGCCGCCCTGGGCGTCGTCCGCGGCAAGCCGGACGAGACCGTTGTTGCCCTGTCCGGTGACTACGACTTCCAGTTCATGATCGAAGAGCTGGCCGTGGGCGCGCAGTTCAACCTGCCGTACATCCACGTGGTGGTGAACAACTCGTACCTGGGCCTGATCCGCCAGTCGCAGCGCGGCTTCAACATGGAACAGAACGTGTCCCTGGCGTTCGAGAACATCAACTCTCCGGAGACCAACGGCTATGGCGTCGACCACGTCAAGGTTGCCGAAGGCCTGGGCTGCAAGGCCATCCGCGTGGAGAACCCGTCCGACCTGCCTGCCGCGTTCGACAAGGCCAAGGCACTCATGGACGAGTTCAAGGTTCCCGTGGTGGTTGAAGTGATCCTGGAAAAGATCACCAACATCTCCATGGGTGTAGAAATCAACGGCGTGAACGAGTTCGAAGAACTGGCCGAGCGCGGCGAAGACGCCCCCACGGCGATCATTGCCCTGCTGGACTAGTAAGTACTGAAGGAGGTACGGAATGCGCGTGGTCATAGCCCCGGACAAGTTCAAGGGATCGCTGTCAGCTCCCGAGGTCGCCAGCCGCCTGAGCGCAGGACTGCGGGCCGGTTTTGCCGCCAGCCGCGCAGCGGCGAGTCAGCCAGCCGAGGGCTTTGAAACCACGCTCATTCCAGTGGCCGACGGCGGCGAAGGGACTCTCGACGCCGCCGTCGGCTCCGGCTTCACCCGCCGCAGCGCCACGGTCACCGGCCCCATGGGCCAGCCGATCAAGGCCGAATTCGCCGTCCGCGGCGAGGAAGCCGTCATCGAAATGGCGGCGGCCTCCGGACTTGCGCTGCTGCCTGGCTTCGGCGACGGCAGCGCCCCGAACACCGAAACGGCCAAGAGCTCCACAAGCCTGGGCACGGGCGAACTCATCCGTGCCGCCCTGGACCTCGGTTGCCGGCACATCATCCTTGGCGTCGGCGGCAGTGCCAATACCGACGGCGGCGCCGGCGTGCTGCAAGGCCTCGGCGCCATCCTCCTCGACGCCGACGGCAACGAACTCCCCGGCGGCGGCGCAGCACTGGCCCGCCTGGACCGGATCGACTTCTCGAACCTCGACGTCCGTTTGGAGGTCACCGAGTTCGTCTTGGCGTCCGACGTCGACAATCCCCTTTTGGGCCGCACCGGCGCCGCCGCGATCTTCGGATCGCAGAAGGGCGCGACGCCGGACGACGTCGCCACGCTCGACGCCGCCTTGGCCCACTTCGTCCAGGTCCTCGCCAGCGAACTCGGTCTCGAAGCCCAGGACGCCGCACAGGCACCGGGCGCAGGTGCGGCAGGCGGCGTCGGCTACATTGCCATCGCGGCGCTGGGCGCGGCACGCAGGCCGGGCATCGACGTCGTACTCGAATTCACTGAATTGGAGCAGCGGCTGGCGGGCGCGGACCTGGTGATCACCGGCGAAGGCAGCCTCGACGAACAAAGCCTGCTCGGCAAAACGCCCATGGGCGTGGCGCGGGCGGCGGCGCGTTCCGAGATCCCTGTGATTGCCGTGTGCGGCCGCAGTACGCTGAGCCCGGAACAACTTTCGGAGTCCGGTTTCGAGTCGGTCCATGCGTTGACCGAGCTCGAAGCCAATGTAGAGAAATGTATAGCTGAAGCAGGGCCGCTGCTTGAAGAATTGGGTAAGCACATCGGCGTGCGCCTCTCTGAAAAATCGGCCCCCACCCAAGACGCAGCGCGAACCGAGACCAAGGAGCAACTCCATGTCTGAAGAAACCACCACAGCACACGGCCCGTTTGACCTGGTCATCCGCGGCCAGCGCATCCTCACCACCGCCGGCATCACCGCCCGCGAAGTTGGCGTCCGCAACGGCGTGATTGTCGCGATCGAACCTTTGGGCAACGGCCTGCAGGGCTCCGAAGTCATCGAGCTCGCCGACGACGAAACCCTCATTCCCGGCCTCGTGGACACCCACGTGCATGTCAACGAGCCCGGCCGCACCGAATGGGAAGGCTTCGCCTCCGCCACCCGCGCTGCGGCAGCCGGCGGTGTCACCACCATCATCGACATGCCGCTGAACTCCATCCCTCCCACCACCAACGTTGAAGGCCTCAAGCTCAAGCGCGAAGTTGCCGAGGACCAGGCGTTCGTGGACGTCGGATTCTGGGGCGGTGCCATCCCGGGCAACAAGAAGGACCTCCGCCCGCTGCACGACGAAGGCGTCTTCGGCTTCAAGTGCTTCCTGCTCCACTCCGGCGTGGACGAGTTCCCGCACCTGGACGCGGACGAGATGGAAGAGGACATGGCCGAGCTCAAGTCCTTCGACTCCCTCATGATCGTCCACGCCGAGGACTCCCACGCGATCGACCACGCACCCCACCCCGGCGGCGCACACTACTCCACCTTCCTTGCCTCCCGCCCCCGCGGCGCCGAGAACAAAGCCATCGCCGAGGTGATCGAACGCGCCCGCTGGACCGGTGCGCGCGCGCACATCCTGCACCTCTCGTCGTCGGACGCGCTCCCGATGATCGCTTCGGCAAAGCGCGACGGCGTACACCTCACCGTGGAGACCTGCCCGCATTACCTCACGCTCATGGCCGAGGAAATCCCCGACGGCGCTACGGCGTACAAGTGCTGCCCGCCCATCCGCGAGGCCTCCAACCGCGAGCTGCTCTGGCAGGGCCTGCAGGACGGCACCATCGACTGCATCGTCTCGGACCACTCCCCCTCGACGCTTGACCTCAAAGACCTGGAAAACGGCGACTTCGCAGTTGCCTGGGGCGGTGTCTCCTCGTTGCAGCTGGGGATTTCGTTGATCTGGACCGAGGCACGGCACCGCGGCATCTCCCTGGAGCAGGTGGTGTCTTGGATGTCCGAGAAGCCCGCGGCTTTGGCCCGCCTGCACAACAAAGGCCAGCTGGCGCTCGGCTACGACGCCGATTTCTCCATCTTCGCGCCGGACGACGCGTTCGTCGTCGACGTCAAGAAGCTCAAGCACAAGAACCCGATCACGCCGTACGACGGCAAGGCGCTCTCCGGCGTCGTACGCAAAACGTACCTGCGTGGCAGCGAAATCGACGGCCGGACGCCCAGCGGCAAGCTGATTCGCCGCGGCGGCGTGTAGGGCCACAGCCATGGCCGTCAACGTCCATGCCCCGTACGGGCAACTGCCCGCACGGCTCAACGCCTCGCGGCACCAGCCCGCCGCCCGGCCTTCTCTGGTCCAATCCGGCGCGCTTCGGCCCGGGCTGGTTCGGCCCGGGATGCACCCGCGCGGCCTCGCCGTATGGGTACAACCCGGCGAAGGCCGCGAGATCGATCCCGAGGTTTGGGCCCGGGCCGCTGAAGCGGTCCTCGCCCGAGCCCGCAAACTTGCTCCGGGGGCGGAAGTCCTCCTTTGGCCCGCCGCCGGAGCTGCAACGTCCGGGGCTTCCTCAGGTGCTGTCTCCGGAACGGAGGCGTCCGACGGTTCGGGCGCGTCCGACGCCGGAAACCTCCCCGCCGCTGCCGACCCGCCGGTCTCACTGGCCGGCCGACGCAGCAGCGTGGCTGTGGACCTCGCCGCGAACACCGTCCTCCTGGATGGGGTCCCCGTCAGCTTCACGGCGATGGAACACAGCCTCCTCCGCTATCTTGTGGAAAACCTGTCCCGCCCCATCCAACGTGAAGAATTGCAACGCTTTTTGGAGTCACTTGACTGTCCCGGCGCGGCATTTCGGTCCATCGACGTGTATGTTGGACGCGTCCGGCGCAAGCTGGGCTCAGCCCGCCATGTCATCGCCACAGTGCGTGGAGGCGGCTACCAGTTCGTGCCCGGACCAGGCTCTACAGTCCGCGGACCCGCGGAATACTGCATCTAGGCAGCCCGTTATACCTATAGATTGATCGCCGGCCACGGCGGTTGCCCGACAAGTCAAGGATCGCAACATGACCCAGAAACTCCTCGCCGGAACCCAGGCCCCCGATTTCGCGCTGCTTAACTCCGAAGGCCAGAAGGTCTCCCTGTCGGATTACCGCGGACGCAACGTCATCGTGTACTTCTACCCGGAAGCCGCCACCCCCGGCTGCACCACCGAGGCCTGCGACTTCCGCGACAGCCTCTCCAGCCTGCAGTCCTCCGGTTACGAAGTCCTGGGCATCTCCCCCGACGCCCCGGAAAAGATCGCACGTTTCGTCGGCGACTTCTCCCTGACCTTCCCGCTCCTCTCCGACGAAGACCACGCCGTGGCCCTCGCCTACGGCGCCTGGGGCGAAAAGCTCGTGAATGGCGAAGTGGTAGACGGGCTGGTCCGCTCCACCGTAGTGCTCGACGGCGAAGGCAAGGTCAGGCTGACCCAGTACCAGGTCAAGGCCCAGGGCCACGTAGCCGCTCTCAAGGCCGAACTCGGTCTCTGACGCTCGCTCACATATGGCGGCTCCCGGCCCGACGCTCGCTCACATATAGCGGCTCCCGGCCCGACGCTCGCTCACATATAAGGCCGAATAGTGGAATCCTCCTGCAGATGATCATCTGCAGGAGGATTCTCTATTTCCAGCTGAGCGAGCGTTCGGAAATTGACGCCCAGAAGTGAGCGAGCGTCAGGGTTAGTTTCCGCCGGCGGTGTTCCACGCCTCTTCGGACACGGGTATCCACCACTCCCGTGCTTTGCCTTCCCCGATGTATTCGGGCCAACGGAAATCCGTCGGCGCGCTGAAATCGGCAGGAAGCAGCGGCGCCACGGAGCCGCGGCGGCGCTTCTCGGCGTCGAACTCTGCCTTTGCCTCCGCCAGCACGTCCGGAGATGTCAGCAGGTCCAGCACCATGCCGGCAATCATCTTGCCCGTCGCCGTGATGGTGGGGTCGATCGTCTCCGGGATGCCACCCATGGCGGTCATGGCCCAGCCCGGGTATGCAGTGCCCTTTTCGTCCGGCGCCAACGTGGGCCGCGCTGTGTAGAAGCGGATGGTGGGTGCGTACCAGGTCATTTCCACATAGTCATCGCTGGTCCAGTTCTGCTGGGTTGCCGGAATGTGCCGGCGCAGCTCCGCTTCGGCGTCCTGCGGGGTGATGAGCTCGGCCGTTGCCGGATGGAACGGATTTTCCATGGGTTCCACTCCACACGAGGCTTGGATTTCGCGTCCGATCTCCCGGGCCCGCTCATCCAAAATCGGTGCTCCAACAGCGGCGATGTTCTCCCAGGCCACCCGCGCGACGGTGTGGTTGGCGATGCCCGGGCGATTGCGCGCCACCCAGCGGGAACTAACACTGCAGTGCGATGCAGCCGCGGCGAGTTCCGCGTTGCGATCCAGCACCGCCAGCACGGAGTCGGCCTCCGCGAGGCTCGGGCAGCGCCAGGAATACTGGATCTGGGCCAGCCCAGCAGGCTGGTTGTCCGCCGTCGCCTGCCCGGCGGTGAGGATCGCTTCCGACAGCGACCAACCGCCCGCCTGCGGCAGCATCGAATCCTGCGTGGTCTTGGTCAGCGAGAACATCGTGAACAGTGCGGCGTCCGCTCCAGGAGCCCGGGCGGCAGAGTGCGACGACGGGATGGGACTGTCGCCGTACGTGTTGTTCCAGCCCTCCGGGCTGTCGCAAGTGAAGGTGTAGATCTTGCTGTAGTAGGACCCGCAGTGCGTGTCCCAACGCGCGGTGTTGCACAGCGGCATCATGTAGAACGGGTGGTACGAAATGATCGCGTCAAGGTTGTCGTAGTAGCCGCGAAGGCCGTGAACAACCTTGGATCCCTGGACCTTTTCGGCTGGCTCCCCGGTGTAGACCAAGGTGCCCGGGATGTTGTGTCGCTCCATTGCATCTTTCGCCGCGAGGAAGCCCGCGAGCGTCGAGATCCCGAGAGCCGAATGAGGATCCGTGTGGCCAGGGGCGAAGCGCGACATGCCGGTTCGAGGCTCTCGCTTAGTTGATGCAGCTTGGCAATTGCCCGGGATGGCATCGTATTCGGCGTAGCCCAGGATCCGCGCGCCCGGACCGGCGGGACTTGTCCACTCGGCCGCGAACGCGGTGGGCATGCCCCCACTGCCTTCCTCCACGGTGAAGCCATGTTCGCGCAGCGTTCTCACATACCAGGCGCAGGACTCGTATTCACGCCAGGCTGGCTCAGCCAGTTCCCAAATATTCGTGTGCCAGGTGGAAAGCCGCGACTTTTGCTGTTCCACCCACTCCCATGCCGTGGCCTTCAACTCGGCATTTTTGACCGTCGCACTCATCGGGTTCCTTCCTAAAGTCATAGAGATCCAAAAGCTGTTCCGCCGCCCCTCAGACGCTCGCCCCCGTGACGCTCGCTCACGTATAGGGGCTTTCCACCGGACGCTCCATCACTTGCCTAAGAAGGTGAGCGAGCGTCGGCCCAAGGGCCGCCATAAGTGAGCGAGCGTCGGCCCAAAGGCCGCCATAAGTGAGCGAGCGTCGCAGGGGGGTGAGGCGTTGGGGGCGGTTACTCGATGCTCACGTGGATGAGGCTGGGCCCCTTGACGGCGAGCGCCTTAGTGACAGTCCCGGCGAGCTCGTCGAGGGACTCCACGTTGAACGCCGTCAGACCGAAGCCTTCGGCAAGCCGAACCCAGTCCGGTTGCGTCAGGTTCACGCCGACCGGGGCCAGGTCCCGGTCCTCCATGTTCTGCCGGATTTCGCCGTAGCCGCCGTTGTTGATGCAAATGATGGGCAGGTCCACGCCCTGCTCCACGGCGGTGATGAATTCCTGGACCGCAAACATGAGCGCGCCGTCGCCGATCAGCCCAACCACCGGACGATCGGGGTCGGCCACCTTCGCACCAATCGCGGCCGGCAGCCCATAACCCAACGTCGCGTACGCGGGCGTGTACAAAAGCTGATGCGGTTTCTGCACGGGGAAAAAGGACGTGGTCCCGAAATAGGTGATCTGCGAGGAATCACCCGCAATAACGGTGTCCGCCGGCAGCGTGGCCGCGAGGATCTCGTTGATTTGTGCCAGCACGGGGGCCATGGAGCGGGCTTCCGTCCGCAGTTCACCGCGCAAAGAGCCCAATTCTGGAGCGGAGGCCGGCTCATGTCCGGCGAGCGCCGCGAGCAGTTGGGGCACGACGGCGGACGCGTTGCCGAGGAGCTCGACGTTCGGCGCAAGATTGCACTGAAGTTGGGACGGCTCGATGTCGATCCGGATGCACGAACCCTGCGGCACGATCTTGCCACCCCACAGCTCCGATTCGCCCACCTTCGAGCCGATCACCAGCAGCGCGTCGGAAGCGTTGCACAGGTCCTGGGCCGCTGCGAGCCGGATCTCCGAGCCCAGCGACAAAGGATGGGCTTCCGGAATAGCGCCCTTGCCATTGATGGTGGTCACCACGGGGGCTTGCAAGAGCTCTGAGAGTTCGAGGAGCGCGCCGTCGGTTCCGAGCGATCCGCCCCCGGCCAGGATCACAGGGTTGGACGCGCGGCGGAGGATGTCAGCAGCGGTGGCGACGGCGTCGTCGGCTGCTGCTTTGGGCGCACCCAGGGGGCGGGCCTCCAGAGCGGAAGGGTCGACGTCGGACGCAGACTCCAAAAGATCCAGCGGGATCTCGATGTGGACCGGACGCGGCCGCCCGTGGGCGAAGAAGGCGAAGGCCTCGTGAATCAACTCAACGGCTTCACTGCCGCTGGCTACCCGCGTGCTGCGCCCGATCAGGGCCCGGACCGCACCGGTGGGGTCCTTGGTTTCGTGCAGCAGACCGATGTCCGAAAACTCGCTGCCGCGCGGCGCGCCCGGAGACAGGATGATCATGGGCCGGGACTCGCAATAGGAGGTGGCCGCGGCGGACATCGCGTTCAGCAGGCCCGGTCCGGAGGTGGTGATCACGACGCCTGGAAGCCCCTTGAGCTGGCTCCAACCGTCGGAGCCGTACCCGGCTCCTTGTTCGTGGCGGGTGGTCACGGGGCGAATGCCGAGCGGCTCAAGGTGCCGGTAGAACTCGAGGTTGTGGGTGCCGGGGATCCCGAAGATCGCGTCGATCCCGTAGTTCCGCAGCGTGGTCATGACGGCGAGGCCGACGTTGTTGGTGGGGATGGAACTGGTCAAGGTTGGAGTCCTTTGAACGTGGATTGAGGCCTAGAGAACTTTGGAGAGGAACGCCTTTGTTCGCTCGTGCTGGGGGCGGGAGATAATCTCGTTGGGATCGCCGGCCTCGACAATGACACCGCCGTCCATGAACGCCACGACGTCCGCCACCTCGCGGGCAAAGCCCATTTCGTGCGTTACGACGATCATGGTCATGCCGTCGCGCGCCAGGGCTTTCATGACGTCCAGGACTTCGCCCACGAGTTCGGGGTCAAGCGCGGAGGTGGGCTCGTCGAAGAGCATGAGGTCGGGCTTCATGGACAACGCCCGGGCAATGGCGACGCGCTGCTGCTGGCCGCCGGAGAGCTGGGCCGGATAGTGGCCGGTGCGGTCGGCGAGGCCCACCTTGGCCAGGAGTTCACGGGCTTCGGCCTCGGCTTGGGCATTGGGTACCTTGAGGAGTTTGACGGGACCCATCATCACGTTTTCGAGGGCCGTCATGTGGCCGAAGAGATTGAAGGACTGGAACACCATGCCAATTCGGGAACGGCGCTTGTTGATGTCCTTCTGGTGTGCCTCGATGAGCCTGTCGCCATGGACCTCGTAGCCGATCATGCGGCCACCCACCAGGATGGTTCCTGAGCTGGTGGTTTCGAGGTGGTTGACACAGCGGAGCAGCGTGGACTTGCCCGATCCGGAGGGGCCGATCAAGCACGCCACTTGTCCGGATTTGACCGTGAAGTTGATGCCTTTGAGGACCTCCATGCCGGAGAAATCCTTGTGCACGTTGAGAAACTGGACTTCAGACATTGCCGCTACGCCTTTCGCGCCTGGATGGTGTTGCCGCGGGAGTACCGCTTCTCAATGCGGGCCTGGACGAGCGAGAGGATGGTGGTGAGCAGGATGTACCAGAGGCTCGCGACGATCAGCAGCGGGATCTGCTGGAGGTTGCGGGCGTAGATCTGCTGGGCGTTGTAGAGCAAGTCACCGACGCCGATCACGATCACCAGCGAGGTGGTCTTGAGCATTGAGATGGTCTCGTTGCCCACCGGCGGAAGGATGATCTTCATGGCCTGGGGAATGACCACGTGGCGCAGGGTTTCCATCCGGCTGAAGCCCATGGCGTGGGAGGCCTCGGACTGTCCCGCGGGAACACCCATCAGGCCTGCCCGAACGATTTCGGCCATGTAGGCGCCTTCGTTCAAGCCCAGGCCCAGGATGCCGGCCACGAACAGCGGCAGGACGTCATTGGTGTTCCATTCCACGAGCATCGGACCGCCAGGGATCCCGATGCCGATGGTCGGAAACAGCACCGCGGCGAAGCCCCAGAAGAGCATCTGCACCATGAGTGGCGTGCCTCGGAAGAACCAGATGTAGGCGCCGGCCACGCCGCGGAGGAGCGCGTTGTCGGACATCCGCATGACCGCGATCACCAGGCCGATCACGAGTCCCAGGACCATGGCAATGACCGTGAGTTCGATGGTGGTCAGGAGGCCGTTGAGGATGCGGATATCGAGCAGGTACTTGGCCACGATGGGCCACCCGAAGCCGGGGTTGGTGACGATGACGTAGGCGCCCATAACTGCGAACAGTCCCACCACCACCATGGCGATCAGTTGTCCGGGCCGTTTGCGCTTGAGCACGGGCCGCGACGCCAAATCCGCGAAGTCATGCCGTGCCTCGGCGGTGATTGGCAGCTCAGACACGGTCATGACCCCACCGTCGGGTTGACCTCAGACTTGGTGATGATGCCGGACTTGAGGTTCCAAGCGTCCATGATCCTGGCGTAGGTGCCATCGTCCATGAGCGACTGGACCGCGGCCTGGAATGCCTTGGACAGGCCGCCGTCGTCCTTCGGGCTCACGACGCCGGACAGGGATGGTTCGACGAGGATGGAGTCCACGGAAGTGAAGGCGTCCGGCTGAAGCTGGGCGTAGTACCCGGTCAGCGCGTTGTCCGCCACGAGTGCCTGGGCGCGGCCCGATGCCACAGCCTGGTTGACGTTGTCTTGCTGGGGAAGGAGCAAGGAAACAGGCTTGTCCTTGCCGGCGTCGGCACACTTCTTGTCAAACGACGGGAGCACGTTCAGTGCCTGGGTTGTCCCGGTCTGGGCAGCCACGGTCTTGCCGCAGAGGTCCAGTTCCGAGTTGATGCCCAGCGGATTGCCCTTTTTGACCATGACGGACGTTCCTCCGCGCATGTAGCTGACCATGTTGACCTTGTCCTTGCGTTCCTCCGTGATGGAGAAGGCTGCCCATGAGGCGTCGTAGCGCCGGGCTTCGATACCGGCCAGGATGCCGTTGAAGTCGGCCTTTTCGATATTGATGGTGACGCCCATCTTCTTCGCGACGGCCAAGGCCATGTCCGGTTCAAGTCCGACGATCTTGCCCTGGTCATCGGTGAAGTCGATCGGGGCGTAGGTGGGGTCCGTGACGAGGGTCAGGGACCCCTTGCTCTTGATGGCCGCCGGAAGGAGCGCCTGAACCTTGGAATCGGCTTGCACTGCCTGTGCGAGTTCCTGGCCGGTCTGGCTACTTTGGCCGCTCGCCGATGCGTTGCCGGATACAGTAGCGGCCGCACCTTCGGTGTTGGAGCAAGCCGTTGTCAACGCCAAGAAACTGATGGCTGCCGCTGCAACGAGCGAACTTTTCACGCCTTTGCGCATCATTTGTGGATCTCCGGTTCGAGTAGGGTTGAAATAACAATATGTTCAACTTATTGTGAGATGAGTAACAACGCGTGTCAAGGGACCATGGCAACATCGTGGAGAGATGACTACGGGCGCCCACAAGGCTCACCACCTGGACCAGCGCGACCAGACAAACGAAGGAGCAACGGCATGAGCGAGACAAACCCGGGCCGCCGCACGCGAAGCGTCACAGCAGAAGCCATGGCAGAACGCCGGCTGAGCATTCTGCAGCACGCCTCGCAGGTAATCTCCCGCGAGGGCGTCGAGGGTTGCTCCTTCGCCGAACTATCCGAGGCCTCAGGTTTCAGCATCGGCATGATCCAGCACTATTTCCGGCACCGGGAACGGCTCATTGGCGCCGCAGTGGAGTACCGCATCGACGAATCCCTTGCCGAATGGCAGCGCATCTACGATCACGGCAGCAACGCCGTGGAACGCCTACACGACCTCCTGACCTTCTCCATCCAGAGCGACACCCCGTTCGAAGAGGCCTGGGGCTTCTGGCTGCAGATCTACGCCGCCGCCCACAAGAACTCCGAGATCAGGGAGAGCGTCGCGGCAGTCTGGACTTCATGGCGGGGCCTGTTCGTCCGGGCGCTCGAGGAGGCGGTGGAGGAGAACCTGCTCCAACCGGCCCTCGATATTGACGAAGTGGCTACCTTGCTTCTGGCCACGATCGATGGACTCGCGATCCAGTCCTTGAACGGGGTCCACAGCTTCTCACCTGCGGAGATGATCGAGACCCTGCACCGCTTTGCCGCCCGGGAGTTCGGCATCGACGCCGACGAATTCATCCACAAAAAGCGCTCCAAACTCGAGGACGCGCATTAATACCCGCGCCAACCCGCGCTGGAAAGGACCATCTGTGGGGGAACATCACGACGCCATGGCCGCCGAGGCCGTGGAGTTTTGCAGCACCTTGATCCGCATCGATTCCACCAACACCGGCGATCCCGCCACCACCGGCGACGGCGAATCGCGCTGTGCCGAATACCTTCAGTCGTTGCTCGCGGAATTCGGCCTCGAAGGCCGGTTGCTCGAAAAGGCTCCAGGCCGCGGCAACCTCGTGGTCAGGATGAAGGGCGGCGACCCGGAGGTTCCGGCCCTTCTGGTGCATGGCCATACCGACGTCGTCCCCGCCAACATTGCGGACTGGACCGTGGACCCGTTCTCCGGCGAGGTCAAGGACGGTTTCGTATGGGGTCGCGGCGCGGTGGACATGAAGGACATGGTTGCCATGACTGTGGCCGCCATCCGCCAATTGCGGCGCGAGAACTTCATCCCCAAGCGGGACATCGTCTTCGCTTTCGTGGCCGATGAGGAAATAGCCGGCGAGTTCGGTGCCCAGTTCCTGGTGGACGAGCACCCCGAACTGTTCCATGGCGTCACCGAGGCGATCGGTGAAATCGGCGGCTTTTCCCTCCAGCTTCGTGACGACCTGAGGCTCTACCTGCTGGGAGTGGCGGAAAAGGGGGTCGCTTGGGCGACGCTGACCGCGCACGGAACCACAGGCCACGGTTCCATCGTGCCCAACGAAAGCAACGCCGTCGCGCGCCTTTCCTCTGCCCTCGCACGCATCTCGGAACACGAATGGCCGTTGGTCCGGAGCGCCTCGCTCTCAGCGTTGGTGGAGCAGTTGGGCGAGGCCCTCGGCCGGCCTTTGGATGGCGAAAGGCTCGACGGCGAACTCGCCTCGCTCGGTTTGCTCGCCGCGATGCTCCTCCCGGGCTTGCGTACCAGCGCCGTCCCGACCCAGTTCCATGCCGGCTATAAGACCAATGTGGTTCCCGGGACTGCCACCGCCACGGTCGATTGCCGCATCGCCCCGGGGACCGATGACCAATTCAAAGAGCAATTCATGGAGCTGCTGGGGCCCGGCATCGAGGTGAGCTGGGAAGAGGGGCGTTCGCTGGAATCACCCGCCCACGGCGCTTTGCTGGACACAATGCAAGCGGCGATCACCGCCGTCGACCCCGCCGGGAAGGCCCTCCCGTTCGTCATGTCCGGAGCAACGGACGCCAAGGCCTTCTCGCAGTTGGGCATCAATTGCTACGGCTTCTCTCCCTTGCGGCTTCCCGAAGGCTTTGACTTCGCGGGCATGTTCCACGGCGTCGACGAATGCGTCCCCGTCACCGCCATCCAGGCGGGCACCCGCATCCTTTATCGATTCCTCAGCGCTCAGTAACCAGCCGCACAGCAAAAACCACCAGCCCGGGGCGCACCATAGCGCCCGCCAACACCAAAGGACCACCATGACCACAACAACAGAGCTGTCCCATACCGACCGGATGGCCAGGCGTGCAGCAGGCTTCCAGCCCTCCCCCGTCCGCGCAGTCTTCGATGTTTCCATGCAGCCGGGCATGATCTCCCTCGCCGGCGGCAACCCCTACCTGCCCGTCCTGCCGATGGAGCGCATCGCCGCCATGGCGTCCGACGTCGTCGCCCGTCGCGGGTTGGAGGCCCTCCAGTACGGCTCCGGTGCGGGAACAGAGGAACTGCAGGCCCTGATCTGCCAAGTCATGGAACTCGAAGGCATCAAGACGTCGCCGGAAAACGTGCAGATCACCGCTGGCTCGCAAATGGCACTGGAACTCGTGACCAAGCTCTTCTGCGATCCCGGGGACGTGGTGATCGCGGAAGGACCAACATATGTGGGCGCACTCGGCGTGTTCGAAGGCTTCCAGGCCGAGGTGGCCCACGTGGCGATGGACAACGACGGCGTCGATCCTGACCGCCTCCAGGACGTCATTTCCGGGCTCAAAGCCGCGGGCAAGACCATTAAGTTCTTCTACACGATCCCCAACTTCAACAACCCTTCCGGCATCAGCCTTTCACTTGAGCGGCGGCAGCGGGTGGTGGACATTTGCCGTGCCGAAGGCGTGCTGATCGTCGAGGACAACCCGTATGGCCTGCTGAGCTTCGACGGCACACTCAAACCCGCCATGCACTCGCTCGACCCGGAGAACGTGTTCTACCTCGGCTCGTTCTCCAAGATCTTCGCCCCCGGCCTGCGCGTCGGTTGGGTGGTGGCGCCCCAGGAGGTGCGCGGGCGCCTCCAGATCGCCTCCGAGGCCACCACTATCTGCCCCTCGGTCTTGAGTCAACTGGTAGTGGAGCAGTACATCAGCAGCTTCGATTGGCGGGACCAGATTGCCGCGTACAGTGCCGTCTACGCTTCCCGCTGCAAGGCCACGCTGGACGCCCTGGCTGCCTACATGCCCGACGGTACCCAGTGGACCACCCCGAGCGGTGGATTCTTCACCTGGGTAACCCTGCCCGAGGGGATCGACACCGAGCATGTGCTCGCCGCGGCCATCGAGGCGGGAGTCGTGTTCGTGCCGGGGAGCGCTTTCTACGCCGACGGCGGTGGCAGCAACCAGCTCCGCATCGCCTTCTCGTACGCCCCGGAAGATCAGCTCACCGAGGGCGTCAAGCGCCTGGCTGAGGCAATCCGCCGAGTCTAAGCCGTCCTGCCGTCACCCAACCGGGCGAAATCGCCGGAAGGCTGCGGGATCGCCGGAAGGCTCCGGCGAACTGGCAGCTTTCCGGCGATTTGGTGCACGGCGCCCCTCAGGAGGCCCGCGGCATCGAGCCACGTCCGCAAGTGGGCTCGCGGGAAGCTGAGTCCACGAAACCCCGACGTCGGCACTCACCTGAGTGCCGACGTCGGGGTTTAACTGTGCTGGCCTTGCCGTCCTGACCTTCTTTGATTCTCAAACTGCCTCGACACGCCGGAAACCGGGTATGTCGCGCGGGCTGCCGGGCTCAGACAGGGTCAGGACGGCGCCTGCGAAGGGACGGGAGCCCTTTGCCGGGCGCGCGCCACGATGCGTCGAAAGCCTCAGCCCGCGTACACCCGTACGCCGTTGACCCAGGTCTCCACAACCCCGATGCCGCTGATGTCACCCTCAGGTGCTTCCAGCGGGTCCGCGGCGAGGATCACGAAGTCGGCCAGCTTGTCCGGCTCGAGGGAGCCAAGGTCCTTCTCGCGCCCCATGGCCCGCGCCCCGTTGATGGTGTGGGCACGGAGGGCCTCGACGACGTCGATCTTAAGATCATCCGAGCCCAACTGGACGCCGGAGCGGGTCAGGCGGGTCACGGACGTCTGGATGGCTTCCAGCGGACGGGGATCGGCCACGGGAGCATCAGAGCTCATGGTCACGGGCACCGCTGCGGCCACGAATTCGCCGAGGGGGTTGAAGCGCTCGCCCGGGGAGCCGATCGCATCCGTGACGCCGGGACCCCAGTTGTAGTAGTGCTGCGGCTGGTTGACGGGCATGATGCCGAGCTCGGCCATTTGCTCGATCTGCTCCAGCGTGGGCAGTCCGCAGTGCTCGATCCGGTGCCGGTGGTCGGCTCGTGGCGAAATAGCCAAAGCCGAGCTGACGGCGTCCAGCACCAGCTGGATGGCAGTGGGCGATTGGGCGTGGGTCGCCGTCTGCAGCCCGGCGTTGTGCGCCTTGGCGACGAGGGCACGGTATTCGGCCGGCTCATGGTAGAGCGAGCCTGTGCGGCAGGGATCATCGCGATAGCCCTCCGGGAAGTACGCCGTCCAGCCGCCCAGGGTCCCGTCCGCGTAGAGCTTGATCCCGGCGAAGGAAAGGAGGGAATCACCGAACTTATCCACGAGACCCAGTTCCAACACCTCGTCCAGGAGGCTCGACAGGAAGTAGGCGTTGATGCGCGTCACCAGTTCGCCCCGCTCCACAAGGTCCAGGTAGGCGCCAAACTCGCGCTTGGTCACCTGTGCGTCGCCGATGGTGGTGACGCCGTGGCTGAGGAACTCGCGCTGGGCGTGCAGCAGCTGGGCGCGGTGATGTTCCTTGCTGTCCCCGAGGTGGAAGTTCGGTCCGTGGTGCCCCAGCTTGACGCCCTCGTCTCCCGTGAGGATGTCGCAAGCGGCGTCGGAGAGCTCACCCGTCAGCTCGCCGTCGGCGTCCCGGAAGAAGGTTCCGCCCGGCGGGTTGGGAGTGTCGCGGCCCACTCCCGCCTTCGCGAGCACGTACGAGTTCACCACCCCGCCGTGACCGCTCGCGTTCATGACGTACACTTCGCGCGTGGTGGAGACGGTGTCGAATTCCTGCCGCGTGGGGTGGCGCTGCTCGGCAAGGTTGCGGTGCTCGTAGCCATAGCCCCTGATCGGAGTGTCGCCCGGGTTGTCGGCCGCCGCCTTCGCCAGCTGTTCAAGCATGGTGGGGATGTCCGGCGCAGCCTCCGGACCGCAATCCACCCAGGACAGCAACTGTCCGTACATCAGGGGATGCGCGTGCGGGTCGATGAAGCCCGGCACCAGCGTGCGGCCCCGGAGGTCGACGACGTCGGGCACCGCCGTCGTGAGCTTAAGCGCCGCGTCGCGGCACTCGTGCGGCGTCCCGACGGCGGCAACACGGTTGCCGATGACCAGCATCGCCTCCGCGACGGAGTTCAGGGCGTCGACAGTCCGGATGCGGCCGCCGAAGAACAGCGTTGCAGCGGGGGCTATGGGCGAAGTTTCATGGGATGCCAGGAATGACATGGGAATAACCTTTGCGTGTTGAAGTTTGCGGTACGGCCGGTACTCAGCGGGCGGGTGCCAGCTCGAACAACGGGGTGTCCGGGGCGCCGCTGCGGGCTTGGGAGATGACGTTCTGCGCCTGGATCCTGACGTATTCGGCCAGCGTGTAGTCCGAGAGGAAGCCGACGTGGGGTGTCACGAGGATCCGCGGATGGCCCATCAGCGGGTGGTCGGCAGGCGCCGGTTCGACGTCGAGCACGTCCAGCGCCGCTGCACGGATGTGGCCGGAGTCGACGGCGGCACGCAGGGCTTCGTCGTCGATCAGCTGCCCGCGGCTCACGTTCACGAGGTAGCTGCCCGGCCGCATCGCGTCGAGGCTTTCGGCATTGATGATGTGCCGGGTTTCGTCCGTGAGCGGCATGTGCAGGGACACGACGGCGGATTCCGCCAGGACTTCTTCCAGGCCAGCCCGGCGGATGCCTGCCTTCGCCAGCATCTCCCTGGTAGCCGGAGTGTCCGGGAGGTACGGATCGTAGCCGACTACCTCGCCGAAGACGCCCGATGCAAGCTCTCCGAGACGAGTGCCGATGCGCCCCAGTCCGATCAGCCCCAGCCGCTCCTGGCTGAGCCGGAACACGGTGCTGTCCGGGCGGGCGTTCCAGTCCCCCTCGGCCACGCGTCCCTGGAAGAACGGAATTTCGCGCGTGACGGCGAGGGTAAGCGCCAGCGCGTGCGAGGCTACTTCCTCCGTGGCCACGCCCGGAAGGTTGCTGACCCAAATACCCCGCTCCTTGGCGGCATCGAGGTCAACGTTGTCGAAGCCCATGGAGACCAGGGCGATGATTTTCAAGCCCGGGATGGCGTCCATGACCTCGGCGGTCACGGGGGCGTAGCCCACCAGCAAGGCTTCTGCGTCTTTCGCCTGCTCCGCGATGACCGCGGGATCCCGGGTGCCGAGGTACCGGACGTCGTAACCGTTGTCCTCGAGCAGCGCGACGCCGGCAGAGTAATCGAGGTCTTCCATGTCCGTGTAGACGGCGAGGGGGCGGTGCTTAGTGGACATGGCTCAAGAACTTCCTTGTGCGTTGGTGTTGGGGGTTGTCGAAGAACTCGTCCGGAGTGGCTTGTTCCACGATGACGCCGCTGTCGAACAGGGTCACTTCATCGGCAACCCGGCGCGCGAAACGGACTTCGTGGGTGACCACGATCATCGTCATGCCGTCGTTGGCCAGGCTCTCCATGACGTCCAGGACTTCGCCCACCAACTCGGGATCCAGGGCGGAAGTCGGTTCGTCGAAGAGGAGGACGTCGGGGTTCATCACCAAGGCGCGGGCGATCGCCACGCGTTGCTGCTGGCCGCCGGAAAGCTCCGAGGGGAAATGCCCGGCGCGGTGCGAAAGCCCAACGCGCTGGAGCATGGCCATGGCCTGTTCTTCGGCTTCCTTGTGATGGATGCCCTTGACGGAGGTCAGCCCGAGCATCACGTTGCGGCAAGCCGTGAGGTGCGGGAACAGGTTGAACTTTTGGAAGACCATGCCAATGTTGCGGCGTTCCTTGGCGAGCTCGCGTTCGGGGAGGGCCACGGCTCCGTTTGCTTTCTCACGGACACCGATGCGCCGCCCCCGGAGGCGGATCTCGCCGTCGTCGGCTGGCTCAAGTAGCGCCATCAGGCGCAACATCGTGGACTTGCCGGAACCGGAAGGACCCAGCACTGCCTTGACTTGTCCCTGATGGATATCGAACTCGACGCCGCGCAGGACGTGCTGGTCCTGGTAGCTCTTGTGGAGATTGCGCACGCTGAGTACGGGATCGTTGGTGGACCAGGTTTCCGGCATGGGTTCCGGGCCGCTGTGGGTCATGGCTGCACTCCTTGGCCGACTGGTTCCAGGATGGAAGGCTTCTTGGATTTGGACCGTGACGTCCAGACGAATTTCTTTTCCACATAGCTTTGGAGAAGTGTCAGAAGGCTGACGATGATGAGGTAGTAGACGATTGCCGCGGCGTAGTACTCGGCGTAGCGGAACGTGATGTTCACGCCCACCTGGGCCGTGGTGAGGAGTTCCTGCAGGGAAATCACGGAGGCCAGCGAGGAGAACTTCACGAGGCCGATGAACTCATTGCCTGTGGGAGGCAGGGCCGTACGGATGGCCTGCGGCAGGACAACCTTGAGCATGACCTTGACCGGCGACATTCCAAGCGCCCTGCCGGCGAGAGCCTGGCCCTCGTCGATACTGAGCAACGCCGAACGGATGATTTCCGCCATGAAGGCCGCTTCCACGATGCCCAGGCCGATGAACGCGGCAATGAACGGGGAGAACCAATCCTGGCGCAGGACGGGGAAGAGCTGCGGCAAGGCGTTCCAGATGATGAGCAGCACCAACAGCGCCGGGATGGCCCGGAAGAACCAGGTGTAGATTCCTGCGACGCCCTGCGCTATCCGGCTACGGGAGGTGCGTCCCAGGGCAACGGCAAAACCGATGGCCGTGGCCAGGATCAGTGAAAGCACCGCGACGGCGACGGACAGGAAAGCCCCCGACACGTAGCTCGGATTCACGAGTTGTTGGACGAAGATGTTGACATCGAATTCCATCACCAACTCCTTTCGCGTTAGGGCGCGGGGGCCGCAGCGTTGTTGCGGCCCCCGCGGGGAGGATGGCTAGGGGACGTCGACGATCGTGGGATCGAGCTTGTTGTCCTTGGCGATCTTGCCCAGGGTGCCGTCCTGGTGGAGTTCCTTCAGCGCTTGCGCGATGGCGGGAGACAGCGGATCGTTCTTGCGGGTGAACACGCCGAAGGTGGTGTCGGCCGGGAAGACTCCCGGGGCCACGCTGAGCTTGCCTTCGTTCTGGGCTGCCATGTAGGCGGCCGCCACGTTGGTCTCGATCAGGGCCTCGGACTTGCCGTTGATGACTGCCAGGACCGTTTCAGCGGTCTTGGGGTATTCGGTGAGCTTGGGCTCGTCCTTGCCGGCTTTCTTGCACTCATCCTTGAGCGCAGTGATGCGGGCGGCGTTGGACGAAGCACTCTGCGCTGCGACGGAGTGGCCGCACAGGTCCAGCACGGTCTTGTAATTCCCTGCGCTGCTTGGCGCCGAGAGGATCGCGGGACCGGCGTTCATCACGGCTGAAGCGTCGGCGACGTCCAAGCGGGCCTTGCTCATGTACAGGCCGCCGAAGATGGCGTCGCAGCGGCGGGTTTGGAGTCCCGGCATGAGGCCGTCGAATGTGGTCACTTCGAACTTTGCGTCGACGCCCCAGTGCTTGGCGAGCGCCCGTGCGGCGTCGGCGTCGAACCCTACGATGTCACCGCTGGAACCGTTGGCGTAGTACTCCAGCGGCGCGTATTCGGGGTCGATACACAGGGTGAGCTTGCCGCTCGTGGTGAGTCCCTTCGGCGCGGTGGCCGATGCTTGCCCCGTGGAACTGGGGGAAGCTGCGGCGGAGCAGCCACTCAACAACAGGGCCAACGCAGCGGCCGCCAAAGCGGGCTTCGTGAACTTGAGCATGTGCAGATCTCCAATTGAACTGTTGGGGTCGCGTGGAAACGCGAGTCGGAGTACGCCGATGTGGCGCTGATCACGATGCTAGCGAAAAAATCGACCAAATCAAGCGAATCAGTTGTTTAATACTGATGTGACACAGTTTCTGTACGACTATCGCTACTTTTATATTCAAATAACTTGCCTATCGCTTGGCTCGTGAAAGTATTGATTACGACGGCGGCGCTCGGCTCGCCGGGGCGCCGCACCTTCGCTAAGCACCCACTACCGCGGCCCCCAAGACAAGGCGGTTATTGTGAAGACCATGCATGATCTGGACGACAGGCTGATCCGCCTGCTGCAGGCCGATGGCCGTGCCTCGTTCAGCGAGCTATCCAAGCAGCTGGGCGTGACGCGCTCCGCCGTGACAGCGAAGGTCAATGAGCTCACGTCCTCAGGAGAACTGCGGATTGTCGCGGCAGTCCATCCGCGCCTGCTGGGCCTGACCGCCGTCGCGCACATCTCCATCCAGCTGAACGGTTCCGCACAAGCGGCCCTGGAGAGGTTGAGCCAACTGGACGGCGCCGTCTTCGCGTCCCTCACCACGGGCAGGTACGGCATCATCGCCGAACTCCGCCTGCCCACCGTCGAAAGGCTCTACGAAGACGTCGAGGCCATCCGCCTTTGCGAGGGCGTGGCTGCGGTGGATGTCCTGATGTACAAGGAGGTGGTCCGCAGCCTCTTCCTCGGCAAGGAGCCACCGGACCCCCGGCTCGAACTTGATCAGGCGGATCTCCTCCTCATGAGCGAGTTGCAGGTGGACGGCCGCCTCGGTTTCGAGGCCCTCGGCGAGCGGATCGGCCTTTCGTCCAGTGCTGCCAGGATCCGGGTCCTTCGCCTGCTGGAAGCCCGCGTCATGCAGATCGGCCCTATCCGGAGCCGCTCCGGTTCTTCGCGGTCCATGGCCTTTGGCTTCGGAATCTCGACGGCGGCAGGAACCGAGGAAGCCACCGACTTCTTCTCGGCGACCCCCGGCGTGGAATTCATCGCCAGCTGCCTCGGCAGGCACGATCTCGTGGCCACCGTGGGCGTCAGCTCGCTGGACGAAATGTACGAGATCCTGGACAAGGTGCGCGCGATGGACTCGGTGGCAAGCGTGGAGTGCTGGCTGCACCTGAAAATCGTCCAGGAACGATACGCCAAGCCCCTCGACAAGATGCTCGCGACCAAGGCCCAATCCAACGGCCACTAGCTCTCATCCAAACTCACGTTTTGACCAATGACCTCGGACGCAAGGTGACAAATGCCCGGCAGCGATAGTTAATGAGTCTATGTCTACAAATCCTGATCGACGCCGTGCCGTAGTCATCGAGGATGACGCCGACATCCGCGCGGTGTTGGTCTTGGTGCTCCAGCAGCTGGACTTCGAGGTCACAGAGGCGGCCAACGGGCTTTCCGGCATCGAGGCCGTCAGGAACACGAACGCAGATCTGGTCACCCTGGATCTGAACCTGCCGGACACGGACGGCATAGAGGTCTGCCGGAGGCTCCGGGAATTCTCCGACGCTTACATCATGATGCTCACTGCCCGGGCGGGTGAGATCGACCGGCTCGCGGGCCTGGACACGGGGGCCGACGAATACCTGAACAAGCCCTTCAGCCTGCGGGAGATCCAGTCAAGGATCAGGGCCCTCTTCAGGCGCCCCCGCAGGCCAGCACAGTCAGCCAGCGACGAACTGACCCGCGCTGCGGAGGTGCAGAAGAGCCTTCTGCCCCAGGAGAAAGCACTACTGGATGATTACGACGTCGCAGGAAGCTTCCGTCCGACGCGCAGCGTGGGCGGGGACTTCTACGACTGGTACCAGACGCCGGACGGTCTGCATGTGACGGTCGCCGATGCCATGGGCAAGGGAATGGGCGCCGCCCTGATCGCGGCGACTGTCCGCGCAGTAATGCGCTCGGTCGCAGCCAGGCCGGGAATCGCCGACGCGTTCAGTTCGGCCAGCAGCACCATCGCAGCCGATCTTGACCAGTCCGGATCCTTCGTGACCCTCTTCCACGCACGCCTCCACAGCGCCTCGGGCAAAGTCAGCTATGTTGATGCCGGGCACGGATTGGCGCTGCACCTCCCGGCTGTCGGGGGCGCACGGAGACTGGCGTCGAGCGGGCCGCCCGTGGGGGCCTGGGAGGGACTGCAATGGGCGCCGTCGGACATCTACCTGGCCCCTGGCGACTCATTGGTTGTCGTCAGCGACGGTGTCTTGGACGCCTTCGCCTCGCTGGAGGACTTCACCCGGGACGTGGAACGAGCCGTCCGTGAGCAGCCCACCGTCGACGCTGCATGCGAAGCCGTGCTTCGTCTGGCGCCTGCTGCGACGGCGGAGGACGACGTTACGGCACTCGTGGTCCACCGAAGGCCAAGCGCCGGGGTGAAAGCGGGCGCCGAAGGGTCACTGGTTCGCGCACCGGAGTTGACAGACGTCTAGCGCTTAGTGCCTTGTGCAGGAGTGGGGGAATCTTTGACACAGTTTTGGACACGCATCATCGTGGCGCTAACGGTGCTGCTGGGCGTCAACTACATTGCGTGGCGGTGGATGGCCTCGCTCAACTGGGACGCCTGGTGGATCGCCGTGCCATTGGTGGCAGCCGAGACCTACAGCCTGATCGACGTCATGCTCTTCGGGCTGACAGTGTGGAACCTCAAGCTCCGCAAGCCCCCACCCCGTGCCCCGGACGACGCCACCGTGGACGTCTTCATCACCACCTACGACGAGCCACTTGACCTGGTCATGACCACGGCCCAGGCGGCGAAGAACATCGGCCACCCCCACAGCACGTGGATCCTGGATGACGGCGACCGCGCGGAAATGCGCCAGCTCGCCGAAGCGAACGGGATTGGCTACGTCACCCGCGGAGAGGACTGGGCGAACATGCCGCGGCATGCCAAGGCCGGCAACCTCAACAACGCCCTGATGATCACCCAAGGCGAGTTCCTGCTGATCCTCGACGCCGACCAGGTACCAGAGCCGAAAATCCTGGAGCGAACCCTGGGATACTTCAATAACAGTCGCGTGGCACTTGTCCAGACGCCCCAATACTTCATCAACGTCCCCGACGACGACCCTCTTGGCAGCCAGGCGCCGCTCTTCTATGGCCCGATACAGCAGGGCAAGGACGGCTGGAACGCGGCATTCTTCTGTGGCTCCAATGCGCTCCTGCGCAGGGAGGCCCTCATGCAACTGGGGCTCGTAGGCTACGTCAAGGAGACTGAACGGAACGTCCGCAGGGCCCTGGCCGCGTCCCGCTCCGCACTCAAGAAGGCGCGGCGCTCCGCCGACGCCGGGAATCCCCTCGTGGCGCAGATGCTCGACGACGTGGAAGCCGCCACGGACGAGGGCCGGCGGCAGCTGGACGCTGGGTTCTCCCTGAGCGAGATCACCTACCGGGTTGGCCGCCAGGTGGACCAGGCGGTGCGGACCCTCGTGGAAGCGGATTTCTCTGCCCTCCAGGCCGACCTCGAGGAAATCGCCACGATGGAACTGGCCAGTGTGGGAGAAGCCGGCGTTCCCGTCGTGGCGGGCGACGCTGTCGAGCGCATGTCCGGCCGTGCTTGGTCCCCGCTGGGCGCCCTTGAGTCCGTGCACGCGCTCCTGGACGCCATCTCCGTGGAACGCAACAAGGAGGCCCAGCCCGTCATGCCCCTTGCCACCATCTCTGTCACCGAGGACATGGCGACGGCCATGCGCTTGCACGCCCTCGGCTGGCAGAGCGTTTACCACCACGAGATCCTGGCCTACGGACTGGCCCCCGAGGACCTGAAGACCATGCTGACCCAGCGACTCCGCTGGGCACAGGGGACCATCCAAGTCATGCTTCGCGAAAATCCGCTCGTCCAGCGCGGCCTCTCCTGGGGCCAACGACTCATGTACTTCTCCACCATGTGGAGCTATCTCAGCGGCTTCACGGCCGTGGTGTATTTCGCCGCCCCCATCATTTACCTCGTCTTGGGGATCCTGCCCGTAAGCAGCCTCAGCCCGGACTTCTTCAGCCGCTTCATCCCGTTCATGGTGGCGAACCAGCTACTTTTCCAAGTGGCCGGCCATGGCATCAAAACCTGGCGCGGACAACAGTACAGCCTTGCTCTATTCCCCACTTGGATCAAGGCCTGTACGACGGCGGCCCGCAACGTCTGGTTCGGCCGCCCGCTCGGCTTCGCCGTGACCCCGAAGGCCAGGCAGAGCGGCGGGCCGAGCTGGAGCCTGATCCAGCCTCAGATCACCGTCGCGGCGCTGCTGGTGCTTGCCCTCGTGGTAGGCGTCGCGCGCCTTGCCGCGGGCTTGTCCGAGCCGATAGGTACGCTGGTGAACGTGGGGTGGGTGGTCTTCGATCTCGCAGTCATGAGCATCCTGCTAAGGGCAGCGACGTACAGAGGTTTTGTCCCGGAAGAGAGGAAAGCTGATGCAGTTTAGCTACGAGTTGAAGGACTCCTACGCGGAGGTGAAAGGGGCTGGCCGACTGAATATGGTGTCGGCTCCGAAACTGCGCGAGGTAGTGGCCGAGGTGGTAGCCGGTGGCGCCAGCCGGGTGGTGGTCAACCTGGAAGATACCGTGTTCATGGACTCCTCCGGGCTCGGTGCCCTGATCGGCTGTTTGAAGGCTGCCCGCCAGGCCGGCGGGGACCTCCGCATTTCCGGTGTCCAGGCCCAGGTCAAGATGGTCCTGGAACTGACAAACATGGACCGCGTCCTGACCTCGTACCCCACAGCGGAAGCCGCGTTCGGCGATGACTGACGTCCTCGCCCGCAGAAGCTACCACGGCCCGTCTGACGACATCGCCATCGATGCCGTACACACCGAACTCGATAGCCTGTGGGATGACGCCGCATTCGTTCCCGTCATGGACAGGATGACCTTCACCACCGCGGTGATCGAGGCTGCGGCAAACATCGTGCAGCATGCCCTTCCGGTGGCAGAGGACCCAGTGGAACTAGGGGTGGACATCATCGTCCGGCCTATGCTCCTGCAGGCCCGTGTAAGTGCCTACAACGCACGGGAGCCGTTCGCCTCGGAGATGCGGCCGAGTATGCCGGGTGAGGAATCGGAGTCCGGTCGTGGCCTGGCGCTCATCGAGGCTCTCGTAACAACCGTGACATTCGAGCGCCAGGACGGCACTAACACGTGGGTCCTGACGCGGGACTCCACGCCCGAGTCCTGACGCGAAAGTGCGGGGCTATTGGCGGCCCGACACCTCATGTTGGAATGATGCGGAACAGGAAGCGCGTCCGCACCATGCCCCACAGCAGCGCCAAGATCAACGCGTACGCCAGGGTGTTCACGAGAAGGTTGCCCTCCTGCAGGAACGGAATGTTGGACACAACGGCGATCAAGGCAACGTGCACGATGAAGACGTACAGAGTGGCCTGGCCCAACGGGATGAGGAGCCAGCCCACGGCACGTTCCACGGGCTTCCAGTAAGCCGTCAGCAGCGCAAAGGCCGTCACCACGAGGGCCAGTACGTTCAACAGGCGGCCCGGGCCAAGGAACGTCCGGCCAAAGAACTGGTCGTAGATTGCCCGGTAGCTCGCGTCGGGCAGGACCGCCAGTCGGTAGTCGAGGTCGTTGGAGAGGTAGGGGTTGGCCCACGATCCGATGGCGAACACCGCGGTGATCCCCGAACAGACTGCCACCACCCAGAGATGCTTGGTCAGCCATGCCACGATGCGTCGTCTGTTGCTCCCGGCCACGAGGCCCACGATAAACAGCACCTGCCACACGAGCAGTGGGAACGAATCCTCGAATTGGGAGGGCAGGAGCCGGAACCGGAACACGGAGCCCGCCACGTAGAGGGCAAAGCTGGCGAGGAGTACCCACACCGTCTTGCCGCGGGCCACAGCCAGCAACACCAACGGACTCAGCAGGAGCATCACGACGTAAAGGCCCATCACGTTGAACTGCCAAGGGCCGAACTGCAGCAGCAGGATCGACGGAACCACGGCCGATGGCACCGGGAACTGCAGCAGGCCGCGCATGCCCGCGTAGAGGTCGTACGTGCGGCCCGCCGCGCTGTGGCCTGCCCCTCCGGTTCCCTGGTCCGTAAAGGTCGTCAGGGTGTCCACGTTGAGCTGCGGTACCAGGCTGATGATGAATACCGCAGCCATCACCACCAATGCGATGGCGTACAACTTCCCGGCCCTCTTGGCGGTGCGGTCAACTACGTCACCCAGCTTGTCCTTGGCGCGTGGGCCGTAAACCATGCCCAGGACCAGTCCAGAGAGCAGAACGAAGAGCTCAGCACCGGACACGAACCCGATCGCCTCCTGCGTGAACAGCTGGAACAGCGAGGTCATCCCCAAGTGGTTCACAACGACAAACACGATGGCCAGGCCTCGCAGGAGGTCCACCCGGGAGTCCCGGGAGGAGCCGTCGTCGTATGTCCACCCCCGGATAGCGCCGACGAACCGGGGCAGCAGCCAGAGCCCGCAGGCAGCCAACAGCGTGACGAGCATGGCGAACCACGCCGCCGGGCCGCTCAGTACGTTGCCAGGAGCGGACGAACCGAGCCGTTGTGCCGTTTCCGTGACCGGAGCGGTTGTGAAATTGGAGTCCTTGACCCGGGCGCCCGCCGCCTCCGCGATGTCCGGCTTCCCGCTGATGCGCCAGTCGATGGTGACGTCCCCTGCGCCACGGGTTTGGGTTTTCTCGTTCCAGACGACGGAGCCGATCCTGCTGAACTGGGCAGAGGAGATGGTGCTGAGAATCTGGCTCCACCAGGACGATTTGATGTCCGTCTCCGAGGGACCGCCCGCCGTGGGGCCGTAGTATGCAGCGGTCTGGAGGAGCAGCGGCTTCCCCCGTCCGGAGGCGTACACGGAGTAGAAATCCGCGTGGGAATTTCCTGCGCCGGATTGGCCGGCATTGACCGAAGCCCCGGTCAGCATCCCCGCCAGTTCGCCTGGGCGCGGCAAGGAGTTCATGGCCGCCCCACCGCCGGTGTCATCGTGGTAGGCCGAGAGTCCAACCCAGTCCACCACGTCATCACCCGGGTAGAACGGTGCGTAAGGATCGTCGGCAGCGTCCCAGACGCCGTCGTGGTTTGTGTCCAACGCAGAGAAGTCCACGGTGCCGGGGGCCGGGGCGTTCCTGTTCTTCGTGAACGGGTAGTCCTTGCCAGCGAACGGCTGCCACACCATCAGTGCCCGGCCCTGCGCCGTGTTGCCCTGTGCCGCAAAGGCGGCCGCCACTGCACGGAACGCCCGGACATAAGTGCGCGGCTGCTGTCCCCAATCCGCCCAGCCGGTGTTCATATCCGGTGCGAAACTGATGAAGATCCGGCCAGGGAACCGGTCCGAGAGCTGTTTGATCTGTGCTGCGAAGTCCGCGGCCCGGTCCGCAGTCAGCTCCGCCAGAGGCAGCGCGGGCCGGACGTTGAGCAACGCATGAGAGCCTGTCTGGGCGCTTTGCGAGAGGAACTGCCGCACGTACGTTTTCTCGCCGTCCGTGATTGGGATGGACACATCGTGTGCGAACAGGGCGGGTGTTGCCTTTAGCCTGTCGGCGAAACTTGCCGCATCGTCTTGGCTCCAATCCAGGGCTGCACCCAGATAGGGCCGTCCCGCGCCGGGATCCGCCGTCGCGGACCCGGCACCGTCTGCTGACCAAGCAGCGGCCAGTGGGCCCGCACCCAACAAGACAGCACAAAGCACTAGTCCGATCACAAACCGGAGCAGGCGCTTGGGTTCCCTTTGGCGTCGCCTCGGCACTCCGGTGCTGGTCATGCGGTCCTCCCCCACGTGCCGGACCGTGGCCTCTCGCCATGCCCCACGCTGAGAAGCTTAGCCGAGGATTTTCCAGCGTTTCCGTGGGTCGAGGATCAGGCTTTCGCGATCGCTTCTTCCAGCGCGCCAAGGACGAGCTTCACGGATGCCCTGTTGGCATTCGGACCCATCATGCCGATCCGCCAAACGGTCGACGTAAACGCACCCGCCCCGGAGCCGATTTCCATACTGAAGTTCTCCAGAAGGTAAGCGCGGACGGCGGCCGAGTCCACGCCGTCGGGCACTTTGACCGTGGTGAGGCTCGGCAATCGCGAGCCCTCCGCGGCAAACAGCTCAAGCCGCATCGCTTCAAGGCCATCCCGCAACTCGGCCCCGGCTGCACGGTGCCGCTCTTGAACAGCCGCGAGCCCCTCGGCCAGAATGCGGTCCAGTCCGGCCTCGAGCCCGGCGATCATGGTCACCGGGGCCGTATGGTGATACGTCCGGCTGCCACTCGCCGCGCCAACATACCCACCCAGAAGACCGATATCCAGGTACCACGAACGTGGCTCCTTGACGCGGCGCTCGAAAGCGCGCTCGGACACTGTGAACGGGGACAAGCCAGGGGGCGCTCCCAAACACTTCTGTGTCCCGGCGTACCCGACGTCGATCCCCCAGTCGTCAGCCAGGAGTTCCAGCCCGCCGATGGACGTCACCGCGTCCACGATCAATAGCGCGTCGCCCTTGCCGGCACCCAGGGGCGCGACGTCGGACAGGACACCCGTGGAGGTTTCAGCATGGACGGCGGCAATCACCTTGGGATGCGGGTGGGCGGCGAGGACCCGCTCCGTATCCACGGGCTGGCCCCACTCGTGATCGACGCGTACCACCGTGGCGCCGCAACGCCGGGCAACCTCACACATGCGCTCCCCGAAAAGCCCGTTGACGGCAATTACTGCGACGTCGCCGTCGGACACTGTATTAACAAAGGCGGCCTCCATGCCGCCGGAACCAGTGGCACTCAACGGCAGGGTGCGGGCATTCCGGGTCCCCCACACCGTCCGAAGCCCAGCACATGTCCGGTCAAGGCGCTCGATGAACACGGGATCCAGGTGCCCGATCACCGGATAGGCCAACGCGGCAGTCACTTCCGGATAGCAATTGCTCGGCCCCGGTCCGAAGAGATACCGGGAAGTCAGGACTTCTGGCATGGCGGAACTCCTTTGGCTCGTTGCTGACATTGTCCACCAGACGGCAAAGGTGAGCGAGCGTTTCAGGAAACACCAGCAAAGGTGAGCGAGCGTTTCGGGAAACACCACCAAAGGTGAGCGAGCGTTTCGGTAGAACCCACCAAAGGTGAGCGAGCGTTTCGGCAGAACCCCCCAAAGGTGAGCGAGCGTTTCAGGGCGGGTCGGGAGGACCGGGGTGCGGTATTCTCTTGACACCACGGCAGTCATTGGATTCACTATTACGTATGCTGAAATAACAGTTCCATGATGTGGAAGGCCTGAAGTGCGGAGACGCACAGGTCCATCCGGCAGGAATCGCCGGAGTTCCGCATAGCCAACACCATGGATGCCAGCACTCGCACGAGGAATGAACAAGCATGCAGCTTGAAGTATTCAACAGCGTGGACCGTGCGGACGCCATCGACGTCCTCCGCCCATGCCTCGACATCCAGCGTTGGGTGGAGCGCGTCGCAGATGCGCGCCCCTTCAGCGGCTTGGACTCCTTGCTCGATTTCGCCCGGGAAACCGCCGAGCCCTTCACCTCGGACGAAGTGGCAGCCGCGATGGCCCACCACCCGCGGATCGGCGAACGGCCCAAGGCCCAGACCACCGAAGCCGCGATGTCCCGCTCCGAACAGGCCGGCGTCGACCCCGGCGATGACGGCGTCGCCACCGCTTTGGCCGAAGGCAACCGTGAGTACGAGGCCAAGTTCGGCCGCGTCTTCCTGATCCGTGCCGCGGGCCGGACAGCCAGCGAAATCCTGGCCTCCCTCCACGAGCGCCTGAGCCACACAGCTGAAGAAGAAGACGTCATCGTGGCCGGACAGTTGCGCGAAATCGGGTTGCTGCGCCTGGCCGGCGTGATCAACGAAGCCAGCGTCAGCAGCGAAGGAGTGCCCAACAAATGAGCGTTTCCCAGATAACCACCCACATCCTGGACACCGGCTCCGGGCGCCCGGCGGCCGGCGTCGCCGTCGTTCTCTCAGTGCGCGACGGCGACAACTGGAAGCACGTAGCCAGCGGCACCACCGATGCGGACGGCCGGATCAAGGACCTGGGTCCCGAGAGGGTCGACGGCGGCAGTTACCGCCTCAACTTCGCGACCGGTCCGTATTACAAGGCGCAGGGCGTGGACACCTTTTTCCCGGAAGTGGACTTGAGCTTCACGGTGTCCGACGCCGGCGAGCACTACCACGTGCCGCTCCTGCTCAGCCCCTTCGCGTTCTCCACGTACCGGGGAAGCTAGTTCTACCCATCGATTGCTCCATAGCTGTCGTTTTGGGGTCCCAAAAGGACCGTTACTGGGCCCACGCCGGCGAGGGCCCCGGCCTGAGCTTGCGAAGGCTGGGAGCCGGTGGGGAGCAATCGATGGAAGTGGAAGCTCCCGCTAGTCGATCGGGGTGACGTAGGCTCCCGAGATACCTCCGTCAACCATAAAGGTCGAAGCGGTAATGAACGAGGCGTCATCGCTTGCCAGGAAGGCGACCGCAGCGGCCAGTTCCTCGGGCTCGGCGAAACGGCCCAAGGGCACGTGGACCAAGCGGCGTGCGGCCCGCTCCGGATCGGAGGCGAAAAGTTCCTTCAGCAACGGAGTGTTCACGGGTCCGGGGCACAGTGCGTTGATTCGCACACCCTTGCGCGCGAATTCGACGCCCAGCTCGCGGGTCATCGCCAGCACGCCGCCCTTGGAAGCGCTGTAGGAGATCTGCGAAGTTGCCGCACCCATCACGGCCACGAAGGACGCGGTGTTGATGATCGAGCCCTTGCCCTGCTCCAGCATGTACGGAAGCGCGTATTTACAGCAGTAGTAGACGCTCGTCAGATTTACCTCCTGGACCCGGCGCCAGGCGTCGATCCCGGTGTCGAGGATGGACGCATCGTCCGGCGGCGAAATACCCGCGTTGTTGAACGCGATATCCACGCTGCCATAGTGGCTCTTGGCGGCGGCGAAGAGGTTGATGACTTCCTGCTCGTCTGTGACGTTGACCTTCACGAAGATGCCATCGACGGCGGCCGCGGCTGCTTCTCCGGCTGCCGGATCGATATCGGCGATGACCACATTGGCACCCTCCGAGGCGAAACGCTTTGCCGTGGCCAAGCCGATCCCGCTGCCGCCGCCGGTGATGACGGCAGTGCGGTCCTTGAGTCGGTTTGAAATGAATTCGGTCATGGTGATCTCTCCTTGAATGATGGGGCTTCCAAAGTTGGTGGGTTCAGTGCGCGATGAAGACGTTCTTCACTTCGCTGAAGGAATCGAGCGCGTCAGGACCAAGTTCGCGGCCCAGGCCCGATTGCTTGAAGCCGCCGAACGGCGTCGAATAGCGGACTGAAGAGTGGGAGTTCACAGAGAGGTTCCCGGCATCCACGCCGCGGGCCACGCGCAAGGCCCGGCCAATGTCTTGGGTCCAGATGGATCCGGAGAGCCCATATTCGGTGTCATTGGCAATCCGTACGGCGTCCGCCTCGTCGCTGAAGGGTACGACGACGACGACGGGTCCGAAGATCTCCTCACGCACCGCCGGGTCGTCGAAGGAGTCCGGAGCCAGGACTGTGGGCGGGAACCAAAATCCCGGCCCTTCGGGCACCTCGCCTTGGAAGGCTATGGGCGCTCCCGAGGGCACGAAGCCCGCGACGGTTTCCCGTTGCCGGGCGGAGATCAACGGGCCCATGACGGTACTTTCATCCGCCGGGTCGCCAACTTTGACAGCCCGGACGGCGGGTTCCAAGAGCTCCAAGAAGCTGTCGTAGGCCGATTTTTCCACCAAGATCCGGGACCTGGCACAGCAGTCCTGGCCAGCGTTGTCGAAAGCGCCACCGGGAGCGGCCGCAGCAGCGGCCTGAAGGTCGGCGTCGGCGAACACAATGTTCGCGCTCTTGCCACCCAACTCGAGCGTCACGCGCTTCACTTGATCAGCGCAACCGGCCATGATCTGCTTGCCGACCCCGGTAGACCCGGTAAAGACGACCTTTCGCACCGCGGGGTGGGTGACGAAGCGCGCCCCTACCACGGAGCCCTTCCCCGGGATGATGGTCAGCACGCCGTCGGGCAGGCCGGCTTCGCGCGCCAGCTCACACAGCCTCATCGCCGTAAGCGGCGTAAGTTCGGCAGGCTTGAGTACCACCGTGTTGCCTGCCGCGAGCGCCGGAGCGAAGCCCCAAGCCGCGATCGGCATGGGAAAGTTCCACGGCACAATAATGCCGACCACGCCCAGTGGCTCGTGGAACGTCACATCGAGGCCTCCGGCAACAGGTATTTGCCGCCCGAAATGCCGCTCGGGAGCCGCCGAATAGTAGCTGATGACATCGCGCGCATTGCCCGCTTCCCAGCGGGCGTTGCCGATCGTATGTCCCGCATTGCGGACTTCCAGTTGTGCGAGGTTCTCCAGATCGGCGTCGACGGCGGCCGCGAACCGGCGCAAGAGCAGTGCACGGTCCGACGGCGACACCTTCCGCCAGGTCTCAAAGGCGCCAGCCGCGCGGGCAATCAGTGCGTCGGTCTCGGCGAGGGATGCCAGTTCAACGGTTTGAAGGAATTCTTCGGTGGCCGGATTGATGATGTCAAAAGTCGTGGCACTCACGCCCAGCTCTTTTCTGTCGGTTTGAATTCCGTTGATGGGTCGAGGCGCCCAGCGTAGGGTTCGCCGTCCCGGTACCTTCGGGCGGCCTCAATGAATCCTTCAAAAAGGCGCATGTCGGAAGGGTTTTGTTCCGGGTGAAATTGAACGCCGAGCGCCCAGCTTCCCTGGGTGGACTCGACAGCCTCAATCGTGCCGTCTGTCGCGTACGCCGTGACGCAAAGACCTTCAGCCACCCGGTCCAGAATCTGGTGGTGGTAGACCGGCGCCGATGCCTTTTCGCCCAGTAGCTCCGCGCTGATGCTCCCCGGCCGGGTAGCGAACTCAACCTCGCCATGGACCCCTGGCGCGGGTTGGTAATTCGCCTCGGGCAGCACGTCCGGCACGTGCTGGATGAGGTTTCCGCCCAGGGCCACATTCAGGATTTGCGCACCGCGGCAGATCGCGAAGAGCGGTACACCCTTCTCCAGCGCGGCCAGGGTCAAGGCGATGTCGTGCTCGTCCCGGGCGGGCTGGCTGCGAGTGCTCGGGTGAGGCTCGGCGTCGTAATTACCGGGATCGACGTCGGCGCCTCCCACCACGATCAGGCCATCCACGAGGTCAAGAACGGAGGTGTCCGTGCCGATGGGCGGCAAAAGAAGGGGCGTGCCGCCCGCCGCTACGACGGCCTCCAAATATGTTGCCGGCAGCACCGCTGCCTGCGCGTCCCAAACCCCCCATTTCGCGTCCTGCAGGTAGGTGGTCAAGGCGATGCGAGGCGGCCTCGGGGTTGAATCCGGAGCCGCGGCCGGCGTCTGATTCTGAGTCATTGCCTACAGCCTTTCAAAACCGCGGCGAAGCTCCCAGTCCGTGATGGCGGACTCAAAAGCTGCCAGTTCGACGTCGGCGTAGTTCACATAGTGCCGCACCACTTCCTCACCGAAGACTTCCTTGGCGATCACGGAGTTGGCGAACAGATCCCTCGCTTCCCGCAACGTGGTCGGCACGGTGGGAGCGCCCGAAGTGTAGGCGTTACCAATGGTGGCGGGTTCGAGTTCGAGCTCATTTTCGATGCCGTAAAGCCCGCCGGCAAGCATGGCCGACAATGCCAGGTACGGGTTGACGTCGCCACCGGGCAGCCGGTTTTCCAGCCGCGCGCTTTGGCCATGACCCACCAGCCGCACCGAACAGGTGCGGTTATCGAGGCCCCAGGCCACCGCCGTCGGAGCGAACGAGCCTTTGACGAACCGCTTGTAGGAGTTGATGTTGGGAGCGTAGAAGAGCGTGAATTCCCGCATCGTGGCAAGCACTCCGGCTATGAAGTGATCATAGGTTTTGGTGCGGGCCCCGCTTGCCTTGTCCCAGAAGACTAGTTCGTCGTCGAGTCCGCGAAGGGACAGGTGGATGTGGCAGGAATTGCCCTCGCGCTCGTTGGGCTTGGCCATGAAGGTCATGGATTGGCCCATGTCGTGGGCGATGTCCTTGGCCGCGGTCTTGTAGACGGAATGGTTGTCCGCCGTGGTGACCACTTCGTCGTACTTGAACGCGATCTCGTGTTGGCCGAAGTTGCATTCACCTTTGGCGGATTCCACGGTCATGCCGGCCGCGTACATCTCGTTCCGGATCCGGCGAAGCAGGGGTTCCACGCGACCGGATCCAAGGAGCGAGTAGTCAACGTTGTATTGGTTGGCAGGGCTGAGGTGCTTGTAGTCCAGGTCCCATGCTTGCTCGTAGGAGTCGTTGTAGACCACAAACTCAAGCTCGGTTCCGGCAAGTGCCTTCCAACCGCGTTCGGCCGCCTTGGCCGCCTGGCGCTTGAGCATCGCGCGGGGCGAAACAGAGACCGGAGTGCCGTCGGTCATGGACAAATCGCACTGGATCAGCGCACTCCCTTCGCGGTAGGGAAGGATGCGGATGGTGTCCAAATCCATGTCGAAGAGCATGTCCCCATAGCCCTTTTCCCACGAGGAAATGTCATAGCCGTCCACAGTGTTCATTTCCGTGTCAACGGCGAGGAGGTAATTGCAGCCCTCGGTGCCATGTTCCAGGACGGAATCCAGGAAGAATTGCGCGTGGAGGAGCTTGCCCTGCAGCCTGCCCTGCATGTCGGTGAAGCCGAGAATCACGGTGTCTATGGCGCCGTCGCCAATCTGCGCTTTGAGTTGCTCAACGGTGAGCATACGGTCATTGCGAGGGTGAACGGTGTTCGAAATGTCGTTCATGGTGCTGCTCATTTCAGTAGTCCCTTGAGTAGTGCGGCAGTGGACTCGCAATGCAATTCCATGACGCTTCGGGCCGCTGCAGGCTCGCCGTCGAGGATGGCCTGCACTATCAATCGATGTTCTTGGTTTGAATGTTCGATGTTCCGTTGCAGAAAGGGGATTTCCGCCAGGAATTCGTGGATCTTTGTCTGGATGGTGGTGCTGGCTTTATTGAGTTCCGACGACCCCGCAACAGCGGAGAATGCCAGGTGGAGGCGGGCATCTGCTTGCCTGTATTCCACCGGTGAACCCGCGTTTTCAACCTCAGCCAGGGAATCAGTGAGAAGCCGGCGCTGATCCTCGCTCAACCGCAGCGAGGCCGCCCGCTGGCAGGCTCCGGGTTCAATCACCGAACGGAAGATGAGGATGTCGCTGATTTCCTCCTGCCGGTCCTTGTTGCCGAGACGCTCCGGCGGCCGGGCGTTGCCGACCGGCTCCACGATGGTTCCGCCGCCCCTCCCCCGGACGGTGGTGACGAAGCCGGCGGCGCGCAATGCGCTGATCGCTTCGCGCAGCGTGGCCCGGGAGACCTGCATGCGCTCGGCCAGGTCGCGCTCAGGGGGTAGGCGCTCGCCGGTTTTGAAGATCCCCAACTGAATTGCCGATCCCAAGTGCTCGACGCACGACTCGAAGGCCATGTGTCCACGCACGGGAAGCAAGACCGTCTCCAGTAGGGGGGATTCAATCGGTTCAACGAGGAACATGGCGACCTTCCTGGCGGGGAGGCCGCCGGCGAAGAACCGCCGGCGGCCCATGGTTGTGCTAGTTGAGCAGCTTATCTGCGTCGATCGTCAAGTGCTCCTGCTCGGCACTCGTCATGAACGTCCGACGCCCCGTGGTGTACCAAAGGACGGTGGCAAGGAGGAAGACGACCACGACGGCGATTGGCGCGTAGTTGAAGGTGTCGACGGTGATATCTGCGACCGGCGGAAGAACGAAGAGAATCACGATGATGGCGACCCACACAATCGCTACCCAGTTGATGATAGGACTCCATTTCCCCAGGTGCCACGGGCCCGGTACGAAGTTCTTGTTGAGCCTGCGGAGCAACACCGGGGTGATGTACGCGATGTAGAGGCCAATGACGGCGACGCTCGTCACGGCAAAATACGCGGTTGTATTGAACAGCGCGGGTGAAGCGAGCACAATCGCGCAGCCGACGCAGAGCCAGATCGAATTTGTGGGGGTGCCGCTCCGGGTGTTGACTTTGGCCCAGATGCGGGAGCCCGGCAGGGCATTGTCGCGGGAGAAAGCGTAGGTCATGCGTGAGTTGGCGGTTACTGACGCCATGCCGCAGAAGAACTGTGCACCCACCACGATGGCGAGCAGGAATTTCGCTACGCCGGGGTTGCCCAGTGCATCCAGGAAAATCTGTGCCGGCGGCAAGCCAGTTGGCGTAGCGCCAAGTGTGGTCAGACCGTCCTCGGAGCCGTTCGGGATCGCCGCGACGAGTGAGTAGAGCAGAATCCAGCCACCAATGATGGAGATGACCACGCTCATGACAATCCCCTTGGGAGCCGCGATGGCTGCGTTCTTGGTCTCTTCCGCAACGTGGGCCGAAGCATCGTAGCCGGTGTAGGTGTACTGCGACATGAGCAGGCCCATGAGGAAGACATACGGCCCGAAGGTGAAGCCGGTTTCGTTGTGCCACGCCGTCATCGTCCAGTCGAAGGACTGGTGGCTCGTGGGCATGATCCATAGCGCCGCCACGATAATCGCGACGCCCACAATGTGCCACCAAGCGGAGACATTGGAGAGGAAACTGACAATCTTGACGCCGAAACTGTTGAGCAGGGCGTGGATGACCATCAGGACGACGAACAGCGCGAACGTACCGCCCGCGGTGGGCTCGACGCCGAAAGTCAGCGCTGCGAAAGCCATCATTGTCGTGGCGCAGCCGAAGTCGATTGCGGCCGTGACAGCCACTTCACCGAGGAAATTGAACCAGCCGACGTACCAGGCCCAGGCCCGCTTGTTGCGTTTGGCGAGCCTGCCCGCCCAGAAATACAGGCCACCGGCTGTGGGGTATCGGGAACAAACCTCGGCCATGGAAAGGGCCACGCACAGGACCAAGACGCCAACGATTGGCCAACCCAGGTTGATGGCAGCCGGGCCGCCGGACTTGAGTGCAATGCTGAAGGAGGTGATGCAGCCAGCCAGGATCGAAATGATGGAAAACGAGACTGCGAAGTTGGAGAAGCCGGACATGCCGCGATGTAGCTCTTGCTTGTAGCCAAGCTCGGCGAGGGCCGCAGCATCTGCGTCTTGCACAGCCTGCACCTTCGCTGCCGTAGAACGATCACTCATGATTATTCTCTTTCTAAACGGAAGGGGGGAACGGGCCGACACCGCTCGCATCGATAGTGACCCACTTCACATCAATCTGTCAATGGTCTGACTTCAGACCACAACCCAATCTCCTCGAAACGGTAGACTGGAAGGCATGGTTTCTGAGGACTCGAGCAGCACGGCACACAACAGCACGTCACAGGACGGCGCCCCGGAGCGCCGCGGGATCACGGTCCGCCGTGCGCCGAAGTTCGTTCCATTCATGGGCCTGGGCGGGGTACTCGGCATCATCGTTGCCGCGTTCGTGGCCTACGGGATCCCCGGCGACGAGAGTTTCGACACCGGGGCGGTCTTCGGGTTCTTCCTGGTGTCCTTTGCCGCGGGCGGTGTGCTGCTGGGTGCCATCGCGGCCCTCGTCCTGGACAAAGTCAGCGTGCGGCGCTCCCGGCGTGCCGTCGTCGAGTCCGTACCCAGCCCGGCAGAGGACGACGCCGAGGCATAGGATCCCGGTCACAATGCCGCGTGAGGGAAAGTGCCACGCCAACATCATGCGACAATTGACCAGTGGCACGTGGCGACGGAAAACTTTCTCATGATCTTCTCCCCGACGAAAAAGGACCTCAGGACGCTTGTGGCGTCTTCGGGGTCTGGGCGCCGGGCGAAGAAGTAGCAAAACTCACCTATTACGGGCTGTATGCGCTGCAGCACCGCGGACAAGAATCGGCTGGTATTGCTACCAGTGACGGCAAGCGCATCAATGTCTACAAGGACATGGGGCTCGTGTCCCAGGTCTTCGACGAGACAACCCTGAACACCCTCACCGGGCACCTTGCCGTTGGCCACTGCCGCTACTCCACCACCGGAGCAAGCCACTGGGCAAACGCACAGCCCACCCTGGGCGCAACCGCCACTGGCACCGTTGCCCTCGCGCACAACGGCAACCTGACCAACACCGCTGAGCTCCGGGAAATGATCCTCGAGCTCAACGGCGGTCAGCTGACTGGCGAAATGAAGCAGGGCAACACCTCGGACACCGCCCTGGTCACCGCCCTCCTCGAAGGCGAAGAGGGCAAGACCCTCGAACAGACCGCGCTTGAGCTGCTTCCCAAGATCCGAGGCGGCTTCTGCTTCGTGTTCATGGACGAAGGCACCCTCTACGCCGCCCGCGATACCTTCGGGATCCGCCCCCTGTGCCTTGGCCGCCTTGAGCGCGGCTGGGTTGTCGCCTCGGAGCAGTCCGCCCTGGCAACCGTCGGCGCGAGCTTCATCCGCGAGATCGAGCCCGGCGAGTTCATCGCCATTGACGAGAACGGCGTCCGTTCCCAGCGCTTCGCGGAAGCGACGCCGGCCGGTTGCGTTTTCGAGTACGTCTACCTTGCGCGCCCCGACGCTTCGATTGCCGGACGCTCCGTGTACGAGTCCCGCGTGGAGATGGGCCGCCAGTTGGCCCGCGAAAACACCCAGGTAGCGGACATCGTCATCCCGGTCCCCGAGTCCGGAACCCCGGCCGCGGTCGGCTACGCCGAGGAATCCGGCATCCCCTTCGCGCACGGCTTCGTCAAGAACTCCTACGTGGGCCGCACGTTCATCCAGCCCTCGCAGACCCTGCGCCAGCTCGGCATCCGGCTCAAGCTCAACGCCCTCGAGTCCGTGATCCGCGGCAAGCGCGTGGTGGTGGTGGATGACTCGATCGTCCGCGGCAACACCCAGCGCGCCATCGTCCGGATGCTCCGCGAAGCCGGCGCCGCAGCCGTCCACATCAAGATCTCCTCCCCACCCGTCCAGTGGCCCTGCTTCTACGGCATCGACTTCGCATCCCGCGCTGAACTGATCGCCAATGGCGCCACCATCGAGGAAATCTCCCAGGCCATTGGAGCGGATTCGCTGGCCTACATTTCCGAAGATGGCATGATCGGCGCCACCCAGCAGCCGCGCGAGCGCCTCTGTACCGCCTGTTTCACCGGCCAGTACCCCATCGCACTTCCGGGTTCGGACAAACTGGGCAAGAACCTCCTGGAGCGCACCGACCTCGGCGGGCTGCCGACGTCGGGCATCTCCGCCGAAGCCGTGAACGCGGACTCGGACGACCCGGCCAACAAGCCCGGCGCCACGGGCTGCGATCCCGGACCCGACGCCGAGTTTGAGAACCTGCTGACCGACGCCGATAAGAAAGAGTCTGTATGACCTCCGCATCCTCCGCCGCTGAGAACACAACCGGCATCACCTACGCGTCCGCCGGCGTCGACGTCGAAGCGGGCGACCGCGCCGTCGAACTCATGAAGGACGCCGTCAAGGCGACCCACAACAGCTCGGTGCTCGGCGGCGTCGGCGGCTTCGCCGGCCTGTACGACGTCTCGAAGCTGCTCACATACAAGAGGCCGCTCCTGGCCACGTCCACGGACGGCGTCGGCACCAAGGTTGCCATCGCCCAGGCCATGGACATCCACGACACCATCGGCTTCGACCTGGTCGGCATGGTGGTGGACGACATCGTGGTAGTCGGCGCGGAGCCGCTCTTCATGACCGACTACATCGCTTGCGGCAAGGTTGTCCCCGAGCGCATCGCGGACATCGTCCGAGGCATCGCGGCCGCCTGTTCCGTTGCCGGCACTGCACTGGTGGGCGGCGAAACCGCTGAGCACCCGGGCCTGCTGGGTGAGCACGAGTACGACGTCGCCGGTGCAGCTACCGGTGTTGTCGAGGCCGACGCCCTGCTTGGCCCGGACCGCGTCCGCGCTGGCGACGTCGTGATCGGCATGGCCTCCTCCGGCCTGCACTCCAACGGATACTCCCTGGTTCGCCGCGTGATCAACCACGCCGGCTGGGCCCTGGACCGCCAGGTCTCCGAACTCGGCCGGACCCTGGGCGAAGAATTGCTGGAGCCCACCCGCGTATACGCCGCCGACTGCCTGGATTTGGCCCGCGCCTTCCCGGTCAGCGGCCTGAGTGCTGCGCCCGGCGCCGTGCACGGCTTCAGCCACGTCACCGGCGGCGGCTTGGCGGCCAACCTGGCCCGCGTCCTGCCGCAGGGCCTTGTGGCCACGGTTGACCGCGCCACGTGGGAACTGCCGGCCATCTTCAAGCTGGTCTCCGAGCTCGGCAATGTGCCGCTGGCCGACCTCGAGCGCACGCTCAACCTCGGCGTCGGCATGGTGGCCATCGTGTCCCCCGAAATCGCCGACGCCGCCGTGGCCCGCCTCAACGAGCGCGGCCTCCCTTCGTGGGTCATGGGTACCGTGGCTCCGGACTCCGACTCGATCATCAAGAGCGGCCCGGACTACGTCCAGGGTGCCAAGGGTGTCGACGGCGGCGCCGTGCGCCTTGTGAACGCCTACGCCTAAGGGTTCTTAACGCAAAAGAGTGCCCACCCAATTGCCGATCCGGCATTGGGTGGGCACTCTTGCTTTAAGGCCTAGTTGCTTTCGCCGGCCATGACGCTGAAGGCTGCTCCGGCGGGATCGCCGAGGACTGCCATACGGCCAATACCGGGGACATCGAAGGCAGGCGCAAAGACCTGGGCCCCGAGTTCCACGGCCTTCGCCACGGATTCGTTCACGTCGGCAACGTTGAAGTAGGTCATCCAGAACGGCGGCATTCCCTCCACGGGCTGCTTCATGGCGCCGGCTATGGACTTCCCGTCCACCACGAACTGGGTGTACTCCTGCAGATCGCCGGCCGCAGCCGTCTCACTGGAGCATCCCGTCACGGATTCGTAGAAGGCCACGGCCTTGGGGACGTCGCTTGTCTGCAGCTCGTTCCAGACCACCGTGCCCGGTTCATTGACCAACCCTGCGCCGTGGTGGCTTCCGGCCTCCCAGAAACCAATCTGCGCACCCGTGGGATCGGCGGCGAAGAACATCCGGCCGCTCCCGTTGGGGACACTGTCCGGCGGGAAGAGGATGCTGCCGCCGGCCGCCGTCGCGCGTTCAGCGGCCTCATCGACCGAATCGACGGCGAGGTAGTTGGCCCAGAAGGACGGTGCACCGGCCGCGGCCATGTCCGGCATCTGCTGCATCAAGCCCGCGACGTAGCGGTCCTGCAGCTTGGCCATGTAGTAGGTCATGCCGTTACCGGCATCCATTGCGTCCAATTCCCAACCGAACAGATCACCATAGAAGGCCTTGGAAGCCTCAATGTCCGACGACGACAGGTCCACCCAACACGGAGTTCCCTGCTTGTAGCTATCAACCTGCGGCATTGCTATCCCTTCGTTGAGTAGCCGGCATGCGCCGGCGGATACCACGTTCAAAGTAGTACGGGGGGCCGACACTGACAACAGGCAGCGCCGGCCGGCCCGCGTTTACGGCGGAGTCGGAACCTTTATGCGTGAACAGTCCGGCCTGTGAAGGCGACCAGGCGCTCCAGGCTGGATGCCGTCTCGGCGACTTCCTGGGCCGGGGCGAAGCTGCCGCTTGCGCGGACCTGCTCGCTGATGGTGTTCTGCGCGAGGACCTCCACGTAGTCGGTGAGCTCATCTGCCACCGACACTTCGAGGCCCAGGGCCTTGGAGAAGTCCCAAGCGTGGACCAGGAACTCGAGGTTGAGGATGGAGGCGACCATCGGGGCCGGCAGTTCAGCGAAGCCCATGTCGATGGTGCCTTCGAGCCCGCGGCGGTAGAAGGCTTCCAGTGTGGGCTGGGCGAGGTCGGCGATGCGCACCTCAGGCGACTTTCCGGCGTCGTCGGCTACTTCGGCACCCAGAGCCTTGGCGATGCGCGAAATCGAGCCGGCAAGGTGGCCAAGCAGCTGCGACACGTTGAAGTCGGCGCACGGAGTCTGGGTCGAGGCGTCAGCTTCGGTGACCTGCGCCAGCACGCGCTGCACGATGGCAAGCGTGGCGTCCGCAGAGGTGAGTTCGTTGAGATCGGCAGGGGCTGCCGCCCATTCGTCGGCTCCGGCGTCGCCCGTGGAGGCCTCGGCGAGGAGACGGTCGAGGTAGTGGTTCCAACCCTCGGAGTGGCCGGCGACGGCTTCCGGCGTCGGAAGGCCTTCGTGCACCAAGCGCACCGTGGTCCCGCCGTCGGCCGGCTCAAGGGTGATGGCCACGGTGGAGATGTTGTCCGCCGGGGCGTCGGGCTGCTCCCAGGCCCAGGTGAAGACGATGCGCTTGCCCGGCTCGATTTCGGTGAAAGTCCCGGCCGCGTGGTGGCCCGGAGTGACGGTCCAGCGGTACTCGCCACCCACCTGAAGGTCGACGCGCGCGGCAACGGTCTGCCAGCGGCGGAGGCGTGCAGGCTGCGTGATGAGTTCGAACGCCTGGTCGACGTTGAGGGGAAGAAGAACGGTCTTGTCGTAAATCATGGTGATTCCTCGGTTGTGTGAAGGCGGTCGGTGGTGAAGTTTTGTGCGTCAGCGAGGAGCATGTCCAGCTCCGCGGTCCAGAACTGCTCAAAAAGCATCCGGAGTTCCCTCATCCCGGTGTTGTCCAAGCGGTAGAAGCGGTTGCGTCCCTCTTTGCGGGCAGAAACGAGGCCTACCTGCTCCAGCAACAACAAGTGCTGCGAGATGGCGGATCTGCTCACCGTGAATTCGCCAGCCAGCTCCGTCACGGTGCGCTCGCCCGCCGCAAGCAGGTGCAACAGTCGCCGCCTGTTCGGCTCCGCGGCAACTTCCAGTCGGTCGAGCATGATTAATACGTTAGCCGTCACTAACGCATCCTGTCAATCACTTCCGAGAGTGCACTACCAACGACTACAGAACTGCGGACAAGAACGCCCTGGTCCGCTCGTGCTGCGGGTTGCCAATGACCTCTTCGGCGGGACCTTCCTCAATGATCCGGCCGCCGTGCATGAACACCACGCGATCCGCCACGTCGCGAGCGAAGCCCATTTCGTGCGTCACAACAATCATGGTCATTCCCGTTCGGGCCAGGTCCTTCATCACCCTGAGGACTTCGCCGACCAGCTCCGGGTCCAGGGCCGACGTCGGCTCGTCAAACAGCATCAGCTTCGGCTGCATGCAAAGCGCCCGGGCGATCGCTACGCGCTGCTGCTGGCCGCCCGAGAGGTGCCGCGGATAGGCATCCGCCTTCTCCGACAGGCCCACCTTCTCCAGCAAATCCAATGCCCGACGGCGGACATCCGGCCTGCGCTGTTTGAGCACCCTGAGCGGGGCTTCCATCAGGTTCTCAAGCACGGTCATGTGCGGGAAGAGGTTGAAATGCTGGAAGACCATCCCGATATCGGTGCGGTCGGCGCAGATTTCGTTGTGGGACTGTTCGTGGAGCTTGTCCCCCTTGATCCGGTAGCCCACAGCCCTGTCCCCTACCCACAGCAGACCGCCGTCGATCTTTTCCAGGTGGTTGACGCACCGCAAGAAGGTGCTTTTCCCGGAACCCGAGGCGCCGATCAGGCAGACCACTTCGCCGCTTTGGACGTGGAGATCGATTCCCTTGAGGACCTCGTTGTCGCCGAAACTCTTGCGCACGCCTTCCGCGCGCACCAGCGGAAGCGCCTCCGGCGCATTCCGGCTTTCCTTTGTTTCGGTGGTCATGACTGCGCGTCCTTTCGTAGGGCTTGTTTTCCTAAGCCCTGTTTTCCTGAACCTTGTTTTCCTGAACCTTGCGCGGAGTGAACCCTGAAGAATTTCCGCACCCGCTCGGCAGCGGTCGGAGGGACGGAACGTGACGTCCCTCGCGCGAAACGCCGTTCCAGGTAACCTTGGCCCACGGTGAACACCGTGGTGACGATGATGTACCAAATGCTGGCCACCAAGAGCAGAGGGACAACCTGCAGGTTCTTCGAGTAGATGATCTGGGCGGAGTACAGGAGCTCGGGCACGGCCAGGACGCTGACCAGTGACGTCATCTTGAGCATGCCGATGAACTCGTTGCCCGTGGGCGGGATGATGACTCGCATGGCCTGCGGCAGGATCACCCGGGTGAGGGTCTGGATACGGGACAGGCCGAGGGCACCCGCAGCTTCCCCTTGGCCTTGGTCGATGGACTGGATTCCTGCCCGGACGATCTCCGACATGTAGGCGGCCTCGTTGAGGCCCAGGCCGAGGATCGCTGCGGCGAGGGGTGTGATGATCTGGTTGGCGTCCAGGCTGACGCCCGGGATACCGAAGGTGATCTCCGGATACAGCGCCGACAAGTTGAACCAGAACAACAGCTGGACCAGGACCGGCGTGCCACGGAAGATCGTCACATAGGCGCTTGCTGAAGCCTTGACCACGGGGTTTGCCGAAAGCTGCATGACCGCAAGCACCACGCCAAGCCCCACCCCTACAGCCATGCAGACAACCGTCAGGAAAAGGGTGATACCGATCCCGTTGACGATCGCGACGTCACGGAAATAGAGGGCCACTTTGTCCCAGCCAAATCGGGGATTGCTCACCGCGGAAGCAAGGAGCAAGATCACGACGGCGGCTACCGCAGTACCAGCCACCCATCGCCAGGGGTGCCTGGCCGAGACCACGGTGAATTGTCCGCGGTCCGTTGTTCCAATCTTGGAGGCAGTGACCGCGCTGCTCATTTCGCACCACTCGCGTCCACCGCGTCAGCGCTGATGGTCACGGAGTCCGGGATTCCGTACTTCGCGTTGATCGCCTTGTACGTGTCGCCCGCGATCAGAGCCCTGACGGCCGCGACGATCGGCCTGGTCAGTGCCGAACCCTTGGGCATGGCGATGCCTACCGGCGTCGGTTCGAAGTCCTGGTTGCTGGCGAGCTCGAAGGCGCCGCCGGAGAGCTTGCTTGCGTAGCTCATGCCGACAAGACCTGAGAGGACACCGTCCACGCGGCCCGAAATGAGGGCCAGGTTGGCTTCGTTCTGGGAAGGAAACAGCTGAATGTCGATCGGCGCCTTGCCGGCGTCGACGCACTGCTTTGAAAACGCCGGAAGGGTCTCGATTCCCTGCGTGGTTCCCTTCTCGCCACCCACCTTGGTGCCGCACAGCTTCATCGCCTCGAGGGCCAATTTCTTGGGGTTGCCCGCCTTGACGGCAAGGCCTGAGCCACTGCTTTGGTAGGAGGCGAAATCGGCGTTCAGCTTGCGCTCGGCCGTGACGTTGAAACCCGAGATGCCGACGTCGTACTTGTTCGAGCTCACGCCCGGGAGGATGGTGTCGAAGGTCGCGGGAACCATCTTGACTTCGAGCCCCAGCGTCTCGCCAACGGCTTTCGCAAAGTCCGCGTCCCAGCCGACGACCGTCTTGCTGTCAGCTGCGTAGAACTCATAAGGCGCGAAGGTAGGGTCGGTGCCAACCACCAGCGTCCCTTTGGCTTTGACGTCCGAGGGCAAGAGATTCGCGGCGGCCTGGTTGAAGGGCGCCGCTGGAATCGCGGCGTCTTTGCCGGGAATGGAGCTGGCCGCGGCTTCCTTGCCGGCGTCGAGTGATGCAGTGGTGCAGCCGCTGAGCCCGAGGGCGGCGGCCAGTAGCAGGGCGCCTGTGGAGATGTATCTAGGACGGTTCATGATTGCCTTTCTCATAACTTGTTCCGTGGTCAACGGCGATGTTGACCACGGTGGTGCCGACATTGACGAGCGCGGGATGCCGAACGATTGCGACCACCCCGTCAATGGGTGCAAAGAAGTCTTTTGGAGGCCGCTCGAGTTCTTCCACCGAGTGAACCCGGGCCACGAGATCTCCGGCCGTGACCTTCTGGCCCAGTTCGACCACCGGCTCGAGGATGCCTGCCATCGTGGAATGGACCGGGGACTGTGCCGTGAGCTCGACCCACTGGATGAGGGCTTCCGCGGTGGGCGGCCCGGCGTCCTTGAGCACGCCCCAGTGGCCAAGCAGGGAACGAAGTCCCGTCCTGGCCCTGTTGAGGATCGGCAGGGATACGGTTCCCCTGCCGCCAAGTTCAGTCGAGATCATCGGTACGCCCGCCTGATCGGCAGCGCCGCTGATGGATCCCGCCTTCAGCATGGGCTTCACCACGACGGAATAAGGGGCATTGAACGCGGCCACCGCCGCCGCCTTCTCAGCCCATAGCTCCGGCGTCGGCCCTTGGTAGACGAACGCGGACGGAACATACTCCGAGGCGATTCCCCCGGAGTGGATGTCCATGACAAAGTCCGCCATGGGGATGAGTTCTCCGGCCACAATCGAGGCGATCTGCAGGGCTGGTCCGCCGTCGGCGCGGCCCGGGAGGGCCCGGTTCAGATTGACCCGGTCCACGCTGGAAACGCGTCTTCCTTCACGGACAGCGGCGATGTTGAGGGCAGGCAGGATGATCAATCTCCCGGTCACCTCATCCGGGTTCACTGTGCGGATGAGTTCCTGGAGCAGGATCTGGCCTTCATATTCGTCACCATGCGTACCGGCGATCAAGAGGACCGTGGGGCCGTCTCCACCACTCAGGACCGCGATCGGCGAGGGGATGACAGCGGCGTCATTCTCGTTGTCCGAGTGTTCGATCTCCAGGTAACCCAACTGCTTGCCGACAGCGGCAAAATCGATGCCGGGTATTCGTGGAATGTGCAGGCTCATAGGGCAACTTTCAAAGGGTTGGTAGAATTGGATTCACTGTATACAGTGAATCCTGTGATGTAAAGCACGTAGGATTGACCGAGTTTTGATACCGAAAAGGGGATGAGGCGAATGGCCGCGCAAGCTGCCAAGGGGATACGGCCGCTGAGCGAGCACGTCTACGACAGGATCAGCAATGAGATCGTCAACGGAGTGGTCGAGCCTGGCGCTCCCCTGGTCCAGGAACAGCTGGCCGAAGAATACGGCGTTTCCCGGACCCCGGTCCGGGACGCCCTGAACCGTTTGGTCCACGAAGGACTCGCCACTTTGGTGCCCGGCGCAGGCTATTTTGCGACGACGCTGACCCGCTCAGCTGTCGAGGAGGTCTATGAGGTACGCAAGGCCCTCGAGATCATGGCCATCAGACAGTGCGGGGCCAAGTACACAAACCTTCAGCTTGCGCGTCTTGAGCTGCTCATCGCCGAGGGTGCGGCAAGCGCGGACCCGGAGGAACTGTTTACCGCTACGCGGGCGTTCCATTTGGGCTTGGCAGCACCTGCGCCCAACGGATTCCTGCTGAAAACGCTCGAATCCGTCTGGGACAACCCGGTTCAGCGGCTCATCAGCCGCTCGTATCCCTTGGACGACGCCAAGCTTGAGCGCGTGGCAGATGCCCACCGGAAGATCCTGGCTGCGGCCCGCGCCAACGACCTCGAAACACTGATCCCTTTGCTGGATTTGTGCCACGAGAAGGACTGACCGGCAAAAGGGGACGAAAAAGGCCCGTAGTGCACGCCAATCATGGCGCGCCCTACGGGCTCAATCGTTTTGGGTGGCATCTGGGGATGCCAAATGACTTCGTGTACGACGGCGGTACGCAACTCGATGCCGAAAGGCACCTGATTGTTGCTACAGCTATCCGATGCGGCGGGTGTCTACCTCGTCGTCATCGTCTTCCAAGTCCTGTGCGTACTTGTCCTCGTAAGCCGAGTAGTCCGGCTCCGGCGGATCATCCGCGAAGCGGCTCGTCGCACGACTTGATGGCCCGGTCAGCTCGCGCTGAAGGGCCGAATAGTCAGTGTTCGGGGAGTAGTACTTGATGTCCCGAGCCTGCTTGGTAGCTTTTGCCTTTTGACGGCCGCGCCCCATGGCGTGACCCCCTTTTGTACTTGGACCGGAGGTGGTCACCTTGGCTATCGGTGAGGCCCCGGAATGTTTGGTCAATTTGTCGTATGTCTAGATTACATGCTTTCTGGAGCAACTGCGTGCCACGACCTTCGCGAAAGCAGCGTCACAGGTCCACCTGGCAGCATCACCGTTCATTGGCATGAAAAACTTGGGTAGAGTCGCCCTAATATCGGGCCGCACGCATGAAAGGCGCAAACTCAGACATGGGCCAGGACAACACCATCCCGGGCAACAACGGTACAGGCGACAACGAGTCGCCGGTAGACCCTGGTTCAGGGACCGAAGATCCGGGGACTTCGGGCAACTACCCGGACAATGGTCTGCCTGGCGAAACCGAGCCCGAGGACAACACTCCCGCCGAAAAAGTCTCGTCCCTACGGGGCGCCCTGGACGCCATAACGCGGTACCGGCTCATCATCGGCGGCATTGTGCTGGCTGTGTTGATCCTCATCGGCGTAGTGATCTGGCTTCTCGTTGGAGCGTTGGCCAACCATCCGGTGGCCGCTTCCACCCCCGAACCGGCCACGTCCACCAGCCGCGGCCCCCTCCCGGCGGACATCGAGGCAAAGGACTACCAGCTGGGCGATTGCTTCGCGGATTTCGACTCCAACGCCACCAAGTCCAAGGCGGTGGACTGCACCACCGACCATTCGGCCCAGCTGGGCGCCATTTTCCGGTACAAGGCAGACGACACCTTCCCCGGCGCCAATGCGTTGCGTGACAAGGGCCGCGAAATCTGCCGTGACGTAATGCTCAACGAGGCATCGAGCAAGTACGCACTCCTCCAGCAGAACGTGTACCCGAGCGCCTCCAGCTGGGACAACGGTGACCGCCGAGTGGACTGCTTCATCGTGGTGAACTCGGGAAACACGCTCAAGGAATCCGTGCTGCAGAAATAGTGCCGCCCAGTTAGTCCTTCCGCCTCACCATCAGGCCGCTGCCCGCCGGAGCTCCGCCGTCGGGACCCGTCAAGGCTTCGAGCCCCTCGATGGTGAGTTCATCGACGTCGGCCGCGGTGTCCACCAGCACCGTGTCGCCGTCCCCGATCTGTCCGGCGAGGATCTCCTTGGCCAGGCGGTCGCCGATCTCGCGTTGAACCAGCCGACGCAACGGACGAGCTCCGTAGGCGGGATCGTAACCGGACATCGCGAGCCAGGCGCGGGCGCCGTCACTGACCTCAAGGGTGAGCCGGCGGTCGTGCAGCCGCTTGGTCAGCTCGTCCACATGCAGCTCGACGATCCTGGCGAGCTCGTCCACGCTGAGGGCATCAAACAGGACAATCTCATCGAGCCGGTTGAGGAACTCCGGCTTGAAGGACGCGTTGACCACGGCCATGACCGCATTTCGCTTCGCCGTGGCGTCCAGGGTTGGATCCACGAGGAACTGGCTGCCGTGGTTAGACGTCAGCACCAGGATGGTGTTCCGGAAGTCCACGGTGCGGCCCTGCCCGTCGGTGAGGCGACCGTCGTCGAGCACTTGCAGGAGGATGTCGAACACTTCCGGGTGGGCCTTCTCCACCTCGTCGAGCAGGATCACGGAGTACGGGCGACGGCGGACCGCTTCAGTGAGCTGGCCGCCTTCCTCGTAGCCCACGTATCCGGGAGGGGCACCGACCAGCCGGGCTACGGAGTGCTTCTCCCCGTATTCGGACATGTCGATCCGCACCATGGCGCGTTCGTCGTCGAACAGGAAGTCAGCAAGCGCCTTGGCGAGCTCGGTTTTACCGACGCCGGTGGGGCCCAGGAACAGGAACGAACCCGTAGGGCGGTTGGGGTCGCTGATGCCCGCACGGGCGCGGCGGACGGCATCGGAAACGGCGGCCACTGCCTTGGACTGGCCGATCAGGCGCTTTCCGATCTCCTCTTCCATGTGCAGCAGCTTCTGGGATTCGCCCTGCAGCATGCGGCCGGCGGGGATCCCGGTCCAGGCCGAAATGACCTCGGCGATATCGTCCGCCGTGACTTCGTCCGCGACCATCAGGGCGGGCTTCGCTTCGCCCCGCGCTTCCCGGGCGGACTCTTCCTCGGCCGCTGCGCTGAGCTCGCGCTCCAAGGCAGGCAGTTCGCCGTAGAGAATGCGTGAGGCGGCTTCAAGGTCGCCTTCGCGCTGGTACTTTTCGGCAGCCGAACGCAATTCGTCGATTTTTGCTTTGAGGTCGCCTACTCGGTTGAGCCCGGCCTTCTCGGCTTCCCAGCGGGCGTTCAGCGCCCCAAGGGCTTCCTTCTTGTCCGCCTTGTCCGCGCGAAGCGCAGCGAGGCGTTCGATGGAGGCCGCGTCGGTCTCACGGGCGAGGGCCAGTTCCTCCATGGTGAGGCGGTCCACGGCACGGCGGAGCTGGTCGATTTCCTCCGGAGCGGAGTCGATTTCCATGCGCAGCCGGGACGCGGCCTCGTCGACGAGGTCGATCGCCTTGTCCGGCAACTGACGGCCCGAGATGTAGCGGTTGGAGAGTGTGGCGGCGGCCACGAGGGCGGAGTCTGCGATGGCTACCTTGTGGTGGGCCTCGTAGCGTTCCTTGAGGCCGCGGAGGATACCGATGGTGTCCTCCACGCTCGGCTCACCCACGTAGACCTGCTGGAAGCGGCGTTCCAAGGCGGGGTCCTTCTCGACATTCTCGCGGTACTCGTCCAGGGTGGTGGCGCCGATGAGCCGCAGCTCGCCGCGGGCCAGCATGGGCTTGAGCATGTTGCCGGCGTCCATGGCGCTTTCACCGGTGGCACCGGCGCCCACCACGGTGTGGATTTCGTCGATGAATGTGACGATCTGCCCTTTGGAGTTCTTGATCTCCTCCAGCACGGCCTTGAGCCGTTCCTCGAATTCGCCGCGGTACTTCGCGCCGGCCACCATGGACGCGAGGTCCAGCGCGATCAGGGTCTTGCCCCGCAGGCTTTCCGGGACGTCGCCGGCCACCATGCGTTGGGCGAGGCCTTCGACGACGGCGGTCTTGCCGACACCCGGTTCACCGATCAGCACGGGGTTGTTCTTGGTGCGGCGGCTCAGGACCTGGACGACACGCCGGATTTCACTGTCCCGCCCGATCACGGGATCCAGCTTGCCGGCGCGCGCCACGGCAGTGAGGTCCATGCCGTATTTCTCTAGCGCCTGGAAGGTGTTTTCCGGGTCTTGCGAGGTGACTTTCCGGTCGCCACGGACACCCGGCAGGGCGGCGAGGAGCGCTTCATGGGAGGCGCCGGCGTCGCGCAATAGCTTCCCTACGGAGTCGCTTCCGGCAGAGAGCCCCAGGAGGAGGTGCTCAGTGGATACGAAGGAGTCGCCGAGTTTCTCGGCCTCGTTCTGGGCGGCCTGGATGGCCTGCATGGAAGGGCGGGAAAGCTGCGCTTGCTGCACGGAACTGCCCGACGACGACGGCAGGGCCTTGATGGCCGAACTTGCCTGCACGCTCACGGCATCCGGGTCGGCTCCGGTGGCGCGCAAAAGCGCCACCGCGACGCCTTCGCGCTGGTCCATGAGGGCCTTGAGCAGGTGGGCCGGCTCCAGCTGCGGATTCCCGGCGGTGGAGGCGTTCATGGCCGCCGCGGAAAGAGCCTCCTGGCTCTTGGTGGTGAATTTGACGTCCATGGAAGAGCTCCTTTCGGGAGTAGACAGTTTCTCAAAGTTGAGTCTACTATGCTCAACTTTGGCAATTCGTCCCTCCTGCTCCATGTTTGCCGACGGCGAAACTGCTGTCCATAGCCTTCTCCGCTTATGCGGAAAAGCCCCTCGCCGTTTGCGACCCGTGGCCCTAGGATCAGGTGTGACCGGGTGGAACACCCGCTGGCGAGCATGAGAAAAAGGACACGTAATGAAGAAGTTCGTAGTTCTCTACAATGCACCGCAATCGGCGGAATCGGCCATGGCTGACAGCACCCCCGAGGCAGCAGCCGAAGGCATGAAGCTGTGGATGGACTGGGCCGCGAAGGCTGGCGACGGGATTACCGATCTTGGCACGCCCCTCGGCGGAGGCAAGGTAGTTGGGAACTCTGGAGTATCCGATGCCGAGACCGGAGTGGGCGGTTACAGCGTCCTCCAGGCCGAAGACATGGACGGAGCCCTGAAGCTCCTCGAAGGCCACCCGCATTTCCTCATGGCACCCGAAGCCTCGATCACCGTCTACGAAGCGCTCGACATCCCGGGCATGTAACGCACCACCCGCCGTCCCACCCACCGTTGAAAACGTGGGGTCCGGACCGCGCGCTGCGTGCCGGAACGCAGCGCGCGGCCCGCACCCACTATCCCGACAAAGCGCCGTACGATATGCACATGGCACCCTTCACAGTCACTCGCAATGCGCTGATCCCCGCCGCACCCTCGGACATCTTCCCCCTCGTCAACGACTTCCACGAATGGACCAAATGGTCTCCGTGGGAAGCCGTTGACCCCAAGCTGAGCCGCAGCTACTCGGGCAACGAATCCGGCGTCGGAGCAAAGTATGCCTGGAGCGGCAACAACAAGGCGGGCACCGGCACCATGGAAATCGTCGGCTCGGAAGATCCCGGCAAGATCGACATCCGTCTCGAATTCACCAAGCCGATGAAGGCCGTCAACCCCACTGGGTTCACGTTCGTGCCCGAAGGTGCGGGCACCCGCGTCACATGGACAATGACCGGCGAAAACAAGGGCCTTGGCAAGATCTTCGCGTTGTTCATGAACATGGACAAGATGGTGGGCGGCGACTTCGAAAAGGGCCTGACCGCACTCTCAGCGGTAGCCACCCGGAAGAACTCGTAGTCCCCTGGCGCAGGCCATGGCCGTCTACGTCGATCCGCCGCTGTGGCCCGCCCACGGAACCGTGTTTTCCCATCTCGTCTCGGACACATCGCTCGAGGAGCTGCATGCCTTCGCCGAGGCCGCGGGGATTCCCGAGCGCGCATTCGACGGCGACCACTACGACGTCCCGGAACGCCGCTACCGGGATCTTCTCTCCGCAGGCGCCATCCCCGTGGAGGCCCGAATTTTGGTGCGGAAACTTATCGCGAGCGGCTTGCGGATCCCCGCCCGCCAACGCAGCAAAGCCCTCACCGTGCCCTTGCTGGAGCGCTGGAATTCGACGCTTCCGGGCCATGAGGAACTGGGTTTCGAACTCCTTGAACGCTGGGGCGAGGACCACCGGAAGTACCACAGCCGCACCCATCTGTTGGCGGTCCTGGAAGCCTTGGACCTCCTCAGCGAACCCGCGCTGCCTGCGCGCCCAGTAACTTTGGCCGCGTGGTTTCACGACGCCGTCTATGAGGGAATCGCCGGGCAGGACGAAGAGCAATCGGCCAGGCTGGCGGAGGACCGCCTGGCCATTGCGGGTCTTCCCGAGCCAGTGATCGGCGAAGTTGCCCGGCTGGTCAGGCTGACCTCCACCCACAGCCCCGAACCGGGAGACCACGCCGGCGCCCTCTTGTGCGACGCCGATCTGTCCATCCTCGGCGCGGAACCGACGGCGTACGGGCGTTACCTGGCTGCTGTCCGCGAAGACTACGCCCACGTCAGCGATGCCGACTTCGCCGCCGGTCGGGCCGCGGTAGTCCGCCAGCTACTCGCCTTGGATCCGCTCTTTCACAGCGAACGCGCGAAAAGCCTGTGGCTGGATGCCGCTCGCCGCAACCTGGAGGCCGAACTGTCATGACCATGGCGGGGACGGTGCACCGGCAGCTTCCGTTCACGGTGAGGTTTGAGTGGGGGCTCGACGGCGCACGTTCCATTGCGTCCGGAGCGGACCTCGCCGTCGTGGTCGACGTCCTCTCCTTCACCACTTGCGTCAGTGTCGCCGTCGACCGCGGTGCCGTGGTGTTCCCGTACCCGTGGAAGGACGCGGGGGCCGAGGATTTCGCCGCCCATCATGATGCCCAACTGGCCGGTCCGCGAGGTGGAGGCGGGCTGAGCCTCTCGCCGTCGAGCTTGCGGGACGCGCGGACACTGGACCGCGTGGTACTGCCTTCGCCCAATGGCTCTTCCATCGCCCACGAGCTCGCGCGGGAAATCCCACGCATCGCGGCCGTGTCACTGCGTAACGCAGCCGCCACCGCGGATTGGGTGGCAGCCGAACTCTCCCCGGATGCAGTGGTGGCTGTGATCGCGTCCGGCGAGCTATGGCCCGGCGGTTCACTCCGGCCAGCCGTGGAGGATCAGATCGGGGCCGGCGCCTTCATTGCCGGGCTCGCTGCCGCGGGCCGGGGCGGCTTCACGCCGGAAGACGGCAGGGAAGGCTTCGCACCCGAGGCGGAAGCAGCGATGGCCGTCTTCAACGCCGCCGAACCCCGGCTCCGTGTAGCCCTGCGAGGCTGCTCAAGCGGCCGGGAGTTGATCGGCGCAGGGTACGCCGACGACGTCGAGATCGCCGCCGAACTTGACGCCGGGACCGCTGTGGCCTTGTTGAGGGACGGCGCGTTCCAGCGGCCCTAAGTGCGCTTCAGCGCGGTTTTCATAGGGGCTTGCGCTTCCACTACTTAGCGCTACTATGTACTAGTAGCTAGTATCACTGAGTAGTTGAAGGAGGTGTGCGATGGGCAGGCAGATGACGGAGATGCTCAAAGGGACCCTGGAGGGCATCGTCCTTGCCCTCCTGACCGGGAAGCCCGCGTACGGGTACGAAATCACGACGCTGCTCCGGGGGCAGGGCTTCACGGAAATCGCTGAGGGCACCGTGTATGCGCTGCTCGTCAGGATCGAGCAGAAAGGCCTTGTGGATGTCGAGAAGCGGCCCTCCGAGAAGGGCCCGCCGCGCAAGGTGTATTCGCTCAACAAGCAGGGCGAGAAGGAACTGGACGAATTCTGGAATACATGGAGTTTCCTGTCCGAGCGACTGGAACATCTCCGAAAGGAAGGAAAGTGAACATGGCCGCAGGATGGATCGAGCAGCTCACGGGATCGCTCGAACAGAAGAAGCAATACCGGCAAAACAAGACACGCGTAGAGCAGCTTCCCGCGGACTATCGCGCGGCAGCGACCGCGCTGGAGCGGTACCTGATGTACTTCGGGGCCATCACCAAGGGCGACGTGCTGCTGCGGATGCTCGGCGATCTCACCGATCTCTTCGAACAGAGCGCCGCGGACGGAACTCCGATCCGCGAAATCGTCGGTGAGGACCCGGTGGAGTTCGCCGAAACCTTCATGCGCAACTACACGGGCGGTCAGTGGATCAACAAGGAGCGTGAACGCCTGATCAAGGCAATCGACGCCGCTGCCGGAAACGATGGGAAGGAGAGGGAATCATGACCAATGCATCCACCACCCGCGAACCCGCAATCCGTGTGCAGGGCATGGAAAAGTCCTACAAGGAGCTGCACGTGCTGCGCGGTGTGGACTTCGACGTGGCACCGGGCACCATCTTCGCCCTTCTCGGCTCCAACGGAGCAGGAAAGACCACGGTGGTGAAGATCCTGTCCACGCTGCTAAGCCCAGACGCCGGCACGGCCACCGTCAATGGATTCGACGTCGTGGCCCACCCGCTGCGGGTTCGGGAATCGATCAGCCTCACCGGACAATTCGCAGCAGTCGATGAGATCCTCTCCGGTCGGGAGAACCTGGTACTGGTTGCCAGGTTGCGGCATCTGAAGGACCCCGGCCAGGTGGCGGATGATCTTCTCGCACGCTTCAACCTCTCCGATGCGGCATCTCGAAAGGTGTCCACGTATTCAGGAGGCATGCGCCGTCGCCTTGACATCGCCATGAGCCTGATCGGGAAGCCCGAGGTGATTTTCCTCGACGAGCCGACCACCGGACTCGACCCCGAGGCACGCATCGAAGTGTGGCAGGTAATCCAGGAGCTCGCCAATCAGGGCACCACCGTCCTGCTCACCACGCAGTATCTCGACGAGGCTGAACAACTCGCGGATCGGATCGCCATCCTTCACGAGGGGCACATCATCGCAAACGGCACTCTCGCCGAACTCAAGCAACTACTTCCGCCAGCGAAGGTCGAGTACATCGAAAAGCAGCCCACCCTGGAGGATATCTTCCTCGCACTTGTGGGGAACGAGGGCAAGGTCGCGTCAAGTAAGGACCAGTCATGAGCACACACTTCTTCGGAGACACGGCCGTCTTGCTGGGCCGCTCCATGCGCCACATCTTTCGCAGCGTGGACACCATTATCACCACCGCGATCACGCCGATCGCCCTCATGCTGCTGTTCGTCTACGTGTTCGGCGGCGCCATCAAGACAGGCACCGAGAACTACGTCAACTACCTGCTGCCTGGAATCATGCTGATCGCGATCGCGTCGGGCATCGCGTACACCGCCGTCCGTCTGTTCACCGACATGAAGAGCGGCATTTTCGAGCGGTTCCACTCCATGCCGATCGCACGATCATCCGTGCTGTGGGCACATGTGCTGACTTCCCTGGTGGCCAACGGGCTCTCGCTCGTGATCATCGTGCTGGTGGCCCTCCTCATGGGATTCCGCACGTCGGCAAACCTGCTGGCATGGCTCGCCATCGTTGGAATCCTGGCGCTGTTCACCCTCGCACTCACCTGGCTCGCAATCATCGCGGGCCTGACAGCGAAGTCCGTGGACGGCGCCGGCGGATTCTCCTACCCGCTCATTTTCCTGCCGTTCATCAGTTCGGCTTTCGTCCCCACTGCCACCATGCCCGGTCCCGTGCGCGCCTTCGCCGAGAACCAGCCGGTCACTTCGATCGTCAACACGATCCAGGATCTGTTTGAACAACGGCCGATCGGCAGCGACATATGGGTCGCACTCGCATGGTGCCTTGGCATCCTCGTTCTCGCGTACTTCTTCGCCACGGCTGCCTACCGGCGCAAGATCAGCTAACCACCCGCAGGGACGCGGCGGCATCTCGTACCATGGAGGTGTGACCTCCTACCTCCAGCGCAATGGTGCCGCACTCCCCCAAGCCCGTCCCGACGTCGAGCACGTCCTGGCGGTGCGCGGCATGGGCGGCTACCGGCAGTACCGCATCCCTGCGCTGGCCGTCTCCACGGCGGGGACTGTGCTCGCCGCCTATGACGGCCGGCCGAACCTGGACGACCTGCCCAATCCGATCGACGTGTTGCTCCGGCGCAGCAAGGACAATGGCCGCAGCTGGGAGGAACAGATGGTGGTCCGCAGCGGTTCGGGGCTCAACGGCTACGGCGATCCCAGCCTCCTGGTGGACGCCGTGACCGCCCGGATTTTCATGTTCCACGCAGCAGGGACGCATGCCGGTTTCTTCGAGGCGGTAGGGGGGCTGGAACCGGATGACGACGTGCAGCACTGCGACGTCAGCTTTTCCGACGACGACGGCGTCACGTGGCAGCATCGGCGGCTCACCGATCAGCTCAAGCTGGGCCGCGGTACCCGCGCTGGCGACCGCGGCATCACGGGGATCTTCGCCGCGGCCGGGCAGGGAATCCAGATGCACACCGGTCCGTTCGCCGGGCGCCTGGTGCAGCAATTCGTGGTCCTCGTGGACGGAGAAATCATGGCGGCTTCCGCGTACAGCGACGACAGCGGCGAGAACTGGACGCTAGGTTCGCTCATCGGAAAGAGTGCGGACGGCGTCGGCCCCAACGAGAACAAGGTTGCGTGCCTCGACGACGGCCGCCTCCTCCTGCACTCGCGGGCCACGCCCCGGCGCCTGGCAGCGGTCTCCCATGACGGCGGCGAGACGTGGAGCCGGCTGGAACCGGTGGAAGAGCTCCCCGACCCGAGCGACAACGGCTCCCTTGTCCGCTTCGACGGCCTGCCGGGCGTGACACCCCTGGCCACCCCGGCCACGAATAGCTGGCTGCTCGCGAGCAACAACCAGGACACCTCCCTGCGACGCAACACAGTCCTCAGCCTGTCCACGGACAACGGGGCCAGCTGGCCCGCCAAGCTGGTCCTGTGCGAGGGCAGCTCGGCCTACTCGACGGCGGCGCGGCTTCCGGATGGCAACATCGGCGTTTTGTACGAGCGGCAGGGATACCGCGAGATCGTCTTCGTTTCCGTGCCGGTGGAGCAGCTGACGGAGCATCTCTTGGGCCCGGCCGGTGCGGCCGGTGCAGCGCCCGAAACCCAGTCCCGGCGCCAGATCCAGCCCCACGGCCTCGAGTTTCACATGGAACTGCGCTCCATCACGCCCGGCCGACCCGCTGTGTGGCAGAACGCCGGCGAATTCCATGTCATCTCCCCGGACAACGACGGCGGTTGGGACGTGCAGACCTGGAAGGAAGTGGGCCAAGGCTACTCGGCGGAGCAGGCGCAAATCCTCGGAACCCGCGAAGCCCAGGACCTCAACTACGGACCCATCATTCCGGGCTACAAAGCCGGGGACATCCTCGCCTTCACCGGACGCGCCCGCAACTTGGGCACCCAGCCGGCCGCCGGCGTCGTACTCATGGGACCGCACGCCAATCCGGCGGACTTCCCGCCCGCCGATCTGGCACCGGGCGCTGAAGCCCTGTACTTCACGCCGGTGTACACCGTCACCGAGGAGGATCTGGCGCGGGGCTCGCTTGAGCTGACCTTTGCGGTGGCGTACGACGGCGGCGCGCGGGTCGTGGAGCGCAGCTTCAGTTTCGATCTGTGCACGGGAGCCGTGGCGGCTAGCTAGCGCGGTGTTTGAGGATCCGGTCAGAAAATCTGGCGGATGTTGGTCTTCGCGAGGTCGATGAGCTGGTCGCCGCGGCCGGAGAGGACCGTCCGGATCGCGTAAAGGGTGAAGCCCTTGACCTGTTCGGCGCTGATTGCCGGCGGAATGGACAGTTCCTGCCGGGCCGTGCGGACGTCGACCAGGGCCGGGCCGTCGTGCGCGAAGGCTTCAGCCAGTCCCGCCTTCAGCCCGGAGGAGTCGTCCACCCGGATTCCTCGGATGCCCAGCGATTCTGCCAGTTTGGCGAAGTCCGGATTCTCGAGCTCCGTGCCGTAATTGACGAATCCTGCGGCCTTCATTTCGAGCTCCACGAAGTTCAGCGAGGAGTTGTTGAACACCACCACTTTGACGGGGAGCTTGTTTTGCACCAAGGTGATGAGCTCGCCGAGCAGCATGGTCAGACCGCCGTCGCCGGCCAGGGCTACCACCTGGCGCCCAGGGTACGCGGCGGCCGCACCGATGCCATGCGACAGGGCATTGGCCATGGTTCCGTGGTTGAACGAGCCGAGCAGTCGGCGTCGGCCGTTCATGCTCAGGTACCGGGCCGCCCAAACGGTGGGGGACCCGACGTCGCACGTGAAAACCGCATCCGGGGCCGCCAACTCATCCACCAGCCTGCCCACGAACTGCGGATGGATGGGCTGGCCGTCCTTGGCCGGAGAGGCGAGGTCATCGAGCTTGGCGCGCGACTTGGCGTAGTGCTTGAGCGAGGTTTGGAGGTGTGTGCGTTTCGTCTTGTGCTCGATCAAGGGCAGGAGCGAGGCCGCAGTGTCCTTGACTGTGCCCACAAGGCCAAGATCGATCCGGGAGCGCCTGCCGAGCTGCTCGCCCCTGATGTCCACTTGGATGATCCTGGCGTTCTCCGGGTAGAACTGCTGGTACGGAAAGTCGGTGCCCAGCATGAGCAAGGCCTCGCAGCTCTCCATCGCGCGATAGCCGGAACTGAACCCCAAAAGGCCGGTCATGCCGACGTCGAACGGGTTGTCGTATTCGATGTGCTCCTTGCCGCGCATTGCGTGGACAATCGGCGCCCCCAGTGCGTCCGCCAGGGCCATGACCTCGGCGTGCGCACCCGCGGTGCCGGCACCGGCCAGGATGGTGACTTTGCCGGCCGCGTTGAGAATGTCCGCTGCCTCGGCGAGCTCCCGTGGGTTGGGCCGGATCTCCGGCCGGGCGGCCCGGATCACGGCGGTCCGGTCGCTCTGCGCCTCCGCGAGGGCGACGTCGCCGGGAATCACGACGACGGCGACGCCTCGCTTCTCGACGGCGGTTCGCATTGCGATTTCCAAGACCCTGGGCATCTGGGAAGGATGGGCGACGTGCTCGACGTAAACGCTGCATTCCCGGAACAACTCCTGGGGGTGCGTCTCCTGGAAGTACTGGCTGCCGATCTCTTCGCTGGGAATGTGGGCGGCGATGGCCAGCACGGGAACCCTGGACTTGTTGGCATCGTAGAGGCCGTTGATCAGGTGCAGGTTGCCCGGGCCACAGGATCCGGCACACACCGCGAGTTCATCTGTGAGGCCTGCCTCGGCTGCGGCCGCCAATGCCGCGGCTTCCTCGTGCCGGACATGCACCCAACGGATGCTCTCTTCCTCCCTCAGCGCGTCGGTGAATCCGTTGAGCGAATCTCCGGGGATCCCGTAGACCCGCTGGACGTTGTTGGCTTTGAGGGTGGCGACGATGTTCTTGGCAACGGTGTTCCTGGCGGCGGACATGGACTGGTCCTTTCGAGGGGAGGCAGTGCAGACACGGCCTACGCTACTCCGGAACAGTCCATGGCGCCTTTTGCGGGGAGGCTAGCGGTACGTGCTGACGAACGGGCGGTTGCTAGGCACGATCTGCTTGCCCAGCGGCATGAGCGATACCGGAATGAGCTTCAGGTTGGCGATGGCCAGCGGGATCCCGATGATGGTGATGGCCATGGCGAAGGCCGTGACCACGTGCCCGATCGCGATCCATATGCCCGCAACCAGCAACCAGATGACATTGCCGATAAGCGGGAAGACTCCCCCGCCTCCGGGCTTGTCCACCACCATGCGACCAAACGGCCACAACGTGTACGAGGCAATCCGGAACGACGCGATGCCCCACGGGATGGTGACGATCAACAAGCAGCAGACAATTCCGGCCATGAAATAGCCCAAGGCCAGAACGAAGCCACCGAAGACGAGCCAGATGATGTTGAGCAGCGTTTTCATAGTTTCAATTCTGCCTCGTAGGCCGTTGTTGAGGCCTAGGGGTTCCCCCTGAAATCCCCCTGATCTTCCGATCCTCGCTCACATATATGGCCTTTCCGGCGGACCCTCGCTCACATATATGGCCCTTACGGCGGACGCTCGCGCACATATGAACGCCCGAGCCGGCCAGCGCCTGCTGGTTTCCCTTGGGAAAGGACTACTTGCAGTTGGCGCTCAGCCAAGCGGTAACGGGAGCCATCGCCTTTTCGAACTTGCCGCTCGAGTAAACGGTTTGGTCTTTCAAACCTGCGATCGCAGTGTCCTTGAGGTTGGCGAAATCAGCTTTGAGACCATCCGGGACGCGATCGGCCGTGGCGGTGAGTTCGGTCTTGTATTGCTCCAGCTCGGCGGTCTTTCCCTGTGCCGCAGACATTGGCAGCAACGACGCTCCCGTGGCTTCTTGAGAGATGGTGGAGCACATTTCGGCAGCCGATGCGAAGCCCCCGAACGGCCCCGATGATGGAGTTGGGCTTGCACTTGCGGATGCGGAGCCGCCCGCAGAAGAGGACGACGGCGTGCCCGCCGCGGCGGAGCCCCCTCCCTGAGTGGAGCAGCCGGACAGCGCCAGTGCCGCGAAGAGGGCGACTGTCAGGTATCGGATAGGGCCGTTAAGTGGTTTGGAAAGGATTTTCAAAAGGTCGCATTCTGCTTGATCGTCCGTCTCCGGAACCGTTCGGCCTCCAGAGCAATGGCATTCTGTCCCCGCCGTGGAGTGTAGCCCGAATGGGCACGGACCTTCCAAGTTGACTTCGGGCGCCTTTGGACCGCCTCCCTATTCCCGCACAAGAAAGGTGTCCAGTTTGGTGAACGAGGAGCCCCATCCTTCTCGTGTCATTTCCACCCACTCGTCGGAGTCGAAGGGGCCTTGGGCGAGATGAAGCCGCGTGCGGCCGCCATCCAGTACCTCGAATTCAAGGCGCATTTCCAGCAAAAGTGTGATCCCGGCGTCGGGCGCTGCTTTCTGGGTGGCGACCAGCAGGGATGGCGGGTCGTACGCGGTGATGACGGCGTCTATGGGAGATTCCTTGGCGACGCCGCTCTCGTCCCAGGTCATGACGAGCTGCCAGACTCCGCCCACCCGGGGGTCGACGGCTATCCGGTCGCGCGGTGAATTCACGCCGACCGGCCCGAACCATGCGGCGAGCTGCTCGGGGTCCACGAAGGCTTGGAAGACGAGCTCGCGTGGGGCATCGAATTCGCGGGTCATGGTGAGGATGTGCTGTTCCGTATTCATTGCTTGACTCCTGGATTCTTTGAATCGTGCTGAATCTTGCGTAAGTGGGCGTCGAGGCGGATAAAGCCGGCGTCCCAGAAGCGCCTGTATCTGTCCATCCATTCGGTGGCTTCGCGCAGTGGTTCCGCTTCCAATTTGGAAGACCTCCATTGCGCATTCCGGCTCCGGCTGATCAGCCCTGCGTTTTCCAGGACCTTGAGATGCCGCGAGACGGCGGGAAGGCTGATGTCGAACGGTTCGGCAAGCTCGTTCACGGTGGCCTCACCCTCCGAAAGCCGAGCCAGAATGGCCCTTCGGGTGGGGTCGGCAAGTGCCGAGAAGATGAGACTGAGGCGGTCTGTGGACATCGGCGGTGCCTTCGCATTTAACTACTCGCGCATTTAACTACTCGGCTAATTAACCGATGCGTTAAATATGCGACGACGAATGGCGGCTGTCAAGGGTTTCTTGCGACGCTCGCTCACTTTTGGGGGCAAAACCGCGGACCTGCGCTCACATCATCTGAGCGAGCGTTTGTCGAAAAGGCGTTAAAGGTGAGCGAGCGTTCGTCGAAAAGGCGTTAAAGGTGAGCGAGCGTTCGGCGGGGACCTCAGGCTTTTGCTGCTTGGACGAAGGCGCGAACGAGGTCGAGGTCTTTCACCCCACGCGAGGACTCCACGCCACTGGACACGTCGACGCCCCAGGCCTCAGCCTCTAGCGCCGCGGCTCCGACGTTGGACGGGGTCAATCCTCCGGCCAACAACCAGTTGCGCGCGCCGAGGCCCAGATTCCGGACCGAGGAATAGTCCCACGACTCGCCCGAACCCGGCACGGCGGCGTCAATCAGGAGAAGTTCCTCGCCCCACTCCTCGAACTCGCCCGGGGTGGCGCCCATGGTGACGGCCCGGATGAGCCGCATGCCGGCGTCGTGCACGGTCTTGACGTCTTCCGGCGAACGGCTTCCGTGCAGCTGGATCCATTCGAGACCGGCTTCACGGGCGGTTGCGACGGCGTCGGCGGCGGTCTCGTGGCGGAAGACTCCGACGGCGGCGACACCTTCCGGCACATGGACCAGCAAGTCCCGGGCACGGTCAGGCGATACCTCGCGTGGGCTCTTCGTCAGCACGAAACCCACGGCGTCTGCGCCGGACTCGACGGCGGCCTGGACGGATTCAGGTGTGCTCAAACCACACACTTTGACGAACATCCCGCGCCTCCAACCGTTTGCCTCCCTACGACGTTAGCAAGGGGCTCCGGAATTGTTGAACCGTGCCAAGGTTGCGCCGATGTTACGCGAGCGTTCAGCCGGGCAAAGGCAGGCTCGGGCTAGGCTGGAGCGCATGGAGATCATCCGCTTTGCCGAGCTCAAACCCGAACCATGGCGCAACGGAGGCGGGGTGACCCGCGAACTCGCCAGCCATCCGAAAGCGGCGTCGGCGCAAGACGGAGCGTGGGACTGGCGGGTCAGCATCGCCGACGTCGGATCGGCCGGCGATTTCTCGACGTTCCCGGGCATGGAGCGCGTCATCACAGTGATCGACGGCGAATTGCTGCTGCTCACGGTTGACGGCGAAGAGCACCCGCTGGAAAAGTACCGGCCGTTCCGTTTCTCGGGCGAGGCGGCTTCGGCCAGCGCACTCCCGACTGGCGACATCCGGGACCTCAACGTTATCGCCCGGGCCGGCGAATTCAAGGGCTACACGTCCATCATCGAGCTCTCCAAGAAGCGCGCACACCCGGTGTTCGAAGGCCAGTTGGCGGTCCTGTTGGAGGGCAAGGCTTCTGCTAGTCCCGGCGCGGATCCTGCGGAAACAGCGGAGCCCGCGGACAGCTCGGACGGGGAGGCTGCCGCGCCGACCGCCGAGCCCGTCGAACTCGGCCGCTATGACGCAGTAGTAGGTTCCGACACGCGCAGCCCGGAAATCCTGGGCCGCGGTTTCCTCGCCGTCATCTCCATTGACCGCGTGGAGCATGCGCACTCCTAGGTCTCAGCACTGGACATGTCCCTTGGTGAGGCTCGCCACCAAAGCTGGCCACCCGGCGTCGGGCTTTGCTAGCCTCTAAGGAAGGCCCGCACAGGGACCTCCGGACGACGGTTCAGTACCCGGCACGCGACAAGACTGGCCAAAGGATCTGTCATGTCGTGGTTAATCCTCATTCTGTCGGGGGCGCTTGAGGCCGTCTGGGCCGCAGCGCTCCACCGTTCCAAAGGCTTCCGCAAGCCGCTGCCCTCCGCTGTCTTCCTCGTCACCGTGGTTGCGAGCACCGCTGGCCTGGCCTTCGCGATGCAATCCATTCCCACCGGAACCGCGTATGCGGTGTGGGTGGGAGTCGGCGTCGTCCTCACGGCCGCTTACGCGATGATCACCAAAGTTGAGCGCCCGACGGCGGCCCGGCTGCTGCTGCTCGCCGGGATCGGTGCGTGCGTGGTCGGCTTGAAGGTGGTGGCGTAGCCATGACCGCCAAGTTCGCATGGGCCGTTTTGCTGGCCTCAGCCGTGCTCGAAGCTGTTTGGGCGACGGCCCTCGGACTGTCCGACGGCTTCAGCCAAGCCATCCCCACCGCGGTCTTCGCCGTGACGGCGACCCTCAGCATGATCGGCCTCGGCATCGCAGTAAAACGGATTCCCCTTGGCACGGCCTACGCCGTCTGGGTCGGGATCGGCGCTGCGCTGACGGTCGGCTGGGCGATGGCCACCGGCGTCGAACCGGCCAGCCCGCTCAAGCTGCTGTTCATCGCGGGAATCGTCGGTTGCGCGGCCGGGTTGAAGGCCCTTCCCACGGAGAAGCGTGAAGAAGTGGCCGAGCCAGCCAAGCCATAAGCGCGGAATACTCCCCCGCTCCACGGAGTTGCCAGCAATGAGACGAACACTCGGCGAAGGAGAACCACCGTGAGCCCGGAAACCACGAATGTACAACTCGGCGATGGCCTGACCGTGAGCCCCCTCGGTTTCGGCGGGATGGCACTGACGCCCGTGTATGGCGAGGTGGATCCCGCCGAATCCCTCAAGACGCTGCACCACGCCGTGGATGCCGGCATCAGCTTCATTGACACCGCGGATATTTACGGCGCGGGCGACAACGAGGAACTGATCGCGAAACTGCTGAAGGATCGCCGCGACGAAGTCCAGTTGGCCACCAAGTTCGGAATCGCGGGCAACCCGCGCGATGGTTACACCGGTGTCCGGGGAGATACCGCCTACGTGGCCCAGGCTGCGGAAGCAAGCCTCCGCCGCCTGGGCACCGACGTCATCGACCTCTATTACATGCACCGCCGGGACCTCCGCGTTCCGATTGTGGAAACCGTGGAGGCCATGGCGGAACTTGTCCGGGCAGGCAAGGTCCGGCACCTTGGCCTGTCTGAAGTGACGGCCGAGGAGCTGAGGGAAGCCAACGCCGTGCACCCAATAGCCGCCGTGCAAAGCGAGTGGTCCATCTGGAGCCGGGACGTTGAACGCAACGTCGTCCCGACCGCGGCCGAGTTAGGAGTGGGCTTCGTACCCTATTCGCCACTTGGCCGGGGGTTCTTGACCGGAACCGTCAGCGCCGATCAACTCGGCGAGAACGATTTCCGCCACCGGATCCCCCGTTTTGCCGACGGAGCCCTCGACGCGAACCAGGCGGTTGTTGCCGCGGTGCGTGCCGTGGCCGCCGAGCTGTCCGCGAGCACCGGCCGGGAGGCAACTCCCGCCCAGGTGGCTTTGGCCTGGCTTTTCGCCCAGGGCCGCCGCCTCCAGCTCAGCGTGGTCCCCATCCCCGGCACACGCAAAGCGCACCGGATCGATGAGAACCTGGGCGCCTTGTCGCTCGAGCTGAGTGCCGCTCAACTGGACGTGCTCGACGGCGCCGTGGACGCCGTCGTCGGCTCACGGTCCGCGGATCCCACCTGGGTTTCGCAGGGCCGCGAGTAGTCAGTAAGCCGCATGCGGCTTCCGTAGAGTGGACGAATGGACTCCCTCATTCATTCACTGCGTGACATCACCATCCGGCGCATCTCGGTCAGCGAGATGAACAACAACGTGTATCTGCTCACCGCCAAGGCAAGCGGCGCGCAACTCCTGATAGACGCCGCGGGCGACCTTCCGGCCATCCAACAGATGATCGAAGACTCGGCCGCGGACACCACCGCAACCCCGAAACTGGCCCTGATCGCCACGACGCACCAGCACTGGGACCACGTCCGCGCGCTTCCCGGGTTGGTGGAAGCCACGGGCGCGAAGACCTCGGCCGGAGTAGACGACGCCGACGCGCTTCCCGTGCCCGTGGACGTGCAGCTCCACCATGGCGATGTGGGAAGCTTCGACGGTTTCGACATCACCGCGGTGCACTTGCGCGGCCACACTCCGGGTTCGATCGCCTACGTCTACCTGGACCCGGAAGGGCCCGCGCACATTTTCAGCGGCGACTCGTTGTTCCCCGGCGGTGTGGGCAACACGCAGAACGATGCCGTCCGCTTCACGTCGCTGTTGAACGACGTGAGCGAACGGCTATTCGAGGCCTACCCGGACGACACCGTGGTGCATCCTGGCCATGGAGATCCGACCACGCTTGGTGCAGAGCGGCCACACCTTGCGGAATGGCGCGAGCGCGGGTGGTGATCCCTAGCGGCCGCGGCGCTCGTTCGACGCCGGAGCCGAGGCACGGCGCGGGCCGCTGCGGGCCGGACGGCCGGAACCCGAGTTGCCTGAGCCGGAGCCGTATGAGCCACCGGAGTTGCCGCCAGTGTTCGAAGACCAGACAGCCTTGTTGCCAGTGCTGCGCGTGGACGTTGCGGATTCCGTGCGCGGAGCCGACGCCGAGCGGTTGCCCGCAGCCGCACGCTGACCTGTCGCCGGACGGCCGCTGCGACCACCCTGCGCACCTTGACCACGAGCACCGGGAACGTCATTGCGGTGACCGGAAGCTGCGTTGCCGCGTCCACGCGAACTGCGGGCGACGTCGTCGTTGGCTGCTGCGCGGCGCTCCGCACGATTGATGTCTGTGCGCACGGGCTCGGCCGCAACCTTGCCACGGCCACCGCGGCCACCACGGCCACCCGCAGTGGGTGCAGCCTGGGTGGTGCGGCGGTTGCGCTTGCGCTGGGCGTTGGCACCGGTGGAGGTACCGCCACCCGGCTGCTGGGTCTTCGCTGCGAGCAATGCCGCACGGGTGCGCGGGTCAACCTTGTCAGCAACCTGGCCCACGAGCTCGGCAACCAGCGGGGAGTTGGCCGTGACGCGCTCGAACGAAACGTCGACGCCGGCAGCCTTCATGAGCTTTTTGACGTCGGACTGCTGCTCGGGAAGCGTCAGCGTGACCACAGTGCCGTCTGAACCTGCGCGGGCCGTACGGCCGGAGCGATGCAGGTAAGCCTTGTGCTCGGTGGGCGGGTCGACGTGGATGACGAGTTCGACGTCGTCGACGTGCACGCCGCGGGCCGCGACGTCGGTGGCCACCAGGACCCGGACCTCACCGCTGGAGAACTCGGCGAGGTTGCGGTCACGGGCATTCTGCGACAGGTTACCGTGAAGGTCGACGGCGGGGATGCCGCAGTCGGTCAGGGTCTTGGCGAGCTTGCGGGCATGGTGCTTGGTCCGCATGAAGAGGACGCGGCGGCCGGCACCGGAGGCCAGCTCCACGATCAGCTGCTTCTTGACGGTCTGGTCGTTGACCACCAGGACGTGGTGCTCCATGGTGGTGACGGCTGCCTGGGGGTCGTCCACGGAATGGGTCAGCGGGTTGGACAGGTAACGGTTGACCAGCTTGTCAACACCGTTGTCCAACGTCGCAGAGAAGAGCAGGCGCTGGCCCTGGGTAGGGGTCATGTCCATGAGCTTCTTGACCACCGGGAGGAAGCCGAGGTCGGCCATGTGGTCGGCCTCGTCCAGCACGGTGATCTCGACGGCTTCGAGGGTCAGGATGCGCTGGCGGATGAGGTCCTCGAGGCGGCCGGGGCAGGCGATGACGATGTCGACGCCGGCGCGCAGCGCCTTTTCCTGGCGGGCCTGGGAGATGCCACCGTAGATGACCGTGGTGTTCAGGCCCATGGCCTTGGCCAGCGGCTCGATGGTGGCGTTGATCTGGGTGGCCAGCTCGCGGGTCGGTGCGAGGACCAGGCCCATGGGGCGGCCCGGCTTGCGGAAGTGCTTGGCTTCGCGCTCGGCGAGACGTGCCACGAGCGGGATAGCGAAAGCGATGGTCTTGCCGGAGCCGGTACGGCCACGGCCCAGGACGTCGCGGCCTGCGAGCGTATCCGGGAGGGTCTTGACCTGGATGGGGAAAGCTTCTTCGATACCATCTGCAGCGAGGGACTCGGCGATGGCCTTGGGCGTGCCAAGGGCAGCAAAAGTAGTCATGTGTTTCTAGGGTCTTTCTGGCGGTGTCCAACGGACATCGTCCCCCGACGCCGGTTGGGCCAAGGGTTCGCCGAGGAAAAAGTCAGTGATCGACCGGTGGGCAAGAAGCCGTGGCCGGGACCAGAGAAAACGCGTTCATCGACGCAGGATGTGCCTCTCACATGAAAAAAGCCCACTTCCCAAGTTTGGAACTAAGCCAAATTCGGGGACTAAGCGGGCATCACTGCACATCAAGTAGATCCATTCTAGCATCCGAGAACAGCCCGCCTTTCCACGGGGGCTTCTGGTCTGGCCGTTGCTTCACGGGGCACGTCAGGGCAGGCTTGAGCCATGACGCATCAGCACGACGGCGGAGCCCACCTGCACAGCGAAACCCACCACGACGCCGACCCGGCGCAGTTTAGAGACCCGGGGCAGTTTTGGGACGAGGTGTACCGGGAAAAGGCGAAGAGGTGGAGCGGTAATCCCAATCCGCAGCTGATCGCGGAAGCCACGGGCCTGGCTCCCGGCACCGCCCTGGATCTCGGCTGCGGGGAGGGCGCGGACGCCATCTGGCTCGCCCAGCACGGCTGGACGGTGACCGCCGTGGATGTCTCCTCCGTCGCGCTTGAACGGGCAGCAGCCCATGCCGTCGAGGTCGGGCTACAGGACCGGATCGCTTGGTTGCAGCGCAACTTCGGCTCGTGGCAACCGGAAGAGCTCTTCGATCTGGTGTCCTCGCAATTCCTTCATTCTCCGCTTATCGCGTGGCGCGATTCCCTTGCCTCGGCGGCAGCGGCTGTGGCTCCCGGAGGCGCTTTGCTGGTGGTCGGGCATCATCCGGCCGGCCTGACTCCGTGGAGCCCGCACAAGGACATGCTGGACAAGTTCTTCACGCCGGAGGACTTGGTGGAGGCGCTCACGCTCGGCCCCGGCTCGTGGCGGATCAATGTTGCCGACTCCAGGGAGCGCGCAGTGACGGGTCCGGAGGGCCAGGAGGCCACCACCATCGACAGCGTGTTCCGGGCCACCCGAAAGTCCTAGGCCCGCACGTCGTCCGCCGCGGCAGCGCGGTGCGCCTCGGCGACCCCCGCACTTTCAGCACCCGAGGACCTCCGGACGGCAACCCGCGGCGCAATGATGAGTCCGACGACGGCGATGGTCGACGTCAGCGCGAACACGCCAGCGAAGGAAGCCGCCGTCGTCGTCAGCGCACTAAAGACGAGTCCCGTCACCGCGAGCGAGAGGGCGCCGCCGAGGGAATCGGCGATGGACATTGCCGAACTGTTGAAGCCTTGGTCTTCCGGCTTGGAAAGGGCCAGGGTCATGACACTCAAACGCGGGTACATCAGGCCCATCCCGGCACCAGCGAACAACCAACCAGCAATCACCACTGCGGCCGGCCACGAAAACAATGTGGTCACGAGAACAATCACCACCGAACCGAGCACCAGCGCTGACCCAATCCTGACTGCCAAGGCATTGCCGAGCTTCGAACCCATGCGGCCCTGAACAGCGGACGCCCCTGCCCAGGCGAGCGCCGATCCCGTCAGCGCGAGTCCGGCAAATGCCGGGCTGAACGAGTATCGCTCCGTGAGGAGGTACGGCACGTAAACCTCGGCACCGAAGAAGGCTGCAGAAGCAACTCCGCGCATCAAAATGACACTAGGCAGTCCACGGTGCGCGCCGAGCGTGCCGCGCGGAACCAACGGCCGTACCGCCAACATTGCGATGACGAGCGCGACGGCGGCAATCACCCAGCCGACGCCGGGCACCTGCCCGGAGAGGTTCAGGCCGAGAACCGCAAGGGCCGCGAGCGCGGCCCACCCCATGCGGCCGAACGCCCAGGGAACGTCGGCGCTTTCAGGCTTTGCCTCGCGGGGCGCGGTCTTCGGGGAGGCCGCCTTCGGGGAGCCTGCCTCCCGCGGGTCCGGCGCGGAACGCACGCCCCGCATGGCGGGGAGGATCATTGCCAAGGCTGGAACCACGAGGCCCACGACGCCGAGGAACACCCAGTGCCAGCTGCTCAACTGGGCAACCACGCCGGCCGCGAAGGGACCGATCATCGAGGGAATGACCCAGGCTGCTGAGAACGCGGCAAAGACTTGGGCGTGCAACCTGGCGGGGTAGACCCGGGCGATCACCACATACAGCGCCACGGTCATCGCGCCGCCGCCGAGGCCTTGGACGAGCCTGCCCGCCACGAGCATCGGCATGGAAACCGCGGTACCGGCGATGAGCAGCCCTGCCGCGAACAGCGCCACGGAGGCGTACAGCGGGGCGGCCGGACCACGCCGGTCGGCCCAGTTCCCTGCAGCGACCATCCCGATCACGCCAGTGGCGAGCGGCCCGGCGAACGCCAATGCATAGAGTCCGGCACCATCCAGCTCGCGGCTCACGAGCGGCATGATGGTGGTGACGGCCATGGATTCGAAAGCTGCCAGGAAGACCAACGCGCAGGCACCCGCTGTCGCCAGGAGATAGGGGCGTTGCAGTATGCCGGCGGTTGCGTCGTGGCTTGTCATCATCCCAGCCTAGAACTACAGCTGAGAATCGCGAGCGACACGAACGCTAGGGGCGGTAGGATTCCCTTTCGGCATCCCAGAACGAGAGCCGCCGTCGCCACTGGAGCCCAGTCCCCCGTTCGGCCAGCCGTCCCGGGCGACCACCGGGATAGCGGTCACGACCGTGTTCGGCACGCGGGGAATGAGGTTCAATGGCCCATGCCGCCCGGTGTAGAAGACGGGCCAGCAAAGCCTGGAGGCGGACCAGCCGTCTGCGGGTGCGTCCGGCGGGTCGTGGAGAGATAACCGGGGCATTTGGCAACGCACTGTGTGCTTCGTGGTTGATGGAGTTGATGACCGCGCAGGCCATCATGAGTGAAAAATCCATGGTTCTCTTCTGTCGTTGGTTGCCCACCGAAATGCGATTTTGCCCAGGCATCCTTCGGGCAGCGGTCAGTGGGGTTTTGGAGCGACTCATCCGGAAGCCGGTTTCGTCGAGTCTCTGCAAATCACGTTATGCGGCGAGGGGCATCATGTCAGCAGCTGTGCCTCTCCCTGGTTTTCCTAGGACTGACCGGCCTACCTTTCCTATGGAAAGCCCGCATCCGGCGGCGGAGAATTGAAGGCATGGGTCAGAGTGCAGAGTTTGGAAAATTCCTGAAGGCAATGCGGTCACGGTTGAACCCGGAACAGGCCGGAATCAGTGCCAGTTCGGGCGCCCGCCGGGTCCCGGGGCTGCGCCGTGAGGAGATCGCCCGGCTGGCCGACGTAAGCACGGACTACTACACAAGGTTGGAGCAGGGCCGCAACATCCACCCCTCCCGATCGGTGCTTGACTCCGTGGCGCGGGCGCTGCACTTGGATCCGGGCGAGCATGCGCACATGATGGACCTTTTGGAGAATTGTGCGCTGTCCCAGCGTCCGCCCGCTTCCGGTCAGCGAGTACGGCCGGCCCTGCACCAGCTTCTCGACGCCGTGGGCAATGTGCCCGCCCTTATCCTCGGTCGACGCACCGATGTTCTGGCCGGAAACCATCTTGCGTTCCTCCTGCTCGCAGATTTCCCCGCGATGCCCGCAACGGAACGAAACCTGACCCGGTGGATCATCCTCGATCCGCTCGCGCAATCGCTCTTTCAGGATTGGAAGACCGTAGCGTCCGATGCGGTGGGATCCCTTCGGGTGGACATCGGCCGTCACCCCAACGACGCACAGGCCAGTCAACTCGTAGGCGAACTGGCGGTGTCCAGCGAGCACTTCCGCAAATGGTGGGCAGGGCATCGGGTGGCAAAAGCATCGGCAGGAATTGTGCGTCTCCACCATCCCGTCGTCGGGGACTTGGAACTGAATGTTGAAGACCTGACACTGCCCGACGATCCGGATCAGACGTTACGGGTGTATTCAGCCCCGCCAGGTTCGTCCTCGGCGGATTCACTCGCGTTGCTTGGCAGCTTCGGCGCCGGAACGGGCACTCCTGAAGCTGCACAAGCAGCCGAAGAAAGACGCGGGTCCGACGCCAGCAAAACCCCTTGAATCCTGCACCTCCCCCTCAACAAACGCCTGCACATACGCCCAGGGCCCGACGCCCCGGGGCCGATGTCCCGCGCGCGATGTCCCCTCCTCCATCTCCGTATCCAAGGGAAATTAGATTGATGAATTACAACCCCACGCAGGACCGTTATGCTTCGATGCCGTACCGAAGGGTCGGCCGAAGTGGTCTGAAACTTCCGGCGGTTTCGCTGGGCCTGTGGCACAACTTCGGCGACGACAAATCCTTCGAGACGCAACGGGCCATCCTTCGCCGCGCTTTCGATCTAGGCGTCACGCACTTCGATCTGGCCAATAACTATGGTCCGCCCGGCGGCAGCGCCGAAACCAATTTCGGCCGGCACCTCAAGGACGACTTCAAGCCGTACCGCGACGAACTCGTCATCTCCACCAAAGCGGGATACCACATGTGGCCCGGCCCGTACGGGGAATGGGGATCCAGGAAATACCTGCTCTCGAGCCTGGACCAGTCCCTGGAACGCATGGGCCTGGACTACGTGGATATCTTCTACAGCCACCGCCCTGACCCCAACACGCCCCTCGAGGAGACCATGGGAGCGCTCGACACCGCCGTCCGATCGGGCAGGGCGCTGTACGCCGGCATCTCCTCATACTCCGCTGACAAGACACTCGAGGCAGCTGCCATCCTCCGGGACCTTGGAACACCGTTGCTCATCCACCAGCCCTCGTACTCAATGCTCAACCGCTGGACCGAACACGGCGAGCCCAACTTGTTCCAAACCCTTGAGCAGATGGGCGCAGGCGCCATCGCGTTCTCGCCCCTTGCACAAGGACTGCTGACCACCCGGTACCTGCACGGCGTCCCTGAGGACTCCCGCGCGGCCGCAGGCAAGTCGCTGGTGGACACCCAACTCTCCGAGGAGAACCTGGCCCGCATCCGGGGCCTCAACGAGATCGCGTCGCAGCGCGGGCAGACCCTCGCCCAGATGGCCATAGCCTGGGTGCTGCGCCCACAGAACAAAGGAATACCGGTCACCTCGGCACTCATCGGCGCCAGCAGCGTCCAGCAACTCGAAGACAACCTGGCGGCAACCTCAGGTCCGGACTTCACCAACGACGAGCTCGGGAAGATTGACGAATTTGCCGTCGAGTCCGACGTCAACCTCTGGGCCAAGGCACTCCAGGCCTAGACCGTCCGGCCCAAGCACCGCGGAGTTAGCGCTAGGTTTCGGGTGTTTGAGGCATCGTAGTGGTGCTTAAGAGAAGGGCATGGCTAACGAATGCGGCGGCTGCTCGCGTGAGTGGCTTTGAGCGGTGGATGAGGTAAACGTCGTAGCTGATCCGTGGCTGCAACGCGGACGCGACAGCTCCTCGTTTCTGGGCTTCCCGGGCTACAGAGCTGGTTACAAACGCGCTTCCGACCCCCTCTAGAACTAAGGGCACAACTGCTTCACGGTGTGGAGTTTCAACAACTATCCTGAGATCGACCCCGCGCTCCCTCGCCTCATTCAGAACTGTTCGGGCACGGGTTCCTGGGAGGCTGCTGATGAATGAGCGTCCAGTGAGGGCTTCCAAAGGAATCTGCGTCGGCTCCTCGTGTCCGGTCCCCGGTGGTGAAATGACCATGATCTCGTTGCGGGCGATGATGTGCGCGACCAGATCCGACGAGTGAGGTTGACGATCGACAATTCCCACCTCGCATGCAGCGGATAGTACGGCTTGAGTCGCCAGGTTGCCGTCCTCCGCAGGCAGCATGGACAGCGTTACAGCGGGGAACTCATCACGAAATCTGCCAACAATCTGGGCGAGCGGGTCGACGCTAAGACCGGGAGGCGAGGTTAGGCGAACGTGGCCGCCCTGGAGCCCCTTGAGGGCAATCATCGCTTCGCGTGCTTCGTCCAGGTCCCGAAGAAGGTTCCTGGCCATCGGAAGAAGAACAAGACCGGACTCGGTCAGCACAACTCCCTTACCCACACGATGAAAAAGGGGCGTTGCCAGTTCACGTTCCAATCGCCGGATCCCCTCTGAGAGAGAGGGTTGGCTGACGTAGAGCGCTTCCGCCGCCGCGGTGAAACTCCCCGCATCCGCTGAGGAGACGAAGTATTGAAGTCCTCGTAGATCCATAGACAAACCCTATAGGTTTCGAAAGAAAAATAGGCTACCCCGAGGGCGAGGAGTGCTGTTCAGTAGATCTAGCAGCCGGCACCGTTCGGATTCCCCCTTTGACCACGGTGCCCGGCCCAACATAGGAGAGGCTATGCCCACTGATACAACAATCATTCGCTCGAAGGACGATGTTGTCCGCGAAGTCAATGAGACCCCCCGGCTGGGAGGCCGAACGCGAATGATCGGCACCATCGCACTTGGCGGTTTCTTCATCGACGCCTATGACTTCACCAGCCTGAGCGCTGGTTCCGTCCAACTGCAGCAGGAGTTCCATCTCGATGCCCAGACATTGGGCCTAGTCACCGCAGTCATGGCGTTTGGAGCCATCCTGGGAGCCTTCTCAGGCGGCTACTTTGTCGATCGCTTCGGCCGGCTGAAGATGTTTATGGTGAATATCCTGCTGTTCGTCGTCGCCACGATCGGTGCAGCTCTATCGCCCAACTACGGGACGCTCGTGTTTTTCCGCCTCCTCATCGGCATAGGCGTTGGGCTGGACGTGCCGGTCGCGATGGCATTCCTGGCTGAATTCATGGCCGTGAAGAAAAAGGGCAAATGGGTTGAATCGGCAGCGGCCATGTGGTCCGCCGCCACCATCGTCGGACTCCTCGTCGCACTCGGTATGAACCACGCCGGTGTCGGAACTGAACTCTGGCGCTGGGCAGTAGGCCTGGGCGCTGTACCTGCCATCGTTATCCTTGCCCTGCGGTTCAAGTACATGTCGGAAAGCCCCATGTGGGCAGCAAATCGCGGCGATCTTCCCGAGGCCGCACGGATTCTGAGCAAAATGAACAACCGCCCATATTCCGTGGATGAGAATGCTGTACTCAACATCATCGAAGCCAAGGACTCACCCGGATTCTTCAAGGTCATGAAGATGCTGTTCGCCAAGCAGTACCGGATGCGCAGTATCCTCATCGTCCTCATCAGCGCGGCCCAAAGCGTTCAGTTCTCCTCTGTCGGTTTCTACCTGCCGTTGATCGTTTTCTCTTTCATCTCCAAGAGCGTCGACGTTTCCCTCACGGCGTCAATTGCTGCCAACGCATGCGGATTGGTGGGAGCTCTACTCGCCGGCTCGATGGTCAACCGTCTGGGCTTGCGTAGGCTCTCTATCATTGGCTTCGGTGCTGTCGGCGTTATCCTCCTCATTCTCGGAGTCTGGGGTCAGTCGCTGCCGGCTCTGATCGGGGTTGCACTCCTGGCGCTCTTCATTGGCTTCCACACTTTCGGCCCTGGCTCGACCGCCCAATCATTCTCGGCTTTGTCGTACCCCACGCAAATCCGCGGTGCAGGCGCTGGTCTTTCCCAAGCGGCCAACCGCACCGGAAGCCTTACCGCACTGTTCTTGGTACCCATTCTTCTCGCAACGCTTGGTCTTTACGGAACACTGTTCGCTCTTGTTATCGCCCCCGTGGTGGGTCTGATTGCTCTTGCGATCGTCAAGTGGGAGCCAATCGGTAAGAACACTGAAGAGGAGGTCGAGGAGTCCTTTGTCCCGATGCACTGAGGCAACTGTGGAGCAGCCAAGCCAACAACTACGAGGACCCTCGCATCCACGAGGGGAATTGCTTCAATGGCTCAACCCGAATCTCGACGACATCACTGCAGACGGTGCCGGGGACCTACTGGATGCGGTCGCGGCAAGCCTGCAGGGCCATGGCCCTACCAATCTCTTCGATGATCCGCCACCGCTGATCTTCGATCCAGTGGAAGCATCGGCTTATCGGCCCGATCCGGTTGAGCTCCCCGGGTCCAGCACCCGCGAAGCCCGGGAACCAGATCTCGACGGCATTCCCTGGCTTCCCGGACATGTGCTGGCCGATCTTACAGCGCGGGGTGTCCTGACACGCTCCGAGGTGATTAAGGCCTTCTCCTACCAAATAGACACGTGGGACTCTTCCCTTAACGCCTTTATCCGCGTAACCCTTGACCCCCAAGCTGACCTCGGTGACTCTCGCGGTCTTTTGGCAGGCATCCCCATTGGACTGCAGGACATGGTCTGCACGTCCGGGATCCCTACAACTGCGGGATCGGGTATTCTGCGTGATTTCGTTCCGGACAGAGATGCGGCGGCTTGGAAACGTTTGAAGGGAGAGGGCGCGATTCTCGCCGGCAAGCTCAATACTCAAGAGTTCGCAGCAGGAACGACCGGAACCAACGATCACTATGGCAGCATGCGCAACCCCTGGGACCTGGCACGAACGGCCGGAGGGGCCGCGGGCGGTGCCGGAGCCGCTGTCGCTGCGGGCCTCGTCTCTTCTGCGATTGGCACTGATCCGGGAGGATCAATCAGGGTTCCAGCCGCACACTGCGGAATCGTGGGTCTCAAGCCGACATTTGGTGTCATGGATCGACGCGGGGTCGTTCCCCTGACGTGGACTACCGAAACCATGGGCGTTTTGGCACAGACGATCGGCGGTACAGCAAGTATCGCGGACATGCTTCTGGATAGTCGGGCACGGCAGAGGTATGGAATCTCCTGTCAAGAAGCGTCGGCCCGTGGGTCTGCCCGGGATCGGATTGATCTCCGCATTGGTGTGCCGAGCAACTGGCTTGAGATGGGTTTGGACGAAGGCGTACAGCGCGCTTATCTTCAGGCCTTATCGGAGCTGGTCAGCTTGGGCGCGACCGTCCACGAGGTGGTGTTGCCGGACGCGGCTGCCATAGCACCAGTTCACCGGGCTATTGCCTTCTCTGAAGCGTCGAGTATTCACGAGGAACTCATCATGGACCGAGCGACTGAGTATGGCCAGGACATCCGACAGCGACAGGAAGCAGGCAGGGGGGTCATGGCAAGTGAGTATCTCAAAGCCGCTCGCCTGCGAGGTCTCTTCGCACGCCAATTCTCGGAAGTCTGGAAAGACGTGGATGTCATCGTGACGCCGACGACGCCGGTCCCCGCGGCCCCGGTGGGCACTCTTTCCATCGGCACCGGATCCAGGGGCAAAGAACCGGCTCACACTGTTTACACGCGCTATGCGGCTCCTTTGAATACTTTGGGATTACCTGCGCTCTCGGTGCCGTGCGGGTTCACGAAGGAAGGGCTCCCTGTCGGGCTGCAGCTGTGCGGACCGCCGCACAGTGAACCGATGCTCTTTTACGTTGGTGCTGCGTACGAAAGCAAGATGCCTTGGCATCTGCGTCATCCGAACCACCCTGTAACTCTCGGCGGAAAGTGAACAAGCCCGTGAACAACATCGAACCCTTCGACGTCGTCATTGCCGGCGGAACCGTCGTTACCCCTGAAGGCACCAGACGGGCCGACATCGGAATCCGAGGCGAAACGATCGCCGCGGTTGAACCGGATCTGAGCCAGAGGGCAGCGAAGAAGGTTGTGTCAGCCTTAGATCGAATCGTTCTTCCTGGTGCCATTGATTCGCATGTGCATTGTAGGACCTGGACGGATCACTCGGATGAAATCGGGGATAGCCATCGTTCTGCGGCCTTCGGAGGCGTAACGACCGCCATTACCCAGATTCGGGCACCAATCGACATGGCTCCGTCGGATGCCATCGAGCATTTTATCGACCTAGGCAGCCGTACATCGGTCATAGATTTCGGACTTCACACGATTGTGCGACCTGATCACGACCTCGACAAGGAAATTCCCAAGCTGATGGTGCTGGGAAGCGCCTCGGTCAAGTTCTTTATGTCCTATAAGGACATGGGAATCATGATGCCCGACAATCTCTTGCTCCGCGGCTTGGGTTTGATCCGCGATGCCGGTGGCCTTGCCATGGTGCACGCTGAAGACGGAGAGATGATCGGCCACCTTATTACGGGAAGCCGCGCAGCAGGAAAGACCGCCATCACCGATTTCGCGGCAGCGGAACCGGCAGCAGCAGAGGATCTGGGAACCATCAGGGCGCTGACATACGCCGCGGTGATGGATTGTCCGCTCTACGTTCTTCATATGACTACGAGCGGCGCCGTTCATGCGTTGCAGGAGGCGCAGAAAGCCGGGCAGAAGGCTTGGGGAGAGACCTGTCCGAAGTACCTCACCCTGACCAATGACGACCTCATCGCCAAGGGTCCTTTGGCGAAAGTCGGGCCGCCTTTGCGGACCGCCTTCGACAACGGCAGTCTTTGGCACGCACTCTCAAATGGAACGCTTTCTGTGGTCGCCAGCGATCATGCACCGCGTGATCGTGAAAGCCTGACGGAGACGACAGACATTTTCGCAGAACCCTACGGAGCGCCTGGAACTGAGACCCTGCTGCCCATCATTTTTGATGAGATGGTCAGCCGCCGGGGCCAGGACCCTGCGGAGGTTGCTGCGGTTCTGAGCAGTAATCCTGCGAAAATCTATGGGCTCTACCCCAAGAAGGGGGCCATCCAAGTAGGGTCCGACGCTGATTTGGTCATTGTCGATCCCAAGCGGACCGAGACAATTCAGGCTCGTAGGCAGCACACCGGTGCGACTTACAGCCTTTACGAGAACCGCTCAGTTACGGGCTGGCCCACGCACTCCTTCCTCCGTGGGCGTGCGCTCTTGGTGGACGGATCCCTGGCCCAAGAGCCCGGCTACGGCGGCTATCTGCCGAGGAAGGCCGAGGATCTCATGCAGCTGACTCCGGGGCAGAAGGCGACGTGAAAGAAGCCCTCCTTTGGCAACTCTCGGCTGTTGAACAGGCTGCTGGAGTTCGGGACGGTAGGTGGTCCGCAGAAATGCTGACCACCGCCGTCCTGGGGCGGATCGCCGACGTCAACCCGAAGCTGAACGCCTATGTCACCATGAATGATCAAGCATTGGATGCGGCTCGGGCCGCAGACCGCAGTCAAGCCGCGGGAGCGCCGACCGGTCCATTGCACGGCGTACCTTTTTCCGTGAAGGACCTCATCCCGACAAAGGGGGTGCGTACAACACTGGGAAGTTTGGCCCATCAGGACTGGGTTCCGGATCAGGACGAAATCTCGGTGGCAAGGCTCCGCGACGCCGGAGGCATACTGATCGGCAAGACGAACACGCGAGAGCTGGGATACGGCGTCGTCACAGATAACGAGCTGTTCGGCCCGACACGCAACCCGTGGGATGTTGGCATGACGGCGGCCGGCTCATCGGGGGGTGCCGCAGCCGCCGTCGCGGCGGGCATGGGATCGATAGCACTGGGTAGTGATGGGGGCGGATCCTTGAGGGTTCCTGCAGCCATATGTGGCGTTTTTGCGCTAAAGCCCACATTCGGCGTGGTCCCGTTGTACCCGTCGTCGCGCTTGCCGCTTCGGACTGGTCTAAATAGCTGGGAATCGCTTGAGTGCATCGGGCCGATCACGCGCACAGTCGCTGACAGCGCACTGGTCATGTCGGTTATTGCCGGGCCGGATGTTCGGGATCGGCATTCCGTGCCACTGGACACCGAGCACAGAACATCTCGGCAAAGAGATCTCATCCTTGCGTACAGCCCAAGTCTTGCTGGGGCGGAGGTTGACTCCGAAGTGGCCGAGATCGTCGAGGTGGCCGTTAGGTCGGTGGCTTCGCGGCAGTCATGGATCGTCCGGGAGGTGTCCCCTCAGTTGCCGGCATTGCCGGATCTCCGGGAAATATTTGCGGCAAGCGTGGCGATGGACACAGACCTTGAGGAACTTCGCAAGCTCGCAGACCAAGTGACCGTGTCCCCGGATATCCGGGAGCTAGTTGATCGACAGTGGAGTGGCGATGAACTCACACGGGCGCGGAGGAATCGGCAGATCGTTTATGACACGATGCGAAGCTTTGGTGAACTCCACGACGTTCTCCTAACGCCTACCACGGCCACCCCGGCCTTTCCTGTCGGGATGCGATTCCCCCAGGATGGAGACTGTGGAATCGCTGACGGACGCCAATGGTCACCGTTCGCATTTCTCTCCAACCTCACAGGACACCCTTCGGTCAGCGTCCCGGTAGGACGTACTCGTAGCGGGCTTCCAGTAGGTGTGCAGCTCAGCGGCCGACATTTTGCCGACAATACGTTGCTGGAAATCGCCAGTGCATTTGAGCAAGCGCACCCCTGGGAGCACAGCTTCCAGCATGAAAGCCCTCAATAGCGCCCGACGCGTCGCCCGATGTGGGAACCAGACGATGCTCCCCACCTACCCGGCCCGGTGAGTCACGCCGTCGTCGTCCATTCGATCACGGGGATCAGCTCGCCCGCGGCGGTGGGTACGACGGCGCCAGTCGCCGTCGAGTCCGGGTTCAGCATCCAGCCGACCCGCTTGGCGGTGCTCAGCATCACGACGCTTTCGACGAGTTCGATCCCGGGAATGCGTTGCTGGATGGCGAGTTCCATCTCCATGACCTCGGCCAGCGAGCGCAGCCACATGATGATCACAAAGTTGGTGCTGCCAGTGGTGGAGGCCGTGAACCTGACGTTCCTGACGGCCCGTAGCTCGGCGGCCGCGGCCTCGTGCTGGCCTGCTGGAACATTCGCGAACCACTGGCACGTCATGGGATAGCCGGAGAATTGCTGAGCGATTTCGCAGCGGAAGGACAGCATCCGGCTCGCGAGCACCCGGCCGAGCTGCCGCTGCACCGTGGCAGGGTGTCGTCCCAGGGCGCGTGCGATCTCCGCGGCGGAGGCCCTTCCATCCCGGGCGAGGAAGGGAAAGAGTGCCATATGGCTCTCCGGCAGCGGGGTGACCTGAGCGTGGGGGGCGGACGGATTGAGCGCTTCCGGCCCGGCGAGGGCGCGCAGCGCCTGCTGCTCCGCCCGGCTCAGGACGTTGAGTCGCCACGCATAGCCGCTCGTGTGGATCCGGGTGCAGAGCGAGGTCCGGTACTTGGTGAGCCCCCGGATTTCCTTGAGCTGGGGCAATAGCCGGCTGCTGAACTCGCCCAGGTCTTGGGTGATCACGGTCAGCATGAGGTCCCGGTTGCTTGCGGCCTCCTCAACCGTGATGATCTCCGGAATCGCGGCGAGCGCGGCCGTGACTTCCGGCCTGAGGTGCATTTCGCAGTCCACGTCCAACAGGGCAAGGCAGGCATGCTTGGGGTCGCCCATGAGGTGCGCCGTGGTCCAGGCGGCTCCGGACTCTCGCAGGCGGTCCCATCGGGAGGCCAAGGTGGTGGCGTGGACGTCCAGGACCTCGGCGGCGTCGGACCAACTGATCCGCGGCGAGATCTGGAGGGCGTTGATCAGCCGGAGGTCTTCTTCACTGAGTTCCATCAGCGATCCTCTCTTAGGCGATGCACGATTCCTGTTAATTCTGGCATGCTCCTGTATTTTTTCAGGGCTTTTGAAAATTGTGAGACTAATCACTCCACAATGGCTATGGATACTTACCAAACGTTCAGGAAACAGGAGAACAGATGTCGATCGCCTCAGACGCCAAAGAGATGCAGGGAGAAATCGCCCGGTTCCGTCACGAGCTCCACCAGGAACCGGAAATCGGCCTGGACCTCCCGCGCACCCAGGAAAAGGTGCTCAAGGCGCTCGACGGACTCCCTTACGAAATCACCCTTGGCGAGAGCACGACGTCGGTCACCGCGGTCTTGCGCGGCGGCGCGCCTCACGCCTCAGCCCGGAAGCCAGCTGTGTTGCTCCGCGCCGACATGGATGGCCTTCCCGTCCAGGAGCGCACCGGCGTCGAGTTCTCCTCGAAGATCGACGGCGCCATGCACGCCTGCGGCCACGATCTCCACACGTCCATGCTCGCCGGAGCCGCAACCCTGCTGGCCGAACGTCGCCATCAGTTGGCGGGCGACGTCGTCCTCATGTTCCAGCCGGGCGAAGAAGGCTTCGACGGCGCGGGCCACATGATCCGCGAAGGCGTCCTCGACGCCGCCGGCGGCCGCGTTGACGCCGCCTACGGCATGCACGTCTTTTCCTCCTTGGAACCGTACGGCCAGTTCTGCACCAAGCCGGGCGTGATGATGAGCGCCTCTGACGGACTCTTCGTCACCGTCCTCGGTGCCGGCGGGCATGGCTCGGCGCCGCATGCGGCCAAGGACCCCGTCACCGCAGCCGCGGAAATGGTGACGGCGCTCCAGGTCATGATCACGCGGCAGTTCAACATGTTCGATCCCGTAGTCCTGACGGTGGGCGTGCTGCAGGCAGGTACCAAGCGCAACGTCATCCCCGAATCCGCGCGTTTCGAAGCCACCATCCGCACGTTCTCGGAAGCCTCCCGCGACCGGATGATGAGCGCGATTCCTCAGCTCCTCAAGGGCATTGCCTCCGCGCATGGCCTGGAAGTGGACGTCGACTACCGCGGCGAGTACCCCATGACCGTCACTGACGAGGACGAGACCCACACCGCGGAGAACGTCATCTCGGACATGTTCGGCGATTCCCGGCTCTCCCGCTGGGCCACGCCCATCAGTGGTTCGGAAGATTTCTCCAGGGTCCTGGCCGAAGTGCCGGGAACCTTCATAGGCCTCAGCGCCGTACCCAAGGGGGTAGACCACACCACCTCACCGTTCAACCACTCCCCCTACGCCACGTTCGACGACGGCGTCCTGTCCGACGGTGCGGCGCTCTACGCAGAGCTCGCGGTCTCCCGCATCGCCACTCTCGCCGCCAGCAACTAACCACCACACCAGCCCCTTGGAGCAAGACATGACCGCCACCGTAGGCGCTTCAGCCACAGTTCAGGTTCACAAGTCCCACCTGCGAACCCTCATCGGCACCGGCATCGGCAACGCCGTCGAATGGTACGACTGGGCCATCTACGCCACGTTCTCGCCTTTCATCGCGAGCGCGCTCTTCAGCAGTGCCGACCCCACGTCCGCGGTCCTCTCCACCCTGGCGATCTTCGCCGTCGGATTCGTGGCCCGACCGTTCGGCGGCTTCGTCTTCGGCTGGATCGGCGACAGGATCGGCCGCAAGACGTCCATGACGTTCGCCGTCGGCCTCGCGGCTGTCGGCAGCCTGCTGATCGGTATCGCTCCGACCTTCCAGGCTGTTGGAGCTTTGGCATCCGTCATGCTCCTGGTGGCCCGCCTCATCCAGGGCCTCGCCCACGGTGGGGAGCTGCCGTCGTCGCAAACGTACCTGTCCGAAATGGCACCCAAGGAAAAGCGGGGCTTCTGGGCAACGCTCATCTACACCTCCGGCACCGCCGGCATCCTCGCCGGAACCCTCCTCGGGGCCATCCTGACCGGTGTGCTGAGCAAGGCCGACATGAACGCCTGGGGCTGGCGCGTGCCGTTCCTGGTTGGCGGCGCCCTGGGCATCTACGCCTTGGTCATGCGGGCCAAGATGAAGGAGACCGAGGCGTTCGAAGCCGAGGTGCCGAAGGAAAAGCGCGAGCCCATGTGGCCGCAGATCGTCAAATACCGCAAGCAGGCCTTGCAGGTGATCGGCCTGACCGTGGGCCTCACCGTTGTTTACTACATCTGGGGCGTCGTGGCGCCGAGCTACGCGGCGAGCACCCTCAAGATGGACCGCGGAGCAGCCCTCTGGGCCGGCGTCATCGGCAACATCGCTTTCATCGCGTCGCTGCCGTTCTGGGGCAAGCTGTCCGATCGAATCGGACGCAAGCCCGTGCTGATCGTTAGCTCTGCAGGTGCCGCACTGTTGCACTTCCCCATGACATGGCTCTTGAAGGATTCCCCCTGGCAGCTGGCTGTTTCGATGTCTGTGATGTTGTTCTTCATTGCTGGTAGCGCCTCGATTGTCCCTGCCGTATATGCCGAGCTGTTCCCGACGAAGATCCGGACCGTGGGTGTCGGCGTCCCGTATTCCATTTGCGTGGCGGTCTTCGGCGGCACGGCCCCGTACCTGCAGACCTGGCTCGGCAGCATCGGCCAGGCCAACATGTTCAACGTCTACGCGGTGATCCTGTTGGCCATCGGAATCGCGTTCGCCTTCATGATCCCGGAAACCAAGGGCAAGGACCTGACGCTCTAACTTCCCCTGTTTGGACCCAACTAGCTCGCAGTTAATGTCGTTTTGAGCCCTCATAACGACATTAACTGCGAGCTAGTTGGGTTAAAGCTGGGCGGCGAGGTGACGGGAGGCGGCTTCTGCGAGGCGTCTAACGAAACCATCCCCCTCGCTTACCACCTCGTCCACGGCACCATCTTCGAGGAGTGCGCGTGCTCCGATCCGTTGCCGCTCACCCAGCTCGGCCGCGAGGGACGTGTCCCCGTGCACGATGATGCTGGCACCTTCCGGCGGCAGCGGCGCGAGCCAGGCGTGCTCGGCCGCCACCGTGCGGCGGGCAGCCGCAAGAGCGAGCGCACCGCCACCGGTCCCCTCGCCGAGGAGCACGGCAACGCTTGGCACCGTAAGTCCGAGCATTCCGGCGATGCAATCGGCGATCCCGCCCGCGATTGCGGACTCCTCGGCCCGCACAGAAAGCTCGGCACCCGGGGTGTCCACCACCGTCACGAGCGGCAGGCCCAGTTCCTCCGCGAGCCGCATTCCCCGGCGGGCCTGCGCCAAACCCGCCGCGTCGAGGACGCTACCCGCCCGCTGGGCTGCGCGGTCTTGGCCAACGACGACGACGGGCCGGCCCTCGAGTTCAGCCAGCACGACGGCGGTGCTCGCCGAAGCTGCCCCACGGCCCGTGCCGTGCAAGCGCACGAGGCGGCCGAACCCGCCGTCGAGCAGTTCCGCCAACCCGGGACGCCTGGCGTCGCGAGTCCGCAGGACCGAATCCCAGGCGGAAGCGTCGTCGCTGCTGTTACCCGTGATCCGTAACGCTCCGGCGCCTTCCAAGGCCCCCTGGCCAGCGAGAATGCCCAGCACCTCAGCGGCAAGGTCCCTGAATCCCGGTGCGTCCAACACGGCGTCGACCGTTCCATGGGCGAGAAGATGTTCACTCCTCTGAATGCCTTCTGGAAACGCCTGTCCCGTGAGTCCGGCGTAGACCTTGGGGCCAAGGAAGCCAACCAGCCCGCCCGGCTCCGCTACCGTGACGTGGCCCAAGGATCCCCATGAGGCGAAGACGCCGCCTGTGGTCGGGTGCCGGAGGTAGGCCAGATACGGCAGGCCGAGACGCTTGTATGCCGTGAGCGCCTCTGTGATCCGAACCATCTGCAGGAAGGCCAGGGTTCCCTCCTGCATGCGGGTGCCCCCTGACGCCGGAGCGGCCACGAGAGGCAGCCGACGTCGGCCTGCTTCTTCGATCGCCGCGACGATCCGCTCGGCGGCGGACCGCCCGATCGAGCCGCCGAGGAAGGCGAACTCGCTGGCCAGGACGGCTACGGGATTTCCATCCAGCGTCCCTTCGCCCGTGAGCACGGACTCGTCGGTGCCGCTGCGGTCCCGGGCCCGGGCCAGATCCGCGAGGTAGGCAGAGTCCGCCCCCGGCGGCGCCGGGACCGGCCGGTCCCAACTGCGGAAACTACCGGCGTCGAGGAGCTGCTCGAGAAACTCCGTCCCGCTAAGGCGGCACTGCCTGTGCCCAGTGGGGCTCGGTTCCGGGCGCGCGGTTTCTGCGATGGCTGTCATGACGCCCCCGAACCAAGCAACGCGGCGCCGGGCAACCCTGCGCCGGGCAACGCGGCGCCGTCTAGCCATGCCCGTACGGCGTCGTCGTGCTCTCCGAGCCTCGGTGGTGCGGAGTGCCGCAACCTTGTGGTCTCCGTGCCGTCCGGCTGGAAGAAGCGCAGCGGTGATCCCGGGACCTCGATACGTCCCATCGTGGGATGCTCGAGTTCGACGGCCAGGTGTTGGCTTCGCGCCTGTTCCCAGGCAAAGACTTCGTCCAGGGAACGGACCCGGCCTCCCGGCACCCCAGCCGCTTCGAGCCGCGCGAGCAGCTCTTCGGCGTCGGACTCTGAGAACGCGGCTTCGATTGCTTCGATCAGCTCGGCCCCGTGGGCCACGCGGGACTGGTTGTCGCGCCAGCGTTCGTCCTCGGTGCTGAGGCTGAACTCCTTCGCGAAACGGCGCCACAAGCCTTCGGATCCCACGGCAATCTGCACCGCGCCTCCCGCGCAGCGGAACAGCCCATATGGCGCGATCGAGGGATGGTGGTTGCCTTGAGCCTGCGGGACCTCGCCGCCCACTGTCCAGCGCGTGCCTTGGAAAGCCAGCACGCTGACGATCGAGGACAGCAGCGAGGTGCGCACTATTTGGCCGCGACCCGTCCGCTCACGTTCCAGGAGGGCCGCCAGCACACCGTAGGCGCCGTGGATTCCAGCCAGGACATCGCCAATCGGCACGCCGACGCGCTGCGGGTCCCCGGGTCCTGAACCCGTGAGGGACATCAGCCCCGCTTCGCCCTGGGCAATCTGGTCGTAGCCGGCACGGTGCCCCTCCGGACCGTCGTGGCCGAAGCCGCTGATGGCGAGGACCACCAGCCTCGGATTCAACTCTTCGAGCCTCGCAGGATCAAAACCCAGCCGGTCCAAGGTCCCCGGGCGGAAGTTCTCTACGAGAACATCGGCCCGCCGCAGCAGTTCCCGCAACGCGGCCTTGCCTTCTGCCGCCTTGAGGTCGAGCCGGATGGACTCCTTGTTCCGGTTGCACGAAAGGAAGTACGTGGACTCGCGCCCCTCTGGAGTGTCGACGAACGGCGGCCCCCAGCCGCGGGTGTCATCACCGCCGTCCGGATTTTCCACCTTGATGACGCGGGCGCCGAGGTCACCGAGCATCATGCCGGCGTGTGGACCGGCAAGGGCGCGGGAGAGGTCGACGACGAGCTTCCCGGCGAGCGGTCCCGCGTGGTGTTGCTTGCGGTTGGGGAATTCGGGCTGCGTCATGCTTCGACACCAACCGCGCTGTGCCCTTCAACCGCACGGTGTCCTTCAACCGTGCGGTGTCCCGGAACTGAATCCTCGACGTCGTCCGTTCGCCCAGCGGCTGCCTGCGGATTGCGGCGACGGCGGATAAGCTCCGCGACGGCGAGCACGAGAAGGTTGGGGGCGAGGGAAATGAGACCGGAATCGACGCCGCCCGTGGGGATGTTGCCGAAGGTAATGACGGCTACCGTGAGCGTGCCCACGATGATGCCGAGGTTCACCGGAACGGCGCCGATGCGCACCTTGCGGCCGATCGCTATCGCGACGGCGGGTGCGAGCTGGGTCAGTCCACCGTACGTGAGCAGGAGCAGCGCTCCGATGTCCGATTTCGCGAGCCCGAAAGCCAGCGCCAGTCCGACGGCGACGGCGACCACCACGTGGTTGATCCGGAACCGCACCTTGGGGTTCTTCACGGACAGCAGGTTGTTCGGGACAAGCGAGGAAATGCCCATGGCGATCGCGCCCGCCGGAACCATGGCGGCCGCTGCGCCGCCGATGGCAATGATCGCGATCAGTGGCTCCGGCAACGTGTGCTGGGCGATGCCCAAGAGGACAAGTTGCTCTTGGTCTTCGGATCGAGGACCAGGGTGGCGGCGATTCCGGCTGTGATCGGGATGAGCAGCAGGAACTGGTAGACCGCAAGCCATTTGACGTTGTCCCGCAGCACGGCACCGCTTTTCGCGGCAAGGACCGGCGGCCACAAGTGCGGGAAGGTGTTGAGCCCGGCGCCGATGCTTGTCACGATCACCGAGGTCACCCAGAAGGTCGCGTCGAAGCCCGGACGGCTGATGGTGAGGTAGCTCGGGGCGGTATCCATGACCTTGGCGAAGATATCCGGGATCCCGCCGATGCCGGCCACCACACCGGCCAACACGATGACCAGGGCGGCGAGCATGGCGAAGTCCTTGAAAACAGCCACTTTGGCGAGTCCCCGGATACCGGCCCAGATGACGAAGACCACCACCAGCACGCTGGCCACGGCCATGCTGTATCCGCGCGCCGATTCGCTGCCCGTAGCGAGCTGGACGATCAAGCCAAGCCCGGTGATTTGCAGTTGCAGGTACGGGATGAGGAAGACGGCACCCACGAGGGCCACAGTCTTGCCCAAGGCCTTGCTATTGAAGCGGTCCTGGAAGAAGTCCGCCATGGTCAGGTAGCCGCGGTTCGCGCCCAGCGCTCGCTGACGGGGAATCACGAAGTACTGGACGATGCAGTTGATGGTCAGGTAGGCGACTGCGAAGAGCGCCGCGACGCCGCCGCCGAAGGCGATTCCGGCGAGGCCGAGGAAGCTGAACGTCGTCAGCGACTCGCCTGCTTGGAGGAACCAACTGGTCCAGCGGGGCAAGTCCCGCTTGCCGACTGTCCAGCTCGAGAGCTCGGTCTGGCGTCGGCGGCCTGCAATCCCGAGGGCGCCGATACCGACAATTCCGATGATGATGGCGACTGTAAGCATCAGTGGGCCTCTCTTTCGGTGATGGTGGCCGCGCCGTTCGTTGTAGCGGCGCCAGCCAAGCCGCTTTGCTCGGCTTCAAGACGATCGAGTTCGGCACCGCCCTCGCGGAGGTATGTGCGCTCGATGATCTGCAGGGCAACGATCGTCGCCACGATCATGAGGCCCATCCAGACGATCGCCGACGGGAGGCCAAGCCATAGCGTTGGAGTGGAAACGAAGGGCAGGAATGGTGTGATGATCATGCCCACGATGGGGACTGAGGCAATGGTCAATCTCTTGGGGGATGCCAGGGTAGTGCTCATAGAACTGCAGCTCCTTGGGGGCGAACGGATGAGCAGGAAGAGATCTTCTCGAAGGCGGAAGCCAGGCGGAGGAGGCGGGCGTCGCTGCCGCGCGCTCCGACCATCTGGAGGCCTACGGGAAGTCCGGCTGGGGTGAAACCGGCCGGAACGGACAGGGCGGGGAGGCCCAGCGGGGTGAACAGGTACGGGGCACGCATCCAGTCGAGGTAGTTCTGGAGCTGTTGTCCCTCGATCTCGGTGGGGTATTCGAGATCGACGTCGAACGGGACAAGCTGGGACGCGGGCGCGATAACCAGGTCGTACCGCTCGAAGAATCCGGCCGCCTTGCGGATCAGGCGGGTCATTCCTTCCTCGGCGCGGACTACGTCGCGGCCACTGAGCAGGCCGCCTTCGCGGATGTTGCCGGCCAGGAAATGGTTGAAGGCATCGGGTTCCGCGGCAAGCTGCTCGCCCCACATCGAGTCGAAAGAAGCTGCGCGCAGGACGCGGAACACTTGCTCGGAACCGTCGAGGTCCGGGCAGTCCAGCTCCACGTGTGCGCCGAGGGCCGCGAGGGCCGCTGCCTGCGGTTCAATAACGTCGAGCACCTCGCGGCTCACGGGGATCCGGCCGCCGAGGCTCGGGGCGAAGGCGATACGCAGACCGGCAAAGTCGGCTGGGGACGGTTCGGCGGAGGGGCTTGCAGGGCCGGCCGGGAAAACGGAATGGGGATCGTCAGGCGATGCACCGGTCATGACCTCAAACAAAAGCGCAGCATCCGCCGCCGTGCGGCCCATAGGTCCGGCCACCCCCAGCGGGAAAAAGACGTTGTTGCCGTCCGTGTTGGGGACCATGCCGGGGGTGGGACGCAGGCCGACCACATTGCAGAACGACGCCGGGTTGCGGAGGGAGCCGCCCATATCGCTTCCATCGGCGATCGGCTGGAAGCCCGCTGCCAGGGCCGCCGCCGCACCGCCGCTGCTGCCACCGGCGGACTTGCCGGGGTCATAGGGATTGCGCGTTGCGCCGAAGAGACGGTTGAACGTGTGGGATCCAGCGGCGAACTCCGGGACATTGGTCTTGCCCACCCGAATGGCACCGGCGTCGAGGATGCGCTGGACGTGCAGATCGTTCTCCGCCGGAACGTGGTCCCGAAAATTCGGGTGTCCGAAGGTGGTCCGCATCCCCGCGGTATTCGCGGTGTCCTTGAAGCTGATGGGCAAGCCATGGAGTGGCCCCACCGGCTCCCCGGCCACGATCTTTCGATCGGCTTCCGCTGCGGCCGCCCTGGCGCCCTCTTCGTCAAGGGTCACCACCGCGTTGATCAACGGGTTGAGCTTGTCGATCTGTTCCAGGTGCGCCTCGAGGACCTCGGCGGCAGACACCTCCCGGGAACGCAGGAGCCCGGCAAGCTCCACTGCCCCACGGTAAATCAAGTCGTTTGTCATGATTCATTTTGCTTTCATCTAGTTTCCTTTTGAGTCATTTCTTTATCTCAACTGGAATTAATGAACCACGATAGTGCGATGGATCACATTTGACTAGGGGTGTGGGCAAGGTTTCTTGGCGCGCGAGATTCCCGGTTCAGGGCAGGAGTGAACCCAGGCGGGAGGAAGCTGGTTTCTAAATGACTCAGCCGAGGGCGGGCATGCGCACGCCACCGCGCTTGTACGCGCGCACCACGAGGGAACTGCGCACAGCCAGGGCACGGGCGGCCCAGGGAGATGACGTGAGGAAGTCGCGCAGTTCGTTCAAGCTCGCGAGGGTGACGTTGGCCATGAGCTGGAATTCGCCCATTGCCATGACCGCGTAGCGGACCCCGGGCGCATCAGCGAGCAATCGGCCAACCTCGACGGCGTCGGACGGGGCGGTGCGGACCCAGACCACGGCTTCGATCGGAAGGCCGATGTCCGTGGGCTCAACGATCGCCCGGACACTCAGCGTGCCCTCCTCGAGAAGGGTGTTGAGCCGTCGGCGCACGGCCGGGGCGGAGAGTCCCACGGCTTCCCCCAGCTCGGCGACCGGAACGCGGCCGTCAGCCACGAGGATCCGCACAAGGTGAGAGTCGACGTCGTCGAGCACTCCACTCGCACTCGGTCGGGACGGTGGAGGCGGCACTTCCTGGAGCGCGGCAGTTTCCTCTGCGGTGACCGGACCCGGGTGCCATTCAGCCACCGTGCGGAAGTACTCCATGACGGGCGACGCGCTCACCTGCACCACGCCGTCGAGGGCTGGAAGTTCCTCCAGCACAAGGCTTGAGAGGCGTCCCGGACGGGCCTGCACTTCGAACAGGAGACGAGTTGGGCCGGTGAGCGCATAGACAAAAATGGCGTCCGGGTCGCCTGAAAGCTCCTCCGCGATGGTGAGCAACCGCGAGGGCTCACAGTGGACTTCCACAAGGTGTGTGGGGCCAAGGGTCACCAGGCCGGCCACGCGCACGATGCTCGAATCCAGCAGTGCGATGCCGCGGCGGGTCACCGTGCTGAACGGCTCGCCCAGGACTTCGGCGATCCGCCGCCAGGAGGCGCGGCCATTGACCTGGAGAGCGCCGACAATCCGCCGATCGAGCCCGTCCAGCTCGCGCGAGGGTGCCAGCATGACCATGTACCCGATTATGCCGCCTCGCCGGACAAATCCCGTGCCGCGCCGCCGCACTCCCTCCCCAAGTAGCTCGCAGTTGTTGTCGTTTTCAGCGCTGAAAGCGACAACAACTGCGAGTCAGTTGGGTCAGCCGCCCACGTAGCGGTTCCGGCCGGCGCGGAAGCCGAAGAAGGCCGCAAGGGATCCCACCACGAGGAACAGGATGCCGGCAGCCGCGAAGCCACCGGTCGCTTGGTGCAACTGCCCGACCATCAGGGTTCCCGTAGAGCCCAATCCATAGCCGACGCCCTGCATCATGCCGGAAAGGTGCGCCGCTGTGTGCGAATCACGGGTACGCAGCATGATCATGGTCAACGCGACGGCGGTGAGGCTCCCCTGGCCGAGGCCCAACAGCCCGGTCCAGACCCAAATCAGATCCGTGGGGCCGAAAATACTCAAGGCGAAGCCGCCGCCGGTCATGAGGGCCACCACTGTGTTGATGACGCGTTGATCCTTGAAACGTGCCGCGAGCCCCGGTGCAATGAACGAACCAAGCATCTGCAGCACAATCGACACGGACACGATCAAGCCGGCCGTCCCGCCGTCGATCCCGCGATCACGCAGAATCGGCGCCAACCAAGCAAACACGCTGAAGGACATCATCGCCTGCAACACCATGAAGATGGTGACCTGCCAGGCGACGGCGGAACGCCAGACGTTCGCACCGCCGTCGGCGGCGTTGTGGCGGACGGGATGCTGGCGGATCGCCAGCGGCAAGAAAAGCAAAAGTACGACGGCGGCGGGCAGCGCCCAGAACCACAGCGCCGAAGTCCAGTGCCCGGCCGCCGTGAAGACGGGGTAGGTGAAACCGGCGCCAAGCGCGGCAGATGCACAAATCGCCGTCGTGTACAGCCCGCCCATGAGCCCCAGGCGGTGCGGGAAGTCGCGCTTGACCACGCCGGGCAGCAGCACGTTGCATAGCGCGATCGCGGCGCCGCACGCCGATGTTCCGGTGAGCAGTGCGGGCAAGTGACCGGCGCCCGCGAGGTCCACGGGACGGAGCAGCAGCCCGGCGGTCAGCACCGCCATCGCGCCGAGCAATACCCGCTCCGCGCCGAAACGGCGGGCCAGGATCGGCGCCAGCGGCGCGAAGACACCCAACAAGGTCACTGGCACAGTGGTGAGGACAACCACCGCCCAGCCCGGCAGCCCGGCGTCGGCGGTGACTTCGGGAAGAACCGCCGAAAAGCTCGAGAACACCGTCCGCAGGTTCAGGCCGATGAGCACCAGGCAGATCCCCAGGAAGACGAGTCCGCCGCGCGTCTTGACCTGGGTGGGCTCGGCGGCGGGAATCTCGTCGATCTCGGCGTCGACGAGGATCTCGGGGACGCCGGAATGCGGCTTGGTGTTCTTGGGGGAGCTTGAAGCGGGGGTCACCAACCCATTCTGGCAGTCACGCTCATACGCGGGCGCCTCATGACGGGAGCGTACGCAGGTTCCGCCGCAGGCGTTTGGCCCTGCAACGGTATTCTGGAGGAGATGAGTGAAACCCCAGATTCCCCTGAAACACCGCAGTCTTCGCGCCCCGTGACTCCAGGCAGCCAAGCCTCCTTCGGCACCTATGGTGGCAGGCCGGTCAGTTTTGTGCGCCGTGGGACGCGCCTTCAGGGCCGCCGCCAGGCTGCGTGGGAAGAGCACTCCGACCGTTGGGCCATCCAGGTTCCGCGGCATGTCGCCAACACCTCCGTGCACCCGGACTACGTGTTCGACGCCGAAGCGGAGTTTGGGCGCAAAGCACCGCTGATCGTTGAAATCGGTTCGGGACTCGGCGACGCCGTATGCCACGCGGCGGAGGAGAACCCGGACAAGGACTTCCTCGCCGTGGAGGTCTACACCCCGGGCCTGGCCAACACGATGATCAAGATCAACAGCCGCGGCCTGAGCAACGTACGGGTGGTCGAAGCCAACGCCCCCGAGGTCCTGGCCACCATGCTCCCCGCGGGTTCAGTGAGCGAGCTCTGGGTCTTTTTCCCCGACCCATGGCACAAATCCCGACACCACAAACGCCGCCTCATTCAGCCCGCGTTCGCCGAACTCGCTGCGCGGTCCCTCAAGAAGGGTGGCCTGTGGCGGATCGCCACCGACTGGTCCAACTATGCCGTGCACGTCCGCGAGGTCCTCGCCGGGTCCACCGAGTTTGAAAACCTGCACGACGGCGAGCGCAGCGGTGCGGAAAGCCCCCTCACCCAGGTGTGGGAATCCGGCGTCGAATCCATGGTTGGCGGGGCGCCAGTCAAGGAAGGCCGCGCGCCGGTCAGCACCGAGCACACAGGACCCAATGAGGGCGTGGACCACGTGGGCGGATGGGCACCCCGCTTCGATGGCCGAATCCGGACCAGCTTCGAAAACAAAGCCCACGAGGCCGGACGCATGATCTTCGACCTCAGCTACCGCAGGATCTAGCCAAGGCGGAAGTAGTCATTTCGGGAAGAGTTCCGCATTGATCGAGGCGGACGCCACGACGCCCTCGAGTGACGCCTGTGCCGTGCTCCAGCTCGACGAAGGCGCCTCCAGCGTCATCAAATAGGCCTCGTTGGGAGCAACCGTGATTGCAATGATCTCGACGGTTTCGCCCTCGGTGGGTGTGGCTGCCGTCGTGAAACGCAGCACCGGGACCTGCTCATACGGGCCGAAGGCCTGCTGGGTGGCCGTCGGATCAAACAGTGCCTCCTTGTCGAGGTTGGCGATCAGCGTGTCGGCGGTGGCCGCCGCCGTGTTCGGCACAGCGGTCAGCCTCGGCCCGGCCACGGTCTGGGCAGTCAGGTCCGCTTCCGAGTCGGCCAGCACGATCCCACCGGGAGTGGGCAGTGCGCGGATCGCCCAACCTTGCGGCGGGGTCAGGGTGAGTCCGGCGCTGTTGGGTGGCTGCGGCGACGTCGTTGTCACCTGGGAAGAGGGGGTCGTCACCTGGGAAGAACTCGGCGAACTGGGCCCTGGCCCCACGCAGGCGGCGAGAGCCACTGACGTTGCAGTGAAGACGACGAGGACGACGAGGGTCCGGCGCGGCGTCACTGCGGCGCTCCCTTGGTGACCGCGAAGTCCCGTCCCACGAGGTAGACCAGCAGGCGCCGGGCCGCCAACAGTGCTGATGCACGGGCAGCAGCATCCGGGTCGGTGACCCCGTTGTAAGCCATGCGCAGGATGATGGGCATGCATGCCCTGACGCCCGGGAACGTGGGCTTCCCATCCGAGCCGTCCGACGAAGCCAGCAGCCCGGCTTGGAAGACGAGGGTGTTGGCTTGCTCGTCGTTCTTTGGGAAGAGCCCTTTGAAGGCTTCCACGATCGCTTCGCCGCCGCTGGCATTCAGCCCCATCGCGGGCTTGCTGCCGTTCTGGGGGTTCTCCAGGGCTTCGAGGATGTCCGATTCCGCCGCGGCCGCGCTCTGGGTGGTCGACGAGGGCGAGCTAGTGGGCGTCGCGGTGGCTCCACTGCAGTCCTTGGTAGGACCGCCGGAAGCGGTCCACGTGGCCTGGCTGGACGGGTTGGCGACGTCATGGGTCGTCCCGGTCAGCGTCCCTGCTGAGATGGTGGCCTCGTACTCGCCTTCGAGGGTCGAGCCGTCCGCGCGCTGGGCGTTCCACACCACGATGACGTCGACGTGGCCGCCGGTAACGTTTCCGGTGAAGGTCCCGGTGAGGCTGGGTCACTCGACGGACGCGAATCTTTGCATGCCGCACAGGCACCGGATACCATGTGAGACGTGTCACCGAAAGGCGGCACGTGCTTATGATCTGCGGCGGGAGAGCCCTGCCGGTACGTTTCAGCAGGCGCCGTAGGAGCAAATCCTCCCCAGGAATCTCTCAGGCCCATGTACCGCCGCGGCAAGGCAACTCTGGAAAGCAGCCCGGGCAACCGGACTCACCGACGGTGCAAGCGTCCAGCCGCGAAGCGGAGATGCGGAAACTCTCAGGTCCAATACAGAGCGGGGAGGAACCGAATCATCGTGGTGCGTCCGCGCCACCTGAATTATGGAGTTCCTCATGACCCTGGCACCTGAAGGCCGTAAGCTGCTGCGCGTTGAACAGCGCAACAAAGCCGTCCCGGTCGAACGCAAGCCC
>NZ_JAMXIC010000137.1 GCF_027587375.1 Arthrobacter sp. B2a2-09
GTTGACGGCCAGCCGTGCTGTGCCTGGATCGGCACCGACGGCGCCGGACACTTCGTCAAGATGGTCCACAACGGCATCGAATACGCCGACATGCAGGTCATCGGTGAAGCCTTTGATCTCCTTCGCTCCGGTGCCGGCATCGAGCCGGCCGAGCAGTCCAGGATCTTCGCCGAATGGAACAAGGGCGAACTCGCTTCCTTCCTGATCGAAAT
>NZ_JAMXIC010000138.1 GCF_027587375.1 Arthrobacter sp. B2a2-09
TCGTAGGTGAGCACGGCGGGGTTGGTGGAGGCCAGGATGGGGGAGTGTCCGTCGGCGTGTTGGAGTCCTTCGCCGGTGAGGGTGGTCCGTCCTGCGGTGGCGCCGATGATGAAGCCGCGGGTCATCTGGTCCGCGGCGGCCCAGAAGGCGTCGCCGGTGCGTTGGAAGCCGAACATGGAGTAGAACACGTAGATCGGCACGAGGGGTTCGCC
>NZ_JAMXIC010000139.1 GCF_027587375.1 Arthrobacter sp. B2a2-09
AGCTGGTCGATGACGGCGTCAACCGGCTTGCCGGCCTTCACCATGATCAGGACGCGGCGGGGCTTCTCGAGGGAGTCAACGAGTTCCTGGAGGGTTTCCGTGCGGATGAAGTCGCCGTCCGTGCGGTGCTTGGCCAGCAGGGCGTCGGTCTTTTCGACGGAGCGGTTGTGGAGGGCAACGGTGAAGCCGTTGCGGGCCAGGTGACCACACCATCTGGGTCATTGCCTCCGACGGCGACCTCCAGGAAGGCGTCACCTC
>NZ_JAMXIC010000014.1 GCF_027587375.1 Arthrobacter sp. B2a2-09
GGGACGCTGTTGCTTACGGCGCTCCCGTCGAGCGGCAGGGTGAAGGTCTGAGGGTCGGGGACGAAGAACGCCGACAGGCTATACGTTCCCCAGGAGTCTCGCGTGGGATCTGTCGTCAGCTCGAGCCGGTAATCTCCCGGCGGAAGGTCCACAGTCGTGTTGCCGCTGCTGCAGTAACCCCCGGCGACTTTCGTACCGCTCGATGCATTGACGACTTGCCACATCAGCCCGTTCAAGAACTGATTCCCGTTGTTGCTCACACACGAGCGGAAATCCAGGAACAACGTCCTGCCTCCGTCAGGAACAGTGAATGTGTAGGCGTCCTTGGAGGCCTTCGTTTCCAGGTTCCCCGCACCGGCCCCGGGGACGCCGTCGCTGATTGCACTGCCGTCAAGAGGGAGCGCGAAGGTCTGGGGCGGGATCAGTTGTTCGGTGATGTCGATGTTGTCTATACCGATTGCTCTGCTCGCCGTTAGCGCGATGCCGCTTGCCGTGAGCGAGGCTTTGAGGGTGGGCGTCAAGTGGGGCAGGTTGACGCTGACCCGGTATTTCTTGAATTGGTCTCCGGAGGCGAGCTGCCCTGTGCCAGCCGGAGTCGCGTTGGTCACCGAGGAGAGGCTGCTTGACCACACACTTGAGCCGTCGATGTTCAGGGCCAGCGAAGAGTTCACTCCGTCCCAGGTTCCGAGAGTGAGTAGATCAAAGGCAACGGTGAGGGAGTTGTGCGCGGGCATATCTGTGACAGAGAAGGCATAGGGCCTGTCGCCGGAAAGCGGGCCCGCGATGGTCGACGTCGCGGAATCGGTTGAAAGCCTGTAGGGATCAAAATTCGGGGCGACAGCGCTTTCGAAGTCTTCGCCGAGGTGCCCGTTGGAGTCGAACGTTTTTGATCCAACGAGTGAACTGGCGGGCGCTTTGACCTGGGCCGCAAGGGCCGTGTAGGTCGGTGCGTCGCCACTGAGGATCACGTCGCTGATGCAGCCGCTGAGGGCAGGACCTTCGTCGACGTTGGCCTGGTGGCAGGAGTTCTGGGCCGCTGTGATGACGTCAGAGCTGTAGTCGGAGACTTTGACAATGTTCTGGGGGTAGCTCGTGTCGGTGAACGTTGCGGTTGATTGTCCCGTGCCGTAACTGAAGAGTGAGGTTGCATCGGTGATGCGCCACGAGTCTGCGAAGGACCCGTGCAGGGCCGCTGCGCCCGGGTTCGCTCCGAGGTTCCATCCGCCTCGGGTGACGAAATCGTCGCCTTTGACCCCGTTGTTGTTGCCCAAGAGTCCCCGGGTCGAGATGGCAGATGGTACGTGGATGCGGACATTTGAAGATTCGAAGGTGAGTACCGGGCGGTCTGTCTGGCCCGGCCAGACAGCGGCGTATGCGTTGCCGTTTCGGAACACTGCCGAGCCTGCTCCGAAGTAGACGTACGACCCGTCGGGAATGTCCAGATGGGTGCCTTCGACTGTAAGCCCTGTGCTGGAGAGGATGACTTTCTTGCCGTTGAGGACAAAGGCAACTGCGTCCGTTGTTGATACCTTGCCGCCGGAGAGCCCCTTGAAGCGGGCCTGTACCCGGAAGTCGTACGGTACGTCGTCCTGCGCCGACTGGACGAGGTCGAATTCGCCAACCGACTGGACGTCGAAAGCGGTTCCGTCGAGGTTGACCAGGTGCGGGTCGCCGAACGCGGTTTGAACGCCCTGGGATTTGAGCCAATCCATCAGCATCAACTGGTTGGGGAGATCAAGGGGGCCATCAGGCGTTCTCACACCGTCGGAGCCAATGCAGAGCCACATGCAGGATGCATTGCGCAGTACCGATTCGACGAGGTCCGCGAACCTGCGCAGCGGCAACGTACGGAGCCACAGCGGCTCCGGTTGGGAGCCGCCTCCTACCGTCCCGATCAGTGGGAGCACCAGCGGATAGGTCTTGGGCCAGGTGTCGAAGTCCTGATCCAACCATTGGACGTCAAGGACTCGCGCCGGTTGGTTGCAGTCTTCCCGGGCTCTCCCGGGTGTCACCATCAGCACGCCATCTGCGGGTTTCGATACGGCGTATTCCACATATTGCTCGCTGCCATCGAAACAATTCCCAATGTGGATCTTGAAGGCGTCCGTGTAGGGGTGTGTTCTTGAAGAGAGCTGCGCCGCATAGGACGTGTCCTGCTGGGACCCATTGAACAAGCGGACGTAGTTATTCACCTGGGTTTGCGCATCCGATGAGGTGCCGTACCAGGCGCCTTTCGCTTCGAGAATGTCAACCAGCTTGGATGTCGGATTGGGGTTCGGGTCGTACTCGACGATGTCACTTCTGCGTGTGACGCGCCCATCTGGCAGGCTCATTTCCCATTGGATCCCCGGACTAATACCGGGATAGAAGTGGACACTCTGGGAGGCCATGCTGCGCCCGTAGATATATCGGGCCTGGGCAATGGCTTCCGCTCCTTTGCCTGTGGAACCACACTGGTGAAGTTGGTACACGCCATTGGCATAAAGCAACCCGGCGTTGAAGCCCTTGTAACACTCCGGATTGAGATTGAGGCTGCGGGTCACCCTCGCGGTTCCGGCAATGCACTGGAGGCTCGCCACTGCCTCCCCGTCTAAGGAGTTTGGACTGCACGCATCGCCTTTCACGAGATCCAACGGAACCGCGCCTGTTGGTGCCGTGACTACTGTTGGTTCAGCAGTTTGTGGCGCAGCAGCGGCATTCGCCGGTACCGGGGAAACACCGAGTATCCCGGCGACCACGACCGCTGCTGCAAAGCCGGCAACAATCCTGCTGAAAACTGAAAATCCAATTGAGCCAAAAGGCGCATTAAAGGCGCGCATGTGCCCCCCCAATAACTAGCGCGAGTGGAAGCATCGACCGCGAGTGAAGGTAGTCGAGCTTCTGTGGGTGCGCAAATTCTTACATTCAAAACAGGTGCATGTAAATAGGTTTGTGTTATCCGAGTGTCAATAGAGTGACGGTCGTGTAGTAAGCCCAGTGCAGCGAGTAGTCCATACTCGCGCCACAAGACTTTTTGAACCTGTAGGCTGCAATTCCCCGCTCCAATAGGGCACCCATCTCGACTGTTTGTCGTAATGTCCGTCCACTAGCTCAAAACAGTGGACACGAAAGTGAAATTGAAAAGTTCATTTCCTCGGGCTATTTAAGGGGGAATTCCAGCAGTCGACAGTAGCGCGTCCATTCCTCTAAGCGGACACTATCCGCCAGCGATCCTGCCAAAATTCCAGTACACCGAGCTGATATACCCCAACATCTCCGGAGCCGGACGCTCGTTGGCGGCGCCTCGCACGGAGTTCAGCGGAACGGAAGGTCGCTTTGTGCCACGAGGTCCTTGAGTCCGGCGTCAGAAAGGCATTGGGAGATGGCTTCGATTGTCGGGGCCGTGGCCCTCGGCCCAATCAGGATTTCCTTTATTGGCAGGGGCTGATGTGCCGTTTTAGCGCTGACCGGAGATCCTTTCCACGGCACGATTGTCTTGGCACTATCAGTGGGCATCACTAGGAAATTTACGCTAGCCGAGAGGCTGACGCAGCGGACTTCTTTTTCATGGCGGAATCCTTGGTGTTTAAAGTTCAGTGCTGTTAGGACGTTGAGTGCCATGAAGTTCGGAAGGTCCATAACGATTCCTTTTTGGATGGCAGTGTTCATGTCCGAAACGAATCGGGCTGCCGCGAGCTCCTTCTGTCGGATGGCGAAGATGCCCTTGAGCCATTGAACGGATTCATTCGTCGGCGATGCCGACAAAAGACCCCGGCCCCCAGCTGCCAAGCCCACTCTCGGCATAGGGCCATTTTCACTCGTGTGGGGGCTGTTTTCCTCAGATGGCGGATAGCTTCGGGCGCATGCCAACGAACCCATTGTTCCTGCTTGGGCATGACCGGGTCAGAGCTTCGCAACCACTGCCGGATCTCCGGCATTCACACTCGACTCAGCAAGCGGCGAATCATGCTGCACGAGGACGACATCAGGGCCCTCGTGGAATGGCTACGGGCACGGAACCATAAGAACGGCGAATGGTGGATGGAACCAGAGCCCGACCCTTTCAGGTAGCGGCTAGCCCGCAGAAAGTTCGCAAGTCGGCCCTGGGCACTTTTTGGGCACATTTTGGGCACATCCGATGTAAGAACGGGTGATTTGAAGTAACCAAAATCCTTGAATTCTAGGGATTTTTCATGCCCTCATTGGGGCTGAAAAGGTTTCAAATCCCACCGTCACCGCCAAAGAAAACCCCCGGAAATCCGGGGGTTTTCTGCTTTCTCTGGGCGTCGTGGTGCAGATTTCGCCAGCTGAGATTGCACGAAACTGGTCGATGGGGTGCTCAAACAGGTCGACGTAGTGCGCGCCGGCGTCGGGAGCGTTCCGGTTACCGCTGTGCTCTGCTTCGTCGAGGCCAACTGGCCCCTAATCGGGGGCGCGTTCTCGCCTCGTGGTGTTCACGTGCTCTGGCCGAGACGGCTGGCCAAAGTGCTTGCCGCGGAGACAGCCGGGGATGTTGACGTTTCAGCTACGCGTGAGGCGGTAGCCTCCCGATTCAGGTCTGCGTGATGTCAGGTGTCGATGTTCAAAGCAAGCCAGAGCGGACATGTGTCCGCCCGGTGGACCATTCTGGCCGTTATCCCCCCATCTCGGGCCGGCTGCAGGACTCGCCAACAAGGGGCGGGTTCCCGCGGCATGGTCGACTGCTAAACCTCGAGCACGGTCGCGTGACGCCGCCTGAACGGTGCGACAAGCCGCCCAGCCTGGCGAGGCCCCCATAGCGGCCTTGCGATTGGTCGCGGCTGAAGTTGGCCAATGCGCTCATGATGGGCCGCAGAACTGACCATGAAGCCAAGGATGGCCAGGCCGGCAATGAATGCGTAGATGACGCCACGCTCAAAAATGCCTGAGAAATCGGTATTACCCCCGGTGAGCAGCATCAACAACCCAGATACACCGGCGACGATGGCCAGTCCGAAAAACCAAAGGCTTGCGTTGGTCCGTCTAAACCAGAGCACGCCGATCGAGACGAGGGTTACGAAGATACCAAAGGACAGAATGACGACGGCCGGGTCGTGGATTCCAATAGTGTGGCCTGCATTTGGATAGTCTTCGGGGAAGACGCCGATTGCGAAAATAGCCAGCCCGGTAACGGCGAGCGACCAACGAATGATGGTTGTCGTTACCTTGGCAAAGCCGGTGGGCCGCATTCGAATCTTGCCGTCAGTTTTGTCCCGGCGTACCGCCTTGTAAGCGTCATCAAGGTCGCCGGCATGTGCTGCAATCCAGAGCACCGGCGAAGTGATGAGACAGGCCGCTACTACGACGTTCACGCCGATGAAGATAAGAGCCAGATCCATCGCAGCGAAGGACGGAGAACACACGTAGCGGGTAGGGTTTCCGACGTCGTCGCAATGTACCGCGCCGAGGTCGCTGACGTAGTTCGATGCGTAGCTGTAAGTGCCATTGCCTTTCCACCCAAGCTGAACGACCCACTCAAATACGATGAAACTAAGCATCGCTTTTGCGGCCCATGATCCGATCATGTGCCGAGTATCTGACGTCCTTGGACGCCGCCCCAAACACCAGCCGCCGAGTAGCTCGACCCAGCTGTTCACCTTGTTCATAGCAAGGATTAAGGCGCTCGACTGGACAAAATACTAGAGGTTCCGCTACTCGAATGAAGACCTGCGCATCCTTGCACGGAATTGAGTAGAGGAGAGCCTGCAGTGTTACCCGTTAACTAGTTCAGTGAATAGCCTCCGTGGCGAGGCGGTGATAGTTGAGGCATCGGTAAGTGGGCAGCCTAGAATCATCGTATGGGTCTCCTAACCTTCAGCATCAACGTCACCCTTGATGGTTGCGTCGACCACCAGGAAGGCATCGCCGACGACGAGACGCACGCCTACTTCACCCGCCTCATGGACGAGGGGGGCGCAATGCTCTGGGGCCGCACCACCTACGAGATGATGGAGAGCTACTGGCCAGCGGTCGCCCGCGGCGAGGAGGACGCGCCGCCTGCGATGCGCGAGTGGGCGCTCAAGCTGGAGGCCAAGCCGAAGTACGTTGTGTCGTCGACGCGAAGCGACTTCCCGTGGACCAACAGCCACCACGTCGTGGGCGAGCTGCGCACGGCGGTGCAGGATCTCAAGGATGCGACTCCCGGCGGGGTGCTCGTCGGCAGCGGCAAACTTGCGACAGCGCTGGACCAACTGGATCTGATCGACGAGTACAAGTTCCTTGTCCATCCCAGGATTGCCGGCCACGGTCCCACTCTGTACCAGGGCGGGCTGCCTAGCACCCGACGCCTCGATCTGATCTCTGCGCAGCCGCTCAGCAACGGCGCGGTCGCCTTGCACTATCGACGGGCTGATTGAGGGTGGCTGTCCGTCGCGGGTGAGCTTCGGCTGAAACGAGTCTGGTTCGGGCTACTTCGTCTCGTTCGGATGACTGGTGTGCACCTGCTCGAGAAAGACTGTGCGCTCGTGATGGTAGAACCAGATGCGTGCGGTGCCCATCGCCGTCGGTTTGTGCTGCCAGCGCTCGTACCTCGTGCCACCTCGCTCGATGACGCCGAGTTCGCCCTTCAGCCGGTAGTTCGTCGGCGTCGTCGCCAACGGCGTCCGGGTGAGGAAGTCCCAGGTCTCCGTCATAGGGTTGCGGATCGTTGCGACGAGATCCCGCCACCCCTTCTGCGCGTCGGCGGTGGCGAAGCGGATCTCGTACTCAATCTTTTTCGGTGGACGGGGGACCAGCTCGCCCTTCTTGGCCGCGGCCACAGTTACGGCCGCTCCACGGTCTCGTCATCGTCAAGCCACACGAGGTCGGCGCTGCCGAGCCCGGCGGCTACGGCCGTGGCCGTCTCTTTCCAGCTGGTCAGCTCGGCAATGGCGAGGTGCGGCTGGTTGGTTGAGAAAGACGCACGCGCAGCATCGACGAGGTCCTGTGCACAGGACTCCCTATCGACTGGCGAGAGGGCGAGCATCCAGGGGAAAGCCTTCGACATGCGCTCGGCCAGCGTGCCGCGGTCATCGAGAGTGACGGTGATGAGCTGCGCGGCGAAGTTCAGCAGGAGGGAGCGCCCATCGGCTTCACGCTGCGACATCAGAACCAGCGTCTCGCCGTCGCGCCGGGTCACCGTCACGGGATGGTCCTCGGCCTCGGCGAAAACCTCGGCGGAGTGCTTGCTCAGGTCAGATGAGCGTCGGGTTGCCACTGGGAGGTCTGCTGCGATGGTCATGCATCCATCGTATTCGGAACGTGTTCGGAAGTCTATTGAAGGGCGGAACGGCACGGCAGGAGGGCATCACACTGTGGCTAGATGGCGGCGCCTCACTAATTCCCCCGCGTAAATCCTCGGCAAACACGCGCCCCTACGGTGTGACGTTGAACGATTTCTCTGGGACAGCACAGGAAGCGCGCTCACTGTTTCGCACGAGAACCGGGACGAAGGTAAAGTCGCTTGACCCCTCGAATCTACTCGTGTAGATTCGATCAGAGTGTTATCCGGGTCACACCCAAGAAGGTCACCCGAATAGCCTCTGAGCCCAAAAAGAGATGACCAGCCCATGAAGACCCCAACGAGAGCCCGGAGCGGTCCGAGTCTGGCCATGCTAGGCGCCCGCACCCTGGGTAGCGCCCTGGGCTCCGGGCCAAACTCGCTGAACGCCCTGCGCTTGGTCTTCGCCGCAGCCGTGATCGTCTCCCACTCCTGGTGGCTGGGCGGCTACGGCCCGGAACCCTCGCTTTACGGGATCAAGCTCGGCACCGCAGGCGTCATAGGGTTCTTCGCCATCTCCGGCTATCTCATCACTGTCAGCGCCGAACGCTCCGAGACAGTCCTGGAGTATGCCGCGGCCCGACTCACCCGCATCTATCCAGCTCTCGCCGTCGCTGCGCTTGCTGTTGCCTTCGTGGCAGCACCGCTTGGCGCCCTCCTGACACATGGAACCTACGACCCACGCGGAGCCCTGGCCTTCCTCGGCGCCGCCCTGGCCCTCAGCGTCGGCGTCATGGACACGCCCGCCATAGGGACGTCCCTCTGGGGCAACAACGACCGCTTCGACTGGAACGGCCCCTTGTGGACTCTCACCTGGGAGGGGCTGTGCTACGTCATCGTCGCTGTGATTGTGTTCCTGCTCCGCAGGATTCCAGAGAGCAGGCGAGGCACGGCCACTGCAATTTTCCTGCTCTTTGCGGCATCCACGGGCGCAGTCTTCGGAAAGCTCCTAGCGGGTGGCTTTGGGCCGAACCGCACCGAATTCGTCCTCCCGTTGCTCGCGATCTTCATGGCGGGATCCCTCCTTGCCACCCAGAAGCACAGAATCCGCGTCGGTGCGGTGCCAAGCCTTCTCGCTGCACTGGCCGTCTGGGGCGCTCTCGCCACGGGCTTCGGTACAGCCCTCGCCCCATTGCCGTTTGCCTACCTTGTCCTGTCGATCGGTTCAATCGGCAGCGCATCCACCATCGGGTCTCACTACGACCTCTCTTACGGGATCTACATCTACGGATGGCCGGTCCAACAGCTCCTCGCTGCAGCCCATGCGCCATCACACGTTCCCGCGCTCGGGTTTGCTGCGCTCGCTCTCGTGGCGGCCTGGCCCCTTGGTTTCCTGAGCTGCGTGGCGGTAGAACAGCCAGCCCAGCGGATCCGGCGCGCGCTCATGAGTCGCCTCGCCGTCCGCGCAGCCGATTAAACCAGTGCGCTAAAACGCTTGATCAAAACTTCATCGCCAGCTATTCTTTCCGTGATTAAGCGTTTAATCACAAGTCCTTAGCTCCACCACAAGCTCCCCCGCCTGCTCAACAACGCCGTGTGCAGTGGCTCGACGCAGAGCTATCGGCGGTCGAGCAGTCCTGACCGAGACCCGGAGATTTTATGGCCCACTCAGCAAGGAGACTGTCGAAGAGGGCGAGCTTGCTCGCCCTCTTCGCCGCGCTCACGATGTTTTTCACGACCACCGTAGTGACCGGGGACATCCCCGGCGCAGGAGCCGTCGGCAGCGCGACCGCACCGACAATGCGCGCCACCTACCACATGACCCCGCCGTCAGGATGGCTGAGCGATCCTCAGCGGCCCATCTATCTCAACGGCAAGTACAACTTCTATTACCTCCACAGCACCCAGGACAACGGCCCCGGCGGGTGGCGACATGCGACGTCGTCGGACACCGTGGTGTTCAACGACCAAGGCGACGCCCTCCCGCTCCAGAGCAATTTCCCCGTCTGGACCGGCTCCTCGGTGATCGACACGAACAACACCGCGGGCTTCGGGGCCGGCGCCGTCGTCGCGCTCGCAACGCAACCCACCGACGGCGACCCGTTCCAGCAGTCGCAATACCTCTGGTATTCGACCGACGGGGGGACAACGTTCACACAGTACGGCGCGCCGGTCATCGCCAACCCGGATGCTTCGGACTGGTTCCGCGACCCGAAGATCGTTTGGGACGCGGCGCACTCGACGTGGGTCGCAGCGATCGGCCGCCAGCAGAAAATCACGTTCTACACCTCGCCGGACCTCAAGACCTGGACCCATCAGACGGACTTCAGCTACACCACCCCGAACATCGGCGGCGTTGAGTGCCCGGACATCTTCCAGATGAAGGCCAACGACGGCTCGTGGCATTGGATCATGGCCGGGAGCATGCAGGGCGACTACAGCGGCAAGCCGGACACGTACGCCTACTGGACCGGCACCTGGAACGGCTCGGCGTTCGTCGCGGACCAGACGGACCCGCAGTGGCTCGACTGGGGCTCGGACTGGTACGCCTCGGTGAGCTGGCCGGACGCCGCGAATCCCGACACCTCCCGTTACGCGATCGGCTGGATGAACAACTGGCATTACGCGCCGCACACCGTACCGACTGACTCCACCGACAACTACAACGGCCAGATGTCCGTGGTGCGCCAGCTCAGCCTCAAGTCCGAGGGCAGCGGCGTCTACAGCCTTCTGTCCCAGCCGACACCGAATCTGGCCAACTACGCCACCAAGACCGTTAAGCCCGCCAACGCCACTGTCAATGGACGGACAGCCCTCGACTACCACGGCTCGGCCTACGAGCTCGACGCCGACGTCAGCTGGACCGCCCTGAACAACGTCGGTATCTCCGTGGGCGAGAACAAGGATGCCAGCCGGCACACGAACATCGGCGTCTACGGGGGCAACCTCTACGTCGATCGCTCCGCGCAGGACCAGGTGCCGTACTCCTTCGGCACCTACCAGCAGTCGCAGGCGCCGCTCGCATCGGGTGCGACATCCGTGCACCTCCGGATCCTCGTGGACCACGGCAGCGTGGAGGTCTTCGCCGACGACGGCCGGATCGCACTCTCGAACCAGGACTTCTTCACGTCGTCGGACACTGGGATCTCCCTTTTCACGATCGGCGGTAGCGCGAACTTCACCAACCTCTCGATCACGGAATTCGCCAATATCACCGAGCAGGCGAATCCCGCGGCGCCGTTCGCAGACTTCGAAGGCAGCACATATGGTTCATGGACGACGGCGGGAGCGGCCTTCGGTTCCGGGCCCGCCACCGGGGCGCTCGCTAACCAGCAGCCCGTCACGGGCTACCTCGGGAACAGGCTCGTCAACAGTTTCAACGGCGGCGACGCGTCGACCGGAACGCTGACCTCGCCGTCGTTCACCATCGGCCACTCGTACGTCAACTTCCTCGCAGGAGGCGGGAACAACCCGAGGCCCTCGGACGTCTTCGCCGACTTCGAGGGCGCGACGTGGGGTGCCGGGTGGACGGCGTCGGGCAGCTACGTTGGCCAAGGCCCGACGGCGGAATCCCTCCCGAACCAGCTCGGCTCCAAGGTCCTCGATACGTACGTCGGAGGAGGTGATGCCGCCACCGGCGCGATCACGTCGCCGACGTTCACGATCACGCGGGACTATATCGACTTCCTCATCGCGGGAGGAAACCACCCCTGGGGCCAGTCGGGTGCCGCTGCGGTGAACCTCCTCGTCAACGGGCAAGTTGTCCGCACGGCAACGGGCCAGAACTCATCGACCATGTCGAACGTGAACTGGGACGTCCACACGCTCGTGGGGCAGAAGGCCCAAATCCAGGTCATCGACCACGCAACCGGATCCTGGGGCCACGTCATGGTGGACCAGATCGTGTTCAGCAGCGTGCCGAACGCGGTTGGCGGTGAGCCCGACAATCAGACCACGGTCAACCTCGTGGTCAACGGGCAAGTTGTTCGCACCGCGACGGGCCAGAACAGCGAGCATCTCGCGTGGACATCCTGGAACGTCTCCGACCTCGTCGGTCAGAGCGCCCAGCTCCAGGTGGTCGATAACGGCACAGGAAGCTGGGGCCATATCCTGTTGGACCAGGTCACCTTCGAAGACGTACCGGCCGCCTAAGCCGAATACTCCTTCAGCATGTCCTTCCTGACCTTCTTTGGCGCGCTAAAGCCCCGGAATGACGCGACTCGCCGTGTCGCAAGCGCTTTCCCAAACCAAAGAAGGTCTGGACGGCGCGCCGTCCTCCCGCGAGAAACCCTGGAGGACGGCGCGCTCACGGATAATCCGCCGGCTGCTGTGACCGTTGAGAGTTCCCGGATTGAGGGCCTAATTGAGATTCAGCTATCATTTGATTTCTGCGATTGTTGATTCTCTGATGGGGGAAGACTGTGATCTTCAATTTCACTCGCACCCTGGGTGCCTCTCTGGCAGGTGTGCTCAGTGGTAGTTTCGTTCTGGGCGGTCTGGCTACCGCTGCCCCGGCGATGGCCACGGACAGGCCCGTTACCAACGATCTGTTCTCCATCGATACGACGGTGATCGCCCTTAGCGCCGGTATCGGAATCCGCGAGAGCGGCACGTCCACGTTCACCGCGAAGCGCGACATCCGGGTGTCCTCGAACGTGGTACCCGATACCCCCACACTGGAGGAAGGGGCCAAGCTCGTCGGGACCTGCCCGACGCTGTGGACCTCCGTTGTGATGCACGCCGGTGACACTTGCACCCTGGAGTACTACTTTGCGCCACAGAGTTTCTACTTACGTTACGGCGGCGGGTGGAATCCCTCGGCCGTTCCGATTGCCGCAAACGGTACACCCGAAGGTGACGCCGTTGAAGCCTCAGTGCAGGTCACGGGCAAAGTCCTGACTCTTGACTTCGGTCAGATTGACCTCGGCACCACGCAGGTGGGTGAGCAGAAGACCGTCTTCTTAGAGGTGACGAATCGCACCGCCATTGATCTTCCCGTCCTGGAACCGGCATACATGCCAGGGGGTCTTAAACCGCTGGAAGCGGGCCAGTTCCCCGTTGTCATTCCGGCAGGGAAGACTGTTTCCATCCCTCTGGCCCAGTCCCCAACCTGGCCTGGTCCGGTCCACCCAATCTTCTACATCGAGGCTGAGGTACCCGCCCCGTCCTGGGGCCAACAACGCCCCGTCTCATACCCGGTGAATGTGACCGGAAAGGTCACGGCTGCGCCCCTGACCGTAACGGACGCTGATTTTGGCACCGTGCAGGCAGGCAAGACGGTCAAGCAAACCGTGACCGTGACGAACACCGGCACCACCTGGGCCTTGATCGAGGCTGCCCTCAACAACGCCGGCACCCCAACGGATATAGCCCTTAGCGACTTTGATAAGGTCTTCGGCCCCGGGGAGAGCAAAGAAATCACGGTCACATGGACTCCGACCGGGAGCAGCCACCTCACGGGCGCCCTGGGCACGATCACGTTCAACGACACCTGGACACCTGCCGACTACCCCCGCACGGCAACAGCCAAGCTGACCGGATCGCGCGCGCCAACCGCCCCCGTCGACCCTGTTGCTCCCACTGACCCGGTCACTCCCACTGAACCGGTCACTCCCACCGGCCCGCTCACTCCCTCTGAACCGGGAACCTCGACTGATGTAGCGCCAGTGGCTCCGACCAGCCTTGTCACGCCGAGAGGTAACGGTCAGCCAACCACGGGTACGAGTCCGGAAGCCGGGCTTGCGAAAACAGGTGCCAACATCAGCCCGGCGACCTGGCTGGTCCCGTTGGCTCTCATCGCCGCTGGTGGATCCCTCATCACCCTCCGTCTGATCAGCAACCGGCGCGCACGACACGACGGCCACTGAACCCTGAACTCCGGACGGATCCGCATCCAAAGGATCTTGAGGATCGGGTCTCGGCATTGTTCACCTGCTCGACGTAACCGGCCTGTTCGATTCCGGGCTCTTCGGTGAGGCCAAAATCGACGGCGCAGCTACTGACTTCAATAGCCCGTAACGGGCAGTCCGGTCCCACGGTGCTGACGCAGCCTGGATGGCGGCGCCCACGATGCCCGCCTCGTTCCTGAGCTTCGCGGGAACGACGGGGGTCCTCAGATTAAGGTGAGGCAGGTATTCGTCGGCTCTTTGGGAGATGCCTCCACCCACAATGATGAGTTCGGGCGAGAACATGAACTCAAGTTCAGAAAGGTAACGTTGCAAGCGGACGCTGTATTCTTGCCAGCCCAATCCGTCACGTTCACGGGCGACGGCGGATGCTCTGGTTTCAGCGTCGTGACCATCGATGGAAATGTGACCTAGCTCGACATTTGACACTACGTTCCCGTCGAAAATCAGGGCTGATCCGATCCCGGTGCCCAGGGTAATGACCAAAACGGTGCCGAGTGTTCCCTTGCCGGCGCCGTAGCGGGCTTCCGCGAGTCCTGCTGCGTCGGCGTCGTTCAGGACGGCGACTGGCCGCCGAATGCGATTGGAGAAATGGGTGCCGATGTCGAAATCGATGAAGGTCCTGTCCATGTTTGCCGCTGATCGAGAGGTGCCGTGCTGGACGATGCCCGGAAAGGTTACGCCAACGGTTGAATCACGTCCTGCTTCATTTCCTGCGGTGAGTTCGTCCACGATCTGCCGGACAACATCGCCGACCGATTCCGGATCAGCTGGTTGGGGCGTGGTTAAACGAACGCAGCTTCCGAGGATCTCGCCCTTTTCGAGGTTGACGATCCCGCCTTTGACGCCGGTGCCACCGATGTCAATGCCTATGAAGCGGCCCGGACTTGTCGTATTTATGGGCATGTTGGTCCGTTTCTTTGATCAGTTAAGGGCAGCGGCTTGTTATCGCTGCTGCCGCTAATGGTCGTCAAGGCCTGCTGTGGCAGCTATCGACCTTGCGCGGGTCGCGTTCGATGACGGGTTCGAGGATTTCATCGATCTCCTTCAGGAGTGCATCCTCTAGGGTCAGCCCGGCGGCCTTGGCGTTTTCCTTGATCTGCGCCGGTTTGGAGGCGCCGATGATGGCGGTGGATACGTTCGGGTTTTGAAGCACCCATGCCAGGGCGAGGGTGCCTAGCGGAATTCCTGCTCCTGCTGCCAGGGGCTGAAGGCGCTGGACCCTGGCGAGAACGTCATCGCCCAGCCACTTGCCCATCGTGTCTTTGCCACCGTTTTCGTCGGTGGCGCGGGAACCGGAAGGTGCTTTCATCCCAGGTAAGTACTTACCGGTCAGCACACCCTGGGCAAGGGGCGACCACACAATCTGGCTCATCCCGAGCTCTTCACTGGCCGGGATGATTTCCGGTTCAACAACCCTCCACAGCATGTTGTACTGGGGTTGGTTGGAGACCAGCGCGATGTTGAGTTCCTTGGCCAGGGCGGCTGCTGAACGGATCTCATCCACCGTCCATTCGGAGACGCCGATGTAGTGGGCTTTGCCGGCACGCACGACGTCGGCGAAAGCCTGCATCGTTTCCTCGAGCGGTGTTTCGTAGTCGAATCGGTGTGCCTGGTAGAGGTCTACGTAGTCTGTTCTGAGCCGGTGGAGGCTTCCGTCGATGGCTTCCATAATGTGTTTCCGGGAGAGTCCGCGATCGTTCTTTCCCGGGCCTGTCGGGAAATACACCTTGGTGAAGATCTCCACGCTCTCGCGCCGGATTCCGGCAAGCGCCGAGCCGAGGGCGGCTTCAGCCCGGGTCTCCGCGTACGCGTCGGCGGTGTCGAAAGTGCTGATGCCGGCGTCCAGGGCAGCATGCACGCATTGTCTTGCCAAGTCGTCATCAATCTGCGACCCGTGCGTTAGCCAGTTGCCGTATGCGATCTCGCTGACGTACATGCCGCTTCGGCCAAGTTTTCTGTATTCCATGGATTTCCTTCGAGATAGCTGGTCCAATGGCAGGCTTCGCGCAGCCCTTCCACGTCGAGGAACCATCGCGGGTTCCTCGACGTGGAAGGGCTATGGTTCTTGATCAGGCCGGGGCGGTGAAAACGTCCTTCATCTCGTTCCAGGCTTCCGCCCGCACGAAGACAGGAACGCGGTTCAGTGGAGCGGGTACCTCGGCTACTCGCTGGCCGGCGTATGTTTCTCCTGTCCAGGCATCGACCCAGTTGCCGCCGGGAAGGTATGCCGTCCATGTGCGGACCGCCTCGTCGGTGACGGGAGCGACAAGAAGGTCTTCACCGAGCATCCATTGCAGGGGGTGCTTCCATACCTCTTCGTCTTGGATGTAGTCGAAGTACAGCGGGCGCATCAGGGGGGCTCCGGTGTCGATAGCCCTGCGGGCTTGCTCTGCCAGATAGGGGATGAGGCGTTCGCGCAGTTCGACGAGTTCCCGGAACACAGGGATCACAGTCTCATCCCCGGTTCGATCCTGAATGTTCCACGGAGTGCGATCCCTCGATGGCTTCCGGTGATGGTTGAACTCGGAGTGGTACTGCATGATGGGCACGAAAACCGCTGCTGCAGCCGACCGCAGGTAGAGTTCCGAGGTCGGGACATCGCCAGAGAAGCCGGCGAAGTCCCAGCCCCAGTACAAGACTCCGCTTGCTGACGCGGAGAGTCCGGCAAACAGGGACCAACGGAATGCGTCCCAAGTGGAATTCTCATCCCCTGCCCAGAAGGCTCCGTGGGCTTGGGAACCGGTGAACCCGGCGCGGCTGAAGGTGACGGGTGCCTTTCCTGCGGATTCAAGAAGGTCACCGTAGGCCTTGGCGTACGCGACCGGGAAGAGGTTGTTTCCTTCGTCTCCGCGCATTCCGTTCAGGTACTGGAGTTCTTCGCCCCAGGCGTGTTCTCCGCCGTCGGTCTTGAATCCGTCGATGCCGATTTCCTCGACGAGATAGCGTCGCTTCTCCGTCCACCATCGGGCGGCTTCCGGATCGGTTAGGTCCGGCATCAGGCTGAGCGGGAACCACCACCCTCGGTTACGGTAGGGACGCAGGCTGCCATCCGGGGCCTCCTCACGGATGAGCCGCCCTTCACGAACCGCAGCTTCGGCGTCGAATCGGGCTTGTCCTTGCGGGTGGGGCCGCATTTTGATAAGCGGAATCTGCCACAGAACCACCCGGATGTCCCGGGCGTGAAGGTCATCGACCATGGCCTTCGGATCCGGCCAGGCACCATGCTCGGGGAAGGTGAAGTCGCGCAGGCTGTGGGGTGAACCATCGGGATTCGGCTCGTACTCAGCGTCGCGGAACGCTGTGAATGTAGCCTCGTCGCTCCACGCTTCGACGACGACGGATCCGACCGGAATCCCGGTGTCCCGGTGCAGATCCATCTGTCGCATGACTTCTGCCTGGGTGTTCCACTCGTTACCGCTGGCCCAGAGCTTGAACACCCAATCAGGCAACTCCTTGGCGCTGCCGGCGACGGACAGGAAGGACTTCAGGACCGCGGCTGGCGTTCCTTCGAAGAACCTCAGGTTCAGAAGAGTGTCCCGGTTCAGGGGTTCCGGGCCGACCTCGGCTTCGATGATAAGGCGGTTTTCGTCTGAGGCGCCGATGTCGTACCACGTACGTCGGGAAGTTTCGACGTGAAATCCCCAGCCCTCTCCGCCTACTACATGGGCAAATGGCATCGGCAGGTAGGTTTTCCGCTTCGCTCCTTGGCTCTTGTATTGCTCGAAGACGACCGCGTCCAGCTTGGACCCCCGGTGATCGAGGGCATCAAAACGTTCTCCAAAGCCGGTGACACGCTCGTTCAAGGCCAACGGGAGCGCGAAACGAACACGCAGAGACCGGACACCGTCATGCAACACCTCAACGGAGTCGGCGATCACACGGTCAGCTCCAATGACGTTAACAGCCTGGCTGGCGGCAGCCCAGGTGGCGGCGCTAAAACTGAACCACTGCGTCTTTTGTGTCCCGCCACTTCGGATCTGCGCCGTGAAGCGGTATTTGTATGTTGCCTGGGGCTCCGGTGGCGCGAGGGTTATCTGCCACCCGCTGGCAGACCGGGCGAGTTTGGCTTGGGCGGATGCGAGGTGGCCGCCATCGATGACTTGTCCGCGCGACGCCGCCGGTACCCGTTCGAGGGTTTCGGTCAGTTTCGTGACGGTGCCGTCGCGACCGGTGACTTCGAGTTCGCAGATCACGTCGGTCAGTTCCGGGGAGGTTCGCACGCCCAAGGTGACAGACTCCCCCGCGACCGGATGGGACGGGCTGCGCTGATCGGTGTCGGCGACGTAGGGGTGGCCGGAGCCGAATGGCTTGTGGCGGATCATTTAGCGCTCTCTTTCGCTGCTGGAGCCGGAGTCGGATCGGCGGTGTCGTACGGGACGCCGAGGGCAATGGCGAGACGGATGAACATGGCGTGGCTCCACAAAAGCGGATTTGCCGAGGAACCCCAGCGCTCGTTCCAAGGTTGAAGATAATCGGGGTCAAGAAGGTGATCGTCGACCTGTTCGGGAAGTTCGTCGTTCGCGCCCGCGGTCGACGCGGCCCATTCCAGGAGCTCATGGGCTCTGGTTCTGTTTCCGGAAGCGGCCTGGGCCAGCCCGAGGAAGCAACTAAGCAAGGGCCATTGACCACCGCCGTAATAGGTGTCGGCGAGATACCGGTGAACGCCGTTGTCGACGGTGAGCTGCTCTTCGATGACCGCGATGGTCCCTGCGCTCAAGGGACTGTGCGGGGGCAGGAAGTTCATCGGAGCAATCAGTGCGAGGAGACTGGCGTCCACCGTGTCTGTTCCCAGCCATTTCGTGAGATGGGCGTCCTGAACACCTTCGTCTTGGACTCGCCGGCGGATCTGGTGCGCGGTCGAGGCAGCCCGTTCTGAGAGTGACTCCTCGATCTGCCCGGTTTGGGCGATGCTGGCCAATCCGGAGGCGAGGCAACCCAAAGTGCTCACGTGCACGTGCTGGGCCGACTCTTCCCACCAGTCATAGCAAGGCCGTTGCCAGGAGACAGAAAGGTAGTCGATGGTGAGGTCAATGGCCTCAGTCCAGCGTTCCAGCGGCCGGTCATGGCGGGCGCTGTGCTCAGCCAAGGCCCAAAGCCATGTACCGTATCCGTCGAGCTGGAAATCCCACCAGTCATCGCTTCCTTCGGCCCCGTCGAGCGTGAAACGCGTGGGCAGCATTTGATCACCGGCCACCGGCCTGCCGGCCAGGCTTTCAGCCACAATACGGCGGATCCTTCCCGCTCGGGAAGTCAAGGCATTCGAGCACCAATCGAAGAACCGTTCGGCGGATTCGATGTGCCCGGCGGCGGACATGGCGTCAGCGATATATGAGCCGTCGCGGAACCAGCAGTACCCGGCGTAGGCGGAAAACGACGGGCTTGCCGGGTAGGCGCCGCCAGGGGTCTGCTGTTCCAGGATGAGCCGGATGCCGGCCTGGACTATCGACCGGACCGCGGGATCTCCGTTGCGCGTTACCGTTGAACCTTGCATTGATTTGTCGATCATTGGCTTCTCTTTCAAATGGTGAGCGGGTCGCGGTGCCGGCAGCTTACGCTGCTACCGCGGCCCGCTCACCGGTTTTGTTCGGGCTGTGCCCGGCCTATTTCAGCAGCGCGTTGATTTGGTCCGCGGCACCCTTCAGGGCATCGGCAGCAGTGGAGCGTTTCGCTTCGACTTCGCCAAGAGCATTGGTGATGATGTCGACCATCTTTTGCTGGTTGTCGCCGATGACCGGCGGGAGGGCGACGTTGTCAAGGGCGTCGAAAATAGCCTTGCGGTTTGCCGGCTTGTCCTTTGCGAGATAGGGCTTCAGGACTGAGTCATCGGAGGTGGCGGGAAGTTCCCATCCAGCGCCGATGCGGGTCTGTGCCATGACGTCTGAATTGGTCATGTACTCGGCCCATTTCTGGGCTGCGGCCTTGTTCTTCGAGTTGGCAGAAACCCCGATGGCGTTGGAGAACTCCGCACTTGCCTTCTGCGTGTCTCCGGGTTCGACGGCGATGTCCCAGCTTTTGGGTGAATCGGCGAAACTGCTGGCCACCCAGATGCCGCTGTGGAGCATGCCAAGTTTGCCGTCCTTGAACAGTTTCGTGTCGAAGTCCGGGGTCCCGGCGCCTTGGGCGGGTGTAGGCATGGTCGTTCCGCTCTTGCCTGCAAGCCATTCAGCGGCTTTGATGCCCTGGGGCGAGTTGAAGGCGACGGATTTGCCGTCGTCGTTGAGGAACTTGCCACCGGTTTGGGCGAGTGCCTTGTAGAACTCGTAGAAGCTCACGTTCTGGAAGTCTCCATAGACACCCGCGCCGCTGTCCGTGATCTTCTTCGCAGCAGCCGTTTCATCGGCCCAGGTCCAGCTGGCCGTGGGGTATGCGACCTTGGCGGCGTCGAAGAGTGCCTTGTTGTAGTAGAGGACGACGTCGGAGAAGGAACTGGGCAGCGCGTACTGCTTGCCGTCCGACTGGTAGGACTGCAGCAAGGACTGCTTGTACTTGGAACCGTCAACTCCGTCGAGAGGGGCGACGGCCCCATTGGCCACGTAGGAACGCAGGTTCGCGTATTCAATGTCGAAAGTATCGGCTTGGGTCCCGGCGGCCAGGTCTGTCTGGAGCGCCGTGGCGTAGTCCTTGTAGGGCAACGTAGTGACCTGGACCGTGATGTTCGGGTTGGCCTTCTCGAAGGCCTGAACGATGGTGTCCAGGTTCTTTTCGTTGCCACCGTTCGAGATGAAGTTTGAGTATTTGATGGTTACTTTTTCGGTGCTTGAAGAGTTAGTACTTGCTGCCGATCCACAGCCTGACATGGCCAGGACTGCGGTGAGAGCGAGGCCCAGCGAAACCAGGGGCTTCTTGTTCATGTGTATCTCCATTGATAGGTGAGGAAACTGGCCGATCCGGTCTATTTGAGTCCGGTGCCCGCAACCCCTTGGATGATGTACTTCTGGGTGAAGATATAGAGGGCGAGCATTGGCAGGACGCTGACCACTGATCCGGCCATCACGATGTCCCACTGGGTGGTGTACTGGCCTTGCAGTCCCGCCAACGCCACGGGGAGGGTTTTCATTGCGGGAGTGCGCAGGATAATCAGCGGCCAGAGGAAGCTGTTCCAGCTATTTAGGAACGCGAACACCGTCAGTGTGGCCAGCGCCGGACGGACCAGGGGAAGCACAATGAGGCCGAAGATACGGAAGTGGCCTGCCCCGTCCAAAGTCGCGGCCTGGTCCAGGTCCTGCGGCACCGAATTCATTGCCTGCCGTAGGAGGAACACTCCGAAGGCGCTGGCGATCCCCGGCAACAGCACCCCGAGATAGGTATCGATAAGGCCCAGGCTTTTCATCTCCACAAACAACGGGACGACCAGCACCTGCATCGGGATCATCATGGTGGCCAGATACACGGCGAACACCGCGTTGCGCCCTTTGAACGGCATCCTGGAAAAGACGTAGGCGGCCAGTGAGCTGGTGACAAGCTGGAACACCGTGGTGAGGATGGCAAGGATCAGGCTGTTGAGCACGATCTGGGCAAACGGGAGCCGTTGGAGCAACTCAGCGTATGCGGACAGTGATGGGTTCTCCGGGATGAGTTGTGGCGTCGCGGAGAGGCCTGCGCCGGGGCTGATGGACGTTACGAACGCCCAAAGAAAGGGGAAGACCATCATGAGGGCGCCAACGAGGACGAGAATGTTCAGGGTGATCGAGGGACGCTGCTTACGCATAGTGCACCCATTTCTTTTGACCGCGCACCTGAATCAGGGTGATGACCAGGATGAAAAGGAACAGTAGCCACGACAGTGCCGATGCTTCGCCGGCCCTGCCGTACCGGAACGTGAGGTCGTAAATCTGTTGGACCACAACCTGGGAAGAGTTGTTGGGACCCCCGCCGGTCATGGCATAGACCTGGTCAAAGACCTGGAATCCGTTGATAAGCGATAACACAATGACAAAGAATGTCGAGGGGGAAAGCATGGGGAGCGTAATGCTGAACAGCCGCCTCCACCGGCCGGCGCCGTCGACTGTCGCGGCCTCATACAGGTCCTCCGGAATGGCCTGGAGGCCGGCGAGCAGAATCACCATGACAAAGCCGAGGTCCTTCCACGCAGAAGCCACGATGATCGAAGGCATGGACCATGCCGGATCTGTCCACCACCCCGGCCCTGTCACGCCGATGAGTCCAAGCAGCCAGTTGACGATTCCCGTGCTGGGATTCAGCAGCCAACGCCAGACGAGCGCCACGACGATCCAACTGGTCACCACGGGGAGGAAGTAGAGGCCGCGCATCATGCTGCGTCCCTTGATTCGGGAATTGAGGGCAAGAGCTATGGCCAGCCCGCCGATGTACACAAGCGGCAGGTATCCGACGATGTAGTAGACAGTGTGCAGGAAGGCTCCCTGCGTGCCGGGGTCGCCGATGAGCTTGCCGTAGTTCCCGAGGCCCACCCATTTCATCGGGCCGACTAGATTCCATTGGTTCAGGCTGATCCAAAACGCGGAAAACATGGGAATGATGGTGAAGAACAGGAGTGGCAACGCGCTCGGGATGAGGAACGCTGCGACAGTCAGCCCGTATTTGAGACGCGGGCCGGTGGCTTTGCGCTGAATCCCGGGTCCCCGGTAGCGCTTCATAGTTGCCGTGGGTCCGGGATTGCCGGACCTCGAGTCTTGTAGTGCGGTCACAATCCTCCGACCTCCGCCGGTACGTGGGTGAGCCGGGCACGAACCTGTCTCCCCTGCTCACCGGAGCTTTCTTCGCTGTAGAAGGGCGCAGACGCGACGAGCGCGGCTGCTCCGCGCGCCCAGGCCTCGTCGTCCCAGGACTCGACGATCACGGGAATGCTCCGGCGGTCTGCCGTCAGGGCACCCCGGAAAGATCGCTCGAATTCTGCTGCCCAGTGGCGCCATGCGCGGGTTCCTTCCCCGCTGACAATGACAATTTCCGGATCGAGGATCTGCACGAGACCAGCGACGATTCGACCCAGAGGCTGACCGGCTTCCCGGAAGATATCTTGGGCGAGGGGGTCGCCGTCGTTTGCGCGCTCTTGCAGATCTGCCATGGTGGCGGACGACGAAATGATTCCGGATTGCCGCGCCTGCGTGACGAGTGTCTTTTCCCCGATCAGGGCCTCAATGCATCCGTGGTTGCCGCAGGTGCAAAGAGGTCCATCCGCAACTGCGGGTATGTGACCGATTTCGCCGGCACCGCCCCTGCTGCCGCGCACGACGGCGCCGCCGGTGACAAAGCCTGCGCCGACGCCTTCGCCGATCGTCACCACCAGAAACTCGGCATGCTCGCGGCCTGACCCATAGAGCCGTTCGGCTACAGCGAGGGCGTTGACATTGTTTTCCACCAGGACCGGAACACGGAGTTCCCGGCTCAGAACGGCTCCAAGCGGTACCTGCCGCCACCCAAGGAGGCTTGAATCAACAACACCACTACCTTGTGCGTCCACCGATCCGGGAACACCGACACCTATTCCCAGAAGAGGGGTGACACGGTCTTCGCCCACGAATGAATGGACGAGTGAGACAACGTCGGAAAGCGAGGTGATCGAGGAAGCGTCGTATGCCCTGTTGTCTGACCGGACTACATGCCCGCTAAGTTCCGTTTCAACGAAGGCAACATGGTCCTTCGAGATCTTCATACCCACCACGCGCCCGGCGGCGGTGGCCAAGCCCAGCATCCGGGCAGGACGACCGCCGTTGGAGGGAGACATCGACAGCTCCCTCACGAGGCCATCGGCGATGAGCTCTTTGATGAGCTGGGTCATGAGGGCCGGGGAGACGCCAAGTGCCCTTGCCAAGTCAGCCCGGGAAGCGCCTCCGGAAGTACCAAGAAATGCCAGGATCGCAGACCGCGTAACGTCAGCGTTGCCGCTCGGCCGAACCATTGTATTCTCCTTTATTTACGACTAAATGAAGATTAGAACTATGACGCGGCTCACGTCAAGGGGTCTCTCTTAAGTTCGAGACTGTTTCCTGAAACGAGCAGAAAATTCCTCTTGCGGAGGATTGGGCACTCCCTTATCGTTTGTTCGGCGACTTAATTTAGTTACCTCGGAAAGGTGCGTACGCTGTGAGGATCGACCGGGCAGGCAACAAAGGGCTGATCAGGGAGATCAACGAGGCCCTCGTGCTCGCCGAGCTGCGCGGAGAGTCGCTCCATTCCCGCGCGGACATCGCCCGGAATACCGGGCTCAGCGGCCCGACGGTCACTGCCATCACGTCACGGCTCATAGACCGAGGCCTCGTCGAAGAACGGGCCACCGCCGCTTCGGCGGGAGGGCGGCCACCAGTGCTCCTTGGCCTGCGTCAACGCGCCGGCTACGTAGTCGGCATCAAACTGACCGAGAACCGAGCCATCGGCGTCCTGACGGACCTGGACGCCAACGTCGTGGCCCGAGCCGACGCCGCGCTGGCGTTCCCGACGCCCGGCGCGGTAGTCGCAGGCATCGTCAATGCAGTCGAAGCGCTTGCTCCGGCCGGCCATGGCCGGATCCTCGGCGTTGGGCTCGGCATGGGCGGGGTGATCGACCGCGATGCGGGAAGTGTGCGCCACGCCACATACTTCGATTGGCACAACGAACCGCTCGCCAGCCGCCTCTCAGAGGCGATCGGGTTGCCTGTTCTCATCGACAACGACGTCAACGCCTTGGTGGCGAGCGAGCAGAGCTGGGGGGCCGGACGGGGCGTGAAGAACTTCGCCCTCGTGACCATAGGACGCGGCGTCGGCATGGGCATGGTGCTCGACGGGCGCCTGTTCCGGGGCAGCCGCGGAGGTGCCGGCGAGTTCGGCCACATGAAAGTGGTTCCCGAAGGCCCGGAATGCGAGTGCGGTGGCCGCGGCTGCCTGGAGGCCGTGATCGGCGAGCCGGCCCTCCTGGGATACCTCGCGGGTGAGCTGGGACGGCGCGTCACGGTCGACGAGGCCGGCACGATGGCCCGGGACGGGGACCAACATGCAGCACGGGTATTCGCCGAGGCCGGTCAGCATCTGGGCCGAGCTGTCGGCAACGTCGTGAACATCCTGAACCCCGACCGGCTCCTCCTGGCCGGCGAAGGTACCCATAATCTCGACCTCATCATGCCCGCGTTCCGCCGGGCGCTCAACGAGACCGTCTTCGACGGATTGCAGGACGGACTCTCGATCCACGCCGAAGCCTGGGACGACGAGGCCTGGGCACGCGGAGCCGCAAGCCTCCTGCTCAACGAGCTGTTCGAACCCAACCTCCGCTTGAACAGCGACGAGCCGACCCTTATCGGCCGCACCGCTGGGTGAGCTTCACTCTCAAAAGAAAGCAGGGCAACGATGTCCGTTTCAGTCACGCCGACAATATCCCGCCGCACAGCCGTCCTCGGCATCCTGGGCGCGGTGCCCTTGGCCCTGCTACCGGCGGTCTTCGGCGCAGAATCGGCCAAAGCTGACACCCTCACCGGCGTCTTCCACGGGCCAACCGGCTACGACCAGCTATACAGCACCACGCCAACCGAACGCGGTCCGCGCGACCCGATGTCCACCCAGACGGTCCAGCTGCACTCGACCACATGGCCGATCTCTCCCGGACAGACATGCTGGGTCTCCTGGACGAAGAACGGGGTCGCCCAGACTGACGTTGGGTGCTCCTTCGACTCCAACAATGGCAACAACAGTTATTGGAAGGTCAACCTCGGCTCCTTCGCGAAAGGCGACCAAATCACCTACACCGTCCACGCGAACGTCGACGGCGCAGGCGCGATCACCAGCGGTCCGTTCAGCTTCGCCGTCACCGACTGGTCAGGCACCGGCAACGTCAGCGGTTACACCGACAACGGCACCTCGGTCGATGTCACAGTCAGCGACACCTCCGGCAGCTTCTCCCCCAAGATCCGCTACACCTTCCCCGCACCAGACCGCTTCCATGTCCAGATCGCACCCCACGGCACCGGACTGAATATCACAGGCGCCACGGGTTACTCAGTCACCGACACCGGCACCACGCTGCAGCTGGTCACCAGCGCGCTGCAGGTGAAGATCCAGAAGAGCCCCTACCGCGTTTCCGTCTACAAGGCCGACGGCACCACGCTGATTGCCCAGCAGTATGACCCGGCCATATTCCGGAACACCGGATGGGCCAGCGACGGCGCCACCACAGTTACCAAGATCGAGGACCATTGGCTGACCCCGGCGGGAGAACGGTTCGAGGGCTTCGGCGAACGGTACGACTACCTGGACCAGCGCGGCCACGACGTCGACAACTACGTCTATAACCAGTACCAGGACCAAGGCCCCACTCACCGCACCTACATGTCGGTGCCGTTCTTCACCAACTCGGCAGGCTACGGGGTGTACGTCCCGAGCACGCGCTACTCGCTGTTCAACGTGTGCACCTATCTCTCTGACATGGTCGGCTTCACCGTCGACACCGGTGGCGCGCTCGATTCCACAGTCGACTATCACTTTCTCACGGGTACCCAGGGAAACATCCTGGATGCTTACACCTCTCTCACCGGACGCCCGTGGCTGCCCCCGAAATGGGCCTTCGGCCTGTGGATGTCCGCCAACGAGTGGAACACCCAGACCGAGGTGACGAACGAGCTCGCCAACGTCACCAGCAACAACATCCCGCACAGCGTCCTGGTCCTGGAACAGTGGAGCGACGAGGCCACCTTCTACGTCTGGCACGGTGCGACTTACACCGCGAAGCCTGGCAGCGGTGCCCTGGCCTACACCGACCTCACCTTCCCGTCGGGCGGCGAATGGAGCGACCCCAAGGCCATGGTCGCCGCCGCCCACGCCCAGAACATCAAAGTCGTCCTGTGGCAGGTCCCGGTCCTGAAGCAGGACTTCAGCACCAACCCCGCCACCGCGCCCCAGCAGCACCTCAACGACCAGAGTTACGCAGCCGCCCAGGGCTACCTGATCGGAGACGGGGCCGGCGGGCAATACCGGATCCCCACCGGGGAATGGTTCGGGGACAGCACCATGCCGGACTTCACCAACGCCGCGGCGACGTCCTGGTGGATGAGCAAGCGCGCCTACCTCTTCGATGATGTCGGCATCGACGGGATGAAGACCGACGGCGGCGAGATGGTCTTCGGCCGCAACGCCTCCTTCTCCGACGGCCGCAAGGGCGACGAGATGCACAACGGGTACACCAACGCCTACACCGGCGCCTACGGCACCTACGTTCAGACCAAGAAGAACGGCAACGGGGTCCTGTTCAGCCGCGGCGGGACCGCCGGCGGACAGGCCCACTCCATCTACTGGGCCGGCGATCAAGCCTCGACGTTCTCGGCCTTCCAGCAGGCCCTGCGTGCGGGCCTGAGCGGCGGGGAGTCGGGCATTCCTTTCTGGGCGTGGGACATGGCCGGATTCACCGGGACCTTCCCCAGCAGCGAGCTCTACCTCCGGGCCGCCGCCCAGCAAACCTACTCCCCGATGATGCAATACCACTCCGAGAAATCCGATCCCAGCCCCTCAGAGACCCGGACCCCCTGGAACGTCCAGTCCCGCACGGGCGATACAACGGTGGTCCCCACGTTCCGCAAGTTCGCCAACACGCGGATGAACCTGATCCCCTACATCTACACCGAGGCCAAGAACGCCTCCCTGACCGGGTTGCCCCTGCTGCAGACCATGCGGCTGGCCTTCCCCGGCGACGCCTCGGCAGCGCCCCTGGACATGCAATACATGTTCGGCCGCCAGCTGCTCGTGGCCCCCATCACCACCCAAGGGGCTACCTCGGTCACGCTCTACCTCCCCGGTGGGGAATGGCACGACGTCACCAACGGCGGCAAGGCCTCCGGTCCCGGCAACAAGACCTACATCGCCGACACCTCCACCATCCCGGTCTACGCCCGCGACGGCGCCATCATCCCGCTGAACCTCAACGCCAACTACGAATACGGAGGAAGCATCGGCAACGACGTCTACAACTACGCGAACCTTGTCTTCCGGATCTACCCCGCAGGATCCACCTCGGCCGACTACTTCGACGACGCCGCCGGCACCGTCAAGCAGGTCACCAGCACCGAGGACTGGGGCAGCCACCAAGTCACCGCCACCGTGCCCGCGCTGGGCACCGCCGTCACGCTCCAGGTCAACACCACCGTCCCCAGCGGCATCACAGTCGACGGAATCGCCCTGACCGCCTACAGCACGCTCAGCGGCCTCACTGCCGCCTCTACCGGCTGGTACTGGGATCCCGTCCAGCAGTTCACCCTCATCAAAATCGCCTCCGGAACAACCACCCGCACCGTGATCCTCTCCGGGGTCAACAAGAGCGCATACGAAGCGGAATTCGCCACAGCAACAGGAACCACCACCAACACCAACCACGCCGGATACACCGGCACCGGCTTCGTCGACGGTTTCACGGCCGCCGGTTCCTCCCTCACATTCGACATCAGCGCAAACGCCAGCGGAACCCACCAACTCACTTTCCGCTATGCCAACGCCACCGGCGGGTCAGCCACACGAACCATCTACGTCGACGGAACCTCCATTGGAACCCTCACACTGCCCAGCCTGGCCAACTGGGACACATGGGGCAACGCAACCATCAGCACCACCCTCACTTCAGGACGGCACTCGGTGAAGATCTCATACGACACGGCCAACACAGCCGCCATCAACCTCGACAACCTCACGGTAGGCAGGCCATGACCGGCCCACGCCGAGACCGGCGCCGAAACAGCCTGAGCGGGATCCTCGTCGGAGTGCTCATGCTGCTCGCCTCCAGCGCCGGGGCCACCTTTGTGACCGCCGTCCCGGCGCACGCGGCAGGGATCCAGCGCGTCCAGTTCACCGGAGCCGGCGACTACCTGGTCGCGGAATTCCTCAACGACGATCTGGTCCACTTCGAGATGGGCACCGGATCAGGGCCCGGCGCCGGAGTCGCCATCCCCACCACAGACCAAGTCGCCTCGACCAGCTACGCGGGCCCCACCGCCTTCACCCAGACCGCCTCGACCGCCAGCACCGCGCACATCCAGGTCAGCGTCAACACCACGACCATGTGCGCCGACGTCACGGACACGACCCGGACGCCAGCCCTGCTGCTGCACACAGTCTGCCCACGGAACCTGACATCTGCGTGGAAGGGGCTGTCCTTCACCAAGTCCGCCATGCAGAACGCCTACGGCCTCGGCGAGGAATTCTTCACCGGCGGCAACGCCGACGGCGACAGGGTCGGAGTCGACCGCACCTCCCCCGGCGCCTACGGCAACACCATGAACTACGACGTCGACAACGGCCCCGTCGGCAACACCCAGATCCCCGTCCTCTTCGCAGTCGGCGCCAACAACGCCAACTACGGACTCTTCGTCGACCAGGTCTACAAGCAGGACTGGAACCTCACAGCAGACCCCTGGACCATGGACACCTACGGCGACCAGCTGCGCTGGTACGTCATGGCCGGTCCCAGCCTGCCCGAGCTGCGGAAGAGCTACATGAACCTCACCGGCCACCCGCCGGTGCCTCCGCAGAAGGCATTCGGGCTCTGGAACTCCGAATACGGCTACAAGAACTGGACCGAGATCGACAACACCCTGGCCGGCCTGCGCGCCGACAAGTTCCCCGTCGACGGATTCATGCTCGACCTGCAATGGTTCGGCGGCGTCACCGCAGGCTCCGACAACACCAAGATGGGCACCCTCCAGTTCGACCCGACCAACTTCCCCAACGCCCCGGCCAAGATCGCCGATTACCGCGACAACCAGGGCATCGGCCTGATGACCATCGAAGAGTCCTACATCGGCAAGGGACTCCCCGAGTACACCAACCTGGCCAATCAAGGCTTCCTCGCCCGTGCCGGCTGCCCCACTTGCGACCCCGTCTACCTCACCGCCAACGACTGGTGGGGCCGCGGGAGCATGATCGACAGAACCCAGCCGGCCGCCGGAGCATACTGGGCCGCCACCAAAGAACAGCCTCTGGTCAACATGGGCATCCTCGGCCACTGGCTCGATCTCGGAGAGCCCGAGATGTACGACTCCAACGACTGGACCGCCGGCCTGCTGCCCGGCAAACACGCCCAGGCCGATTATCACAACCTGTATGCCCTGGAATGGGCCAATAGCGTCGCCCAAGGGTACACCGCCGCTTCTTCAACGCAGCGGCCCTTCCTGCTCTCCCGTTCCGGAGCCGCCGGTATCCAGCGCGACGGCGCAGCCATGTGGTCCGGTGACATCGCCACCCGCATGACCGCTCTCGCAGATCAAACCAACGTCCAGATGGAGATGTCGATGTCCGGCATCGACTACTTCGGCTCCGATATCGGCGGCTTCCACCGCGACGAGGCCATCGCCGGGTCCGACATCAACGAGATCTACACCCAGTGGTTCGCGAATTCTGCATGGTTCGATGTCCCGATCCGCCCCCACACCGACAACACCTGCAACTGCCAGCAGACAGCCCCCGATAAGATCGGCGACGTCCCCAGCAACCTGGCCAACCTCCGCCAGCGCTACGAGCTCACCCCCTACTACTACTCCGTGGCGCACAACGCCTACAGCACCGGAGACCCCCTCGCCCCACCGCTGGTGTACTACTACCAGAACGACCCCAACGTCCGCACCATGGGCAGCGAGAAGATGATCGGCCCGAACATGCTAGTCGGCGTCGTCGCTGCATCGGGCGAACGGCAGAGGAACATGTACCTGCCCGCCGGAACCTGGTACGACTACCACACCAACAAGAAGTACGTCAGCACTGGCCAGTGGGTGAACAACATGCCCGAGTGGACCAACGGAGTCTTCCAGCTCCCCGCATTCGCCAAGGCCGGAGCTATCCTGCCCAAGATGTACGTCGACGACAAAACGATGAACGTCACCGGCGCCCGCACTGACGCCACCACCCGCAACGAGCTCGTCGCCCAGGTTTACCCCGATACCAACGCCTCCAACTTCACCCTCACCGAAGACGACGGTAAGTCGGTCAACTACCAGAGCGGGGCGCAACGCCTCACCGGTATCACCCAGCAACTGTCAGGGTCCACCGAAACCGTGAACATAGCCGCATCATCCGGCACCTACACCGGAGCGCCGGACAGCCGCCAGAACGTCGTCCAGCTCGTCACCGACGAAACCCAGGCCTCCGCCGTAACGCTAAACGGAATGCCGCTGACCCAGTACGCAAACAAGGCAGCCTTTGATGCCGCCGCCAGCGGCTGGTACAACGCCGGAGGGAACCTCGTCGTCGCTAAATCCGATAGCACCGCGGTCGGGACCGCGAAGTCTTTCCAGTTCACACTCGGCCAGACCCCGGTATCAGCCAGCTTCACCTGCTCAAACGGCACCACCAGCAGCGGGCAGTCGGTCTACGTCGTAGGCAACGTCCCCGAGTTGGGGAACTGGTCACCGGCCAGCGCCGTCAAGCTCGACCCTGCCTCCTACCCCACCTGGACCGGAACGATCAGCGATCTCCCGCCGAACACCGCCATCGAATGGAAATGCATCAAGCGCCAGGAAGCCAACTACCCCGCCTCCGCAGACGCCTGGCAGTCAGGCTCCAACTCGACCTTCACGACTCCATCCTCAGGGCCTGCCGGCGCGACGTCGGGAGGATTCTGATGCCCGGGGACCGGAATGGTCCGTAAGACCCGCCGCGACCCGACGCGCATGCACGACCACACGGCCGTGAGCGCGCACCAACAATAGAAGACGAACAAGGCCAGAGGGCCGCTCCTGTGATCGGAGCGGCCCTCTTGCGGGACATCTCATAAACGGTGGATCCGGCGGCCTGGGTGGAGTCGGCATGTCCTTCCTGACCTTGTTTGCCGCGCTAAAGACCCGGAATGACGCGACTCGCCGTGTCGCAAGCGCTTTCCCAAACCAAAGAAGGTCACGACGGCGCGCCGCCCTCCCGCGAGAACTGCGGCGGCGAGCGCGCGGATAATCTGCCGCTAGCCGTATCGGCCCGGCGCCTATTTGTGTCCATTTGTGCCTATGCTGGGCCCATGGGGAGCGACTCATTGACGACGCCGGATGTGCGGCGCCTCCTCGCGGCACTAGCAAACGCCGAGGCCCGGAGGGTCTTCGCTGAGATCAGCGTTGGCGGAACCCCGGGCGGCTCGCTCTCGCCAGCGAGACTCGCACGGGCGCTCAAGCTCCTGGACCAAGCGGGGTTGGTCGAGACGGTCGAGACCGAAGGCGGCATCCGCTACCGCATTCCCGAGCATGTCTTCCGAGACGCGCTGGCGAGCCTCTCGCCGGCGCCCAGCAAGCCCGGCGTCGAACGCTTCTTGACGGCGGACGGCCGCATCGATCGCTATCCTGCCCGAGAGACGGAACGACGCAAGCTGCTCGCTTGGGTAGCCAAGCGTGTCCTGGACACAAGCGAGCGCATGGCAGAGCGAGAGCTCAACGAGCGCCTCGCCCGGTTCACTGGAGACGTGCCAATGCTCCGGCGATATCTCGTGGACTCCGGCATCGTGAGCCGCACGTCGGACGGCTCGTCCTACTGGCTGGCCCCCAAAGACGGCGAAGTCGACGGCAACGATTAGCAGGGCCCCCGAAACCACCACGCAGGGGTCTACCCCTGGGTGGTGTCCATGAAACTGCCAAACGGCAACGATTGAGGTATGTCAATTCAAAGCACTCTGGAAATCCTTTTAGCTGTTGGAGCCCTCGTGTGGATCTGCACTCGTCAGGTCACCTGGCAACCCGTAGAAAGCCAGAAGATGTGGCGTGGACCGCTGGTTTTCGTTGTGTTCGGCTTAGTCTCCCTGAATTCAGCCCGGGTCTCCGTGACTCCGCTCGACGTCGTAATCATCGGCGTCGAAGCTGCAGTGGCTGCAGGCGCGGGATATCTGATGGGTGTACTCACGCGTTTTCGTCCGGTAACGGATGAGACCCGTCGCCGCATGATGGCCCGGAGACGGCAACCCAGAGGACCTGTGACAACAGAGTCCCGTACCGGTTGGACTGGCTTGCTGCTCTGGTTCGCCGTCATTGCTGTGCGCGTCGGTCTCGGATTCCTCAGTCACGACCTCGGACTGGAGCTGGCCTCTGCCTTCGGCACCATCTTCCTCGCCATCGGGTTGAACCGTGCGGCCAGGGCCCTCGTGATCACAAGCCGCCTAAATCGACAACCCGTGCGCGTCCGATGAGAATGTCTCCATGACTTCACACGCTGCGGCTGGGCCACGGCGGCACCCACCCATCTCAACAGTCACCACTGTAACCATCGTCGCCGTGGTGGGTGTTGGCCTTGTGAGGCAGTTGCCGGACGCCGCCCAACCATGGCTCGTCTGGGCAGCCCTCGCATCGCTGGTTGCGTGGATCGTGCGTTCAACTGCAGCGAGGGACGGGTCACGCTTCGAGGATGTCCTGCTTGCTGTCATGATTCTCGGCGGTTCCATCGCGGCCAGTCCAACCGGAGTTCTTGGATACGCCCCCGCAATCGCCGCGCTCTACATAGTGGTGGCTTCGAACAATCGGCCACCAAGCCATGCGGCCGCATCCATGCTCCTTTCGCTCCTCGCAGTAGCTGCCGGAGCAATCATCCAGCCGTCGCAGACTTGGGAGAGCGCCGTCGCCGCATTCGGGACATTCGCGTTCGTGGCCGTGTCGGCCTGGGGCCTTCGTCAGCGCCGGACATCAGACGCCGCCGAACGTGCCGCACTCGAGGACCGCCTGGCGGCCGCCCAGGAACGGAGCCGGTCCGCGGCTCTTCAGGAACGAAGCAGAATAGCCCGGGATCTGCATGACGTTCTCGCGCACAGTCTGGGCGGACTCGTCATCCAACTCGATGCCCTGGAAGCCGAACTTGAGGTGAATCGACCCGAGGCCGCGCTTGATCGAGCACGGCGGGCGCGCGCCCTTGCGGCCTCCGGCCTGAGCGAAGCGAGAAGGGCGGTCGCCGCTCTCCGGGATCCAGGGACCGACGCTGGCGCCGTCGTGCGTGAACTTGTCGAAGCCCACCGCGAACTCGGGGGTCATGCCGACCTGGACATCACTGGACCCGCATCTGAACAACCTGAGGTTATAGACGTGATTCGCAGGGCAACCCAGGAATTGCTGAGCAACGCACGCAGGCACGCCCCCGGCGCAACCGTTGTGGTGAGCCTCTCGAACGGCCAGGAAACTTTGTTGCGGGTCGCAGCCCCCCGCGTCACAGCTCCACCCCGATCCGTGGGAGGCGGCCACGGTTTGCTGGGAATCCGCGAACGGGTGGAGGCACTGGGAGGTCGAGTGCATATCGATAGCGGTGACCCCTTCACGGTCACCCTCGGGGTGCCCAAGTGATCCGGGTGATGGTCGTAGACGATCAGGCCATCGTCCGGGAAGGGCTCGCCACGCTCTTGGACCTGCTGCCAGACGTGGAAGTCGTCGGTGAAGCAGCCAACGGCGCAGACGCAATCGACCTCGCCGGACGTACGCTTCCCGACGTCGTCCTCATGGACCTACGCATGCCCGTACTGGGCGGCGCGGAAGCAACCGCCCGTCTCCGTTCGGAAATGCCCGGCACAGCGGTCATTGTCCTCACGACCTACGCCGACGACACCTCCATCGCGGCAGCGCTCGCCGCAGGTGCTCGCGGCTACCTCACAAAAGATGCCGGAAGGGATGAACTGGCCGCCGCCGTGCGTGCCGCAGCCAGCGGTCAGGTCACGTTTGCCCGCGACGTCGGTGAACGCATCGCCAGCCAATTCGCAGCTCCCCGCTCTTCCCGGGAACGCTTCCCCCAACTGAGGCCCCGCGAGGCCGAGGTACTCGACCACATCATCGCCGGCGAAAACAACCGGCAGATTGCGGCAGAACTCTACCTCTCGGTAGGCACCGTCAAGTCCTACGTCAATGACATCTTCGCAAAATTAGGCGCCCGGGATCGCGCCCACGCCATCGCCCTCTCCACTGGACGTGCGAAATGAAATCCTCCGGACGCTCGCGCCGAGTCCATTGTGAGCGCACGGGACCGGGCATACGCTGGGAGAGGCACAAGCGGTTGGCACTACTACCGCGTTGAGAGGCGCTGCATGGACGGCAATTCCATCACCGACACCTTCCACCGGCCCCTGCGGGACCTGCGGATTTCCGTCACGGACCGGTGCAATTTCCGTTGCGTGTACTGCATGCCCAAAGAGATTTTCGGCAGGGATTTCGTTTTCATGCCACGGGACCAGCTGCTGACGTTTGAGGAAATCACCAGGCTGGCCTCGATCGCCGTCGGACACGGGGTACGGAAGATCCGGCTGACCGGCGGGGAACCCCTGCTGCGGAAGGACATCGAGGAACTGGTCCGGATGCTGGCCCGGTTGCGCACTCCCGAAGGGCTGGCGCCTGACCTGGCCATGACCACGAACGGCTCGGTTCTGGCTCAGAAAGCGCAGGTCCTCAAGGATGCCGGGCTGAACCGTGTGACGGTCTCGCTGGACTCCCTGCGGGAGGAGACCTTCCAGGCCATGAACGACGTCGGCTATCCCGTGGCGAAGGTCCTGCACGCTGCGGACGTTGCCCAGGCCGCCGGACTGGGGCCGGTGAAGATCAACATGGTGGTCAAGCGCGGGACGAACGACCAGGACATTCTTCCCATGGCGAGCCACTTCAAGGGATCCGGGTTCATTCTGCGGTTCATCGAGTACATGGACGTCGGTGCGTCCAACGGCTGGAAAATGGATGAAGTGGTGCCCTCAGCCGAGATCCTGGCCCGTATCGGCGCGGTGTTCCCGCTGGAGCCCGTGGCGCCCAACTACCCCGGCGAAACCTCGGATCGCTGGCGCTACGCGGACGGCAGCGGCGAAATCGGGGTCATTTCCAGCGTGACCCAAGCCTTTTGCCGCGGCTGCACGCGGGCCCGGCTCTCCGCCGACGGGAAACTGTTCACGTGTCTCTTCGCCACAGCCGGCACGGACCTGAGGGCACTCCTGAGAGGCGGCGCGTCCGACGTCGAGCTTTCGACGGCGTTGTCCGCCCTCTGGGGCGGCCGCACGGACCGCTACTCGGAACTGCGCGGCGCCCGCACACCGCGGGACGGCGCCCAAACACCCAAGGACCCCACCGGGGCACACAAGATCGAGATGTCGTACATCGGCGGATAGCCGAACGCGCCTTTCGCGTCGTCAGAGCCAACACCGGACCGCAGCCCCGCCAGTGACCCTATGCTGGTGCCATGACCCAGACGTCGATCAGCTCCGCCACAGCGCTGGCCGAAATGCTGGCTGCCACCGGCTACCTTGCCGATGACGGCCTGGCCACCATCGGCTACCTCGCCCTGAGCATGGAACGGCCGCTGCTACTGGAGGGCGAACCGGGCACCGGTAAAACCTCCCTGGCCGAGGCCCTGGCGGAAGGGTTCGGGCTGCCGCTGATCCGCTTGCAGTGCTATGAGGGAATCGACGCCTCGCAGGCGTTGTATGACTGGGACTTCACCGCCCAAATCCTGCATCTGCGCAGCGTGGAGGCCGGCGGCGGCGCGGGAATGAGCGCGGGGCTGAGCGTGGCCGAGCTGGAAAGCTCGCTCTACGACAAACGGTTCTTGCTGGCCCGGCCCATCCTCAAGGCGCTGCAGCAAAGCCCGGCCGTGCTGCTGATCGACGAAATCGACCGGGCCGACGACGAGTTCGAGGCGTTCCTGCTGGAAGTGCTCTCCACCTATCAGGTCTCCATCCCCGAGTTCGGCACCGTCAAGGCCGAGACCCCGCCGATCGTGGTGCTCACCTCCAACCGGACCCGGGACCTGCACGATGCGCTCAAACGCCGGTGCCTCTATCACTGGATCGACCACCCAGGGCTGGCCCGCGAAGTGGAAATCGTGCGCACCCGGCTCCCCCAGGTGCCCGCGCTCCTTGCCGAGCAGGTAGTGCGCGTGGTGCAACAGATCCGGTTCACCGATGACGTGCTCAAGCCTCCCGGGGTGGCGGAAACCCTGGACTGGGCCCGAGCGCTGCACCAACTCGGCCGGGCCGAGCTGGACCTGGCCTCGGCCGCGGCCAGCATCGGCGCGCTGTGCAAGTACCGCGAAGACACCGAGCGGGTCTCGGCGGCCCTGTCCCGGATGCTCGGCTGAGCCCATGCCTCCGGCAGGACAGAGCCCCGGCCACAGCGCCGAAGAGATTCTCTTGGCCTTTGCTGCCGCGGTACGCGCGGCCGGCGTGAAAGTGACCGCGGACCGCTCGCGCAGCTTCGTCGACGCCGTTGGCAGGCTCGCGCTGGGCAGCCGCTCGGACGTGTTCTGGGCCGGTCGGGCCACGCTGTGCGCCTCGCCGGAGGATCTGCCCGCCTACCAGCGGACGTTTGAGGCCTGGTTCGCCGTGGAACATTCCGCCGCCCAACGCCTCGAGACATCCGCCACGTCCGTCAGCGCTGCCGCTTTGGACAACGACGACGGCGGCCCGGAAGCTGGGCGGGAACAGTTGCGGGCGCTCGCCAGCCGCCGGGAGTTGCTCCGGCACCGTGATGTAGCCGTCCTGGATGACGAGGAACGGGCGCTGTTGCACCGAATGTTCGAGGAGCTGCCCGTACGCCTGCCTACCCGGCAGACGCGACGCAAACACCTCGACCGGCACGGCGACGTCGACCGCGTGCGGACCCTGCGCGACCAGCTGCGCCGAGGCGGGGAACCGGGGCCGCTGCGCCGCGCCCGGGCGCCGCGCAAACCCCGCCGGATGGTCTGGTTGATCGACGTTTCGGGTTCGATGGCGCCATATGCGGACAGCCTGCTGCGCTTGGCCCACCGGGTAGTGGAAGCCGCCCCGCGCCAGGTGGAAGTGTTCACGCTTGGCACCCGGCTGACCCGCGTGACCGGCGCACTGCGGGTGCCCGATCCCGACAATGCCCTGGCCCTCGCCGGCCGCACGGTCCCCGACTGGTCCGGGGGAACCCGGCTTGGAGAGGTGCTGCGTGCGTTCAACGACCGCTGGGGCCAGCGCGTGATGGTGCGCGGCGCCGTCGTCGTGATTGCCAGCGACGGCTGGGAGCGGGGCGACCCGGCACTGCTGGGACGCCAGGCCGAGCGGCTCCACCACCTGGCAAGGCGGATCATTTGGTCCAACCCGCACCGGGGCAAAGCGGGGTACGAGCCCCTGCAGCGGGGAATCAGGGCGGTACTGCCGCACGTTGACTTCTTTATAGGGGGGCACTCAATGCAGAGTTTCGAGGAGTTGTTGGACGTGGTTGCCAATGCGTGAGGTCTTGGACGATCTGGTCGCCGCCATCGCGGCAGGCCACACAGTAGGACTCGGAACGGTGGTGCGCACCTTCCGCTCCGCACCGCGGCCTGCCGGGGCCGCCATGATGGTCGACGCCGACGGCAGTGCGGTCGGCTCGGTGTCCGGCGGGTGCGTCGAAGGAGCACTCTACGAACTGGCCACCAAGGTGGTCGAGTCCGGCCGGCCGGTACTCCAGCGCTACGGGATCAGTGACGACGCCGCGTTCGAGGTCGGCTTGACCTGCGGCGGGATCCTGGACATTTTTGTGGAGCCCGTCTCCACCGAGATCTTCCCGGAATTGGCTCAGGTAGCGGACGACGTCGGTGCCGGCCGCCCGGTTGCCATCGTCACCGTGATCGAACACCCCGATCCGGCGTGGCTGGGCCGCCACCTGGTGGTCCGCCCGGAGGGGTTCGTAGGCTCCCTGGGCAGCGAGCGGGCAGACCATGCGGTATCCGACGACGTCCAGGGCCTGCTGGCCGCCGGCCGCAACGCCACGCTCATGTACGGACCGGACGGGCAGCGGCGCGGGGAGGGCATGCGCGTGTTCGCCCTCAGTTTCGCCCCTCAGCCTCGGATGCTGGTCTTCGGCGCGATCGACTTCGCCGCCGCCGTCGCCAAGCAAGGCACCTTCCTGGGCTACCGGGTGACGGTCTGCGACGCACGCGCGGTTTTCGCAACGGCTGCACGGTTCCCGCAGGCGGACGAGGTAGTGGTGGAATGGCCGCACCGCTACCTGCAGGCGCAGATCAGTGCCGGCCAAGTGGATGAACGCACTGTGATTTGCGTGCTGACGCATGATCCAAAATTCGACGTGCCGCTGCTGGAGTTGGCTTTGCGCCACAACGTGGCCTATGTGGGGGCGATGGGATCCCGGCGCACGCACCACGACCGATTGGAACGGCTGCGCGAAGCGGGCTTGACCGAGGCCGAATTGGCCAGGCTCTCCAGCCCGATCGGCCTGGACCTCGGGTCCCGCACGCCGGAAGAAACAGCCGTCTCCATCGCCGCCGAAATCATTGCCTTGCACTGGGGTGGCGGCGGCGGAAGATTGAGCACCATGGAGGCCCGGATCCACCACGAGCCCACCGTTGAAGCGGACCACGAGGATACGGGGTACGAACTCAAGCCGAGCTAAGGCGCTCGCCTCCTCCGAGGAGTAACCTGTGTCACATCAGGACTGGATGCCGGGCAGTCGTGCCCGTTCTCCAACGCGACAGGAGATCCCAATGGCGAGTTCCAAGACGATCACCGTCGAAGTCGATGATGTGAGTTACACAGACGATGTCGAGCCACGATTGCTGCTGGTCCAGTACCTGCGCGAACGGCTTGGCAAGACCGGCACATTGATCGGCTGCGACACTACCAACTGCGGCGCCTGCACCGTCCATCTGGACGGAGTCAGCGTCAAATCATGCACCATGTTCGCGGTTCAGGCAGACGGCCACAACGTCACCACCATCGAAGGGCTGGCCCGGGACGGCAAGCTGGCCCCGCTGCAGCAAGCCTTCCACCAATGCCATGCGCTGCAATGCGGCTTCTGCACGCCAGGCATGATCATGCAATCGGCATCCCTTCTCACCGAAAACCCGCACCCCACCGAGCAGGAAATCCGGGACGGCCTCGAGGGAAACCTTTGCCGATGCACCGGATACCAGAACATTGTTGCCGCGGTGCAGGCCGCCGCTGACGGCACGGTGTCCTCTGACAGCACGGTGTCCGCAGACAGCGACGAATCTGAAACGGCAGGTGTGGCATGACCATCACCGAAGTCGGAAGGTCCCGCCTCCGCAAGGAGGATGCCCACCTCATCACCGGACGCTCCAGGTACACGGACAACATCACTCTCCCCGGCATGCTCCATTTGGCAATGGTCCGCAGTCCGTTCGCCCACGCGAAGATCACTTCGATCGACGCCTCCGCCGCGAAGTCTTCACCCGGCGTCGTTGCCGTGCTTACGGGAGCGGATGTGGCCGCGGAACAGGGCAGCCTGCCCAACGCTTGGCCGATAACGCCTGATCAAAAGGCTCCAGCCCACCCGGCGATCGCCGTCGATGCCGTGGCTTTTGCCGGCGAAGTGGTTGCGTGCATCATTGCCCGCAGCGCAGCCGCAGCCCGCGACGCCGTCGAACTGGTCGATGTCTCCTATGAGGAGTTGCCCGTCGTCCTGGACCTGGAAGAGGCATTGAAGGATGAGGTGCTGGCCCACCCGGACCTGGGCACCAACAAATCGGCTACTTGGATCTTTGACTCGGGCGAGGCCGGCACCGGCAAGCCGATCAGCGAGGCATTGAATGGTGCCGAAGTCCTCATTGAGCGTACGTTTTACCAGCAGAGGCTCATCCCGGCCTTCATGGAGCCCCGATCGACACTGGTGGACCCCACGGGTGAGCAGATCACCGTGTGGTCGGCCACGCAGATACCGCATATCCTCCGGCTCATGCTGGCGCTGACCCTGGGCATCCCGGAAAGCAAAGTGCGCGTCATCGCCCCCGACGTCGGCGGCGGCTTCGGCGGAAAATTGCAGGTGACCCCCGAAGAAGCAATCACGGTGCTTGCCGCTCGGCACACCGGCAAGCCGTGCAAGTACACCGAGACCCGCAGCGAATCCCTCATGGCGGCCCACCACGGCCGCGCCCAAGTGCAGAAAGTGAAGCTCGCGGCCACCAAAGACGGGATCGTCACGGGACTGGATGTGCATCTGTTGGCAGACATGGGCGCCTATCTGGGCCTGGTCACTTCCGGGGTCCCGATCCTGGGCGCCTTCATGTACAACTCGATCTACAAATTCCCGGCTTACAGATTCGAATGCACCAACCTCTTCACCAATAAGGCGTGGACCGATGCCTACCGTGGCGCCGGCCGACCGGAAGCAACCTTTGCGATCGAGCGCTTGATGGACGAACTCGCCGTCGAACTCGGCATGGATCCCCTGGAGCTGCGGGAGAAGAACTGGATCAAGCACGAGGAATTCCCCTTCACCACCGTCGCCGGGCTCGAATACGACAGCGGCAACTACGAGGCCGCCACGGCGAAGGCGCTGGAGCTCTTTGGCTATGACGAGCTTCGGGCCGAGCAAGTGCGGCGCCGCGAAGCCAACGATCCCGTCCAACTCGGCATCGGCATCTCCACGTTCACCGAAATGTGCGGCCTGGCTCCGTCCCGGGTTCTCGGCGCCCTCAGTTACGCCGCCGGCGGCTGGGAGCACGCCCAAGTGCGGGTCTTGCCCACCGGCAACATCGAAGTGGTGACGGGATCCTCTGCCCATGGCCAGGGCCACGAAACCGCGTGGAGCCAGCTCGTGGCGGACAGGCTCGGCGTGCCGTTCGAAAATGTCGAGGTACTTCATGGCGATACCCAGACGTCCCAGCGGGGTCTGGACACCTACGGCTCCCGGTCACTGACTGTCGGCGGCATGGCTGTGTTGGCCGCTGCGGACAAGGTGATCGAGAAGGCCAAGGTTGTGGCAGCGCACATGATGGAGGCCAGCGAAGAGGATATCGAATTCACAGACGGCAAGTTCAGTGTCAAGGGCACCGATCAGTCCACGGCGCTGGGTGAAATCGCCTTCGCCGTCTTCTCCGCGCACAACCTGCCGGACGGGTTCGAGCCCAATCTTGACTCGAATGCCACCTTCGACCCGCAGAACTTCTCCTTCCCGCACGGCACCCATCTGGCCGCCATGGAAGTGGACACCGAGACCGGGCAGGTCACCATCCGCAAGTACGTCTGCGTGGACGACGTCGGGGTGGTGGTCAATCCGCTGATTGTGGAGGGCCAGGTCCACGGCGGCCTGGCACAGGGAATCGCGCAGGCCCTCTATGAGGAGGCCGTGCACGACGACGCCGGCACCCTGGTTACGGGCTCGTTCGTGGACTACCTGGTGCCCAGTGCGCCGGACCTACCGCACTTCACGACGGCGCGTACCGAGACGCCTTCCACCACCAACCAGTTGGGGGCCAAGGGAGTCGGCGAGGCGGGAACCATCGCCTCGACGCCCGCCATTGTCAACGGTGTACTGGACGCCGTGCGGCACCTTGGAGTGAAGGACATCAAGATGCCGTGCACGCCGTCGCGCGTGTGGGCCGCCCTCGAAGAAGCCAAGACCACCGGAGGTGTGCAATGATTCCGAGCGCATTCGATTACGCTGCTCCGGCCACGGTGGCGGAGGCGTTGGGCGTGTTGGCCGACGCCGGCGACGACGTGAAGCTGCTGGCCGGGGGTCAAAGCCTGATCCCCGTGATGAAGCTGCGCCTGGCCGACCCGGCGATGGTGGTCGACTTGGGCCGGATCGGCGAGTTGTCCGGGGTCCGCGACGACGGTGACGCGCTTCTGATCGGAGCCATGACAACGCATCACCAGATCGCCACCGACCCGCTTATTGCCGAGCACCTGCCGTTGCTGGCCAAGGCCGCGGCGACGGTCGCGGATCCGCAGGTCCGCCACCGCGGCACGTTCGGCGGCGCCCTGGTGCACGCCGACCCGGCGGGCGACATGCCCGCACCGGTGCTGGCCACGGACGCGACGTTCATCCTGGCGGGTCCGAACGGGGAACGCCGGGTGGCAGCGGCGGACTTCTTCCAGGGGTACTTCACCACCGCCGTCGACGACGGCGAGATCCTCACCCATATTCGGGTGCCGAAGTACACCGGTTGGGGCGCGCACTATGAGAAGTTCACCCGGGTGGCCCAGCAATGGTCCATCGTCGCGGTGGCCGCGATGGTCCGGGTGGAAGGCGGCACCATCGCCGAGGCCCGGATCGGTCTCACCAACATGGCCAGCACGCCCTTGCGGGCGACCGCCGTCGAACAGGCACTCGTAGGTGCCCCGCTGACCCGGGAAGCGATCGCCACCGCGAGCGCACACGCTGCAGAAGGGACCGATCCCGCCAGCGACCTCAATGGGGACGCGGCGTACCGCCGCCACCTGGCCGAGGTCCTGACCAAGCGGGCCGTCATCGCGGCCGCCGGGCTCTAGCGGAACGCGGCGAGAGGGAGACGTGGAACTCAAACATCATTTCGTGGTTCCCAGTTCGCTGGAGGACACCTGGCATTCCTTCAACCAACTGGAAGACATCGCGCCCTGTTTCCCGGGGGCGACCCTCACGTCCGTGAGCGGCGAGGAATTCACCGGAACGGTCAAGGTCAAGCTCGGCCCGATCGCCATGATCTACACCGGCACCGGTGAATTCCTCGAACGCAACCAGGAGACGCACACGGTGGTCATTTCGGCCACGGGGAAGGACAAACGCGGCAACGGCACGGCTGGCGCCACCGTGACGGCGGTACTGACGCCCGACGGGGACGGCACCGCCGTGGACGTGACCACCGACATGAACGTCACCGGCAAACCGGCCCAATTCGGCCGGGGCGTCATCCAGGACATCTCGGACAAGTTGCTGGCCCAGTTTGTCCAGTGCGTGATCGGGAAGGCGGGCGGCGGGGCTGAGAAGGATATCGAGCCCGACGCCGGAGCCTCGGCGGCGCCTGCAGAGTCCGGGGCGGCTGGGGCCGACGTAGCGGAGTCTGGGGAGCCCGCTGCCGGGTCGGCAGCACCGGTGGCCGGGCCTCCGGCGGCGCCTGTGTCCGCGGCTGCACCGCGGTCCGCACCGTCGGCGCCGTCGTCGCCGTCGTCGGAATTGGATCTGGGTTCGGCCGTGTGGCCGGTCCTGGTGCGTCGTTTCGGCCCCGTGCTTTGCGCCGCCGCTGCCCTTGCACTACTTGCTTGGCTTTTCCGGCGACGCGGAAAGGGCTGAACGCACCATTTGGCGTGTGCTGATGCTGGCTTCGGGCGGCGCGGCGCGCTTGCCGCGCGCCTCGGAGCGTCGATATCATCAAGGTGGGTTATGCAGCGGCCCTCGGAACTCTTCTATGGAGTGACCCCATGATCCGCCGTACCCCCACGTCTTCCAAGTCTTCCCGCACGGCTGCCGCCAAGCAGGGAGCCGCGCTGTGAACGCGCTACTCTCCTCATGCCTGGACGGAGAGATGGACCCCGTCAAAGGCCTTGCGAAGTTGTCAGTTGCCGAGCTCACCTTTTTGGCTGACGCCCTCTTCAGGCTGCTCGACGTCGGGAAGCCTGAGTTCGGGGTCAAGTCTTGGTACGACGCGGTCTTGGACGAGTTGGCCGTGCGCGGTGAGTTGGCTGCGCGCGGTGAGCGGTCCGCACATGGTGAGCAGCCCGCCGTCGACGTTTCCTTGGACTAGCCTTCGCGTCCCGCGGAGGCATAAGGGATGCTGGCAGTGACTCCCCCGGGTGCTTGTCGGCCTGCCAGCTCGCGCACGACTATTTTCAATTCCTGCCTGAACATCGAGGTATCGATGGACACTTGGGCGAGAACCTGTTGCTCCGATTCGACCGCCTGCTCAAGCGCTTCCCTGCCGGCGTCGGTCAGTGAAACGACATGAACCCTTCTGTCCTCGGAACTTCGACTGCGGCTCACGTGGCCGTGGGTTTCGAGCCGGCTGAGGGTCTGGCCCATGGTCTGGGCCTGCACGCGCACGATCTGCGCGAGCGTGGTCTGGGTGATGGGGCCAGTGGCTGCAAGGACTTCCAGCGCGATGACACCGGCATGAGTGAGGCCGATCGACCTGAGATTCTCGTCCCAAGCGTGTTCCACCAGCCGGGCCGCTGTGGACAACAACCGTCCGGTGGGCCAACGCTCAATGTCCGGCATATTTCTCATTGTAGCCGTGAGGGGATTTTGTGGGGGTTGGGGGGTTACTACTCCTGCGGTCGCCACTCCCGTTGAGAGACGCAGCGTTCGAATTCGGTAGGCTGAGGCCAAAATTGTCTTCGACGGGGACTTACTAATGTTTGGGTTAAGCCGGTGACGCCCTTGATTAGGCGGGGCAAAGTTGTTTGGTGGGGCAGAGCTTATTTCGCCATGCAGGCGATTGCCGGCGCCTCCTGGTGGGCCGCGGTTTTCCTCTCGCCGGTGGTGCGCGAAGCGACCCTCGGCAACCTCGACCCGATCGCCGTCGCTGTTTTCGACATTCCATTGTTTGTCATTGCCTCGGCCGTGGCGGCATTTGGCGTTAGGGCCGCCGCGGTGGTGAGTGCCGGCTGGACGGGTGTTGTCGTCGTCGCACTGGCGGTGTACGCCACAATCACAACCGAAGCGGGCTGGGGCGTATTAACCATGGGTGCTGCCACCGCGGGTTCGCTGATCGCGCTTTGCCTCATCTTTCTAGGGCGTGTACCAACCGAGTGGATCCTCCGCGGTCCGTTCGCATTCCGTTCCGCAATCCCCCGCCCGACCGCAGCAACCCACGTGGCTTCAACATTCGGGCAAATCGTCCTCTTCTGGGGGTTCTTCCTGGCGGTGATTCCGTTTGCAGTTGCGTTTCTCGAACAGCGCTGGGCGGTGGCGCTCGCGTTTCCGTCGTTTGCAGCCCCTGTCGGTGTCGCGGTTCTCGTACTCGCCAGCGCCCTCGGCATCTCGTCTGGGGTAGCGATGTCGACGCTGGGAGATGGCACGCCGCTCCCATCGGCGATGCCAAACCGGCTGGTCATTGCAGGTCCGTATCGCTGGATTCGTAATCCAATGGCGGTCTCGGGCATCCTTCAGGGCTCCGCGGTGGGTGTCATCCTGCAGTCATGGCTGGTGGTGGCATACGCCGTCGTGGGCTCGCTGGTGTGGAATTACGTTGTCAGGCCGCTCGAGGAATCTGACCTGGAGGAACGGTTTGGCGAACAATTCCGGCAATACCGCGACGCCGTGCGCTGTTGGATACCTCGGGTATCGAAGACCCGCTCTCAGTGGCGATGAGTGCACCCATGTGTCCCTTCAAAGGTTGTCGTTCCGTCAGACCGCTCGCTCGGACCGAGGGCTAACGCCCCAATATTGTCTTGCAATAACAATATTATTGTGAGACAATATTCAATGGCGATCAGGTGGGCGGACAGCGCAAACAAACATGGAATTGCCCGTGAGGATGCGTTGCATGCAATCCTGAACCAGATTTACCACGTTGAACAGTTCGATGAGCCGCGCGTGGAATCAGGCGCACGTCCGGATCTGTTTATCGGCCCTTCCCGGGACCGTCGGACGATTCTCGAAGTCATGGCGGTCATTACACCGCCCAACGACATCCTCGTCTTCCACGTGATGGAGGCAAGGCGGAAGATACTCGACATTGCCGAGAGAGGAACAACGGAATGAATGAGAAGAAGGCCGAGGGCGGCCAGGACCTGAGCCCGGAAGAACAGGCCGATTTCCATACCCTGGGCGAATGGGCGGAGACCGCCGACATAGGCCCTAACGCCCGCATCACCAAGGCGTCCGGGCCAGGTGCCGGACGCGCCCTGCTGGAAGCAGCCCTGGGCTCGCCCGAGGCGCTAAAAAGAGCGGTCGGCAAGCCCTCCCTGAGCAGCAGCGGAACATCCCCGTCCCGGACCATCCGCCTCCCGAAGGACATGGACGCACAACTGGTTGCCCGGTCCGAAATCGAGCACCGCAAGCCGAGCGAAATCCTCAGGGAAGCACTGGCCCAATACCTTGCCAACGCCTCCTGACAGGCAGACAGCTGATTCACGTGCACCCCGGAGTGCCCGACAGCCTTGGCTGCAGCCAGGATCTGATCCGTGTCGGTCTCCGTGAAATACGGAGACACGGATTTGAGTCTTTTGGCTAACCGGCATTCTCCGACTCTGGAGAAACGCGCTGGAGCAGCGCGTTGTGTACCTGCGGCCTGCTATTCCTCGGCCCGTTCCTTCAGGTACCGAGTGGCGTCGGCGTTGCTCATGCCGGCGGCCATTGGGTGCCGGCCTTTCCTGTTCCATTGCTTACTGTGGCCCGCTGTTTAGTTCGCTAGGGCTTCTGCGATCTGCTGGGCTGCCTGCGGGGGTGTGAGGTGGGTGGTGTCGATAACCCGCGCTTCAGCGTGGAGGCATGTTCGCCGTCGTGGGCTCGCTGGTGTGGAATTAGGTTGTCAGGCCCTCGAGGCCGACCGGGAGGAACGGTTCGGCGAACAATTCCGGCAATACCGCGACGCCGTGCGCTGTTGGATACCTCGGGTATCGAAGACTCGCACCCAGACCGTGGCTCCATGAATTCTTCTGTGAATTCTTCCGTGGCGATGATCGAACCACCAGTATGGTGATTGCATAACGCAACCACTGATCTGAGGGGACCTTCACCATGGCTGTTCGAGTTGACCTGAATATCTCGCTGGATGGTTTCGCCACGACCACCGACGCAACTCCGGAGAATCCGTTCGGGTCGGACTGGGGCCGACTGGTCGAGGCATATACGTCCACCCGCACGTTCCGTGAGCGGGTCTTGCATGACACGAGTGGAGAAGGAACGTCCGGCGTCGACGACAAATACGCGGCGGCCTACTTCGAGGGCGTTGGAGCTGAGATTATGGGTGCCGGCATGTTCGGGTTCCATAACTTCCCCGATGACCCCGAGTGGAAGGGCTGGTGGGGTGACGAGCCGCCATTCCGCGTCCCGGTGTTCGTCCTCACTCACACGCCTCGCCCTGACATCACGATGGCTGGCGGCACCACCTTCAACTTCGTAAATGCCGGCCCGGAAGAAGTGCTTGAACGAGCAGTCAGTGCGGCGGGTGAAAAGGACGTGCGTATCGGAGGGGGCCCTACCGTTGTGCGCGACTACCTCAGGGCCGGACTTGTCGATCAGCTACACGTCGCGATCACACCGATCCTGCTCGGTAGTGGAATACGGCTTTGGGACGATCTCCGGGGGCTGGAAAGCGAATACACCGTTACGTCAGAGACCGCCGAAAGCGGTATCGTCCACGTCACCTTTCGCCGATAACCCTGGCACCGGATGAAGCGGCCGAATCACAGATGACACTGGTCCGCGAACGACCGTTCGCGAGGAAGTGCGCGACCAGGCGGCGAAGACCGACGCTGCGGTGGTCTTGTTGCCTCCTCTCGTGGTCGACGTCTAGTCTCTCCCGGTAGTTGGTCATGCGTCCAGGCGGCAGTTTGAGGAGGCCAGCCAGGCGTGGTGGTCGAGGGGGTCGGGTACAGCCTACTTTCGGAGGGTCCACACCCACGGGCCCGGCCGCGATTCCCTGCTGTGGATACGCGGCTTTGTCGGTGCTATGCGGGCAAAAACAATGTTCCGTCCACATTCGGGATCACGAACTCCCGAGTGGCCCATGCAGACGTTGTTATTGTCTTCTCGGTGGCAACCCGGCCATGACATGTTGGACACATTCCGTCCAGTCTTCCCAGATAGAAGAATCGCCTGAGCCTTCATTGGCTTCACGGGTGACGGCGTCGAGCAACGAATGTAGTTTGTCGCCAAACCGACGGGCATGCTTCCAAATGAACTCGACGGCGGCGAAAAATGCTGCGCTATCGGTGAGGGTCTTTTCCCTCTTCCACCCTGTCGCGGCGAAAAAAGCTGCGTCCTCGGTCAGCGTGTTTCCTACAAGCTGCCCTTCAAGGACGTCTCGAACGCAAACCAGCCAGTCGAGCCATGCCGCCGGATCAGCAGTGCCCCCATCGTCTAGGATGTCGGTGTCGCCGAGCAGCGTTATGAGATCATCTTCGCCGCCGATACTTTTCGAATACCTCAAGAGGAACTCGGTCATGACGAGAAAAGCTTCCCGGTCCGTCAGCGACTTTTCGCCTGTGAAATCCTTGTCGGGGATTAACATCGGTCCTCCATTGGTGGCAGCACACGACTGACCGCAGGCGATACGTCTGCATGCTGGATGGGGGTATTTCCTGCCCGCACACTACACAATACTGCTCCCGGAGTGCTTAGTCTCGGGGGCCTCCTGGTGGCTTCAGTGGGAGTGCTGCTTGCAAACAACATCCTCTCTGCCCCCACTGTGGAACCGCCAGCCACCCGGCAATTCACAGCCCCTAACGCCCCCGCACAGAGCGACGCCGGTACCACCCGGCAAAGCCCCACAGCGCGACGATCAAACATACGGCAGCGACAATCCCCCGCCACCATACAAAAGGTTGCCACAGCCCGAATATCAGGGCCCAAACAAGGAGAACGCCACTCACGTCGACACGCGGTGCTCGGATCTTCACGGGGGATCTCCTTCTTTCATCTGTCTCAGTCCACGGGCGCGAAACCCAAAGACCAACTCAATGAAGAATACTTTCCCAACAGCCCGACGTCGGACGCGGAACCCCAGCCCCCTACCCCCGGTACCGCACCTCCCCGCCCACCACAGTGAGCGCAACCGACGCCGTCAGCAGCGAGTCCAGTCCGGCGTCGAACGGGTTCGTGTCCAGCACAACAAAGTCCGCGAGCATCCCGGTGGCGAGCGTGCCCAGCTCAGCCTCCCGGCGGCAGGAGTAGGCCGCGTCGCGGGTGGCATGGCTGAGCGCGTCGGCGAGGTCCAGAGCGTACTTCGGCAGGTTCGCGGGCAGGCTCGCGTCCAAGGCCGATTTCCGGGTAGTCGCGACGAACATGTTGGGCAGCGGTTGGTGCGGGGCGGTGGGAGCGTCCGATCCAAGCGCCAGCGTGGCGCCGGCGTCGGTGAACTCCGTCCAAGGGAAGGCGCGTTCAACGCGATCGTCGCCCAGCATGGCACGCCAGTTCTCCTGCACAGCGGGATCCGCGTGGACGGGCTGCATGGAAGCAACCACACCCAACCTTGCCAGGCGTTGGATGCTCTCCTCCGTGACGGTTTCCATGTGTTCAATCCTGTGCCGTCGATCCCTGGGCCCGTTCACCTCGTTGGCGTACTCCAAGGCGTCAAGGGCTACTTCGGATGCGAGGTCGCCGATCGCGTGAATGGCAACCTGGAGACCCTCGGCATCGGCGGCGGCCACCACCGGATTGAGGAACTCGGGCTGCCAGATCAGCTCCGCGTTGCTGCCGTCCGCGTACGGTTCCTTCATGGCAGCGGTACAACCGTCAATCACTCCGTCCGCGATGATCTTGATCCCGATCACCCGCAGCCACGGCGTGTTCACTTCGCGGGCCAGCTCCGCCGCGCGAGCCACCTGGGCAAGGTTCTCTTCATGGTTTCCGGTGGGAGCCACCAGCCAGTGAGCGTTGACCCGCAGGGGCAGCGTTCCGTTGCCGGTCGCTAGCGCACGGCCCATCGAGGCAAGTTCATCTTCGACCAGCGCCATGTCGATTCCGCTCGTGACGCCTGTGGACAAGTAGTGCTCGAACGCCGTGGCCAAGTGCTCGTCGCGCTGTTCATCAGTGGTCAGCGAAGCCAATTTCGGCCACGCGTACTGGTGCATCGCGGTTTCTTCCAACAGCCCGGTTGCCTGGCCCGTTTCCGGATCGCGAAGGATCCTGCCGCCGATCGTGTCCGGCGTATTCCGGTCGATGCCCATTTCCGCAAGCGCGGCGGTGTTGACCCACATGGAGTGGAGATCGTTCGCGTCCAGGTAAACCGGGCGGTCGGGCACGACGGCGTCAATCATCGCCGCGGTCGGCGCACCGCCGGGAACGGCCGAGAAAAGCCAACTGGTGCCCAGGATGCGCGGGGCCTCCGGATTTGCGGCGGCAGCTTCCTTGAGGCGGAGCTGGATCTCCTCGAGGTTGGCGGCGTCGCGCAAGGCAACCTTCTGCATGGTCTGGCCCATCATCACGATGTGCGTGTGCGCGTCGATAAAGCCTGGGAGCACAAAGGCACCGCCCAGATCGACGACGGAGGCCGGAGCCGGACCGGCCAGCCCAGCCAATCGAAGCGCCTCAGCCTCGCTGCCAACAAAAGCCAGTCGCTCTCCCTCAACAAGTAGGGCTTCGGCCGAAGCGGGCCCGTCTGCGGTGAAGATCTTGGCGTTTCGGTACAGGGTGCGCGGCAAGGTGGTCACTGGGTGTTCCTCAATCACTAAACGAAAGGCTTTCGTTTAGTATGGCGAGCAATCTTGTCGAGCACAAGCCCGTGCGGGAAACTTCCCTTAACTACGTGGGACCCCGCCTGTTCAACGCCCTAGCCTGCCCTGCCGCAAGCGCAGGCCGTCCATGAGGGCCTCAAGCCCGAACTCGAAAGCCGTTTCGGCCCGGTCGGCGAGTTTCGACGCTCCCTCGACGGCGCGTCCCAGCGCCGATTCAGTGCCGGGTGCCACGTCCCAAACATTGCCCGGAGCAGCCAGGTCCAGCGCCGCGCCAATGGCGAAACTGTCAATCATGGCGAGGGCCGAGGCAACGTCCGCGCCGCGAAAGCCAGCTTCCTCCAGGGCGGAAGCCATGCGCTCATAAAGGGCGATGACGTGGGGGTTCCGGACGGTCTGCATCACCATCAGAGGCGCCGCACGCGGATGCCGGGCGAAGTTTTCCCGGTAGGTACGGATCTCGGACCGCAGCACATCCTCCCAAGTGGCCTCGACGCCCGGAGCCAAGTCGAGCGCTTGGGGATCGCCTTCGGTAATGCGGCCCCGGACCAGTTCCAGGATCTCTTCCCGTCCCGACACGTGATTGTAGATAGAGGACTGGCTGACGCCGATCCGGGCGGCCAGTTTGGGGAGGCTGAAATCGCCGCTCTCATCAATGAGTTCCAGGGCGGCCGTGACCACGGCATCGATGGAGATCAAGGGTTTGAGCGGGCGCGCCATGAACGGACTCCTGAGGTTGTTTAGGACTCAAACTACCAGTGACACCGCCGCCCCGGACGCCCATACTGGGAGCATGAGCGTCAACACCCGCCGCACAGCGGAAGGCGCCGCTGTTGCCACCCCAGCCCCCACCGCCCCTGCCGCTCCGACAGAACCAACCGCACCGGCCACTCCAACAACCGGTCCCATCACCCGCGAAGAATTGCAACTTGCTTCGCGCAACCATGCCATGCCGTTGGAAATGCTCCGATGGCCCGTCACCCCGCTGGGCATGCACTACCTCCTGGTCCATTTCGACGTCCCCCAGATCGATCCCGTCTCGTGGCGGCTGAATATTGGCGGGTTCGTGGACCATCCGCACGAGTACACCCTGCCCGACCTCCAGCACCGCGAGCGCCGCACCCAGGCCGTCACAATGGAGTGCGCCGGCAACGGCCGCTCGCGGCTGGAACCTCGGCCTGTGAGCCAGCCATGGGACCAGGGTGGAGTGGGCACCGCCGAGTGGACCGGAACCCCGCTCGCTCCGTTGCTGCTCGACGCCGGCGTCTCACCTGACGCCGTCGAACTCGTCTTCACGGGCGCGGACCGCGGGATCCAGGGCGGCGTGGAGCATCAGTACGCGCGCAGCCTGACGCTCGCGGAAGCAATGTCCGGCGACGTCCTGCTCGCCTATGAGGTCAACGGCCAAGCCCTGCCACCGCAGCATGGCTACCCTGTCCGACTGCTGGTCCCGGGCTGGTATGGGATGACGAGCGTCAAATGGCTGCAATCCATCGAGGCAATAGACCACAGCTTCGACGGGTACCAACAGCTCGACTCGTACCGCTACACCCAAGACGCGGACGATCCTGGCGAACCCGTTCAGCGGATCAAAGTCCGCTCCCTCATGGTTCCCCCTGGCGTTCCCGATTTCTTCACGCGGCAGCGCACCGTCGAGGCGGGACCGGTCCAGCTGAGCGGCCGGGCCTGGTCCGGGAAAGGAACCGTGGACAGCGTGGAAGTCTGCGTGGACGGGGCCTGGGAGGAAGCCCAACTTCAAGCTCCCACAGGCCGGCATGCGTGGCGTGGATGGACGTTCACGTGGATCGCAACGCCCGGTTCCCACGAATTGGCATGCCGTGCGACGGACTCCACCGGACAGATCCAGCCTGAGGCGCCGGAGTGGAACTATCAAGGCATGGGCAACAATGACATCCAACGGCTGACGGTGACCGTCCGGGAGTAACCGGCCCGCGAGCAAGCCGAAGCCGGGCCGTTGACCGTGTGCAACGGCATGAGTACTGTGAGTCCACAATCCATCCGCTCCGTGGAGGCAGCAATGGGCGGCACTTCCAAGAGCAACGCCGACTACGAGTTCCGCACCGTCTGGCGCGTCGCGGGGACCCCGCATGAGGTCATGGATATTTTGGGCGACGCCGGAACACTGCCCCGCTGGTGGCCTTCGGTGTATCTGAGGGTTCTTCCGCTGGATCCGGGAAATGCGGACGGCACGGGAAAAGCCTTCTCCCTGCACTCCAAGGGTTGGCTACCGTACACGCTGCGTTGGAGGTTCACGGTCACCGAACCCATCACGGAGCGAGGATTCGCGATCGCGGCGAGCGGCGACTTGAATGGTACCGGGCGCTGGACTTTCGAACAGGACGGTCCGGAAACGGTGGTCAGCTATGACTGGCGCGTCAGCACCTCGAAACCGCTGCTTCGGCGGCTAAGCTGGCTGCTCAAACCCGCTTTTGCCGCGAATCACCACTGGGCGATGGCGCGCGGCCAAGAAAGTCTCGCCCTGGAATTACGACGACGGCGTCCCGGCACGGACCTCTCCAGGGTCCCCCGTCCGGCGCCACCTACGTTTGCAAGCCGTTACCGCTGGCCAAGGAGTACAACGCATGCCTGATGACAACAAAGACGAAGTCCGCTGGTTGGCGCAGCCCGAGGACCAGGACTATCCGAGCGCGGCCGACTACCTGTCACTGTTGGAATCCGACGACGTCGTTGCCTCCGTGGTCGCGGCACTCAAGGATGCGCCCATCCAGCACCGCAAGGCCAAGGACATACTGCGGGCGGCCCGGCTGGTGCTGTTGCCCGAGGACAACGCCCACGTGGCCTCGGACCTGAAGAAGATCAAGGAGGGCAAGAAGCTCTCGCCGATCCTCATGGTCAAGGGCGACCTTGCCCGGGGCATTCCCGCCCAGGTGGCCGATGGCTACCATCGAGTGTGCGCAAGCTACTACACGGACGAAAACACCGACATTCCGCTCAAACTGGCTGATGCGCCCCGGTAATCACCGCTAACCCACCGCAACGCCGGTAGAAGGAGGAACGTGTGTCGTTCTTTCAGCTTTCGCTGATCGCCACGGTCGCGCTCCTCGGGCCGTTGCTGGCGTTGCCCCGGAAATGGCACCTTCCCGTTGTATTGGGACAGTTGCTGGCGGGCATCGTCATCGGACGTACGGGCCTGGGCCTGGTGGACTCTTCGGATCCAACCTTCACGTTCGTGGCCGACGTCGGGTTCGCGCTCATCATGTTCGTCGCCGGGACGCATGTCCCCGTGCGGGACAAAGCCATCCGTCCCGCTCTGGGTAGTGGCGCCCTGCGCGCCGGGATCGCTGCGGTGCTGGCCGCCGTCGTCGGAATCGTCATCGCTTTTGCCTTCGGCACCGGACATGCTCCCCTCTACATCGTTTTGCTCGCGTCCTCCTCCGCAGCGCTGGTCTTGCCGATCGTCGACTCGCTTCGGCTGACAGGGCCGAAGGTCCTGACGACGACGGCGCAAGTGGCGATCGCTGACATCGCGTGCATTGTGGCGCTTCCGTTAGCCGTTGACCCACCTAACGCTGGCCGGGCAGCCGTGGGGGCCGCCGTCGTCGCGGGTTGCGCGCTGGTCTTGTTCTTCGTGCTTCGCTGGCAGGAGAACAGCGGTAATCGCGGGCGGTTGCACGACATGTCCGAAGACCGGAAGTTCGCCCTGGAACTGCGGATCCAGTTGGCCTTGCTCTTCGCGCTTTCCGGGCTCGCGGTCCTGGGCCACGTGTCCATCATGCTGGCCGGGTTCTCCTTCGGTTTGGTCGTCTCGGCAGTGGGCGAACCCCGGCGCCTGGCGCACCAACTCTTCGCTGTGAGCGACGGTTTCCTGGGGCCGGTGTTCTTCGTCTGGCTGGGCGCATCGCTTGACCTGCGGACTCTCGCGGGAAGCCCGCGGATGATCCTCCTCGGGATCTGCCTTGGCCTGGGAACGCTGTTGGTTCATGGAAGCCTCCGGGTCCTCGGCCAGCCCCTTCCGCTCGCAGTGCTGGCCGCGTCCCAATTGGGAGTACCGGTTGCCGCCGCCACCATCGGCTCCCAATTGCACTTGCTGGAGCCGGGAGAAGCCGCCGCGATGATCCTCGGTGCCCTCATCAGCATCGGGGCAAGCACCATTGCCGGTTCGCGTGCGGCACGGACCTTCTCGGAAGCCGCGCCGGCACCAGCGGGCGGGGGGCCGGCTGGCGGTGGGCCAGCAAGCAAAGGCCCGGCAGGTAAGCCGTCGGAAGGCGGTCCGGCGACGGCTGGGTGATTCCCGGAACCCGCGGCGTGACATCCGGTATTCTCAGGTCCATGCTGTGCCAGGGGGAAGACCAATCAAGCCGTGCTAGTGCCGCGGAAGTGGGTTCCGGTGGCTGACGTGTTCATGTACGTGGACGAGACAGGCAACTTGGACTTCGACGGGGCCGGAAAAGGCGCCGCGGCCAGCATCTACTTCGGCTTCGGTTCCGCGGTCTTCCGCGAAGATCACGGACACCATCTTTGGGATGGACTAACGCTCCGCGCACGACTCGAAGGCGAAGGAACCCAGCTGGCGAAGGGCTTCCACGCGAAAAATGACCGGCATGCCGTTCGGAACGAAGTCTTTGCCGCAATCCACCGGCAGAAACCTCGAATTGACACCACTTTTCTCTGCAAAGCGAATGCTTATGATGCAGTCCGCACCCGGGGGCAGATGGAGCTGTACAAGCTGGCCTGGCGGCTGCACTTCACCGAAATCGCCAAGCAAGTGTCAACGCGTGAAGATACCCTTTACGTCATTGCCGGCACTTTCGGCACGAACAAACGAAGCGAACTCGCGCGGGAGTCACTCCGTGAAGTCTGCAACGCCCAGGACCGGAACATCATCCTGTGCGTTTGGGAATCTTCATCCTCATGGGGGCTTCAAGTAGCCGACTACGCGCTTTGGGCTGTCCAGCGACGCCTAGAAGAGCGCGAATGCTCGTGGTTCGAGCCAGTGGTCCAGCCGCAGTTGAAGTCCTACTTTTTTCCTTGGGGTCGGGCAAGATAAAGGCCAGCTATCCAGGAAACCCCGGAAGACATCCCATGGACGTCTTGTCACTGACCGCAATTAGTCTATCTGGGATCAACAAAAAGAAACACTTACGGACGGAAACTCGACCGAAGTCCGCGGACTAGAGGACATTCTGTGGAGCTACCGCGACATGGACGGTACTGCCAACAAGGCAGCGGAACCCGCATACTGACGTCGGGTAACGTCAAGGTAGTAGCTTGCGCCCGGGAAATGAAGGAATAGCCATGAGCCGGAAAACGAAAAAGCCAAAGGCCCGCGGCGGCCATCTCAAGGCAGTGCCTTCGGCCCCCAAAATGCCCTTGCAGTTGGTCCTCAACCATCGGGTAGTCGACTCCCTCACCCCGGAATTCGTTCACTGGTACGAAAGATTTAGTGACGCCGAAGACGCCCTGAGGTGTCTGCAGATCGTCAAACTCTTCATCACGGCGAGCCACGCTATCAGCGAAGAAAGCTCCGCAACCAGGTTCGACCCTGACAGCTTGGACGACGCAGCCCTTGCCCTTGCCGACATGCTTGGCGAGTCTGACAGCGATGAGGCGCTTGTCGAGATCTTCGTCTACCTTCATCTCTACGTTGATTTCCTCTTTGAAACGGGTCGCTGGTCGGGGACCGAGGAGGACTACTTCGTACTCCAGATGCTCCTCACTGAAGAAGCCGCGGGGGAAATGGATCTTCCCGGTGACATTCCGGAACTCTCCGATGAAGAGCAGGACCGGGCGTTCAAGGAACTCCCGGTTCTCCAGTTGACCGGACGTTTGCTGGAGTGGCTGGGAGCCGGAAAGGACGTTACGAGCACTGGCGTGCTCCGGCTTAAGGACATTGAAGGTGCAGCCGGAACGGTAGGGGTGAAGGCCAGAGGGAAAAGGACTGGGAAGCGGTCTCTCTTGGAGGGCGAAGGCGACGCGGAAGGCCAGCCTGGGTCATTTGAAGTCGGCTCCATGCACGAAGTTCCCGTGCTAAGCGATATCTGGGCTGCCCTGGTCGGCACCCGTGTCCTGTCGCTTGGGTCGACGCGTGCGGTACCTGGCGCTGGCGCCGAATCGTGGCACTCCAAGGACCTGGATTCGAGGTTTCAGATCCGGCGAGAGTTCCTGGCGGTACTCCTTGCCAGTGCCGTGATGGAGTCGGGCAGCATGTGGGAGGAAGGTCCCCGGGAAAACGAAACTCTAGCCAGGGTTCTATTGAAGGGAACCCTTGGAGAGCCCGTCAGCGTGGACGAAATCAACAGGGCGGCAGAGATCGATTCGGCGGACGAGGTCTTGCTCGCGTTCGAGGCGATGCGGGCACGCCGCGAACTGACCAGGCTCGCCGATCTTGGCCTCGTCAACGTGGACACCCATTACACCGTTTCCCCCGTGGTCATCCAGTGTGTGATCCCGGCGCTCGCTCTGGTTCATGCCATGGAAGGCAATTTCGAACCGGGCCCGGTCCACGCCGGCTAGCAGACCCGCGCCACACGACCCATCCGACGGCGTTCCAGCCACGAACCACCGTTATAATGACGGGATTGACCGACTGGATCAGGAAGGTCAACTACCGCTTGAACGCTACCGAGGGAGGAACCCGTGCGCGCATCCCATGCCCGGGCACCCTTCCACGCCATGCGTTCGGGCGCGCTTGCAGTCGCCATTGTTGCCCTCGCGGCAGGGGCCCACGTCCTCTCCGGCGGGGCGCTTCCCGTCGCGCCGGTCTTGCTGGCCGTCCTGGCATTGACCGGGCTCGTCACAACTCTTGCCACCCGGTTCAAGCTCGGATTCCCGGTCATTGCCGCGCTTCTGGGAGCCGGCCAGCTGGTCCTGCACGAAGCCTTCACGGCATTCGGTCCGCTCACCGGCCCGGCTCCGGGGTCGCCGGCACACCACCTGGCGGCCGAGCACGTTTCCCCGCCGCTGGGCGCCGAAGCAGTACATTTTCACGAGGTCGACACTCCCCTTAGCTGGTTGATGCTGAGCGGGCACGCCCTAGCTACGGCCGCTTCGGCATTGCTCCTGGCCAAGGGCGAGCAGGCGCTGTGGCAGCTCGAGGCGTGGCTCCGTCCCCTCCTGCAGCTCATCCGCCTGATCTTCAGGCCCGACGCCGGCAGCTCCGCTGTTGCGTTCAGCGAACCTGCCGTATTCATCCCCCGCCCGTGGCGGAACCTCAGGCAAGCCAGCAGACGCGGCCCGCCCGCCGTCGTCGTACCCTCCTGACTCCGCCCGGCGCCGACTTCAACTGGTGACGGGCGCATCCCCGCACTTTGGCGCGCTTTCGCGCGCCCGTTGAAAGGCAACACCCATGAACAAGTCCTCACTCCGCCGTACCCTCTCCGCCACCGCAATCGCGGGAGGCACAGCCGCACTGATGATGGCCGGGCTCGCAGGCGCCTCTGCGCACGTCTCCATCAACCCGGACAAGACCACGGCCAACTCGTACGCGCTGCTGACCTTCGGCGTCCCGCACGGCTGCGACACCTCGGGCACCACCAAGCTGACCATCAACCTGCCCGATGAACTGACGGACGCCACGCCCACGGTGAACCCCAACTGGACGGTCGAGAAGGTGACTCAGACGCTGCCCGAACCCAAGAAGCTGGCCGACGGCACATCCATCACCAAACGCACCAGCCAGATCGTCTACACGGCCAAGGCACCCCTGGACCCGCATTTGCGAGACTCGCTGGTCCTGTCCGTGAAGCTGCCCGACACCGCTGGCAAGACCCTTTACTTCCCCACGCTCCAGAACTGCGAGCAAGGGCAGACAAACTGGGCTGAAATCCCGAAGGACGGCCAGGACCCGCACTCGCTGAAGGCTCCGGCTCCGTCGGTGGCCGTCACGGCTGCGGACGCCGCGGCGGGTAATGCTCACATGGCTGCTTCAATCTCCACAGAGCAAGCAGCTTCCGTGACCGACGACGGCTCGCAAGCGCGCAGTTGGGGCGGCCTGATCGCCGGGTTGGCAGGGCTGGGGCTGGGTGGCGCGGCCTTCTTCCGCCGCCGTTCCGCCACGGCTTCAGTGTCCAAGTAACGAGTCCGCTGGGACGGCGCCCGGAACATTACGATCCGGGCGCCAATCCGGCGCCGCTGCCGCGCCGTAGTTGACTCCTGCAAATGACGACGAAATGCTGTGCGCATGACGAATATGCGAGTCAAGAACGGTCTCCTGCTCACGGTGGCAGCAGCCTCGGTATTCCTGCTCTCCGGCTGTTTCCAAAGCCAAGCCCAGCCCTCGGGCTCAGCCACGCCCAGCGACACGGCTTCGGCCTCGTCGTCAACCTCGGCATCGGCCTCGGGTACTCCGACCTCAAGCGGTAGCGCCACGCCATCGAGCACCGGGACGACAGCATCCGGCGTCGCTCTCTGCAAAGCGGGCTCGCTGACGGCTTCTGTCGATTCCACGGGCGGCGGCGCGGCAGGCAGCGTCTACATGAAACTCATCCTGACCAACTCCGGCACGGAACCCTGCGTCCTCAATGGCTTCCCGGGCGTCTCACTCACGTCCTCACCTACCGGCGATCCGATCGGCGCGGCCGCCGCGCGCGACGACACCAAGCCAGTGACAGAAGTGCTCCTCGCTCCGGGGAAGGCCGGTTTCGCCCAACTCCGCTACACCCAGGCCGGCAACTACCCCGAATGCACCCAGGCTCCTGCCGCAGGCTTCCGGGTCTACCCACCCGAGGACACAGCCTCGCTGTTCATCACGCAACAACGCACGGCCTGCAGCAATACCAATATCAACCTGCTGAGCGTCCAGGCGTTCCAGGCGGGGTAGGCGGTCTAGCGCTGTTCCTTGTCTTGCCCGGCACCTTATCTTGTCGGTGCCGTGAGGCATGATGGAGGAATGCAGGAGCAGGAGCTACCGGGCGGTTCTGGCAACACAGCCATGGACCGCTTCAGCCGTGCCACGCGCGAGTGGTTCCTCGGTGCTTTCTCCGCGCCCACACCTGCCCAGGACGGTGCGTGGAAAGCCATTTCTTCCGGATCGCACGCCCTCGTGGTGGCGCCCACCGGTTCCGGCAAGACGCTCGCAGCATTCCTGTGGGCGCTGGACCGGCTCTTCTCGGTGTCCCCGGATACGTCGGCTGACGCCCTTCCGGGGCTTGAGGACACACCCACCCGTGCCCGGGCCAAAGCCCCCAAGCGCAAGACCCGCGTCCTGTACATCTCACCGCTCAAGGCTCTCGGCGTCGACGTCGAACGCAACCTCCGCTCGCCACTGATCGGCATCACGCAAACCGCAAAAAGGCTCGGGCTGCCGGCCCCGCTGGTCAGCGTCGGCGTCCGCTCCGGGGATACGACGACGGCGGACCGCCGCGCGTTGCTTAGCCATCCGCCGGACATCCTCATCACCACGCCCGAGTCGTTGTTCCTCATGCTGACATCGAAGGCCCGGGAGACGCTCAGCGAGGTGGACACCGTGATCGTCGACGAGGTCCACGCGGTTGCAGGTACCAAACGTGGCGCGCACCTCGCGGTGTCATTGGAACGGCTTGATGCGTTGCTGCCGAAACCCGCCCAACGGATCGGGCTCTCGGCCACCGTGGAGCCGCGAGAGCTCGTCGCACAGTTCCTCGCCGGTTCGGCTCCCGTGGAAATCGTCGCACCGCCGTCGCGCAAAAACTGGAACCTCAGCGTCAGCGTACCTGTGGAAGACATGTCGGACCTGGCAGGAGCCGCGGGTGCCTTCGACTCCGGGCCAGCCTCCGGACTCCAACCGCAAGCGTCCATTTGGCCGCATGTTGAGGAGAAGATCGTTGATCTTGTCCTGTCCAAGCAGTCCACCATCGTTTTTGCCAACTCCCGGCGTCTCGCGGAGCGACTCACAGCCCGGCTGAACGAGATCTACGCGGAGCGCCAACTCATGGCGGTGGATGTGTTTTCTGCCGCGGCGGATTCGGTGCTGGACTCGGGGCGGCGCTCAGGGCTGCCGTCCTCGACGGCGACACCCGCCCACATGATGGCCCAGGCCGGAAGCACGAGCGGCGCCGATCCGGTCCTGGCCCGCGCGCACCACGGTTCCGTGTCCAAGGACCAGCGCGCACTCATCGAGGACGACCTCAAATCCGGCCGGCTACGTTGTGTCGTAGCAACGTCATCCCTGGAACTCGGCATCGACATGGGTGCCGTGGACCTGGTGGTCCAGGTCGAGTCGCCGCCGTCCGTGGCCAGCGGGCTGCAACGGGTTGGCCGCGCCGGCCACCAGGTGGGTGAGATTTCCGAAGGCGTACTCTTCCCCAAACATCGGGCAGACCTCGTCCACACCGCCATCACCGTGGAGCGCATGCTGAGCGGAAAGATCGAACGCCTTCATGTTCCCGCCAACCCCTTGGACATCCTGGCCCAACAAACGGTCGCCGCCACCGCGCTGGGAAGCATCGATGTCGAGGAATGGTTCGCCACCGTACGCCGCTCCGCTCCGTTCGCCACCCTGCCCCGCTCAGCTTTCGAAGCCACCCTGGACCTCCTGGCTGGACGGTATCCCTCGGACGAATTCGCCGAACTCCGGCCGCGCATCGTGTGGGACCGGAACGCCGGCACCATCGAGGGCCGACCAGGAGCACAGCGCCTTGCCGTGACCTCGGGCGGAACCATCCCGGACCGCGGACTCTTCGGCGTGTACATCATCGGCACCGAAACCGAGGGCTCTGATTCTGGCTCCGGCCGGACCGGTGGGGCGTCCACACAGGAGCCCAGCCCGGCGTCGCGCGCTGCCAAAGGTGGCCGACGCGTCGGTGAGCTCGACGAAGAAATGGTCTACGAATCACGCGTCGGAGACGTCTTCGCCCTGGGTGCCACCAGCTGGAAAATCGAAGACATCACGCACGACCGTGTCCTCGTCTCGCCGGCCTTCGGCCAGCCCGGAAAACTTCCCTTCTGGAAGGGCGATTCCTTGGGCCGGCCAGTGGACCTCGGCCGCGCGCTCGGAGCGTTCGTGCGTGAGCTTTCCGCTTCGGACCAAGGTCCAGCGCTGGAACGCTGCAAGGCCAGCGGGCTGGACGACTACGCCGCCGGCAACCTGATCCAGTATCTGGGCGAACAGAAGCAGGCTACGGAAGTCGTCCCCAATGACCGGACGCTCGTGGTCGAACGGTTCCATGACGAACTCGGCGACTGGCGCGTGGTGCTGCACAGCCCCTTCGGCATGCCGGTCCACGCACCGTGGGCACTCGCCGTCGGGCAGCGACTCCAGCAGCGCTACGGGCTGGACGGCTCGGCGATGGCCGCCGACGACGGCATCGTGCTGCGGGTGCCGATGATGGAGGACGAACCTCCCGGGGCTGAGCTGTTCCTCTTTGACCCCGACGAGCTAGAGCAGATCGTGACGGCGGAGGTTGGCGGCAGTGCCTTGTTCGCTTCCCGCTTCCGTGAGTGCGCTGCGCGTGCGCTGTTGTTGCCGCGGCAGAATCCCGCGAAAAGGCAGCCGCTCTGGCAGCAACGGCAACGCTCAGCGCAATTGCTGGATGTCGCCAAGAAATACCCTGCCTTCCCCATCGTCCTCGAAACCGTGCGCGAATGCCTGCAGGATGTCTACGACCTCCCCGCTTTAAAAGACATTGCCGCTTCGATCGAGCGCCGGGAACTGCGCTTGGTACAGACCACCACGCAGCAGCCTTCCCCTTTCGCCAAGTCGCTGCTCTTCGGGTACGTGGCCCAGTACTTGTACGAGGGCGATTCCCCGCTGGCCGAACGCAGGGCCGCTGCTTTGGCCCTGGACTCCACGCTCCTGAACGAGCTCCTGGGCAGGGTGGAACTGCGCGAACTCCTGGACGCCAAGGTCATTGAGGCCACCGAGCTCGAGCTCCAGCGGCTGGCCCCAGACCGGCAGGTCCGTGGCATGGAAGGCGTCGCGGACCTGCTGCGCTTGCTTGGCCCCCTGAGCGTCGAAGAGGTGGCTGCCCGCTTGCAGCCCGAAGGGGTGGAAGCCTCCCCGGAAGCTTCCCCGGATCTGCCCGCGTTGCATCTGGCGGCCGGATCGCATCTGGCTGCGTTGCGTAAGGCCAATCGGGCACTTACCGTGACCCTCAGCGGCGTGGAACGATTCGCGGCCATCGAGGACGCAGCCCGGCTCCGGGACGCTATCGGCGTTCCGCTGCCTATGGGAGTCCCGCTCGCCTTCATCGAACCCGTCCACGATCCACTCGGGGATCTCGTCTCCCGTTACGCACGAACCCACGGACCGTTCACGGCCGAGGAAGCTGCTGCGAGGCTGGGACTCGGTGTCGCCGTCGTGAGCACCGCGCTGAAACGCCTGGCGGCGGACGGCCGTGTGGTGGAGGGCGAGTTCCGTCCGCACCCGAGTTTGCCGGACGCCGTTCCCGATGAGGCTACAGAGTTGTCGGAGGCGCCGGTACTCCCGGCTGTCCCGCTCCGCGGAGTCCCTTTTAGTAGCGAGTGGTGCGATTCCGAAGTGCTGCGCAAGCTCCGGCGTCGTTCGCTGGCCGCGCTGCGCGCCGAAGTGGAGCCGGTGGACGCCGCTGCTTACGGCCGGTTCCTCCCCGCTTGGCAAAACGTGGCCGTGCCCTCTGCCGGCCGCCCTGGTTCTTCTGGAGGCAGGGGCGCCCCGGCATTGCGCGGGCTCGACGGCATCATGACGGCCATCGATCAGCTCTCCGGCGTGCCTGTTCCGGCGTCGGCCTGGGAGCCTTTGGTGCTGGCCAGCCGGATCTCCGACTATCAACCGGCCATGTTGGACGAGCTCATGGCCGCAGGCGAAGTCTTGTGGTCCGGAGCCGGCTCGTTGCCCGGGAACGACGGCTGGATCAGCCTCCATGTGGCCGAAGCCGCGGAACTGACCCTCAACCCGGATCCCGATTTCGAGCCCGGCGATGCCCAACTCCGCCTCCTGGAATACCTGCAGACCGGTGGGGGCGCCTATTTCTTCCGGCAACTCACCGAGGTCGCGGGCGGCATGGACGCGGTCCTCAGCGACGACGCCGTGGTGGCCGCCTTGTGGGATCTCGTCTGGGCCGGCCGCATCACGGGCGACACCTTCGCCCCCGTCCGCGCCATGATTGCGGGTGGCCGCACGGCGCACAAACAACCCGCCCGGCCGCCGCGGGCCAGGTCCCTGCGCATGAGCAGGCTCGGCCGCTCGCACGGCACGGGCCTGATGGGGTCGCCCGGACTCACGGGCGGACGCTACGGCTCGGTCACCGGAACGGCCCCCACTCCCCCGCTCGCCGTTGGCCGCTGGTCGGCATTGCCCGATCCTGAGCTCGACCCCACGATCCACGCGCGCGGGACCGCCGAGCTCCTCCTCGATAGGTACGGCGTCGTGACCCGCGGCTCCGTCATGGTGGAGAACATCGTGGGCGGATTCGGCCTGATGTACAAGGTCCTCGCGCGCCTCGAAGAAGCAGGGCGGTGCCGCCGCGGCTACTTCATCGAACACCTCGGAGCAGCCCAGTTTGCTGTGCCGGCGACAGTGGACCGATTGCGTTCCTTCACGGAGGATGCCCAACTTGCCAAGGCCGAGCCAGTCGCCTTGGCCCTGGCCGCAACGGATCCCGCCAACCCTTACGGTGCGGCCCTCCCGTGGCCCGCGCTAGCCGTCGACGCCGGATCGGGTCACCGTCCGGGGCGGAAGGCAGGGGCCTTGGTAGTGATAGTCGACGGTGCTTTGGCCTTGTACGTCGAACGCGGAGGGAAGACCCTGCTCACTTTCAGCCATGACGACGCCGTGCTGGCGGCTGCCGCCGCCGCACTCGTAGGCGTAGTGCGGCGGGGAGCCGTGGACAAATTGATCATGGAGAAGGTCAACGGCCACGACCTCCTGGACACTCCCGTGGCTTTTGCCCTCGCGGCCGCCGGAGCGTACTCCACGCCGAAGGGTTTGAGGATCCGTGCCTGAAATGGGGATCCATGCCTGAGGGCGACTCGATCTGGCGTGCTGCCGCGGAGTTACACAAGGCCCTCGCTGGGCAGGCGCTGGTCTCCTCGGACTTCCGGGTGCCCAGGTTTGCCACGCTGAACCTTGCCGGATGGACCGTTTCCGAGGTGGTGCCACGGGGAAAGCACTTACTCATGCGCTTGCTGGAGCCGGCGGAAGCCGGGAGCGCGGAGGCTTCGCCGGACGCGCCTGGACCGGCGGAGGCCGGACCACCCCGCCGCGCCCTGACCATCCACTCGCACTTGAAAATGGAGGGAAGCTGGCAGGTCTATGCCCCCGGCGGACGCTGGAGGAAACCGGGCCACACGGCCAGGTGCATCCTCCGCACGGCGACGGCCGACGTCGTCGGCTTCTCTCTGGGAATTCTGGAAGTAATCCCGACCCCGGACGAAAACCGCGCAGTGGGGCACCTTGGCCCGGATCTGCTCGGGCCGGATTGGGACACGGAAGAGGCTGTTCGTCGCCTGCGGGCCGCACCGGACACACCGATCGGCATCGCGCTGTTGGACCAGCGGAACCTCGCCGGCATCGGCAATATCTACCGCTGCGAGGCGTGTTTCCTGACTGGGGTGCATCCGGCCGCGCCGGTGTCGGCTGTGAAGGATCCGGCGGGGATACTCGAGGAAGCCAAGGTCCTGCTCGAGGCCAATCTGGGCCCAGGGCCAAGGATCACGCGAGGGACCGCTTATCCCGGCGTCCGGGGAATGCCGCGGTCTGGATACTGGGTGTACGGCCGCGAGCACCAGCCGTGCATTCGCTGCGGTACGCCCATTCGCCGCGGGGTGCTGGGACCGGCGTCGGGGTTGGAAGACCGGACCATCTACTTCTGCCCGGAGTGCCAGCCCAGTCCTTGACGCTGCCCAAATCGCCTGGCTGACGCTGCGGAAATTCCCTGACGCCCCCGGAGTTCCGGAGGCGTCACGAAATCGGTGCGTCGCCAGGAAGAATCCGCGTCACGGCGCGGCCGGCACGGCTTCCACGGGACTCTGGGGAGCCTTCACAGGAACCATGAACAGCGGCAGCAACAACTGAACCAACGGCCCAATCGCAAGCGCATAGACAACGGTTCCGACGCCGACGGATCCACCCAATAGCCAGCCCACACCGAGAACGACAACCTCGATCAAGGTCCGGGACAAGCGCACGGACCAGCCCGTGCGCCGGGCAAGTCCCGTCATGAGTCCGTCGCGGGCACCCGGGCCAAGGCGTGCGCCGATGTAGCAAGCGGAGGCGATGCCGTTGAGGACCACGGCACCGGCGAGCATGGCGATCTGGCCACCCAAGTGCGAGAACGCGGGGATCAGGGCCAGGCCGATGTCCGCGAAAACACCCACCAGAACTGCGTTGGCGAGGGTTCCGAAGCCGGGCATCTGCCGCAGCGGTATCCAGAGGAGCAGCACGAGGAAGCTGACAACCACCACCACGGTGCCGATGCTCCATCCAATTTTCCCCGCGACGCCCTGGTGGAACACATCCCAGGGATCCAGGCCAAGGCCGGCCCGGATGAACATGGCCAGGGAGATCCCGTACATTGCGAGGCCGATCAGGAGCTGGGTGATTCTGCGGGTCATCATGAAACCATACTCCCGGAAAACTGGCATTGCTTTCCATAGCCAGTTTGCAATACTGGTCTTATGCCCGGATCCCTGAACCCCACAGCCATGGTGCGTCTCCTCGGCCCGTGGAACACCGGCGCCGCTCCCGCCTATCGCGAGCTTGCCGACGTCGTACGCCTTTTGGTGATGGACGGGCGCATCCCGCTCGATGTCGCGCTGCCCAGTGAGCGCGCGCTCGCGGTCACCCTGGGCGTCAGCCGGACCACCGTCACCGCCGCCTATGCCAGCCTGCGCGAGCAAGGGTTTCTCAGCGGCGGCCAGGGCAGCCGGGGCCGGACGGGAATTCCGCACCGGACGGTTCCCGTCAGCGGGCCGGGGCTGGCCGTTCCGGACGGGATCCTTGACCTCGCCTACGCTTCACTGCCGGCCACGGGCGAGGTGGTGCATCGGGCCTTCGCTGATGCGTTGATTGACCTCCCGGCGCTGTTGCCCGGTTTTGGCTACGACGCGGTCGGCCTCCCGCCCCTCCGGGAAGCCATCGCGGACCGCTACACGGCAGCCGGTATCCCCACCACGGCCGCACAGATACTGGTGACTTCAGGGGCCCAGCACGCGCTGAACATTATCTTGAAGACCCTCGCCGGGCGGCAGCAGAAGGTACTCGTCGAGCATCCCAGCTACCCCAACGCGCTCGACGCAATCCGCGCTTCCGGCTCTCGCACGGTACCGGTGCCGATGCCGCCTGCCGCCGAGCCGACGCCGGGCGGCTGGGATATCGACGGCATGGTGGCCGCAATGCGCCACCAACGCCCGGCCATGGCCTACCTCGTGCCGGACTTCCACAACCCCACAGGGCGGATCATGTCCAACCTCCAGCGCCGCCGCCTGGTCCGCGAGGCGGCAGGGACGGGCACTGTCCTGGTGGTTGACGAAACGCTGCGGGAGCTAAACCTCGACGCCGTCAGTACCTCGCCGCTCGCGGCATTCAGTCCGGCGGTGGTGACCATCGGTTCGCTCAGCAAATCGCATTGGGCCGGACTCCGGACCGGATGGATCCGTGCTGAAGAGGACTTGATCAGCCGCTTCGTGCAGACCCGGACAACGATGGATTTGGGAGGGCCCGTCGTCGAGCAATTGGCCGCGACTCGGCTGCTTCGAGCATTCGCAGAACCGCTGGATGCCAGGCTTGAGGAGCTGCGGCGGAACCGGGAATCGCTCCTCGGACTACTGGCAGAGCACCTGCCCGATTGGCACGTGGAACGTCCGCGCGGCGGGCTGACAGCATGGTGCAGGCTGCCCACGCCGTCGAGTACTGCGCTCACCGTCGTCGCCCCGGATTTCGGCGTGCGGCTGGCGGCCGGGCCGCGCTTCGGCGTCGGCGGGGCTTTCGAGCACTTCATGCGTGTCCCTTACACCCTCGCGCCGGCGCAGCTTGAGACGGCGGTGCTGGCACTGCGCGATGCCCAAGCCCGGATCGACGCGTCGCCGCAACTCCGGAGGACCTTGAAGGCACCCAAGGAAGCCGCCGCCGTCGCGTAGCCCGCCCAAACCCGCCCCTACTCCACCCAATTCCCCCCACCCAACTGGCTCGCAGTTGTTGTCGTTTAGAGGGCTCAGAACGACATTAACTGCGAGTCAGTTGGGTCGCTCGGAGCCCATGCGCTGCTTGGCGGTGTTGCTGCCCGGGCCGACCGGGACATGCGAGGTGGCTTTGGCAAGGCCAAACTGCGGCATGCCGTTGTACACGACCTCAATTCCCGACGCCGGCACCTGATAGGTTTCGTGCCACACGCCAATGTCACCGCTTCCCGCGACTTCCTTCATGAAACGTCGCCAGGGCCCCAAGTGCGGCGAATCCCTGTCCGCCGCGAAGCGCCTTAGATGTTCGGGGCTCTCCCAATAGCTGAGCAGCATGGTGGTGCGTCCGAACCATTGTTCACAGCCGAGCAATCCGGACTCGGGATGTGCCGCAAGATGGCGGAGCATGGTGGGCATTGCCGATGCCACGCGCACCACTTTGCCGATCTTCCACCAACGGTTGGCCCGCATTCCGATAAGGAATACGGTCACCGACTCACGCCCGGTGTCCGCCGTGAAACGTCCCGGGAAGATTTCCTGTGCCATGTGAATCCTTCGGTCTGGGAACGGTAGCTCAAGTTCCGATGGTCGAGTTTCATAACGTCGTTATGAAACAATGTTATGAAACACTTGGAGGCATGGCAAGACCCATCGTTCATGACCAGATCGTCCGGCTGCGGCTTCTTCAGATAACGGCCGAACTCGTGGACCGGGACGGCCCCGCGCGAGTCACGCTCCGGGACGTTGCCGCGGCCGCGGAGACCTCAACGACGGCGATCTACTCCCTTTTCGGCGGCAAGGCCCAGTTGCTGACGGCCGCCGTCGACGACGGTTTCCGCTCGTTCGGTGACTCGCAACGGATCGCCGAAAGCGGTGGGCTCCGAGGCCTTGGCCTCGCCTATCGCTCCTGGGCACTGGAACATCCGGCCTTGTACCGTCTCATGTTTGGCGGCGCACTTGCCACATACGTGGACTGCAGCCCGACGCCGGCAGTCGCCTCGGAAGCCATGCTTCCCCTGATGGAAGCCGTGACCGCCGCGCAGACAGCGGGGGCTGTTCGCGACGCCGAGGCCGCGACGATCGCCATGTCCATCTGGGGGCAGGTCCACGGACTGGTGAGCCTGGAGTTGGCGAACATGGAGGACTCCGGAACCGATTGGGAAGGGATCTACGCCGCGGCGTTGGATGCCGTGGCACGCGGCTGGCAATGACGCTGATGTGCCTGCGACGCGCAATTGGTCTGGCGACACCGGAATTCCGTAGTCGCCAGACCATTTGCGTGTCGGCCAGCGTCTTCCGCGTCGATGCCTTTACGCGTACACCTTCTCCAGGAACCCACCCCAGGCCTTGGCAGTCAGTTCGGAATCTCCGTTGCCGCTGAAATCGTGCACCGTCATGCCCACGGGAGCTCCGAAGGAATTGCGGCCGAAGAACCGGTAGAGCGTGTCGGCCGTCCGCAGGCCCAGGAAGTGCTGATTGGAGAAGTCAAGCTCTCCGCTCAGCCGGCCCACGCCGTCGACGTCCACCTCAACCGTTGAACCCTGCGCAACGCCGTCCACGCCGAACGCCTTCTTCAGTTGCACAAAACCGTCGGGCGTCTGCGAGGCCGCCGGGCCCTGGATGTCCGCGAAGACTACGGGTTTGCCGTCGAAGTACTGAAGGTACTGGCCCAGGGTGTGCAGGTAGAACTCGGTGTGCTTGCTGGCGCCGTCGTACTGTTCTTCCCAGTTGTCCGCGAAGATGCCGCTGTGGACATAGTGCAGCTTGGCACGGCCGCCGTCGAGCGGTTCGAGGACGTGCTCCAGCTGGTTGAACCAGCCGTCCGGTCCGTCCATCCGCGTCACAAGATGGCTGGGGTATTCGTCCACGGTTTTCACGGCCGGCCACTGATCGGTGGGAAACATCCAGGCCGAGGTGTCCTGGGTGACAGCCTGCCAGACCCGTTCAGGAGTGCCGGGCAGTTCGGTGTCGGCCACGATTTCGAATTCACGGTTGTCAGTCATTGTCCTGTTCCTTTTCTGGAGAGTGCTGCGTATTTGTCTTGAGTGCGGGATGAAGTACGACGACGAGTCGGTGCTTGCGTGCGCCGCTCGCCGCTGCGGAAGCTCCGCCGTCGTGGTACTTGTCCACGAGGCGGGTCACCGCGACGCCGAGCTCCTCGGCGAAAGCGGCGCGTTCCGACGCCGAGCGGAAGGTGATTTCGCCGTCGATCGCGAAGCTCGCAAGCTTCTTCTTGGCCGCGGCAGCGCCCGCTATCAGCTTGCCCATCTCCTGGACCGTCCGGGCCGCGAGGGCCAGGAGCCAGAAAGCGGAGAAGCGATCCGAGTAGCGTCGGGGATCCGGCGCCACGGATGCAAGTGCCACTGGCGAGATCAGGTACGACGCCGCCGTCGCGCGCAAAACGCGTTCGGTGACGTTGCCCTTCTTCCGTTCCTCCACAAGCTCGACGAGCCCATGCCGCTCAAGGGCCTTGAGATGGTAGTTGACCTTCTGCCGAGGCAGGCCCACCTTGACCGCCAGCTGCGTGGCGGAACCGGGCTCGGCCAGCTCCTGCAGAATGCGGGTGCGGATCGGGTCCAGCGACGCTTCCGCCGCGGCGGGGTCCTCGATCACTTCGATGTCCAACATGCTTCCATTGTGCCTACCGACAACTTTTTTTGTCAAGAACTTTTTTCTCGTCGGAGGGTCGCGGACACCGTCGGAGAGAGGCCTGCCGGCCTGTACCACTGCGGTCAGCGAAGGAGTACCCTGCGGGTATCACTGTCCGTGAGGTGCAAGATGAGGTTCAATAGTCCGCCCGCTGAGTCCGGAGCCGATCGGCCACTCAGGCGTCGCAGGGGGCGGATGCGGGCCTGGGCGTCACGGCGCCCGGCCCTCGCTGCCTTGTCCATCGTCGCGGTCATCGCGCTTGTTGGCGCTGCCGTATTTTTCGGCGCCTTCTGGTCCCGGTCATTGGTGGCGGCCGGCGCCTCGGCAGCCGGCGCTGCAGCCGGCGCCTCGTCAGGGGCCGGCGGCGCTGGGGCCGGCGCTGGGGCCTCCGCCCCTGCAGTGGACACGGGGATTTCGAAGATTCAACATGTCATCGTCATCATGCAGGAGAACCGCTCGTTCGACAGCTACTTCGGCACCTTCCCCGGAGCGGACGGGATACCGATGCAGAACAGTTCGCCCGCGGTCTGCGTTCCCGATCCGGCCAGCAGCTCGTGCGTGAAACCGTACTATGACCCCTCTGACCGAAACTCGGGTGGCCCGCACAGCCAGGGCAATGCCACGGCGGACATCAATGGCGGGAAAATGGACGGCTTCATTGCCCAGGCCGAGAAAGCCTCGACCAACTGCGCACCGAACGCGCCAGCCTGCGCGGGCGGTAACCAAAGCGACGTGATGGGCTACCACGACGCGCGGGACCTACCCAACTACTGGGCCTATGCCAAAGACTTCACGCTGCAGGACCACATGTTCGAACCCAACGCCTCCTGGAGTCTGCCCGAGCACCTATACATGGTCTCGGAATGGTCGGCCAAATGCAGCCGGGCGGGCGACCCGCAATCCTGCGTGAACGCCCTCCAGAATCCGGGCAGTCCGCCGGACTTTACCTCCTCGATCCAGTCCACCATCATCGGCAAATGCCGGGCCGGCCTGCAGAACAAGGCCTGCAAGGACGCGCTCGCTGCAGCCGGGATCACCCCGGACATTGCCGCGCAACTCCACACCCTCATCACGCAAAACTGCTCCGGCTCGGATTCCTATACGAGTTGCCAGGCCGCGATCGACAAAGCAGCCCTCCCGGAAGCGCTCAAGCAAAAGCTGCTGGCCGCCGCCAAACTGCTTGCTCCCCCTGACTACGCCTGGACCGATCTGACCTATCTGCTGCACAAGCAGAACGTGCCCTGGGCCTACTACGTCTTCAACGGCACAGAGCCCGACTGCCAAGACGACGCCGCCATGTCCTGCGCTCCCGTAGCCCAGAACGCGAAAACACCGGGCATCTGGAATCCGCTACCTTACTTCGACACCGTGAAGCAGGATGGCCAACTAGGCAACATCCAGTCCCTCACCAACTTCTACACCGCGGCCAAAAAAGGCACATTGCCTGCCGTGAGCTGGATCGACCCCACCGGAGCCGTCAGCGAACACCCCCCGGCGCTGATCAGCACCGGGCAGGCCTACGTCACCGGCCTGATCAATGCCGTCATGTCGGGCCCGGACTGGAACAGCACCGCCATTTTCCTCTCGTGGGATGACTGGGGCGGCTTTTACGACCACGTCACTCCGCCCACCGTCGACCAAAACGGCTACGGCCTCCGGGTCCCCGGCATCGTCATCAGCGCCTACGCCAAACAGGGCAACATCGACCACCAAACCCTCAGCCACGACGCCTACGCCAAGTTCATCGAAGACGACTTCCTCCACGGCCAACGCCTTGACCCGGCCACGGACGGACGGCCCGATCCCCGGCCCGATGTCCGTGAGAACAACCCCCAGCTCGGCAACTTGGTGAACGACTTCAACTTCAACCAGCAGCCCATCAAACCCGTCATCTTGCCGGGCGGCACAACGTACTGAGCCTGTTAGGTGCCGCGTACCGGGCTGCCATCTACAGGCGCGGCGCCGCATACCGGGCACGGAAGCGCCAGACACGCCGGGCCTTGTGGCAGCCCCGGTAGAATAGATCGGTGATGCAATCCCCCCTTCCAGTGCGCGACGGCGTCAACGCCACCCGTCTGCGCCTCCCGGACGAGGGGCCTTGGGACACCGCGATGGACTACATGATGCACCGCTGGGGCCATATCGACCCCCAGGGCATCGAGGACAGGTTCGACGCCGGCGAGATCGTCGGCGAGGGCGGCGCACCTCTTGACCGTCGCACCCCCCTCGAAGAACACACTTTCATTTGGTACTACCGCACCCTCCCGCCGGAGACTCGGATACCGGTGGAGATCAACATCCTGCACCAGGACGAGCACCTCTTGGTCGTCGACAAGCCGCACTTCCTGCCCACCACCCCGGGCGGGACCTACATTCAGGAATCCGCGCTCGTCCGGCTCCGGAACCAGCTGGACCTGCCAGACCTCATCCCGATGCACCGACTCGACCGCATGACCGCCGGGGTATTGCTGCTCTCCACCAACCCGGAGACCCGCGGCAAGTACCAGGTGCTCTTCGAAAAACGGCAGGTGCAAAAAGAGTACGAGTGCGTCTCTGCCGCGGCACCTGCCGCAGGCTTTCCCGCCGTCGGGTTCCCCGCGGTCGTGCGCAACCGCATGACCAAATCCCGCAGCTACCTTCTCGCCGAAGTGATCGACGGCGAACCCAACGCGGAAACCCGCATTGAGCTACTGAGAACGTTCGACGGCGGAACTCACGACGGCGGCGCCGCTCGCCGAGCGCTGTACCGGCTTGAGCCCCACACCGGCAAGACCCACCAGCTTCGCGTGCACATGGCTTCGCTCGGGCTGGGAATCGTGAACGACGCGTTCTACCCCGAACTCCTGGACAAGGCCCCGGACGACTACTCCAGGCCCCTGCAGCTGCTTGCCCGTGGCATCCGATTCGTTGACCCCATCAACAAGCGGGCCGTGGAATACCGCAGCCGCCTCGAGTTGAGCGAAGCCCACCCCGCCTGACGCTTTCCCCAAACGCTCGCTCACCTATGACGCCTCTTCCCCAAACGCTCGCTCACCTATGACGCCTTTTCCCGGGACCCTCGCTCACCTATGACGCCTTTTCCCCAAACGCTCGCTCACCTAAATTAAGGAACATTTCCACCTTGGAGTCACACCTGCAGGAGTGCCGGCCAAAAGCGCGGCATAAGTGAGCGAGCGTCCGGCCAAACACCCACATAAGTGAGCGAGCGTCCGGTGGGGCAGCGCCGGGGCGCTGAAACTATGGCGCGTTTCCGCGTTCCCAACCGGGCAGGGCTATATGCTCAGTTTTGCCGGCCCGACGACCGCGGGCGGTGTTCGGTCTCGCGAAAAGGAACCACATGGCCCACGCTGAAAACGAAGTCTCGATCAACCGCCCCGCAAACGACGTCTACGCCTTCTTGGCCGACGGGCTGAACAATAAGCTGTGGCGTCCGGCGGTCAAGAGCGTCGCCCTTGCAAGCGGGGAAGCAGGCAACCAGGGTGCTGTGTACTCCCAGACGATGGCGGGCCCCGGTGGCCGCACGATCGCCGGTGACTACGAGATCATCGCAGCCCAGCCGGGCAGGAGACTCGATTTCCAGGTCATTGCCGGCCCCGCCCGCCCAACAGGATCCTTCACGCTGAACGAGAACGACGGCGGCACGACCGTACGCTTTGCCTTGGATCTCCAGCCCAAGGGTTTCATGAAGCTCATGGGATCGATGATCACCAAGACAATGGAGTCGGAGGTCGGACAGCTCGGCCAGCTGAAGTCCGTGCTTGAGGCGCAGTCCGCCTGACGCCGCCCGCGAAAGCGCGCGCCACCCGCAAAGGCAACGTGAAAGCACATGCGGGCCTCCTCACCCTTCCGAAGCCCCGAACACGCTCCGGAATACGTCCGTCGTCTCCGCGCTGAAAAGTACAAATTCGACGAGTTCCAGCCCACTGGAGCTTTCGGCGTCGAACCGGCCGACGGCGTCGAGCGCTACTGTGGCGACCTCGCGCGCATCCCAGCCGTAGACCCCGGCACTGATTGCGGGGAATGCAACGGAACGCGCCCCGAGGGACGCTGCCACTTTCAGGCTTTCGCGGAAACAAGAAGCCAGCAGTTCCGGATCGTTCTGGCCCGCGTGCCTGTTTGGACCAACGGTGTGGATCACCCATCGGGCGGCCAATTTGAACCCGGGGGTAGCCACGGCCTGGCCCACTGGCAGTCCGTGCGGGTACCGCTCGCGCACCTCCATACACGCGGTCAGGAGCTCCCGGCCGGCCGCGCGGTGGATCGCGCCGTCCACTCCGCCGCCGCCCATCAAAGATGAGTTGGCAGCGTTGACGATCGCATCGACGTCGCGCGTGGTGATGTCACCTTGCAGGATTTCGAGCCGCATGGCGCCAGTCTTGCACGACACTCCGGCGGATGCACCAAAGTGGGGTAATTTGTGCCCATGGACATCACCACGGCCGACGGCTGGGGAGCCGCGATCTATGTCTGGATCATCCCCATGGTGGTGGGTGACGCGATATTCCCGCCCATCCCCTCCGAGATGCTGGTGATCACCGGGGGCGCACTGGCCGCTGAGGGCCGGGTCAACCTGTGGCTGGTGGGTCTGCTGGCCGCCGGCGCGTCCTGGTTGGGGGACGTCATCGTTTTCCAGCTCTTCAAACGCCGCTTGGGGCATATTCTGGACCGCTGGGCCTGGGGCCGCAAAGTCCATCAGGGCATCCACCGGGCCATCGCCAGGGCCGGGCGCTCCTCCACCTACGGCGCGATTATCGGCGCCCGGTTCATCCCTGGTGGGCGGCTTGCTGCGTCGGCCGCTTCCGGGATCGCCGAGGTTTCCTCCCGCGGCTTCAGTCTCTGTGCTGGCTTGGGCGGCCTGCTGTGGGCCACGTGGCAAGCCGGGCTGGGTTACTTCGCGGGCTCGACGACGAAGCTTCCGTTCTGGGCGAGCTCACTGATCGGCGTCGGCGTGGGGCTGCTAATCGGCGTCGTGGTGGGCGTGCTCGTCACGCGTCGCCGCGGCGACCGCTCGCCGGTGGACGAGCCGGGCGAGCCGCCGCACCTTTAGGCGCCTGCCCCGTGCAACCAACAGCGTCACGCTGTGCGGCGTTTCATGGTGCCGCGGTTCGTCATGTCGCGAATTTCAGGGTGTGTCCGCCGTCGATGGCGGCAAAAAGCTGCCGAGCGTGACGCGCGCCAGGCCGATTAGACCGGCGACCATTTCCCCCGCTTGCGGCGAAGCACGTAAAGGTTTCCTGTGAGCGCTACGCGTTCGACGGCGTCGCGCATCATGGCTGCCGACGCGCGGGCCTCGCTGTTCTCGCCCGGGTAGTCGCGGTCCTCCACCATGAAGCGGAGGCTGATCTGCGGAACGCCGCCGACGATGTCCAACTGGTTCGATTCGACGTGGTGCCGCGTTTCCAGGGCCTCGAGCGCAGCGGCCATCACCGACTCCGGCGGATTGCCTGGCTTGAGCCCGGTGATCTTCAACTTGGTCTGGAACGACGGCATCCCTCAACCCTAAACGCTCGCTCACATATGGCGCTCCCAGCCCGACCCTCGCTCACATGATGTGAGCGAGCGTTTCCAAAAACACCCACATAAGTGAGCGAGCGTCCCAAGGACCCGACGCTCGCTCACATATGGCGCTCCCACCGGAAACCCTCGCTCACATATGGGCCTTCCCGGACCAACGGTCTTCGATATGAGCCCGCTTCCAGATGCCCAACGCGAGAATCCACGTCACGATGAACAGCCCCACGATCAGGTATCCGACGGCGTTGAGGTCCAGTCTGCCGATCGCGGCCAGCGGGCCGGTGCTGATACCGGTTCTCTGGACGAGGATCGAAAACAGCTCGACAGAACCGATGCCCAGCGCCACTGCGACGGACAATCCCGTGATCACGATGTTGTAGTAGGCCCGACGGACAGGCCTGGACAATGCCCACCCGTAAGCGAAGTTCATGAAGACGCCATCGATCGAGTCCAGCAGGCTCATTCCAGCGGCAAACAACACGGGCAACGTCAGGATCGCATACCAGGGAAGGGTGGAAGCCGCCGCCCCACCCGCAAGAATCAGCAGGCTCACTTCCGTAAACCCGGGACTTGGGTCCTCATCCACATGGGATTCGCCTTGGAGCGCGTGGATGCCGAAGGCGCACAACGGGCCCTCAGCGGCCTGGAGCTCATGGGGCAGCCACGGGAACCGCAAGCGGGAGCCCGCCAGGCCGCCGTCGAGGGCTGAGGAAGCGAACGGTCCAAGGAACTCCGGACTATTCGCCAGGCGCTGCACAACCCGTTCGAAGTGCTGCCCTCAAGGAACTGGTTGCCGCGGCGCAATTCCGCACGCAGCAGGCGGCAAGCAACGCGATGGCCGAAATGTATTGGGCAATCGGTGCCACGATCCTGCAGCGCCAAGCGCACGAGGCATGGGGACCACTTTGCATACCAGTTTTCCGTCGGCGGGCGTCATTGACTTTGGCAAGGCTGCGGCGGCTCGACGTCATTGAGCTGAGCATCCACAAGTCCTAGGCCGTACGGTAGGTCACCACTACCGTCGCCGCCTATATAAATCGACACGTTTTTCGCCGGATCCACCAAGACAGGGCCGACATTCTGAAGTCACGGCCCCGCCTCAAAATAGTCGGCGCAGACCGCGGCAAGCGCGTTCCACACTGTGCCAGCAGGCGTCTCCACCACGCCAGCGGACGGCGTGCTACCGATGGGGGGAAGGCCGTTTGCAACTGCGACCAAGGTGACACCGGCTGACACTTCACTTGCACCCATTGCGGTGTACCCACCGTACGAACCGCTATGGCCCTGCCAGACGCTGCCGGCCACCTGTGTGCGAAACGTGCCCATCCCGTAACTGTTGATCCGGACTGGCTCCGCGGGTCCGGCCATCGCCTGCGGCGTTGGCGAAACCATCTGCTCCAGGAACGCCGAGTTGAGCAGCGTCCTGCGGACAAACAAGCCGTCGAGGAACTGTGCTGCCCCGATCGCCGTACCGGCGAACAAGCCGTCGCCGAACGGCAGACCGAACAAGTCGACCGGTATGCCGGATGGCCGCCATGCAGCATAGGTGTCGTGGAACGAACCGTCAGACAGCCGCTGGTAGCCGTGTGCCAGCAACCCAGCGATGCGCGGGGACCGTCGCAGGGTCAGCAGATCGTCGTTCATCGGATGAGAGCCACCGGCTGAGTGGATGAGGCGGGAACAGGCACGTTCCATTTGCTCGTCGCTGCCAAGCGCCTGCACCAGCACCTGAGCCAGGACGAGGTAGCCCGTGTTGGAATAGGCCCAGCGCCGACCCGGGTCGACGGGAGAGCCAAGAGCCTCGGCGAACATCGACCAGGTGAACGGTTGGTTCGGATCGTAGGCGTTGCGCACAGCCGGGTCCGACGCGGCAGCCTCATACAGGGCTTCCTCGGGCCCGGGGGGAAACAGTACGCTCATCTGCGGCGATGCATAGATGTCGGGATAGCCCGCCGTGTGCGTCAGCAACATACGGACCGTCACGGTGTCCGCGCCGGGCACATCGTCGCCGAGATACATCGCGATCGGTCGGTCGAGACAGATGACGCCGCGCTCAACCTGATATAACGTGCAGGCTGCGAGGACCAGCTTTCCGAAGCTGGCCAGGCAAAACGGCGTCCTGTCGGAGACGGGGACGGTTTGGTCGACCCTCGCCAGGCCGTGCACGCCTGTCCAGATCAGCTCACCGTTGCGCATCAATGCCGCCTGCGAGCCCGGTGCCGGCGCCAGACTTCCAACATGGGCCATCGCGGCGTCCATCTGGTCCTTGATCGGGATGAAAAGCGGTTCTCTCGGCATAGCGGTCGTCCTTCTGCTTGGGCGTGGCGGCTTAATCCATGATTGTCTCGAGCCAACGGTCGAAAATCGTGGCCGGTCGGATTCGATCTCGGTGGTCCGTTTTTCAAACCGGCGTACAAAGGTTCGATCATGCGATGAGTCTGGTTCGCGATCTCTGGTGTGTCTTTGGCCCTGAGGCCGAAGTTCAGCCGATTGGCTTTTTCCTGATCTCCCGCAGCCTTAGCGGGCCATCCCGGCACCAATAGCACGGTGTCGAACAACGTGGGTGAGCTTGTCATCGACGCACCGAGGCTGCATTCAAGGCCGTCCCGACCGCAACATCCGTCCACGCCGTGCACCCGTGAACTCGCCGTCGATTATCACCGGTTCACCATCAAGCAACACGTGCACCATTCCGGTCGGTCGCACATCGGGTCGCTCATAAGTACCAGCGTGACCTATCGTCGCTGGGTCGAACGCCACGAGGTCGGCGGCGGCCCCGCGACCTAGCCAGCCTCGATCGGTCAGCCCGAACTGGCCGGCAGTTGCGGAGCTGACCTTGCGGATCGCCTCGGGCAGGTCCACCACGCCGCGATCACGGACGTAGGTACCGAGGAAGGTCGGGAACGTCCCGAAGGCGCGCGGGTGATTCGGACCGACCGGTGATCCGCCGTCAGAGCCGATGGCGACCAACGGATCGGCCATGATCGACAGCACGTCTCCTTCGTCCATGGTGTGGCAGACGGTATTGGCGTGCGGATCGGCGATCAGCAGGTCGCACAACGCATCCCACGGTTTCCGGCCGTTCAGAACCTGGGCCAGCCGGCGACCGGTCACCGCAGGGTCCGTGTGGCGCAGGATCTGAACGTCTTCCGGATGCACCTCTCGCCATAGTCCGACGCCCATCCCGGTGTGGGGGTTCTCGGCCACGGCTTGCAGCGACGCCCGGGTGGCCGGGTCAGACAGCCTGGCCCGCATCGCCTCCACCCCGCCCTCACAAGCGGCCGGGGGCAACATCGCTAACAGGTCAGTTGCGAACGCCTGGTATGGATACTGATCACCCTTGGCATCGACACCGCTGCGACGGGCCGCTGCCAGCTTTTCCAGGATCAGTAGCGAGGAACCGTGTACGGCCCGGCCGGAGGCCTTGCAGTGCGAGTACTGCAGCCTGATCCCGGCAGATCGCGCCACGTCGACAGCCTCGTCCAGTGCATCGGCCAGACCCTCGCTCTCGCTGCGACTGTGAGTGGCGTAGGTGCCGCCGTACCGGCGGGCCACACGGGCCAGGGCGATCAGCTCCGCCCGGTCGGCATAAGCACCTGGGACGTACTCGAGGCCGCTTGAGAACCCGACCGCGCCGGCGGCGAACGCCTCTTCGATTAGATCGCACATCCGGTCCAGTCCGCCGGGTGGCAGCTCGAGCTCCATCCCGGCCACCGCCATCCGGACCGTGTTATGCCCGACCAGCGCGGCCAGGTGGTTGCTCGGTCCGGCCGCCTCCGCGGCGTCCAGATATTCGCCGAAGGTGCGGAACTCCTGCTTCCCCAACGTGACTGCACCCGATTCCGTGACTGCGGGATTGGTCGGCCCCGGCGAGAACCCACAATTGCCGATGATCTCTGTGGTGACACCCTGGAAGAGCTTGAACGGCTGTGGATCTGGAAGGAACGGTACCTTGTCGGAGTGGCTGTGGGCGTCGACGAACCCGGGTGCCACCACAAGTCCGGTGGTATCGAAAGTGCGCCTCGCCGGTCCGAGATCGGTGCCTACCGCAGTGATCCGGCCGTTAGTTACAGCAACATCGGCGGTGATCGGAGCGGAGCCGAAGCCGTCGTGAATCTCTCCGCCGGTCAGGATCAGATCATGCATAGTTCAAATGCCCTTCGTTTTGCTTCGAGATGTCATCGTCCAGCGATAGCTTGCCGTCCCGGCACAGGAGCAAGGCCGCGTGCACGAGTTCGGGCAACCTGGTTGTGATCTCCATACTGGTGAATATGCCAGAGGTCTCGGCCAGCCGATTTGTCGAAACAGACGAAGTCTGCTCGCATATAGTTGGCCAATGCGACATCCGCCGCTCAGGTGGTGCCGGATAGGCAACGGCCGGAATCCGGAGCCACTGGAGTGACAACCAGCCCCGCCAGAATCAGCCCGCTATCTGCTCGACGACTTGGAGTCACAGCTCGGCATGGCGATGATCCTGGTCTCCCACGACATCGGGGTGATCGCGGGGCACGCCGAACATTCACCTCGGACTACAGAGTCCTTGGGTTTCCATTTGTTCTGGCTCGGAAGCCTCGCCTGCAGTTCTCGGCTCGCTGTTGAGGTAGACGAGAATGTCGCGGCGGCTATGCGAATCTGGCGGTGATTTCGACTTCTACGGATGCGCCCAGGGGGAGCGCTGTGACGCCGACGGCCGAGCGGGCGTGGGTGCCGATGGAGTCCTCGAAGATTTGTGAGAGGAGTTCTGAGGCTCCGTTGATGACTGCGGGTTGTTCAGTGAAGTCTGGATCGGATGCGACATAGCCGGTTACTTTGACGATCTGCGTGATGCGGTCCAGGTCTCCGATGTGGGCTTTGATCGCTGCCAGGGCGTTGATGGCGCAGGTGGCTGCTTGCTGCCTGGCCTCGTCACGGCTGATGGCTGCCCCGACTTTGCCCGTGGCGGTCAGCGCTCCGTTGACCAGGGGCAATTGCCCGGAAGTGTAGATGTGATCTCCACTGATGATCGCGGGGACGTACGCGGCTACAGGGGCTGCCATTTCGGGGAGGCGCAGTCCGAGTTCGTGTAGGCGGATCTCGACTTTGGATGTGGTGGCAGGTGCCTTTGTCATGGGCCTTGGCCTTTCGTATTTGCTGCTTCTTGGGTGTGTTATTTGTTTCGTCCGCGTGCGGCTACCCGCCAGCGGCCCACGATTTCGCCGCCGCTGATCACGGTGACTTCGTCGACGAGGTTCATTGCCACGCAGACGTGGTTGGGGACCACACGCAGTCGGTCTCCGAGTGCCGGCAGCGTTGCCCCAGCCGGCCATACAACGGTGGCGTGGTGTTCTGATAATGCGGTGATTCGGGCTTCCGGGTGGTCCAGGAGCCGCCCGAAGCCGGTGGTCCAGCCGGGCCGGTCCCCGCCGAGGATTTTGCTGCCGGAGTCCAGGATGACCCTTCGCGGTATAGCCGCGGTGCCTTCATGGCGGCTGACGACTGTTGCCGCAATGGTCAGTGCAATGTCTTCGGCCGCGCAGCGTTCCAGTTCCAGTTGTTGGGCATCTCCGAAGACGTACACGCCGGGACGGACTTCCGTGGCTCCGGATGAGCCGGTGAGGGTGGCGGTAGGAGTGGACCCGCCGCTGCGGTGGGTGATGTGGAAAGCCGCCGCGGTGAGCCGCTCGGCGGCTTTGCCGAGGGCCAGCCGTTCCTCCTCGGCTGCCTTTAGCGGCATGCCCGGAGCATAGCTGTGTCCGGGGAATGTGAAAACTCCCGTTACGCGCAGCCCTGCCCGCGCCGCGGCTTGGGCGACTTCGACAGCGGCGTCCGGTGTTATCCCGCTGCGGTGATGGCCGCTGTCGATCTCCAGCAGGATTTCAATCTCACCGACGGCATCGCCCAGGGCCGCGGCCATGGTTTCTGCTGCTTCCCGTGAGTCGAGACCTACTGCGATCCTGGCTCTTGCTGCCAGGCGTTGCAGCCGTTCAGCCTGCCGGGGACCGACACAGAGGGGATAGGCGATGAAGATGTCTTTGGCTCCGTGCTCTGCAAAGACTTCGGCCTCTCCGAGGGTCGCCACAGTCAGTCCGGCGGCTCCGGCTGCCAGCTGCATTTCAGCGATTTCGGGAACTTTGTGCGTCTTGACATGAGGCCGAAGGTGCAGGCCCTTTGTCCGGACGGCAGTTGCCATGCGGTCGATATTTCGCTGGAGCACGTCCCGGTCGATCATTATCTCCGGTGTGTCGATTTCCTTTGGGATGGTCATCTTTGGCTTTCTTATCTCGGTCGGTGGCGTTGCACCGGAATTCGATGCAGTGCCTGAAACCGGGCCCTCGCGCATTGATGGCCCGGGGAAGGGTGCACCGGGAACCTGATCACTAAGCGCATTCGACTCGTCACGCCCTGGGACGGTGAGCCGGCCCGCAGAGCGGAGGACCCAATCCTTCACTCACCTGGGTCCGTGGCTGGCTGCGGCTAACGAGGAGCCTCACGGACTGACAGTCGTGGAAGTGGAAAAGTCTTCTCTCGTTTAGGTCGTCCCTAATCCAAATAATGAGCCCGTCGCTTGTACTTGCCTCCACTGTTCCTATTTGGTCCCGATTCCCCGCCGTTCGAAGTGACACGACGTCCCCACGCGTGAGGCTTTTCCAAATCAGCAGGGGTTGCGTCTCCGCTATTTCGTGTTCCTGTTCTTCGTTTAAGTACGGATCGCCATCTTGCGCTGGCGCGAGGGGACCATTCCGTCGATTTGAGGAAGTCAGGCGCTTCCGGGATGATTTAGGCGAATTCTTGGCAAATGCATGTTGACCCTCTTTTACAAGGTCTCTTTCCTGGGTGAGGCCGTACGGGATGTCGGGGCTAAAGGCTACCGTGAATGTTAGGTAGTCGACCCTGGTTACGAGAATGCCGCAACGGATCGCTACTCCCCGAAGTAATGAAGCGGCTTGCTCAAGTTGAAGGTCTCGTGAGGCGGGGTCATCGGCCTTGACGGTGAGGCTGGAGGCTGCTGTCAACATGGTTGTTCTCCTTTGATTGATAGGCGTTGCGCCTCTCTTAGTTGTTGGGCATTCACAAGGGCGTGGAATCTTGCCGGCCTCGGCTGACAGCCTCGGTTGTGAGGTTCTCATCAACTAGCTAGCCCGGGGGTTTCAAGGGGGATGCTCGCGGCGTGTGTTAAGCCGACAAACGGCGATTCCGAGCTGGGAAAGTAGTGTTGTCGATGCACTGTGCCACCGGCTGGAGAAAGCACGGGCAACCCGCTTGGAGTCCGAGACGTTTGCCGTCCTTATACCCGCCGTTGTCGATCTAAGGAAGGACGGCGGGGACTGGAAGCTGGCTGGCTCCCGAACGCTCCAGCAAGTCCGGGATGGTCTGGGGCAGGCGAAGTGTGCTGAAGCGGACCGTTCCGTCTACTTCCACCGTTGCTCCATAGACGCCTGGCTCAGGCAGGGAGTTGTAGCTCAACGGTGTGGAGAAGTAGTAGGAACCGGTATCCAACAACGCCACGATGTCTCCTTGCTCAAGAACAGGCAGGAGCCGGTTCTTCGCAACGAGATCACCCGCGAAACAGCAAGGTCCGGCAACATCCTGCGGGACCAGGTCACCGCCCTTGATCCTTCCGGAACCGTCATGTGCAACAACGCGGACCGGCCAGACCTCGGGCAGGAAGACGGTGCGCATCGCCACCTGCGCCCCCGCGTGAGTGATGGCGATCCGTTGGCCGCCGGCTTCCTTGGTGTATTCCACGTGCGCGGCGATGAACCCGAACTTGGCCATAATGGTGCGGCCAAACTCTGTGATGACGGAGTATCGACCGTTGAACAGTGCTGGCACCTCGTGCCTCAACGCTTGGACGTACGAACCGAACGGGGAGATCAAATCATCTGTTTCGAAGTCGACCGGCAGTCCGCCGCCAATGTCGATGGTCGAGATCCGGTCCCGCCCCACAACGGCGTTGACCTCATCGGCGAACTCAACCGCACGTGAAATGCCCTCTGTAATCAAGGACAGCGGGCAACCCTGTGAACCGACATGGGCATGGACACTGGTAAGCCACGGGTACTGCCGGTAGGCGTTGAGCAGGCGGGAGCGGCTACCCTCATCATTCAAGGCAACTCCGAATTTGGACGTTGCACCCGCCGTACTCATGGCTTCGATGCCACCGACTCCGACCTGCGGATTGATGCGCACGCCAATTGTCGACGTCGAGGGAGAGCGCTCCAGAAGTTCGGCTATCCGATCCAATTCCTGGAAGTTGTCGGCGTTGATTGCCACGCCGAGGGACAAGGCCTGACGAAGTTCCCTTACCGTTTTGGCGGGCGAATCGAAAACGATCCGCGCAGGTGGAAAACCGGCGGCGATGGCTTGGGCAAGTTCGCCTTCGCTGGCCACCTCGCAGCCCATGTCCAGGTCCTTCAGCGCTGCTAGCGCTGGGACCAGGCAGTTGGCTTTCGCTGCAAAGGCGTGCAGAACTTGTGGGATGGCGGAGAATTCACGGTGGAGTGCGGCCACGTTCTCCGCAACGCCATCCATATCAATGAAGGCGGCAGCGAGTGCCTCTTCCGGATGCAGCAGCCCTTGCGAGATTGCAGCCTTCAGAATTGCTTCGCGCCGATCGGCTGTAGCACTGGCTGGAAGATTCCCCTTTTCCCTGTTCACGCTGAAACCTCGCATTCGCTGATGGTGAGTTCTGCCAGCACCTCCAGGTCTACGTCCACGCCCAGACCCGGTTTTTCCGTGATGTGGACGTCCGGAATCACGTACTTCAAATTGCCCGGCTCTTTGGCGAACCTCAGGGGCCCCGAGAGCTCGGTGGAAACGATATTCGGATGGCTCAGCGCCAGATGGAAGCCCGCGGAGGAGGCAATGCTTGTCTCCAGCATTGAACCGATCTGAACCTTGAGTCCCCCGAGTTCCGCTTGCGTTGCCAGGCGATGGCACGGGGTGATGCCGCCGCTCTTCATAAGCTTGAGGTTGACCATGTCCACGGAACGGTCCCGGACGAAGTGGGCAAGATCCTGGGCGTCCACCACGGCTTCGTCGGCCATCAGCCTCATCCCGGTGTCTTGCCGCACCAAACGGAAGCCGTCGACGTCATCGGCGAGGATCGGCTGTTCCACCCAGTCGACGTCAAACGGTTCCAAGGCCCGGATCATGGTGCGTGCCATGGCTGGGTCCGCCCAGCCTTGGTTGGCATCAACACGGATTCCCAGGTCGTTCCCGATGGCAGCACGCACGGCCCGCACCCGCTCGATGTCCTGCCCATCACCGCCACCGAGCTTCATCTTGAGGTGGCGGTATCCCTCGTGCTTGGCGTGGATTGCCTGCTCCGCGAGAACTTCCGGGGCCAGAATGCTCATGACGCGAGCGATGGTTGGCTGTTCGGGCCGGCGCCCACCCAGCAATGAGTAAATGGGACGCCCCGCGGCTTTGCCGGCAAGATCCCAACAGGCGATGTCGATTGCTGCTTTGGCGGCGCCACAGCCCTTGAGGGCCGCATTGAGGCGCTGGTGAATGGCGGTGATGTCCTGCGGATCCATGCCCAGAACAGCGGGCAGCAGTTCCGTTTTGAGGGCTTCCACCACGCCTGTCGGCGTCTCGCCGGTGATGTGCCCGTCAGGCACGCTTTCGCCATACCCAACCAGTCCGTCGTCGGTCTCCAAGGTAAGGATGACGCTGGGCATCGACGCGTAAGACGCGTAGGAGACCACGAAGGGTTCCAACAGCGGAAGGTCGATCAGGGTAATGGTGGCGCGAGCGATTTTCATGTGTGGCTTCCTATCCACTAGTGAGGGGCGGTGGGTTGAGTGACGGCCAAATGCTTCCGTTTGACGAGATCACGCGGAGCGGGAGGCGAGGATGCAGAGCTGGAGCATGGCGGCAAAACGTGTCTTCGGATCGTCGAGGTCAAGTCCGCCCACGTGGGCAAGGCGACGAAGCCGGTACCGGAAGGTATGTGGGTGGATATAGTTCCTCAACACTTCCAAGGTCACCCTCCACCAGCTCAAGGAGCGTGGCGCCCAAGTCGTCCGGAACGCAGCCAAGGCTGGCGCGGGGACGGTTGTCATCCATTCAAACCCACTCCAACGGCTGGGCGGGAGGGCAACCGCACCGGTACGGAATCCACACCGTTGGCGTGTTCCTCCACCCACTCCACAATGCGGCGATTGAAGTCGATCCGGTGTGATGGCTGCCCTACATCCGTGAAGAGGTGGGAGCCTCCGGGATAAAGAACCAGACGGCTCACCACACCCAGTTCGCACAGGGCCGCATGCCACTGCGTTGCCTGGCCAACCGGACACCGCACATCGTCCGCCCCGTGGAGAATGAGCGTCGGCGTTGTCACGTGTTCAACCATGGAAAGCGGAGACATGGCCTCGTACCCCAAGGGATCCGCCCACGCCGGACCGCCAAGCTCACGGTCGCTGAGGAACTGTCCACTGTCCGAGGTTCCGGCAAAGCTCCGGAGATCACTGACAACCCCGCCGGCCACATCAGCTGCGAATCTTTGGTCGCGGCTGGTCAGATAGCAGGTCATGTATCCGCCGTAGCTGTATCCAGTCACCGCGAGCCGGTCCGGGTCTGCCACTCCCTCGGCCACCAGCTGGTCCAGTGGCTCAAGGAAGTCCGGGGCGTCCGCGATGCCCCAACGGCCTAAGGCCGCCTTATAGAACTGCTCGCCATAACCATCGCTGCCCCGGACATTCAGCAACAGCACGGACCACCCGCGCGCGGCCAGCTCCTGGTGATAGAGGTTCACTTCGTCAGCTGCACTGTTCCACGCGTTGTGTGGGCCGCCGTGAATGTCCAGCAAGAGGGGCTGGGGTCCTGCACTGTCCGGGTCGCGGATCAGCCACCCCGGCACAACTGTGCCATCCGAGATCGTGAACCCGCGTTCCAGTCGCGGGAAGAAGTCCGTATCCGCGAAATTGGATCCATGGTGTGTCCAAACCCGCGTAGTGCCGTCGGTAAGATCCACGCTCACGATCTCGCCAAAGGAAGTAGGTGTCTTCAGGACGGTGACTGCCGTGTTGCCTGCAACGCACAACTCCGAGACAACCAGGCCGTCACCCTGCAGGACCGGGCGGGGCTCGCCGCCGTCGATGTCCACCTCATAAAGGTGCGTGCAGCCGCGGTCCCGAACGCAGAACAGCAGCCCTTTGCCGCTATCGCTCAGCTGCGGCGGGGCCCCCGGATAGGCCGGAGCCCCAGCCATGACGTTGCGGTCCAGCGAACCAGCGAGATTTGTGGCGGGACTGCCATCCAACGGAAGCCGCACCAGGGCGGCGTGACCAACCGGGCGGCTGGACACCACGAATAGGGCGCCCCCATCCGCGCTCCACTCAACAGCGCTTACCACCTGGTCAGCGGGACCCACCAGAGTCGGCATTGCGTCTGGAACGTCGACAGCAATGATGTGTGCGGGGGCGGTCAAGCTGGCATCGTTGTCGGCTGCAGGGCCGGCAGCAAACGCCAGATGCCTCCCGTCGGGCGACCACTCCGGGTCACGGGCGTGCCAGTCGCCGTGAGTGAGCTGGATGCATTTCCCGGTCGCCAGTTCAAAGACGTGCAGTTGCCGCTTCATGGTTCCCAGCAGGCCAAGGCCGTCAGATTGGTAGTCCCTGCCGTCTGTCACCACCGGCACATCGGCGCGGTGCGCACCGGCCGGTGCGGCCTCGTCTCCCGTGGCAAGGCCAGGGACGAACGCAGCGAATGCGAGCTTGCTTCCGTCAGGGCTCCACGTCGGTTTGCCGACCCCCATCGGCAGGGTGCCGAGGCTTTCCACCTGTTCATCCTCAGAGGTCATGATGAAGAGATGGACGTGTCCCTCTGACTCATGCAGAAACGAAAGCTGGGCTCCATCGGGCGACCATGCTGGTGACGAATCGGCGTTGCCGAACGTGAGCTGCCGGGCGGAACTGCCCGCATTTTCCACCAACCAGATGTTGCGTTCGGTGCTGTCAGTGACGGCGTCGAGAGTCCGCAGCACGTAGGCGACGCGCTGACCGTCGGGAGAGAGCGCGGGCTGTTCAGGGACCGCAAGGTCCAGCAAATCGTCGATGCGGAGCCTGCGGGTCACAGGATTCCCGCCTTACCGGAAATCAGCAAGTCATCGGCGAAGTGACATGCTGCGGCTTGTCGGTGCCCTTCGGGCTCAGGGTCGACTTCCCGGCAAACGTCGCGGCCTGGAAGCACGAGTGGCCCTATCGGGCAGCGCAGGTGGTATCGGCATCCGCTGGGAGGGTGATGCGGGTCCGCTGGCTCAGCATCGTTGACAGCCTGCACAGCCGGCCCGGTGTCGGCCGGAGTGAGGCTGGGACTGCTCTGGCTGGGCACAGCCGCCAGCAGATCCTTGGTGTACGGATGCTGTGGGTCAGAAAGGATCTGTTCTGCGGGGCCTTGTTCGACGATCCTGCCCAGATACATCACGGCGATGGCATCAGCGACGTACCGGACCACCGCCAGGTTGTGCGAAATGAACAACATGGACAGGTTGAGGTCCCGTTGCAGGTCCCTCACCAGGTTCAGAACCGTCCCTTGGACAGACACATCCAGGGCAGAAGTAATCTCATCGGCGATGATGACCTTGGGCTGTCCGGCCAAAGCCCGGGCCAAGGCGACACGTTGAAGCTGGCCCCCTGACATCTGTCCGGGGTAGCTGAAGGCGCGCTCAGGATCCAGGCCCACCAGGCCCAGCAACCGTTGCACCTCGGCGCGGCGGCCTGCGGCTTCTCCCCTGCCGGCACGCGGGATGCCTTCCGCTATCGACTCACCAATGCTCATGCGCGGGTTCAGTGAAGAGTGCGGTCCTGGAATACCATCTGCAGGGGCCGGCGCTCGCCCCGTTTGGGCCGCAGGGGCTGGCCGTTGAACAGGATTTGCCCGCCGGACAACGGCGTAAGGCCTGCCGCGGCCCGTGCCAACGTGGATTTGCCGGAGCCGGATTCACCCACCAGGCCAACCACTTGTCCCTTTGGTACTGTGAGGTCAACGCCGTCCACAGCCGTCATCCCGCGGCGACCGCCGAATCGTACCGATACCTGCTCGAAGCGAAGTTCGCTCATGATGCCTCTCCTTGCAGTGCAGCAGCATGTAGTTTGAGTTCGACCGAAACCCGTTCAGAGCCCGTTCCACGGGAAGGGTGCCAACAGGCCACCCGGTGCCCGTCCTCGCGCTGGACGAGTTGCGGATCCTCGCGGGTGCAGTGGTCATCCGCCTTCGGGCAGCGGGAGGCGAAGGCGCAGCCTGCGGGAACTTGGGACGGGTCGGCAGGGCGTCCGGGGACCACGGCCAGAGGACGGTCCCGATCCGTTTCCATGTCCGGGACTGCTGCCAGCAGGGCCCGCGTATAGGGGTGCATTGCCCTTTCGGCCAGATCTGACGCCGGAAGATCTTCCACGATGCGTCCGGCGTACATGACCAGGACACGTTCGCACACCTGGCCCACCAGGGTGAGGTCATGGCTGATCAGGAGGATCGCGACGTGGTTCTCCTCCTTGATGGCCGAGAGCAGCCGCAGCACTTGTTGCTGGACTGTCACGTCCAATGCGGTGGTGGGTTCGTCGGCCACAATCAGGGCCGGGTTTCCCATGATCCCCATCCCGATCATGGCCCGTTGCCGCATGCCACCGGAAAATTCATGGGGGTATTGCCTCAGGCGTCGTTCCGGGGCCGGCACTCTGACTGCCCGCAGGCGGTCCGCCGCGCGCGCCAGCGCTTGCCGGCGATTCATACCTTGGTGCCGCTGTGCCACCTCAGCGAGCTGCGCGCCAATCCGCATGGCGGGGTTGAGCGATTTCATGGGGTCCTGGAACACCATCGCGAAGGAAGTACCGAGCAGCTGACGTCGGGCCCGGGAGGGGCTGGACAGTTGGTCCTGGCCGAGGAACTCAAGGCGTGATGCACTGACGTTTCCTGGGTACTCCACCAGTTGCGCCAGTGCCAAGGCGGTCTGCGTCTTGCCGGAGCCTGACTCGCCCACCACGCCTACTGCTTCGCCCCGTGCCAGACTGAAGCTGACGCCGCGGACGGGAGTGATGGGTCCGGCGGGTCCCGGGAAGCTGACGAAAAGATCCCGGACGGTCAGCACGGCGTTGCTGTCCGCGCCGGCCTTGGAAGGTTCGACGGCGGTGGAAGGCTCGACGGCGTTCGGCTGCGGCACGCGCTGGGGCGCTGCGCCTTTGCCGGAAATCGGCATTGGTGTGCCGAGCGTCTTGGCAACGGCTTCACCGAAGAGGTTGAATGCCAGCCCTGCAATGACCACTGCCAGCCCAGGGGCCAGCGCCGCCATGGGGTGCAGGTAAATGTCATTCAGACCCTCGTTAAGGAGCCGTCCCCAGTCGTAGGCCGGAGGTTGGACGCCCAGCCCCAGGAAGGACAACCCGGCGAAAGCCAACAGCGATCCGCCTGCCCCGATCGTGGCTGTGACCACCAGTGGTTCGGCGATGTTGGGGAGGATGTGGCGAAGCAGCCGCCGTACCCTGCCCACCCCAGCCAGCTTCGCCGCCGCGATGTAGTCCCGCTCTGACTGTGTAGCCACCAGGGTCTGGGTCAACCGGGCAAAGGAAGGAGCTGTGGCCAGGCCAATGGCCAGCACGGCGCCAGTCTGGCCGACTCCGAAGATCACTGCGAAGAACATGGCCAGGAGGAGCCCCGGGAAGGCGACAGCGATGTTGACGAAGGCCGTGACCAGCCTGCCGACGCGCCGGCCCAGCAGCGAGGGGACCGTACCGAGCACCAGGCCGGCCATAACGCCGATTCCCGTTGCCGCCAGGGCGAGCTTGACTGAAAGCCCGGTGGCCACGAGCAGCCGGTAGAACAAGTCGCGGCCCAGGCTGTCAGTACCTATGAGGTGTTCCGGCGATGGTCCTTGGAGGATGGTCTTGGTGTTGATTGCCTCTGCCTGGCCGGACCACAGGATTGGTGCGATCACGGCCATGGTGAGGACCATGAAGAGCATGCCAGCGGACACAGCACCAACGGGCGTCTTCAGAGCCGCCAACCATCGGACCGCCATTCCTGATGCGGCTACCGTCTTTGGAGTACGCATAATTCAGCTTTCTTTGATTGTTGAACGCGGGTCGAGCATTCCCAGTGCTACGTCCACCAAAAGGTTCACCAGCAGCACGCCAACCCCGTATACCAGCACCACGCCCTGAACCACCGGGTAGTCCTTGGCGAGAATGGAGGCGACGATGGTGCTGCCCAGGCCAGGCCAGGCGAAGACGTTTTCCACGAGGACCGTGCCCGCGACCATGGCGCTCAGCATCAGGCCACCGATTGTCAGGGTGGCAGTCAGGGCGTTCGGCAACGCGTGGCGGAAATAGATCATCCAGTCCGGCAGCCGCTTGGCGCGCGCGGTCCGTACGTAGTCAGTGCCGAGCACCGAGAGCATTTCCACCCTCACGATCCGGGACAGCATGGCGGCTGAGCCAAGGGCCATGGACACCACGGGAAGGACGTATGAGCTCGCATCGGAGCGACCGGCCACGGGGAACCAGCCCAGTTGGACGGCGAAGAAGAACACCAGGCCGACGGCGAGCAGGAACTCCGGTATGGCGGCCACAACAATGGAGGTGGAAGTGAAGGCCAGCTCGGTTCGCCGACGACGGCCGCCCCGGGTCAGTACGCCCATCAATGCGCCTACCGGCACTGAGATCAGGACAGCGAGCAGGAACGCGAGGCCGGCAATTTCAAAGGTTGCAGGAAAGCGGTCGCCGATCACTTGCGCTACCGGCAGGTCCGATGTCATGGAAGTTCCGAGATTCCCGCCCAACAAGCCTTGAAGGTAGTGGATGTATTGCAGCCACAGGGGGTCGTTGAGGCCCAGGGCCTGGCGGCGTGCCTCAACGAGGGCACTTGGAGCTGAACTGCCCAGCGCCGCCCTGACCGGATCGCCGGGAATCAGGTGGATCATGAGGAATGACGCCGTGACCAGCACCCAGAGGGAAACAATCAGGCGCCCAATCCTTCGCGCCACAAAGCCGGTCCACGGGCTGTCTGTTGCATCCGCGACGAAACGTGTTGCAATGCTCAAATTTTTTACTCCTGCTTCTTGAGAGATCTCACTGGACCTCCACGAGACCGGCGTCATCTATTATCTGACTCACCCATGTGCTGACGCTTTGTTCTTTGCGATCACCTATTGAGACGAGGATGGTCGAATCGGACAATGGCCATCCCGTCGACGAGTGACGGGAACAGCATTTGTCGTATCGGACCACGCTTGCTTGGCCAATGTCATCCTGAACGACAAAATCACCGTCTTGCGGGGGCCGTACCATTGCCGCATGACGAACTTAAACGAACTCCGCACGTGGCTGGAAGGCCGTCTCCCTTCACTGTTGGCCGAGCACCAGGTTCCCGGCGCCGCGGTGGCGGTTTCCGTCAGGGGCGACGTGATCGACGCCGCGGCCGGTGTACTCAGCAAGAACACCGGCGTTGAGGTGACCGTCGACTCGCTGTTCCAGGTGGGGTCAATCACCAAGCTGTGGACTGCCACTTTGATCATGCAGCTGGTGGATGAAGGCACGTTGGACCTGGACGTGCCGGTGCGGCTATATCTGCCGGAATTCCGTCTCGAGGACGAGTCGGCTGCGGCCGTTATCACCACCCGTCAGTTGTTGAGCCACACCGGTGGCTTCGAGGGCGACATCTTCACTGACACCGGCAAGGGCGACGATGCCGTCGCCAAGCTGGTGGATCTCCTAGGGGACGTTCCCCAACTGTTCGCACCCGGCGAGATGTTTTCCTACAACAACGCCGGATACGTCGTGCTGGGCAGATTGGTGGAGGTGCTGCGCGGCAAGTCCTATGACGAATGCATCCGCGAGTATTTGTTCACGCCGCTTCAACTGACCCATGCGGCCAATGGGCCCTACGAGGCGATTCTCTTCCGGACAGCTGTGGGACACATTGTGAACGAAGACGGTGGCGAACCGGAGCCCAGCCCCATCTGGGCTCTGAGCCGAGCGACGGCCCCCGTAGGCTCGATGCTCAATATGCGGCCCCGCGACCTCCTCAAGTTCGCGCAGATGCACATCGATTCGGGACGTGGACCCGCCGGTCAACAGATTCTTAGCGCCGGTTCGGCGGCGGCCATGCTGGAACCGCAGGTGATGCTCCCGGGGTTGGGTTGGATGGGCGAGGCCTGGGGACTCGGCTTCGCGCTCTTCGATTACGACGGCGGCCCGGTCGTCGGTCACGACGGCGGCACTATCGGTCAGACAGCTTTCCTGCGGATTTGTCCAGAGCAGGACGTTTCGATTGCGCTCTTCTGTAATGGAGGAGATCCCCTTCCGGTCTTTATCGAAATCGCTGCCCGTGCGCTCGGTGAGTTTGCCGGCATCAAGTTGCCGGAACTTCCCACCCCGGCCGACTCCTCAGCACACGTTGATGCGTCGCGGTTCGTGGGCGAGTACTCCTCCCGCGTTGGCAGCGTAATGGTGAGCCAGGACGCAGAGGGGCGGATTTGGTTGGAGAAGACACCCAAGGGGGTCTACGCGGAGGTCGGTGACAGGCCCGAGAAGATTGAATTGGTGGCCACGGAAGGAGACACACTGTTGCCGGCACAAAAGCAATTCGGCTTGCATATGCCGCATGTCTTCGTCGGTGACGACGGCCAGGGCCGCGCACTGTTCGTCCACACCGGCCGGGCCGATCGCCGCGTCAACGCATGAGCCTGGGATCTGGGCAGCTTGCCGAAATCTTCGCCGCGGCGGGGGCCACGGGCTCCGTGCATGCACGGGAGATCGGAGTCGTTGATGGTCCCGAGGTTTCGTTGAACCCGGACGAGCCTGTAGTGCTGGCCTCCGTCTTCAAGGTCCCGTTCGCCGTTGCCTATTCACGCGAGGTTTCGGCAGGCCGTTTGGAGGAAACAGGGCGTACTACCGTGACGTCCCGGTACAGGGTGGGAGGTTTGGGAACTGCGGGTTGCGCCGACGACGTCGAAATGAGCTGGCGGGACCTTGCAAAGTTCATGATGACCATGAGCGACAATGCTGCGACCGACGTCGTCTTCCACCGGATAGGGCAGGCCGCCGTCGACGCCGTATTGGATGACCTGAACCTCAAGCACACCCGGATCGTCGGCTGCGGTGAGGACATGGATGTTCAGATGGCGGCCGATCTCGGCGTTGACCTTGGCACCTCGGCGGCCGACATCGACGCCATGCTGGGAGCGGCAACGCCCGAGCAGATTTGGTCGATGGGGATCCTGGATCCCGCAAGGACGCCTTCTTCCACACCGCGGGACATCGTCACCCTGCTAGACGCCATCTGGACCGACACTGCCGGAACTCCTGAGGCGTGTGAGCGTGTGCGCTCCATGATGGCCCAGCAAATCTGGCAGCATCGGATGGCGACCGGTTTCGATGGGGATGTTCTGGTGGCAGGCAAGACCGGCACTCTTCCCGCTATCCGTAACGAGGTCGGCGTGGTGACGTGCCCCGACGGCCGCCAATACGCCGTCGCGGTCTTTACCAAGGCGGCCACGCTCGCCAATCAGCAGCCGGCAATCGATGCCTCGATCGGCAAGGCGGCCCGCTTGGCCGTTGATCTGATTCGCGGCGAATAACTGGGGCAGGGAAAGCCTGGGATCCGATCCCGTCGAAGCTCATACTCGTACCCGCCAAACATTAATTCCCGCACTTGTCGGTTTAGCCAATGGCGCGGGTCACATACGCCGAAAGAATGACACCATGAAGACACAAGGCACGATCAAGGCGGCTCTAAGCGCCGTCACTGTCGGCGTGCTATCACTGACGATGGCCGCCTGCTCCTCCGGTTCTGCACCCAAGACAGCTAGCAACGAGCTGGCGAACGGCAAAACGTTCACATTGCGGCTGAGCGTGGACCCCGGATCCCTGGACCCCCTCTTCGCCTCGAATTCCGTAACTCAGCAGACCGCCAGATTCCTTTACGACACGCTCGTGAACTTTGATCCCGACGGCAATGTGGTGGCCGGCCTGGCGCAGAGCTGGCAGGGCACAACCACCGAGGCCACCTTCACGCTACGCAAGAACATCACGTGTTCGGACGGCAGTGCGCTGACACCCGAAATTGTGGCAGCGAACATCAACTTCGTCGGTGACCCCAGCAACAACTCCACCCAGACGGGCATTTCCGTTGCTCCCGGAGCGAAGGCCACGTCGGACAGTGAAAAAGGAACAGTCACGGTGACCACACCGTCGCCGGAACCTTTCCTGATCCGGAACGTGGGCAGCCTGCCGATCGTTTGCGCGGCAGGCACCAAGGATCGCGGCCTGCTTGCGAAGGGTGCCGACGGCACCGGCATGTACACGGTCACAGAGGTGGCTGCAGGTGACCATTACACCCTGACCCGGCGCAAGGACTATGCGTGGGGTCCTGGCGATTGGAAGACCGATCAGGCGGGCCTGCCGGACAAAGTTGTCCTCAAGGTCATCTCCAACGAGACCACCGCAGCGAACCTGCTCTTGTCCGGAGAAGTGAATGCGGCCACCATTATCGGGCCCGACAAACAGAGGCTCCAGGCCAAGAAGGCATTCCAACGTGACTTGGTAACGGCGCTGGGTCAAATCTGGTTCAACCAGAAGCCGGGATTGCCCGGCTCGGATGAAAAGGTGCGGCGCGCCTTGACGCAGGCGCTGAAACTCGACGAACTCGGGCAGGTGGTAACCAGCGGAGACGGCAAGCCCGCTACGGGTCTCATTGCTCCTGTACTTAGCCCCTGCAAGCAGGACACACTCAGTGGCAACCTCCCCGGGCACGACCTCGACGCTGCGAAATCCGCGCTGGATGCTGCCGGCTGGAAGGTCGGCGCGAACGGTGTCCGCAGCAAGGATGGGACGCCGCTGAAGATGGAGTTCTTCTACCCCAGCACCATGGGACCGACCTTTGCTGCTGGCGCCGAGTTGATTAAGGAAGTTTGGTCCGGTATCGGTGTTGACGTTCTCCTCAGGCCAGTCACGGATGCGGAGGGCAGTTCACTCATCCTCGGTGGAGAAGGCGGTTGGAACGCCGCTTTCGTTCCCATCGGCGTGGGCCTGCCCAATGAACTTGTGCCGCTCGTTTCCGGGCCCACACCGCCCAACGGCAGTAATTTTGCCTTCCTTAACAACGCCGGCTATCTGGAGAACGTCCAAAAGGCCGTTAGCGCCACTGGAGAAGCCGGCTGTGAGTATTGGGCAGCAGCCGAACGGAAGCTCTTTGAGCACGTTGACGTGGTGCCCTTCGTCAACTCGGCGACTCCGACCTTCGCTGTAGGGGCAACCTTTGAACTGGCAGACGGACAATTGGCCCCCTCCTCGGTCCGCATGCTGCGCTAACAGTTTCGCTCATTGAATGCTCCGTCCTGCCGATGGCAGGGCGGAGCATTCTCATTTTGACGGTGGTTCTCCAGGACAATCCCCACGGGCAACTGTTGGTCCTCACGGACAAAGCCAGAAGCCCCCAACCGAACCAAGATTGAATCATGTCACTCAATCTTGACGCCCACTCTTCTGCTGAGCGCGCCCAGTTCAATGCCGCCTCTGCAGCGGCCAAGGCCAACGTCCGAATCGTCGACGAGCACCACCGTGAGAGGCTTCAGGACATCGAAGGGCTGTTGGTGGCCATCTGGGGGATGTCTCCCCACGGAGCCCCGATCCCATTTGACCTGCTCCGAAGCATTTCCCACGCCGGCTGCAATGTTTCTGCGGCGTACACCCCGGAAGGAGTGCTCTGTGGGGCCGCGGTGGCCATTGTCTCTCCCGAGGGGTCCACGTATTCGCTGATAGCCGGGGTGCTTCCCGGCATTGCGGACAAGGGAGTGGGTTTCGCCCTCAAGCAACATCAACGGGCTTGGTCGCTGGCACGCGGAATCGAAACCATGACATGGACTTTCGATCCCCTGGTCAGCCGGAACGCCCGCTTCAATCTGTCCAAACTTGGTGGCGTTACTTCCGAGTACGAGAGAAACTTCTACGGCGCAATGCAGGACGACATCAACGCCGACGACGAATCGGACAGGCTCGTGGTGATCTGGCCGCTGTCCTCGGAGCGGAGCGTCAGATGCAGCGAAGGCCTGGTGGACGACGTGAACCTGCCCCAAGGCGCGCTGAACAATGCACTGGAATATGGGCCCGACTCCCAGCCTGCGCTCGTGCAATCGGAAGGTAACCTCTGGTGCCGGGCGCCGCAGGACATCGTCGCGCTGAGGGGATCCGACGCCCAGGAAGCAGCGATGTGGCGGTTGCAGCTCCGCGAAGTCCTGGAGACTGCTTTCGCATCCGGCTACATCGCTTCGGGAGTCACCCGGACTGGCTGGTACAAGCTCACGCCTGCTGCAACCACCACCCAGTAGCCGAATTAAGTATCCGTTGCGCTACATGACGCGCACCGGCCGACCTCCGCTGCACACTGCGCAGCGCCCACGAAGGAGACCGCATGAAGGTATACATTTCTGTTGACATGGAGGGCATCTCGGGGGTGGCCACCTACGACCAAATTATTCGTGGTGGTACCGGCTACCCCCGGGCGCAGGCCCTGATGACGGCCGAGACCAACGCGGCCGTGGAAGGAGCCTTCGAGGGCGGCGCAACCGAGGTCCTGGTCAATGACAGCCACGGGACAATGAACAACCTCCTGCACGAGGACCTCGATCCCCGCGCCCGCGTAATTTTCGGAAATCCCACAGCCTTCTGCATGGCTGAAGGGCTGACGCCAGACTTCGATGTCGCCTTCTACATCGGGTATCACGCCCCCGCGGGCGTGGAAGGGCTGCTGGCCCATAGCTTTTCCGGCCTGTTTACCAGTTTCAAGCTCAATGGTGAGATCGCCTCAGAGGCATCCATCAATGCCCTCTTCGCAGCTACCCGCGGCGTCCCCGTCGGTTTGGTAACGGGCGACAACGTCATCTGCGATATCGCTGAACGCGAGTTCCCGGGTGTGCTGACCGTTCCCGTCAAGGTTGCCCACGGGTTCCAGGCCGCCAACAGCCTCTCCCCCACCTACGCCCGCGCGGCCATCCGCAAGAGTGCGCGTGCTGCAGTCCAAGGCGTCGAGAAGACCCGGCTACTGCCTGTACCGGACCAGCTCCGGCTTGAGATCGGTTTCCAGAACCCCTTGGCCGCCGAGTTGTTGGAAGCCGTTCCCGGCGTGTCGCGGGTCAGCAACCTGGTGATCGCCAGGGAGGTCGAATCCGCCGAGGAGCTTTTGGGGATGATTGGGACCACGTACGAGTTGGCAGCAGTTGCCGCGAAAACAATGTTCCTCCGCGAATCCCTGAGATAGCGTCCGCCTCTTCGTTAAAGACCTCTGCAGGAGCCGGATCCGGCTCCTGCAGAGGTCTTTAATATCCCGGTCGAAACCGCTCAGGATTTAGTATCGGATCCGCGGAATCGAGTTAAGAAGTGTCCGGGTGTACTGATCCCGGGGTTCGGCAAAGAGACTTTCAGTGTCCCCGTCTTCCACGATATTGCCGCGGTACATCACGGCGACGTTCTCACAAAGATTCCGGACCACTGCCAAATCATGTGCGATGAACAAAACAGACAACCCCAGTTCGTCCCTCAGGTCCGCCAAGAGGTTGACGATGCCGGCCTGCACGGACACGTCCAAGGCAGATACGGCCTCGTCAGCAACCAACAATGACGGCTCCAGCGCGAGGGCTTTCGCGATGGCCACCCTTTGGCGCTGCCCTCCGGACATGGAAATCGGGTAGCTGTCCAGTGCCCTGGCCGGCAGTTGTACTTGGCTCATCAGCTCAAGGCACCTCTTACCGATATCCCGTGATTCCGCGATCCGGTGAACCCGCAGCAGCTCGGCCAGTGATTGACGAATAGTCATCCTTGGATCCAACGACGAGTACGGATCCTGAAACACCATCTGGATGTGGCGTCTCTGCTCTTTGGTACGTCGGACAGGCAACTCGTCGCCGTTGAAAACCACGGTTCCTGTGAAAGAACGCTCCAAAGCTGTCAGAACGCGGGCCAGAGTGGATTTGCCGGAGCCTGATTCACCTACCAGCCCATGGATTGTGCCCCTGGGGACGCTGAGGTTGACGTCGTTCAGGGCAACGATTTTGCGTCGGCCGTGACCCCGGCCTGTGGAGAATTCGACGCGTATGTCCCGCATCTCGAGGATGTTTTCGGAAGCCTGCTGAGTCAGCTGGGTTTTGGACATGTGCTAGTGCTCCTCAAGGATCGAATGGGAGTCCGGCGCATGGTCCGCTATCCGCATCGCGAATGAATAGTCGGCCGGCCTGTCTCGAAGCGCCGGTGTGGTCCCGGGTATCGATCGAAGCCGTTGACCGGGTTCGTCAATACGCGGCGTCGCGGTGAGGAGGGCGCGCGTGTAGTCTTCGCGCGGATTTCCCAATACCTCTGCCGCGCTGCCGGATTCCACCAGGCGACCCGCGTACAGGACGCTGATTGTGCTGCAGAGTTCGGAGACAACAGCCAAGTCATGCGTGACGTACAGAATGCCGGCGTTGAGCTCAGCCCGCAGTCCGTCAAACAGGGCCAGGACCTGCGCCTGGACGGTCACGTCGAGTGCGGTTGTTGGTTCGTCACAGAGAATCAGCTCGGGTTCGCATGCCACACTGGCGGCGATCATCACACGCTGCCTCATCCCTCCGGATAATTGGAAGGGATAGGCGTCCACCCGCAACTCCGGGCTGGGTATCCCCACCAACCCCATCATGTGGATGGCGTACTCCCGGGCCTGCTTTCGGCTCAAGCCCTTCCGTTGGGCGATGCCGTCCGTTATCTGGGTGCCAACGCGGGCAATTGGATTCAGTGCCACAGCGGGTTCCTGGAACACCATTGATATACCCGTGCCACGGATCTTCCGGAAGTTCCGGCCGTTGTTCGCAAACAAGTCCGTGCCATTAAAGTACGCGCTGCCTCCGCTGACTCGGGCGTTGGTGGGCAGCAAACCCATGAGCGAACGAAGGGCCAGGCTCTTTCCGGAACCCGATTCCCCTACAAGTCCATGGGCTTCCGCCCGCTGGACCGTAAAGGAAACGTCCTTCAGTGCAGCGTACTCACGGCCTTGGATGGACACATCAACGCACAACCCCTCCACCTTCAGGAGAGGCTGGCCCTCTGATGCCCCGCTCATCGCTTTGCTCGCAGCGCGTTGGCGATTCCGTCGCCCAGGAATGTGAGCGAGAGGCTGGCGAGAATAACAGCTGCACCCGGAATCAACACAAGCGCGTAGATTCCGGAAGCCAGGAACTGTTGGCCGTCGCTGATCATTTGTCCCCAATCAGGAGTTGGTGGGACGATGCCCAATCCGAAGTAGCTCAGCGTTACGATCACGCCGATGTTGGCGACGACGTCACTCATGGCGAAAACGATTGCTTGCGTCATCGTGTTGGGCAAGACGTGCCGGACCACGATGCGGGCGTTGCCAAGTCCGCCGGTCTCGCAGGATTGGATGAAGTCCCTGCCCCGGACCACGAGCGTTTCGGCACGCACGATCCTCGCGTAGGAAACCCAGCTCACAATGCTGATGGCCAGGAATATACTCATGGGCCCGTTGCCGAAGACGAAGACCAGGGTAATGACGAGAACGAAGAACGGGAAAGCAGAAACGACGTCGGCAATGCGCATTGTCAGCGTGTCGAACCAGCCACCGAAGTACCCGCACAGCGCGCCCACAACCGTCCCCAGAACAAAGGGAAAGAGGACGGCCAGGACGGCAATGCCCAAGTCGCTGCGGGCGCCAAAAAGGAGACGGCTCCAGGTGTCCCGGCCCAGATTGTCTGTCCCGAGCGGGTGCGCTGCAGTTGGCCCTGACAAGGCATTTGCCAAGTCCTGGGCCGTCGGGTCGTGGGGAGTCAGGAGCGGGGCAAACACTGCCGCCAGGACCATTGCACCGAAGATGACGCCTCCGATGAGGAGTTCAATGTTGGATCCACGATGTAATGGGCGCATCCGGAAGCGCCACGGAGGTTTGCTCCCGTCGAGTCCGGTTTTGGTTGCAGTTTGGGGAAGAAGCGTCTGTGTCATGCCAGTCTCGCTCTCGGGTCAAGTAGGGCATAGGACAGGTCCGTGACGAGGTAGACCACAACAACGATTCCCGCAAAGACAAGGGTGGTGGCCTGGACCACGGGAAAGTCCCTCCCGAGGATGCCGGCCAACATGAGGCTTCCCATTCCCGGAATGGCAAAGACCTTTTCCACCACCAGGGCCCCACCGGCCAGGACGCCGGCTTGGATTCCCAGGATGGTGACCCCGGAAATGCTGCCGTTGCGGATGGCGTAAGCAGCCAGCACGGTGGCTGGCTTCAACCCCTTGGAGTGGCCAAAAGCGACGAAGTCGCTTTGCAGTGCGTCCGTCAAGGACGCTCTCAGGCTGTTGACCAGCATGGGCACGATTCCCAAGGCGATTGTGATGGCCGGCAAGACGAGAGAATGCAGGTGTTCCGCCGACGTCCTGCCGTAGCCCCCCACGGGAAACCAGTGCAGATTGAGGCCAAAGACGATCACCAGCAGGGTTCCGATCAGGAACGTAGGAGTTCCTTGTGCCACGGCACCAAAAATGCGAACCCCGATGTCGGCGCCTCCCCGGCCCCGGACAGCAACCCAGGTTGCGAGTGGAAGGGAGATCACGACCGCAAACGTCACCGCCATGAGCATGAGCAGGAGCGTGGTGGGCAGCCGTTCCGCGAGCAGCGAGGCGATGGGCGACCGGTATTGGAACGATGTTCCCAAGTTGCCGCTGACAAGATCAGTCAGGAAATGCCAGTACTGTGCGCCCAGGGGCTGATCCAACCCCCACTCGGCTCGTAGGGCTTGAACTGCCGACTCGGAGGCCTTATCCCCCAGGGTTGCCCGGGCGGGATCGCCGGGAGTGGCATGAACAAGGACAAAGGTCGCCGTGACAACGCCCCAGACCACGAGGGCAAGAAGGCTAAGCCTGCGGACCAGGAACCGAGTCATTTGCCCTCACCTGATCCGGCGCAGCTCCCTGATGCTGTCAGTTTGCCCATGGCTATTTCGACAACCACGTGTTGACCAGGTTGTAGTTGCCGGTGATGGACGGCTGGAAGTCGTGGACCTTGTCGCTGTAGCTATAGAGCGTGGGCTGGTAAAGCAGCGGCACCATGGGCTGGTCGTCGTTGACCTTTTGCTGGATGGTGGAGTAGATCTTTAACCTCTTAGCCTGGTCACTGAGGCTCGCCGCTTGTGTTGCCAGGTCGGCAACCTGCTGATTGTCATATCCTGTGTACATGGCGTTGGAGCCACCGGATTTCGCTGCGATGAACCGCACCAACTCGTCGGGGTCCGTGATGTCGGTGGTGGCGTTGCTGATCGCCATGTCATAGTCCATCGACTTCCTCGTGGCCCGCAGCGCCCCTGGTTCCATCTGGTTGATGGTCAGGGTGATGCCTATTTCGGAAAGCTCGCTCTGCAGGATTTGAGCAGTGGTCAACTGGGTTGCGTTGCCGCTGGCCACCAGGATGTCCGCGCTGAATCCCGCTGGCTTAGAGGACAGCCCCATCTCTTTCTTTGCTTCTTCGAGGTTGAACTGCCTGCCCTTGACGTTTGCGTCATAGGCCCAGTAGGCGGGGCTGAGGAACGAACCAGCGGCAGTCCCCTGGCCGAAGTTGGCGGCCTTCAGTATCGCTTCGCGGTCAATGGCATAAGCGATGGCCCGGCGCACGTGTACATCCGTGAACGGGGCCCTGGTGTTGTTGAGCGAGAGGAAGCTGGTGTAGCTGCTGTCGAATGCTGAAGCCTTCAGTCCCGGCGTTGAGGAGAGTGCCGCGAAGCTGCTGGCCGCAGGCATCTCATTGACGGTGATCTGGCCACCCTGTAGCTGCGTCGCGCGAGTATTGGCATCTGCCACCGCAACAAAGGTTACGGCATCAAGATACGGCCGGTCAGTACCCCAGTAAGCCGTATTTTTGACGAGATCCAGCTGTTGCCCTTGGGTCCAATTCTTCACCTTAAACGGCCCTGATCCCACGGGGGCCTTGGCGAACTCTTCCCTGGACTTGCCGCCGTAATTTGCCGGGACTATGGAATTTGCATAAAGAGCCAACACCGATGGCAGGGGCGACCATGCGGTCTTTGTCCTGACCACGACGGTCTCCGGCGAGGGAGTGTCGATCCCGGCGATTTGCTCATTCAGGAACCCTGAGGGCAGATTCGGATCCGAGGCGGCGTCCAGGGAGAACTTCACATCCGCCGAGGTGAGAGGGGTGCCGTCGGAAAAGGTGGCACCGTGCCTCAGCGTGAACGTCCACGCAAGCTTGTCCTCGGACTGGACCCAATCCGTGGCGAGGGACGGCTTGAGGCTCTGACCGTCCGCCGAAGGGACAATGAGAGTGTCGTAGATATCTTCTATTGTCCAAATGGATTCGTTGTCGGAAGCATCGGCCGGCATCAAAGTCATCACGTCCAGTTCCCGGGCCATGACAAGGTGCCCACCCGCTTGGGGCGTCCCCGTCCCATCCGAGGATGGGGACAGATCCGGGGAGCACCCGACCAGGAGTAGGGATGCGATGACAGTCGAGGCGGCCAACGCTGGCAGCCACTTGTTTGGAATCATTGTTTGTCCTCAATAACGGGCTTTGGGCCCAGTGGTGTAGTACTTCATTAGGTCTGCGGGAGGTCAGGTCCTGTTGACGAGCGAGTAGACCGTTCTGGCCGCGACGCCCGCGAGCTGGTAACTGGTTGCGATCATCCCGAGGAGGTCCTCTGCCGAATCCAGCACCCGCGAAATTGACAGGTTGCTGGTGCGGATCACCCCGGGCACCGCTTCGACGAGTTCAGCCGCCAAAGCTGTCTGGAAACCAATTTCGAGATGAATACGATCCGGGACTGGCAGAAGACGCGTTCCTCCGACCCCACGTACAGCAGCAGCGGAACTTTCACGGATCCGCTTTCGAGCCTCTTGTGGGGAAAGACTGTTGGCAGCCATTACTCCCCGGGATTCCTTCACCTGTACCGTCCGGACGCCGGGGAACGTGCTTTGAGCAATGCCGCAGATCACGTCGTCACCTGTAACAAGGCCAACAGGCACACCCCTCGTGGCAGCAAACATCGCATTTACCGATGCCTCGGATGCGACGTCACCGTTGACGTGGAAGCTGGCAAAATAGCCGGAAAAGGAATGCGCCAACACACCCTCGGAACCGGCCGGTGCGTGATAGCCGACGTACAGTGCGACGTCAAAATCCGGGGTAAGTCCTTCAGCCATGCAAAACGCCTTGGGGGAACCGAAGATCACGCGCGCCCGTGGATCCAGTTGCTCATGGAGGAGGTTGTCCATGGTCCCGTGGCTGTCGTTGACCAGGACCTCTGTGGCACCCCCGTCGAAGGCACCCTCAATGGCAGCGTTGGTTTCTGCTGTCATGAGTAGCTGAGCGCGGGGATAGCCACTTCCTCCACGAATGACCTGATCATAGGTCGCGATTCCGGAGATTCCCTCCATGTCGACCGAAATATAAACCCTCATAGTGAGTCTCCTTTTGATTGGCCGCAGCCGCGTTTCTGGTGGTTCCAGTCGATCCTTCGACTGGTGCCGCCCCTTGATGGGATGGCGTTAGAAATAGGTCCTGACAGCGTCCACCACCGCATAAGAGTCATTGACGAGCGGAATACGCGGCCACCTGTCGAAGGCGGAACAGGGATGGGAGACCGGGAAGCAGACGAGGTCGCCGACAGCTATTTGGTCCTCGTCGGAAAACGTGAGGAAGAGGTGTTGGTCATTGAGCGCGGTGACCTCCAGCGCGCGAAGGAAAGGAACTGCCTTGAATCCTCAACGCCCACCAGATCCAGGTGGGAAGAAGCATCAATGGCGTATGCGACGTCCAGCGCTTCCGGCCTGATCCTGCATCCGGCTCGCCCGCCGTCGTTGTGGATCTTCCGCTCTGCCGATGCGCGCAGGGTATCTATTGCCATAAAGCAGCTCTCCTCGATGTCTCTATCGAAGATTACGCCGCACAGAACGCGCGCCCATGGTGCAAGAAGAAGACGTATGAGCCGTTCCTTCGGCCTTTTGGACAAAGAGCCTCCGGCTCGCCCACAGTAGAGCGCTACACTGTGGGCTCGAAGACTTGACGATCGTCATAGGAGCATCCCTTCCAAAGATGAACCTTGAGCTGCAGCACCAAGAGCGGGGCAAGTTCGTCAAGAAGCTGGTGGCGGAGGACCCGCCGCCTGGCGTCTTGGCTTACGACGGCGGCGAGGTAGTCGGGTGGGCGGCCGTCCACCCGCGAGCCGACACTAGTTTCGCAACGAACCGCAAGATTCCGAACGTGGACGAGGCCGAGGTGAGGTCAGTGTGGTGCGTCCGGGTCCGGCCCGGGCACCGCGGAAAGGGCATCACGCATCACCTGCTTGAGGGCGCCGGTGCCGCATCGGCCCGTAGCAGGCCCCGGCCTCATACCTTCTGTCGGCCGTAGCCGACAAAAGGTGGAGAGTCCAGCAACCACCAATGCTTTCAGTCAATCAACTCTGTGTTGATCTCCTGCAGCCGCAACTGCAAAGCCAGGGCCAGCCGCACGTCGGGGTCTTCGATGTCAACCACCTTGGCCATTCGGCGTAGTCGGTGCCGCAAGGTGTTGGGGTGCAGCACCAGCGCCTCTGCCGCGCGGGCGACGTCGTAGTGCGCCGCGATCCAGCTGCGTAGCGTCCGGACGTAGTCGGTGCCCTGCCGGCTATCGTGATCCGCGACCAGGGACAGCGGTTCGGCATCCAGGGCGGACCGGGACTGTAGTGCGTCAAACACCTCAAGCAGGAACAAGGACGCCCCTAACTCCTGATGCTGGCCGATCTCGCCATGGCCGAACGGCCCGCTCACCACACCGAGGGCCTGTTTCGCTTGGGCGAATCCGGCGGGCACGTCCGCCACGCTGCCCAGGGTGCGGCTGATACCTGCCCGCCAACCAACTCCAACGCTCTCCGCAGAACGGGCCAACACCGTGGCAATAATCGATTGCAACACAGGAGAGTCAGCTGTCGTTCCGATGACAGCAACCATCTGACCGTCAAGGGACCCGACGGCGGCCGGAAGCCGGTAGGAGGACAGCGCCATCCGCAGCAGAACGCTGACATGTACAGCGGCCGATGCCGCGGACATCCCCCGCGAATGGGTCGGCGGGTTCTCATCCCGGCCGATCACCACCACTGTCGCAGCGGCGTCAAAGTGCAGCCCGAACGACTCCGCAAACCGCCGTCTCGGTCCGGTTCCGCGAAGCAGCTGTCCCAACCGCTCGGCCCGCTGCCTGCGGTCTGCGTCTGCCGCGACGTTTAGTCTGGCCAAGTGCGGAGCAGCCAGACGAGCGCCTTCGGCCAGCACCTCTGAGGCTTTGGCGGCCACAGGCTTCACACCCTCTATTACCCAGATGCTGCCCAGTGGTTCGCCGCCGTCGCGGACCGCGATGGCCAGGCGGGGCCGGAAATCGGGCTGGTCACGAATCCAGATCGCAGTTTCAGTGCGCAGTACAGCGGAATAGTCCTCGGCATTGGTCGGGTGATCCGGCACCCGCCGCCCAAGGATCCCGTCCCGCCGCAGATCGTCCACCTCTTGGCCCGGAATCGTCGAGTACGCCAGAACCCGCATGGACAGGTCCTCGATAGCCACTGCACCGCCTGCCCGTAAAGCTATGTCATTGGCCAGCGAGAACAGGTCGGCCGCCCGATCATCCTGTTCGAGCACCGGACCGGTGACCGCCCTCAGCGCGTCGATCAGCATATACAGCTGACCCCAGGAGAGTTCTGCACTGCACTCCAACAGCGTCACCCCGGCGCGATTGGCCGCCGCGGTCAGCGGTTCAGGGTCCACCGCACCGGCACGCACCACTACTGCAGCGACGTGCGCGTCCGCAGCCAAACCCAGCAGATCAGCGCTCGGGCGGCCCGGAACCAGCAACACAGCATCGGTCAGCTCGGCGTGAGTCTGGTCTGTGTCATGGATCGACGGCGAACCGATCGCTACCGAGGGGCCGTGTGGCAACGCCAAGGGGCGCACAACGTCGGGGCCAAGGCTATCGAGCAATACTCCGACGGTGATGCCATCCCATGGCATCGACGCATCGTTGACTGGGTCAACTGAGTTCATCGACGGCCGTGTCCTCTCCTTGATGGATAGCATGTTGTGCCGCGGGGGCGGGTGTACTGAGGCTACCAAAGGGCGGGTGCAGCCGTGCCGGGATCGTCGGGAACTGATGCCGTGTCGGTGGGTCTCAACAGTTACGCCAGCGGGCTGAACCTTCTCACCGCAGCCATCGTTCTCTGGAACACCGTCTACCTCGACCGCACCATCACCACCCTCAACACCACGGACCCGGACCTGCTGCAGTTCCTCTCGGCGCTGAGCCGGTTCAGACCGCGGCTGTTTCGAAGTACGTGGTCCGCGTCAGGATCAGGCCGCGCTGGAAGCAAAAGAAGTCGGCGAACCCGAGGTCCACGGTTCGCCCGTCGCGAAGCTGTCCCGAAAAGCGTCCTTCAACCGCGACTCGGTCGGGATAGTCAGTAATCAGGCTGGTGATGCGGTGGCTTCCGGCGACGATGCCTCGGTCCGTGCCATAGAACTCCAGCAGAGCGTCACGGCCGATCATCGGCGCGTAGCCGGGGCGCCGATACTCGGCTGCTGGATCGAACAACGCCACGATATCCTCGGGACCGGCATTGTCAACGGTGTCGTAGTAGCGGCGCGCAGCCGCGACTGTCTGACGCGACATGGCTACACCGCCACCGAAGGCCGCAGTTGACGACCTCCTGCGGCGATCTCGGAACGTTTCGCGTCGATCAGCTGCCGGGCCATGAGCCCCGCAGTCTCCAGCGGGGTACGTTCCGAGCTCGCTGCATCATCGAGGATCTCAGTCACCCGCACACCGATCTGCTCGATGAAGTCGGTGGTTGCTTCCCTGTCCCAGGCCGAGCGCTGAGCGTGAACGAATCTCACCCCACCAGAGTTGACCACGAAATCGGGGACGTAGAGGATCCCGGCTGCGGCCAGCCCATCTGCACAGGACGCATCTTCAAGCGTGTCATTCGCGCCCCCGGCGATGATCGAGCAGGCAAGTTGAGGGAGAGTCTGCTGAGGAACGACCCGGGCGACCGCGCACGGAGCGAAGACATCACACTCGTAGCCCACGACGTCGGACGGCTGCACGACATGGCCACCGATCGCGTCGGCGACGGCGTTCGCTCGATCAAGGTCGATATCGGACACGTCGACGTGGGAGTCGGCAGCTGCGAGCTGATGTGCCAGTGAGGCCCCGACATTGCCGGTTCCTTGCACCAGGACACGGACCCCGCTTAGCGAGCCGGTGCCGAACCTGGCCCGGACTGCGCTCCGGATGGCTTGGAATACGCCCAATGCCGTCCAGGGCCAAGGGTCCTCATCGGCACAGGCAGCATCCTGCACCATGCCAGTCAGGTAGTCCTCTTGAGCCGAACCGGTGCGCGCGCCGGCCGCGCTGCCGAGCTGCTGACCGACGTCGAGCTCTCGCGACTCTATGGCGTCCCCGTCAGCACCCTGTCGTATTCCGACGACGGCGTGCCCCGCATGACGATCGTGGTGGATTACGGGCCAGATGTGAGCGAGCGTTTCCAAAAACACCCACATAAGTGAGCGAGCGTCTGGCCCGGGAAACCCTCGCTCACAAACAAGCCCTCCCAGCCCGACCCTCGCTCACATGATGTGAGCGAGCGTTTCCAAAAACACCCACATAAGTGAGCGAGCGTCGGGGGGAAGTGAGGGCTAGCCCGTGTTGCGGAGGCCGGCGGCCACGCCGTTGACAGTGATGAGCATGGCCCGCTGGAGTCGTTCGTCGATCTCGGCGCCGGAAATGGAAGCTTCGCGGACGCGGCGCAACAACTCCACCTGCAGGTAGCTGATGGGGTCGAGGTATTGGTCGCGGATTTCGAGGGAACGCTTGAGCGTCGGCTGGGCTTCCAGGAGCTCGGTTTCCCCGCTCAGGAGTTCCACTTCGGCAACCGTGAGATCGTATTCAATGCGGATCGCCTTGAACAAGTGATGCAGCTCTTCCGGAACCAGCGAAGACACGTAGTGCCCGGCGATGTCCATGTCGGTCTTGGCCAGCGTCATCTCCACGTTGGAAATCACGGACTGGAAGAAGTGCCAGCGCTTCATCATCTCTGCAAGCTCGGCGGTGTTGCCTGCCTCGCGGGCAGCCCGCAAGCCTGAGCCCACGCCGAACCAACCTGGAACGATCTGCCGAGACTGCGTCCAACCGAAGACCCACGGAATGGCCCGCAACCCGCCCAGCCCGGCACCGGAATCCGGGCGCTTGGAGGGACGCGAGCCGATGTTCAGGGACCCTAGCTGCTCCACCGGCGTCGAGGCCAGGAAGTACGCGGGCAAGTCCGGATCGTCGATCAGCGAACGGTACTGGGCAAACGCGGCGTCGGAAATGATCTCCATGACCTGGCCGTAGCGTTCGCGCTCGTCATCGGAAGTGCGCGGGGCTCGGTGCAGCGCGGAACCCTGCATCACGGCCGCCAGGGAGAGCTCCAGGTTTTCGCGGGCGAGCTCCGGCAGGGAGTACTTGTCCGAGATGACTTCGCCTTGCTCGGTGAACTTGATGGCGCCTTCGAGCACTCCATTCGGCTGGGCCATGATGGCGTCATAGGTTGGCCCGCCGCCACGGCCCACCGAACCGCCGCGGCCGTGGAACAACCGGACGTTCACGCCGTGCTTGGCGGCGACGTCGCGCAGCTTGCGCTGGGTCTTGTGGATCTCCCACTGGCTGGTCATGACGCCGGATTCCTTGTTGGAGTCCGAGTATCCCAGCATGATCTCCTGGACGTCCCCACGCAGCCGTACCAGGGAACGGTAGGAGGGATCGGAGAGCAGCAGGTCCACGATTTCGGCCGAGGCGCGCAGCTCTTCCACGGTCTCCAGGAGCGGGGCGAAGCCGATCTTGGCATACGGAGCCGCACCGAACAGATCGATCAGTCCGGCCTCTCGGGCCAGCACCGCGGCTGCCAGGACATCGTCTGCGCCGCGCGTCATAGAGATGATGTAGGTTTCGACGACGTCGGGCCCGTAGGTCTGGAGGGCGTGGCGGATGCTGCGGAAGACGTCGTAGGTGCGGTCGCCGTCGCCGTCGAGCTTGATGGGGTGGCCGGACAGCGGACGGCGCGAAGCGAGCTCCGCGCTCAGCCGCTCGAAGCGTTCGGCGCGGCTCAACTCGCCGTAGGGAGTTCCGACGCCGATCCGGTCCACTAGCTGCCCGACGGCGTCGTGGTGGTAGTCGGCATGCTCACGGATGTCGAGGGTCGCCAGGTGCAGCCCGAAGGAAGCGATCGCGCGGCGGACGCGGGCCAGGGCACCGTCGGCCACGAGCACGGCTGAGTGCTTGCGCAGCGACGCTTCCAACAGTTCGAGCTCCGCGAGGAGTTCCGAGGTGGAGGCGTAGTCGCGGCCGGGTTCGTGGTGGCTGGATGCAGACACGCGGCGGCCCGTGTTGATGAGCTTGGCTTTGATGCAGGTCAGTTTGAGGCGGTAGGGCTCTTGCGCGTTCAACTCGAGAATGCGCTTGTCCAAGCCGGGCAGGTTCTTGAGGTCGACGGCGATCGAGTCCAGGAGGTCCTCTTCCGCGTCTACCAGGGCGGTGGAGTTGGAGAGGATGGAGATCAGTTCGTCGATCATCGAGATGCTTATCCGCACGGCGTGCTGGTTCTGCAACTGCAGGATCTCGCGTGTGACGGAAGCGGTGACGTTCGGATTGCCGTCGCGGTCTCCGCCGATCCAGGAACCGAAGCGGATGGGGGCGTTGTCCGCGGGCAGCACCACGCCGTGCTCGCCCAGCAGCTCGGAAAGGTCCGCGAGCATTTCCGGCATGGCGTCAGTCAGGATGCTGCTCAGGTAGTAGATGGCGTTGCGGGCCTCGTCCACGGGAGTGGGCCGGACTTGGCGCAGTTCGTCCGTTTGCCACATCTGGTCGATGATCTCGGCCAGTTGGCGGTCTTGGCGTCGGCGGGCGGCCGTGCCCTCAAGGGTGGATTCGGCCAGGACGTCCGAGAGCTTGCGGATCTTGTCCAGCACCGAACGGCGAGAGGCTTCGGTGGGGTGCGCGGTGAAAATAGGACGAACGTCCAGCTCATTGACGACGTCCTGCAGGGCCTGGGTTCCGGCCTCGTCGGCGATCTCGGCCACGGCTTTGGCCAACCAGCCGTCCTTTTCCTGGCGGGTGCGCAGTCCGCGGACGCGGTGCACTTGCTCGGCGGCGTTGGCGAGGTGGAAATAGAAGGCGAAGGCACGGACCAGCTCGGTGGCTTCCTCAAGGGGCAATGAGGCGAGCAACTCCCGGACCTGGGCGACGACGTCGTGCGCGCTCCACGGGCCGGTGGCGTCAGCGCCGCCGCGGGCGGCTTCCTTGGATTCCTTGGTGAGCAGGCGCACCTGCTCGACCAGTTGAAGCAGCGCCGGGCCATGCTGGCGGACCAACGACTCTCCGAGAAGCGTGGAGACGCGGCGGACATCGGCCCGCAGTTCCGCGGCGAGGTCGGTGCTGAGATGTGCAGTGTCAACCATGAAAAATACCTTCTGGCGTTGGGTGTGGCCCGTACACTGCGCTGGATACTGTGAGCCGGATTACTAATATTTCCAAGGGAATCCTACCCGCAGCTCTTCCGCCGGTGGCAATCCGTCTCAAATGTTGTCGCTGCCGCCACCCCCGGCGCGCCGTGCGCCCAACTGACTCGCATTAGTTGTCGTTTTCAGCCCTCAAAACGACAACTAATGCTAGCCAGTTGGGTTCCGGGAATGGTGGTGACGGGTGCATGGTTAAGCCAACGACACCCAAGCCGCTGGAGGAACCATGAGCGCAACAGCCCCCGCTAACAACGCCCAGCTGGAACGCTGGCAGCGTTTCCGCAACGGCCGCAACGCCGCCCTCGCAGCGGACCACGGCTGGCTGACCCTCACCTCCTTCCAGTGGCTCGAATCCGCACCCGCCGCCGTCGAACTCGTCCCTGGGCTCTGGTCAACGGACGGCACGACGGCGACACTCACCGCGAGCGCGGCGGACGGACTGACGCTCGTGGAAACGGGAGCTCCCGTGGACGGCACGATTTCGGCCACCCTCCAGGATGAGGAATCGCTCATGTGGGTGCAGTTCGGTGGCTCGGACGGCACGGAGGTGGTGGTGGAACTGGCCATGCGCGCGGACAAATACGCCGTCCGCACCAGGGACAACTCCTCGCCGGTACTGACGGAGTTCGACGCCGTTCCCACCTACGAATACAACCCGGACTGGTTGCTCGACGGGCGCTTCGAGGCCTACCCCGAACCGGTGGATGTACCCATCGGGACGGCCAACCCCTTGGTGGATGGGGTGCATCGATCCATAGGAGAGGTCGTTTTCCGGGCGCCTGGCCTTCCCCACGAGATCCGCCTGCACGCCGAGGCCGAGAAGCTCGGAGCCCTGACCGTCACCTTCCACGACGAAACGAACGGCAACACCACCGACGAATGGCGCAAACTGGCCGTTTCGCGGCCCCGGCACGATGGTTCCGTGGTGCTCGACTTCAACCGCGCCATCAACTACCCCAGCGCCTTCACCCCGTATGGCACGTGCCCCATGCCCGTGGCAGGAAATTCGATCGATGTGGCGGTCGAGGCCGGGGAGAAACTGCCGGCCGGCCGCATCGTCTAACTTAAGGGCGTTACATCTCCCATGATGCAAGGTACACTCTTCTTGGAAAGCGCTTACCAAGCGCCTCTGGAACGACACCGACGTCAGCAGCCCCGCCTCCCGGGGACAGATGAGGAGAGCCATGGGCACCCTGTCCACACCCGTCCCGGCAGAACGCAAACAGCCCGGCCATGAGCCCAGCAGAGTCGCCCTCGTGGGGGTCCACGGCTTCGGCGCGCACCACTTGCAGAACCTCGAAAGGCTCCAGGCCAACGGCGTCGTGCGCCTTGTTGCCGTAGCGGATCCGAACCCGCCTACCCCCGGCGCCCTCCCGCCCGGAACCGCCGTATTCAGCAACCTGGACGACCTCCTGGCGGGAACCCCCGCGCTGGACCTGGTCATTGTGGCCACACCCATCCAGACACACGCACAGCTCGCCCTCACGACGCTCCCCCACGCCGACCTGTACCTCGAGAAGCCTCCAGTCGCTTCCCTCGCCGACTTCAATCGCCTGCAGGAGGCCGCCGCTGCGGCCGGCAGAAGCGTCCAGGTCGGCTTCCAGAGCCTCGGATCCCGGGCCCTCCAGGCCATTGAGGAACTGCTTGCGGAGGGAGAGATCGGCACGCTCCTGGGCATCTCGGCCACGGGACGCTGGGTCCGCGACCGCGCCTATTACAAACGTTCGCGCTGGGCGGGCAAACGCAGCCTGGACGGCGTCGATGTCGTGGACGGGGTGGCAACCAACCCGCTGGCGCACGCCATCGCTACCGCGCTGAGGATCGCCGGGGCACGGACGGTGGACGATCTTGCCTCCGTGGAGACGGACCTGTACCGCGCCAATGACATCGAATCCGACGACACCTCCGTCATCCGGATCCGCACTGCCGCGGGCCTGCCCATCACGTGCGCGCTCACGCTCTGCGCCGCCGAATCCGTGGAACCGTACATCACCCTGCAGGGCAGCGAGGGTACGGCGGTGTTCCACTACACCGAAGACCGCCTCAGGGTCAGCTCTGCCGCCGGGAACCGCGAAACGGTTTACAACCGGGTGGACCTCACCGAGGATCTGCTGGAGCATCGTCGCGAGCAGCGCGCGCCGGTTACGGGACTGATCAGCCCCGCAACCGCCGCGCCGCTGATCAGCCCGCTCGCGTACAGCGGCGCCTTCATGCAGGTCCTGGAAGCCATCCGCACCGCAGAATCTCCGGAGCTGATCCCGGAGCAGTACGTCACCTGGGAGGGCGAGGGTGACGCCGCCCGTCCCGTGATCGACGGAATCGAAGCCGCCCTGGAACGCGCGACGGCGGCGCATGTCACGTTCAGCGAACTCGGCTTGCCTTGGGCGCGCCCAACCGTCGACGCCGAAAGGCCGGTTTTGAGCCTGCCCGACGGCGATGAGCCGGGCGCCTCTGGGATTGAGACTGGCAAGGCCGCCGTTGTCTTGGCAACCCTGCAGAGCGGTGCCGGCCTGGCCGCGCGGCTCTCCCCGCGGCCCTATCTGCACCCGGTCCGAACACTGGCCGGAGTCAAGGTCACCGACCATCTGCCCGCGGACCACCCCTGGCACCTCGGCGCGGGATTCGCCTTCCAGGATGTCAACGGCACCAATTTCTGGGGCGGCAAGACGTACACCCGCGCCGCCGGCCGTTATGAAGAACGGCAAGACCACGGGCACATCATCGAACGGTCCACAACGTCCGGGCCGGGCCTGCTGGAGCAGGAATTGAGCTGGCAGGCACCGGACGGCGCCGAACTTCTCCGCGAACGCCGCACCACCCGTTCCCGGGCGATCGACCTTCGTACGTGGCAACTGGAGTTAAGAACAGAACTGACCGCCGTCGTCGACTCCTCTCTGGGCGGCCCCGGCTCAAACGGCGCCCTCGGAAGCGGCTACGGCGGGTTCTTCTGGCGCTTGCCTGCGTGCGCCGGGGCAGAAGTCTTCACGGCGGAAGGTCGCGGGGAACCTGAAGTGCACGGCTCGACGTCGCCCTGGCTGGCCTGGACGGCGGACTTTCCTGAAGGCCCCGCCACTCTGGTTTTCGCAGCTCCGGCCGAGGCGCAGGATCCCTGGTTCGTCCGGATGGCGGATTACCCTGCCGTAGCTTCGGCCCTGGCTTGGGACCGGCCAGTGGACCTTGCCGCAGGCGACCCCCTGGTCCGATCCTTCACCGTGTGGATCGTGGACGGCACGTTGTCTCCGGCCGAGGTTGCCGAGCTGACGGCCGGCCGGGTGTCCGCCGCAGGATAGGCGCACAAATCGCAAACAGACCGGTGCACACCACTGAACTCCCGTCAGGATGAGGGGGTCTGTTCTTTAGCCCACTCGGCGACCCGGCGAGCACTTTCCTCATCGGAGAGGTCCTCGACTCGGGTCATGATCGTCCAGCGGATGCCGAACGGATCACGAATGCTGCAGAACCGATCTCCGGACACGAAAGTCATCAACGGCTCGCGGATAGTTGCTCCAGCCGCCTCGGCCCGCTCGGCGACGCCGTCGACGTCATTGCAATAGAAACCCATGGAGCAGCAGTCATCGTCGCCAGCAGGAGGAGGCACGAGATGGTAGTCGGCGGCCGGCTCACCAATCTGGAGCCGGCCGTCGCCGAAATCGAGGACGGCGTGAACAACGACGGCGTTGATTTCCGTCACGTCGACGATGCGTGCGCCGAACACATCGCGGTAGAAGACGATCGCGGTGCGGGCGTTGGGTACAACGAGGAACGGCGTCAGGCTGGTCGAACCATGCGGGATACCGTGGGATGTGTGATCGCCGTGTGCAGCGACGGTTTTCTCAGTTTTTTCGGACATGTCTTCACGATAAAAGGGCGGCGCAATGCGGGGCTTGAAGATTCGCGACAACTTCATGAATGCCGCGGTATGACCGGCGATTCACGCGGAATTCTCTATCCCGCGAGCCTGCCACGGTTCTCCCGGCTACCCTCCCCGGAGGGGATCGCCGCATTGGTCCGGTGGTTCTGGATCGCCGAGTGGGACATCGCACCAGGACGCACGTCGCGCCAACATGTGATTTCGTTCCCCGCGTCAAACCTCACCGTGGAGCCGGCGTTTGTCGGGTTCGCGGGACCGACAAGCCGGCGCTCCACCCGTGACCTCACGGGTGGAGGATGGACTGTCGGCGCCCTGTTAAGGCCCGCTGCCGTCCCGCACTTCACCGACGCCCCCGCGGCTCATCGAGATGCATACGGGCCGGTACAATTCCCGCGCCTCCATGCCGCGGTCGTCCACGCAATGACGGGATCCGAGGATGCCACCGGCCGGCATCTCCAGGCTGCCGAAGCGTTCACGAGCTGGTTCGTTGAGAACGTGCCGACTCCGGGCGAGGAAGGTTTGCGTGCGAACATGATGGCCGACCTCATAGACACTGATTCGTCGACAGTGCGCTTGGATGATGTAGCCGGGCGCCTAGGAGTTTCTGCACGAACAGCACAGCGGCTCGCTGCACGTTACGTGGGTCTCTCGCCCGCTGCGATGATCCGTCGGCGGCGAATACAGGAAGCCTCAGAGCGTCTCCGGAACGACCCGGACTCCGACATCGCAACCGTTGCGGCCGACTTTGGCTACTCAGACCAAGCGCATCTCGCCAACGACTTCCGCACCGTCCTAGGGCTCACACCCGGCGCGTACCGCAACGCCTCATCGGAACACTCTCCTCTCGAATAAGGCCCGCGACACTCCCGGCCATTTGGCCATCGGGGTCGCGCCGCACTGTTATGCGTACGGCAGCACGAGTTCCGCGTAGCGCTGCCTCATGGTTTCCAGGACCGAATCGCCGTCGGCGTCCCAGATGTCCTGGTTAAAGATCTCCACTTCGATGTCGCCGGTGTAGCCGGCGTCGCGCACCCAGGTGCCGATCGTCGCGAAGTCGATCACGCCGTCGCCCATCATGCCGCGGGAGAGCAGGGCGTCGGCGGCGATGGGGAGGTTGAAATCGCACACCTGGTAGGAAGCAATCCGGTTTTCCCGGCCGGCCCGCTGGATCTGCTGCTTCAGTTCCGGGTCCCACCACACGTGGAAGGTGTCGACGGCGACGCCGACCGCCTTCGCGTCGTAGGGTGCGGCGAGGTCGAGGGCCTGGCCCAGGGTCGAGATGAGGGCCCGGTCCGCCGCGTACATCGGGTGCAGGGGTTCGAGCACCAACCGGACCCCGTGCTCGACGGCGAAGGGCACCAGGTCCTCGAGGCGATCGGCCACGCGCTGGCGGGCCGCGACGACGTCCTTCTCCCCCGACGCCAGCCCGCCGACCACCAGGAACAGCTCCTGGGTATCCAGCGCCACGGCTTCCAGGATGGCCGCCCGGTTGTCCGCCAAAGCGGCTGCCTGCCCGTCGGCGTCGGCCGCCGTGAGGAAGCCGCCCCGGCAGAGGGACGAGACGCGAAGTCCGGCGTCCTTGATCAGCTTGGCGGCCTTGTCCAGGCCGGCGTCGGCGACGATGTCCCGCCACGGTCCGATCGCCGGAATTCCGGCACGGACGCAACCGTCCACGGCCTCGGCGAGGGTCCATTTCTTGGTGGTGGCGCTGTTCAGCGACAATCTTGAAAAGTCGCTCATGCGCCCACTCCGTTGATGCGAAGGTAATCGGACATCCGGAAGGCGGCCAGCGCCGGATCGCGCAGGAGCCCGGCTTGGTCGGCGAGTTCGAAGGTGCGCGCCAGGTGGACCACGGAGCGGCCGGAATGCAGCCCGCCGACCATCTGGAATCCGGGCTGTTTGCCGTTGAGCCAGGACATGAAGGCGATCCCGGTCTTGTAGTAGAACGTGGGGGCGCTGAAGATGTGCTTGCCCAATTCGCGGGTGGAGTCCAGGATGGCGCGCGCGTCCGCAGCGTCGCCGGCGTCGTACTTCTGCAACGCCACCGAAGCGGCAGGGTAGATTGCGGCGAAGATGCCCAGCAGCGCGTCCGAGTGGTGGGCGCCGTCGCCGTCGATCAGTTCCGGGTAGTTGAAATCGTCGCCGGTGTAGAGGCGGACGCCCTCCGGAAGAGCGGCACGCAGGGCAACTTCATGCGAAGCGTCGAGCATCGAGACCTTCACGCCGTCCACTTTGTCCGCGTGATCGCGGATGAGGCCAAGGAAGGTCTCGGTTGCTGCAGCGACGTCGTCCGAGCCCCAATAGCCGGCCAACGCGGGGTCGAACATGGTCCCGAGCCAGTGCAGGATGACGGGCTGATCCACTTCCTGCAGCAAGGTGGAGTAGACGTGCAGGTAGTCCTCAGGGCTTGCCGCCACCTTGGCCAGCGCCCGCGATGCCATGATGATGACCTTCGGTCCGGCTTCGCTCACGACGGCGATCTGCTCACGGTACGCGTCCAGCACGGCGTTGATGCCGGCGGGACCCTCGGGGACTGAGTCCAGGTCCAGCTGGTCCGTTCCGGCTCCGCAGGAGACAAGGTCCCGGACCGTCTTCCCGGCGGTGGCCGAGTTGCCGGACGCCACCACGGACGCCGCTTCGACGCCGGTTCGCTTGATGAGCTGCTGCGTGGCGGCCCAGTCCAGGCCCATGCCGCGCTGGGCGGTGTCCATGGCATCGGCGACGCCCAAGCCGTAGGACCACAGCTCGTGCCGGTACGCCATGGTGGTGTCCCAGTCCAAGTGCGCGGGGGCGCCGGGGGTGTTCTCGGCCGTCGCTTCGGGGATCACGTGCGCGGCGGCGTAGGCCCGCCGGGACGTCAAAGGCGCCGTTGGCCTGGCCCAGGACGTGGCCGGCTGCAGCGTGTAGAGGCGGGTCCCGCCGTCGTGGTTTGGAAGAAGAAGGGTGGTCATCAGAGCACGATCTCCGGGATGTCGATGGTGCGGCGCTCGGCTGAGGACTGCAGGCCGAGTTCGGCGAGCTGCACGCCGCGGGCGGCGGAAAGCAAGCCGAAGCGGTGCTCGCGGCCGGCGACGACGTCGCGCAGGAATTCTTCCCATTGCAGCTTGAAGCCGTTGTCCAGATCGGCGTTCGCGGGGACTTCCTGCCACTGGCTGCGGAAGGACTCCGTGACGGGCAGGTCCGGGTTCCAGACGGGCTTGGGCGTGTGGGCGCGCTGCTGCGCAACGCACTTGTTCAAGCCCGCGACGGCGGAACCGAGAGTGCCGTCGATCTGGAACTCCACGAGTTCGTCGCGGTAGACGCGGACGGCCCAGGAGGAATTGATCTGCCCGACGACGTCGTCCCCGCCCGGGGTCTCAAGCTCGAAGATGCCGTAGGACGCGTCGTCGGCGGTGGCCTTGTATTCCTTGCCCTGTTCGTCCCAGCGGGTCGGGATGTGGGTGGCGGTTTTGGCGTTGACGCTCTTGACCTTGCCGATGATGCCTTCAAGGACATAGTTCCAGTGGCAGAACATGTCCGTTGTCATTCCTCCGCCGTCTTCCTTGCGGTAGTTCCAGGACGGGCGCTGCGCCGCCTGGACGTCGCCTTCGAAGACCCAGTAGCCGAATTCGCCGCGGATCGAGAGGATGCGGCCGAAGAAACCCTCATCCACCAGGCGGCGCAGCTTGACCAGGCCCGGCAGGTACAGCTTGTCGTGCACCACGCCGGCCGTGACGCCGGATTCCTTGCCGATGCGCGCCAGTTCGATCGCCTCTTCAAGCGTCTCCGCCGTCGGCTTTTCGGTGAAAATGTGTTTTCCGGCGCGCATCGCCTTCTTCAGCGTCGCGGCGCGAAGGCTGGTCATCGACGCATCGAAAACGACGTCGACCGTGGGGTCGTTGATGACCGCATCCAGGTCGGTGGACCATTCGGAAACCTTGTGGAGTTCGGCCAGTTCTCGGATCTTCGCCTCGTTGCGGCCCACCAGGATCGGCTCAACCTGGACGCGGGTGCCGTCCGCCAAGGTGAAGCCCCCGGCGTCCCGGATGGGGAGGATGGACCGCAGCAGGTGCTGGCGGTAGCCCATCCGGCCGGTGATGCCGTTCATGGCGATGCGGATCGTCTTTGTTTCGTAGCCCATGAGTCCTTCTTCAATGGAAAGTAATGAGATGGGAAAGCGCATTCCCAATGCACTCATGATGACACGCGGACACGAGTCTGGCAATCGCTTTCCCGCAGACAGCTACGACTGCAATAATCGGATGTTGCTGAAAATGCCCGAGACTGTGGCCTTGAACGAGGAGTTGTCCGTGACTGCAAGCACGCTGTCCGAAGTGGCCAAACTGGCCGGCGTCTCCCCCGCCACCGCCTCCCGGGTGCTCAATGGTTCTGCCAGGACACCCGCACCGGAGATCGCGGAGCGCGTCCGGCAGGCGGCCGACACCCTCGGCTACATCGCGAACGCCCAGGCCCAGGCGCTGGCGAAATCCAGCACGGGGCTCATTGGCCTGATCGTGCACGACATCGCGGACCCTTATTTTTCCGCCATAGCGCAGGGCGTCCAGGCCGCAGCACGGCAGGAGCGCCGCATGGTGCTGCTCGCCACCACCAACGGCACACCCGCCGAGGAGAAGGAAGCCGTCGCCGCCTTCGCTGCACGGCGGGCCGAGTCGATCGTCATCGCAGGATCACGTTCAACACGTTCCGAAGACGCCCGCGCGAACACCGAGCTAGCCGCCGAACTGGACCGCTACTGCCGCAACGGCGGGCGGGTGGGCGTCGTCGGGCAGGCGATATTGGGCGTCGGCGAAACCGACAGCTACCGCACCATCGCCGTTCCCAACGAGCGACTTGCGCAGGATCTGGCGAGGGAATTGGCGCGCACCCACAAAGGGCCGTTCGCCATTGTGGCCGGGCCGGAGGGACTGACCACTTCGGATGAGCGCGTCATGGGATTCCAACGCGGATTGTCCGACGCCGGCCAGCCCGCCGCGGATGTTGTGCACGTCGCGTTCAACCGGAACGGCGGCTTCGATGCCGGCATTGAACTTGCCTGGCGGATCAAGGCCTCCGGCCAATCGGCGCCGGAGCAACGATTGTGCATTTTCGCGACGAACGATGTCATGGCCATCGGCGTGGCGGCCGCGTTGAGGGACCAGGGGCTCAGAGTCCCCCATGACGCCAGCCTCGCAGGGTTCGACGACATCGAATGGCTCCGAGACTTCCGGCCGGCACTCTCCACCGTGAGCCTGCCGCTTGAGGAAATCGGACGGCTGGCAACCATTGCGACCCTTTCCGACGACGACGGCGGTCCAGCCGCCGTCGCGGGCAGCGTCACCCTCCGCAGAAGCACGAGTTCGCCCTAGTTCTCCGGGTTCGCGGCGGCTCCATCGATCACACGATGACGCCGGGCCGAGAGTCCCGCGCCAGTGTGACCGGCGCAACAACTTAACCTTGACAGCGGGGCCGTGCGGGTGTCTCATGGAAAGCGCTTACCAGATGGGAAAGCGCATACCAAGCGGAAGATCCAGTCCGATACTTGCGATGGCGCCGCCCTCCTACTGGAAACCAAACCCAAAGACGGGAAGGCCCTTCCAGTGGCCCCAACGACTTGTCCAAAGGAGGACAATATGAAGATCGACGCGAGTAGGCAGCGAAGTTCAACCGAACCGCGACAGTCCAGCACCACGAGGAAAGCGGCAGCCAGCGGCTGGATCGGCAGCGCCCTCGAGTACTACGACTGGTTCATCTATGCGCAGGCCGCTGCACTGGTCTTCCCCGGAGTCTTCTTCCCCGCGGGAAACCCGACCGTGGCACTGATCGCCTCCCTAGGCACGTACGCCGTGGGCTACGTCGCCCGCCCGATCGGCGCATTCGTCCTGGGACAGTGGGGCGATAAACACGGCCGGAAGAACGTTCTCGTCTTGGCCATGTTGATGATGGGCGCGTCGACCTTCGCTGTCGCATTGCTGCCCACCTACGGCCAGGTAGGCCTCCTGGCACCCGTCCTGCTGGTTGCCGTCCGACTCATCCAGGGCTTTGCGGTGGCCGGCGAACTGAGCGGCGCCAGCGCCATGATCGTGGAGCACGCACCTTTCGGCCGCCGGGGCTTCTACGCAAGCTTTGCACTCCAAGGCACCCAGGCCGGACAGATTATCGCCGCCGCGGTATTCCTCCCGCTCTCGGCCATGCTCTCCAACGAAGCATTCAAGTCCTGGGGCTGGCGCATTCCGTTCCTCCTCAGCGCCCTCGTGGTGTTCGCCGGGTACATGATCCGCCGCCGGGTCGAAGAAACCCCCATCTTCGCCGAGGAAAAGGCGCACCGGGAGATCCCGAAGATGCCGATCGTCCGCGTGCTGCGGGAAAGCGGTCTCGACGTGGTGCGGGCAGTCTGCATGACCCTGGTCAACGTCGTCGGCGTCACCGTGGCAGTCTTCGGTGCGGCGTACGCCACCCAGCCGGGCTACGGCGTCGGCATGAGCACCAGCGTCTACCTCTGGATCCCGGTCCTGGCCAACGTCGTCGCACTGGCCCTCATCCCCTTGTTCGGAAATCTGTCGGACCGGTTCGGCCGCAGGCCGTTGATGATCTTCGGCTCGTTGAGCTCCGGCGTGCTGGCCTACGCTTACCTCTACGCGGTCAGCCAGAACAATGTACTGCTCACCATCGTCCTCTCGATCCTCATGTGGGGCACGCTCTACCAAGTCTGGAATGCAACGTTCGCCAGCTATTTCCAGGAGCTCTTCCCCGCCCGCACCCGGGTCACGGGATTCGCCATCTCGCAGAACATCGGCCTCGTCATCACCGCATTCCTTCCGAGCATCTTCACGGCGATCGCCCCGCCGGGGTCCTCGAATGTACCGCTCATCATCGGGTCCATCTGCTTCGGAATCTGCATCATCGGGGCTGTGGCCGCCTGGTCGGCCCGGGAAACGTACCGCATCCCCCTCAACCAGCTGGGAACTCCGGACGCGACGCCGGTTGCTCGCGAGGAATACCGCCAGCTCCGGAGCGCCGCCCGGTAAGCTGCGCGATTAAGGCAGCGATTCGTGGGCTTTGAATGAAACGATTCACACAGGGAGGAGGATCCACATGCGTGTCTGCTTCCGTTCCTCGGTCAAACCCAGCCAGATTCCCGAATATCAACGCCGGTACGCGGCCGTGTGGCCAGAGATGCTCGGTGAACTCAAGGCGGCCGGTTGGAACCACTATTCGTTGTTCCTCGCCGACGACGGTTTGCTGGTGGGATACCTGGAATGCGACGACTTCGACGCGGCGCTTGCCCGAATGGTCTTGACTGACGTGAATGCCCGCTGGCAGGCGGAAATGGCACTGCTGTTCGAAGACGACGCACGGGCGCCGGGCCAGGGATTCGTCCAACTCACGGAAATCTTCAATCTGGAGGACCAGCTGCCCAGGGGCTGAGGCCTCACGCTCAAACCGGGGCTTGATTCCCATCGCCGCGCTTCAAGCTCCGGCCTGGGAAACAAGCCCGGTATGGCGTCCACGCCGACCCGGGATGGCGGCAAAGAGCCCCTCAAACGATCGCGGAAACCCCTGTCACGGCCCGGCCCCAAGCCGCTTTCCAGCGTTTGTCCCATGTGGAGACATCTGCGGATGCAGGCGTCTGGGAATGACCACAGTCGAGTACGGGCTATAGGGGTGGGATGTCGATGTCACCGGCAAAGGGCCACGCCTGCCGGACAGATAGGAGGAGAGTCAGCTGGTGGGGGTCATCATTGACCCTGATCAGCATGTCCTGCGGACACGGATTCCCCCCGTACCCACACCGGGCCGTGGCGCCCAACGATGGAACCGGCGGCAGTAAGAACAAGGATCGCACCAAGGCGGAAGAGCTTGACCGGCGCACCTGCCCACGGCGGCTCCTCGACGGTCTCATCGGCGCGTGCAAAGCGTCCCTCTCCACCGGCGGACTCCCTGCTGCGGGAGGACTCCGTCCCCGGGTCATGGTCACCATCGATTAACGCGACCTCCTGGACCGTCTCAAAAAGGCCGACATCACAACAAGGCACAATGACGGCTCTCCCGGCACCGGGTCGTTCACCTTCACCGGCCCTATTACCGCTTCCACCGCACGCAGGATCGCCTGCGACGCAGACACCATCCCCGTCCTGCTCGGCAGCGACAGCGGCATCCTGGACATCGCCCGCACCACCAGGGCTTTCCCGCCCCACATCCGGAAAGCCATCACCGCGCGCGACCAAGGCTGCGCCTTCCCCAACTGCACCATCCCAGCTCCCTGGTGCGAGGCCCGCCAACATCAACTACTGGTCACACGGCAGCCGGGTTGTCTCTCCCACTTGCGTCACCCAGTGCACGAAGACGGCCAAGCCCACAAGTTGCGAATACACCCTCTCGCCCGGGCTGTGGGTCCTGCCGGACGATTTGTGATAGCACTAGAAGTGCTTGATACCGAATCTGAACATGGGGGAAGTATGGCGATCTATAGGCAGCCTTCAAAGAAGATCCATCGAGGGTTTTTTTATCTGAACGACGAGACGGTCATCAACTCCTTGTCTGCGGTCGAGTCCGGCAAAATCGACGAAGTCGTCGCTAAAGTCAACTCCGCTCGAGAGGGGGGTTTTGGCGGCGGACTCGGATTTCAGGGGGCCAACATTGAGGGTTCGAAGAAGTCAACGTCCGCATTGGCCGAGGAAATCGTGCGTACTCGTACCCGCTTCTCAGTCTTCGAACTGTGGTACCAGACTCTGGTCGACGGGAAGGCCCTTGGTTCTTTCGAGGGATGGGGCCCTAACGCTCTAAACGGGGTAGAGCCTGGTCATACCGTTGAGTTTCGGGCCACATTGGAGGTTGTACCCCTGCAAACGCTACTGAGGCTTTACCTCTGGTTCTCTGATAAAACGAAGACTCAAGGCCATGTGTTCAGCCAAAAGGGGGAAGAGTTGAAGAGTACAAAGGATTCGGAACGCAACATCAAGATGCTCCTTGGCGATAACGACGAGGGAGGCGCGGGAGAGTCCATCTTTATTGCGAAGCCGATTGGCGAATCTGGACCCGCAGTGGCGATGCCTATATCCGGCGAGTGGCTTATCGGAAAGATTGGTCGGCTGGGTGGGGAGTACAGCATCGTGGCACAGGTGGATCAGATATTAGGACCGCAGGAGGAGCTTCCGACGCTCCGGCTCACTCACGACGTATCGGCAACTCCTCTAGAGATAACGACTTTGCGAGATTCGGTGTCAAACTTCGTTGAGCCTGCTAAGGCTATGGGAGTCGACGTCTCCACCTCGGACGCCAGTATCACAGGCCCGGCCCTGTGGCTCAACCCGATTGCGATATTCCGGTAGCTGAGCAGCCACTAATGGCAAGCGCCGCTGGGTTCCACGGATACCGATTCACTACGGCTGCGGGACTCTTGTAAGGCAGAATAGTGGCGACGACTAGGCCGCTGAGGGGAAAACGTGCCACAAACAAGACGTTCCAATACGTCCATCGGACCGACAACCTGGCACGGAGGTGTGGAAGAACTGCGGCGTCTTGTTGACGCATTTTCGGGCTTTCAGGACACAGCAAATGCAGCGCTCCTCGCCGAGCAGGCTGAGGGCAAGGCAGCTAGACGTTTGGCCTTCGAACAACAAATGGACTCTGCCGCTGCGTTGTTCGAAGAGGATCTGAAGGACCACAACAAGAAGTATCTTGCATCTTTGCTGAAGGACGCACAGACCAACGATTACGCTCGCATGACGGAGCAGATCGCGTTGAAGGCGATGACACCCAAACTGGAGGTCACTTACAAAGAACTCAATACGAAGGATTCCGGCTCGCCAGACGATGTGATGCATAGACTGCACGTCAAGCAAGTAGCGAAAGTCTCCGTGGAATTTGGGCGCGTATATGGGAGCGATGAAGTGGGTGCGCTGCTCACGCTGGATGAGCGCGGGGCACAAGTAACTGTTGCTGGAGATGAAATGTTCGTCAACGCTGCAGTCAGCCGATTCAAGGAGCTGTTCCGCCAGCAACGACCGAGGTTGTGGTGGCTTCGCAGCCCCTGGTTTTTGGTACCGTTCGCGGTAGTCGCAGCCCTGAGCGTTGTGATGCTACTCGTTAATTGGTTGTACCCGCACAACCCGGGAGATGCAGCATGGTGGACGTCAATGGCTGCCATCACTATTTTTTATGGGCAGTGGTTTGGTATTAGATGGCCGATACCGCATAATTGACACATGACCGACTCACGTAAGCCGCTTCGCGCGGTTCTTTACCTACGTCTCTCCGT
>NZ_JAMXIC010000015.1:0-17218 GCF_027587375.1 Arthrobacter sp. B2a2-09
GGCGAACCCCTCGTGCCGATCTACGTGTTCTACTCCATGTTCGGCTTCCAACGCACCGGCGACGCCTTCTGGGCCGCAGCGGACCAGATGACCCGCGGCTTCATCATCGGCGCCACCGCAGGACGGACCACCCTGACCGGCGAAGGACTCCAACACGCCGACGGACACTCCCCCATCCTGGCCTCCACCAACCCCGCCGTGCTCACCTACGACCCCGCCTACGGCTACGAAATCGGACACATCATCCGCGACGGACTCGAACGCATGTACGGGGAGGCCGCAAGCGGCGAAGGAACCGGACCTGCATCCGATAGAAACTTGATGTACTACCTCACGGTGTACAACGAGCCCATCACCCAGCCGAACGAACCCGAGAACCTCGATGTCAACGGTGTTTTGAAGGGCATCTACCGGCTATCGGCGTCGAGCGCTGAAGGCCCCAAGACCCAAATCCTGGCCTCCGGCGTCTCGGTCCCCTGGGCACTGGAAGCACAGAAACTCCTCGCCCAGGACTGGGGAGTCTCCGCGGACGTCTGGTCCGTGACCTCCTGGAACGAACTCCGACGCGACGGACTCGCCGCCGAAGAACACGCCTTCCTGAACCCGGGCGAAGAACCCCGCACCCCGTTCGTCGCCCAGCAACTCGCCGGCGCCACCGGGCCGGTCATCGCCGTCACCGACTACATGAAGGCCGTCCCGGACCAGATCCGCCAATTCGTCCCCAACGAATTCGCCTCCCTCGGCGCCGATGGCTTCGGATTCTCCGACACCCGCCAGGCCGCACGCCGCTTCTTCAAGAACGACACCCACTCCATCGTCGTGAAAGCCCTCCAACTCCTCGCGGCGAGGGGCGAGGTTGGCCCGAGTGCGCCGTCGTACGCCATTGACCGGTACAAGCTTCTCGACGTGACTGCCGGCACCACCGGCGGTTCGGGTGGCGACTCCTAAAGCCCGCAAAAAAGAATCGGCGGTAGTGCTCCTTGAGCACTACCGCCGATTTGTTGTTACGCTCCGAGCGAGCGGTGATCCACCACGAATCCTGTGGCGGCATTCTCCCTGACTGCGTTGATACCGGCCACAAGGGCCGCAATATCCGGGAACTTGGGCGATACCGCCACTACCGTTCCATCATCGGCCTTCAACCGGAAACGGAACGATTGCTCCCCAGCTGTCATAATTTCGAAAATGCCAGACATAAACCCTCTTTCCACCGCGGATGCGTCGTTGCATCCCCTTCGATGACCACTGACTCTCGTGAAGTCCCTAAGAGAATATCGGCCATGGGAGCCTGCCAGAAGGCCTACCCATGGGTAATATTCAACCTTTTTCGGTAGACCTATATCGGAATGCAAGGTGAACCTAGAGACCTCATGGGGCCACATGGATAGGGTGAACCCCATGAACGATTCCAGCCCCGCGCCCACCATTGGTGTGCTGTTGGCCGGCGGCGCAGGGACACGCCTGGGCCTCGGCCCCAAGGCGCTGCTGCCCTTCCGCGGCCAGACCTTGGTGGAGGTACTCGCCAAGACACTGCTCGACAGCGGATGCCGCCAGGTAGTCGTGGTGCTTGGTGCCGGAGCAGAGGACGTCCGCCACGCGACCGACCTGGGCGAGTACCTTGTGGTGGACAACCCGGAGTGGGCGTCGGGCATGGCCAGCTCGTTTCGTACGGGTGTCGCGGCGGCCGCCCCTGGCCACAACGTCCTGGTGGCATTGGTGGACCAGCCCGGGTTGACCCCCGGCGTCGTCGCCAGGCTGCTGGCCGCGCACCAACCTGGCCGTGTGACCGCAGCGGGATATGCGGACACTGTCCACAACGGCCACACCGCAACAAAACTTCGGCGCGGCCACCCCTTGATCATCGACGCCACCCTCCGTGCCGAAGTCGCCGAGTCCGCTGAGGGCGACGCCGGAGCACGCCGTTTCCTCAAAGCGCACCCCGGGCTGGTGGACGTCGTCGACTGCAGCGACCTCGCCGACGGGGCCGATGTGGACACGAAGGACAAGCTGCACCTCCTCAGCGACTAGTGCCGTGATCGCATAGGTTCACCGGATTGCTTGGTCAGGTGGCGAGGGCATGTCTGCAGGCGCGTTCAGCGCCGCAGGTTCCGAGTGCCATCTGCGCCCTCTACCCATCGCCTCCTTCGTGCGTGCGCGCTGCGGGTTCGTCGGGCGACGGTCCGGTGTGGAAGATCGGCCAGCAGATCTCGGTGCGCCACTCGGCCGCCTCTGCGCTCTCGTGGCGCCCGACGGGGTAGTACTCGCGGATCGGGCCGTCCACGGCGAGGGCATGTTCAGCGACGTACGTGCCGAGGGCTCCGTAAGCCAGGTCGATATTCGCATGCGGGCCGCGGTGCACAATCGTCGCCAACTCGACCGTCGGGATGACCAGCGCGTCGACCCGACCCATGGGGCGCAGCGGTCCTGCGCAAGGCACGAAGATCGTCGCCGGTCCGCGCCCGTGGGTGAACAGGTCGGTACTGAAGATCCCGCCAGCCGGCGCGTCGGCGGCCAGGCCCTGGGCGTCGAGCGTCGCGTAGATCTCACCGAGCGCACCCTGGTACCAGGTCAACGCCTCGGCGACGTCCACCGTCTCGGTGATCGCAGCCGCCGGCGTGGCCGGAACGCTCCGGCGCCCGATCTCGGCCCGGGTGCCGCCCGGCGGGCGGGTAAGCAGGTCGCGCAGCGAGGCGACCGCAGACTGGCTGCGCGCCAACTCCCGCTCCATCTGGTTCAGGTGCGCGGCCAGCAGCGCGTTGCGGGTGTCGAGGTCGGGGGCGGCCAGCACCTTGGCGATCTGCTCGACCGGCATGTCCAGGGCGCGGAAGCGGCGGATGATCTGCGCGGTCGGGATCTGCGCGGTGGTGTAGTACCGGTGGCCGGTATGCCGGTCTACCTCGTCCGGTTCCAGCAGGCCCACCTGGTGGTAGTAGCGCAGCGTCTTCACGCTCAGGTGCGTGGCCCTTGCGAAGTCCCCGATCGGCAGTGTCGCGTCCATGCCTGCCACTATGCCACCTCCCCCAAGGGGAGATACACGGGCGCTCGCGGGTCTTGCACCTCTCGCCGGGGCACGCCGCAGGGTTGTCCGTAGCGGCCGATCAGGGCCGCGAGATGAAGGGAGCAAAGTCATGACGACCGAGCAGGACAAGGAAGCCATCATCGCCATCGTCCGCGAGATGGCGGCGTCGATGACCGGTGCGCAGAGCACCCGGCACTGGGCGTCCGACGTGCTGTGGTTCGACATCCCCCCGTTCGCGTCCAGGGGCGTCCCCCCGGCGCGAAAGCTGTTCGACGACACCTTCGCCAACTTCGAGTCCTGCAACGTCGAGATCCTCGAACTGACCGCGAAGGTCAACGGGGACATGGGCATCGTCTGCACGGTGCAGAGCACGAACATCGTGCTCAAGAACGGCTCCACCAAGCACGTCATGGCCCGGCAGACCGACTGCTTCGAGCGGCGTGAGAACGGCTGGGAACTGATCCACCAGCATGCCTCCGTCCCGGCCGGCGGCGAGTGGGACGGCAAGATCACCACCGTGTAGGGCCTGATCTGCGACGCGACCGGCCTCCCTGCCGAGCGGATCTCCTCGGCGACGGCGGCGCCCAACTGTCCCCACCGCCACCCTCGCCTCGCAAGTCCCCACGGGCTCCCACGGCCAAGCCACCCCAACTGACTCGCAGTTGTTGTCGTTATAGGGCCTCATAACGACATTAAATGCGAGCCAGTTGGGTGGGAGCGGAGGCGTCGGCGTCCTTGAGCGCCAGGTAGATCTTGTCCCGGGCGATGGGGAGCGCCGCGAACCTCACCCCGGTGGCGTTCCGGATGGCGTTGGCCAGCGCCGGTGCCACGGGGTTGAATGGGCTCTCGCTCATGGACTTCGCACCGAGCGGCCCCATCTGGTCGTTCGTTTTCGCGAAGTAGACCTCGCTGCGTGGCACGTCGGCGAAGGAAGGGATGTGGTACTGCCGCAGGATGTCGGTGGTGACCCGGCCGGCGTCGTTCACGCGGACTTCCTCATACAGCGCGACACCCAGTGCCTGGGCGATTCCGCCTTCCACCTGGCCGCGGCATTGCCGTGGATTGACCACGACGCCGGCATCGGCCGCCTGCACGCTCTGCAGGATCCGGAGCTCCCCCGTGCCGGTGTTCACGGCCACCCGGAATCCGTGGACGTTGAAGGCGACCGAACGCGGCGTTCCACCCCAACGCCCTTCGGCGGCGAGTTCCACGCCCTGCTGCTGCGCGGCGTCGTACACCTCCGCTAGCGCAAAGACGCGCTCACCGCAGCGCACGGTGCCGTCTTCGAGCACGCAATCCGCCTCGGCAACACCCGCGAACCCGGCAGCCACGGCCCGGATCCGCACTGCGAGATCCTGCGCCGCGAGCAAAGTTGCCTGCCCGGCCACCACGGTGCCCGCGGAACCGAACGCGCCGGTATCGTGCTCCACGAGGTCCGTATCGGACTGGCGCACGGCCACGTTCGACGCCGTGGTGGACAGGGCGGTCGCCGCGAGTTGGGCGTGGACAGTGGTGGTGCCGTTGCCGAACTCGGCGGTGCCGACGGCGGCGTCGAACGTACCGTCCGGCAGGAGCCTGAGGCGCGCGTGGGCGAAGTGCCCGCGAGGCGGAACGGTGTCGATCATGGACAGCGCGGAACCGACGCCCGTGACCCACTCCGGACCGAGATCGTCGAGCCCGGCGTCCCGGTAGCGTTGGCCGCCGCGTTCGAGGGCATCGCGGACCAATGCCACGCACTGGTCCAGTCCGTAGCTGCCGTAGAAAACGTCTTCTTCAGGTTCCGGGTTCGTGGAGAGCATGTGGTCCCCTGGCCGGACCATGTTCTTGAGCCGGAAGTCCAAGGGGTCCATCCCGATTCCGACGGCGAGCTCGTCCATGGCGGATTCGATCGCGAAGATCATCTGGCTCAGCCCGTAGCCACGGAAGGCACCGGCCGGGACAGTGTTCGTGTAGACGGCCTGCGCATCCACCTTCTTGTTGGCGCAGTTGTAGACGGCCAAGGATTCGCCGCACCCGTGGAACATCACTCCGGGCGCATGGTTTCCGTAGGCGCCGGTGTTTGTGACGACGTCCAGCTGCATCGCCGTCAGGTGGCCATCCCGGCTCGTCCCGGCCTTGACCTTGATGGTGAAGGGGTGGCGTGTGGTGGTGGCGGTGAATTGCTCGGTGCGGGTGAACTCCACCTGAACCGGCCGGCCCAGCTTGAGGGCCGCCATGGCCACGAGGTCCTCGGTGAGCACTTCCTGCTTACCGCCGAACCCGCCGCCCACGCGGCCGGCCACCACCCGGATCCGGTCCTCGGGGAGGTCGAACACACGGGCAAGGGTGCGCCGGACCAGGAACGGGACCTGGCTGGAGGAACGCACCATGAGCCGGTCCTCCGCTGGGTTCTCGGAGGGCTCTACCCACGCGATGGAGCAATGCGTTTCCATCGCGACGTGCTGCACCCGCTGGGTCTGGTACGTGTTCTCGTGGATGAAGTCGGCCGCTGCAAATCCGGCTTCAACGCTCCCCAGCTCGGAATGGACCTCCGCCACGACGTTGTTCTGCGGGCGGGAAATCCGGGCCGTTTCCCCGTCTTTCTCTCCGTGGATCGCGGGCGCACCGGGCAGCAACGCATCCTGCGGCGAGAAGACAGCGTCCAGGATTTCGTACTCCACCTTGATGGCCCGCGCCCCGGCTTCCGCCGCGCCAACGGATTCGGCGACGACGGCGGCAACCCGCTGGCCGATGAAGCGCACTACGTCGTCGAGGACACGGGTGTCGTCGGGATCATCGGTGTAGAGCTCGTGCTGGGCCGTTGAAAACAACCGGGCAGGCGCATCCTCATGCGTGAAAACCGCGACGACGCCGGGTACCTGGAGGGCCGCCGTCGTATCGATGGAAACAATGCGGGCATGCGCGTGCGGCGAGCGCAGCAGTTTGAGGTGCAGCAGTCCCGGGAGCTGTTCGGCCGGGACGTCGAGGGTGTAGCGGGCGGTGCCGGTGACGACGGCGCGTCCCGCCGGGGCAGGAACGTTGTCGCCGAGCTGGCCCGTACTCTTTACTGCCGCGCCGGACGTGGCTGCCGCACCGGACGTGGCTGCCGCACCGGCGTCGGGGGCGTGGGTGTGGCTACCGCACACAGCGTCCGCAATAGAGCGGTAACCCGTGCAACGGCACAGGTTTCCCTTGAGGTTTCGCGGGAGGTTGGCTTTCTGTTCCTCGTCGAAGGTGGCGGCGGTCATCATCATGCCGGCCGTGCAGAAGCCGCATTGGAAGCCCTGGTGTTCCAGGAACTGCTGCTGCACGGGATGCAGCTCTTCCTCACCGGACGGGCCAACACTGGAAAGTCCCTCAATGGTGGTGACCGAGCGCCCTTCGGCGCGGACGGCCGGGTAGATGCAACTGTGCACGGGTTTACCGTCCACGTGGACGGTGCACGCGCCGCAGTCGCCGCCGTCGCACCCTTTCTTGACGCCGAAGTTGCCCTGTTCGCGCAGGAACGTCCGAAGGCACTGGCCCGGGCGGGGTGCGGCCTCGGTGGCTGTTCCGTTGATCTCGATTGCCATGCTCAGGCCTCCTTCTGCTGTTCGGTATTGGTAGATCTAACTTGGGTAGACGGTTGTGGCGAGGTGGCGTGCGGCGGCCAGAAATCACCGGAGACCACCAGCGGTCCGCCGCCTGAAGCGGGGGCATCGAGCAGCTCCGCGCGGATCTCCTCGGCAAGGCGAATGGTCATGTCGTGGCGCCATTCGGGGAGCCCGTGGATGTCGTCGTGGTACAGCTCCGTGGGGATTGAACGCTCGACGGCGGCGGCCAGCTGTTCGGCGTCCGGCAAGTCCGCGGCGGCGAACCGCAGCTGCACGGGCCGCTTGGTGGCAGCGGTGACGGTGAGGACCAGGCCGCCATCGGCGTCGAGCCTTCCGATCAGCAGCGCCCCGGATCTTCCGAGGTTGCTCAGCGAGAGCCGGCGGAAGGCGACCCGCGCGGAAAGGGCCGACGCCGGAAGCTGGATGCTGCGCAGGAGCTCGCCGGGTGCCAGGCAGTTTTTCCCGTCCCCGGTAACGAATTCGACCACTGGAACGGTACGGCTGCTGCCGTGCCGGCCAAGGATGGTGGCCCTGGCATCCAGGCCGGCGCAGAGCGAAATCATCGGTCCGGCCGGGAGCGAGGTGCACACATTGCCGCCAACGGTGGACATGTTCCACACCTTGAAGGAGGCCACGAAAGAGTCACAGCACGGCCGGAAGACGTCCAAGCCGGGCCAGTTCCGGCCGGCCACGGCGTCCGACACCGGGAGCGCGTAGAGTTCGGCAACGGTGCAGGTGGCGGCCAGTTCAATGCCGGAGTCGCTCACGGTTACGGCCGGCCAGCCTGCTTGCCCCAGATCCAACAGCCGTTTCAGCGGCTCTTCGCTGCCGACCGGGCTCCCGTAGGAGAACAAGACCGTGCCGCCGGCAAGCCAGGCGTCGCCCTCGCGCCACTGGCCGGGGTCCGTGGTGGGGACCACGGACTCGATGGTGTTCATGTCCATGGGGTCACCTTGCTTTGTTCGAGGGTGTTGTGTTCGGGGGTGGTGTGGTGAATGGGTCCGGCGCCGTCCTTGAGCGAACCCCCGGCAGAGGCCGGGTGCGGCGCGCGGGACGCGAGGATTTCGGCCGTAATGGAAACGGCCACTTCGGCGGGAGTGACGGCACCAAGATCCAGTCCGATCGGCGAATGCAGGCGTTCGAGCGCCTCGACCGGTACGCCGCAGTCCAGCAGTCCGTCGATCCGCTGCCGGTGGCTGCGCCTTGAACCCATGGCTCCCACATAGGCGAGATCCAAAGCAAGGGCGGTTTCCAGCAGCGGAATGTCGAACTTGGGATCATGGGTCAGCACGCACACCACGGCGCGGGAATCGATCATGCCGGCGGCTGCTTCTGCCGCAAGGTAGCGGTGCGGCCAGTCCGTGACGAGGTGGTCGGCGGCGAGGAAACGGCCCTGGCTCGAAAACGCGGGCCGGGCATCGCACAAAGTGACCTCGTAGCCCAGGAGTTTCCCGGCGGGGAGCAACGCCGCGCCGAAATCGTTGGCGCCAAAGATGAGCATGCGGGCCGCTGGCAAGCGGCTTTCCACGAAGAGGGTAATGGGTTCGGCGTCGGGCGCGGCGCCCCCGCAGCCTTCGGCCGGCGCGAGCCGCACCAGCCCTGCCCGGCCACCATGCAAAAGGGGTTCGAGTTGTGCTGCGGCCGCGCGGATCACGGTGTCATCCCCGCCAAGGAGGGCCGAAAGTTCCCGAGAAGCAGCGGCGGAAAAACACGCCGGATCAGGAACGACGACGGCGCCTCCCGCGGCGTCGAGCCTGCGGATAAGTGCCAGGGAAGAGCCGCCGGAAGCGGTGTTCAACAGGGCCAAGTCCAAGCCGGCCGCCCCGGTCGGCTGGATGTGGACTTCCAGCTCACCACCACACGTGAGCCCGACGGCGAACGCGTCCTCGGCGCTGTAGCCGAAAGACTCGAGGCGACTGCCGCCGTCGCGCATTGCTTGAAGGGCGGCCTCCACCACGGCGCCTTCCACGCAGCCTCCGGAGAGGCTGCCAAGGACGTCCCCATGTTCGGAAACCAGCATGGACGTGCCCAGGGGCCGGGGCACGGAGCCTCCCGCGGCCACGATGGTGGCGACTGCGCATCGCTGCCCGGAGACCGCGGGCCGCCACGTGCCCAGCGAAGGCATCAAATCCAGCATGGCAACACCTCCTTTACCGAGGTCCCGGACCGGAGACCCGCCCGGGGCAGTGTGCGATCTTGCCTCATATTCTCATTCCTTGCGTCTGTACAGGAGAGCTTCGGGTAAACAGGCAACCCGTTGCGTGAAGAGGACCGGGGCGGGCCTCTCATTTCCCACCCCGGTCCTTAGCGGAGCGGCCGCACTCACCGCCGCCCGCCGTCGTCGTCCGCACTATGCGGTTGGAGGACGATCGGCGGACGCCTATTCATTGCGGTGACTTGCGGCCGGACCGCCGTCTCACTGCCGGCCTACTACCGGCCGGCTACGCTAGGTTAAGATCCCAAGAGCGTGCTGATCGGCCCGCGGGCAAAGTAGATCAAGAAGCCCACGGTCACCACCCACATAAGCGGATGGACTTTCTTGCCCTTCCCCGATGCCGCGTGGATCACGGCCCAGGAGATGAATCCGACGCCGATGCCGTTGGCGATGGAGTATGTCAGCGGCATGGTGACGATGGTGAGGAAGGCGGGCAGGGCCACGGAGAACTTGGAGAACTTGATCTCGCGGATCTGTGCCATCATCATGGCGCCCACCACCACCAGGGCCGCGGCTGCGACCTCAAGCGGAACCACGCTGGTGAGCGGGGTCAGGAACATCGAACCCAGGAACAGCAGCCCGGTGACTACCGAAGCCAGGCCCGTGCGGGCGCCTTCGCCAATGCCGGCCGCGGAGTCGATGTACACGGTGTTTGACGAGCCCGACGTCGCGCCGCCGGCTACCGCGCCCAGGCCTTCGACGATGAAGGCCGCCTTGAGCTTGGGGAACGTGCCGTCCTTGTATGCCACACCGGCGCTCTTGGCGAGGCCGGTCATGGTGCCCATAGCGTCGAAGAAGTTGGTGAACACGAGGGTGAACACCAGCATCGTGGCCGCCAGGCCACCGATCCTCGAGAACGAACCGAAGAGGTCGAAGTGGCCCACCAGGCTGAAGTCCGGGGCGGAAACCAGCTGGCCGGACAGTACCGGAGTGTTGAGGTGCCAGCCACCGGGATTGGCGGCGCTGCCAGGCCCGATGTGCATGACGGCCTCGACGACGGCGGCGAGGACCGTGGTGGCGACGATTCCGATCAGGAGGCCGCCCTGGATCTTGCGGGCCACGAGGATTCCCATGACCAGCAGACCGACAATGAAAATAAGGGTAGGTATAGAGGTGATGGAACCATCGTTGCCGAGCTGTACCGGCGGTCCGCCTTTTGTGGCGCGGACAAAGCCGGAATCGACGAACCCGATGAAGGCGATGAACAGGCCGATGCCAACGGTGATGGCGGCCTTGAGTTCCTTGGGGACAGCTTTGAAGATCGCGGTCCGGGCACCCGTGACGCCGAACAGGACAATCAGGATGCCGTTGATGACCACCAGGCCCATGGCTTCTGGCCAGGTGACCTCATGGATGACGGCGACTGCAAGGAACGAGTTGATTCCCAAGCCCGCGGCGAGCCCGAACGGCAGGTTCGCGATAAGGCCGAAGAGGACCGTCATGACACCGGCGGTCAGGCCAGTGACTGCCCCCACCTGCGCTGCGGACAACCATCCGCCCGCCACATCGGTGGGTGCGTTCTGGGCTGAGAATCCGCCCAGGATCAGGGGGTTGAGGATAACGATGTAGGCCATCGTGAAGAACGTGACGATGCCGCCGCGGAATTCGCGGGCCAGCGTGGAGCCACGCTTGGTGATCTGGAAGAAACGATCCAGGAAGGAGTTCGACGCCGGGGGCCTGGGGCTGCTGCCCCGCTGTGCCAGTCCGGTTGCCGTGTGCTTTTCGCCTGCCGCTGTCTGCCCTGCGCCCAAGGGCGCAGCCTGCTTTTCAGTTGCCGTTCGCATTTCTGCGGGGTCCAGGATTGTCATTTCAGCCACCGGGCCCTAGTAGTCAATCCTGGAGTCAAGCGTGTTCCAGGTGTTGAACGGTTCCAGGATGGCCGGCGACTGGGGGTCGCCCAGTTCCAGCTTGGCGACCGGCATGAGCGTGTCCCGGTCCTCGTTCTCGAAGTATTCGTAGAAGACGGCGTCGTCGAAGCCGACGGAGGCGGCGTCGTGCCGGTCTGCTGCGAAAACCACGTTGCCGATGCGGGCCCAGAGAGCCGAGGCCAGGCACATGGGGCATGGCTCGCAGCTCGTGTAGAGGGTGGCTCCGCTGAGATCGAAGGTGCCGAGCTCGCGGCAGGCATTGCGGATGGCGGTGACCTCGGCGTGGGCCGTGGGGTCGTTGGTTGCGGTGACCCGGTTGACGCCTTCGAAGGCGCGGCCATCCGCGGTGACAATGACGGCGCCGAACGGCCCGCCGCTGTTGAGGACATTGGCTGTTGCCAGCTCAATGGAAGTGGCCAAGAAACGTTCGGCCGTGACGGTGGTACTCATGTGCGACTTCCTTAGTGCTGAGGAAGCCCGTAACCAGGGAGGCATCTGAACAAGACAGATTAGTGCTGCGATTACCAGGCTTCAGCATGTGCTTTTGAAGGTTTCGCCTGGTAGATAGCTTCCCGGAGTCCGGGTGCCCGCCTTTGGCAAAATGAGATTAGCACCGGAGATGTGAGCAGCGCCATAGTTTCTGGAAAAAAAGTTTCGACATGTGAAATTCAGGCTTGGGACTGGCATCTCAGCGTCAGTCACATTGACGCATTTCGGGGAGCCACCTACGCTGGGTGCCACCGGCAGGGTTGACCTCCGGAACCTGGATCAGCAGACAGGAACCACTGAGCTGGAACGCAACTACGCCGACCAGACAAGGATTCCAATGTCCCCGAAATCCGATTTCCAGCCCGCCGCGGGAGCAGCAGACCCAAGCCCTTCCCGGCTCTGGATCAAGAATCCCCTCGCAGTGTTCACCGCCAACGGACTCGACGCCCGCGGTGGCATTGTGGTCAGCGATGGGAAAATCGCCGAGCTCGTCCCCGCCGGGAAGCGTCCATCCGCACCGTGCCATGAAACTTTCGACGCCGGCAATCACGTCCTGCTCCCCGGGCTCATCAACACGCACCACCACTTCTACCAAACGCTCACTCGTGCCTGGGGTCCGGTGGCCAACGCTCCCCTGTTTCCCTGGCTGCAAAACCTTTACCCCGTGTGGGCGCGGCTGACGCCGGGCAGCCTCGAACTTGCCGTGAAAGTAGCGCTCGCGGAACTCCTGCTTTCCGGCTGCACCACGGCAGCCGACCACCACTACCTCTTCCCCGCGGGTCTTGAGGACGCGATCGATATTGAGGTCGGCGTCGTGCGTGAACTCGGGATGCGCGCCACGCTCACCCGCGGGTCCATGACGCTGGGCGAGGACGACGGCGGCCTGCCGCCGCGGTCCACCGTGCAGCGCCCGGAGGTGATCCTCGCGGACAGCGAACGGCTGATCGGGAAGTATCACGAACGCGGAGACGGCGCTGTCATCCAGATCGCTTTGGCCCCTTGCTCGCCCTTCTCCGTGACCAGGGAAATCATGGCCGAGAGCGCCGCCATGGCCGAACGGCTGGATGTCCGGCTCCACACGCACCTCGCGGAAACCATCGACGAGGAAGATTTCTGCCGCGAGATGTTCGGGCTGCGCACGGTCGACTATTTGGACAGCGTCGGCTGGCTCGGAAAGCGCACCTGGCTTGGCCACGGCATCCATTTCGACGACGACGAGATCGCCCGGCTGGGTGCCGCGGGCACCGCCGTCGCGCACTGCCCGACGTCGAACATGCGGCTCGCGTCCGGCACCGCGCGGGTGCTGGAACTTGAGGCCGCCGGGGTTCCGGTAGGGCTGGGAGTGGACGGTTCGGCGTCGAACGATGCCTCCAACATGATCCTGGAAGCGCGGCAAGCGCTGTATCTGCAGCGGCTGCGCTACGGCGCGGACGTTCCGGTGGAGCGCGCCCTCGGCTGGGCGACCCGGGGATCCGCTGCAGTGCTGGGCCGAACGGACATCGGCCAGATAGCTCCCGGAATGCAGGCAGACCTCGCCATGTTCACGTTTGACGGGCTGCGCTTCTCCGGCAGCCACGATCCCATCGCCGCGTTGTTGCTCTGCGCGGCGGACCGCGCCGACCGCGTCATGGTGGGCGGCAAGTGGCGCGTGGTGGACGGCCAGATACCGGATCTGGACGTCCCGGAACTTATTGCCAAACACTCAGCCGCCGCACAGAAAATCATCAGGGGTTCGGAGTAGCCTCTCGATTAGGTCGTAGATCAGGAGGCATATCATGACCGTCCCCCAGCACAGCACTCCGACTCCTCCAGGTTGGTACCCGGACCCCTCTGGCTCCGGGCAACTACGGTGGTGGGACGGCAACGCCTGGACTGGAACCGCTTGGAACCCACCGGGTCAGGCCGGGGTCTCGCAGGCCGCGCCGGGTCAGCCCGGCGCAGGTCAGCCCGGCGCAGGTCAGCCCGGCATCTCGCAGGCCGGGGCGGGTCAGCAGGCCGGAGGCGGTCAGCCCGGCGTCTCGCAGGCCGGGGCGGGTCAGCCCGGCGGGGCGTGGCCCGCGGCCGCGCGGCCGGGGCAATACGCAGGGCCAGGGCAGTACGCGGGGCCAGTCCAACCCGCTCCCCGCCCGGAAATCAGCAAGCAGACGCCGGTCTACAACCCGTTCATCTGGCTCGTCACCCTACTGCCGGTCATCACACTGATCATCCTGCTGCTCTGGAATCCGGTCTTCCACTTGCGAATTGTGGGCGCCAGGCGCGTGCCGGCCCTCGATCCCGGCTCGTTCAGCGTTCCATATTTCCTGCTCATCGTTTCAGGGTGGCTCATCTACGGAGTCAGCGTTCTCTTGTCCTACCTCGACTGGCAAAAGCTGCAGAAGGACGGAGTGGTCCGCCCCTTCCACTGGGCATGGGCCTTCTTGGGCGCCGGAGTCTACGTGGTTGGGCGTTCAGTGATTGTCCATAAGGTGGCACCACCGCGCGGACTCGCACCGGTTTGGGCGCTCATTGGCGTGGTTGCTGTGAGCTTCATCCTGGTGGCCGTCAAAGTGAGCATGATCGTTTCGACCATCGCCAAGGCCCTGCCCATGTAGGTTCCCGGGACAGAATTTTATGTTCCATACCAAAGTGGCGGGCGGCACACCCCCGTAGGGAGGGTTCAGTGCCGCCCGCCTTTTTGGCTCTGTTGCGCAGAGTCCCTCATCCCCAGGGGCAGGAGCCCTAGGAACGCTGCCGGCCGAATACCGGAAGGGCTCGCAGCCAACGGGAAAATGTCCCGGGCATACGGTCACAGTCGGCCGGAATGTAGAAGTCAGGATCCGTGGCGCCGAATGGCAGGTACAGTTCCTGGCCGGGCGCCGGGAATTCCACGACGTTGTTCTTATCCTGCGAGTCCATCTGTCCTCCTATTTCATGCGCTCAGTTCTCCGTGGCGATGCGGTCCAGATTCTTCACTCGTTTTCATATTTCCGCATCTTGGAAAACATTTTTTGTTATATGGAAATGGTAGAGGGGATTCCCAAACCGCGTCAAGGGGTGCCCGCGGGGCCACGCCCCCGCCGCCAGTCGCCGTCGGTCACAATCAGAAAGTAGATAACGATTCTCCGGAAGTGATGTACACCACTGGCAAACGTGAGCTACGCTTTCTTCAATTCGTGGCGCAGGTCACGTAACCTGGGAGCAGCAGGCAGGGTCGTAATGAGCTGGCATCAACGGATGCCGGCTCTTTTTTTGTTGGGTCGGCTCCACCAGAAACGCGTATGAAACACGCGCTTAATTTCATTGGTGGACCTTAGTGGTTCCACCTCATAGAAGTTGGGATATGACCATGAGCAACAACATCGTCCTCGGCGACAACCAGTACGGCAAGGCAGAAGTCCGCGTCGTCAAAGTCACCCGCGACACCGACCGCCACCAGATCGAAGACCTTAACGTCACCTCGCAATTGCGCGGAGACTTCCAGGCTGCGCACCTCCAAGGCGACAACGCACACGTCGTCGCCACGGACACCCAGAAGAACACCATCTACGCCTTTGCCCGCGACGGCATCGGCTCTCCCGAAGCCTTCCTCCTGCGCCTGAGCGAACACTTCACCTCAGGCTTCGAGTGGGTCACGGGCGGCCGCTGGGAAGCCGAGGCCTACACCTGGGACCGCATCCAGGCACACGGCTCCGAACACGACCACAGCTTTGTCCGCAAGGGGCAGGAAGTCCGCACCGCCGTCGTGGTCCGTGAAGGCAACACCACGCACCTCATCTCCGGCCTCAAGGACCTGACCGTCCTGAAGACCACCGAGTCCGGCTTCGTGGGTTACCCCCGCGACCGCTACACCACGCTGCCCGAGACCACGGACCGCATCCTCGCCACCGACGTCTCGGCCCGCTGGCGCTACAGCACCGGTCTTGACTTTGCCGGGACCGACTTCAACAAGAGCTACGAGGACATCAAGGCCCTGCTCTTGGAAGGCTTCACCGAGAACTACTCCCACGCCTTGCAGCAGACCCTGTTCGACATGGGCAAGAAGGTCCTCGAGGCCCACACCGAAGTGGACGAGATCAAGTTCTCCATGCCCAACAAGCACCACTTCCTGGTGGACCTCAGCCCGTTCGGCCTCGACAACCCCAACGAGGTCTTCTTCGCCGCGGACCGCCCGTACGGCTTGATCGAAGCCACGGTCCAGCGCGACAACACCACACCTGCCCCGGCTGCGTGGAACGGCATCGCCGGCTTCTGCTAAGCCCCCGGGTACCCGCCCAACTGACTCGCAGTAGGTGCCGTTTTGGAGCCTCAAAACGACATCAAATGCGAGTCAGTTGGGCAATCACTCACACCCAAAATCCCTCAATTTTGTTAGCCAGACATTGTTAGCCAGACAAAGACGTCTGCCATGAACCAAGAAAGTCTGCCATGAACACCAAGAAGAAAACCCGCCTCGCCGATTCCCGGCCAGCCCGGCCCGAGGACAAGCGCCTCTCGATCGGGAGCACGTTCGCCTACGGCTTCCAGCACGTCTTGACCATGTACGGCGGCATCATCGCCCCGCCGCTCATCATCGGAGCCGCCGCAGGCATGTCCTCGCAGAACATCGGCCTCCTGATCGCGGCCTGCCTGTTTGTGGGCGGCCTCGCCACCATTTTGCAGACCGTCGGCATCCCGTTCTTCGGATCGCAACTGCCGCTGGTCCAGGGCGTGTCCTTCGCTGGGGTTTCCACCATGGTGGCGATCGTCAACGGCGGAGGCGGGATCCAGGCGGTATTCGGCTCGGTCATGGTGGCTTCCCTGATTGGCCTGGTGATCACACCCCTTTTCTCCAAGATCATCAAGTTCTTCCCACCCGTAGTCACAGGCACCGTTATCACCACCATCGGGCTGACCCTCATGCCCGTCGCGGCCAACTGGGCCATGGGGGGCAACAGCGCCGCACCCAACTACGGCAGCATGGCGAACATCGGCCTCGCCGCGGCCACGATGGGAATCGTCCTGCTCCTGAGCAAGATCGGCAACGCGGCCATCTCGCGCCTGTCCATTCTCCTTGCCATGGTCATCGGGACCGTCATCGCCCTCGCTACCGGCATGGCCGACTTCTCCAAGGTTGGCCAAGGTCCGGTGGTGGCCTTCCCCACGCCCTTCGCGTTCGGGGCTCCCACCTTCGAAATCGCCTCGATCGTTTCGATGCTGATCGTCATCCTGGTCACACTGACCGAGACTTCGGCGGACATCATCGCCGTCGGGGAGATCGTTGAGACCAAGGTCGATTCACGCCGTATCGGCAATGGCCTGCGGGCGGACATGCTCTCCAGCGCCATCTCGCCGATCTTCAACTCCTTCACCCAGAGCGCCTTTGCCCAGAACGTCGGCCTCGTAGCCATCACCGGCATCAAGAGCCGCTTCGTGGTCAGCGCCGGCGGATTCATCCTGGTGGTCCTCGGCCTGCTGCCCGTCCTCGGGCGGGTTGTCGCAGCGGTTCCAACACCCGTCCTGGGCGGCGCCGGCGTCGTACTCTTTGGAACCGTGGCCGCAAGCGGCATCCGGACGCTCTCCAAGGTGGAATACCGCAACAACATGAACCTGATCATCGTGGCTGCGTCCATCGGCTTCGGCATGATTCCGATCGCGGCTCCGAAGTTCTACGACCAGTTCCCGTCCTGGTTCTCCACCATCTTCCACTCGGGCATCAGCTCGGCCGCCATCATGGCCATCCTCTTGAACATGCTCTTCAACCACCTCAAGGCCGGCAACTCGGACAACCAGTCCGTGTTCGTAGCAGGCACGGGACGCGTGGTCAGCGAAGCGGACATTGCTTGCCTCGCGCACGGCGACCGTTTCGAGAACGGCAAACTGATCGACGCCGAAGGCAAGGAAGTGCCGCTCAAGTCGGACACCCCGGCAGAGCACTGACGGCTCTTCTCCGCCAAACTGGCAGGTGTTGTCCCTATTTCGCAGGCAAGAAATGGGGCAACACCTGCCATTTCGCGCTGCGTGCTGGTTTGCCGCCCCGGCACGAGACGGTTGTTTCATGAGGATCGATGAGCGAATCCGCGACGCTCGCTCAGAGCAG
>NZ_JAMXIC010000015.1:17317-123196 GCF_027587375.1 Arthrobacter sp. B2a2-09
GGTGAGCGAGCGTCAGCCGGAAACACCCCAAAGGTGAGCGAGCGTCAGCCGGAAACACCCCAAAGGTGAGCGAGCGTCAGCCGGAAACACCCCAAAGGTGAGCGAGCGTTCTGGGTGGGAACGGCGCAAAAGTGGGACGGCGGCGCAACGGGACTGCCGCCGTCGGGCGCCAACTAACTTGCGCGGCACATCAACAGGGACGCTCGCTCACATATATGGCCAAACACCGGAACGCTCGCTCACATCTATCGCCAAACAAAGGGACGCTCGCTCACATATATGGCCAAACACCGGAACGCTCGCTCACATCATGTGAGCGAGCGTCCGCCCAAAACCCCACATAGGTGAGCGAGCGTCCGGAAGGGCTAGTTTTGGTTCAACTCGGCCGAGATCGCGAGGGCGGCTTCGCGCAGCAAGGGCACGGCGCGGTCGGCAAAGTGCTGGTCCACGCGGGACACCGGTCCGGAAACGGAAATAGCGGTCGGGGTGGGAGCGTTGGGGACGGCCATCGCGAAGCAACGGACGCCAATCTCCTGCTCTTCCTCGTCGATCGAGTAGCCGCGTTCACGGATCCGGTTCAAATCGGCGAGGAGGGATTCGATGTCCCCGATGCTCTTCGCCGTGGGTGTGGGCATGCCCGTGCGGGCCACGATGCCGCGGACCACCTCATCATCCAGCTGTGCCAGGATGGCCTTCCCGACGCCGGTGTCATGCGTATGGGCGCGGCGGCCCACCTCGGTGAACATGCGCATGGAGTGCAGGGACGGAACCTGGGCAACGTAGATGACCATGTCGGAATCCAGCACGGCCATGTTGGACGTTTCGCCAAGCCGGTCCACGAGGGACTTCAGCTGGGGACGGGCCAGTGCTCCGAGTTGCTTGTTGGCGCCTTCGCCAAGCCGGATGAGCCGGGGGCCCAGAGCGTAGCGACGATTGGGCAGTTGCCGGATGTAGCCGAGGGACACCAAGGTGCGCAGCAGGCGGTGGATGGTAGGGAGCGGCAGGTCCGTCGACGACGACAGTTCGCTCAACGTGACGTCTCCGCCGGCGTCAGTGATGAGTTCCAGCAGTTCGAAGACGCGCTCGACGGACTGCACGCCTCCCGAGGGCTTTTCAGCCATTCCGTTGTCTCCTATGGCTCGGAATCCGACAACTCTTATCCGCATCGTGAAAAGAATTGCTTAGAACACTCAAGATACAGCACGCGACGCCGGAAAGCTCGCCCAGCAACTAGGGCTTGTGTTTCCACTTTGTAGATAATAATATCCATAATACGAAAACATTCGGTTTGAGCGGAGGCCCACTACGGGCCTGTACGAGGAGGAAATTCAATGGCGAACCCGAGCCCCGGAAATTCGATCACCCTGCGCGTCGCCGCGCCGTCGAGCTTCACTGCCACGAGCGAGCTGGCCGCAGCCGTCGCCGCTGCCGGTGCGGCCATCACCGCACTGGATGTGACCGAGTCGCACCACGAGACCCTGGTTGTTGACGTCACCTGCAACACCACGGACGAAGATCACGCCAACCGCGTCAAGGACGCCCTCAACGCGCTCGACGGCGTCACGGTCCAGCACGTCTCGGACCGCACCTTCCTCATGCACCTGGGCGGCAAGCTCGAGGTCGTCCCCAAGGTGGCCCTGCGCAACCGCGACGACCTTTCGCGCGCCTACACTCCCGGCGTCGCACGCGTCTGCCTCGCGATCGCCGAGGACCCTGCCGCGGCCCGCAACCTGACGGTCAAGCGGAACACGATCGCCGTCCTCACCGACGGTTCGGCCGTCCTTGGCCTGGGCAACATCGGCCCGGCCGCAGCCCTGCCTGTCATGGAAGGCAAGGCCGCGCTGTTCAAGCAGTTCGCCAACGTCGACGCCTGGCCGGTCTGCCTGGACACCCAGGACACTGAAGAAATCATCATGATCGCCAAGGCCATGGCTCCGGTCTACGGCGGCATCAACCTTGAAGACATCGCAGCCCCGCGCTGCTTCGAAATCGAGAAGCGGCTCCGCGACGAGCTGGACATCCCCGTCTTCCACGACGACCAGCACGGAACGGCAATTGTCACCCTCGCGGCCCTCGTCAACGCATTGCGCGTGGTGGACAAAAAGCTCAGCGAGGTCAAGATCGTGGTTTCCGGCGTCGGCGCTGCCGGCTCTGCGATCATCCAGCTCCTCAAGGCCCAGGGCGCGCAGCACATCGTAGCCGCAGGCCGCTCCGGCGCCATTCACTCGGGCGAAAAGTACGACGACGAGCACCGTTCCTGGATTGCCGCGAACACCAACGAGGCCGGCTTCTCGGGCACGCTGCACGAAGCCCTCAAGGGTGCCGACGTGTTCATCGGCGTCAGCGCTCCGCACGTGATCGGCGAAGAGCAGGTCGCCTCAATGGCCGAGGACGCGATCGTGTTCGCCATGGCCAATCCCACCCCGGAAATCGACCCGGTAATTGCGTCCAAGCACGCCGCTGTGGTCGCCACCGGTCGGAGCGACTTCCCCAACCAGATCAACAACGTGCTGGCCTTCCCGGGCTTCTTCCGTGGACTGCTCGACGCCGGAGCATCGGACATCATCCCGGAAATGCTCGTGGCCGCCGCAGAGGCTATCGCCAACCGGGTTGCAGATGATGAACTGAATGCGAGCTACATTATCCCCAGCGTCTTCGACCCCCACGTTGCCGCCGACGTCGCCGCAGCCGTAGCAAACGCAGCAAACGCAGCAAACGCAGGCCGCTAACGCTCTCTAGGAAAGGACCATCCCATGGCTCTCCAAGTCACAGACCCCCGGCCGATCGAACGAGCCGAGGAGATCCTGACTCCCAAGGCGTTGGCCTTCGTGGAGGAACTGCACCGCCGTTTCGCGGGCACCCGCACCGAGCTCCTGGCGGCCCGTGTCGCCAAGCGTGAAGACGTGGCCCGCACCGGCCGCCTCGACTTCCTGCCCGAAACGCAGGATATCCGCGACGGCGACTGGAAGGTTGCCGAAGCACCCAAGGCCCTGCAGGACCGCCGGGTCGAGATGACCGGCCCGGCCTCCCCGGCCAAGATGGCCATCAACGCCCTGAACTCCGGCGCCAAGGTATGGCTCGCCGACCTCGAGGACGCCAGCACCCCGACATGGGCGAACGTCATCGACGCCATCCTCAACCTCCGCGACGCCGCCCAGGGCACCCTGAGCTACACCTCCCCGGAGGGCAAGGAATACCGGCTCCGCACGGACGCGCCGCTCGCCGTCGTCGTCGCCCGCCCCCGCGGCTGGCACATGGACGAACGGCACTTACTGCTCGACGGCGAACCCACCGTGGGCGCGCTGGTGGACTTCGGCCTGCACTTCTTCCACGTGGCCAAGCAGCTCCTGCTCAACGGCCACGGCCCGTACTACTACCTGCCCAAGATGGAAAGCCACCTCGAGGCTCGCCTCTGGAACGATATCTTCGTCTTCGCCCAGGACTTCCTCGGCATCCCGCAGGGCAGCATCCGCGCCACCATGCTGATCGAAACCATCCCGGCCGCATTCGAAATGGACGAGTTCCTCTACGAACTGCGGGACCACGCCTCCGGCCTTAACGCGGGCCGTTGGGACTACCTGTTCAGCATCGTGAAGTACTTCCGCGACGCTGGCGAGTCCTTCATCCTGCCGGACCGCGCGTCCGTGGTCATGACGGCCCCGTTCATGCGCGCCTACACGGAACTGCTGGTCAAGACTTGCCACAAGCGCGGTGCCTTCGCCATGGGCGGTATGGCAGCAGTCATCCCGAACCGCCGCGAGCCGGAGGTCACGGCCCAAGCCTTCGAGAAGGTCCGTGCTGACAAGACCCGCGAGGCCAACGACGGTTTCGATGGTTCCTGGGTGGCCCACCCGGACCTCGTCTCCACCTGCCGCGAAGTATTCGACTCGGTCCTGGGCGACAAGCCGAACCAGCTGGACAAGCAGCGCCCGGAGGTCTCCGTGACCGCCGATCAGCTGCTGGACATCTCCTCCGCCGGTGGCCACGTGACCGAGGCCGGGCTTCGCTTGAACCTCTATGTCGCGGTCGCGTACACCGCCGTGTGGCTCTCCGGCAGCGGCGCCGTCGCCATCCACAACCTCATGGAAGACGCCGCCACCGCGGAAATCTCCCGTTCCCAGGTGTGGCAGCAGATCCGCAACAAGTCCGTCCTGGCCGACACCGGCAACACGGTCACCCGCGAACTGGTCACCCGGATCCTGGGCGAAGAGACCGATCGCCTGCGCAGCGAGGTTGACGCCGAGTCCTTCGAGAAGTTCTACGAGCCGGCCAGCCGCCTGATCGCCGACATCTGTCTCTCCGAGGACTACACGGACTTCCTCACCACTCCCGCCTACGAGCTGGTGTAGGGATGGCCGCTTCCTCTTTCTCTGCGGCAGATCTCGCCGCGATCGACTCCCAGCTGGCCGCCACCGACCAGCTCCTGGAGCGCAATTACCCGGGCGACGACGGCACCCGCCAGCCCGTGCACACGGTGTACGTCCCGGCGGACCGTTTCACGCCGTCGCTCTCCGCTGAATGGGGCGCCCAGGCGATCACGACGGCGGAGGCCCACGGCGGTCTCGAAAGGCTCGGCACGTTGCTGGGCCAGGAGCCCGAACTGGCTGCCGCCGTCGCCGCCCGTGTGGCTGCCAAGTTGCGCAGCGAACCGATCGAGGACTTGCGCCTCGACTTCGAGGACGGCTACGGCGATCGCGGCGACGAAGCAGAAGACGTCGCAGCGGTAGCGGCGGCCCAGGCCGTCAGCGAGGCCGTTGCCGCGGGTTCTGCCCCGCCGTTCATCGGCATCCGGTTCAAATGCTTCGAAGCCCCCACCCGGGCACGTGGCCTGAAGACCCTGGACCTGTTCGTCTCCACGTTGGCCTCCGCCGGAGAGCTGCCCGAGGGCCTCATCCTGACCCTGCCGAAGGTCACCACAGTGGCCCAGGTGCAGGCAATGGACTTCGCGGTCTCCCGTTTGGAAGAGATCCACTCCCTTCCGGCGGGCCGGCTCCGCTTCGAAGTCCAAGTGGAAACACCGCAACTGATTCTCGGCCCGGAGGGGACCTCCCCCGTGGCCCAGCTTCCGCACGCAGTTCCGGGCCGCATCAGCGCCCTGCATTACGGCACCTACGACTACTCCGCTTCGCTACAGATCTCCGCGGAGTACCAGTCGATGGAGCACCCGGTGGCGGATTTCGCCAAGGAAGTCATGCAGTTGGCCGTTGCTGGAACGGGCATCCGGCTCTCCGACGGCTCCACCAACATCATCCCGGTGGGCGACAACGTGGAAAACGCGTGGAAGCTGCACGGCCGCTTGGTCCGCCGCTCCCTTGAACGCGGCTACTACCAGGGCTGGGACCTGCACGCCGCCCAGTTGCCCAGCCGGTTTGCGGCAACGTATGCCTTCTACCGCGAAGGCCTGCCTGCAGCCGCGGCCCGCCTCCGCAACTACGTGGAGCGCACCGAAGGCGGCGTCATGGACGAACCCGCCACCGCCCGGGCCCTGGCCGCCTTCGTCCTGCGCGGCGTCCAGTGCGGAGCCGTAGGTTCCGAAGAAGTGCTGGCGCTTGCCGGCGTCGAACTCCCCCGGCTGATCGCACTGGCTCATCCGCGGCTCGCACACACCACCTCCAAGTAAGGATCCAATGATGGGCAAGTACTACTATCCCCAAGGCGGCCTGCCGCCGCAGACCCACCTCACCACCGAACGCGCAATCGTCACGGAGGCCTACACGGTCATCCCCAAGGGTGTGCTGACCGATATCGTGACCAGCAACCTGCCTGGCTTCTCCAACACGCGTTCTTGGATCATCGCCCGCCCGATCTCCGGATTCGCCACCACGTTCTCCCAGTTGATCGTTGAGATCGGCCCGGGTGGCGGCGCTCCCAAGGCCGAGTTCGAGGCAGGCGTTGAAGGCGTCGTCTTCGTCACCAAGGGCAAGGTCAACCTGACCCTCGACGGCGAACTGCACCAGCTCGAGGAGGGTGGCTACGCCTACCTGGCTGCCGGTTCCACCTGGGGCTTGGAGAACGTCTCGGATGACATCGTCTCCTTCCACTGGATCCGCAAGGCCTACGAGCGCCTTGAAGGCTACGAAGCCAAGTCCTTTGTCACGAGTGACGACGAGGTTGAAGCGGGCGAAATGCCGGACGTCAACGGCGTCTGGGCAACCACGCGCTTCGCGGACCCCAATGACCTGGCCCACGACATGCACGTGAACATCGTGACGTTCCAGCCCGGCGGCGTCATCCCGTTCCCGGAAACCCACGTCATGGAACACGGCCTATACGTCCTGGAGGGCAAGGGCATGTACCTGCTCAACAATGACTGGGTCGAAGTGGAAGCAGGCGACTTCATGTGGCTGCGCGCCTTCTGCCCGCAGGCCTGCTACGCCGGCGGCCCGGGTCCGTTCCGGTACCTGCTGTACAAGGACGTCAACCGTCAGGTCAAGCTGACCTAAGCTCCCCCTTCCGGCTATCCCAACTGACTCGCAGTAGTTGTCGTTATGAGCGCTCATAACGACAACTACTGCGAGTCAGTTGGGTTTGGGCCACACCCGCGTTCTCAGCGTTGACCCCCTCGCTTCCGAAGAGGACGATCGAAACTACGGGGGCAACAGCGCCCAGCCGTTGCCCTGCAGCGTAGCTTCAGGAGGCAGCCATGGAGGCTGCGCGGGCTTCTCAGACTTCCCGCGTATCCCAGACTTCCCGGCGAGCGCGGGTTTCCCGGGCACGGACCACCGCACCGATGGCGGGATTCCGGGTGGCCGTAGTCCTGGCTTTGATCCTGGCTTCCGGCGCTTGCACCTACCCCCTGACAAGTGAACCCCCAGCAGGTTCCTCGCCGTCCGATTCGCAAACGGCACTTCCGCAATCCCCGATTGCGGATTTCTTCGCGCATGAAATGCTCAACCGGGGCGCGCCGGCCGTCGTCGTCCAGATCAAAGTCCGGGGACAGGAATGGTCCCAGGCCTACGGCAGCCAAGACGTTGAGACCGGCGAGCCGGTAGCCGTGACGGACCGGATCCAGGCCGGCGGCATCACGCAGTCTATGGTGGCGGTCTCGGTGCTCAAGCTGGTCCAGGAAGGAAAGCTGGGCCTTGAGGACCCCGTCACGGAATACTTCCCGGAATTCCAGCAGCTCGTCAACCCGCCTGGCCCCATCACGGTCCGGTCCCTGTTGAACCACAGCTCCGGCCTGCCCGATGCACCGGAAGCCATCTTGAAGGCCATGCCGCCTAAGCAAGCCATCGACACGAGGTTCACCATCGAGGATTATCTCCGGATGGCCGGGACCGTGCCGTGGGCGCACGCAAACTTCCAGCTCTTCCGCTACTCGGATGCCAACTACTTCGCCTTGGCCGCGATCGTCCAGAAGCTCCGCGGCCGGCCGATCGGCGATGTCCTGAATTCAGATATCTTCGTGCCGCTGGGAATGAGCCACACCTCGCTGGCAGCCGAGCCGGACCGGGATGCGCGCGACATGATCCAGAGCTATGAATTCATCGACGGCGAACGCATCAACGCCTCGCAGCCGGAGTATCTCGTCGGTTCTCCCGCAGAGGGAGTCATCTCCACCGTCGGCGATATCAACACGTTCTATGCAGCGCTCATGCAGGGCCGGCTACTCACGGCGAACACCCTCCACGAAATGCAAACCCTGTGGCAGGAGAACTACGGACTCGGGCTGCAGCGCTGGAATGACGAATGCACCAACGGTTTCTACTACGGCTACGGCGGCAGCACCTGGTTCGCGAGCATTTCGTTGTCCACGAGCGACGGGAGCCGCCAGATAACCCTGAGCTTCGCCTATCCATCCGACACGAACAAGCACATTGAATCAACGGACGGCAGCGGCCAGCCGGAGTTCGAGCAACTCCGGGAGGTGGCCATCGCGACGATGAACGGGCTCTGCTGAGTCGCGACGCCCAGCCGGGTTTCGCGGCGCTTAGCCCGCCGTTCCACCGCCCGCAAGCCGGTACGACTCTTGCAACAGCTCAGCCAGCTCCTCGACGTCGATCCGCTCCAAGCGGGCCAGCACAAGCTTCGGGGACCGTTCGTGGTGCGGCGTCCAGAAGTACGTGCCGGGATCGGTTCCGGCCAGCGCTTCCCGTTCCTCTGTTTTGACGGTGAGGACGCCGTCTTCCCAGATCCGAGCCATCAAGGTCTTGCCGAACCAAGCTGGCCGGCCCCAACTGGGCCGCTCGCTTACGCCTGGCAATCCACGGCAGATCTGCCGGACATCTTCCTCTGTGGCCATGGTTCACTGTGGCATCCGAGCCCTGACCAAGCAATGGCTCTCCTGCTAGGGTCTGACCATGGATGAAAAATTGGGGAAATTCATCGAAGACTTCGCAATACTGACTCGGCTGGCCCAGTCCGGATTGGACCATGCCGACGACGGCGAGCAGCTTCTACAGGCGTTGACCGGACACCTTGGCGTGCCCGCACACGAACTATCCGTGGTGGCGGAGGAGATCCCGGCGCACCGCCTGGTGGATGTGGACATCGTCATGGAAGGGCTTGCCGGCCGGGATCCGGACTACCGGCTGGTGGGCATCGGAGGCGGTGACCAACGCCACCGCATGTCCTTCAGCGACATGCTCCAGCAGTCCCGCAGCTACCCGCGCTTTCCCCTCGCCCAGCCGGACTACACCAACCTAGCCACGGGCCCGGAGCAGCAGCGCCAGGCCGTGGCACTGGGACTCTGGCTTTTCAACTATTACGGCTCGCCCGTGGCAGTCCTCCAGCGCGGAGCCAAGATCGACCGTGGCCGGCAGACTGCCTCGCTCGAAGTTCTGGCCACCCGCCCTGCCGTCGCTTCCGGGCTCCTGGCCGACGTGCGGCGCGACATTGAGCACCAGAGCGTTTTCAAGGGCCAGATCATTGCCCTCGCTGTCAGCGATTACGGGCCGAGCATCAGTGGGGTGACCTTCATCAGGCGCCCGGAACTCGCGAGCAGCGATGTGGTCCTTCCGGATGGGCTCCTCGACAAAGTGGAGGGCCACACCCTGGGCATTGCCCGGCAAGCGGACGTCCTGGCGGCGCACGGACAGCATCTCAAGCGCGGCCTGCTTCTCTATGGGCCGCCGGGCACCGGCAAGACACACACGGTCCGGTACCTGCTGAGCCAAAGCGAGGGTACGACGGCGGTACTCCTCTCCGGCGGTTCGCTCGCCAGGATTGCCGAGGCAGCCAAGATTGCCCGGGCTTTGGCGCCGTCCATCGTGGTCCTGGAGGATTGCGATCTGATCGCCGAGGACCGCAGCTTCGGCCATGGGCCCAAACCGTTGCTTTTCGAGGTGCTCGACGCAATGGATGGGCTGGACAACGACGCCGACGTCGCGTTCGTGCTGACGACCAACCGCGTGGACCTTTTGGAGCGGGCACTCTCCCAGCGGCCGGGAAGAGTGGACCTGGCGGTGGAGGTCCCCCTTCCGTCCAAACACGAACGGGTAGAACTCTTGAGGCTATATTCGAACGGACTCCCGTTCTCCTCTTCGGCGATCGAAGGCGCGGCGGCCCACACAGCCGGCACCACGGCGTCGTTCGCTAAAGAACTGATCCGACGCTCAGTGGTCGCAGCCGCGCTGGCGGGCGAGACCCCCGGCGATTCGCACTTGAGCGACGCGGTGGGAACACTCATGGCCGACGGTGAAGCCCTGACGCGGAGCCTTCTCGGAAGCAACGGCCGGGAGCCCATCGCGAAGGATTAGCCGCGACTCCAGCTCAAGCTCGGCACGCCAAGGACGCACTCAGTCTGCAGTTCCGTCCTGTTCGGACTCTTGGTCCGCGGGCGTCCACGTGAGCTTGACCGTGGCCCCGCCGTTGTTCTCGTCGATCCTCATGCGCAGTTCCTCGCCATAGAGGAACTCGTGTTCAAAATGCCGTCCGTCAATGCGAGCCGCATCCAGGAGCTTCGTCATCGCCGTTGCCATCGCCCGGCCCCAGTCATGCGGATTCTTGCTGGACGCTTCTTCAAGGGCTGAATAGCTGACCATAGATCAATTGTTCTCCGGCGCGCTAAGTTCTGCCAGACCCCCGCCTATTGCGGGAAGCAGCGCCCGACGGCGGCCGACCGCGCCGTCGTCGGGCTCCTGGAGTAGCCATCCGTCGGCGATCAGCAGCTCCCGGAGCATTGGCCTGTTGAGTGGTTCCGGCCCGGTCCTGGCCTTACGGCGCACCGAGTTCAGAAGCTTCTTCACCCCATCGACCCCGATACCCATACTGACAGCCACATCCGCCATCGTCCCGCCCGAACTTCCCAGATACAACGAGACCGCCTCGTGTTCGCGCTGGGTGAGGCGGATTTGCGGCCCCGGGGCCGCGAGGACGTGGGCGAGCTCGGGCAAGACGAACCTCTCACCGCGCGCTGCCGCACGCACAGCCATCGTCAACCCATCTGCCCCGACCGTCTTGGGCATGAACGCCAGGGCGCCCGCGTCGAACGCCTGGCGGATAACCATCGGCGTTGAAACGGAGCTGAACACGACCACCTGCGAACCGGTGGAGAGAATGGCTTGGACCTTGGACCGCAACGGAATCCGGTCGCCAAGCAGGACGTCCAGCAGGACAACATCAGACAGCTCGCCCAGTGAAGCCGCCACCTCCGCCCAGGAACCATACCTGCCCACCACGTCCAACCCGGCGGCGTTGGCATCCAGCCATGAAGCCAGTCCCTCGCGGAGCACCGCGTGGTCTTCAACGATGTCCACCTGAATCCGCGGCATCGCGGCCTTGAAATGTCGCCGAACCCACATTGGCCCAGCACTCCTCTCGATAAACGGATGCCCTCGCGGTCCCCCGGCGACAAGAACAGCGGCGGTGTTTGCGGTTCCTATCCCTTGCGCAGCGTCACGTACGGTTCGTGGTGGGGAAAGGCATCCCCGCCGTTCACGGCGTTCACGGCGCTCAGCGCAAGAATCCGTGCGCCATCAAGGGAGCCTCCCTCGGGAGTGCGGAGTTCCGCATCGGGACGGAGTCTCTTGAACTCTTGCCGGAACGGCTCCAGCAAGAGTTCCCCCGCGTCGAAAAGACCGCCGGTGTAGGTGCCGATAGGCGGGAGCCCTGGCCGAAGGGCAGTTGAGAGCGTATTCGCAAGGTGGATGCCGGCGAGCTGCCAGATCAGAAGCGATGCCGGGTCACCTTCGTGGGCGGCAGCAGCGACTTCTTTGCTGAAGGTTGCCAAAATGCCTGCCCGGTCCGATCGGGTGTAGATCTGTCGGGGCAGTTCCTCCGGTTCTCCGATCCAATGGCGAAGCCGGTCCAGCAGGACGTGGGAGCCGTGGGGCCGGCCATCGAGCGCTGCAAGGGCCGCCTGGAGTGCCTGAATGCCGATCCAACTGCCGCTGCCTAGATCGCCAAGCACGTGGCCCCAGCCATCGACCCGTTTCCACCGGGAGGAAAAGTCAGTTCCCAGACCCACCACCCCGGTGCCCGCCGCCACGACCGCGCCTCCCCGCAAGCCCAAGCCTCCGACCAACGAGGTCACGGAGTCGGAAGCCAGGACCCGGGTGATCGGGCCGAAGTGGGATCGGAGCAGGCGGTCGATGTCCTCTCTCCCGTTTGCGAGTCCGAGGAGGCCGCTCATCCCGACAGCCACGGCGACAATCGTGCCGCCGCCACCAGCATCGACTGCACGCTTCGCTTCGGGGACCAGCGACTCCAGAATGGGGTGCAGGTCGATTCCGGATGGTGTGACGGATATCCTGCTGCCGCGAATCGGGACTGGGGTGCCACCCGTACCGGATGAAACTTCGTTGAGGACTGCCCTGCTGCCGCTGCCGCCGACGTCAACGGCGAGGGTCCATTCTTTCAAGTCAACTTCCAATCTGTTGTCCTGACATGAAGGTAGGCCCTTGGAACATTCATGTCAAGAACTTACCTAGATCTATCGAAGTAGGTAATATACATACATCAGCCTTTCGGTGTTTGTATGTACCGCATCAATGGTGGAAGCTGGGAGGACCCCGAACCAAGGAGCCGCAGTGGACAAGGCAGGAAACGGCGAGTCGTCAAGGACCGTTCTTCTCAGGATCCGTTCGGCACTGCCGACGCTCCGGCCATCGGAGCGCACGGTAGCCGAAGCAGTCCTTGCAGATCCGGCCCACGTCGCCGAGATGCCCATCGGCGAGCTCGCCGAAAAGTGCGGAACGTCCACCACGTCGGTGGTGCGCTTCTACAAAAAGATCGGCTACAACGGATACTCCGACCTTCGCCTCGACCTGGCACGTGAAAGCACACGCGAAAGCCTTGTCAACAACATCCCTGCGGAACTCTACGAGGACATCGACAGGGCCGACTCCATCCAGGACGTCGTAGCCAAAATCGCCATCAACGAGACGGCCTCCATCGCCGACACAGCTCAAGCGCTCGACATTGAAAAGCTGATGGAGGCCATCACGGCCATTTCAGCGGCCAAGAGAATTGATGTCTTCGGTATTGGCGCCGCGGCCCTGGTTGCCCGCGACTTTCAACAGAAACTGCACCGCATTGGCAAGATCGCCTTCAGTTGGTCAGATGCCGACGCGGCCTGGACATCAGCGGCCCTCACGGATTCCAACAACGTGTCAGTGGCAATCTCCCATTCCGGTACGACATTCGACACCGTCGAATTCGTCAAGATCGCAAAGGAGAACGGGGCAACCACCGTCGCCGTCACGAATCATCCCGATTCCCCGCTGGGACGAGCGGCCGACATTGTGCTGAGCACCGCAGCACGGGAGTCGCCCTTCCGCCCCGGGGCGATGGGCAGCCGCATCGCCCAGATGATGTTGATCGATTGCCTGTTTGTTGGCATCGCGCAACGTTCATACGAGGGGTCAATCACGGCTTTGCGCAAAACACGCGCGGCCGTCCAAGTTCGGCGGATGCATCCGGACTCCCCCTAAAGACCACGCAAAACCCGGCGCTCCACGACGGTCGATTGCAGGGATGTAGGCAGGATCGGGGTCGACGGGTCAGCTGGCAGGGTCCGGGGGCAGGCGAAGTCCCGCCGCGGCCATGTCCGCCGCCAGCACGCCACCGAGCTTGGCATGTCCGGCAGCGTTCAGGTGCACGCCGTCCACCAAGTCTCCCGCGACCTGGTACTTGCTGATCCAGTCGCCAACGCTGAAGAACGGAGCCCCGGCCTTGGCCGCGATATTGCCCAGCAGTGTGTCAACCTGCGTACGGCGGCCCCCACCGGCGTTGGCACCCCTGGCAAGGGTTCCAATCATCGCGATCTTCGACAGTGGATACCTCTTTTTGAGAGTTGCGAGGAGCCTGTTGGCGTTTGCCGTGATCTCCGCATCGCTGGCGTTGCGGGAGGCGTCGTTGCCTCCACCCTCGAGCACGATCAGCGGCGGCGTCTCATACGGCAGGACCCAGTCTCCCCGTTGCAGCGCATCGATGTAGTTGCCGCTGGCTTTCGTTGCGGCCGCGTATCCTGTACCGCCCCGGGCCACGGAATACACCTTGTAACCAAGCGAGCCCAAAGCCACCCGCGGCCAGGAGCCCATTGGCACAGACTGCGAGTCGCCAATGAGGACGGCGGTGTGCCGGATATCCTCGAGGATGATTTCGTTCCGGTTGTTGCCGGGGTTCTTGTACAAGGACCCCACGGGAAGCTTTGACGGAACCGGCCCGGAATCAGCTTTCTTGGGACCTTGGCCCGCTGCCGCTGGACTCCCGGAGGGCGCAACAGGCGCCGCTGTCTGCTTCCCGCTGACTGACTGGGTCGGCTCTGTCGGCGCCTGGGCACAGCCAGCCAGGACCACGCCAGCGACGACAACGGAGACGGCGAAGCGGAATATGCGAGGTTTGTCCATCGTCCTGTCCCGAGCGTGCTTTCTCTTCGTTAAAGCGTCGTAGAAGCAACTTTCCATTGCCCTGTTGACCGGTGTCGGAACGAACCGACAGCCTGCCTACGTCGGAGTCTATTGGATCCGGACGGGGAAGGTTACCGCGACGTGGGAACTACCCTCGTTGGACGGCCTGTGTGGAAGAATTTCATTTCGCACCCCCATCCTTCCGACGCACAGATAGGAACCCAGTGCACACACCGGCGCCCGAGCCGGGAACCCCGCCTGTCCCCGACGTCCGCTTGCGACGATCATGGACGGGAAGACTGCGCTCAGCGCAGCTCACGTTGGGTTTTGTCATCGTTTTCTGGGCGTTGGGAGCACTGACCTCAAGTCTCGCCACGGGACCGGACGCGCAATTGCGGCTCAACGTCGCACTGACGCCTCGCTCCATACCTGATCACTGGTGGGCCGCTGTGGCTTCCGCCGTCTGGGCCAGGGACCTGCCGGACTACGTGCTGGGAACTGCGTTGGTGCTGCTGCTCGGCGTGCCCCTGGAACGGCGAATGGGACGGCGGGCGTACGCAATCGCTGCCGTCTCCAGCCAGGTTCTGGGCGTTGGCATTGCCCTTGGATTCCTGGCCTTGGCCCAAGGCTTGCTGGGTAGCTGGACGGAGGAGATAGGCAGCCACCTGTTCCTGGGTCCGAGTGCGTTCATCATAGGTACCGCCATGGCCGGAACTGCGTCCATGGCAACCCTGTGGAGGCGCCGGATCCGGCTGGTCGTCTTCGCCTTGTTGCTCCTCCTGGCCCTGTACAGCGGAGGGTTTGCGGATCTGGTCAGGCTCGGAGCCGCAGGGGCAGGCACGGTTCTCGGGCCACTGCTGATGGGCCGTCGGCCGCGGTTTGGGCGCCCGGTCAGTTCCCGGCACGAGGGCCGCGTGCTACTTTCGCTGCTCATTGCTGCATCGGCGATCGGTCCGGTAGTCGCCGGCCTTATCCCGCACGCGGTGGGGCCGTTGTCCATCCTGCGCTTCCTGTTTACCAACATCCAGCCCGTCGATCCCCAAACACTCCAGGGCCTCTGCTCGGATCCGGCGCAAGCGAAGGACTGTGCCGTCGCACAGCTGCAGTTGCGCGCCGGCGCCGGCGGGATCTTCATGGCCATACTTCCGTCCTTCCTCCTGTTGTTGCTTGCGGAGGGCCTCCGCCGAGGACGGCGCTTTGCCTGGGTGGGGACCCTTTTGATCCAGGTGGGTCTTTCCGTCCTCGCCGGAATTGCCCTTGCCGGAGTCTTGCAGCCGACTACTTCGGATACCGGTGCGAGCGAGGGGATTGTCGCAATCGAAGGATCGGCTTCCTCGCAGCCGTTCACCCTTGCCCTGCCGCTGCTTCTGCCCCTTGCGCTGACCATCATTCTGCTCGCGACCCGGCGGCTGTTTCATGTCCAGGCGCCGAAAGGGACCTACCGGCGCCTAGCTGTCCGGGTACTTGCGATGGCGGCTGTGCTTAGTGTCGTCTATGTCGGCGCCGGGTTCTTCCTCGCCCGGGAGTTCTCCCCTGTTCCGGGGCTGCCGGATCTACTGGCGGATGTCCCTGACCGCTTCCTTCCGCTGGGCTTCGTCCTGGACGTGCCCCCGGCCATCTTCCCCCAAGGCACGGCCGCTGTTCTCGTGTACGAAGGCGTCGGCGTCGTCTTTTGGGCCGTTGCGGGTGTCCTGATCTTCAGGACTTTCCTCCACCAAACCCACACCCGGCACGACGCCAGTACGGAGCGTGCCCGGAAAGTCATCAAGACGTGGGAGGGAAGCTCGCTGTCCTGGATGACCACTTGGCCGGGAAACATGTACTGGTTCTCCGCTTCCGGGCAGTCCTTTGTCGCGTACCGGGTCAGCACGGGGGTTGCCCTCACGCTCGGCGGCCCGGTGGGACCCAAATCCGAGATGAACGCCGCCTTCACGGAATTTGCCCGCTATTGCAGGGGCAATGGGTGGACACCGTGTTTCTACTCCGTACCCCAGGAATTGCGCGACCACGCTGATTCCTCCGGATGGAGCTCGGCACAAGTAGCCCAGGAAACGGTCCTGCCATTGCATTCGGTCTCCTTCAAGGGAAAAAAATTCCAGGACATCCGCACGGCGTTGAACAATGCCGCGAAGGCGGGCATCCGCTACGAATGGACGAGTTACGCCTCGGCTCCTTTCTCCGTCCAGGTCCAGATCGAGGAAATCTCCGAAGAATGGGTAGCAGACAGGAACATGCCCGAAATGGGCTTCACCTTGGGCAGCCTTGACGAGCTCGACGACCCCGAGGTGCGCTGCCTGCTTGCGATCGACCAGCGCCACACAGTTCACGCAGTCACGTCTTGGTTGCCCGTATACCGCAACGGGCACATCGTGGGCTGGACCCTGGATTTCATGCGGCGCCGTAGCGGTGGCTTCCGTGCCAGCATCGAATTCCTCATCGCTTCCGCTGCCCTCAGCCTCAAGGATGAAGGATGCGAATTCGTGAGCCTTTCCGGAGCACCCCTGGCGCGGGCCGAAGAGGATCCTTCCGAGATGCCACGCCCAAGGCCACGATCCCGGCCTCCCGGTAACCTCGACCGCTTGCTCGACTGGTTGGGGGCGACTTTGGAACCGGTGTACGGGTTCAGGTCCCTCTTGGCGTTCAAAGCAAAATTCCGGCCCCGGTACGAGCCCCTCTACATGCTCTACCCCGATGCCGCTTCCTTGCCTGCCGTGGGAACCGCGGTGGCACGTGCCTACCTGCCAATGCTCAACTTCGGAGCCGGGCTGGCCTTGGCAGGCCGGATCTTCCGCTGGCCCAAGCGCTCCGGAACGTCAGGTCAAAGCCGTCCCTGAGGCCGCCGACGACGCATGTGACGACTCTGTCGAGGAGCCCGACGGCGGGATCCCGCCGATCAGGACATTGCTGTGGTGCGCTTTGCCGTGGTGAAGTTGCAAGGCACTGAGCACCAAGCCGAAATGGCTGAAGGCCTGGGGCATATTGCCAAGTTGGCGGCCCGCATGTGCGTCCCATTCTTCGCTCAGCAGGCCCACGTCATTGCGCAAGGCCAGAAGCCTCTCGAAGAGGGCTGTCGCCTCCGCGCGGCGCCCGGCGCCCAATAGTGCGTCCACCATCCAGAAGGAACACGCAAGGAAGACGCCCTCCCCACCCGGCAGTCCGTCGTCGCTGTCTTGCGGACGGTAGCGCAGCACAAAGCCGTCTTCCGTCAGCTCACGCTGGATGGCGTCAATGGTGCCGATCACACGCGGATCGTCGTGCGGCAGGAAGCCCACTTTGGGGATCAGGAGGAGGCTCGCGTCCAACTCCTTGCTCCCGTAGGACTGGACGAAAGTGTTGCGGTCGGCGTCGAATCCGTGGGTCATGACTTCGTCGTGGATGGTGTCCCGCAAAGCCTCCCAGCGATCTACCGGGCCGGGCATCCCGGATTCACGGATTCCCCGGACCATCCGGTCAACTGCAACCCATGCCATCACTTTCGAGTGCACGAAGTGGCGCCGCGGGCCCCGTACTTCCCAAAGTCCGTTGTCGGGCTGGTCCCAGGTGCCCTCAAGGTGGCGCATCAGGGCGGTCTGGATAGCCCAGGACTCATCGCCCACGGTCATCAGCGATGCGCGGGTCAGGGACAAGCAGTCCAGGACTTCTCCCCAGACGTCCAGCTGAAGCTGCTCCGCTGCCGCATTCCCGATTCGCACCGGCGTCGAACCCTGGTATCCCGAAAGCCACGTCAGCTCCGTCTCGGGCAATCTCCGGTGACCGTGCAAGCTGTACATGATCTGGAGGTCGGCCGGGTCGCCGGCTACTGCGCGGAGCAGCCAATCCCGCCATGCGGTGGCCTCCTCGGTATAGCCGGCGGCGAGGAAGGCTTGAAGGGTCAACGTGGCATCACGCAGCCAGCAATAGCGGTAGTCCCAATTCCGCGGCCCGCCGATCTGTTCGGGGAGCGAGGTGGTGGCGGCGGCAACAATGCCCCCGGTAGGCGCATAGGTGAGGGCCTTCAGCGTGATCAAGGAACGCTGAACGGCTTTCCGGTAAGGCCCCCGGACGGTGCAACGCTTGGACCAATCGGTCCAGAATGCTGCCGTGTCGTCGAGGGCGATATCTGCCTCGACGGTGCGCGGCCGCCGTTCGTGGCTGGGCGCCCAGGTCAGGACGAAGGGGACGTGGTCGCCGGCGTTCACCGTGAACTCGCTGACCGTGGTGAAGTCCTTGCCTTTCAACGGCGCCGGGGTCTTGAGGTAGACGGAGTCCGGGCCGGCAACCGCGCGGAGGCCGTGCCTGTCGCGGCGCACCCAGGGCACTACGTGTCCATAGTCGAACCTCAGGATCAGCTCACCGCGCATCTTGACCGTCCCGCGGATCCCTTCAACCACCCGCACGATGTCCGCGACGCCGTCGCGCGGCGGCATGAAGTCGATGACCCGGACGTGCCCTTCTTCGGTTTCCCAGTCCGTTTCCAGGATGAGGGTGCCGTCCCGGTACTGGCGGCGCGTGCAAATGCCCCCGGATTCGGGTGCCAAGAGCCAGCGCCCGGCTTGGGGGGAATCCAGGAGGGCGGCGAAGCACGCGGGCGAATCGAAACGCGGGAGGCACAGCCAGTCTATGGAGCCTGCCGTGCTGACCAGGGCCGCGGTGTGCAGGTCCCCGATCATTGCATAGTCTTCGATTCTTTGGCCGGTAGGCGCTTGACCGTTCACAGTCCCATTCCTAGTGCTGATTCAATGGCCGCTATGGCCTTGGCCGTGATTTCTTCCCGCTGGCCGGAACCATCCACGGCGAGCACGATTCCGCGCTCGGAGTATCGCTCAACCACGGCCTGTGTCTCGGTGCGGTAGAGCTCCAGGCGACGCCGGATCACCGGCGCCGTGTCATCGCTGCGGCCCTGCTCCTGCGCCCTGCGGAGCATTCGTGCCACGAGCTCGTCGTCGTCGACCGTCAGTTCGACGACGGCATCGAGCTCCTGCCGCTTGCCGGCGAGAATGCCGTCCAATGCCTCGATCTGTGCCGTCGTGCGGGGATATCCGTCCAGGAGGAATCCTGCCAGGACATCGGCATTGCCAAGCCGCTGCCGGATCATGGCATTGGTGACGTGATCCGGCACGAACTCGCCGCTGTCCATGTACTTGCCGGCTTCGGCTCCGAGTTCCGTCTTTCCTCCGACGTGCGCGCGGAAGATGTCTCCGGTGGAAATGGCAGGTATGCCGAAATGCCCGGCGATGTGCTCAGCCTGGGTACCCTTGCCCGAGCCAGGAGGGCCCATGATGATCAATCGCAAATGTCACCCTCCGTTCGTGAAGCGGTTTTGCGTGCCCCGGCATTGTGGCTAGAGCTTAGCAACTGCGGAGCGCTCGCGGCAGGGCCACGGCAGGCTGCTTCAGACCGTGGCGGGGTCGGTGTTGGCACCGCAGAGGATCACGGCCACGCGTTCCCCTTCTGCCGGAACATACGCTCCGGAGTTCACGGCCGCGAAAGCGGCGGCTGCGCCATGTTCCACGACTATCCGGTACTGCTCCCAGAGCAGCGTGCGTGCCGCGGCGATGTCGTCGTCGGACACCAGGACGGTCCGGACGCCCGTGCGGACGGCCACCTCGAAACCGATCCGGCCGATCTGCCGGGCACCCAGGGAATCTGCGGCGATCCCGGAGACGGCTACGTCAACGGGTGCCCCCGCAGCGAGGGCGGAATACAGGGTGGGAGCATTGTCCGGCTCGACGCCAACAACCCGGGCATGACCTTCGACGGCGGCCGCGATTCCCGCCATGAGCCCGCCGCCTCCAACAGCCACCACGACGGTGTCTATCCCGCCCAGCTGTTCCAGGAGCTCCGAGCCTACGGTGCCGGCGCCGGCGGCAATTTCGGCCTGGTCGTAGGCGTGGCAGTAGACTGCGCCGGTTTCCGCGGCGTAGTCGAGGGCGGCCTCAAACGCTTCGGCGTACTCGGTTCCGCGCTGGACCACCGTGGCTCCGCTGGCCTTGAGCTTCTTGACCTTCACGGCTGGCGCGGTCTCGGGGACAAAAACGGTTGCAGGCACACCGAGTTGCGCCGCGGCATAGGCATTCGCCAGCCCCGCGTTGCCTCCCGAAGCGACCACGATTCCGACATCGTCCTTCAGCTCGCCGCGTTCCCGGGCGGCCAGCACGCGGTTGAAGGCACCCCTCGCCTTGAACGTCCCCGTGTGCTGCATGAACTCGCATTTGAACCACAACTGCCCCGGCACCGTCCCGGCGTCCGCCTCGAAAACGGGTGTGCGGCGGATCTTCCCCGCAATCCGGGCGGCAGCTTCATCGACGTCGACGCGTGTGATCATGGGAAGTCCTCGTTCCGTGCGGTCCGATCATGGGCAGGCGCTAAGCCTCAGGCTATCGCGTGCCGCGTTTAGAAGGACTCGACGTCGGCCGTTCCGAGCTGCTGCCGGCGAGCCTGGCGGTTCCGCCACCAACGGCGGGCGAGGTCCACTGCGGCCCAGATTCCGGCGAGGGGAGACAGCACAACCACGCCGTAGATGAAGATCATCCACGTCAGGATGGCCAAGGGCGGCTGCCCTCCGCTCAACCAGGACAACCCGCCGAGCAAGCCGATTGTCCAGAACAAAACCACGCCCACGAGTACGGCTCCCGCCGGAAAATACTCGCTCCTCACAACAGCCATCAGTGTCTCCACCGGCTGCCACCTGCCTTCCATCACCGCACCCGAATAACTTCAGTATGCATCCGAAAAAACGCCGGACACGGTCAGCGCGCGGGCGAAGTGACGAACATAACCGCGGAGGGCGTGTCGCCACGGATTTTGGGGCCTATGTGACGGGTGGAACGGCGGCGTAGTCTGTAAACACGCACGGTTGATAGCTGGAAAAATGGCTCCGAAGAACAACCCGAAAAGTGGTTTGGCCAGGGTCCTGCGAAGGGTCTTCGGATTCTTCGTGGTGAGTGCGGTTTGTGGCGTATTGGCCGCCGGGCTAGTAGTCCCCGGTGTGGCGTCGGCCGGGATGGCCGTGAGCGGTTCGATCGAGTACTTCGACAACCTGCCGGGTGATCTGGTGGTCAACGCGCCGTCACAGTCCACCAAAGTGCTCAGTGCGGACGGAAAGACAATCGCCACCTTCTATGCGGAGAACCGGGTGAGGGTCAGCCTGGACCAGATGTCGCCCTACATCAAGGATGCGATCGTCGCCGTCGAGGACAACCGCTTCTATGCGCACGGCGGCATCGACCCCCAAGGCATTCTCAGGGCGTTAGCGTCCAACTTCACCAGGGGCACCAACGAGGGTGCGTCGACCCTGACCCAGCAGTACGTGACCAACGTACTCAACGAGTCCCGTTTGGCGGCGGGCCAGACCGGACAGGTGGTGCTGAGCGGTCAGAAAACCCTGGGTGACAAGGTGCGCGAAATGAAACTCGCCGTCGAACTCGAGAAGAAATTCACGAAGGGCCAGATCCTGGAGGGCTACCTCAATATCGTGTTCTTCAACCGGGACGCGTACGGCATCGAAGCCGCGGCGCGGCACTTCTTCAGCGTGTCCGCGAAGGACCTGAGCCTGCCACAGGCGGCCCTGCTCGCCGGCCTGGTCAACAGTCCCAGCTACTACGACCCATCCGTCCATCCGGACAACTCCATCAAACGGCGCAACCTGGTATTGGCCGACATGCTCGCCCAGCACAAGATCCAGCAGGCAGCCTACGCGGCCGCCGTCGCTACTCCCCTCAAGCTCAACATCACACCGGGGAAGCAGGGCTGCGCCGCCGCGGACATGGCCGTGTACTTCTGCGACTACATCTCGCACCTCGTCCTCAACGATCCCGCGTACGGTGCCAGCGTCACGGACCGGGAACAGCTTCTGTACCGCGGCGGCTTGACGATCACCACCACCTTGGACAGCCGCTTGCAGTCAGTGGCACAGCCGCAGGTCGATGCCACGGCAGGGGCGAATCCGGACAAATGGGGCGCCTCCTTGGTCTCAGTGCAGCCCGGCACTGGCAAGATCCTGGCCATGGCACAGAACACGGTGTTTCTTGCCGAGCCCGGCAAATTCGATACCCAACTCAACTTCAACGTTGATGCCGTGGACGCCAACGGCAATGACCTCAACGGAGCCGGAGGCTTCCAGCCAGGTTCCGCCATGAAGCCGTTCACTTTCACGGAGTGGCTCAACGAGGGCAAGTCCATGACCACAGTGGTGGACGCGTCGCGGAGAGTCTATCCACTCGGATTCCCTTGGAGGGACAGCTGCGGGAGGGTACTGGGCGGATACAGCACAGCCCAGGAAATCGCGGGCCTTGGCACAGCTGACGATCTCCGAAACAACGACGAGGGATACTACCGCCCGATGCCCGTCAACTACGGGCTCTACAACTCCATCAACACCGCAACCTTTGCGGAGGCGACCCAACTGGACTTCTGCGGCATCCAGAAAGTGGTGGATGCGGTGGGTCTCCACAGCGGAGTGGACAACGCACCCGTGAACATGCACCAATTGGGCAACCTCCTCGGCGGCACCGAAATATCGCCGCTGGTGATGGCCGACGCCTTTGCCACATTCGCCAACGACGGCACGTACTGCGCGCCGATCGCGATTGTGGGCATCACGGATCCATCCGGCGGGAAGCTGCCCGCCCAAGCCAGTTCATGCCACCCGGCCATCAAGCCCGATGTTGCCCGCGGCGTCAGCTCCGTGCTCCAGGACGTCCTGAAACGGGGATCCGGCATCTACATCCAACCGAAGGTTCAGGACCTGTTCCCCACCGCTGCGAAAACGGGAACAAACAACAGCAACGGCTCCACCTGGGTGGTCGGATACACCACCGGGCTCGCCACGGCGTCCTTCTTCGGCGACACCATGGCAGGACAGAGCCGGGCCGGACAGAACGTCACCATCAACGGCAAGTTCTACACCGCCGTCGACGGTTACATGCTGGCCGGGCCGCAGTGGGCCAACTACATGACGCAAGTGGCCGGACTCTACCCGACGGCCGCCTTCCCGGCGCCGCCCGCGTCGATGGAGGGGACGCCGACGCCGCGTCCTTCCCGGTGAGCTTCAGAACTCCTGTCCGGTAGCACGGATCATTACTTCGGAGACGTCGACGCCGGGTGGCTGGGCGAGTGCCCAGAGCATGGTTCCTGCCACAGACTCAGGCGCGATGGCGGCGTCGGGAGCGTCCTTCCACAAGGGAGTGTCCACATGGCCGGGGGCGATGTGCAGCACCCGGACACCTGTTCCCACGAGCTGCTGACGGAGTGATTCGGCGTAGCCGGTCACTGCCCATTTGGTGGCCGTGTAGAGGTTTCCGGGGTACACCTTGCGCCCGGCCGTGCTGCCCATGAGCACCATGTGCCCCGGTTGGCCTTGAGCTGCGGCAGGGCGGCCTTGGCCAGTATCGCGGGGCCATAGACATTGGTCAGCACCATGTCCCGCCATCGTTCGGGGTCGCCGTCGGCAAGGTCCCCAGGGGCGGAGAAACCGGCGTTGGCCACCGCGACGTCAATTCCGCCCAGGAAGTCCACTGCCGCAGCGACCGCGCCACGGGTCCGTTCCCAGTCCCCGGCGTCCGCCACCATCCCGCCCACGTGCCCCAGCCCGGAGCACGACTCAAGGAACGCTGCCAGCCGCCCTGCGTCGCGCCCGGTGGTGAAAACGGAGTGGCCGGCGCGGAGAGATTCCCGGACCAGGGCGGCACCGATCCCGCTGGTGCCGCCCGTCACGATGATGCGCACTATGCTCGCGTTCCCATCAGGAAGGATCCGCGATCCCGATGTAGCGGGTTTCCAAGTATTCCTCGATGCCTTCGGTGCCACCTTCGCGGCCCAGGCCGGACTGCTTGACGCCTCCGAACGGGGCCGCGGGGTTGGACACGATGCCGGTATTCAACCCGAACATGCCCACGTCGACCTTCTCGGAGAGCCGGATGCCGCGGTTAAGGTCCCGCGTGTAGGCGTAGGCCACCAGCCCGAATTCGGTGTCGTTTGCCAGGGCGATCGCCTCGGCCTCTGTGCTGAAGCTGACCACGGGCGCCACCGGTCCGAAGACTTCTTCCTGCAGGATCCGCGCGGTGGACGGCACGTTCTTCAGCACCGTGGGCGGGTAGAAGTAGCCCTCACCATCCGACGGCGCGCCCCCGGTAAGTGCCGTGGCTCCCCCGGCGACGGCGTCCTGCACCAGTTCATCCACCTTGGCACGGCTCTTGGCGTCGATGAGAGGCCCAATGTTGGTGCCCTCGGCCGAGCCGCGGCCGAGCCTGAGGGAACCCATACGGTCCGCGAGGCCCTGGCTGAATTGAAGGGCCAGCGACTCGTGGACAATAAAGCGGTTGGCCGCCGTGCAGGCCTCGCCCATATTCCGCAGCTTGGCCAGCATGGCTCCGTCCAACGCCGCATCCAGGTCCGCGTCCTCGAACACCAGGAAGGGTGCGTTGCCGCCCAGTTCCATGGAGGTCCGTAGCACCTGGTGGGCGGAGTCGGCGATGAGCTGCCGGCCCACTCCGGTGGAGCCCGTAAAGGACAATTTCCGCAGCCGGCTATCCCGGATCAACGGTCCGGTCACATCGCCGGGGCGCGTGGTGGGGATGACATTCAGGACCCCGGCAGGCAGGCCGGCTTCCTGGAACACCTCGGTGAGCAGCAGGGCCGTCAGCGGCGTCAGGTTGGCCGGTTTAAGCACCATGGTGCAGCCTGCGGCCACGGCCGGCGCGATCTTGCGGGTGGCCATGGCCAGTGGGAAGTTCCACGGCGTGATGAACAGGCACGGACCCACCGGTCGCTTGGTCACCAGAAGCCGGGACTTACCATCCGGCGCCGTGGAATAGCGGCCCGAGATACGCACGGCTTCCTCGGAAAACCATCGTAGGAACTCGGCGCCATAGGCCACTTCACCCCGCGATTCTGCCAGTGGTTTGCCCATTTCCAGGGTCATGGCCAGGGCAAAATCGTCGGCACGCTCGGTGACCAGCTCGAAGGCGCGACGCAGGATCTCGCCGCGTTCGCGCGGCGGCGTCGCAGCCCAGCTGTCCTGGACCCGGGCTGCGGCGGCCAGTGCGCGCTCGCCGTCGGACGGTGAAGCGTCCGCGATCCAAGCCAGCGTGGCGCCCGTGGAGGGGTCCTCGACGGCGGAGGTGGCGCCGTCGGACGCGTCGATCCATTCGCCGTCGATGAACAGCTGCTTCGGCAGTGTTGCGATGAACGCGACTTCCGAGTCCGTCACGGTCGGGTAGCTCGCGGTAGGGGCAAGGGTGTTTTCCACTTACAGTGCTTTCTCGAGGATCGTGCGGATTTCGACGGCGGTGGGCGGCACCGGCGTGTTGTTGATAACGGCATCGGCCAGGGTGTCTTCCACGAGCGAATCCAGATCCGCCGGGGTGACGCCGAAGTCAGTCAATCGAGCCGTCATCCCGACTTCCCGGGCCAGGGCAGCGACCGCGGAGACGGCAGACTCGGCGTTGGCCTCGACGGTGGCGGCCGTGTCCCCTACGCCCAGCGCGAAGGCCAGGCGGGCAGTCCGGTCCAGGCGGTTGCGGAGGTTCAGCCGGAGCACGTCCTCGATCACCAGGCACAGCGCCAGGCCGTGCGGGATGTTGAAGCGGCCGCCCAGCGGGTGCGCAATGGCGTGGACCAAGCCGAGGCCCGTGTGCGAGAAGCCGACCCCTGCGATGTGCGAAGCCAGGAGCAGCTGCGATCGGGCCTCAAGGTCCGATCCGTCAGCCACTGCGCGGGGCAGGAACTCGGCCACCATGGACACCACTTGGAGGGCGATACCGTCCGAATAAGGGTTCCGGCGGATGGAGGAGTACGACTCGATCGCGTGGGTGAGCGCATCCATTCCGGTGGCGGCGGTCGCCTTTGGCGGCAGTCCGAGCGTCAGCTCGGGGTCGAGGACGGCGGCCTTGGGCAACGCGGATTCGTGGCCCACGTAGAACTTCCGGTGGGCCTCGACGTCGGTGACCACACCGAAGGCGTTGACCTCGGCGCCGGTGCCGGCCGTGGTCGGAACAGCCACGATGGGCAGCGCCGGGTTGGCGAAGTGGTTGCTGTAGTCCAGGCCTGCACCGCGGGCCGGGTTCACGGCTCCCAGGGAGATCCCCTTGGCCGCGTCCATGGACGAGCCGCCGCCCACGGCGACGAGGACGTCCACTCCGGAGGACGCTGCCAGGTCCGAGCCCGCATCGACGCAGGTGGTGGTCGGGTTGGGGGTGACGCCGTCGAATACGGTGACGCCCAGTCCGGCCGCCTCAAGCGAGGCGCGGACGGCAGCCACGACGTCGGTGGTGGCGAGGAACGGGTCCGTGACGATCAGCGCCGACTTGGCACCGATCGCGGCCACGATCCTGCCCACCTCGGTGACCTTGCCCCGGCCGAAGTAGGCCGTCGGTTTCGGGTCCAGGGTCAGTTCCGTGGAGGCCAGCTCCGCGTGGACCTGCATCCGGGTATGCATCTCAGGCTCCTTCTGCTGCGGCACCGGAGCCGGTCCGCAGCTGCACGCCGATGGCGTCTTCGTAGAGTTTTACGGGGGTCATTTCTCCGGCTTTGTCGCCGTAGAGGGCCTTGGCCCGGCGGTAAAGCTGCTCCACGAGGGAAGACAGTTCCACGGGGACCCCCACGGAACGGGCGAGGTCCACGGAGAGGCCGAGATCCTTGCAGGCCAGGGCGATCGCGAAGCCTTCGTCGTAGTCGCCGTGGTTCAGTATGGACAGGACATCGTTCTGGACGAAGTTCGAATTGGCCGGGCTTGCAATGAGGGCCTGCCGTAGGACTTCCAGGTCCACGCCTGCTTTCACTCCGGTGCTCAGGACCTCTGCGGTGGCTACGAGGTGGGAGAACCACAGCTGATTGATCATGAGCTTCACGGCGTAGCCTGCTCCGTGGCCGCCCACGTGCAGGATCCGCTCGGGATCGCCCATTGCCTCGAACACCGGGCGGAGGCGCTCGACGTCGGCGGCCTCGCCGCCGACGAAGATCTGCAGCATGCCGTTCGCTGCGCCCACGGACATCCCGCTCACGGGCGCGTCCAGGACGCGGAGGCCGCGGGCCTCGCCTGCTTCGCGGACCCGGTTCGCCACCTCCGGAACAGAAGTGGACATGTCCACCCATGTCCCGCCGTCGGGCAGTCCTTCAAGGATGCCTCCCAGGCCCATGGCGACGGATTCAACGTGCTTTGGTGTCGGGAGCATAGTGATCACGACGTCGGAGCCGGCGGCGACTGCCGCTGCGGTGTCCGCCCACTCGGCGCCATTGGCGAGGAGTTCGGCGGCGGATTCCTTGCGGACGTCGTTGACAACCAGATGGAAGCCGGCGGCCTGGAGGTTTCGGGTCATGCCGGAGCCCATGTTGCCGAGCCCGATGAAACCGATGCGGGCGGTTCCAGGGGTGAAGGGCGATTCGGGTGAAGCCGCCCCTGCGGCAGGGGCGTGGGTTGTTGCTGTCATCTCAAGTCTCGATTCCGGAAGTCAGGCGTCATCCAGGGCTGCGTCGCCCAGGTTGATCCACGTGGTTTTCAGGGCGGAGTAGGCGTCCAGGGCGTGCAGGGAACGGTCCCTGCCGAAGCCGGACTCCTTGAAGCCGCCGAAGGGCGTGATGATGTCTGCGACGTCGAAGGTATTCACCCAAACTGTGCCGGCGCGCAATTCGCGGGCCACGGTGTGTGCCTTCGTGATGTCCTGCGTCCAGACGCTTGCGGCGAGCCCATACTTGCTGTCGTTGGCCATCCGGACGCCCTCCGCGGCGCCGCGGAAAGTGCTGACAGCCAGGACCGGCCCGAAGATTTCCTCTTGCCCGATGCGTCCGGAGTTGTTGACCCTGTCCAGGACCGTGGGCTCCAGGTAGTAGCCGTTTTCGACGTCGGGCGGACGGATCCGGGTACCTCCGCTGGCAACGGTGATGCCCTCGGATTCAGCGATGCGGTAGTAGCCCAGGATGCTCTCCAGCTGCCGGTCGTCGACGATTGCGCCGATCTGCGTTGCAGGGTCCAGCGGGTCGCCGAGTTGCAGGGAACGGCCCACCTTGATGACTTCTTCGAGGAGTTCGTCGTGCACACGCTCGTCCACGAGGAGGCGGGAGCCGCCGTGGCAGGTCTGGCCGGCGTTGTAGAAAATGCCCCATGCGACGGCGGACGCGCACGCTGCGATGTCGCCGACGTCGTGCAGCACCACTTGAGGCGACTTTCCGCCCAGTTCCAACGCCACCTGCTTACCGTTGGATTCGGAAGCGTAACGCTGGAAATACTTGCCCACCTCCGGGGAACCGGTGAAGGTGATTTTGTCCACCAACGGATGGCGGCCAAGGGCGGCTCCGGCCACATGTCCCAGTCCGGGAACCACATTGAAGACACCGTCCGGGACACCGGCCTCGGTGGCCAGCTCGGCCAAGCGCAGGGCGCTGAGGCTCGTCTGTTCGGAAGGCTTAAGGACCACGGAGTTGCCGGCCGCCAATGCCGGGGCCACTTTCCAGGCGGAGATGATCAGCGGGTAGTTCCACGGAACGACGGCGCCTATCACGCCGAGCGGTTCTCGCGAGATGATGGCGAGCGCGTTGCGTGGGGTGGGCGCGACGTCGTCGTACACCTTGTCGAGGGCTTCCGCGTACCAACGGAAGGTCCGGGCACAGCTTGGGACGTCGACGGCGAGCGCATCGCTGATCGGGTGGCCGCTGTCCGTGGACTCCAGGAGGGCGAGTTCCTCGAGGTTCTCCAGGATGAGTTCGGAGAGCCGGGTGAGGACCTGTTGGCGGTGGCGCCGGTCGGTCTTGGACCACACGCCGGACTCGAAGGAGCGGTGGGCGCCGACGACGGCGTCGTCAACGTCCTGCTCCCCCGCTGCCGCTACGCGGGCGGTGACCGAGCCGTCGCGGGGCGAGACCGTGGGGAACGTTTCGCCGCTACGGGCGTCGCGGAAGCCGCCGTCGATGTACAAACCGGTTGATGGGCGCTGGGCGCCCGCCCGCTGGATCCAATCATTCTTTGTTGCTGTCATTGCAGGTTCCTTAGACCGAATACTTCTTGACGGCGTCGTAGTCGATGACGGCGCCCAGGCCCGGAAGGTCGGGCACGCGGAGCGCACCGTCGGCGTCGATGTCCAGCGGCTCCATGAAGAAGTCGCGGCGTTCGGGAGTCCAGCCCGGCGGGTCGTAGGGGAATTCCAAGTATGGCCCCGCGTCCACACCGGCGGCTACGTGCAGATTGGCCAGCAGGCCCAGGCCATTGCTCCACGTGTGCGGGGTGAAGAAGCGGTGCTTGAGGTTGGCTGTCTCAGCTACTTGCCGGGCCCGGTACATGCCCACGGCCAGGGCAACGTCCGGCTGGTAGATGTCGTAGGCATCGGCCTCAATGAGGGCCATCATCTCGGGCATGCTGCGGACCATTTCGCCGCCCGAAACCTGGATGCCGGTCTGCTCGCGGACGCGCTGGGCACCCTTGATGTCAGCCTGCGGGAGCGGCTCCTCGAGCCAGCGGACACCCAGTTCGGCCAATTGCGTTGCCAGCTTGTGGACCTTTGCCAGCTCCAGCGCCGGTTCGATGTCCCCGCTCATACGCCACATCTGGTTGAGGTCCACCATGAGGTCGAAATCGCTGCCCACGGCTTCACGGGCCGCACGGACGGATTCCACGCCTTCCTCAAGGTGGTCCCGGGCGATCCTGATTTTCATCGCTTTGAAGCCCCGGTCCTTGGCGGCGAGCGCGGATTCGGCCCGGGCTGCGGGTGCCTTCAGTTCGCCGGAAGAGGCGTAGGCCAGCAGTTTGTTGCGCGCTCCCCCGAAGAGTATGGCCACGGGCAGCTCGGCTACCTTGCCGATGATGTCCCAGAGCGCCGCCTCCAAAGGCCAGTAGCGGCCGCCATGGAAGTTGATGGTTTCGATGCGGCGGACCTGGTTGAGGATAGCCAGCGGATCCGTGCCGATGAACAGGTGCTCGTAGGCCTCGAAGCCGTCCATGGTGTCGCCCGAGCCGACGCCGGTGATTCCTTCGTCTGTTTCCACTTCCACCAGCGTGGCCGGGAACGTGGTGCGCGGTACGGGGTCCCACGCGGCGTTGAAGGGCGGGTCGAGGGGCAGAACCATGCGGGTCAGCCGGATGGCGGTGATCTTCATTGTTGTCAGCCTCGCGGAGTGAAGAAGGGATTGGACGGGACGTTGCGTGCCTCGATGACGGCCGCCGTTGAGGGCAACTGTTGCGCCCCGTTTTCCAGGGCGGTGCGGGCGGACTCGCGGTTGTTTCGGTAGACGGCGTCTTCGTCGTCCGCGCCGGGGTTGACCCAGACGGCGGCGATCACCACGTGGGAATCGGCCTGCTCTGCCGTGACGGTACCGTTCGCCAAGGCATCCGCGACGCCGGCCGCGATGCCTGCCTGTGCGGCGCCCCAAATGAGATTGCCGTGCCGCTCATTGGCGGGAGCCGCTTTGGTGACGAACAAGGTCAACGGCTTGACCGGAAGGGAAGGCCGGAGAACGGCGACGAAGGGGACATGTCCGGCGCTGGGCGTTGCCAAGGCCGTGGCCCAGGCCGTGCCCGCCGGGCCGTCCCTGTGGCCGAGGACCGTGTTCACATGGGCAGCGTTGGGGCCGTCGCCGATGAACGATTCGCCGATCTGCAGGTTCCGTGCTTCTGCCATTACTAGATCAGTCCTTCCGACTTCAGCCAGTCGCTGGCGATCTTGTCAGGATCGTCGCCATCGACGTCGGCCTTGGCATTGAGCTTCTGCATGACCTCGGTGGTGAGTTTCGGGGAAACCTTTGCCATGATGTCCGCGATGGCCGGGTACTTGGCGAGCATGTCCGCCTTGATGGTGAGGGCGCCCTGGTAGATCGGGAAGAACTGCTTGTCGTCCTGCATGACCTGGAGCTTCAGCGCCGAGATGCGGCCGTCCGTTTCGAAGACTTCACCGAAATTGCAGTCCTGGCCCTTCTGGGTGGCGGTGTAGATGACGCCAGTGTCCAGCATGGAGACCCTCGCGTCGGGGCTGAGGCCGTATGCCTTCTTCAGCCCGGGCCAGCCGTCGTCGCGGGTGGAAAATTCACTTTCCATGCAGAAGGTCTGCTCCTTGGCCGGGAGTTTCGCGATGTCGGAAAGGGACTTGATGTTCAGCTCTTTGGCCTTGTCCTCGCGGATGGCGAAAGCATACGTGTTGTTCAGGGGCGCCGGGTCCAACCACGCGATGCCCTTCTTGGCATCGGCGGCCTTTACGGCGTCGAACATTGCCTTCTTGTCCTTGATCGGCGTGGTCTGCTTGTTGTAGGTGATCCAGGATGTGCCCGTGTATTCCCAGTAGCCCGCGAACTGGCCGGTTTCAAAGGCCGTACGGACGTTGGCAGAGCCGACCACCTTGGTGTTGGTGGTGGTCTTGGCGCCGTGGGCGTTGAGTACCTGGCTGGTGATGTTTGAAAGGATGAACTGCTCGGAGAAGTCCTTGGCGCCAATGACGCCGGTCAGCCCGTCAAGCTCGTTGCCTTTGGCCGCGTCTGCGGACGAGCTAGCGGAGCCGCCACATCCGGTGAGGCTCAGGGCGGCGACGACGCCGGTGGCCAGGAGTGCGAGAACTGGTTTCTTCATGTTGGGTCCTTTGCTGGAGTGGGCATGCGCCACTGAGGGAAGTCTTGGAAGGTTCGATGCTTGGGGTTTTGGTTCAGGAGGGTTCTTGATCCCTGGTGTTCAGAGACGGGGAGACTCAGAGGCCCTTGGGTTTGAGCAGGTCTTCGGCCAGCCCCGCGATCCAGTCGATCGTCAGGGCGATGCAGGAGACCACCACGGCACCGGTGATGAGCACGGGCCAACGCTGAAGTTTGAGGCCGTTGACGATCATGTCGCCGAGGCCCCCGGCGTTGATGAAGGTGGCCACCGTGGCCACGCCGACGCAGAACACCAGGGCGGTGCGTAGGCCGGCCACGATCACCGGGATTGCAAGAGGAAGTTCGATCCGGGTGAGGACTTGGAGGGGGTGCATGCCCATTCCCCGGGCTGCTTCTGTGAGGCTCGAGTCCACTTGTTCCAGGCCCACCAGGGTGTTCCGCAGGACCGGCAGGACGGAGTAGGCCACCAATCCGACGAGGGCCACTTCGAATCCGAGTTTCCAGACAATGGCCAACAGGATCACCAGGCCGATTGCCGGAGTGGACTGGCCAACGTTGGCGATGCCGAACACCACCGCGTGGACGGTCCTTGAGCGGATACGACTCAGCGCGATGCCGGCCGGGATGGCAATGACGGCAACGATCGCTGACGCGACAACCGTCAACCGCAGGTGTTCGAAGGTGCGGTCCTGAAGGTATTGCCAGTTCAGGGTCCGTTGTTCGATTGAGTCCAAGGAAAGCGACCCGAGCCACAAGAACAGTGCGAGCAACGCGAGGACGATGACAAGCGGTGTGCCCCAGCGCTTGACGGAGAAGTACTTCCCGCGCCGGTTGGATGCTGTTCCGAAGGCAGTTGCAAGATCCAAGGTGGCTTGGGCTGTCACGGCCGGGCTCCGCTCAACGTTCCGCCGGCCAACGCGTCCGGAAGGACTTCGGCCCCCAGGACGGCGGAGATCTTCTGGATGTCGATGGAGCCGACGGCCCGGCCTTCCCCGTTGACTACGGCCACCGGGGTCCCGCCGGAGAGGACCAGAGCATCCAGCGCGTCACGGAGCGAGTCGGTGAGGCTGACCTCGATGGCACCGCGGATGGCGACAGTGGGGCCGAGCGTGGCTTGGTTCACCGGGATCAGTCCCAGCCGTTTGAGGGCTGCGCCGTGTCCGACAAACTGCGAGACATAGTCGTTGGCGGGATTTGCCAGGATGTTTGCCGGGGTGTCGAATTGCTCAATCTGCGAGCGCTCGGAAAGGACGGCGATGCGATCGCCGAGCCGGACCGCTTCATCGAAGTCGTGGGTGACGAAGACAATTGTCTTGCTCAGCTTTTCCTGCAGGCGGAGGAATTCGCTCTGCAGCTTTTCGCGGGTGATGGGGTCCGTTGCACCAAAAGGCTCGTCCATGAGCATGACGGGTGGATCCGCAGCCAGGGCCCGCGCCACGCCTACCCGCTGTTGCTGGCCTCCGGATAGCTGGCGCGGGTAACGGGAGGCGAACACCTTGGGGTCAAGTTCGACGACGGAGAGCAGCTCTTCGACGCGGGCTTGGGTTTTGTTCTTGTCCCAACCGAGCAGCTTGGGGACCACGGAGATGTTCTCGGCGATGGTCATGTGCGGGAAGAGGCCGATTTGCTGGATCACGTAGCCGATCCGTCGGCGGAGCTCGTTGGGGTTCAGGGAAAGGATGTCTTCGCCGTCGATAGTGATCGATCCCGACGTCGGCTCAATGATTCGGTTGATCATCTTCATGGTGGTGGTCTTGCCGCAGCCCGAGGGGCCGACGAACATGATCAGCTCGCCGGGGGCGATGTCCATGGAGAAGGAATCGACGGCAGGTCCGGCCTGGCCGGGGTAGGTCTTGGTGACGTCTTTGAGGACGATCCGGGCGCCGGCAGCCGGACGCGAGATTGTTTCAGACACGAAGTCCCCTTGAGGTAGTGAGGCGGCGGATGGCGACGAACGCTGCATCCAGCAACAGGGCGAGAACAATGACGCCGACGGTTCCAACGACGGCGAAGTTGAGGGCATTCTTTGAACCAAGGCTGGACAGGCCTTTGAAGATCATTCCGCCCAGGCCCGGTCCGCCCACATAGGCGGCAATGGCGGCGATTCCCATGGAGAGCTGCGCGGAGACCCGCACGCCGGTGAGTACCACGGGCCACGCCATGGGCAGCTGCACCTGGAACAGCGTCTTTACTGTTCCCATCCCCATTCCGAGGGCGGATTCGGAGACGGCGGGTGGGACCTCGCGCAGTCCAACAACGGTGTTGCGGATGATGGGCAGCAGCGCGTAAAAGGCGAGCCCCACGATGGTGGGGGTCCAACCCAGGCCCAACACCGGAATGAGCAGCGCCAAGAGGGCCATGGAAGGGATAGTCAGGCCGACGCCTGCGCCGGCAATGGCGACCGAGCGGCTAATCGGTTTGTTCCAGACAAGCACTCCGATGCCGACGCCGACTACCGTGGCGATCAGCAGGGAAACCAAAACAACCACAAGATGCTGGGTGGCGGATTCGGCGATATCTGCCGATCTCTTTGTGAGGAACAAACCGAAGTCCGAGAAGAACGAGTCGTTCAACGTGATCCTCCTTTTCACTTCGTCGGGTCAAGGATGAGGACTCACAACTGCGTGAGCCATGCCACAACCGTATGAGGCGAGTTCCCTTTTGCGCAATGCAAGTTGTTGATATGTCAACTAGACATTGCTATGGTCGTTTTGTGAGTGACTCAAATGCTTCCGCCGCCACCCGTCCTGCGCGGCGCAATTCATCAGGCCTGCGGCGCGATCTGGAGCTCCTGGAAATCCTGGGATCCCCGGAGTCGGTTGCCGCCTCTGGACTAGGCGTGAGCAAGGTCGCCGAAATTGCAGGCCGCGACAAGGCCCAGGTATCCCGGACGCTTGCCACCCTTGCAGAGGCCGGCCTGGTCGACAGGGACCCGGATAGCCTGCTGTACAGCCTCGGATACGGGCTTTACGCCTTGGCCGCGCGGACCGCCGAGGCCAGGATGGTCAGCGTCTCCACCCCGTTCCTCAAGCGCGTCTCCGCAGCCACCCACGAAACCACGCACCTCTGCGTGCTGCGTGGCGGCACGGTGCTGACCCTGAAGAGCGAGATGTCCAACCACACATACAGGGCACTTGGCTGGGAAGGCGTCAGCGTGGACGCCTGGGGCACATCCTCCGGGCGGGTGCTGGTCAGCGACTGGGATGCCACAGCCCTACGCGATTGGTATGACACCAACGCCGCCAAAGCCTCGGAATTGCAGGATCTCTCCCCCTTGGCGTTGGAAGCAGGGCAAGGCCAACCCGGTCACCGGCCCAACAAGATCCAGAGCTTCGAGGACCTTCGCACCGAAATTTCCCTGATTCGCCGACGCGGTTATGCAGTAGTTGACGAAGAGTTCGAACTCGGGGTGGTGGGCGTTTCAGCCCCCGTCTACGACTTCAAGAAGCGGATCGTGGCGGCATTCAATGTCAGCGCCCCGAAACAGCGCTTCGGCCGCCACCTGGAGCAGGCCGGGGCTCTGGCGGCGAAAGTGGCGATGGAGTTCTCGGTGTCATTGGGGGCGCCGGTTGCGTAGGCGGTATTACTGATCGAGTAGGGCGTCCCTGTCGACGCCCAGAAGGGCCGAGGCGAGGCTGGCGATCAAGTCAAGCACGTCGTCGCTGCTCGCGATCCCGGCAAGGACGTCCATGACCAGGCCGTCCTCCTGGGCGACGAGGGCACGGGCGATCTTCGCCGGGGCAAGTACCGGAAAGAACTCACCGGCCCGCACACCCTCGTCAATGACCCTTTCGTAGATCAGTTGTTGGGCGCTGGTGAGTTCCTCCTGAATCCGCCGGTGCTCCGGGTCCCTGAGTGAGTGGGGCCAGTATTCGTAGGGTATCCGGGAGACATCATCGTCCAGCCCCGCGGTGGTTCCTGCCCGGATAACCGCGGCGAGGCGGACAGTCGGGCTCATGTCGGCGCTTACCGCCTCCGACAGTTTTGCAAGAAGGCGGTCGGAGGAGGCCTTGACTGCAGCGGCCGTGATGTCGGCAAGGCTCCCGTAGTAGTACAGGACGGCATTGGCGGCCATACCTGCCTCCGCCGCAATTGCACGAAGCGTCGCGCCTTCCGCGCCGTCACGAGCGGCCACAGCCTGCGCCGCTGCAACGATCTCCCGGCGGCGTACTTCCCTTTTGCTGAGACCTGCCATTGCCATCCCCCTGCTTCGATGCCTATTGACAACCAGCCTAATCGAGTATTGAATGTCATTCAAATTTGAATGTGATTCAAATAACTTTTGATTCAATGAAGGAGTCACCATGCCACATCCCCTTCCACCGCCCACCGCGCCACCCCTCGCCCTTCCCGCCGTTACTGCGGGCAAAGGACTGAAGGCCGGATCGATCGGCATCGGCCCCACAGTGGCATTGGGACTTGCCGCAGTGGCACCGGCCTACAGCCTTGCCGTAACCCTCGGTTTCGTTGTCCTGGCAGTGGGGACGAGCACGCCCGCCGCGTTCCTTCTAGGGTTCCTGCCCATCTTGTTCACGGCTTTCGCGTTCCGGGACCTCAACCGGGAAATGCCCGACTGCGGCGGGGTTTTCGTGTGGATCTCTCGAGTGTTCGGGCCGTGGGCCGGATGGTTTTTCGGTGGCTGGGTACCCCAGATCGCCACCTTCATCGCCAGCGCGGCCCTGGCCCAGGTTGCCACAACGTACCTCCTGACCTTTCTGGGGCTGGGCTGGGCGGCCTCCCAACCGGTAATCGTCGTCGCCATTGCATGCGGGCTGATCGCCCTCAGTGCTGTTGTGGCAGCCCGGGGAATCGAACTATCCGCATGGCTCCAGTACGCCCTGATTGCCCTGCAGCTGGTTGCCCTGGGCGGGTTCTGCATTGGAGCCTTTATCGCCATGGGCGCCGGCAGTTCAGTAGCCGGTGCGGAGACACCGGTCCTGGACTGGTTCAATCCCTTTGCCTCCGGCGATCTCTCCAGGCTGGTCCACGGCGTCATTCTGTGCCTCTTCATCTATTGGGGCTGGGACGCGCTTATAGCCGTGAATGAAGAAACTACAGACCGCAAAGGCACCCCCGGGCGGGCCGTGGTCATCACCACGGTAATCCTGCTGCTCTTCTACGTCGTGACCGCAACAGCTGCCGTCGGATTTGCCGGGACCAAAGGCATCACGGATCCTACAACCGTCTCAGACGTCCTGTCAGTCCTTGGCCCCCAAGCTACGGGTGGCCTCTTCGGCCAGGTCATCATCCTCGCCGTTGGCCTCTCGGCATTGGCGGCCCTGATGACGGTCGCGATCAGCAATCCCCGGTCCTGGCTCAGCATGGGCACCTACGGCGCGCTGCCCGCAGCAACGACAAAGATGCACACGTCCAGGGGGACCCCAACTAAGTCAATCACCTGGTGGGCCGTCCTGAGCATTGGCGTGACAGTGGTGCTGGCATCGATCAGTGCCGACTTCATCGGCCTGGCCATCCTTTCAGTCGGCCTGATGATCGCCGCATACTACGCCGCGACGGCCCTGGCCTGTGTTGTGTACTTTGCTCCCCAGATGCGCACCTCGGCGTCCGCCCTTTTACTCAAGGGCATCCTGCCTGGCCTTGGAGCGCTCTTGATGATGGGGGCTTTTTTATACAGCGCCATCGACATGTTGTCCCCCGAATACGCCGGGCTTTCCTGGCTCGGCATCGGAACGGTGTTCTGGATCGGAATCGGCGCCATGGCCCTGGGGGTTCTGGTCATTGCCATCATCTGTCCCAGGCTCCGTGCGTACTTTTCCGGGCAAACGATCCCCCGGGGAACCTTCTCCACCCGAAACGAATTGCAATCCATCCTGAGCAGCGAAACCGAGGCATAAATGCGAGTCCTATCCATAGCGGCAATCCAAACGAAGCCCGTTCCCTACGACGTCGAAGCAACCTGGGAACGGTTCGCCGCCCAGGCCGAAACCGCCAAAAGCCTAGGTCCCGAAGTCGACGTCATCGTCGCACCCGAACTGCTGCTCGCAGCACCCGGGGAATTCCTGATCCCGGACCCGGACGGCGAGACCCGTTCCGCCGGACCCATCCCAAGCGGGCTCACCAACCGCATTTCCGAACTGGCCCGCCGTCTGGGGGTCTGGCTCGTGCCCGGATCGCTCCTGGAGACCGACGGTGGAAACACCTACAACACCGCAATCGCGGTTTCCCCCGAAGGCGAGATCGTGGCCCGATACCGGAAGCTCTTCCCGTGGCGCCCGTTCGAATCCACCACGCCCGGCGACTCGTTCGTGACTTTCGACATCCCTGACCGCGGACGGGTGGGCCTCGCCATCTGCTTCGATGGGAGCTTTCCGGAAGTATCGCGGCAACTGGCATGGCTTGGAGCAGAAGTCATCATCCAGCCCACCCTGACCACAACCCGGGACAGGGAAATGGAAATCGTGATGTCACGGGCCAACGCCTTCGCAAACCAGGTGTACGTGGTCAATGTCAACGGCGCGGACCCATCTGCAGTGGGCGAAAGTGTCATCGTGGACCCGGAGGGCACCATCATGCAGCAAGCGAGGGGAGGCGAAGAAATCCTCTACGCCGTCCTTGACCTCGACCGGGTTACGCAGGTCCGGCGCTACGGCACACTCGGCATCAACAGGCCGTGGGCCCAACTCCAGGACCAACAAGGAATCCTGTCCTACCCCATGTTCGGCGGAGCGCATTTCCAACCCCCGGCGTGGAGCGCAGCGGACCTGGACAATTCACGCGCGAACCAATTCAGCGCACCGTCTCTCTAGGGACCATACCGATTACAGAAGCCCGCGCGCCCCCGCCCACCCGGGGGTACGCGGATTTCCTGTGAGTTTCGGAAGAGTTCGGCTACCCGCAATTGAACCTGTCGTGAACGTTTCCGCGGTGAGGCCCAATCGGCAAGACGAGGACCCTCCCCACAACAAGAATCATCCGGGGACGCATTTTCGATCGATAAGAACGCAATAGCGAAGGGTCTTACATTGATGAAGACAGCCAAGAAAAACAGGCTTGCCACAGCAGCGGTCCTGGGGGCCGTGCTGATGGCCGGATCCGCGGTGGCGCCGGCGATGGCCGACGACGCTTCACGCGGCGGCCAGGACGTCCAGGGCCAGCCGGGATCAGACAGCAGCAAGGGCCAGGGTGGCCAGGGCGAAACATCGAAGCATGTCCTGCTGCTTTCGGTGGACGGCCTCCACCAGAAGGACCTGGATTCGTACGTCAAGAACCACCCGACGTCGGCACTGGCGTCGCTGGTCAACCACGGCACCAGCTACACGCATGCCCAGACTCCCGTGCCTTCGGATTCCTTCCCCGGCATGGTGGGCCAGTTGACGGGCGGCAATCCCGGGACCACCGGCGTCTACTATGACGACACCTTCAACAGGGCACTCCTGCCCGCGGGCACAACGGATTGCAAGAACACCGCGCCCGGCGCCGAAGTGGCCTTCACCGAAGCCGCAGACAAGAACCAGAACTCCCTCGACGCCGGCCAGGGCCTGCCCGGGCTTCCGGGCAGCATCCTGAACATGACGGGACAGCCCGGCTCACTCCTTGACCCGGCCGCCCTCCCGGTTGACCCGGCAAGCTGCAAGCCGGTCTACCCGCACCAGTACTTGAAGGTAAACACGGTCTTCGAAGTGGCGAAGAGCGCCGGCCTGACCACGGCGTGGTCGGACAAACACCCGGCCTACGAAATCCTGAACGGCCCTTCTGGCAAGGGCCTGGATGACCTGTTCACCCCGGAAATCAACAGCAAGGCCGCCGCTCCCTTCACTGGCGACTGGACGCAGGACAACGCCGCAACCCAGCAGTACGACGGCTACAAGGTCCAGGCCGTCCTGAACGAAATCGATGGCAAGGACCACTCCGGCACCAAGACAGCCGCAGTACCGGGCATCTTCGGGATGAACTTCCAGGCCGTCTCGACGGCACAGAAGCTCCCGACGTCGGACGGCCTCACCGGCGGCTACCTTCAGGGCGGCACCGTTCCCGGCCCGCTCTTGAGCAAAGCCCTGGACTTCGTCAACGCTTCTGTGGGGAAGTTCGAGTCCGCACTGGCCGCTTCCGGCCACGCCAAGGACACCACAGTGATCCTTTCTGCAAAGCACGGACAGTCCCCGATGGACTCTTCGACGCTGACGAGGGTCCCTGACAGCGCAATCATCGACGGCCTGAACGCGGCATGGAAGTCGACCCACCAGGGCTCCGCAGACCTCGTGGCGTTCTCCACCGACGACGACATCATGCAGCTGTGGCTTTCGGACCACTCGCAGGCGGCAGCCCAGTTCGCCAAGGACTACCTGGCAGCGCACTCGGCCGCCGGTAACGACGTCAGCGGTGCTGCCAAGACCGTGACAACCTCGGGGTTGAGCAAGGTCTACGCGGGCAGCGAAGTTGCAAACTACTTCGGCACCAAAACCAGCGACGAACGTTACCCGGACATCCTGGGCATCGCCCAGACCGGCGTGGTTTACACCGGTGGCAAGGCTAAGATCGCCGAACACGGCGGAGCCAGCGCGGACGACCGCGATGTGCCGCTCGTGATCTCCGGCGCGAACGACGAACACGCCCGGACGGTGACCAGCGCTGTCGAGACGACGCAGATTGCGCCGACCATCCTGAAGACCCTTGGCCTGGATCCGAACAAGCTGCAAGCCGTGCAGATCGAGGGGACCAAGGCCCTCCCCCAGCGCTGATCCAGCGCGCTTCAAACACTGGAGGGGTTCCGCGGCCGGGCGGCCGAGGGGCCCCTCCCTTGTGATCATCCGACCTTGGGCTGCACGAAATGGACCGTTCCGCTGGCTAAGCCTGCATTGGGCGCCACGCCACGTCTGCTTACAATCAAACGTCAGCAACTACTGAGGGAACCATGAAGAAAATCACCACAACCCTGCTCGCGGCCGGGCTCCTCCTCTCCGCTTCAGCCTGCTCCGCACCGCAGCAGCTGAGCACCGCGGACACTTGCAGCCGGGTCAAGACCGTCATCTCGAACCCCACGAACACCACGGACAAAACCGGAACCATCCGGGTAGCCAACCAGCTCCGCCCGATCGAAACCGTTTCCTCGGATGAGCTGAAGCCCACCCTGAAGACGATTGTGGACTACCTGGACGAGTCCGCGAAGGACAGCCCGGATACCGCGAAGCTCAATGCCCTGAAGAACGATTACCAGAACGCGGGCACCAACTACAGCAAGTACTGCGGCGGCTAAAGGCAGTTTGCATTCCATACCCGAGGACTGGCCATGGGCGCCCAGTCCTCGGGTGGCCGGCATCGGCACGGGTGTCCGCTTTGTCGGCTTCAGCCTGCCCGTGAACGGACGCTGAAACCCCATGGATAGTTCGAACCCGCGGGACGTCTTCCGGATTCCCGGCTACCTGGCGTTCTGGTCGGCCTACACGGTGTCGGGTTTTGGAACCTACATCACCACCTTGGCTCTGCAGGTCCTGGTGCTGGATACGCTTCAAGGCACCGCAACCGACGTCGGCCTGCTGAACGCGGCCCGGTGGCTCCCCTATCTCGTTTTCGGATTAGTCGCCGGTGCCCTCGTCGACCGACGGCCACGGAAACCCGTGCTCGTGGGAACAGATCTCGCGCGGGGCGTCCTCCTGCTGGCCATTCCGATCCTCTACGCGATGGGACGGCTGAACCTCGTTGTCCTCATCGTCTTCGTTGCCTTCTTCGGCGTCTTCTCCCTCTTCGGCGACGCCGCGTCCCAGTCGTTTCTCCCGCGGATCGTGGCCAAGCGGGACTTGCTGGCTGCACACGCGAGGGCCGACCAAAGCGATGCTGTCGCCCAGACTTCCGGTCCACTCGTTGCCGGCGGCTTGGTCACGCTCCTGGGAGCTCCCTTCGCCGTCCTCGCCGACGCCGTGTCCTACCTCTTCTCCGCACTGGCGATCTCCCGCGTGCGCGTTGTGGAGCCACGGGAGATATCCGGTACGTCCCTGCGGGGTCTCCGCGCGGAGATCGCCGAGGGACTCCGCTGGGTCTACCGGCACCGCGTCCTTGCACCAATGGCCGTCGGATCCCACGTGTGGTTCCTCTCCAACAGCATGCTCGGAACAGTCTTCGTATCTTTCGTCTTGCTTGAACTGAGGTTGTCTCCGTTCGAACTTGGCATCACCCTGGCGGCCGCTGGCGTCGCCGGGTTGCTCGGAAGCAGCTTCTCGACCAGGTTCGGGATGAGATGGGGAGCCGGACACGCGGTGATCATCTGCAATGGCCTCATGTCGATCGCTTGGGCGATCATCGCCGTCGTGCCTACCGGCAGCGGACAGAAGTGGTTCGTGATTCTCTTGCTGGCCGCGGGGCAGGCCCTCTACGGACTCGCCCTAGGACTGAGCAACGCGAACGAGATGGGTTACCGCCAAGCGGTAACCCCGGACCACCTGCAAGGACGAATGAACACCACAATACGGTCTGCGAACCGGGCGATGATTGTGGTCGGCGCGCCCACCGGCGGTCTGCTCGCGGTATCAATCGGGTACCAGCCGACGCTGTGGATCGCTATCGCGGGATTCGTGGCGGCTGCCGTGTTCCTTGCGGCGTCGCCGTTCCGCTCGGCACGGCACGGAGACGCTGCCCAGGGCAGCCTTCAATAGGGGCTGCGGCTCCGCGGCCCGCAGCCCGGCGCACGTTATAGCGCGGTGTGCTTCCCGAACGGATGGTGGCCCGTGGCCGGCTGTCCATGGCTGCCCAGCCACTCGGACAGGGCCTCGCGCAATATCTCGCTGGCCGTGAGGCTGAGCGTTTGTGAAGCCGACTCCAGGGCACGGTCCAGTTCATCAGGGATCTGGAAATCCAGGGGCGAGGGACGGCTGTCTTCCTGCAGCTCGGAAGGCACGCCATCGCCGCGCAACAGCTTGCCGACGGCTGGCTTCATGTCGTTTTCCGTCCACGCCGAAAGGCGCTCGAAATGGCTCACGTCTCGTGTCATGTTTTTCCCTCCCATCAATCAAGCATCCTCCGTTGTCGCGTTGCCGTCACCCTCTACGAGTAATTACTCTCTAACCATCGCGAATTGCGTCGAGCGGGGAGAGCCGACGGGGTCAAGTTCCGCTGCGGCGGCCTGCCAGTCGCTGGATCATCGCCACGATTTTCGGCGGACCGGGCTGCTTGACGACGCCAAGCTGGAGCATCGCTGTGAGGTCATCACGAGTGGCCCAATGCTCAGCCAGCTTGCCGTCCTCGATCCTGAACCAGTGCGATTGACGCGCGGACATGCGTTTTCCGGTGGCAGGACCCCGTCCGCTAAGGCGCCCGAGGTTGGTGCCTTCCGATAAAACGCGGACGGCTACCGTATCGCCGTCGGCGGCAATCGCCTCGATCGTCATGGTGATGTCGGGAAACTGGGCAAGCAGCCACTGCACGGTTTCGCGCATCGCTTGGGGTCCGACGACGGCCCCTGGCTCGGTAGTCCCGAAAGGAGCCTGGGCGTGTTCCACGTATGAATCGGCCATGATTTGCTCACAAACGTCCAGTCGCCTCTGGTTCCAGATTTCCTGGAAGTGGCGCCGCACCAGTTCCTTGTTGGCTTCACTCATGGCAAGGCCTCCTCTGGCCCGGTAGTCCCCGTGGAGGTCGACCGGGCCCGTTCGGAGACCCAGGAGTCGCGGAACGGACCCGGCGCTCACACTTAAGGGTGAGACCGCGACGGACATCGATCAGCGCAGGGCTGGTGCCGTCAGAGTGATCTTAGGGCTTGGGCCGATTCCGGTCTAGGGAATCGAAGGACCGGGGTTGTAAAAAGTTCATCGGCGCAAGAGGTAGTCGGCAACTCCAGCCGGATTCGACAGCCCAATGAGATGCCCACCGGGCAGGACATCCGGCTCAAGTCCGAGGCGATCCCGTGCGACCCTGCGCTGGAACTCGAGCGGGAAGAACCGGTCCCCCTCACCGCTGAGTACTCTGACGGGCACGGCCGGCCACTCCACGAATTCGCAGCTCGACGCGAAGACTGCATTTGCTTCGGGCCGCTGGTACGGTTCCCCCTCGGCCGCAAGCTCTGGTGGAACGTCATGCAGGAAGTACTCGTTCACATCGAACTCTGCGCTGTAACCACCGGCCGCGGCAGCATGCTTGCGCGCGCCCTCCCAGCCTGTGTTATCCCACCACGCACCGGGGGTCTCACCTGGGTTGGGAATCATCGCGTTGACGAAGACGATCTCTGCGACGCCGGTCCGGGCGCCCGCCATGGGCGCCGTGAAACCGCCAAGCGATTGCGCAACCAGCACGACGTCGTTCCGTCCACTGATTGCCGCCTCAACCAAGCGCGCGTACTCGGGCAGGCCAGCATTTTCGTCGTCGCCGGGCAGCTCGACGGCAACGGCATCGTGGCCTGCCTCCTGCAAGTGGCGGACGACGCGGCTCCAATACCAGGCTGAGCCGCCCGCCCCTGGCACTAGCACAAACGAAGTCATGCCCACATTCTCTCCCGGATCGCTGCGCCTGCAAGGGACCCGCTGCAGATGCTTTGGCCCGGTCTTTCCCTGCTGAAGGCCTGGTGGGAGGATGCCTATAGGTGCGGCCAGCTACGAGAAGGGCGGAAGCGACATGTCGACCCAGGAATCCGTGGAAACAGAACGCAAGTACGACGCTGACTTGGAAACGCCCCTTCCGGCGTTCGAGGACATCACCGGCGTCGAGCAGGTCGCTGACCCTGCAGATCATCAACTTGAGGCCGTCTACTTCGACACGGAAGGCCTGATCCTTGCCAAGCACCGCATCACCTTGCGGCGCCGCACCGGCGGCACCGATTCAGGTTGGCATCTGAAACTGCCGGCAGACCGGGACACCCGGGTGGAGATCCAGGCGCCGCTGGGGCAGCCCGAGATCGTTCCTGAGGAGCTAGCGGAGAGGCTTCTGGTGTTCACCCGCGGCGAAGAGCTCAGGCCCGTGGCCCGGATCCATACCCGCCGCACTTTGCATCGCCTGCACGGAAGCGAAGACGTCACTCTAGCCGATTTCGTGGATGACCACGTGACGGCCGAGACCTTGCACCCAACGCAATTGGAGAGGCGATGGCGGGAATGGGAAATCGAACTGGTCCACGGCGATGAAGCCCTGTTTGAGAGTGCGGAGCGCGTCTTGTCAGGGGCCGGCGCAACCCCTTCGGAGCATGCTTCCAAGCTGGCCCGCGCGTTCGGAACAGCCTGGCCAGCCGCCGTGCCCGCACCGCCAAAAGCCCGTCCGAAGGGTTCTGCGGGAGACGCGGTAGTTGCCTACATAGCCGCACAGATCGCTGAAATCACCGCACTGGACTCCGGGGTCCGGCAAGGCGCCGACGACGCCGTTCACCGCATGCGCTCGGCCACCCGCAGGCTCCGCTCGACTTTGTCCGCTTACGGCCAGCTCTTCGACGCCGACGCCGGGGATCAGCTCAAGGCCGAACTGAAATGGCTGACCAAGGTCCTGGGCAAGGCCCGGGATGCCGAGGTGCTGCGCGACCGGATCGGGGAGCTGCTGAACGAGCAACCCGACGGCTTGGTGCCCGCTCCAGCTGCCACCAAGATCAATGACGAACTCGAGGCCGCCTTCAACTCCGGGTATCGAGAGATGCTCCGCTCCTTGGGAACGAAACGATATTTCCGGCTCCTGGACGCGCTTGAGGAATTCCGCGACAAGCCTCCCGCAAGGCCTAGTGCAGGGAAGAAGGCCCGTCCCGCCACGGCCAAGCTGGCCGACAAAGTGATCAAGCGGTTGCGTCGGTCCCAGAAGGCGGCGGCCCAGCAAACCGGCGTCGAAAGCGACACGGCATTGCACCAGGTCCGCAAAGACGCCAAACGGCTGCGCCATGCAGCCGAAGCGCTGCAGGACGTTCACGGGAAGGCCGCTGTGCGGTTGGCCCGTGACGCCCGTGAGCTCCAGAAAATCCTAGGAGAGCACCAGGACAGCGTTGTAAGCCGCTCGGTGCTGCTCCGCATCGCAAACGATACCGGCGGATCGGTGGAGGACAACTCGCCTTATGGCCCCCTGCTCGCTGCCGAAGAGCAGCGAGCCGCGGATTCCAAGGCCCGCTATGAAAAGGTCGCCAAGAAGAAGCGCTTGAATCCCCTGTGAGGGACGAGGTTGCGCCTCAGCGGCTCAGCCTTCGCACTCTACGCAGTAGGCGTGGCCGTTCTTTTCACGGGCAATCTGGGAGCGGTGACGGACGAGGAAACACGAGTAGCACGTGAACTCATCTTCCTTCTGGGGAACGACCGCAATGACCAGTTCCTCGGCGACGAATTCGCCGCCTGGTACCTCGTTGCCTTCAAAAGCATCGGCTTCGTCCAGCTCCCGGACAACGCTGCGCGCGTCCGGAGCATTGGCAGACTGCAGGGCCTGAAGTGACGTGCTTTGGGATTCCGCGACGTCGGAGCGGAGTTCGTCGTAATCGGTTGCCACCTGGGGTTATCTCTTCTCTTGTATATTTGCTGGCGAATGTGCAACATACACCATGCGGCTGCTATTCCCCACAATGTGGCAAAAATCAGCGCCTGTGCGTCATTGCCTCCGCGGTGCGCATTGCCCTGACCATCCGCTCCACTGTGGCCGGATGCGTCACCGAGCGTATCCCATCCCCGCCGCCCGGCCCGGACGGAGCGGAATCGACCGTGAGCTTACGGCCCGACAAGTGTATTGCACGGATTCCCGTGGCCAAAAGCCCGGGTACGGCCTCCTCAGTGACGCCGCCGCCGGCCATGACGGAAACTTCGGCGGGGAGGGCCGCAACCATGCGCTTGAGCATGTCGATTCCGTCGCCCGCGGCCCGGGCCGCCCCCGAGGTGAGAATGCGCTGCGCACCCAGCCTGGCGGCGTCGTCCACTGCTTGAAGCGGATCCCGGGCCGCATCCACCGCGCGGTGGAACGTGACGAAAGTCCCTCCCGCCGCATCGATCAGCGCCTCGGCGCCGGCGGCGTCGACATCGCCTGAAGCGGTCAGCAGCCCGACGACAACCCCGTCGGCGCCGGCAGCAAGCAGATGCCGGATATCTCGCTGCATGACGTCAATCTCACACTGTGAATAGACAAAGCCGCCCGGCCGCGGGCGGATGAGCACGTGGACGAAATCCTGGCGACCGGCGTCGCGCGCGAGCTCCGCCGCTGCCTCAACGAGGCCGGCGCTCGGGGTGAGGCCGCCGGTCTCAAGCGCTGAACAGAGCTCGACGCGGTCCGCACCGGCGTCGATGGCACAGCGAACCCCGTCCAGGTCCTGGACGCATATTTCAATCTTCATGGTTCCCCCGTTGGATGGGCCGAATGTTCACGACGCAAGCACCGTGCGCAGGCATAGCTGCCCGGCGCCGAGAAGGCCGGCCTGCGAACCGGCGAGCGACGCTTCGATGACGATGTTCTTGGTGGCGAGCGGATGGCAGCTTTCGTAAAGCTGCGAGCGCACGGCGGCAACATAGGGCTCCAATTGCGAAAGTCCGCCGCCCAGCACCACCACATCCGGGTTCACGAAATTAACCACAATGCTGAGGGTCTGCCCCAGAATCCGGCCGGCGGTACGGACTCGCGTTGTGGTGTGCGGGTCGCCGTTGTTGACCTGCAGGACGACGTCGTTGACGTCCGCTGCATCGATCCCGACGGCGGCCAGGTCGCGGATGATGGCGGACCCGCTGGCGACCGTCTCCAGGCAGCCGCGGTTGCCGCAGGAGCATGGAGCATCGCCCGCGGCCGGGATCTGCACGTGGGCGATATCTCCGGCGGCACCGGTGGCGCCGCGGTAGGCCTGTCCGTCAATGATGAGCCCGCAGCCGATCGCGGCCCCTGCTTTGAGGAACAGCGTGTTCTGCCGGACCTTGGAATCGGGTGATTCCCGCTGGCGCAGCGTGTGCTCGCCCAAAGCCATCATGTTGGCGTCGTTGTCCACAACCGCCAAAGTCCCGAATTCCTCGGCAAGCCAGTTCCGGACCTTGAATTCGTGCCAGCCGCGCATTCTGGACGGCGAGTCGAGCGCGCCCTGGGCAAAGTTGACCGGTCCGGGCAAGGACATCCCTACGCCGCGCAGCGGAGGATCGACGGCCGGATCGGTCAGGGCACGCATCATGGCGGCGGCCTGGGGCAGAACCACTCCGGGGCCGTCGTTGATGTCGATGGCCCTGATTTCGGAGGCAAGCAGATTGCCGGAGAGGTTCAGCCTGCCGACCCACAAATGATGGGCGCCCAAGTCCGCCGCCAGGATGAAGCCCGCGTCCGGGACCAGTTCCAGGAGCATGGGCCTCCGGCCTCCAGTCGCGGAACCTGAACCGCTTTCGCTGATAAGTCCGGCTTCCATCAGCTCGTTCACCTTGATGGTGATGGTGGATGGGGCAAGGTTCAGGGTGCGCGCGAGGTCGGCGCGCGACCTCGCCCTGCCACTGGCGATCATGGACAGGATGCTGGAGGAGTATTCGGTCAGCGCGATGTCCCGGGGACCGGTTCTTTTCACGGTCTTGGCGTAGGAAGGCTTGTAACCCAAAGTCAGTCTCTCCAGGGGCTCGGTGTCTGCCGCCCGCCATTGGGCCGCTCTTTGCAGAGTAGCTCACGGGCTTGCACGGCGCCGCCGAGAAGCCCTGCCGAAGAGCCGAACTGCGCAGGCAGGAGCAGGGGCCTGCGGTGGAAACTCAGAATGGACTCCAACCGGGCCGCCACCGGGAGAAGGAGCGCGTCCCCGGCATTGGACAGGCCACCGCCGAAGATGACGGCTTGCGGTGCCAGAAGTGCGACGCTTTGCGCGATCGCCAGCGCGAGCCCGTCATATGCCCGGTTCAGGACCCCGACGGCGGCCTGGTCACCCGCTGCTGCGGCCTCCATCACTTCCTTCGCGCCAACCGCGGGCGCGCCGGACACGGCTGAATAGTTGCGTGCGATGGCGGACGCCGAGGACACCGTCTGCAGGCATCCTGAAGCGCCGCAGGTACACGGGATGGCCACGGTGCTCGTGAGTGGCTCCATGCGTGCGTGGCCGATTTCTCCGGCGTACCCGTCGCCGTCGTACACTTCGCCGTCCAGGATGACCGCGCTGGCGATCCCCGTGCCGATGACCATCACCAAGGCGTTCCGCAGCCCCTTCGCGGCCCCCAGGCGGTGCTCTGCCAAACCGGCCACCTGCACATCGTTGCCGAGCACCACAGGAAGTCCGACGCGCGCTTGCAGAGCCGAGGAGAGCGCGAAGTTGCGCCAGCCTAGATTCACGGCGGAGACCACGATGCCTTTGCCCGCATCCACTATGCCCGGCGCGTTGACGGCAATTGCCTGCGGCCGTTGTTCGGGGGGCCCACCTTGGTAGGTGGCGACGAGGCCGGACAGTTGGTCCAGGAACTCGTCCTGCGAACCAATGGCCGTCGGCGTGGATCCCTGGTGTGCGAAGCGGCCGGCGGCGTCCACGACACCGTATTTGAGGTCGGTTCCGCCGACGTCGAAAACCATCACGGGAGCGCCCGGGCCCAGAATCAACGACGTCGGAGGGGAACCGGCGGTTTGTACGCTCAACTGCATGTCAGCCTTTCACCGCGCCAGCAACCAGGCCCTGGGCCATCTTCTTCTGCACGATGACGAAGAGGATGATCACGGGTAGCGCCATGAGGGTGGAACCGGCCATGATCCCACCCCAGTCCGTTGCCTGGTTCTGGCCGCTGAAGCCTTGGATCCACAGCGGGAGGGTCTTGCTGTTATCGCTGCTCAGCAGTACCAATGCCAAGGTGTATTCGTTCCACGCGGCCAGGAAGGCGAAGATCCCGGAGGCCACGAGTCCGGAGCCCAGGAGCGGAAAGGTCACCCGGAAGAATGCGCCCATTCGGGAGCAACCGTCGATCATGGCAGACTCTTCGAGCTCCACGGGGACCCCGTCAACGAAGCCCTTGAGCATCCAGATGGTGAAAGGCACGGATGCCCCGATATACAGCAGGCTCAGGCCGAGCACGGAGTTGAGCAGGTGCCAGCTGTCGATCATTTTGTATTGGGATATGAACATGGCTTCAGCGGGGATCATCTGGATCACGAGCACCGAGATGATGACGATCTTGCGGCCTTTGAACCGAAAGCGGCTGAGCGCCATGCTCGCGAAGAAGGCGAAAAGCAGTGCGGCCACCACCACAATCAAGGCCACCCCGAAGCTCATCCGCAGGGCGGACCAGAAGCGGCCGTCGTGGAGTACTGTCTCGTAGTGCGCCCAGGTAAAGTCGAGCGGCAGGAACGACGGCGTGCGGGACTGCAAGGCATCGTCCGTGACGAGCGAATTGTTGACCAACCAGTAGACCGGGAAAATCCACAGCAGACCGAAGACCAGGCCGGTGATGTTGGCCGCCGAGCGGCGGACGGGGCTGGGTTTGAGGGCCATTCAGACTTCTCCCTGCTTCAGGAATTGGGTGACATAACGCCAGGTCAGGAGCAACGTGATCAGCAGCATGATCAGGGCGGTCGCGGAAGCCACACCATAGTCTCCGCCGGACAAGCCCACTTGGTAGACGTAGGTGCCAAGGACGTTGGTCTGCTCAGTGATACCGCCGTTTTTCTGCAGGATGAAGATCTGCGTAAATACCCGCAGGTCCCAGATGATTTCAAGGATCGTGACCAGCAGGAGAACCGGGGCGATGGTGGGAACGGTGATTTCGCGGAATTGCTTCCAGCCGTTGGCGCCGTCGAGCGTTGAGGCCTCCAGCATGGACTCATCGATCTGGGTGACCGATGCGTAGACCATGAAGACCACCAGCGGCACGCTCATCCAGATGACCAGGATGGCCGCCACTGCGAAGAAGGTCAGGGGGTTGGAAAACCAGTTGTAGCCAGCCATCCCTTGCAATCCGAGTCCGGCCAGTGTCCAGTCGACCACCCCGGACCTGGAATCGAAGATCCACTGGAACACCTGGAGCGAGGACAACACGGGCATTGCCCACGCCAGCAGCATGGCGGCCTGGACGAAAACGGAAACCGGGCGCGAGAGTTTGGTGAGCAGAAGCGCCCCTCCGATCCCGATGGCCATGGTCAGTGCGGCACACACAAGGCAGAAGGCAAGGGATCTTCCCAGGGTGAGCCAGAATGCCGAATCGCCGAGCACCCGGGTGAAGTTGTCGAGCCCGGCGAATTCGGCGGGTTTGCCGAACTGTTGCTCAAGGGAGAAGTGCTGGAACGCCATGGTGATTTGGCGGAGCAGCGGGTAGCCCATGTCCACCAGGAGAATGAGCACCGCGGGAAGCAGAAGGAGGTACGGCAGGGGGTTGCGCCTGCGTTTCCTGGGGGCCGCTGGTCCAGTCCGGTCAGGCAGGGTCCCTTCCGGCTTCGCACGCGTACTGGTTACGGTCATGGCTTCGGTCCTTTCTGCTTCCCGCCGGGCCTATTTGCTGTTGAGGATTTCGGTCATTTTGGCGTCGGCCGTCTTGGCCAGCCCAACGGGATCCTTCAGTGCGCCCATGGCCACGAAGAAGTCGTCAACCACCTTGGCGCTCTCCACCAATGCCCAGTTCTTGGCTGCCGGGGTGCCCACGGAATTCCTGACGGCCTCGATGGTGACCTTGGACAATTCGTCCCGCCCGAGGGCCGCTGCGTAGTTCAGGTTTCCGGGGACCCAGCCTCCCTCGGTCGCGAAGAACTCCTGGAACGGCTTGCTGAAGATGAGTTTGAGTGCTTCCTTGGCGAGCCCCCGTGCCTTGCTGTTGTTCGAGATGGCCACATTGGAGCCGCCGGCAAAAGGGTTGCCCACGGAGTCACCCTTAGGCGAAGGGAAGTTGAAGTACCCCACCTTGCCGGCGTCCAGGAGTTCCTTCTTGATCTTTTTCAGATGGAAGTTGAAGCCGAAGAACATTCCCGCCTCGCCCGTGTTGAAGGCGGTGTACGGCTGGGAGCCGATGGTGGAGTCGGTGATGGTTCCGGTGGTGGAGCCCGTCTTCCACAGTTCCTGGAGCTGGGCGATGGCTTTCTGGCTTTCCGGCGAGGACAAGCTGCCTTCCCATTTCCCGTCCTTCTGCACGGCCAGTCGTCCGCCATTGCTGAAGACCCAAGCGAACGCGGATTGTGATGAAATCCCGGGCAGGAACATCCCGGAAAAGTGTGCGTTCTTCTCGGGGTTGCCGGTCTGGATCTTCGTTGCGACGGCGGTCAGCTCATCAATGGTCTTCGGTATCGCGAGCCCTAGCTGCTGGAACATGTCCTTCCGGTAGAACACGATCCGGCTTCCCGCGTAGAAGGGTGCGGCGTACATCTTGTTCTCGAAGCTGCCGAGTTCCACGAGCGATTTGGTCAGATTTGCACCGCCGAGCTCTTCCTTCATGCCGCTCAGATCGGCCAGCGCTCCCACCGCACAGAACGTGGGCGCCTGGGTGTTGCCAAGTTCGATGATGTCCGGCGTCGATTCGGGGCTGGCCAGGGCGGTCTGGAGCTTCGGGACGATGCCATCCCACTCCTGCTGCTCGATGGTGAGGGTGGATCCCTGGAACTTGTTTTCGAACTCCTGCTTCAGCCACGCCTGGGCCTTGTCCGACACGGAGTCCTTCATGAACCAGACCCGCAGCTTTGCCGGAGTGGAGAGGCTGTCCGAAGAAGCGGAGCCCGAGGCCTCACCACATGCAGACAGCAAGGCTGCGGCACCCAGGGCTCCGCCCAGACCGAGCAAACCACGTCGACTAAGTTCTTTCATCGCTTCCTCCACTTTGAACTCACAGGGTCAATTGACCATGCAGGAAACGAAATCACGGAGGATTGATGCTTCGGAAGGGGCTCTAACTTAGTTCGGAATCGAAGTTAGTTGCGGTTCGATTTTGGCGCCCGGGACGCATGCGGCCCGCCCCTCAGCGCTCGACGCCGGCCGGCTGGTTTGATGCCGGTACCAACCGTGCGGCCAGGTCAGGCGCCGCACTGCCGTCGTCGAACGGGAACATGGGCCGCGCTATCCTCTGGTGGCCCAGCCGGTGCAGGTCCTGGTCCACGCCACCCGGGGTGAGCGCCAGCATCCAGTCCGCGGCCATGTCGAAGAGCTCTGGCTCGAGGTAGCCGATCTTGACCACCACAACGTCGGCTGCCCGGGCATCCAAGCCGTTCCGCAGGAAGTCCGATTCCAGGTGATAGGGCTTGCGGCGCCGGGTCACGATGACGCGTAGCCCGCCAACACGGATGACGGCCTCGTCAAGGGCCACAGGGTCGCCATGGGCCAGATGCTCCACAATGCCGTCCAGCCGCGCCGGACCGGACTGTGTGCCGTCCACGCGAGCGCCTACGTCCACAGAGACGGATCCACCGACACCGGCCCCAATGCAGGCGTCCAAGGCGGCGGCATCCGGGATCGAGGCATAGATGGCCTGCAGCGTTCCGGCCGCGACGGGTGGGTGCTCAAGGAGTTTGTGCAGGGTCCAGGTGACGTCTCCGGCTCCTCCGGCCGTGGGGTTGTCCCCGGAATCGCTGATGAAATACGGGCGCTTCGTGCTTGCCTCCGCTGCCGCGAGGCATTCAGCCAGCGGCGCCGAGGGCGCCACGAAACGGAACTCGTCCCGCCTGTTCCACATCTCGACGGCGAGCCCGCCCGCATGGCGCGCGACGGCGTCGGCGTCGTCACCGGTGACCATCACCACGGCACGGTTGCGCGGCTCGTCGGCCCAGGCGTAACCGATCCACAGCGCGGCGTCGAGCACGCCGGGCTGCCCGGCGATCACGGCAACCTCCTCGTACAGCGACTTGGCCGGTTCCAATCGGGTGCTGGTCTTTTCGCCGGGCAGCAGGATGGGGACCGGAACCCAGGCCTTGAGAGGGCGGCGGGTGGCCTCCGGCAGTGCCAGACGCTCCAGCAGGTTCGCGGCTGCGCGTTCCTTGGTTTCCAGCCAGTCCTCGTGCGGGGCCATGCGGTAGCAACTGGGGATGTCCAGTTGGTGCGCCAACGTCCAGGAAACGTTGCCGTGCAGGTCCATGCCGCTGGATACCAGCACGTCCGGGCCGAGCAGACCGCGTAGGGCAAGGAGCAAATCGCCCTCCGGATCATCTGTGCCATCGACGCTCATGGCACCGTGGATGTCGAAGTAGAGCCCGTCCACCGGGCCCTCGTCCAAGGCATCCGCCGCAGCGGAAAGAATCGTCCGCTTCATCTCGGCGTAATCCGCGGAAGGGACGGCCCCGCCCGGGATGGCGCGGAAATGGACAAGCGGCAGCCAGTCCGCCGCCTCGCGCACCGGATGGCCCGGTGCGAAAAAGGGGTACTGGTCCAGGATCTCCTGGCCATCCCGCCGGACAAAGTCCTGCATGCGGGTCCGGGCAGGGGAATAGGTGCTGGCCTCGAGGGCGATTCCGGTAATGAGGATCCGGGGCTTCTTTTCCATCATGCCTGCCACCATATTGAGGTTCGCTGCGGGACCGGGGCGCGGCCGCGAAAGTTCAATGCCGAATGAAGTTCAACCAGCCCTTTTCGCCCGGAATCCTGCCTAACGTGGGCTCGCAAGTGACGGCAAGCGGAATCCACGGAAGAGGATCGAACAATGCAGATTGGGCTGAGTACGTACAGTTTGGCGGGAGCCTTGGCCGACGGACGAGTGGGCCTTTTGGAGCTGCCGGGCTGGGCGGCTTCCCATCAGGCCGGCCATCTCGAAGTGGCCGAGGCGGGACTGGGCGTGGACCTTTCCGCAGACCAGGCGGCGGCCGAAGGATTGCGCGAGCGTGCCGAGGAGTCCGGGATCGCCCTGGTCAACTATGTGGTGGGTGCGGATTTCCTCGGCACCGACCCGGCGGCTGAGATCGCCCGGGTGAAGACGCACTTGGACACGGCCCACCGGATGGGGATCAGCCGCTTCCGCCACGACGTTGTGCCGTGGGCGTGGCGCCCCACCTCATACGCCGAATATCGCGATGCCCTGGAGAAGGTGGTCCCGGCGTCCCGGGAACTCGCCGACCACGCGGCAACCCTGGGAATAACCACCAGCGTGGAAAACCACGGCATGGCCTTCAACGCCAGCGAACGGTTGCTGCAGTTGGTGCACGCCGTGGACCGCGAAAATTTCAAGATCACCTTGGACATCGGCAACTTCCTGTGCGTCGATGAGCTGCCGGAGTCGGCCGTCGCCAAGCTTCTCCCCTACGCGTCTGTGGTGCATCTGAAGGATTTCTACCGCCGGAAGCGAAGCCCCGGTGGCGGCTGGCTGCAAACGCTGGCAGGGGACCATATCCAGGGTTCCGTATTCGGCCTCGGGGACATGGACCTGCCGCGTGTCCTTCGCCTGATCAAGGACTTCGGCTTCAGTGGACCATGTTCCGTGGAATATGAGGGCCGCGAGGACTGCCTCACGGCTGCGCCCGAATCGCTGCGCAATGCCGCCGCACTGTGGGAGGGCTGCTGACATGGGGGCGCTGAACGTTGGAGTCATCGGTCTGGGGACCATCTCGGACATGCATTTGGACGCTTACCGTGATTCGCCGTCGGCGCACTTGGTGGCTGTCTGCGACATCGACGCTGCGCGGGCCGGGAGCCGGGCCGCGGAATATGGAGCAGTCAAAGTCTTCACGGACTACAAGGAGCTCCTGGCCGATCCCGGGATCGACGCCGTCAGCATCTGCACGCGCAATGACACGCACGCCGAAATCGTGATTGCGGCGCTCGAAGCCGGCAAGCATGTGCTGATCGAGAAGCCCATGACGGCCTCCGTGGAGGAGGCTTTGGCCGTTGATGCTGCCGCCCGGCGGAGTGCCGCCGTTTTGCAGGTAGCGTATGTCCGCCGTTTCTCGCCCAACGCCGAGGTACTCAAGCGCTTTATCGACGCCGGTGACCTGGGGCAGATCTACTATGCCAAGGCGACTTGCCTGCGCCGGGTAGGCAATCCCGGCGGTTGGTTCGCCGACAAAGCGTTGTCAGGCGGAGGGCCGCTCATCGATCTGGGCGTCCATTTCATCGACATTTGCTGGTGGCTCATGGGTTGTCCCTCCGTGGCCTCGGTCTCCGGAACCGTGTTCCACAAGATCGGTGCACGGAACAATATCTCCAACGTCAGCCGGTACCTATCCGCCGATTTCGATCCGGCACGACAACCGGCGGACCCCGTCGAAGACCTTGCCACAGCACTGATCAAGTTCAGCAACGGCGCAGTGATGCATTTCGACACCAGTTACTCGATGCACGGCGCGGATGAAACCAAGGTCCAAATCTTCGGAGACAAAGGTGGCGCACAGCTGGAGCCGGCTTTGGAAATCTTCACCGAACAGCACGACACGTTGCTGGATATTTCGCCGGTGCTGGATTCGCCGACTTTTAGCGCTGTGGCCTACCGCAACGAGGTGGAGCAGTTCCTGGCCACGGCTAGGGGCGATGCCGCCGAGGCCGCTCCGGCCACCCACGGCCTTGAGCTGATCAAGATCATCTCCGCGATCTACGAGTCCAGCAGGACGGGCCGCGAAGTGGTGCTGTAGCCGCTCAGGCCTGACGTCGGCCGTCGCGGCCGGCGCCAGGCCCGCCGTCGCGTCCGACATCGCGGTGGAGGTCCCTGTCCAGCCCGTGGCCGGTGGCGAGCTGCGCGAGCAACACGTCAAGTTGAGCAATCTGCTCCGTTGTCAGCGGGGCCAGAAGCTCCGCTTCATGTTGTTCGGCAATCCCGCGCAGTTCCTGCAGCACGTGCTTGCCCGAGTCAGTAAGGTGGAGTTCATAGTTCCGCCGGTCCGTGCTGCTGCGCACCCTCTCCACGAGGCCGCGGTCCTGAAGCGAGTCGATGAGTGAAACCACTCGGCTGGGAACGGCACCGAGCCTGTCCGCGAGGGAGCGCTGGCTCAACCCGGGGGCGCGTCCGAGCAGGCGGATGACGCCGGCGTCGCTGGGCGTGAGGCCGATCTCCCGTGTGCGGTCGGCAAAGCGGGACGACGCCACGGCACCAAGCTGCGACAAGAGAAAAGCGGTCCGTTTCGGCCGGCCCGGTGTGGCTAACTCCATGGATCCAGAATACATGCTTGACAGAACAATTCTAGAGGTGAACTATTTCAATAGTGATGCAATTACGAAAGTTCAGCCACTACTAGAAAGGTTCAGCCATGAGTAGTCGTTCGATTTCCGATGAAGGCCGTCCAGCCCGGTCAGGCGGCCCACACCCCGGAGTTCTTGCCCTCGTCAGCCTGGGCATTTTCCTCGCCAGCCTCATCACGTCCGCAATCCTGACAGGCGGGAAAACGTTCGTCTCGCCCTTTGCCCCGACGGATCAGGTGGCCGCATTCTTCGAGCAAAACGTCGCCGCGATGAGGGTCGGCGGCATGCTCCAATTCGGTTCCGCAGTGCCATTGGGTATCTATGCGGCCACCGTCTATGCCCGGCAGCTCCGGCTCGGCGTGCGCGTTCCCGGACCGGCCATTAGCTTCTTTGGCGGCGTCAGCGCAGCCATCTTCCTGATGTTTTCGGGTTCCGTGACCTGGTTGCTGAGCCGGCCCGAAATCACTACGGATGTGACGCTCACCCACGCGCTCGCGTTCCTCGCGTTCATCACGGGAGGGGTCGGCTTCGTCGTCGGAATCGGCCTCCTCATGGCAGGCATGGCGGTCCCGGCCCTGATCTTGGGCTTCATGCCCCGTTGGCTGGCTTGGACCGGCCTGGTCATTGCCGCACTGTCCGAGTTGAGCTTCCTGTCGATGGCGATCGAGCCCCTTCAGTTCCTGCTGCCGATCGGGCGCTTCGGTGGCTTGCTCTGGCTGGTTGCTGCTGGCTTCCTGCTCCCGCGCACCCGGGCAGCCGCGAACCAAGAGCCCCGGGCGCACGCGCCCGGCGGAAGCCAAATGCACGGCACAAGCCAAATGCACGGCCCAAGCCGGACAGCGCCATGACGACGGCGGATCCTACCCGGCCACTGTCCGGCAGGGTCGCGCTCGTCACGGGAGCGAGCCGCGGAATCGGTGCGGAGATCGCGACTGCGATGGCTGGCGCCGGTGCAGACGTTGTCCTTGCCGCGCGTGACAGTGCGGGGCTGTCCCAGCAGCTCGCCGCCATTACTTCGGGCGGCGGGAATGCCGTGGCCATGGCCGTGGATGTGGGCAACGAGGACTCGGTGAAGTCCCTGATGGCCCAGATCCGGGACCGCTTCGGCCGGCTCGACGCCGCGGTCAACAATGCCGCAGGCGGCGGGCGGGCCCCGGCACCGCTGGCCGAGTGGGCGAGCGCGGAGTTCGACAGCGCAATCTCGGTCAACCTGCGCGGTGTGTTCCTCTGCCTGAAATACGAAATCGAGCTCATGCTGGCAAGCGGAAACGGCGGGGCGATCGTCAACATGTCCTCCACCGCGGGCGAACAAGGCGTCGCGGGCATGAGCGGCTACGTGGCGAGCAAGTTCGGCGTAGGCGGCCTGACACGGGTGGCCGCGCTCGACTACGCCTCCCACGGGATCCGGGTCAACGCGATCGCTCCCGGCCCCATCCTCACCGAGCGACTCGCCGGCGCGGGCCAAGCCGCCCAAGACCATGTGGCTGCCGCCGTGCCGCTGGGGCGGATCGGTTCCACGGCCGAGGTTGCTGCCGCCGCACTCTGGCTCTGCTCGGGCCAGTCCTCGTTCGTCACGGGAACCGTACTCGCCGTCGACGGCGGCCGGCTGGCAGGAACGCCTGCGTTCAACACCAGCAGAAAGGGAACCCAGCCGTGAATGACCTCCATTCCGACATCGAAGAGCTCAGCTTTCTCTGGGCAAGAGCGGAGCGAAACGCTGACGCGGCGGCACTGGACAAGCTACTGGCGGAAGACTTCACCGCCGTCGGCCCCCGCGGATTCCTACTCGCACGGGCCCAGTGGCTCCAGCGTTATCAGGAAGCGGCCCTCGTCAACGAACAGTTCGAGTGGAGCATCAACACCGTCCGCACATACGGCGACTCGGCCGTCCTCATCGGGATCCAAAACCAACGGGCCAGCTATCTTGGCCATCCTTCCAATGGCCAGTTCCGCGTTACGCAGATCATGATCCGGAAGGACGAGCGGTGGCAGCTCGCAGGCCTGCACTTGTCACCCATGGCACAGCCCGAGCCTCCTGCCGCATAAGGGCGGCCGGCATCGCGGTCCCGGCCTAGCCCAATCCGCTCCAGATGCGACGCCACCACGGCCGCTTGCTCGCGAGTTCCTGATTCACCGATTCCTGGGCCGCGGTTGCCTCGGCAGCCGCCGCCCGGCGCTCGTGCCAGCGTTCCAGCTCGACGCCGACGTCGCGGGTCTTCGTGATCACCGGCGGGCCGCCCTGGAGCTGGCGCCGCGCGTCAATGACCCGGGCGTTGAAATCCTCCACCAGCTCGCGCACCTGCTTTTCTGAGTACAAAGCGTCAAGCTTCGCATCCAATTCGGCATCCTCGGTGCGGAGCAGAATGGCTTTCGGGCCGAGGCCGCTGAGATGCTCGCGCTGGATGAGGCCTTTGACCCACCAATCGGGATCGTAGCGCTCCCCCAGCCCAGGGATCGGCTTGCCCGCGTACTTCAGGTTGTCGAACTTCCCTTGTGCCATGGCGTCGCGGATCAGGTATTCCACCCGCGCGGCGTCGCCTACCTTCTTGCGCTTTTGCCGCTCTTTTTCCTCGGCGGCCTCAAGTTCGGCTTCTTCCTCAGCCGTCATGCCCGTTGCGCGGACATTCCGCAGCTCCATGGCTCGCTCCAGCCGGCGCTTGAACACACTGTTTTCACCGTTCACGGTCAATCACCGCCTTCGCTTGCGGAAATCCTGGATCTGCTTCAAGTATTCCGCAAACCCCCGGGGCTGAGTATTTCCCCTGGGCCACTCAGTTTTCCGCCGGAGGCTACTCAATTTTCCGCCGGAGGCTACTCAATTCGGGAACATCCGCCACCTAGCCGTCGATTCCGCACGTAGTCTGCCCACACGCCGGTTCTCTCTCATGTGGTCTTGAGGCCTCATCGGCTGATGCTGGCTCGATGGAGGCCCAGCAGATGTGGAAAGACGTTTCGTATTTCAGATTGAGGAGATTTCAATGAACATTAAGAAAGCATTGGCCGGCATCGCACTCACCGGAGCCCTGTCCTCGGTCGCCGGAACCGCTACCGGGTCTGTTAGCGCCCAACCGCGCCAATCCCGTTGAGGTCCGCCTAGTCGGCTTCGCTCCAAGCCGACTAGGCGGGCTCAATCCCGCTCTCTGAGGACCCATCTCAAATGCTGAAAATCTTGGTGCGAGTCACTTCCTTTGGAATCGCCATATTCCTGTCGGTGCTGGCGGGCATTTACATACAGACCGCCGAAGAAGCGTTCCCTCGCGGCGCTGAGTTCAGGGCAAGCTTCGATTTTTCCCAGGTCCAGTTGCCGAAAGCCCAGGTCATTTCGGAGCTGGACGCCCTCGTGGACGATTCGGGACTCCACTTGGCCAAGATCGTGGCCGATCCCGAAGACTTCTTCAACGCGCGTTCACTCTACGTGTTCGGCAAGGATGCGCCGGTCGCGCCGCAGAAGCTGGAGTGGTTCAAACCCGGCATGCACGGCGAGCTCCGCTCCGCGCACGAACTCGGCACGGCCAACCTCAATGGCGCCTACGTCTATTCAGGACCGCCGGTAGCCACATCACAGCTGACGCAGCGGCTCGAAACCCAGGGAGTAAAGAGCACAATCTCAGCCAAGAGCAACGCCGAGGTTTTAGGGCATGCTCTCTTTACTACCGGGGCATGGTTGACGTTCCTGACCTGCCTCGTCCTGCTCATTGCGCTTGTGATCTCGTGGTACATACTGAGGGCGAGGGCCCGCTCGCTCAAACTCCTCTGCGGAGCCACTGCAGGCAATGTCGTTGGCGAGGACCTACTTTCGCTCGTGCGGGTCGTTGCCCTCCCCGCAATCGGCGGCCTTCTCGCGGTCCTCATGGTGGTGGCGCTCCAAGGCAAGGCGTCCTACCTGCTGCCGTTCGCCCTCACGAGCGCGTCCTTCCTCGCGTCGGCTTTGGGTGGGATGCTGATCTGCGCCCTGATTGTCAGCGCCATGATGTGGACCTCTGTCTCCGAAATCGCTTCCCGCCAACCTCCGGAGAAGCACTTCCAATGGATTAGCGAGATACTCAAGGGCGCGACACTCGTCCTCGTCACAATCACGCTGCCGATCGTCGGGGCATCGATCGCCGAAGCGACGAACCTTTCAAACAGAAACGCCCAGTGGGAAGCCCTGAAGAACAATGTCTCGGTCCGGATCAGCACCGGCTCAGAGACTGAATTCGAACGGCGACTAACGGAAATGCGCGATTTAGCCGTCGCAGCATCCCGTGCCGGCAAGTTAACGTTCTCCTATTCCTTCAAACCCGCGAATATCATTTCGCTGAACGAAGGAGCGTCCACCGACCTTGGCGGATATGACGGCACGGTCCTAGTGAACCCCAGCTACCTGAGGGCGATTTCAACCCTCGTCGATTCAACGCCCGCAGCCGGGAATCCGTTAGGCACTCGGGCAGAACGGATTTCCCCGGTTCAGCTACCGGCCGCCCTCAAAGATCATCTGGAGGGTCATTACCCTCTCTGGACCAGAGTGGGCACTCTTGACGGATTCGCGAGCACGTTCAAGACATACCGCTACACCGGCCAGAAAGACTTTCCCGGGTTGCCACCCAAACTGGGAGAAATGGCGCACTTCCAGAACCCGCTCATCGTTCTCGTCGACGATCCGGCGGAGACCTTCGACGACGGCACGATCGGCAGCTTCCTCACTAGCGGAAACCTAACATTCAGTGATGCCCGCTGGGTACGGGATTACCTCGGCAACCATCCTCTGGGGGACGTCGTCCTTTCGGTGGACCGTATCTCCGACGCGGGTTTGTACAACAGCCAGCTCCAGAATCAATCAGCGGGCATGAAGACCCTCTCCTTCGCGCTCGTTCTGCTCGCCTTGACCATGAGCACGGCAGTCTCGGCACTCGTCTACGCCGTAGCCAATGGCCGCCGTCACTTTGTGCAGCGCATTGCCGGGTGGCCTTGGGCGAAGTCGCTCGCGCGACGGCTCGCTTGGGAGGGGACGCTGGCCATCTCAATTGCCATTGCAATGTTCTTAGCGCTTGGCGGGACGGCCCAGGATGACTCCTGGTGGGCATTGGCAGCCGTCCCGCTCTACGCGCTCATAAGCGGCCTCCTTCACATCACGTCTGCCAACGGAGTCTTCGCACAACTACTCGCCCGCCGAGCGTAGACCAACGAAAGTATTGGGGAAGGAAGTCAGTGGACATCAAAGCAGAGAACATCACAGTGAAAATCGACGGCAAGGACGTCCTCAAAGGACAAAGCGTCCACGCGACACCCGGGGCAACCCTGGCGTTTGTTGGACCCAGCGGGTGCGGAAAGACGACACTCCTGAATGTTCTGGGGCTCCTGCGCCGCATTGATGCCGGGCGGGTGCTCGTAGAGGGCCAGGACGCCACGCGCTGGGATGACCGCCGTCGTCGCCGGTTCTGGCAGCAGCACGCCGCATTTGTCTTCCAGGACTACGGCCTCATCGATGAGGAATCTGTCGAGTACAACGTCGGCCTCTCCCAAATGTCATTGTTCGGCGTCAGGACGCGCCTGAAAGCCAGCATTGAAAGTGGACTCGAGCGGGTGGGCCTCACCGGACGGGGCAGGGAGAAGGTCTCAACCCTGAGCGGTGGCGAGAAGCAACGCGTGAGCCTCGCCCGGTCAATGTTCCGATCCGCCGACGTCATCTTCGCGGATGAGCCCACCGCGTCCCTCGACCTAGACAACCGCAATCTCGTAACCCGATTTCTCCAAGAAGAAGCAGCGCGCGGCGCCGCCGTCATCATAGCCACGCACGACGAGTCACTTATGAAGGCTTGCGACATTTCGCTCCGACTTGGCCCTCCGGTCGAACCGCTCCCCTCCCGCTAGCTCTGTTCACGCCCAGCGCACCTCACTAACCTGACTGGTAACGGCTAGTTCAGGAAGAGGGTCACCATGGACGAACAGGGCATTCTCCACCGCATCCAATCACTCGTGGAGGAGGAACGGGAACTCCGGGAGAAGGCAGAGGCGGCCCCTCCGGGTCCTGCGCACGCCCCCGACGGCGCAAGACTGGAGCGCATTGAACAGGACCTGGATCAGGCCTGGGACCTGCTGCGGCAACGGCGGGCCAAAAGGCAGTACGGGGAGAACCCGAACGAGGCCAAACCACGGCCCCCAAAACAGGTGGAGGGCTACACCGGCTGAAGCCGCAAGGAACACAGGACGACAACGGCGGGACGCTCCCGCCGTCGTCGTCCTGCTTCAAAGAAGCGCCCTACAGCGCCGACCAGCCGCCATCCGAAGCGAGGATGGCGCCGTTGACGTTGGTGCCGTCGTCGCTGAGCAGGAAGGTGATGGACGCCGCCAACTGCGCGGCGGTCGCCGGGGTGGGAACAGTGGCCTGCATCAGCGGACCGAGGCGTTCGGCGGCCAGCTGGGATCCCCACGTCGCCTCGATGTTGGTGATGGTGGGCCCGGGGGCAACGGCGTTGAAGCGGAGCCCCTTCGGCCCGTACATCACGGCCGAGTTCTTGGTCAGGCCGACCACGGCATGCTTCGATGCCGTGTAGGCGGCACCAGCGGCCGAGCCGCGCAGCCCGGCCTCGGAGGCGACATTGACCACGGAGCCCTTGCCAGCGCCCAGCATCAGCGGCACCACAGCGCGGGTCAGGCGCATGAGGGCGGTGACGTTGATCCGGAAAACGCGCTCCCACATGGCGTCGTCCACTTCGTGGATCGGGGTGAAGTTATCCATGATGCCGGCGATGTTGGCGAGGGCGTCCACCCGGCCGCCTGCGGCAACGACGACGGCGGCAATGGTCTCCTCGGTGGAGATGTCTCCGGCAACGGGCACCAGGTCCAGTCCGCCGTTTTCCTCCACCAAGGCGTCCAGGCGCTCCTTGCTGATGTCGGCGGCGATGACCCGGCCGCCTTCCTTCGCGACGCGCAGGGCCGTGGCCTGGCCGATGCCCGAGCCCGCCCCCGTGATGATGACTGTCTTCCCGGCAAAACGGCCATTGATGGCGGCTTCCTGCCATGCAGTTTCGTTGCCCATGTGTTCCTCCCGAACGTGTTGATGGCGTTCCATCCACCTTATGACACTCCGTGTCATTATGTAAGAGTGGATACTGGTGAGATGCTCTCAGACGATGCGAAGCCCGCCGTCGCGCGCTCCACCGGACGCCCGGTGTCGATTGATCCGGACGCCGTGGCCGGCGTCGCGCTCCGGCTTTTTGCCGAGAACGGCTACGAGCGGACGTCAATGGAGGACATCGCCCGCGAGGCGGGAATCGGGCGGAAGAGCCTGTACCGTTACTTCCCCAGCAAGGCTGACCTCGTCTGGGGCGGCATGGAACCGGTGGTCGAAGCCTCGGGTTGGGAGCTGGAAAAGGTTCGCGTTGCGGGCACGTCCGACGGCGGCACTTCCGACGGCGGCATCCTCGCGGGACTGCGGGCGGCCGCCATCGCGGGGGTTTCGGCGATCCCGGACCTCTCGGTCACGCGCGGGCGCCTGCGCCTGATCGCAGAGCACCCCGAGCTGGCGAGCAGAAGCTACGATGCCTTGGCTCCACAGCGGGACCGGGCGCGGCTTTACCTCGTGGCGCAGGGCGTCAGCGAAAGCGCTGCGGGCTATTTGTGTGCCGCCTATCTCGGGGCGACGTTCGAGGCGTGGATGCAGTGGGCCGCGGGGACGGACGCGGATCCGGTGCCGTATTTGCTTGAGTCCATGGCCGTACTGCGGGTTCCGGCCGCCGGACGCGGCGGATAACCTATGCGTGGGAGGGCAAATGACTGTTCGAAGCGCGGGTATTCTGTTGTACCGCCGGAGCTCCGCGGCGGAATTGGAAGTGTGGATAGCCCATATGGGCGGACCTTTCTGGGCCCGTAAGGATGCCCGCGCCTGGTCCATCCCAAAGGGCGAATACCTTGAAGACGAGGATCCCCTGGTGGCCGCCAAACGTGAATTCGCCGAGGAGATGGGCGTTGCAGCGCCCGCCGTCGACTATCACCAGCTGGGCACCTTCCGCCAACCGTCAGGCAAACTCGTGGCGGCTTTCACGGCGGAGTCGGACTTCGACCCCGACAGAATCGTGAGCAACACCTTCGAGCTGGAGTGGCCGAAAGGATCAGGCGTGATCCGGAGCTACCCGGAGATTGACGACGCGGTCTGGGCCACGGAAACCGTAGCCCGCGCCAAACTGGTAGGCGGGCAGGTGCCCATCCTTGACGCGCTGATCCGGCACCTTGGGATTGGGTGAGCCGGACGGCAGGTTCGGCCTCAGATCGACCTGCAGCCGGAGCTGCTCGCCATGCTTGCCTCAAGGAAGGTGAGGACTCCAAACTCTTCGCTGGCCCCGCCGCCTTCGTGGCCGCTGTATTTCCACAGGTTCAAGCTCTTCTCGCCGGCGTACGAGTCGTACGCCGTGTAGACCGTGGGGGCCGGACACACTGCGTCCTTGAGTGCGGCCGAAAACAGAGCCGGCGCCGTCGCCCCCTGAACAAAGTTCACGGCGTCGAAATAGGAAAGGGTGTGCAGTGCTGCCGTCTCCTCCTGGGCATGGATTCTGAGCCAACTGGCGATCTCCGTGTACGGCCCGGATTCCGCGAGATCGATTCCGAGTGGGAAATTGCTCATGAAGGGCACCTTCGCGACGACTGCTGAGAGCCCCTCAACCAATCCGGCCACAGCGAGGGCGATGCCTCCCCCTTGGCTTGCCCCAAAGACCGCGACCCTTGACGGATCGACGCAATCGAAGGTTCGGATCGCGGCAACGGCGCGCACCGCATCCGTGATGACACGACGGTAGTAGTACCCGTTCGGATCACCGATCCCCCGGGTTGCAAATCCGGGCGTTGAAGGTCCGGAACCATGACTGTCTGGCGTGTGCCCGATACTGTGGGAACTCCCCTGTCCGCGAGTATCCATCGTCAAATGGGCATACCCGGCAGAGGACCAGAGCAGGTTTTCAATGTGATGACCTCGGCCACTTCCATATCCCACGTACTCGACGATTGCCTGCAGTCTCGATTCCTTGGTCTTGGGGAGCCGAAGCCAGGCCTTCACTGGTTCTCCGCCGAAGCCCGCAAAAGTCAGATCGTAAACGTCGATTGTCCTCAACGGTGATTCGACGGGTTCAACGCGAAGTTCCAGAGGATGAAGCTCTGAATCGGCGAGTGTCGCCCGCCAGAAGGAATCGAAGTCATCAGGACGGTACGGGGTGTTGGGGTTCACGTGGGGAATCCCAGTTCTCAGCAGAGTGGCCGGGCGCAATTTTGAATCGCTCATTTCCCGTAAATTTCTACTTCGAGTACCCGCGCGTTCGTGTAGCCGGGAGCCACGCAGGCATCTGTGATGTAAAGACGGATCTTGGTCGTTGAGATTGGAGCGAAGGAAAGGTCGTTGTAGCCGCCGTCATATGCGTCCTTTGTATTGTTTGTCACCGACGCGACCGTCTCCCATGCTCCGTCTGCCCACCGTTGAAGATCGTAGGCTCCGATTTGAAAACCTCGATTTGCCATGAATCCTGAGTAGACACACACCCGGGCAATGGTCTTGGCGCTGGACCACGTGAATTCGAGACTGTGTGGTTCGCCCGGCTGCGAAACCCAACGGCTGGAATCGAGGTTCTTGATTCCGTCAACGAGCTTAGCGGTCGCCGTTCCGGCCAATGTGCTGCTCGCAGTGATGGATGCGTCGCGGGCGAGATTCTTTAGCCTGGATGGGGCCGGATGCGAGGCGTAGGCGGAGCGCAGGCTTCCGTTGACCGCAAGGACACGGTAGTAGTTGCTTGCGCTGCTCGTCGCCGTGTCCAAGAAGGTACTACCTGGCGAATCTGAAGCAACGATCGAATATGGTCCGCCAGCTTCTGCTGCTCGCAGGATATCGAACCCGGTCGCAGTGTCGGCCTCTACGTGGAAGCGGTCATAGTTGACGGTGGCTCCGGTCGAGACGATCCCCACCCTCCCGGGCGCTCCCGAAAGCAGGTTTGCGTCAGTCACGCGCAGTACTTCCGTGCCGTCACGGTAGAGGACCAGCACGGATGCGTTGAGTTCGAATCGGTAGGTATATTGTCTGTTCGCCGCGGGCATGGCATAGGCATCCGTGATTGGCTGAGTTTCGGCCAGCACCGATTTCTCACCAGCCACCACCCTGCCAATTGAATGCTTCGCGGTGGCGAAATCAAAGCCGGCGAAATAGTAGTTTGCGCTGTCCACGTAACGCAGAACTAATCCTGCTGATCCCGCGAGGGTGCTCGAGAACGACACCTCGGCGCCGACAAAGTGACTTGCTCGGACATCGGATCCGGCGGTTGCGATTCCTGTTCCGTCGATGGCCAACCGGTTTGACATGCCCCTGCCATCAGTCAATGGCCCGTCCGCCCCAGGGAGATTCACGACGGACCACGGTCCTTGGAGCTCCCAGCCGACAGTTCCGGTTTCGAAAGTAGAGCTCAAGACTCGTTTGTATGAGGGCTTCCACCACACGAGGGTTCCGCTACCTCCCGCGGCCGCGAGGACGGTGTGCGGCGGGTACGGAATGTTGGCGTCCGGCGTAGCGGCGAGGGGAGCGGATGGGGCTGATTCCCCGTACGTGTTGACCGCTTGCACCGTGAAAACATATTCAGAGTTGTTCGTTAGCCCGGCGATTTCTACGCCGATGGAGTTTCCAACTTGCAGCGAAGCCTCTGTGCCCGTGCGACCGTAGCGCACCCTGTAGCTGTCTGCCCCGATGACGGGTTTCCAAGCTAGGACAACTGCGCCGTCGCCCGGTGTCACGGAGTCCAGGGTGGTCGAGGCCGGGACCGCCAGCTGCACGACCACGGGCTTCGATTCCACCCCAGCTCCGACGTGGCTTTGAGGTGCGACTGTTAGCTGGTAGGTGGTTCCGAGCACCAATCCTGCAAACGTGAGCTCAGACTTCTTACTGACCTGTTTGCGGACAATTGTTCCGTCGGTTGTCTTACACAACACAACGTGGGTGTCATCCCCCGGTCCTTTCTTCCAAGAAACCTGAATGCGTCGCCCTGTGGCCTGCACACCGGAGATTTGGGCTCCATTTGAAAGAAGGACTGATGGGGCGAGGCCCGCGCCGGCCCGCGTCCATTTGATTCGCATGACGCTGTACCCAGGCACGAGGACAGGGTTTGGTGACGTTCCTTCCCGCACTTCAACTGTGTTGGGGGCTCCGGCGGTGTTTTCGGCGCGTGGATCGTCTGCGTTGATGAACCTGGTTTCAAACGGACCTGGCAATAAGGCCCCATCCCAGTTGATGGTGACGGAATGGGCAATATTGGATTTGTTGGTGACCACCAAGTAGTCGTAACCGTCAAGGCCGACATAGGCCTGGGTATACACGGCGGGTACTGTTCCACCATATTTTGGTACCGTCACGGTTCCATCGGAGCCGGTTGCCAACGTGTGCGAGCTTCGGTTGATGGCGTCGAGACACACGGAGAGGGCAAGCGCCGAGCCGTGCTTAATGACGCCGAAATCGAATCCTGAAGTGTCCAATGACGCGCCGCGCTCATAGGCGTTCTTCATCGTGTCCACATATGGCTTCGTGAATGTGGTGCCAAATTGAACAAGACCATGCAACATCACGCGGTCGACATTTGGATGGCTGGAGAGTCTCGTGATGAACTCGGCCGCAAAAATGCCATTGTAGAGGGTTCGGATGACCCCTGAAGTGGACAGCTTGGTCATGGTACTCGGAGTGGAATTGAATTCACTCACGGTCACGCGCATATCCGGGCGCCCTTTGGCAAGGTAGTAACTGTCAATATACGTGTTGGTTCGATCTGCTAGACGGGTATTTAGGTCCTTAACTGCGTCGTCAAAAGTGCTGTAGCGGTCCCCTCCGCCGTACATGTGGAAGGAGATGCCGTCCCAGTACTTGTCTGGATAGTCCGCGAGCGCCTGATCCCATGCCGGCGCCTCCCCTTGGGAGAGCATGACGTTCACCTGGGCATGCGGGTCCGCGGCTTTGATGGCTTCGAAGTAGGGCTTCATTCGGGCGGCATAGTCGGTGGAATCCATGAAGAATGTGGGCAGGAGCCATCCTTCGTTGCTTAGTTCATAGGCTGCTACCCGGATGTTGTTGGCGACGCAGTAGGCCGCAACCGCGCCAGCGGATTCCGGCGAATCAGTGAAGCCGTTGATGATTATTACCGTGTCACCGGAGATGTCGTCCAGGAGCTTTTTGAAGCCGGACAATCGGTGCAGGTCCGGTTTCGCACCGATGATCTGTGTATCGTCCAGCGAAGTATCAAAAGCGGTCATCTTGCCGAAAAATTGAGCGGCCCATTCCGGTCTGACGTTTCCTGTGCGGACATCGAAGTAGTCCGAATCAGTCCCTGATGGATATCGCAGCGTTCCTGCGCGAAGGTCGCGTGCAAGGTCCGCGGCCTGGGGATCCAGAAAGTTCATGCCAACAACCTGGAAATCGGGGTTGAAGCCTCCAAAGTTGGAAGGGAGTGGCGCCGCGACGTTCGGGTTGATGTTCACATTCAGTGGTTGGCCGCTGCTGCCTGTGGCATGCGCCGCCACGGGTACCGTGCCCAGCGAGATCAACGCAACGGCGCCTCCGGCTGCCCCATATTTGAGAACGGTTCTTCGTGAGATTTCCATGTCGACCAAGACTTCCTTGTCCCGTGCAGGAATAGAGACCTGCTCCTTTGGCTTTCGAGAGATGACTCGCTGGATTGCTGGCACAGGGGGGTGCGATTCCGCTGAACCACACCCCCGAGCGTCGCTACTTCGCTTTCGCGAAGTTCTCAGCCGAAATCTGTCCTGAGTCCACGGCATCCTTGAACGCCGCATTGTACTTGGCCGCTATCGTATTGAGTCCGCTGTCAACGTCCTCCGTACCGAGTAACAGGCGTGCCATTGCGTCCCTGAAGTTCTCGCCTTGGACGTTTAGCAAGGCCGTGGGGGCAACGAACCAGGCTTGGTCGGTTTCAGACGGCGCATACTGTGCATATTGAGGCCACTTAGCCGATTCGGAAGCCGCTTTAGCTGCATCCGCCCTCAGCGGGAACGTCAGACCGGTCTGGCCGAGTTGCGTGTTGAGTGTCGAGCCGATGAGAACGTTGAGGACTGCGGCGGCGCCGGGGGCATTCTTGCTTGCCGCGTTGATTCCGTACGGGGTACCTGCGTTCATTGCCTGCCGAACAGGTTTTCCAGCAGTCGGAACCGGGACGGCAGCTGCGGCCCAATTCGCCTTGGTTTTGTTGGTCTCGTTGAGCACGCCAACGTCCCACGAGGCAGATACGAACATGGCGATCTCACCCTTTGCGAATGCTGCACGCATGGCGTCGTTTTCGAGCGAGCTTGCCCCCGGGTAGGCCCAGCCCTTGCTGATCAGTTCTCGGTAGAGATCGATGCCCGGCTTGGCTTTGTCTGTCTCATACTTTTGAGTGCTGACGTTGAAGATGCCCTTGCCGGTGAGGTCCGCTTCGGTGTTTGTAATGCTTGGGTCCAGCATCCAGCTGGCCCAACCGACCCATTTAAGAGGAAGACCGAAGCAGTAGATGCCTTGGCCGCTTGCTTCAATGGCCTTGCAATCAGTGACGACGTCGGCGAATGTAGCGGGCGGCTTTTCGGGATCCAAGCCAGCCCTCTTGAAGATGTCCTTGTTGTAGGCCAGCCGTGTTGTATCCGCCGTGGTTGGCACCGCATAGGTGGCGTCGTTGTAGATGTACGGCGAAGGCTTCTGCAATGCCCTTGCATACGCAGACTTGTCTTCCTTGCTCAACACATCGTCGAGCGGCTTCAAGAATCCAGCAGATGCAAGCACCTGTGCGCTCGATGCGTCGAAGACGTCGGGGCCCTTGCCCGTCTTGAGCGCTAGCTGAAGCGCGTTGAGGTATGAGTCGGATGCCTGCACGGTCACCTCGACATTTGTGCCATTCTTCGCACCCCAGGATTCCAGGCTCTTCTGGATCGCAGCCGATTGTGCGCCGTTCTGAATCCAAACACTCACGGTACCTCCCGCCGTCGGGGTTGCCGATGGGGTGCCGGAACCGCAGGCGGCGACGAGGCTAATTGACGCCACTGCCCCTGCTAGTGCTGCCCAACGAGTAAACCTCTTTGTTCTCATTGCCTGATTCCTTTCGATGTGAACTGGGAGAAAGCGTGAATTCCTTGAGGACGAGCGCGGCGTAGCGCCGGCATTCGTTTGGTGTTCAAGACGGCAACGCTGCCGAGAGCCGGAAGGCTTACGGCGACCGAAGCGACGACGAGAATGATCTGGGACGGGCAGATGGCGAACAAGATGGCCATCCCCGCCCAAGGGACTACGGCGAGGAGAGTCCGGAGGGTCCGCGTCATGGCCAGGTACCCGATCCATCGGATGACCGACAGGGGATCCCCAGAAGCTTTGAGGCACGCATAAGGAGCGATGGCCAGGGCTATTGCGGTGACAGCGATCATAGCCATGCCAGCCCCGGCGGCTAGAGGACCCGCGCCGCTGCGGGAAACACTGAGCAAAGCCCATGAAAGTGACGCTGGAAGAGCCACAAAAGCGAGCGCGACCCAAGACGCTCCGGCGCTTTCCTTCATCGTCCGGGCGAACCGCCTCCAAGTGGGAGCCTCGCCGTCCAGGAGACGGGCGGCCGCGTCAAAGAGGGCAACAGTGGCCAACGGAAGAGTAATCAAGAGCGAGGCACCCAGGAGCCAAAGGACGCTGATCCAGGCCAGCGCACTGAAGATGCTGCATGCGCGGTAGATACCGCCGACGAGTCCTGTGTGCTTCATCCCTTCACGCTTCCCTCTGTCATTCCCTGGATGAAGAAGCGCTGGAAGACGAAGAAAAGGATGACGATCGGAACGATGATGATCATCGCTCCCGCCAGCATGAGGTCGTATGCCTGAGTGCCCTCGGAGGTGCTTCGCAAAGCGAAAACTCCAACCACGAGGGTGCGAAGATCCTGGTCGCTGATCGTGAACACATAAGGGATCTGAAAGTTGTTCCACGCTTCTTGGAAGGCCAGGATTCCCGTGGTGGCCAGGATCGGCCGCATGAGCGGAAGGGCCAGGCGGGAGTACACGCCGAACAGGCCCAATCCGTCCAGGCGGCCGGCCTCTTCGAGTTCAAGCGGAAGGCTCTCGCAGAATGCCCGGATGAGGAAGACATGGATGATTCCGATACCCGAGAGCTCCACCAAAATGACGCCGAAGAGATTGTCAATGCCGAGAACCTGGGCGATTTGCAACCGCGGGTAGAGGGTGGCCGTCCCGACGCCGACAAACAAAGTGAAGGACATCACCGCAACGATGACCCCGTGGAAGGGAACCGCCCGCCGCGCCAGAAGGTAGCCGAGCATGGACGAGGCAAAAAGGTCAATTGCGACGACGCCAACCACCACGATGACCGAGTTGGCCAGGTAACGGCTGAAGCCGCCAAGCTCCCACGCTCGTCTGTAATTTTCGAACGTCCAGGTCTCAGGAAGGAGTTGCGATCCGCTGCTCAGGATTTCGGCCGATGGCTTGAAAGAGGCGAAAAACGCGTAGATCAGCGGAACAAGGGTTGCAATGGCCACCGCGGTGAGAATCAGGTAGGCAAGCGCCCTGACCGTGGCTTTCGAAGTACTCCGGCTGTTCATCGTGTTCCTTCTTTCGTGCCTGATGCCTGTGAACGAACTGCTCGATCGCGGGCAAGGGCCATGTAGATCAGTGAAACGATGGCAGCGATAACGCTCGCGCCGACCGCAAGTGCCGATGCGTAGCCGTATTGGCTTCCCCGGTCAGTTCCAAAGAAATAGTCGAACAAGTAGGTGTACATCACGTTTGTCTGACCGGCGGGGCCCCCGTCAGTCAGCGTCTTGACGAGGTCAAATGACCTCAGCGAGAAGACGATGGAAAGCACGACGACGACGCGGGTGATTGGAGCGAGCAGCGGCAGCGTAATGTGGCGGAATTGTTGGAAAGTGCTGGCGCCGTCCAGTTGGGCGCTTTCGAGAAGCTCCTTTGGGACCGTCTGCAGGCCAACGAGGAAAAAGATCAAGTTGATGCCAAATGTGGACCAGACCCCCACAAGGATCAGGCTTGCCAGTGCGGTTCCTTGGCTTCCGAGCCAGTCGACGTCCACGGAGATGATCCTCAAGGCCTGCAGTATTCCGTTGATCACCCCGTTTACCGGCCTGAGCAGGAAGTAGAACACGACGCCAATGACCGCGATGGAGATGACGTAGGGCAGGAAGAAGATGCCCCGGAACACGGCCATCCCTTTCAACCCGCTATTGAGAATCGTGGCCAGGAACAGTGACAGCGGGAGCCCGAGCAGGATCTGACCGAGCGCGAAGATCAATGTAATAAGGACGGACTGCCACCAGGACTCGTCTTTCAGCATGTGCTGGTAGTTGATCAGACCGATCCACTGCGGCGATGTGACTCCGTTGTACCGGGTAAAGCTGAGGAACACTACGTAGGCGACTGGCAGCAACGCGAACAGTACCAGCGGAATCATCGACGGCAGCGCCATCAGCGTGGCAGTGATCCGCTCCTTGGATTTCCAGTTCGTCCGGGCCCGCCCCGATGCGGGTTCCTGTTCCTCCGGCACCCCTACGGGTGTCCTTGCGTTCATGCGTACGCTGCTCACCAGAATTCCACCATTGCACTTTCTGTGACATCGACGAAAGATTTTCGCCGAGCTCTGCGATCTTCGGATCTTCGTGGCGCTCAAGTCGCCGGAGGTTGGGAGTCCAGTCGGCTGCCCTCAAGCAACACCCTGCCCATGCCCCGTTTGATCGTGCCTCATTGCCGGCCCATCGTCGATCTGATGCGTATCAGATAATCATTTGAACAACTCAAAGTCAAGCAATCCGGTAGATTCTGATACGTATTAAGATCGGGGTATGGGAGATCAACGCAAACGCCCGGCAAGACAATCGGACATCGCACGCCTGGCGGGGGTTTCACAGGCCACGGTGTCGTCCGTGATTACGGGCAGCGGCGACCGCTACGGCATAGCGCAGGACACGCGAGACAAGGTAATGGCCGCGGTGGAAGCGCTCGGATATGTCCCTAGCGTTGCGGCCCGGCAAATGAGGGGAACCCGGAACCGGCTACTGGGCGTCCACACCTTTGAGCCAATCTTTCCCATCAGCCAAATGAACTTCTACCACGAGTTTCTCGTGGGGATCGAAGAGCAGGCTGTCATCGACGGGTACAACCTTTTGCTCTTCACAGCCACCGACGCCTCGTCGGGTAAACGCCCCCTCTTCATTGACGGCAGCTCCCAGTTGACCGTGGCCGATGGGACCATCTTGCTAGGCCTCGACCGCGAAAAGAGCGAGCTTGAACGCCTTGCGGCCAGCGGGTACCCGTTCGTTCACATCGGCCGACGAATCATCGACGGCATCGAAATCCCATTCGTGAGCCCGGACTACCAGTCAGGCGTCGCCGCCGCCGTCGACCGCCTTTTCGGGCTGGGGCACACGAAGATTGCCTACCTTCGGGATGACATCAGCTTCGAGGCCACAACAGCCCGTCGCGAAGGATATCGCATCGCCATGGAGGCGCATGGCCTTGCGGCGACAATTGTGGAGGCCTCGGAGGTCTCGGCTTCGGCCACCGATCTAGACGGCACGACGGCCTTCCTGGTAGAGGGCGGCCCGCAACTGCTCTGGGTCGAGGGCTATGCACGAACCCGCGATCTCAGAATCCCCCACGAGCTGTCGGTCGTCGCACTCTCTGACGACGCCGCTGAAGCAGTGCCGGCTCGACAGTGGACAACTCTGTCGGCTCCGCGGAGGCAGCTCGGCTCAGAAGCGGTCCGCTTGTTGGTAAGCATCCTGGACGGCGTCGATAGTCCGAGCCACCGCTATCTTGCTTGCCTGCCATTGGACGAGAGCACGATTTCCTCCCCCCGCAGCACCGCTCGCGCCTAAATCAAACGTACGCACAGATTGCGGTGCTTGAGAATTGCGTTAGTCTGATACGCATCAGATTTGAAGGCAATCATCCCAGGAGGAGTCGAACACAATGAAGTCGACACAGGAATTCGTGGCATGCGCACAAGCTCGTCCGCCTGCAGCCAGCAGCGCCACAGCGGTTTCCACACGATGAGTGAGCGTGAAATCTCAGCCGATTTAGCCATTATCGGAGGCGGGCTCGGAGGTGTTGCGGCGGCGTTGACCGCCACCTCACTCGGGCGAAAAGTCATCCTCACGGAAGAAACGGATTGGCTCGGCGGCCAGATGACGTCCCAAGCGGTTCCGCCGGACGAGCACCCGTGGATCGAAACACATTCAAGTGCCAGCTACCGCGTCCTGCGCAATCGTATTCGCGACTATTACCGTCGCGCGTATCCCTTGAAACCGGGGGTCGCTTCCGCCCCGTTACTGAACCCTGGTCTCGGATTTGTGAGCGATCTTTGCCACGAACCGCGCGTCGGGGTAGCCGCTATCGAAGAGTTGTTGGCGCCTGCCCGCGCCTCGGGTCTACTGACGGTGCTCTTGGACCATTCCCCAACTGCCGTAGAAATGGACTCCGACAACGTCGCGTCCGTGACGGTCACCGGAAGTGACGGGGATCGGGTGCACATCCGTGCGCCCTACTTCGTCGATGCAACGGAGCTCGGGGACCTTCTTGAGCTCGGACAGATTGAACATGTCCTGGGCGCCGAAAGTCGCGAGGAAACTGGTGAACCCAATGCCGCCGCGGAAGCCGACCCACGCAATCAGCAAGCGCCCTCCTGGTGTTTCGCCTTGGAGTATCGTCCGGGAGAAACCCACACAATCGACAAACCGAAGCGTTTCGAGCACTGGCGGGACCATCAAGACTCCTTCTGGCCGGGGTCGCAGCTTTCGTGGACCGACTTGGACCCGCAAACACTCGAACCGAGAACCCGGCAGATCTTCGATGGCGATCCAGCCGACGACTCCCAGAAGGACCTCTGGCGCTACCGCCGTATCCTTGCCAAGAAGCAGTTCGGTCCGACGTTTTTGGGCAACGACGTTACTTTGGTGAATTGGCCCCAGACCGACTATTGGGAAGAACCGCTGATCAACAATGATGCGGGCGCCGATGCCGCCGCTCGGGCGAACGCACGGGAACTGTCGCTGTCATTTCTCTACTGGATGCAAACAGAAGCCCCACGCCACGACGACGGACATGGATACCCCGGGCTTCGGCTCAGGCCGGATCTCATGGGGACTCCAGACGGCTTGGCTAAAGCCATCTACGTTCGTGAAGCGCGGAGAATCAAGGCAGAATTCACCGTCCTCGAGCAACACATAGGAGTCGAAGCAACAGCCGGACGCGGATCAGCATTGTTTCACGACACGGTCGGGATCGGCGGGTATCGCATCGATCTGCACCCCACGGCCAGCGGCGCTTCTTACATCGATATCGCCTGCCATCCGTTCCAAATTCCACTAGGGGCCCTACTCCCCCAGCGTGTTCAGAACCTGCTCGCAGCCAACAAGAACATTGGCACCACCCACATCACCAACGGCGCGTATCGCCTGCATCCTGTCGAATGGAGCATCGGCGAAGCTGTTGGCGCACTGGTTGCCTTTTGCCTCACTGACCGGAAGCCGCCAAGCCAGGTCCGTTCCGAGAGTGAATCTCTGGCCGATTTTCAGCATCTGCTCTCCACCCGCCTTCAGATTCCGCTTGCTTGGCCTGATGACGTCAGGAGGCGAAACACCCGATGACGAAGACTCCGTTGACCGGGCCTTGGACACTCACCCGAGTGAAACCGAGAAACTCGAGTGAAGGCAGCGACGTCGAAACCGTTTCCGCCTCTGTCCCAGGGTGCGTGCACACCGACCTCATGGCCTCGGGGATCATCCCGGACCCTTATCTTGCCGATAACGAGACCCTGACCTCGTGGATCGGACATAGTGGCTGGATCTACCGTTGCGAAATCCCCGGGCTCAATGCTGCCGACGGAAGGACCGACCTTGTTTTCGAAGGGTTGGACACTTTCGCCGAGGTTCGCCTGAATGGAACCCTGATCGGCGGGACGACGTCGATGTTCACAACGCTGAGAATCGATGTCACCGAGCATCTCCCGCTTGAGAGCAATCTGCTTGAGATTCGTTTTGAAGCGCCCTATGCAAAAGCAATGGCGCGTCAAAATGCAATTGGCTCCATGCCGAACCCGTACGACGAGCCATATCCGCATGTGCGCAAGACCGCGAGCAATTTCGGCTGGGACTGGGGGCCGACTCTCGTCACGGCCGGAATCTGGAAACCTGTATACCTCGAGACTTGGGCAGCGGCGCGCATCGCATCGGTCATCCCCACGGTAACCGTCGACGACGGCGCAGGCCGCGTCAGCGCACAGGTGAACCTGCAGCGGCAATCACCCTCCGCCGGAGAGCTTCACGTGGAAATCTCCCTGGATGGGCGCACATTTTCTGCAGCTGTGGCCGGCGAAGAGCAGAGCATTACAATTCCCATCGAGCTCGCGTCCCCGGAACTGTGGTGGCCGCGAGGATATGGGGAACCGAACACGTACAGCCTTGTTGTATCCCTCCTCTCCGCAAACGGGGCGATGCTCGACGGCTGGGAACGCCAAATCGGTTTCCGCACGGTCGAGATCGATGCAACCCCTGATGGCGACGGTTCTCCGTTCACGATCTTGGTCAATGGCGTTCCAATATTCGTCAAGGGCGCCAATTGGATCCCGGACGATTGTTTCCCCGCACGTGTCGGCCAAGCCCGCTACGTTGATCGCCTCGAGCAGGCGGTCGCGGCGAATGTGAATTTCGTCAGGGTGTGGGGAGGCGGCAACTACGAGTCGGACGAGTTTTTCGACATCGCCGACCAGCTCGGGATCCTCGTTGCCCAGGACTTCTTGTTCGCGTGTGCGGCGTATCCAGAAACGGCCGAACTGTTGGCGGAGGTCGAGTCCGAGGTCCGGGAAAACGTCACACGACTCTCATCGCACCCGAGTCTCGTGCTCTGGTTCGGCGGAAACGAGAACATGTGGGGCTACGAGGACTGGGAATGGAAACCCGTCCTCGGAGATCGAAAGTGGGGAAGTAAATACTATCTGGATCTCCTTCCGTCTCTGTTGTCCGAGCTTGATCCGACGCGCCCGTATTGGCCGAACAGCCCATACTCGGGAAGCCCGGACGTCCACCCCAACGATCCGGCACACGGGAGTTCGCATGTGTGGGACGTCTGGAATACCGAAGACTACGGCGCCTACCGGAACTGGCGGCCGCGATTCGTGGCGGAGTTCGGATATCAAGCACCGGCGAGCTACAGCACGCTCCTGGAGGCTGTCGGCGGCGAGGAGTTGCGTCCCGAATCCCCCATTCTGCAACATCACCAGAAGGCACTGGACGGAGAAGCCAAGCTCCAGCGAGGACTGGATGATCACTTTCCGCCGATCGATTCCTTCGACGATTGGCTATTCGCCACCCAACTCAATCAGGCGCGGGCCATTACCACCGGCATTGAGCACTTTCGTGCTCTTCAACCGCTTTGCATGGGAACCGTTTTGTGGCAGCTCAACGACTGCTGGCCGGCCCTCTCCTGGTCGGTCATTGACAGTGCAGCGCGTCTCAAACCTTCCTGGTATGCACTTCGGCGGGCGTATGCGGAGCGGATCATCACTATTCAACCGTTCGAGGGCTCGCTCGCCCTCGTCGCGATCAACGACAGTGATGAGCACTGGCGTTTCGAGACCTTCGTCAGACGAACGGACTTCGCTGGTTCGGTTCTCGCGGAGCAGTTCTTTGAGATACATGTCGGACCCAGATCCAACAGCCGAGTGAAGCTGGATTCCGTGCTCTGCGGTGCGGAAAATCCGACGCGGGAACTCGTGGTCGCCGATACGGGCGGGCTCAGGGCCACTTGGTTCTTCCAGAACGACAAAGATCTGGACTACCCAACGCCCTCATACACGACAACCATGACCCAGGAGGAGACCGGTGTCCGGGTCAACGTGACTGCGAACAGTTTCCTGCGCGATTTAGCGATCTTCGCCGATCGGGTCGATCCAAAGGCCACGGTGGATGACATGCTCGTCACCTTGCTCCCGGGTGAGCACTCGACGTTCTTCATCCATACCGCGAGTAATGAGCCAGAGCGCTTTGGCCGTGCACCCGTTCTTCGAAGCGCCAATGACCTAAAACTAGGAAGTAGGAAGCAATGACGTCAACATTTCGCGATGCCGTCCTCGGCTGCTGGCTCGGCAAGGCGATCGGGGGCACCTTGGGGCAGCCGTTCGAGGGCCTCGACGGCCCTCTTTCCGCGACCTTCTATGATCCCGTGCCCACTGAGATGGTGCCCAACGATGATCTTGACCTCCAGGTTGTTTGGGCCTGCGTTCTATCCGATCAGCCGGTCCCGTCCGTCACCTCGAGCGCGTTGGTTCAAGCGTGGACGACCCATGTGGAGTTCCCCTTCAATGAATACGGCGTGGCGAAGCGCAACCTGAGGGAGGGTATTGCGCCCCCGCACAGCGGGTCTTTCGACAACTGGTTTACGTGCGGTGAGGGCGCAGCCATCCGCAGCGAGCTGTGGGCGTGCATAGCCCCCGGGGATCCGGTGATCGCAGCGGAATACGCCTATCGCGACGCCTGCGTCGATCACGCCGGCGACGGTGTTTTCGCACCGATGTTCCTCGCCGCAATGCAAAGCCAGGCATTCCTCGGCGGCAGCATCGACGCATTGCTGGATGCTGGCCTCAGCGTGATCCCGATTGAATCCGGAGTCGCCGAAGTCGTCACTGCAACCCGTTCCTGGTTCGCGGAAAACCAGGACTGGCGGCACGTTCGCAACAAGATCCTCGAGGGGTTTGAATCACCAGATTTCACAGATGTCCGGATGAACACGGGATTCGTGGTGCTCGGGCTGCTTGCAGGGGCCGGCGATTTCGCACAGTCCATTCTGATCACGTCGAACTGTGGAAAAGACACGGATAGCTCGGCAGCGTCAGTCGGCGCGACCGTTGGCATCCTCTCTCCCGCCTCGATCCCGGAGGAATGGCTCGCCCCGATCGGGAACGATCTGGTGCTGAGCCCCGGGATCATCGGACTCTCCGCGCCGGCCACAATCGATGCCTTCACCGATCTCGTCCTTGAGCTCAGGCACCGGCTTCAGTTCGCGGAGCGGGAAGAGGCACCGGAATGGGACCCCGCAGAGAACACCGTACCGGTGAAACAGAACTGGACGTCCCGCGCTGGCGAGCTCGGGGCCCTCAACGACTGGTTCATGCCGCCGAGCCACAACTCTGAACCCGATCCACACGGACCATCAACGGCCTCCGCTCTCGAGGGAACGTGGGCCAGGTTGGCGGCAGAAGATTTCGAGGATGACCTCCTGATTCTTCGCTATCGCGTTAACACTCACGACGTCGGGCGTGTCCGGATCATGGTAGCCAGCAACCTGATGGTGCGCGTCTGGTTCGACGGCAAGTGGCTCTTCGGGCGGGACGGGGGCAGCGTGTTTCCGAGTCCCCACATGCCCCACATCAATACGTACGAGGATCTAGATGTCTCGGTCGCATTGCACGATCTGACCGTTGTGCTCCACAGGCCGAAAGCAGGGACCGTGGGCGAATGGGTGGTCGGAATCGCGGACGCGGACACCAAAGAGTGGATTCCCGATGCGCTCCGCTAGGCAGCCAGAATGAACACCATTTAGGCGGAGCAACATCCACACCACCTCGGAGCGGGGCCTGAACCGGGCGACGGGTTCGGGCCCCGTACCTGTGACCGGCTCCTGGCTAGGCCTGGACGATCGACTCGATGGGCCGCGGGGAAAGTATGGGATCCGCGTGACGGTGGATGACCTTCCACTGGCCGTCTTCCCAACGGAAAATCGTGGTCACCCGAAGTGGTATCGCCGACACTTCATCAGACCCGCCAACCTTGGCCCGTGCCCATTCAATTTCGACTATGTACGCAAGCTCCGTCCCGGTATACCCGGAGATTCGTTCAAAACTGATGGGCTCGCCCTCCCTCAGCCCGGAAGACGCCCGATCCATGGTCGCCTCGACCGCACTCGAGCCCCGCGCAGGCGGGCCGAGAGGATTAGCGAGCGTGACGTCGTCGCGCTTTGAAAACAGCTTCTTCTGCTGCTCCGGGTCTCCTCTGACGAACGCATCGAGCGCCCGATGGTATTTCTCCACCATCAGATCGAGATCAGAATCCGACATTGGTTCCTCCAGCCTCGCGTTTACGCTGGCGCGGCGCGCCAGACCCGCATTCGGCCATCGTGGCACCGCTCACCAGGGATGTCCATACAACGAATCTCCCGCAACCAGACCGGTCAGGAATGGAGAAGCGCCGCTCACGGGCCGCGCCTAGAATGGCGGTCATGGACAACACCGTCCACGCCAGCTTCGTCCCCTAATGACTTCAGGAGTGATCATGAGCGATTCTTCCAACGAGGGAATCAAGACCGTGCTGCATCCCGTTTCCGACCTCGCCGCGGCCAAGGCGGTGTACACCGCGTTGCTCGGCATACCGCCGCAGGCCGACGGGCCCTATTACGTCGGCTTCGATGTCGCGGGACAGCACATCGGGCTCGTTCCGGGAGGCGGCCCGCAGGCCATGACCTCTCCCGTCGCTTACTGGCACGTTTCGGACATCGAGGCAAAGCTGGCCGAGCTGACTGCCGCTGGCGCCACCGTGAAGGAAGCACCCCGCGACGTCGGCGGCGGACGTCTGGTGGCCACCGTGACCGACCCCGACGGCAACGTCCTCGGGCTGCTTCAGGATCCTCAATAGCAACCAAACTCGCCAACAAAGACCGTAAAGACGGCCCCACGTACCAGATGGAGACACGATGAGCACGGCCACGAGCACGGACACGCAGTCGCCTGAACTGCATACTGCCGACACCCACGATCTGATTCGCGTGCAGGGCGCGCGGGAGAACAACCTCAAGGACATCAGCATCGAGCTGCCGAAGCGCCGGCTGACGGTGTTCACGGGCGTCTCCGGTTCGGGCAAGAGCTCCCTCGTGTTCGCCACGATCGCCGCAGAGTCGCAGCGCATGATCAACGAGACGTACAGCACCTTCGTGCAAGGCTTCATGCCGACCATGGCGCGGCCGGATGTGGACCTGCTCGAAGGACTCACGACGGCGATCATCGTCAACCAGGAGCGGATGGGCGCGAACTCCCGGTCGACTGTCGGTACCGCCACCGATGCGAACGCGATGCTGCGCATGCTTTTCAGCCGGCTTGGCCAACCGCACATCGGATCTCCCCAGGCGTTCTCGTTCAACGTCGCTTCAGTCTCGGGCGCTGGAGCGGTCACCTTCGAGCGCGGCGGCACGACGACGAAGGAGCGGCGGAGTTTCAGCATCACCGGCGGTATGTGTCCGCGCTGCGAGGGGCGGGGCTCGGTCACCGACTTCGACCTCACCGCACTGTACGACGCCAGCAAGTCGCTTGCCGAGGGGGCGCTCACGATCCCCGGCTACAGCATGGACGGATGGTATGGCCGCATCTTCGGCGGCTCCGGCTTCTTCGACATGGACAAGCCGATCAGCAAGTACACCAAGAAGGAGCTCCACGACCTGCTCCATAAGGAGCCGACCAAGATCAAGGTCGAGGGAATCAACCTGACATACGAAGGCCTGATCCCGAAGATACAGAAGTCCATGCTCTCCAAGGATCCGGAGGGAATGCAGCCGCACATCCGTGCCTTCGTGGAGCGCGCGATCACCTTCACAATCTGTCCCGATTGCGAGGGCACCCGGCTCACCGAGGCGGCGCGCTCGTCAAAGATCAAGGGAATCAGCATCGCCGACGCCTGCTCGATGCAGATCAGCGACCTCGCCGAATGGGTGCGCGGGCTCGACGAACCGTCGGTCGCTCCGCTGCTCAAAGGGCTGCAGCACCTCCTCGACTCGTTCGCCGAGATCGGGCTTGGCTATCTCTCGCTCAACCGCCCGGCCGGTACGCTGTCCGGCGGTGAAGCGCAGCGCACCAAGATGATCCGGCACCTGGGCTCCTCGCTCACCGACATCACTTACGTCTTTGACGAACCCACCATCGGATTGCACCCGCACGACATCCAACGCATGAACAAGCTGCTGCTGCAACTGCGGGACAAGGGCAACACCGTGCTCGTCGTGGAGCACAAGCCGGAAGCGATCGCGATCGCCGACCACGTGGTGGACCTCGGCCCTGGCGCGGGCACCGCCGGTGGCGAAGTGGTCTTTGAAGGCACGCTCGAAGGGTTGCGGACCAGCGGCACCCTGACGGGGCGTCACCTTGAGGATCGCTCAACCCTCAAGAAGACGGTGCGGACATCCGCCGGCGCGCTGGAGATCCGTGGCGCAACCGAGAACAACCTGCGCGACGTCGACATCGACATTCCGCTCGGGGTCCTGGTTGTCGTCACGGGCGTCGCCGGTTCGGGGAAGAGTTCGTTGATCCACGGCTCATTGTCCAAGCGGGACGGCGTCGTTTCGATTGATCAAGGGGCTATCAAGGGCTCGCGCCGGAGCAACCCCGCGACCTACACCGGACTGCTCGAGCCCATCCGCAAGGCGTTCGCGAAGGCCAACGGCGTGAAGCCGGCGCTGTTCAGCGCGAATTCCGAGGGCGCCTGCCCCACCTGCAACGGCGCGGGCGTGATCTACACGGACCTCGGGTTCATGGACACCGTCGCCACTCCGTGCGAGGAATGCGAGGGCAAGAGGTTCCAGGCATCGGTGCTCGAGTACCGCCTCGGCGGCCGCAACATCGCGGAGGTGTTGGCGATGTCGGTGAAAGAAGCCGAGGAGTTTTTCTCCGCGGGCGAATCCAGGATCCCGGCAGCCCACGCGATCCTGCAGCGGCTGGCCGACGTCGGACTCGGTTACCTCAGCCTCGGCCAGCCACTCACCACCCTTTCCGGCGGCGAGCGGCAGCGGATCAAGCTGGCCACCCACATGGGCGAAAAGGGCGGCGTGCTCGTTCTCGACGAACCCACTTCGGGCTTGCACCTCGCCGACGTCGAACAGCTGCTCGGCTTGCTGGACCGGCTCGTGGACTCCGGGAAGTCCGTCATTGTCATCGAGCACCACCAGGCGGTCATGGCGCACGCCGACTGGATCATCGACCTCGGCCCGGGCGCCGGTCACGACGGCGGACAGGTCGTTTTCGAGGGCACGCCCGCCGATCTCGTCGCGGCCCGCTCCACCCTCACCGGCGAGCACTTGGCGGCCTACGTCGGCGGGTGACTAGCGGGAGGTTTGGCTCTCCTTGGCAGCGCCCGGCGAGTGGATGAAGAGGCTGGCGAGCGCAGTGAGGAGGAGAAGCGACGCCGCGATGATGAAGCTGGCCTGCATTCCGTGGACGAAGTTGCTGCGGTCGGCGATGAGGGCGCCGAAGACGGCGATGGCGACCGCGCCGCCCACTTGGCGGAAGGTATTGAAGACTGCGCTTGCCGTGCCTGCCTTTTCGCTCGGGACGCTCGCGAGCACGACGGCGGTGACCTGCGGCATCGCGATCGATCCGCCGGAACCCGTGAAAATCAGGAAGGTACCGACGAGTAGCGGCGATCCCAGCGGCGCCGTGAGAAGCATCGCGGTGAGTCCCACCACCATGGACGTCAATCCGACGACCACCGGCACCCGCGTCCCGAACCGGTTCGAAAGGGTTCCGCTGACGATGTTGCCGGCGATGCTGAACGCCGCGGAAGGAAGGAACGTGAAACCGGCCTGAAGCGGTGTCAGCCCGAGGTGTTGTTGGAGGAAAAGACTGACAACAAAGACGGTGCCGAAGTGGCCCACCATGAATGCGAATCCCACTGAGAGGGAGATTCTCATGCCGGTGGAGCGAAACAGCTCGAGCGGCATCATCGGGTGCCGGCCGCGCGCCTGGATGAGGAGGAAGGCCGCGAGGCTGGCTGCTGCGAGCGTCAGGCTGCCGATGACGGGCACCGTGCCGAAGCCCTCGGTTCCTCCAGTGATGAGGCCGTACATCAACGCGGTCAGGGCGACGATCGCCGCGGCCTGACCGGTCCAGTCGAACGGAGTTGGCCGTCGGGGCGATGTGGCAACGGAAGCCAGGAGCACCAGCATCGCGATGCAGACGGGAAGGTTGATGCCGAACACAAGCCGCCAGTCCAACGTGGTGAGCAGGCCGCCGACGAGCGGTCCAACGGCTCCGGCGACGGCCCCTCCGACTGCCCAGATCCCGAGGGCATGTGCGCGACGGCGGGGATCGGGAAAGGCTTGCCGAATGAGCGCCATCGACGCCGGCAGCATGATCGATGCCGCACCTCCTTGGAGGAACCGGGCGGCAATGAGAATTCCCGACGTCGGCGCGAGTGCGCACGCGACGGACGCCACGAGGAACAGCGCGATGCCCCATGCCAGCGCCCTTTTCGCGCCGATCCGATCCGACAGGTTCCCCGCGAACAGCAATAGCGCAGCGAACATCAGCGTGTAGCCGTCGATCACCCATTGCAAGCCGGCTGTTCCGCCCCGGAGTTCCTTGCCGATGCTGGTGAGCGCGACGTTGACGATCAGGATGTCGAGGGTGATCAGGAAGAATCCCAGCGACGCAATCATGAGCGTGAGCCGTGCCCGGGGCGCATCGGCCATGGCTGATGGAGGAACCGGAGCCGGCAATGTGGTTTCGGGACGAGTCATGGTTTAAGGAAACAGCCCACGGAGAACATGAGGGAGTCTCTGTCTTGAGGGGTACTGGCAGTGGCCCCCAAATGAGGGCGCCGTTTCAGCGAAAGTTGAGCGCCGCCGTCGGGCACCCGCCGTCGTCGATGTGCCAGGCCCCAACTGACTGGCAGTTGTTGTCGTTCTGCGGCCTCATAACGACAACAACTGCGAGCTACACTGGCGGCCTAACTGGAACGATAAAAGTAAAGATTCCTGCTTCCCGCGGGTGCGCTCCATCCTTGGGGGAAGATCCATGTTCCTTGGTGTCCCAATAGTCCGCCCCAAGAGAGCGATCCGCCCTTGTTCAGGGCGATCTGGGTAAAGGGTGCATCGGAGTGGTACAGGGCCTGGGCGGCTGCGGGTTGTCCATCCACGTCCCGGTAGAAGAAGTCGAGGACGATGTGACCTTGATTGTCGAACCCGGCCGCTGCACATGCAACCTCGTGCAAGCGGCCCTGCAAAGGAGTGAGGTCCAGATACGGCTGTTCCTCGAAGGTCCAATTGATCAGGTCATCCGAGCGTCCCACCTGGAAAGTTCCGTTGCATCCTTCAGAGAGATACATGAGGAACTCGCCGTTGACCCTGATCGCATTGCCTTCGGGGTCGCGGGGTATGACGGCGCCTTTGCACCAGAGTCTTGAGACATTGTGCGGAACGACGGGTCCGAGCTTCGTCCAGGTCTGGAGATCATCCGAGACAGCCAGATTGAGATCGCAACCGATGCCCTCCAGGGGATATCCGGGGGACGGGTAGGCGCCGGCGTCCTCAGGATCGATAGGGAAGACTCCGTGGTAGAAGAGAAAATACCGGCCTTCCTTCCGATAGATTTTCGGGTCTTCGCAGCCGTACAGTTCGTTGTCCAGTGTGGGGTAGATGATCGGGTTCAACTCGCTGTCTGTCCACTCCCGATCGGCGTCGCGGGTGGCCATGCCGATACGGCTCGCCATGGATTCCATGCTGGGCGAGGCTCGGTAGAAAAGGACAAGGCGATTCCCGTCCGCTATCAGCGAGGGATTGAAGATCGCTGACGACGTCCATCCGGTGCCTGTTGGATCCGGCCACTGTCCTTGTGCGGTGAAGGTGAGGGACGCGTCTTCCGTGAAGGGGCCGATCGCCCACTCGGCTTCCCCTTCATATCGGGCGGAGAAGTACTCCTGCGGAACATGGATTTTCCGCAGATCCGCAGCCTCCTCGAAATTTTCGGCCAGACCGGTCGTCGTGAGGGGTATCACGTGCTATCTCTCCTTACTCCTTGACATTAATGACTGAACCGGTTTAGCTTAGTCATACTGAACCGGTTTTGTGAAGCGGATCACCAATGATGGGCGGGAGGAAAAATGGCAGTCACCATTAGCGACGTCGCCCGGGTAGCCGGCGTTAGTAAGGGAGCCGTCTCTTACGCGCTCAACGGTCAGCCCGGGGTCAGCGAGGGTACCCGTGACCGGATCCTGAAGGTTGCCAAGGAGCTCGGGTGGAAGCCGAACCTTCGTGCCAAGGGCCTGTCTTCAGCCAAGGCCTTCGCCGTCGGGCTCGTGGTGGCAAGGGATCCCCGGCTCTTGGGAACAGACCCCTTCTTCCCCGCGTTCATCGCCGGGATCGAGACCACGTTGGTCGAGCACGAATACGCGCTGGTCCTCACCGTTGCCGCCAGCGCCGACGCCGAAGAACTGGGCTATCGGAAGCTGGCCGCCGATGGCCGCGTGGACGGCGTCATCCTTACGGACATGAGGGTTGAAGACTCCCGGATCGCTTTGTTGGAGAGCCTCAAGATTCCGGCCGTCACGCTGAATCGGCCCGAAACCTCCTCGCCGTTCCCTGCTGTCTGCATGGATGACACCGAAGGCATTGCGGCCGCCGTCGAGCACCTGGTTTCCCTGGGACACACCAAAATTGGACACGTGGGTGGACCGCAGAGTTACATTCACGGCCGAAGCCGGCGGTTGGCTTGGCAGAACGCCATGTCGAAAGCCGGGCTCGAGGCCGGTTCCTTCATTGAGGCGGACTTCACCGCAGCCGGCGGATTGGCGGCCACCGCAGAACTGCTTCGCTCGGCCCAACGGCCCACAGCAATCATCTACGCGAACGACCTCATGGCCACTGCCGGACAGTCCTACGCCCAGTCCCTCGGACTGTCCGTTCCCGATGATCTATCCATCACGGGCTACGACGACACCGAGCTCGCCACGTATCTCAACCCTCCGTTGACCACTGTCCCCGCCGATCCGCTGCTCTGGGGGCGCGTCGCCGCCCAGAAGTTGCTGAGCCTCCTCGGCGGAGCCCCTGCAGAAGACGTCTATCTGCCGTCTCCCAAACTGGTAGTCCGCGCCTCCACCGGGCCGGTCCCCCGCACGCCGAAAAACTAGTCCTTACGAAGACCGATTTACCCGCAATTGGGTGGGGCTATTTGCCATTTCCCCTGGAAGGCAATGTCGCCACCGCATGTTCAATTTTCACCCGCAAAAGGAGTTGCAATGAAGCACGGAAAAGTTAGTTCGAGAATCCTCTCCCTCACCGCCATCGCCGTTATCGGAGCCGGCCTGGCAGCATGCGGTGGGGGCGCCTCCAGCAGCACAGCTTCTGGAGCGAACTCTGCCACCACCGCCAAAGGTCCCATCAAGATCTGGTACTCCAACAACGAGTCCGAGGTGAAGTGGGGCAAGGACATGGTGGCAGCGTGGAATGCTGCCCACCCGGACCAGCAGGTCGATGCGCAGGAAATCCCGGCCGGCAAGAGCTCCGAAGAAGTCATCGGCGCAGCAATTACCGCCGGCAATGCTCCCTGTCTGGTCTTCAACACCTCTCCAGTGTCCGTGCCGCAGTTCCAGAAGCAGGGCGGCCTGGTCCCGTTGGACTCCTTCCCGGACGGCGCCCAGTACATCAAGGACCGCACCGGCGACCTCGCCGATCAGTACAAGTCTTCCGACGGCAAAATGTACCAGCTGCCGTGGAAGTCCAACCCCGTGGTCCTCTTCTATAACAAGGACATCTTCGCGAAGGCAGGCCTGGACCCTGCGAACCCGAAGCTGGCCACGCAGTCGCAGTTCCTGGACACAGCCCGGACCCTTGTGAAGTCAGGCGCCGTTGCCAATGCCGTGTGGCCTTCAACTGCCAGCGACTTCTTCCAGTCCTGGTTCGATTTCTACCCGTTCTATGCTGCCAACACGCAGGGTTCGCAGCTGGTCAAGGATGGCAAGGCCACCTTTAACAACGATCAGGGCAAGCAGGTCGCTACGATGTTCCAGACCCTCTACAAGGAGAACCTGGCATCCAAGGAAGTCTATAAGGGTGACTCCTTTGCGGACGGCAAGGCCGCGATGTCGCTGGCCGGGCCGTGGGCGATCGCTTCCTACAAGGGCAAGGTCAACTGGGGCGAGGTGCCGATCCCGGCCGCCGCGACCCAGGACAAGTCCTACACATTCTCCGACGCCAAGAACGTCGCGATGTATTCCGCCTGCAAGAACCAGGGCACCGCGTGGGATGTCTTGAAATTCGCCACCAGCAAGGAACAGGATGGCAAGCTCCTCTCCCAAACGGGCCAGATGCCGATGCGCAAGGATCTGACGACGGCCTACGCGGATTACTTCACCCAGAACCCGGCTTACAAGAACTTCGCGGACCAGGCCGCACGCACCGTGGAGGTCCCGAACCTCAACAACGCCGTCCAGGTTTGGCAGACCTTCCGTGACGCCTGGAGCAAGTCCGTGATCTTCGGCAACCAGAGCATCGACGACGCCTTCAAGGGTGCTTCCGACAAGATCAACCAACTGGCAGCCCAGAAGTAGCAGGCGAATCCCCATGTCACTACGCTCAGCTGGGGTTCCCGCCACGGGAGACTCTGCGGGGCGGGCTGTGGACCAGCGGCAGGCGCCCAGGAAACGCAAGAACTTCCTGGGCCGCCAGCCACTGGGACTGCTGTTCAGCGCCCCCTACGTCATCTTCGTCCTCGCGGTGCTGGCCTATCCGCTTGGGTACGCCGTATACATCTCCTTCCACCAGTTCTACTTCACCGCTCCGGGCGTCCAGGTTGACCGTCCCTTCGTGGGGTTGGACAACTACATCAGCGTCCTGTCCGATCCTGAAGTACAACGTTCCTTCGCCAATATCGGCGTCTTCCTGATCATCAACGTGCCGCTGACCGTGGGGCTGTCTCTGGTCCTAGCCAACGCCTTGAACCGCGTGACCCGGCTCAAGACCTTCTTCCGGGTCAGCTACTACGTCCCGTACGTCACGGCGAGCGTCGCCGTCGTCGGGGTCTGGCTGTTCCTGTTCCAGCAGAACGGGCTGGTCAACTCCATTCTGGGGCCGCTGGCCCCGAACCCCTCGTGGTTGACGAACTCCTGGCTCGCCATGCCAACAGTGGCCCTGTACGTGACGTGGAAGCAGTTGGGATTCTTCATCCTGCTTTATCTGGCCGCGCTACAGAACATCCCGGACGAGCTCTACGAGTCCGCCTCGGTGGATGGCGGAAACAAATGGGTCCAGTTCTGGAACATCACCGTTCCGGGAGTGCGCTCCGCCAGCGTGCTGGTGACCCTGCTGGCCACCATCACCGGAGCAAATCTGTTCACCGAGCCCTATCTGCTCACCGGCGGAGGCGGGCCGGACGGAGCCTCGACGTCGCCGGTGTTCCTGATGTACCAGAAGGGAATCCTGCAGGGGAATCCCGATGTGGCAGCAGCGCTCGGTGTGGTGCTGGTGATCGGCGTGTTGCTGATCGCCCTGATCCAGAAACGCCTCGTAGGCGGGAAGGAGGACTGACGTGTCTATTTTCAATAAGGCACCTCTCAGGAACGACGACGACGGCGCGCGCCGGCCACGTGCCAGCGCTCCCGAAGGAGCGGCCTCCGAAGCCCCGACACCCGGATCCGTGCCTTCCCGCAAGGGCAGTTCCGTGGCGAAGCGCAAGAACCTGGGCGTGGGCAGCTTCGTGCTGCTGGCGCTGGGAGCCTTCGTCTTCCTCTTCCCGTTCTACTACATGTTCATCGGCTCGCTGCAGACCTCCCCGGACACTTCGGTGGGCGGAGCGTTCCCCAGTCCGGCAAACATCACCGGTGAGAACTACAGCAACATCAACAACTCGATCGACCTGCTGAAAGGCCTGGCCAACTCGGGTATTTTCACCGGTGGCGTCATCTTCTTTACGGTGGTGTTCGGGCTACTGGTGGGCTACGCACTCGCCCAGATGCAATTCCGCGGCAAAGGCTTTGTCTTCGGAATGATGCTGCTGGTGCAGATGATCCCGTTCCAGCTCCTGCTCATCCCGCTGTACGTCATGATTGTGCGGGACTACGGGCTCTCAGACTCTTACTTGGGCATGATCCTGCCATTCGCGATCAATTCCACCGCAGTGTTCGTCTTCCGTCAGTACTTCATGCAGCTGCCCTCCACCTTGTTCGAGGCCGCCCGCATCGACGGAGCCAGCGAGCTGAGGATCCTCTGGCAAATCGCTATCCCCCTGGTCCGGCCCGCCATTGTCACTGCAATTCTGCTGACTTTCATCGGTCCGTGGAATGAGTTCCTGTGGCCGTTCCTCGTCACCAAGGACCAAGCCATGGAACCGCTCGCCGTCTCCCTGGCGAATTACATCTCGAACATTGCCGCCACGGCATCAAACCCGTTCGGCGCCATCCTTGCCGGTGCCTGCGTTCTCGCGGCCCCCGCCGTCGCGCTGTTCATTTTCTTCCAGCGCCAATTCATTTCCACCAATATCGGTTCAAGCGTAAAGGGCTAAGCTCTATGACTTCCTCAACTTCAGCACTCCCCACCGTCCCGTTCACCCTCACCCGCGCCGGCGTCATCATGACCCCGGAGGACGGGAACGAGTTCGAAGCCGAAGGCGTCCTCAACCCGGCAAGCGGCCGCGGGCCCGACGGCGAGCTGTACCTCCTGCCGCGCCTCGTGGCGAAGGGCAATGTCTCCCGCGTCGGGCTCGCCAAAGTGATCATCGGCGACGACGGCGTCCCGTCCGGCGTCGAACGCCAGGGCGTTGTCCTGGCACCGGACGAAGGCTGGGAACGGGGCCTCAACAACGCGGGAACGGAAGATCCCCGCATCACCTGGGTACCGTCCCTCGGCCGCCACCTGATGACCTATGTTGCCTACGGACCGTTGGGCCCCCGCCTGGCCTTCGCCCATTCCGAAGACCTGCGCACATGGGACCGCCTGGGGCCCTGCCATTTCGAGTACCAAGCGGACTTGTCCATGGACTTGAACCTGTTCGCCAACAAGGACGCAGTGTTCTTCCCGGAACCGATCAACGATCCCGACGGCGTCCCCTCCTATGCCTTGCTGCACCGCCCCATGTGGGACCTCGGCTGGATCCGCGAGGGCGAAGGCGAGCACCTGCCGGCCGGCCTCGATGACAACCGCCCGGGTATCTGGATTTCCTACGTCGCAGTTGCCGACGTCGAGAGGGACATCCGCAACCTCGTCCACCTGCGCAAGCACAAGCTCGTGGCCCTGAGCGAGTTCCCCTTCGAAGAACTCAAGATCGGCGGCGGACCGGCACCGATCCGGGTCGACGAGGGCTGGCTCCTGATCTACCACGGTGTCTCCGGATCGATGGAAAAGTCTGCCTTCGACCACCAGCAGAACGTCAACTACACAGCCGCCGCCATGATCCTCGACAGTGACGATCCCTCCATCGTGATCGCCCGCAGCGACAAGCCGCTCCTGGCACCGGAAACGGAAGACGAGATCTCGGGCATCGTCCCCAACGTCGTTTTCCCCACGGCAATAGAGAAGATCGGCGAGCAGTTGTTCGTCTTCTATGGCATGGCTGATTCGAAGATCGGCGTGGCACGCCTGGACCGCGCCTAAAAGCAGTACCGCGGCTAGGACCGGACCGCGCCTCACGGCAGCACCCCCCGCCCCAGCAGTCCAGCCCCTCTTCCACGCCCATAGGAGTTAGACATGACCTCTCCCCTTGTTTATGCACGGCTGAAATCCGCCCCGGTCGCAGTTGTTGCAACGCTGTCGATGCTCCTGGCCGGGGCGGGGGTGGCATCAGCAACACAGCCGGCCCAGGCTACTGCGACGCAGCCCGCTGCGTCGCAGGCACGTGCCGCGGCGTCAGCGCCGTTGACCAACCTGTCCCACCTGAATTTCCTGCTGGACACGGTTCCCCTGAACGCCGTGGATGGCCACACGACGTACCAGATCGGTGAACATCCCGCAGCACAGGCACCGTGGACGTACGCCAACAAGAATGCCGACGGCAGCTACACGCGGGTAGGAGGGGGTTCCAAGGATCCGGCCACAGGCTACTGGAGCCAGGGGGCCTTCAACGCGGACGACATTGCGCGCACCGCCGTCGTCTATTTGCGCCATTGGCAGCAGACCGGTGACGCCTCAAGCCGCACCCGCGCCTTCGACGTGCTGCGCGAGCTGACCTACTTGCAGACAACTTCCGGTCCCAACGCCGGAAACGTGGTCTTGTGGCAGCAAGCCGATGGCACGCTCACACCGAGTGCCAAGCCGGTGGAACTTCCCGACCCCAGCGATTCAGCCGAGTCGTACTGGCTTGCCCGCACCGTGTGGGCGCTTGGCGAAGGGTATGCGGCGTTCAAGTCTGCCGATCCCCAGTTTGCTGCCTTCCTGCAGTCCAGGATGGACCTCGCCGTCGCGTCCCTGAACAAGCAGTCCCTTGCCAAGTACGGAAAGTACGACATTGCCGACGGCGCCAAGGTCCCCGCCTGGTTGATCACCGGAGGGGCAGATGCCTCGGCCGAAGCTGTGCTCGGGCTTTCCGCCTACTCAAAGGCCGCGCCCGACGACGGCGCTGCCGCTACCGCGCTGAGCCGGCTCACCGAGGGTATCGCCGCGATGTCCTCGGGATCTGTTCAGCAATGGCCCTTCGGCGCAATTCTTCCGTCGACCCAGACCCGGACCCTGTGGCACGCATGGGGAGGAATGGCGGCAGCCGCCGTCGCGAACGCGTCCCCGTTGCTGCATCGCCCTGACCTGCTGACCGCTGCTGTGAAGGACTCCGCCCAATTCACTCCGCAGCTCCTCGCCGCGGGCGGACCGGACAATGCCTGGAGCCCGGCCCCGGGTGAGGCACAGATAGCCTACGGCGTGGACTCGCGAGTCGAAGGACTCGTGGCGACCGCCAAGGCCGCGAACGCTCCCGGCCTGCTGGACGTCGCAGCAGTTGCTGCCGGCTGGTACTTCGGTGCCAACCGCAGTGGAAAGCCCGCCTACAACCCGGCAACAGGCACCGCGATCGACGGCATCGAAACCGATGGCCGCGTCAACCCCAACTCCGGGGCGGAATCCACCATCCACACGTTGTTGTCCATGCTCACCTTGGACGCCAATCCGGAACTCAAGGCCAAGGCCCTGGGGATCAGCAGCACCGCGGGGACGGACGGACTCAAGGTAGCCGAAGCCGAATCCGGAACCATCACGGGCGGCGCAGTCGTCAAAGCTGCTTCGGCGTGGACTGGTGAGGCGAACTGGTCCGGCGGCGCATACGTCGCGCTCAACGCGGGCGGCACCCTGAAGATCACGGTCCCGGCTTCGGACCAGGCGCGGAACGCATACCCGATCGTGAACCAGCGCCCCGAAGCCGCCGGAACGACGTCGTGGACATCCGGGGGCACTTTCCTCGGCACCACGCCCAACGGTGGGGCAGGCGAGCAAGGCATCACGGCAACTCCCGGCAAGCTCTTCCCGTTCTCCCTTGACCGGGCCCTGCCGGCGGGCCAGGACAGCTTGACCGCCAAGGCGGGAAGCGACGTGTCGATCGACGCTGTGCTGCTGCAGCCGCAGATTTCCTCGGTTTCGGTCTCGGGCTCCGCAGGCCAATCAACGCTGTACATTAGCGCGGCCCCGGGAAGCACCGACCGAAAAGTGGACATGCCCCAAGGATTCCATCTGAGCCAGCAGGCCTTCGATGCATCCGGCCAGCCCGTCACACCGGGTCCCGACCAGAACGGGGCAGACCATTCCGGCCGCGTCACCGTGGCCCCGGGTGGGTTCACCTGGGTGACCCTGGTCCACAACTAATCCCCACCGGCTCCCAGCCTTCGCAAGCTCAGGCCGGGGCCCTCGCCGATGTGGGCCCCTATCACTACAGGAAGAACCCATGCAGAAAATCACCAAAGAAGCCCTGCTCCACAGCTACGAGGGAGCACTCACGTTCAGCAATCCGCTGACCGACACCATTTCCACCGATCAGTTTTCCGCCGAGTATCCCGAGCACCCGGAATGGGCTGTGGGCCCGTTCCGCAAGGACGATTCCCTGACGTTCCGGCAAGTCCAGGACTGGGCCGATCCGACCGGCATCGGCTGGAACGCGGATTCAATCTTCAACCCCTCGGTCATGGAGCGCGACGGCAAGCTCTACCTCTTCTACCGTGCATCCCCGCGTAAGGAATCGGTCTCGAGCCGTATCGGCGTTGCCGTCTACGATCCAGAAACCGGCTGGCAGGACAACCCCTCCAATCCAGTGATCTACCCCACCCAGGACAATGAGATCCTTGGCTGCGAAGATCCCAAGGTGTACCAGGCCAACGGCCGCTACTACATGTTCTACAACGGGATCTGGACGATCGACCGCAGCGATGAGCCGGCTGGCCAGGACCCGGATGTCTATCCCCTTGGCGATGTCGGGTGCGATATCAATGTTGCGGTGTCCGACGACCTGATCCATTGGGAAAAGCTCGGATTGGCTGTCCCTTACGAGGTTTCGCGGTTCTGGGCCAAGGGGGCCGTCATCCCCCGAAACGCCCAGGGCGAGGCCGTCAAGATCGGTGGCCACTACCTGATGTATCTGTCCGAGGGCTGCGGCGGAACCACCCATGTGGGACGGTCCGCCGACATGGTGAACTGGACGTTTGAGCCGCAGGAGTATCTGGACCTGGGGCCCCTGGGCGGCTCGCTCCACGAAGTGGCCTGCGCCATTGTCGACGACGGCGACGGAACAGAGAGCGACGGCGGCAAGCTCGTGCTGGACTTCTTCTACGGCGACGCAGACGGCCAATTCTCCGCCGCGCAGGCGCTTTACGACGTGAGCCAACCGTTCACCCAGAAAGCGATGCATAGAGGAGGCTCACTGGCTTGGGGCGGCCTGCTTAAGTTCGGCGGAACCTGGATGTTCGCCCAAGGCTGGGATGCCCCTTCGGGATCGCGGGAGATGTACTTCTACCGCGCAGACCAGGGCTAAGCACCTCCAGCCCGATACCGTGTCCGCCCTTGGCAACAGACGTTCGATTGATAAGGCAAACATCATGATTGAAACGAGCAACCTCGCCAAGGGATGGACGTTAAGAGTGACCGCTCCGGCCCCGGACGCCCCGTCCGGGGCCATGGGCTGGAGGCTTGCGGCAGCCGTTCCGTCGGTGGTGCACACGGTCCTCATGGACCACGGGTACATCCCCGACCCCTACATCGGGCAGAACGAGGAATCCCAGCATTGGGTAGGCCAGAGCGAGTGGGAATACTCCACAACCTTCATACACGACGGAAACGAAGACCGGCGGACAGAGCTCGTCTTCGAAGGCCTGGACACCGTCGCCGTCATCCGGGTCAACGGACAAGACCTTGCGCACACGTACAACCAACACCGCAGCTACGTCGTTGACGTTACCGACGTCGTCAGGCCGGGTGCCAATGACCTGGCGATGACCTTCAAGAATGTGCGCGAGTATGCCGAACAAATCCGGGCATCCGTGGGGGAACTACCCAACGGCAATCCGGAGCCATTCCAGTATGTGCGCAAGTCGGCCTGCAATTTCGGCTGGGACTGGGGCCCGAACCTCGTGACGGCCGGACCTTGGAAGCCTGTGGGCATCAGGCGGTACCAGACAGCACGGCTGCAGTCTGTTCGTCCATCGGTCACCACCACCGTTGCTCCCGGACTCGATACCGGCACCGGCACCGCAGAACTCCCCACCAACGGACATGCCCGCGTGGAAGTGGATGTCGAGGTCCTACGGGCGCCAGGCGTTTCGGGCGAGCTCGGACTTAAGATCGCCCTTCTGGGCAAGACCGAATCGATCACCATTCCGGCGGGCTCCCACAAAGCCCGGTTAGTCGTCGATCTCGAAGATGTTGAACTGTGGTGGCCGCACGATATGGGTGCCCAACCACTCTCTCAACTGACGGTGACGTTGGACGCTGATCGGCATGACCTCGACGTCTGGTCCAAAAGCATCGGGTTTCGGCAATTTGAGCTCAAAACCGAACAAGACGAAGCCGGAACCAGCTTTGTCTTTGCAGTCAACGGAACCGACATCTTTGTCAAGGGTGCCAACTGGATCCCCGACGATTGCTTCCCGTCACGTATCACCGAATACCAGCTCCGGGAGCGCCTCTCGCAAGCCACTGCGGCAAACATGAACCTACTCCGAGTGTGGGGCGGCGGGGTGTACGAGTCGGACACTTTCTACGAGATTTGCGACCGCATGGGGATCCTCGTCTGGCAGGATTTCCTCTTTGCTTGCGCCGGATACCCGGAGGATGGACCGCTCTCCGAGGAAGTCGCCGGCGAGGTCCGGGACAACGTGACACGTCTCATGAGCCACCCGAGCCTGGTGCTTTGGAATGGAAACAATGAATGCGTTTGGGGCTTCTGGGATTGGGACTGGAAGACCCAGCTCGACGGTCGAAAATGGGGGTGGGACTACTATTCCGAGCTCTTGCCTGCACTCATAGCCGAGTTGGATCCCACCCGCCCGTACTGGAACGGCAGCCCTTATTCGGGAGATCCTGAACTGCATCCCAATGATCCGAGGCACGGGAACGTGCATATCTGGGATGTCTGGAATCAAAAGGACTATTCGCATTACGCGGAGTGGAATGCACGGTTCGTTTCCGAATTCGGATTCCAAGGTCCGCCCAACTGGTCCACCCTCACCCGCGTCCTGGAGCCAGCGGACCTGGACCTCGAATCCCCGGCGTTCCTCCAACACCAAAAGGCCGAAGACGGAACAGGGAAGCTGCAGAGAGGACTCTCCGCGCATCTTCCCGAACCCGCGAATTTCCGGGAATGGCACTTTCTCACCCAGGTAAACCAAGCCCGCGCGATCCGCTTCGGCATCGAACACTTCCGTGCCGGCTGGCCCGTTTGTGCCGGATCCATTGTCTGGCAACTCAACGACTGTTGGCCCGTCACCTCCTGGGCCGCGATTGATGGATACGGTCAGCTGAAACCGCTATGGTACGCAATCCGTGAGGCCTACCGGCCGCGGCTGGCGACCATACAGCGCCGCGGCGACGGGCTCGCCGTCGTTCTGGTCAACGATTCCGCAGAGGCCTGGAGTGGAACCCTCACCGTGGAACGCCTCGGCACAGCTTCTCCCACGGAGGCTGTCCCGCCGGTGATGCGGCTGGAGGCGTCGCATCAATTCGTGTTCGACGTCGACCCCAGGGGCAAGACCGAAATCTGCCTCCCGCATGATCTGCGCGAGACCGAACGACCCTTGACCGATGTCCTCGTGGCGCGCGGTGAAGGACTCGGGCACCGGGACCGAATCCTCCACTTCTACGCCGAGGACAAGGATCGCATCAAGGAGCCAGCGCGGGTCACCGCCCGGGCATCGAGAGTCCCCGACGGTATTGAAGTGACTGTCACCGCCGAGACCATCGTGCGCGATGTGGTTCTGCAAGCAGACCGGCTCGACCCGAAGGCGACAGTCTCCGAACAATGCGTTTCGCTGCTGCCCGGGGAAAGCCATACCTTCCGGGTCGCATCCACGGTTGATGGTGCTGAGGGGCCGGGACTCGATGCATGGTCGCGGTATCCGGTACTGCAGGGGGTCGGAATCCGACCCGAAAGAATCATGCCGCCCGCCGAGTTTGCACCGTCTATCTCAACGGAAGAAGGAAGATTCCAGTGACACACCCAGGCATCAGCGGCGCAGTCGTAGGTTTGGACATCGGAGGTTCAAAGACACGGGGCATCAAATGGTTGGATGGCGCCGCCGTTGCCGATACTTCCGGCGGCAGCGCCAATGTCCAAAACGTGAGCCGAGCCGAAGCCCGTAGCAACCTGGAGGGCGTCTTCGCCACCCTCCGCGGCGAGTCCGTTGCGCGCGTGGTGGTCGGTTCCGGAGGGATCGACACCGCCGAAGATGCGAACGCACTGACGGAACTGATCCAGCCCTTGGCTCCCGACGCCGTCGTCTCCGTTGTCCATGACACGCGCCTTCTTCTGGCTGCCGCAGGATGCAGCACTGGAATCGCCGTGATCGCCGGCACCGGATCCGCGGCCTGGGGCACCAACGGCGAGGACCAAGCGCGTGCGGGCGGCTGGGGTTACTTGCTTGGCGACGAAGGCAGCGGCTACTGGTTCGGTCGTGAAGCGGTGAGATACAGCCTCGAGCGCATGAACAACGGGCTACGCCCCGACGAACTGACGAAAGCGCTTGTGAAATCTTGTGGACTCCTCGGCCCGGAGGGTTTGATTGCCCTTTTCCATGGCGACGCGGGGCGCGAGTTTTGGGCTTCCAAATCACCGATTGTCTTTGAGTGCGCGGCCTCGGGGCATACAGCCTCATTGGACATGATCCTCCAGGCAGGCGCCGATCTTGCCTCGTTGGCGGCAAAATGCGCTGAGCAACTGAAAATCGAGGGGCCAATCGTCCTCGGCGGTGGCCTCGGCATGAACCAGCCCACCCTGCAGACAGCCATGCGGATAGCCCTTGCCACTCGAGGCCTCGATAATTTGCAGGTCCTCACCCAGGATCCGGTCTTCGGCGCACTGCAACTTGCATCCCACTAGCGCCACCAGCTGTGATGAGACTCACTAGCAACAAACGCCATTCTGGCTTAAGCCGTCATCGCCTCACTGTGCACTATGGAAATGCTGTACGGCGGCTTTCGCATTGGCGCGATAGCCGAATATCCGGATTCATGAATGGAAGCACTGAACAATGACGTTTGAAACTGCCGACTCCGTAACCCTCAAGATTTGGGACCGCTCAACCACCCACCACACGCTTGACGCGCTGGTGCACGACTTCTCGGTCCGCCACAACACCTCCAAGGCCAGCATCGCGGTCACTTGCAGCGGGCCCAACACCTTCACTGTCAGCCTGAACGGCAGCGCGGCCAAGGCCACCGCCTTCGACGCGCACTCCCTGTAACAGCGCCCTTTCGGACGCAACACGACGACGACGGCGGAAGGCAGCTCCCGCCGTCGTTCGCGTATCCGGGCCAGTCCGAAGGGAAGGGTCAGGCGCGGGAGTGCTCGGAAAGGAGCGCGTCGATCTGGCCGGCTGCCTCCTGCATTCCCTCTTCCATTCCCATGTCAATCATCTTCTTCATCTGTTCTTCTGATTCGAAGGTGGACAGGATGGTCATGCGGGTGCGGTCGCCTATCTCCTCAATGGTCACGGTCGCGTGGCCGGCACCGATGTCCTCGACGGGAGCGCCATTTTCGTCGGCAAAACCGTCGTCGAACTCCAGCCTGTTCGGAGCTTGGACGGACGTGATGCGCCACCAGCCGCCGGCCTTCTCGCCGTCGGGACCGGTCATGTAATAGTTGGCCTTCCCGCCCGGCTCGAACTCGAACTGCTCGAACGTGGCTGGCCAGGTGGGTGGACCCCACCAGCGCTCTAGCTGGCGCGGGTCTTCCCAGATTTGCCAGACCTGTTCGGGGCTGGCATCGAACTCAGCGACGAGGGTTAAGGTCAACGCTTCGGGATTCTTCGTGGAACTGATAACCGTCATTGCGGAACCCTTCCTATTTTTCGGCGAGGATGTCTGCGATCCGCTCGACGCGCTGCCGCCAGATCGCCTCGTACTCATCGAGCAGTTGGCGGGCTTTCTGCAAGCCATCATGGTTGCCCCGCACGATCTGCTCCCTTCCACGCTTCTCCTTCGTAATGAGGGACGCGCGCTGCAACACCGCCACGTGCTTCTGAACGGCGGCGAAACTCATGGCGTAGAGGGTAGCCAAGCCGGACACCGAGTACTCCCCGACAGTCACCCGCCGGACGATATCCCGGCGCGTGGCATCGGCAAGTGCCTGGAACAGGCGATCAAGTTCGGTTTCACTGAGCTGATCTACAACCATTTGGTTGTAGGATATGCCGATGGCGGAGGGGTGTCAACGGGCACAGACACTTCGCACTAGTCGAATTTCAGCGGGGTCCAGCCGAACGGAATCGGGCCGCGCACTCTTGCCCGCTCGCGGTCGGATTCGGCGGACCAACCCTGCGCGGAGGTTGCGGCTGGAACACCACACGCGCCGCGTGCCACCCGGAAACCGACATCTTCCAGAACAGCATCGGGCGCGCTGCCCCGCCGTACCGACGCACGCACATTCCAGGATTCGTCAGCCCAACCACCGCCACGGAATGTCCTGTAGTCGCCGTATCTCGCCGGATCAGCGTAGTCCCAGCACCACTCCCAGACATTGCCCAACATGTCGAAGGCGCCAAAGTCGTTGGGTTTCTTGAGTCCGACGTCGGCGGGTGCCGCTGCTCCGTCTGTCGCCGTCCATGCAATCTCGTTGAGCGGACCATAGTGCGGACCACTTGATCCGGCCCGGCAGGCATACTCCCATTCCGCCTCGGTCGGTAGCCTGTAGCCGTTGGCCGCGACGTTCCATTCGACGCTTCGGCCCGATCGCACATACGCCGGGCTGAGACCTTCCGCTTCAGATGCCGCGTTGCACCAGCCAATGGCCTCAAGCCAGGTAATCCCATGTACCGGCGCGTTTGGAGAAAGGTCACAAGCTCCTTCTGCTGTTACCGCGCCAAATTCGGCTCGCGTAACCGCTGTCCGAGCGATTTCAAAGCCCACAAGATCCACTGAGTTGGTACGGCCGCTCCGGGCGTCACGGATGTCAATCCGGCCACCCGGAAGGCTAAGGAGCTCTGGCGGGTTGATGTCCATGGGAACCAACCCTAAATCCATGTCGGGCCATGACGTGTCACGCGAGGCAGGTTTTTGCCCGCTGTCGGCATTCGAACTCCTGGATTTCCGGGCTTCTCCCTGACCCAAGGCCCCAAAAAGTTGCCTGGCGTGACACAGCGCCCTCAGACCTCCGCCACCGGCGCCGCGAACTGGGCTTCGTACAGCCTCGAGTAGGCACCCCCAGCGGCCAGCAGCTCAGCATGCGTGCCCTGCTCCACGATCTGCCCGGACTCCATCACCAGGATGAGGTCGGCGTCGCGGATTGTGGAGAGGCGGTGCGCGATCACAAAGCTCGTCCGGTCAGAACGCAGGGCACTCATGGCTTTCTGCACCAGAACCTCGGTCCGGGTATCCACGGAGCTCGTGGCCTCGTCCAGAATCAAGACTGACGGACGGGCCAGGAAGGCCCGGGCGATGGTGAGCAGCTGCTTCTCACCAGCGGAAACGTTGTTGCCTTCGTCGTCGAGCACTGTGTCGTAGCCCTCAGGGAGGGAGCGCACGAACCGGTCCACGTACGTTGCTTGTGCGGCCTCCAGGATCTCGGCTTCGGTGGCGTCGGGCCGTCCGTAGGCGATGTTGTCCCGAATGGTGCCGCCGAAGAGCCACGTGTCCTGCAGCACCATGCCCATCCTTGAGCGCAGCTCGTAGCGGGACATCGAGGCGATGTCCACGCCGTCGAGCGTGATCCGCCCGGCGTCGAGCTCGTAGAAACGCATCATGAGGTTCACAAGGGTGGTCTTGCCTGCTCCGGTGGGCCCGACAATGGCAACAGACTGGCCGGGCTCGGCCACCAGGCTCAGGTCCTTGATGAGCGGCTTGTCTGCCGAGTAGGAGAAGGAAATGTTCTCGAACACCAGGCGCCCGCGCGTCTTTTCGGGAACAGCCGAGGGCTCAGGATCAGCGCTTTGCTCCTCGGTGTCGAGCAGTGCGAAGACGCGTTCTGCGGATGCCACACCCGACTGGAGCAGATTGGCCATTGAGCCGAGCTGGGCCAGCGGCTGCGTGAACTGCCGAGAGTACTGGATGAAGGCTTGGACATCGCCCAGCTGCATGGCACCGGAGGCTACTTGAAGGCCACCCACCACGGCGATCCCGACATAGACCAGGTTGCCGATGAATGTCAGTGCCGGCATGATCAGGCCACTGATGAACTGGGCGCCGAAGCTGGCCGAGAACAACTCCGCGTTCTTCTCGCGGAAGCGCTGCTCCACTTCGCGCTGGCGGCCGAACACCTTCACGAGCGCGTGACCGGTGTAGGTTTCTTCGATCTGCCCGTTCAGCTCGCCGGTGTTCTTCCACTGGGCCACGAACAGCTTCTGCGAGCGCTTGGCAATCAGCACTGTGGTCACCAGCGTCAACGGCACGGTGACCAGGGTGATAAACGCCAGAACCGGCGAGAGCAGGAACATCATGAAGATGACGCCGGCCACCGTGAGCAGGGACGTGACTGCCTGGCTGATGGATTGTTGGAGGCTCTGCGAAATGTTGTCGACGTCGTTGGTCACGCGGCTGAGTAGCTCGCCGCGCTGCACCGAATCGAAATAGCGCAGCGGAAGCCGGTTGATTTTCGCTTCGATCTCCTCGCGGAGCCGGTACACCGTCCGCTGCACGACGCCGTTGAGCACGTAGGCCTGAATCCAGCCGAACGCTGAGGCCAGGACATACAAGACGAGCACCCACAGCAGGATCGAGGACAACGCCCCGAAGTCGATTCCGATGCCGGGAGTGAGGTCCATGCCCTTCAACATGTCGGCTTTGGACCCCTGGCCGGAAGCGCGCAGTCCCTCGATGATCTGTTCCTTGCTCACCCCGGCGGGAAGTTGCTTGGAGACAACGCCGGCGAAGATCAGGTTGGTGCCCTGGCCCAGAAGCCGCGGGCCGATCACGGACAGGGTCACGCTTGCGACGGCGAGGAAAAGAACCAGGGTCAGCCACATGCGCTCGGGCCGCAGCGTGCCCAGGAGCCGCTTTGCGGAGGGCAGGAAGTTCATGGCCTTTTCGGCCGGGATACTCATTCCTGCGAAGGGTCCGCCGCGGCCTGGTCCCATCGGGGGACGCTGCGGGCGGTTGGCGGTTCCGGTTGCGCCAGGGTTGGAAGCCGCGCTGCTCATGCCGCCTCCTCCGCTGCCAGTTGCGAGGAAACTATCTCGCGGTACGTTTCTGAGGTCTCCAACAACTCTTCGTGGGTTCCGCGCCCCACCAGCCGCCCGTCGTCGAGCACTAGAATCTGCTCGGCATCCGCGATGCTGGACACCCGCTGCGCAATGATGACCATGGTGGCGCCCGAGGTGTGGCGTTTGAGCGCCTGGCGCAGCCTGGCGTCGGTGGCGGTGTCCAGGGATGAGAAGGAGTCGTCGAAGATGTAGAGCTCGGGTTGCTTCACGAGTGCGCGGGCGATGGCGAGGCGCTGCCGTTGTCCGCCGGAAACGTTGGTGCCACCCTGCGAGATCGGAGCGTCAAGCCCACCCTCCATCTCCTCGACGAAGTCCTGGGCCTGTGCAATGGCGAGCGCCCGCCAGAGTTCTTCCTCCGTGGCGTCGGGCTTGCCGTAGAGCAGGTTGCTTCGGACGGTGCCTGAGAACAGATAGGGCTTTTGCGGGACCAGTCCGATGTGCCCCCACAGGAGGTCCGGGTGCAGTTCGCGGACGTCGACGTCGTCGATCCGCACCGAACCGCTGCTCGCGTCGAAGAGCCGTGGCAGCAAATTCACCAAGGTGGTCTTGCCCGCGCCCGTGCTGCCGATGATCGCCGTCGTCTGGCCTGCGCGTGCCCGAAAGCTGATGCCGCTCAGGACAGGCTGCTCGGCACCCGGGTAGGCGAATCCGACGTCGAGCAATTCCAGCTCGCCGCGGCCGGCGGTTTCCGTCACCGGGTTCTCGGGAGGCCGCACGCTCGATTCGGTTTCGAGCACTTGTCCAATGCGGTCGGCCGAAACAGCCGCGCGCGGGATCATGACGGCCATGAACGTGGCCATCATGACGGACATGAGGATCTGCATGAGGTAGCTCAGGAAGGCGATCAACGTGCCTACCTGCATGGATCCGTCGTCGATCCGGAACGATCCGAACCAGATCACGGCCACGCTGGAGATGTTGAGCACCAGCATCACGACCGGGAACATGAGGGCCATGAGCCGCCCGGCGCGCAGCGCCATCTCCGTGACGTCCTGGTTGGCCGAGGCGAAGCGTTCCGTCTCCATGTCCTCGCGCACGAACGCGCGCACCACGCGGATGCCGGTCAGCTGTTCGCGGAGCACCCGGTTCACGGTGTCGATCCGGACCTGCATCTTGCGGAACAGCGGCACCATCCGGCTGACAATGAGGCCCACCGCAACGAGCAGCACGGGGACGCTCACGGCAATCAGCCAGGACAACTGGGCATCCTGCCGGACGGCCATGATCACCCCGCCGATACTGAGCATGGGCGCCGCAACCATGAGGGTGCAGGACATCAGGACGAGCTGCTGGACCTGCTGCACGTCGTTGGTTGAACGCGTGATCAGCGAGGGCGCACCGAAGCGGGTGACCTCCTGCTCGGAGAACTCCCCCACCCTGGTGAAAATAGCGCCGCGCAGGTCCCGCCCCAAGCCCATGGCCGCTTTCGCGCCGAAGTACACGGCCGTGATCGAACAGGCGATCTGCAGGAGGGTGATGAGCAACATGAGGCTGCCTGTGCCCAGGATGTAGCCGGTATCCCCCTTGGCCACGCCTTCGTCAATGATGTCGGCATTCAGTGTGGGCAAGTACAGCGACGCTATGGACTGCGCCAACTGGAAAATGACGACGGCGATCAGCAGCCGCCGATGTGGCCGCAGGTACTGAACGAGAAGTTTCCAGAGCATCGGTCTCCAACTCACGTAGTGATTCGAAGGCCAGTCTACGACTGGTTGCTGGGGGCAACTAGGGTGTTCCCTCAGGGCGAAGCGTGGCGGGGTGAGCAGGCGCGTACCCTCGCTCACCTATCAGGCCATTTCCCCCAACCCTCGCTCACCTATCAGGCCATTTCCCCCAACCCTCGCTCACATCACTGGGGATTACCGCGCAAGAGCGACGCCGATCTCACGGTTCACTGCAGGAATGATTTCGGTAGCCAGAAGCTCGATGGACCGCGCCGTCTCAACCAAGGGCAAGCCGCCGAGACCGACCTGAGCCAGATACCGCGTGTTACCGAGGACGCTATGGATTTCCAGTAGTTTTTCGACGATCTGTTGAGGGCTTCCCACAAGCAGGCCGCCACCGGGTTCGGTCCATTCGTCGAAGGTGCTCCGCGGGAAATGGTCAACTGGCCGGGGCATGTTCTGCTCAAAGTAGGCGCGATAGTAGGGGTAGAAGGTGTCCCCGGCTTTCTGCGACGTCGGCGCCACGTAGAAATGGCCACCAGCACCGACTGGCAGGGCGGCAGCGTCGTGTCCTGCGTTTTCAGCCGTCTCCCGGTACAGATCCACGAGCCGGCGGAATCGTGCCGGTCCGGACAACAGAGCAATGAACAACGGCAGGCCCAACCGCCCCGCCCGGACGAAACTCTGCGGAGTACCGCCCACGCCCACCCAGATGGGCAACTTTTCCTGGACCGGGCGGGGCGCTATGTCCATCCCGGAGACGCTTTGGGTCAGGTTTCCCTCCCAGCGAAGATTGCCGTTGTCACGCAGCGCGAGCAGCATGTTCAGCTTCTCTTCGAACAGCTCGTCATAGTCCTCCAATCTGTGGCCAAACAAGGAGTACGACTCCACAAATGCGCCACGGCCAGCGATGATCTCTGCCCGCCCTCCCGAAATGAGATCCAGCGTGGAGAACTGCTCAAAGAGCCGGACAGGGTCCTGTGTGGAGAGAACCGTGACGGCGGTGCCCAGCCGAAGGTTGGTGGTTTCCCGAGCGATGGCCGCGAGCACCATTTCCGGGGCAGAGAGGGCGAAATCGTGCCGATGATGCTCTCCCAGGCTCAGGGACGAAAGCCCTGCCTGCTCGGCAAGCTTCGCGAGCTCAATGATGTCCTTGAGCCGCTGCTGCGGTGACAGAGAGACGCCGGTCCTGATGTCGCGGGATAGCTCTCCGAAAGTGAAGATTCCAAAGTCCATAATTCATTGAACATTCAAGTATTTAGATTCATTCCCGAGGGCTGCTTATGAGCGAGCGTCCGCCGAAACGGCACCAAAGGTGAGCGAGCGTCCGCCGAACGGTATATATCAAGCTGTTTGTGACAGCTGGGTGGTTTGTTTGTTGTTGATCCCGGCGACCGGAGGGGCTCCCGGCG
>NZ_JAMXIC010000016.1 GCF_027587375.1 Arthrobacter sp. B2a2-09
ATTCCTGGTTCTCGCCCCACGCGATTAAACGGACTTGCTATGAGCCCTTGGTACCGTTCCAGCCTGACACGTAGGGCAATTCCCCAAACCCTCGCTCACCTATGAGCCCCATCCCGACGACGCTCGCTCACCTATGGGGACACGACTGGTAGATTGTCGCGGACAGTGTTCCGCACGGAGTTGAGGACAAGGATGTCTGAAAACAAGATCTTGAGCGACCTTGAAATTGCCCAGAATGCAGCCATACGTCCCATCGAGGAGATCGCGGAGCGTGCCGGGATCAACGTCGACGCATTGGATCTGTACGGTCGGTTCAAGGCAAAAATCGATCCCGCCAAGCTCCGTCTCCCGGACGCCAAGCGCGCGGGCAAGATAGTCCTCGTCTCGGCTATGTCCCCGACGCCGGCGGGTGAGGGGAAATCGACAACAACGGTAGGCCTTGCCGATTCCTTGGCACGGGCTGGTCACCGCGTGATGATCGCGCTGCGCGAACCGTCCCTTGGCCCGATCCTGGGCATGAAGGGAGGGGCGACCGGTGGCGGCTACTCCCAGGTTCTTCCCATGGACGAGATCAACCTGCATTTCACGGGCGACTTCCACGCGATCACCTCCGCCAACAACGCCCTCATGGCCCTCGTGGACAACCACATCTTCCAAGGCAACGAGCTCAACATCGATCCCCGCCGCATGACGTTCAAACGGGTCTTGGATATGAACGACCGGTCGCTGCGCGAGGTCATCATCGGCCTGGGTGGGCCTGCTCAAGGAGTGCCACGACAGGACGGTTTCGACATAACCGTAGCCTCCGAAATCATGGCCGTCTTCTGCCTCGCGACGGACTTGGATGATCTCCGCGAGCGCCTCGGCCGAATCACTTTCGGATACAGCTATGACCGGCGGCCGGTTACCGTGGCCGATCTCGGTGTCCAGGGGGCACTCACCATGCTGCTGAGGGACGCCATCAAACCGAATCTCGTGCAGACCATTGCCGGCACCCCAGCTCTGGTGCACGGCGGCCCGTTCGCGAATATCGCACACGGCTGCAACTCGCTCATCGCCACACGAACGGCCCAACAACTCGCAGACATCGTGGTCACGGAAGCGGGATTCGGCGCCGACCTTGGGGCCGAAAAGTACATGGACATCAAGTCGCGCATCGCGGACGTGGCGCCGTCCGCCGTCGTGGTGGTCGCAACTATCAGGGCGCTAAAGATGCAGGGCGGCGTCCCGAAGGAGCTTCTCAAGGAGCCGAACGTCGAGGCGCTCGCTGCCGGCGTCGAGAACTTGAAACGGCACGTGCACAATGTCGAGAAGTTTGGCGTCACACCGGTTGTTGCAATAAACAGATTCGCGACGGACACAGCAGAAGAGCTCGAATGGCTGCTGGCCTGGTGCGCCCAGGAGGGAGTCCAGGCGGCGGTGACCGACGTCTGGGGTCGAGGTGGAGGGGGCGACGGCGGCGACGAGCTCGCGGCGAAGGTCGCAGCGGTGGTGGCTGCAGCAACGCCGTCGGACTTCCGTCATTTGTATCCTCTGAGCCTGTCTGTGGAGGACAAGATCCGTACGATCGTGCAGGAAATCTACGGCGCCGACGGAGTGGAGTTCTCGGTCCCTGCGCTCCGGCGACTGGCGGACATCCGCAAAAACGGCTGGAGTGGAATGCCGGTTTGCATGGCCAAGACGCAGTATTCGTTCACCGACGACGCTTCGCAGTTGGGCGCCCCCAAGGGATTCACGGTGCACGTGCGCGAGCTGATTCCCAAGACCGGAGCAGGCTTCATTGTCGCGCTGACAGGTGCCGTCATGACCATGCCCGGTCTGCCCAAAGAGCCCGCCGCGATGCGAATGGACGTCGATGAGCACGGCAACCCGGTGGGCCTCTTCTGACGCTCGCTCACCTATGTGGCACTTTCGGGAAACCCTCGCTCACCTATGTGGCACTTTCGGGAAACGCTCGCTCACCTATGGCCCCCGAGGACGACCAGATCCACAGCCGAATCCCGAGCCTGTGGATAACTTCTGCGGGCACCGGCCCGTTTGCGCAACAATACGGTTATGCGAAACGAGTTTGCCCTTCCCGCTGAACTGCTTTCAGGACCTTTCACGCTCGCGCAGGCCCAGGCCCAAGGTGTCCCGCGCAGCCGCCTGCTTCGCGCCGACGTCGAACGCGTCAGCCGTAGCCTCTACCGTCCGATCGGCTGGGACTTCGACCTTGAGTCCGCCGCCCGTGCGCTGTCGGCCGCTACCCCCGGGGCCTGGATCTCCCATGTGACGGCGGCGCGCCTTCGCTGTTCCTGCCTTCCGCCTTGGCTTGCCGATTCGACGGAGCTGCACCTGAGCAAGCCGCGATCGTTGCCTGGAGCCCGCCGCAAAGGCGTGATCGGGCATAGGGTGACGGCGGCCGTGAACGAGGTCGAATCCGTTGATGGAATACGGCTCAGCACCCGCCCTCGCACTTGGCTGGACATGGCCAGGCTGCTGCCTTTGAACGACCTCGTTTGTATGGGCGATGAGCTGATTCGCATTCCCCGCCAGGCGCTGGAAGGACGAGACACGCCGTTCGCGAACCTTGACGAACTTCGTGCTCTGGTGGAGCGGCATCCAAATTTACAGGGCGTCGTGCGTGCCCGGCAGGCGCTCGAGCTAATGCGCGTGGGCGCGGATTCCGCGCCTGAGTCCCTGCTTCGCTTGGCCATGCTGGACGCTGGAATCCCCGAACCCGAACTTCAACTCAAGTTGCGAACTGACGATCCGTTCTCGCCGTCGGCCGATTTGGCGTTTCGCCAAAGGCGGGTCGCCATCCAGTACGACGGCGGCCATCACCTCGCGGAGGCCCAGACACTCAGTGATCGACGCCGGAACAAAGCCTTCGAAGCAGCCGGATGGACCGTTCTCGTGTTCCGCAAGGACGATTTGGCAGATGGTTTCGAGCTAGCAACCAAGAAGATCAAGAAGGCGCTGCGATCAGCGTGGGTCGATCCCGCCGTCGCATCCGGCTTTGCAAGCGCCGGGTAGGGAGCGAGCGTGCGCGAAACACGCCCCAAAAGTGAGCGAGCGTTAAATGACAGACGCTCGCTCACGTATACGTGAGCGAGCGTCCACCAAAAACCCGTTATAAGTGAGCGAGCGTCCGCCAGTGCGGCCGTATGGTTTTGTGAGACAGCTTGATGGGAGCCTCAGTTTCAGATGACCACCCGCAGAAAGACATACGACGCCGCGTTCCGGGAGGAATCGGTTCGACTGGTTTTGTCCTCGGACCGGCCGGTGAAGCAGATCGCCCAGGAGATCGGGGTGAAGGAAAGCACGCTGGGGAACTGGGTACACCGGTCCCGCGACAAGCAACCGGACGCCCCTGCCCAGGCTGAGGGCCGGGGCCCGGTGGCGTGGGATGAACACCAGAAAGCGCTGGCCGAAAACGCCAGGCTGAAGGCCGAGGTCGAGTTCCTGGGAAAAGTCAGCGCCTTCTTTGCCGCGAAGCAAAAGTAGAGGATTTCTACGAGTTCATCGAAGCTGAGAAGGCCAACCATCCCGTGGTGTGGCTATGCCGGAAATTGAACGTCTCCCGGGCCTCGTTCTACCGGTGGCGCAAACCTGCCGGCCCTTCACCGCGGGCGCTGCGGCACGGGGAGCTGGTCACCGCGGTCACCAAGCTCTACACGAAGGAGTCCGGGCGTGCCGGCCGGGACCAGCTGACCCTGCTGCTGAACGCGGCCGGGACCAAGGTCTCCGCCCCGACCGTGGGGGCCATCATGGCCGAGCACGGCCTGCGGGCCATCCGCACCCAGGCCTGGAAAAAGACCACGCTCCAGGACCCCCAGGCCAAGACCGCCCACATCGAAAACCACATGCTCGATCCCGAGGGCAAACGCGACTTCACCTCCACGGTGCCCGGGACCCGGCTGGTCGGGACATCACCTACCTGCGCACCGGCGAGGGCTGGCTCTACCTGGCCACTGTCATCGACCTCTTCTCCGGCATGGTCATCGGCTGGTCCATGGCCGAACACCTGCGCGCCAGCCTGTGCACCGCGGCCCTGCGGATGGCCCGGAACCACGGCCATTTCGCCGGAAACTCCGTCGTCTTCCACTCCGACCGGGGCACCCAGTACACCTCCGACGAATTCCAGAAATGGTGCGCCCAGAACGGGGTCACCCAGTCCATGGGCAAGGTCGGGGTGTGCTGGGACAACGCGGTCGCCGAGAACTTCTTCTCGCACCTGAAGACCGAGTTCTACCACCACGAACGCTTCGGTTCCAGGCTCGCGGCCCGGACCGCCGTGATGGACTACATCGAGGGCTGGTACAACCGCCGCCGGCCCAACCGACGGGCCGGCGGCGTCCCGCCAGCCACCGCCCACGCAAACCACCACACCAGCGTCCAGGAACCCCTGGCCGCCTAACCAAAACAAAACAACGAAACTGTCTCAAAAACTTGACGACCGCACAGAAACCCGTTATAAGTGAGCGAGCGTCCACCAAAAACCCGTTATAAGTGAGCGAGCGTCCGCCAGAAACCCCACACAAGTGAGCGAGCGTCCATCAAAAACCCGACATAAGTGAGCGAGCGTCCACCAGAAACCCGTTATAAGTGAGCGAGCGTCCGGGGGGCGGGAGGGGAGGAGCGCGGTTAGCGCTCGACGTCGCCGCGGATGAAGGCCTCGACCTTTTCGCGGGCGAGATCGTCGTTGAACTGTTCCGGCGGGGACTTCATGAAGTAGCTGGAAGCGGAGAGCAGCGGGCCGCCGATGCCGCGGTCCAGGCCGATCTTGGCGGCGCGGATGGCGTCGATGATCACGCCGGCGGAGTTCGGGGAGTCCCAGACCTCGAGCTTGTATTCCAGCGACACCGGAGCATCGCCGAAGTTGCGGCCTTCGAGGCGGACGAACGCCCACTTGCGGTCGTCCAGCCAGGCGACGTAGTCGGACGGGCCGATGTGGACGTCGTCGGCATGGAGCTTGGCCTCAACGTTGGAGGTCACGGCCTGCGTCTTGGAGATCTTCTTGGATTCCAGCCGGTCGCGCTCCAGCATGTTCTTGAAGTCCATGTTGCCGCCGACGTTCAGCTGGTACGTGCGGTCCAGCGTAACGCCGCGGTCTTCGAAGAGCTTGGCCATGACGCGGTGCGTGATGGTGGCGCCGATCTGGCTCTTGATGTCATCGCCGACGATCGGCACACCAGCGGCGGTGAACTTGTCGGCCCATTCCTTGGTGCCCGCAATGAAGACGGGCAAGGCGTTGACGAAGGCGACACCCGCGTCGATGGCGCACTGCGCGTAGAAATGCGCGGCATCCTCGGAACCAACGGGCAGGTAGCAGACCATGACGTCGGCTTTGGCTTCGCGCAGTGCGGCGACGATGTCCACTGCCTCTTCCGGAGCCTCGACGATGGTCTCGCGGTAGTACTTGCCCAGGCCGTCCAAGGTGTGGCCGCGCTGCACGGTCACGCCAGTGGAGGGGACATCGGCGATCTTGATGGTGTTGTTCTCGCTGGCGCCGATGGCGTCAGCGAGGTCCAGGCCGACCTTCTTGCTGTCGACGTCGAAGGCAGCGACGAACTGGACGTCGTTGACGTGGTATTTGCCGAACTCAACATGCATCAGACCCGGAATCGTGGCCTGGGGGTCGGCATCGCGATAGTAGTGGACACCTTGGACCAGCGAAGCGGCGCAGTTACCTACGCCGACAATGGCGACACGAATCGGATGTGAAGACACGGAACTCCTTTGAGAACTAACCTCAGGTGCCTAGCGCGTCAGTACCTGAATGTACGACGGCGTCTTAAAGGCACAGCGCCATTCGGCGCTCTTTGCATTGTAACCAACCCGAACGGGGCCGGCTTTGTTCCCAGCCGGCCCCGCAAGTGTATTAAGTTTCCGAATCTACTTCTGCGCCCACAGATTGATGTCGGATTCGACGGCGAACTCGTCAATCGCCGTCAGTTCTTCAGTGCTGAACTCCAGGTTGTTGATCGCAGACACGGTGTCCTCCAGCTGCGCGACACTTGAGGCGCCCACCAGGGCCGAGGTCACAGGCGAACCCTTGGGCTGCTCGCGCAGGATCCAGGCGATAGCCATCTGGGCGAGGGTCTGGCCGCGTCCTTCGGCAATGGCGTTCAAACCACGCACACGGTTCAGCTTTTCCTCTGTCAGCGCAGTTTCGGACAGGAACCGTTCCTTGGCGGCGCGCGAATCCGCGGGGATTCCGTTCAGGTACCGGTTGGTGAGCATTCCCTGTGCCAGCGGGGAGAAGGCGATGGATCCTGCGCCAACCTGGTCAAGCGTTTCGTAGAGGTTGGGCGAACCGTTCTCGGTCCAGCGGTTGAGCATGGAATAGCTGGGCTGGTGGATGAGCAGCGGTGTGCCCATCTCCTTGAGAATCCGGGCGGCCTCGAGGGTCTGGTCCGGAGTGTAGGACGAGATGCCGGCATAGAGCGCCTTGCCGGAACGGACTGCGTGGTCCAGGGCGCCCATGGTTTCTTCCAACGGCGTTTCGGGATCGGGACGGTGGCTGTAGAAGATGTCCACGTAGTCCAGTCCCATGCGCTGAAGCGACTGGTCCAGGCTGGAGAGCAGGTACTTGCGGGAGCCCCATTCTCCGTAGGGGCCGGGCCACATGTTGTAACCGGCCTTGGTCGAAATGACGAGTTCGTCGCGGTACGGCTTGAAGTCGTCCTTCAGGTGGCGGCCGAAGTTCGTTTCAGCCGAACCGGCCGGCGGACCATAGTTGTTGGCGAGGTCGAAGTGGTTGACCCCGAGATCGAAAGCCCGGCGCAGGATGGCGCGCTGCTCTTCGAACCGCTTGTCGTCGCCGAAGTTGTGCCATAGTCCCAACGAGATCGCGGGAAGTTTAAGGCCGCTGCGTCCGACGCGGCGGTAGGGCATGTTTTCATAGCGGTTTTCCGCAGCCGAATAAGTCATACGTACCATCCTGCCACCGCCTTCGAGGCCCGAAGTGCAATGCCCGTCATGTGGGCGCGGTCACCTTCGGCTCACGGTCACTTAAGGCGCACGACGGCGGCGCTCTCCCCCGGGAGTGTCAGCTTTCCGTTCCCGACGGCGGCCGCGGAGTCCGTGGCGAGCAAGACTTCGCCATCCATGGCCTTCGCCAGTGTCCGGTCCCCAAAGTTGCAGGCAACCCTCACGGCGCCCCGGCTAAGAACCAGCCATTTGTCCTCTTCGCTGAAGTCGACGTGGGTGTCAGTGAATCCGCCGCCCGCGAGCTCCGGCGTCGAGCGCCTGAGGTTCGCCAACGCCCGGTAAAGTTCCAGCAATCGGGCGTGATCGCCGTCGTGCGCTTCCTCCCACTTGAGCTTGGAGCGGCTGAACGTCTCCGGATCCTGGGGGTTGGGCACCAAGGCGGGGTCCCAGCCCATCCGTTCGAATTCCTTGAGCCGGCCTTTTGCTGTGGCCTCCGCCAGCCATTCCTCGGGATGCGATGTGAAGAACTGCCAAGGCGTGGACGCGCCGAATTCTTCGCCCATGAAAAGCATCGGGGTGAATGGCGACGTCATGGTCAGTACGGCGGCCAGCGCGAGCCTGCCGTAAGACAGGCTCGCACTGAGGCGGTCGCCGGCGGCGCGGTTGCCGATTTGATCGTGGTTTTGGTTGCAGACCACCAAAGCGGCAGGATGAACCAGCCCCGGGCGAATGGGGCGGCCGTGATGCCTGCCGCGAAAGCTTGAGTGGCTCCCGTCGTGGAAGAAACCGTGTTCAAGCACCTTTGCCAGTGCGCCCAAGGAATCGAAATCCGCATAGTAGCCAGCTGTCTCGCCGGTGAGGTTCACGTGTACGGCGTGGTGGAAGTCGTCACTCCATTGCCCTTCCAGGCCGTAGCCATTGGTGTCCCGGCGGTAGATCAGGCGCGGATTGTTCAGGTCCGATTCCGCAATCAAGGTCTTGGGGACGCCTGTTTCGGCTTCGATGCCATCCGCAAGGCTGGCCAGGTCTTCCAGGATATGGACGGCGCGATCATCGCGGAGGGCATGTACGGCATCGAGGCGCAGCCCGTCCACGTGGAAGTCGCTCAACCACATAGCGGCGTTGTCCAGAATGAATTGACGGACTTCGTCGGAGCCGGGGCCGTCCAGATTCACCGAATCGCCCCACGTGTTGCCTTCGCCGGACTTCAGGTAGGGGCCGAATTTCGGCAGGTAGTTCCCGCTGGGCCCCAGATGGTTGTAGACCACATCCTGGATCACACCGAGTCCGGCAGCGTGCGCGGCATCCACAAATCGCTGATAGGCCTCCGGTCCGCCGTAGGCCTCGTGGACGGCGAACCACAGCACGCCGTCGTACCCCCAGTTGTGGGGGCCGTTGAAGGCGTTGACCGGCAGGAGCTCCACGAAGTCGATTCCCAGTTCAACGAGGTAGTCCAGTTTTTCCGCGGCTGAGTCCAGGGTGCCTTCCGGGGTGAAGGTCCCGAGGTGAAGCTCATAGATGACCGCGCCGCCGAGCCCGTGCCCGGCCCAATCCGCGTCGTTCCACGCATAGGACGAGGCGTCGAAGGTGCGGGAAAGGGCATGGACCCCGTCCGGCTGGCGCTGCGACCTCGGGTCGGGAAAAGGCCCCTCGCCGTTCACCAGATAGCCGTAGTCGGTCCCGGCCCGCCGAGGTACGTCCGCCGTCCACCAGCCGGCGGCGCCGTCGTCGTACGACCGCATTTCGTGGTGCTGACCCGCCGCGAGCAGAGTGACAGACTCTGCAAACGGGGCCCACACGTCGAACCGTTTCCCCGCGTTGGTCTTCCCGGCCATCGCTCCCCCTCAATCATCTCGTCCGGGCTTCGCTTGCCCGCCGTTGTTGTGCTCTGGCTAGCTAACGGGTACGAGCAAGGCCACCGGGTATCTCTGCAGAAGCCTTGCGAGCTGCACCTCGCCCGCAGGGTAACTGTTGCCTGTGAGTTCATCCTGGACCGCGCTCCCAAGACGAATGACGGTATCCTGCCACCCGCCGTTCCGCTCAAGCTTCCGCGGGAGCCTGGTGGCCAAAGTGATGGCACCACCACCTGCGGCGGGGGCTCCGCGGTCGAAGGCGATCAGATGTTCGGCTGCGGGACCCTCCGCATTAAGGGGACTGTATCCACCGAAGAGCTCCGGCCGGTCCCGGCGCAAGCGCAGTGCCCGGGAAGTCAGCAGCAGCTTAGCCAATTCGTCCCGCGCTTCAGTCTGGACACCGGCGTCGAGGGCTGCGAGCGCGGCTCTCCGCCGTTCGAAGTCGACCGCGCGCCGGTTGTCGGGATCGGTGAGTGAACGGTCCCAAAACTCGGTGCCCTGGTAGACGTCCGGTACGCCGGGCATGGTCAGTTGAACAATCTTTGCCGACAGTGAGTTGGACGTCCCGTACGGGTCCACAAGGGCAACGAACTCTTCGAGAGCGGCCGTCACCTGCGGCACTTCGAAGACGGCGTCGACGGCGGAGGCCAGCTTCACTTCGAACCCTTCGTCCGGCTCGGTCCAGCTGGTGGAGTTGCCGGCTTCGCGTGCCGCCTTGACGACGTAACCCTGGAGCCGTTCCCGGCTGGCCGGCCACGCACCCGCGATGGCTTGCCATACGAGAGCTGCGAGTGGCCCGTCGGAAATCGGCGCAAGTTCCTGCATGCGATCCACGAATGCTTCCCATTCGGGGACTGCCTCGGAGATAGCCGAGATTCTGGCCCGGGTGTCTTCGCTTCGCTTGGTGTCGTGCGTGGTCAGTGTAGTCATGGACAGCGGCAGCAGGGCCTGGCGACGTAGCATGCGCTCGTGGAATCCAGCCGAGGACAACGCGAATTCAGTAGGATCTGCTCCCACTTCAGTCAGCGTGCCAAGGCGCGTGTAGCGGAAGAACGCAGTGTCTTCCACGCCCTTGGCCATGACCATGCCGGAGGTTTGCTGGAAACGGCGGCCCAGTTCACGGCTGGCGTCGAGCAGCAGTGGAAGCAGCGCCTTGAGGACCTGGTCCAAGTCCGGCCTGGTCCGGGCAGCCCGTTCAACGGCCTCCACCAAGGTGTCTTTGCCATACGGGAGATAGCTCCGGTAGACATGAAACGAAGCGATGGTCTCAGCCAGGGCGTCGGCCACCCCCGGACGGGGCAGCTCCGGAGACTCCGGTACGAGCCTCGCAAGCCGCAGGACTTCCGAATGCAGGATGCCGTCCGCAATACGCCGCTTGGTGCCGTGAATCATGGCTTGGTAATCGGCCGGCGACCTGTTGCCCCGGAGCCTGGCATCCAAGGCATCAAGCTGCACCTCGGCGTCGGGATCCACGAAAAGGCGGTCGACGTCGGCGAGTGCGTCGTAGCCTGTGGTCCCCTCGCAGTCGAAGTTCTCCGGAAGCTCCTCCCCCGGCTCGAGGATCTTCTCGACGAGCAGATAGGAGCCAGCCGTGGTTTCCTTCAGGCGCTCCAGGTACCCGGCAGGGTCCGCGAGCCCGTCCGGGTGATCGATCCTCAGCCCGTCCACAAGCCCGTCACGGAACCATCGGGCGACCTCCGCGTGGGCTTCCTCGAAGACCCAGGGGATTTCGACGCGGATCCCGGCCAGCGTGTTGACCGCGAAGAATCGGCGGTAATTGAGCTCGTCGTCAGCCCGGCGCCAGCCGACCAGCTCGTAATGCTGGCGCGCATGGACGTCCCTGGCGCTGTCACCCGCGACGTAGCTGCCTTCGGCCAGCGGGAAGCGGTGGTCGAAGTAGCGCATTTCGCCGTCGACCACCTCTAGCTTGTCGACGTCGTCGTCGCTGCCGAGGACCGGGAGCAGGAGCTTTCCGCCACCGAAGTCCCAGTCGACGTCGAACGCTTCTGCATAGCGGGAGGCCCTGCCCTCTTTGAGGAGGGACCACCACCAGGCATTTTGCGGAGGCGACGCAACGCCCATGTGATTCGGGACGATGTCCACCAGCACTCCGAGGCCGGCTTCCCGTGCCGCCTTGGAGAGCGCTGCGAGCCCTTCGGCGCCGCCGCGCGAAGCATCCACGGTGGACGGGTCCGTGACGTCGTAACCGTGCTCCGAGCCCTCCTCCGCCGTCAGGATGGGCGACAAGTACACCCAATCCACCCCGAGCTCACGCAGATAGCCGGTGAGGGCCGTCGCGTCCTGGAGCGTGAACGAAGGCCTGATCTGGAGCCTGTACGTGGAGACGGGTGTCCTCATGATCCCCCGTTCTTGGCGGTGCGTGGCTTTCTGGGCTTCTTTGGCGCAGCTTTGGTTTCGGGGGCAGCCTTCGTCTCCTGGGCATGGTGCTTTTTCGGTTCAGGTGCTGCTTCCGGTACAACACGGAGCGTCCGGGTGGTGGGTGCCGGTGTGGCTGGCGCAGTCAAGGAAGCCGTTTCGGGCGTGGTTGTCTGCGACAACGCGGCGAGGGACGCTGCCACGGAATGGTCCGGGTCCGTGTCCGGGATGCTGTGTGCCCGCAACACCACGAGTGATTTGGCCCCGACACCTAGGACTGCTTCCGCCGGTACGGGCTCAGTGTCCGCTCCGCCCCCGGCGGTGTCGATGATGATGTCCCATGCAGGTGCGTATTCGTCCGAGGGTACCTTGAAACCGACTTCGTCGTCGTGGGCGTTGAAGTAGAGCAGGAAGTTGACGTCCGTGATGCGCCGGCCTTGGTTGTCCCGGCCGCGGATGCCGTCACCGTTGAGGAACACGCCCACGGAGCGCCCGAAGCCGCTGTCCCAGTCCGACGGCGACATGGTGGTTCCGTCGACGTCCAGCCAGACGATGTCCGGGAGCCGCTCGCCTTCGCCTCGTAGTACCGGCCGTCCGTCGAAGAAGCGACTGCGCCGGAAGGTGGGGTGCTTGGCGCGCAAAGCGCTGACCGCGGCCGTGAACTCCACGAGTGGCTGGTCCACGCTGTCCCAGTTGATCCAGGTCAGCTCAGAGTCCTGGCAGTAGCCGTTGTTGTTCCCCCGCTGCGTCCGGCCGAGCTCGTCACCGTGCAGCAGCATCGGGACACCCTGGGACAGGAGCATCGAGGCGATGAAGTTCCGCTGCTGGCGGGCACGAAGGCCCAAGACCTTCGGATCCTCCGTGGGCCCTTCGACACCGCAGTTCCAGGAGCGGTTGTGGGATTCGCCGTCGTTGTTGCCCTCGCCGTTCGCCTCGTTGTGCTTCTCGTTGTAGGACACCAGGTCAGCCAAAGTGAAGCCGTCGTGGGCCGTGACGAAGTTGATGGATGCCACCGGGCGGCGGCCGGAATGCTCATAAAGGTCCGCTGACCCCGTCAACCGCGAGGCGAACTCGCCCAGGGTCGCGGGTTCGCCGCGCCAGAAATCACGGACCGTGTCCCGGTACTGGCCGTTCCATTCCGTCCACTGCGGCGGGAAGTTTCCCACTTGGTAGCCACCCGGGCCGACGTCCCACGGCTCGGCGATCAACTTGACCTGCGAGACTACCGGATCCTGCTGGATGAGTTCGAAAAAGGTGGACAGCTTGTCCACGTCATAGAACTCACGGGCCAGCGTGGACGCGAGGTCGAAGCGGAAACCATCCACATGCATTTCGGTGACCCAGTAGCGCAGGGAATCCATCAGCAGCTGCAGCGAATGCGGGCTACGGACGTTCAGTGAGTTGCCGGTGCCCGTGTAGTCCATGTAGTGCTTCTCGTCACCATCCATCAGACGGTAATACGCGGCGTTGTCGATGCCCTTGAAGGACAGCGTGGGGCCCAGGTGGTTGCCCTCGGCCGTGTGGTTGTACACGACGTCGAGGATGACCTCGATGCCTGCCGTGTGCAACGCCCTGACCATGGCCTTGAAGTCCTGGACCTGCTGGCCGGTATCGCCCTTGGAGCTGTAGCTGTTGTGCGGGGCAAAGAACCCGATGGTGTTGTAGCCCCAGTAGTTGTTCAGCCCCTTGTCCTGCAGGATGCCGTCGTTCGTGAACTGGTGCACCGGCATGAGCTCAATCGCTGTCACCCCGAGCTTCTGCAGGTGGGAAATCACGGCCGGGTGCGCCACGCCGGCATACGTGCCGCGCTGTTCCTCCGGAACCTCAGGATGGAGCTGGGTCAGGCCCTTGACATGCGCCTCGTAAATCACGGACCGGTGATACGGGATGCGCAGCAGCTGGTCACCTGCCCAGTCGAAGAACGGGTTGATGACCACGCCCATCATCATGTGGGGCGCGGAATCCTTGTCGTTGCGGGAGTCCGGATCCCCCATGTTGTACGAAAACAGAGCGGGATCCCAGTCGATCTGCCGGTGTATGGCCTTTGCGTACGGGTCCAGGAGCAGCTTGTTGGCATTGAAGCGCTGCCCGGCGGCAGGGTCATACGGGCCGTGCACGCGGTAGCCGTACTTCTGGCCCGGCTGGACATGCGGCAGGTAGCAATGCCACACATAGCCGTCCACCTCGTTGACGGTGTAGGAAATTTCGTCCCCGTCGTCGTCAAAGAGACACAATTCCACCTTTTCCGCCTTCTCGCTGAACAGCGCGAAGTTGGTTCCCGTGCCATCGAAAGTGGCCCCCAACGGGTATGCGGTTCCTGGCCAAATGTCCATGTGTTCTCCTTCACGTGCCGGATAACTTCCTGCCAGCCTAGCCAGACTATGTGACATTCAAGGAACATCCGGGATCATCCGGTGCGATGTTCCTTGAGAAAGCGGAAGACGCCGGGGACCGCCCTGGCGATATCGGAAGCGGTCAATGGCCCGCTCGCCGAGGCTGCGCTGCCGGCCATTCCGTGGATGCTTGCGCCGACAGCGGCCACCGCAGCCCAGCGCTCGTCAGGGGCGATTCCCAGTGCAGCGAAGGGTCCGTCGTCGTCCAGCCCGGATTCGGCGTACGCTGCAGCCAGCGCGCCGACTATCCCGCCAAGAACGTCCCCGCTGCCTGCCGTTGACATCCACGGGCACCCGTCCGACTGGCTGAAGACCGCCCCGGAAGGCGAGGCAACCAGCGTTGTGGCACCTTTGAGCAGGACGACCGCGCCGGTGTGCTCCGCCGCGAGCCGGGCGAAGTGCACGGTCCGCGATTCCACGTCCTCACGCGTGACGCGCACTTCGCCTCGGCCAAGAAGGGCAGCGAGCTCCCCGGCGTGCGGGGTCAGGATCCAGTTCGGCGGGCAGCGTTCCGGCAGGAGCTCCAGGGCTCCGGCGTCGACGACGGCGGGCTGGCCGGCGCCGGACGCTGCGGCTATTACGTCACGGGCGCGATCGGTTTGCTCGGCTCCGTCCAGGCCAGGACCGAGCAGCCACGCCTGGACCCGGCCGGGCTCGGCTGGCTCCCAGATGGCTTCGGGGGTTCGTGCCAGGACCTGCCGCGCCACGGCTTCAGGTCCGAGGTACCGCACCATTCCGGCGCCCGCCGCGGAAGCGGACTCGACACAGAGAGCAGCGGCCCCGGTGTAGCGCTCGGAACCTGCCACGATGCCCAGGACTCCCCTGGTGTACTTGTGGGCCCGACGCCCCGGGTCCGGCAGCACGGCAGCCAGATCGAGGGCAGAGAAACGGCGCAGGGCAGGTGCCGGAAGATATTCGTCGATGCCGATTGGCACCAGGATCACGCGTCCGGCACAACCCTCACCTGGATCGGCCATCAGTCCAGCTTTGACTCCTCCGAATGCAACGGTCAGCCGCGCCGTCAAGACGGGCCAGTGGACCTCGCCTGTGTCGGCGTCGACTCCGCTGGGAATATCGCAGGCCACAACCAAATCGGGTCTTAGCTCCTGCAACGCAGCAATCAATTCCGCAGCCGAACCGCCGAGGCCACCCCGGGCACCCGTGCCCAAGATGGCGTCAATGACCACATCGTCGCCGGCAACCAGGACGGCTAGTTCTTCGGCGTTGTCCTCGTCCAAAACATGGACGCGTCCGCCGGCGGCGCCGAAGGCCGCGAGTGCGTCAGGATGGGCGGAACCGGCGGTGAGCACCGCCGTCGTGCGCATGCCACGCCCCGCGAGCATTGCCGCGGCGAAGAGACCGTCCCCGCCGTTGTTCCCTTTGCCCGCCAGCACCGTAACGCTCGAGCCGTAAAGGCGGCGGCCTTCCGCACGGAGTTCACGGACGACGGCGTGTGCCAGTCCGTGTGCCGCGCGCTGCATGAGAACAGCGCCTTCGCCGGCATCAAGAAGCGGCTGTTCCGCTGCCCTGATCTGTGTTCCGGTGAAGGCGCTGATCATGGTTGCTTGCGCTGCTAGGCCTCGGCGATGACCATGGCAGTGGCGATTCCGCCATCGTGGCTCATGGACACGTGCCAGCGCTTCACGCCTTTGGACTCGGCAACTGCCAGCACGGTGCCCTTCACCTTGATAGTGGGGCCGTTCTGGTCCAGGCCGATCCAGCAGTCCTGCCAGTTCATGCCCGCCGGAGCTCCCAATACCTTGGCCACAGCTTCCTTGGCCGCGAAACGCGCGGCCAAGGACCGCGTGTTGAGCTCGCGTTCCGCGGGAACGAACAAACGGTCACGGAGGCCCGGGGTCCGCTCAAGTTGGCGCCCGAAGCGCTCAATGTCTACGACGTCTACGCCTATGCCAACAATCATGCGGCTATTCTACGGTCACGCTCTTGGCGAGGTTGCGCGGCTGGTCCACGTCGTACCCCTTGGCCTTGGCCAGCTCTGCCGCAAAAATCTGCAGCGGAACGGTGGTGAGTAGCGGCATCAGGAGCGTAGGCGTCTGGGGAACGTAGAAAACGTGCTCAGCGTAAGCCCGCACGGCTTCGTCACCTTCCTCGGCGATCACCAGGGTGCGCGCACCGCGGGCGCGGATTTCCTGGATGTTGCTGACAACCTTCGCGTGGAGGGAATCGCGGCCCCGCGGCGAGGGAACCACCACAAAGACGGGCTGTCCTTCGTCGATCAGGGCAATCGGACCGTGCTTGAGCTCACCGGCGGCGAACCCCTCAGCGTGGATGTAGGCGATTTCCTTGAGCTTCAGCGCGCCCTCAAGTGCCACCGGGAAGCCCACGTGGCGGCCCAGGAACAGCACTGACTTCTCGTCCTTCATGCTGCGGGCGAGCTCGCGAATGGGACCCGCGTTGTCGAGGATCTTCTGGATGTGGGCGGGTATCTTGCCAAGGTCCGCCAAGACGTCCTTGATCTGGCCGGAGAAGATGTTTCCGCGCAGCTGGGCGAGGTAGAGACCAAGGAGATACGCGGCCGTGATCTGGGCCAGGAAAGCCTTGGTTGAGGCGACGGCGATCTCCGGACCGGCGTGGGTGTAAAGAACGGCGTCGGATTCGCGCGGGATGGTGGAGCCATTGGTGTTGCAGATGGAGATCGTCTTGGCGCCCTGCTCACGGGCGTAACGGACGGCCATCAGGGTGTCCATGGTTTCGCCGGACTGACTGATGGATACCACCAGGGTGTTGGCGTCAACGATCGGGTCGCGATAGCGGAATTCATGCGCGAGTTCCACCTCGGTGGGGATGCGGCACCAGTTCTCGATGGCGTACTTGGCGACCATTCCGGCGTATGCGGCCGTGCCACAAGCCAGGACGATGATCTTGTTGACCTGTTTCAGCAGCTCGGGGTCGATCCGGAGTTCGCTCAAGGTCAGCTGGCCGTTAATGTCCGAGCGGCCGAGGAGGGTCTGGGTGACTGCGTCTGGCTGGTCGTGGATTTCCTTCTCCATGAAGGAGCTGAAGCCGCCCTTTTCCGCAGAAGCCGGATCCCAGTCAACGTGGTATTCCTTGCCGTGGGCGGGGGCGCCGAAGAAGTCCGTGATGTCGACAGTGTCGGCGGTGATGGTGACGATCTGGTCCTGGCCAAGCTCGACGGCGCGGCGCGTGTGATCGATGAAACCGGAAACGTCGGAGCCAAGGAAGTTCTCGCCTTCGCCCAGTCCTACAACAAGGGGGGAGTTGCGACGGGCTGCGACGACGACGTCGGGCCGATCAGCGTGCACGGCGAGGAGCGTGAACGCGCCTTCGAGCCGCTGGCAGGCGAGCTGCATCGCTTTGGTGAGCTTGCCGTTGGACGAGTCCCCGTTGAGCTGGTTGCGGAAAATATCGCCCAGAAGTGCTGCTGCTACCTCGGTGTCCGTCTCCGACTCGAAAGTGACGCCCTTGGCGACGAGTTCCTGCTTGAGCTCGGCGAAGTTTTCGATGATTCCGTTGTGGATCATGGCCAAGCGTCCGCCATCTGCCAGATGCGGATGAGCGTTCTGGTCGGTGGGTCCACCATGGGTGGCCCAGCGGGTGTGGCCGATGCCGGTCAGCGAGTCCGGGAGCGGATTGTCCTCGAGCTCATTCAGCAGGTTGCTGAGCTTTCCCGACTTCTTCCGGCTGGCGATGGTTCCATGCGCCACCACGGCAACTCCGGCTGAATCATAGCCCCGGTATTCGAGACGGCGGAGCCCTTCAAGAACGACGTCGAGAGCCGAGTGCCCGGCATCTGCCCGGCGGGATGAATTGCCAACGTAACCTACGATTCCACACATGCCTACAAGAGTAGCGGGTGCCCCGCGAAATGGACGTAGGATATCGGGCCCCGCGATCAAGCCAGCCTCCGGAATCCGCCGGATCGAACACCTTTTCCAGAGAGCATGCTCACACAAATTCTTCCCGCCGTTCATGCTGTATTTCCGGATCAGCCACCGGAGGGGCAGAATCTCTAAAGTGACTTTGCAACGCAATGAAGCGAACGGCGACAGCTCCTCTCCGTTCGTGGAGCTGGACAGGCAGACGTGGTCCCGGCTGGCTGCACAGATGGAGCAGCCGCTTAACGAAGAGGACATCGTCCGGCTTCGCGGCCTCGGTGACCCCCTGGACATGAAGGAAATCCGCGAGGTCTACCTTCCGCTCTCCCGCTTGCTGCATCTCTACGTCCAGGCATCACAGCAGCTTCATGCAGCCACAACCACCTTCCTTGGCGAGCAGACCCAGCGCACGCCCTTCGTGATCGGCGTCGCAGGTTCGGTGGCGGTCGGCAAGTCCACGATTGCCCGCGTGCTGCGCGAAATGCTCCGCCGTTGGCCTGGCACTCCGAACGTCGAACTCATCACCACCGACGGGTTCCTGTACCCGCTCGCTGAGTTGAAGCGCCGGCATTTGCTTGAACGCAAGGGTTTTCCGGAGTCCTACGACCGCCGGGCCTTGCTTCGTTTCGTAAGTGCGATCAAGGGGGGCGCCGAAGAGGTCCGCGCTCCTTGGTATTCGCACGTCACCTACGACATCGTCCCGGACAAGGAAGTGGTAGTCCGACGGCCTGACGTCCTCATCGTCGAGGGCCTCAACGTGTTGGCGCCTGCCCGTCCCCGGCAGGACGGCCGGCAAGGCTTGGCACTAAGCGACTTCTTTGATTTCTCCATTTACGTTGACGCCAAGACTTCGTACATCGAAGACTGGTACGTGGACCGTTTCCGCAAGCTTCGAAACACGGCGTTCGCCCAGCCCGAATCCTACTTCCACCGTTACGCGACGCTCTCCGACGCCGAGGCGGAAGCCACCGCACGCGGCATTTGGAAACGCATCAACGAGCCCAACCTGGAGGAAAACGTGCTCCCTACCCGCGGCCGGGCGCAACTTGTCCTCACCAAGGATGCCGACCATTCCATCCGCCGCATGCTGCTCCGAAAGGTCTAGCACGGGTGTGCTACAACTGCGGCCCCAGCCGAAGGTCCTTCGCGACGCTACTTGCGGCAGGAGTGGGAATGACTGCCTTGGCAGCCTGCACCCCGGATACCCGGCTCGCCTCTCCCACGGCCGCACCATCCCCCTCGGGTCCGCAAACGCCGACGCCGACAGTGGCGACCACGACGGCGGTTCCCGCCCCAGCGGCGAGCCAGCCGGCGCCGTCGAAGGCTCCGCCGTCGAGCGCACCGCCGTCGGGGGTTCTGTCCCGACAGTTTTCACTGAACGACCCCGCGAGCCAGTGGGTCATCGTCAACAAGCACCGGCCGCTGGCCCCCTTGCAGTTTGTCCCTGCCGACTTGGTCCAGCCCCGCGTGCAACTCGCCGTCAGCGGAGAGGCGTCCCTGCTCAACAGCACAACCGCCGGGGCTGCCGAAAAGCTCTTTGCCGCAGCCGCCTCGGCCGGCGTGACGATCACCTTGGCGTCCGGTTACCGTTCCTTTCAGACCCAAACCGCCACATACAACGGCTACGTGAGCACTCGCGGCCAGGACTCGGCGGACACGGCCTCCGCACGTCCCGGCTTCTCGGAACACCAGACTGGCTGGGCGTTCGATATCGGCGACGGCGGCGGGGCATGCAGCTTCCAGCCCTGCTTCGCTGAACAGCCAGCCGCCGTTTGGGCCAAGGCCAACGCGTACAAGTACGGATTTGTTGTCAGGTATCCGTGGATGCTCAATGAAATCACCGGCTATTACTACGAGCCGTGGCATTTGCGGTTTATCGGGCTTGAGGCCGCTACGGATATGGCCAACCGGGGCATCGGCACCCTCGAGGAGTACTTTGGACTCGAAGCGGCGCCGGGCTACCTCTAGCGGTTGATTAACCAGGGAAGTTCCCGACACTCCGGGGAATTGATCGGCTGCTCACCTTGAATTCACAAGCATGCACTAGCTTGGTGCCATGTTGAGTGGATTTAGGAATTTCATTCTGAAGGGCAACGTCGTAGACCTTGCCGTAGCCGTCGTCATGGGTGCCGCCTTCGGTGCAGTTGTTGATGCACTCGTCAAGAACGTCCTCATGCCGCTGATCGCTGCCTTGGTTGGGTCCCCCAACTTTGACAGTTTTGCGAAGGTAACCATCAACGGAAATGACCTGCAGTTCGGCATTTTGCTGACCGCGATCGTCAACTTCGTCCTAGTGGCAGCTGCGATCTATTTCGTCGTGGTAGCTCCAATGAACCACCTCATCGAGCGCCGCAACGCAAAGTTGGGCATCACGGAAGATGAGCCGGCGGCCGATCCCGCGGTCACGCTCCTCACCGAGATCCGCGACAACCTGGTCCGGAGGTAAGCACTGAAGTAACTGTGGCCCGCCTCCTCACGGAGACGGGCCATAGTTATTTGCTGTTTTCGGGCCTAAAGCGCCAGTTCGCGTGGAATAGCGAGGCGGTCTTCGACGACGCCGGCGAGTTCGGTGCATATGCGGGTGGCGGTTTCCATGTCCGAGGCCTCCACCATCACGCGCACCAGCGCTTCGGTGCCCGATGGCCGCAGGAGCACCCGGCCAGTATCACCAAGTTCGAGCTCGGCGGCAGCCACCGCAGCGGCGACGCCTTCGTCCGTGGCGGCGCGTGATTTGTCCACGCCCTTCACGTTGATCATGAGCTGGGGCAGCTTGGTCATGGCACGGGCGAGGTCTTGGAGGGTTCGGCCGGTGCCAGCCACCTGGGCGGCAATCTGCAGGCCGGTCAGGACGCCGTCGCCAGTGGTGGCGTAGTCGGAGAAGATCACGTGGCCAGACTGCTCTCCACCAAGGCTGAAGCCGCCGTCGCGCATTGCTTCCAGGACGTACCGGTCCCCCACCGCGGTCTCACGGATGGTGATTCCGGCGTCGCGCAAGGCGATCTTGAGTCCGAGGTTGCTCATCACGGTGGCTACCAGGACGTCGTCCTTCAGTTTTCCGGACTCCTTCAGCGCGAGGGCCAGGATCGCCATGATCTGGTCACCGTCAACCTCGTTGCCTTCGTGGTCCACGGCCAGGCAGCGGTCGGCGTCGCCGTCGTGGGCTATGCCGAAGTCCGCACCGTGCTTGACCACCGCTTCCTTGAGCTGGCCAAGGTGGGTGGAACCGACGCCGTCGTTGATGTTCAGGCCGTCGGGTTCCGCACCGATCACCACCACTTCGGCGCCGGCGCTAGCGAAGACCTGCGGGGAACAGCCGCTGGCCGCACCGTTGGCGCAGTCCAGCACAACCTTGAGACCTTCGAGGCGGTGCGGCAGGGTGCCGAGCAGGTGGACGATGTAGCGGTCCTCAGCGTCCGAGAAGCGCTGGATGCGGCCGACATCGCCGGCCACCGGGCGTGAAGGTTCCTTGCCGAGTTGAGCCTCGATTGCGTCCTCCACCTCATCCGGGAGCTTCTGGCCGCCGCGGGCAAAGAACTTGATGCCGTTGTCCGGTGCAGGGTTGTGCGAGGCCGAGATCATGACCCCGAAATCGGCATCGAGGTCGGCGATGAGGTAGGCCGCCGCGGGTGTGGGCAGCACACCGGCGTCGTACACATCAATGCCGGAGCTCGAAAGTCCCGCTTCCACCGCTGCAGCGATAAACTCCCCGCTGGCGCGCGGATCCCGGGCGACCACGGCGCGGGGCCGCGTTCCGTTCTCCGCACGCTCGTGGCCAAGGACCACCGCAGCGGCTTGGGCCAACTGGAGAGCGAGCTCCGCAGTGAGCAATCCATTGGCGAGACCACGCACGCCATCTGTTCCAAATAATCTAGCCATCGCGTCCCAGTCTAGACGACGGCTGTAGGGGCCGGGGAAGGAGTGCCGGCGCCCTGCTTTTACCCCTTCAGTCGCGCGACCGCAAGAGTGGAGCTACTTGACTTGCATTTTTTGTTCCACTCTAGTAATGACCATTAACAAGTATCTACGATTACCGCATGACACCTAGCTCTGGGGGCTTGGCGCTCGAAATAATTGTCCCCGTTTTCAACGAGTCCGCCATACTCGAAAGAAGCATTTACCGGCTTGCCGACTACCTTTCCCGGGAATTGTTGTACAGCTGGAAAATCACGATTGCCGATAACGCGAGCACGGACGCAACCGGCTCCATTTCGCGAAAGCTCGCTGACGAGATTCCGAATGTCAGTTATCGGCGCCTGGAGACTAAAGGGCGCGGCTTCGCGCTCCGCGATGCCTGGACGTCGTCCGAAGCAAAGGTTCTCGCCTATGTAGACGTGGACCTCTCGACCGATTTGGCTGCCTTGCCCCCGCTTATAGCTCCCCTCCTTTCCGGACACTCGGATGTCAGCATCGGTACGCGGCTTGGCCGGACTTCCAGGGTGGTCAGGGGTCCCAAACGGGAGTTCATCTCCCGGAGCTATAACCTGCTTCTCAAACGGACCATGCACGTACAGTTTTCCGATGCCCAGTGTGGTTTCAAGGCTGTCAGGGCAGAAGTCGCGCATCGGCTGCTTCCTTATGTGGAGGACAACTGCTGGTTCTTCGACACCGAGCTGTTGATCTTGGCGGAGCGGGCAGGGCTTCGTATCCACGAGATTCCAGTCGACTGGATCGACGATCCTGACAGCAGGGTGGATATCCGTCAAACGGCGGTCGACGACATCAGGGGCCTCGTGCGCGTCGCCGGTTCCATGGTGAAGGGAAGAATTCCCTTGGAGGCGATTTATGCTGAGCTCGGGCGCGGACCCATCGCCACGCCTACTCGGCCAAGCTTCTTCGGCCAGGTCGTGCGTTTCGGAATCGTCGGCGCGATCTCCACTTTCGCTTTTGCTTTGCTTTATCTGCTATTCCAGGGACCCTTCGGCGCTCAACAGGGAAATTTCCTGGCGCTGTTGCTCACGGCCATCGCCAACACCGCAGCCAACCGTCGCTTCACCTTCAGGATCCACGGGCAGGAGCGGCTTTTTACCCAGCAGTTTCAAGGGCTAGTGGTGTTCATGGTCGCATGGGGCATTACTTCGTCTTCCCTGCTACTGCTGCACGGCATTCACCCGGACGCAGCGCCTAGAACCGAGCTGATTGTCCTGACCTGCGCGAATGTATTTGCCACCCTTGTCCGATTCGTCCTCCTCCGCATCTGGGTCTTCCGGGTGCGGCGGTCGGAGGAGCGGCGCGGCACGGCCCCCATCAAGCAGCTGGCAATGTGAGTAACAAGACCAGCCGGGTTCCCGGACAAACCGGCCCAAGCGCGGTCATCGAAGGCCGCTTTCAGGTCATTCGGAAGTGGTTTCGTGGGAACCCCCTGAGTCCTACGTGGCAGCGGCCAGCTCTATTGGGCCTTCTTGCTTTGACGTCTGTCCTCTACATGTGGGGACTCGACCGCAACGGTTGGGCAAACTCCTACTACTCGGCTGCCGCTATGGCCGGTTCGGAAGATTGGACGGCCTTCTTCTACGGCTCATCGGACCCGGGCAATGCAATAACCGTCGATAAGCCTCCGCTGTCACTGTGGATTATGTCCCTCTCGGTGCGAATTTTCGGACTCAGCTCGTGGAGCATCCTCCTACCACAGGCCCTGATGGGGGTACTCAGCGTCTATTTGCTGTACCGGATGGTGCAGAAGCGGACCGACCCGGCAACTGGCCTGCTTGCAGCGCTTTTCTTCGCGGTTACCCCCGTGGCCACCGTTATGTTTCGGTACAACAACCCGGATGCGCTGCTGACTCTGCTCATGATCGGGTCCGCCTCCGCCGCGCTCAAAGCGATCGACGCGGGTAAGCTGCGCTGGCTGCTCGTCGCGGGAGCCTGCGTTGGCGCGGGGTTCCTAGCCAAACAGCTTCAGATCCTGCTCATCCTGCCGGCTCTGGGCATGAGTTACCTCGCCTTTTCTCGCGCCCCGATCATCAGAAGGTTCATGCATCTAGGTGCGGCGTTCCTCGTGGCGGCGCTCATGGGCGGCTGGTGGTTCATGCTCGTTCAGCTGGCAAACCCGGCCTCTCGGCCCTTTATTGGAGGCACAAGGAATAACAGCGTCGTAGAACTAACCCTGGGGTACAACGGCCTCGATCGTCTGACCGGCGAGGCCGCCGTTCGAACTATGACTCCTGGAAATTCGGACGACCTCCAAGCCGGGTTCCAGCGATTTCTGGAACCACAATTTACCGGTCAATTCGGCTGGTTCCTGCCACTGGCAGTTGCCGGAATCTGCATCACGGCGTGGCTTTTGTGGAAGCGTACCGCTGGAATTCCCAAGCGGGCTGTTTTGGTTTTGTGCGCGGCATGGTTTGCTACTTCGGCCACTGTCCTTGCTTTCATGTCTGGGATCGTCCACCCTTACTACTCCCTCGTGGCCGTACCACCGTTGAGTTGTCTAGCCGCCTTTGGGTTTATTCACCTCGTGAGGCTTCGGAGACACTGGAAACCGCGCCTCGGACTCGGAATAACCCTGCTCGTTTGCATGATATTTGCGTATGTCTCAGCGGCACGCTCAACCAGCGATTTCCCGTGGTTTCCGCAGGCACTTCTCATCCTCGGGTCGGTATCCATCGCGGTCGTGCTTATCCCCGCCGCGGGCCGTAGTATCCGGTGGATCACTGTTGCGGTGCCACTGGTATCCGTTTTGGCGGGGCCCGTGCTCTGGTCGGTCAACACAACCTTGAGCCCCCACGTCGGCGCCGGGGTGATCGCCGGTCCGAGTATCCTGCATGTCCGAACAGACAGCCCGGATAGGCAACAGCTACCGCCGAACATCCCGCCGACGCTCTTGATTCTTTCTTATGGAGACATCCCGGTGCCCGGAGTCATCGATCGGCTGCGACAGGCCCCCCAAAATGTCACTTGGCCCGCCGCGATGATTGGTTCTGAATCCGCGGCGAACTACCAGCTCTCGAGCGGGAGGGCGGTGATGCCCGTAGGTGGCTTCGATGGAACCGACCCGTTTCCATCGCTTGAACAGTTCCAAGATCTTGTTCACGCTGGCCGCATCTGGTCCATGGTCATCCAAAAACTGCCTCCAACCACCTTGGAAGGCCATGGCGAAGCCGCAAGAATAGTCGACTGGGTGAGTAGTCATTACAAGGCAGAAACCATCGATGGAGCGCAGTATTACGCCCTTCGGCCCTAACTGCTCAATTGACGTTGCCCACAAACGACAAAGGCCCGCCCCGCCAAACGGCGGAACGGGCCTCTGCAGGGCGCTTTAGCGCTGTGGAGCCGAGCGCGTAAAACGTGCTGCGGGCCCCGGACTGTGGTCGCGCCAGCGGCCACAGTCCGGGAAAAGCGCGGTTAGCGCTTGGAGTACTGCTGAGCCTTGCGTGCCTTCTTGAGACCAGCCTTCTTACGCTCGATGACGCGGGCGTCACGACGCAGGAAGCCGGCCTTCTTCAGGGTGGCGCGGTTGTTCTCGGTGTCGATCTCGTTCAGTGAACGGGCGATGCCGAGACGCAGTGCACCGGCCTGGCCGGAAATGCCGCCACCGTGGATGCGTGCGAAGACGTCGTAGGCGCCGTCAAGATCGAGGATCTTGAAGGGCTCGTTGACGTCCTGCTGGTGCAGCTTGTTCGGGAAGTAGTTGGCCAGTTCGCGGCCGTTGATGATCCACTTGCCGGTGCCGGGAACGATGCGAACACGTGCAACGGCTTCTTTACGACGGCCAACTGCGGCGCCGGCAACGGTCAGTGCCGGGCGCTCCTTCTTCGGCGCTTCTGCTTCTGCAGGACCGCTCTCCGAGGTGTAGCTGGTCAGGTTTTCCTCAGCCACAACGGCCTCGGTGGTCAGTTCTTCGTTCTGAGCCACGATTCTCCTTGATTAAAAGTTGGTTGGTGGCCAGGACTACTGGGCGACCTGGGTGATTTCGAAAGTCTTGGGCTGCTGGGCGGCGTGCGGGTGCTCTGCACCGCGGTAGACCTTCAGCTTGCCCAGCTGCTGTGCAGCGAGGGAGTTCTTCGGGAGCATGCCCTTGATGGCCTTCTCCACGGCGCGGACCGGGTTGGATTCCAGCAGCTCCGCGTAGTTGACGGAGGTCAGGCCGCCCGGGTAGCCGGAGTGGCGGTATGCGCGCTTCTGCTCCAGCTTGGCGCCGGTCAGGGCAACCTTTTCAGCGTTGATGATGATGACGAAGTCGCCCATGTCCATGTGGGACGCAAAGGTCGGCTTGTGCTTTCCGCGCAGCAGTGTTGCGGTCTGGCTGGCAAGACGACCAAGGACAACATCGGTGGCGTCAATGACGTGCCACTGGCGGTTGATATCGCCGGGCTTCGGGGTGTACGTACGCACGGTTTTGCCTCGTTCTTGTTCTGGCGTTCATGTTTTAGGCGGCACGCTTGAAACGTGTGCCTACTAGGTATGCGTTACCGGAGCAGAGGTGAGGGCTCTATGTACCAGTCATCCCGAGGTCCCGATATGCCTGTCGAGTTAATGATCCTGCAACTGGATCCCCAAGCGGGCATGTGTCATCGAGAAAGGACACGCACAACGACTATCAACAATAGCCGCAAGGAGCTTCAGGGTCAAAATAGGCTGGCAACCAGCGTGAACAACTGAGATCGTTTCTAAGCTCCTAGGAGATGCCATGACAGCAGCAGCCGCCCAGCCCTTGCTTGTGGCCGCCTTCGGGCTCCTGGGGCTGCTCACGAGCCCTCTGGCCGAGGTTCTGATAGCCCGATCCCTGCCCCGACTTGGCGGACTCCCCTCCCCCGCTGTCCGGATCACGACGGCGGCGTCTACCGGCGTCGTGTTTGGCCTCCTGACGCTCCGGTTCGGATTCTCCCCGATGCTCGCTGCCTACCTGCTCCTGGGGGTGATGGCAGTGCAGCTCTCACGCGTGGACGTCGCGCACCATTTGCTCCCAAACCCACTGGTCCTGTGGCTACTTGCTGCCGGCCTTGGTCTTTTAACTATGTCGGCTGCGCTCGTTCCTGACTGGTCTGGACTGCTGCGCGCGGCTGCCGGCGCCGTCATTTTGTTCCTTGGGTACTTAATTCTCGGACTAATTTCTCCGGGCGGCCTCGGAATGGGCGATGTGAAGCTCGCAGCACCACTCGGAATGTACTTGGGCTACTTGGGCTGGAGCCAGGTGTTCTACGGGGGACTGCTGGGATTCGTGGTGGGCGGGGTGATGACGGTACTGCTGTTGCGTCTGAAGCGCGGAATCAAGCCATCTGAGGTGGCACACGGACCTGCCATGTTCGCCGCGGCAATTGGAGTGGTCCTGCTCGTTGCTTGAGGTCCTGACGGTCTTCCCAATTCCCTCGGTTCACAAGAGCCCCATCTGTGCGGGCGCCTAAGTAGTACTTAGGCAGGTAAACCGAGTACTCGTGAATCGTCCGTCGAGTAGTCAAAGCCACTCGCACCGGAAAAGACGAGTACCACTACGCATTGTTTGTTAACCCTCCCACGGGCAATTCTTGTCCTATCGAAATCCGAACCGCTAAACGGGATATGTAGGCGGTGGGAAATCGTAGACAAATTCACTTATCTGGGAAGGGTTTTCCAATGTCATCTCTCATGGTTTCTGTCATTGCTTTCGTCGCCGGAGTCAAAGATCGCTTCACCTCCGAAAAGGGCGCGACAGCCGTTGAATACGGCTTGCTCGTAGCCCTCATCGCCGCCGTCATCGTCGTGATCGTCGGCACTCTGGGCGGCCAGATCAACACCGCCTTCACAACCATCTCGAACAAGCTCTAGCAAGCCAGATGAAGACTCTAGGAATGCAAGCGCTGATTCTTAGGTGGCGAGCGCAGCAGCTATTCAAATCCGAAGAGGGTGCCACCGCAGTCGAGTACGGCTTGCTCGTAGCGCTGATCGCTGCCGTCATTGTCGTGATCGTCGGCACTCTCGGCGGGCAAGTCAACACCGCATTCACTTCCATCTCAAGCCAGCTCTAACAAATAACAACAAAGTAATCAGCCCAGGGGCGGGCGGAACAGTTCGGGCTTCTGCTCCACTGGTAACCACTTCGCCCCTGGGCTTTTTATTTGGAAATCACTCTCGTCAAGGAGGGGTTGTGCAAGGTCTCAAGTCTCAGGTAATCACTCTCTCACTACGTCTGAGGAAAACACTCAGGGTCACGAGTGGCTCCGAGGCCGGCGCCAGCGCCGTAGAGTACAGCCTCCTCGTTGCCTTCATCGCCACGATCATCTTCACGATCGTAGGTACCCTGGGCGCCCAACTCGTTCCGGGGTTCGAACATGTTGTGGCAGGTCTGTGATGAACATCCGGAACCGCTCAACCGCGAAGCCGACAGCAACCCGGGAATCCGGCGCAGTAGCGGTCGAATTCGCTCTCATCTTTCCCTTGTTGATAGTTCTTGTTCTGGGAATCGCCGAATTCGGCAGGGCTTTCAACATTCAAGTTTCGCTTTCCGAGGCCGGACGGGAGGCCTCCCGTTACGCGGCCATCCACTGCTCAGAGGCCACATACAGCGCTTCAAATGCGCAGAGCGCCGGAATTGCAGCGGCACCGTCTGTCGCCTTGAGCGCGTCGAACATCACCATCAGCTATTCGGGCACTGGTACGTGTTCTTCGGGGAACAACGCGGTGGCCAACGTGAGCTACACGACCGCCTGGATGACCGGCTTCCCGGCACTAATTCCAGGCATGCCTTCAAGTCTGACCGTCAAAGGGACAGGTGTTATGCGATGCGGCGGATAAGGATTGATCACCCGGAGCGCGGCGTCGTGGCTCCTCTGACGGCAATTCTGATGGTGTTCCTGCTTGGTATGGCGGCGTTCGCCGTGGATGTGGGCTCAATGTATTCCGAGCACGCACAGCTCCAGAACGGGGCGGATGCCGCGGCCATAGCGATTGCCCAAAAGTGTTCCAAACTGCCGGCCGGCACTTGTCCTGCTGACCAAACGGCATACGCAGCACAGTTTGCCAATGGCAATACCCTGGACAGCCACGGTCAAGCAATCGTCGCAACCGTCAGCGGCAACATTGTGAACGTGACCATTCAGGCCCAAGATCCGTCCGCGAGTAACCACTTCTCCCTCGTCTTCGCACGCGCCCTCGGGATTCAGACAGCGGACATCCGCGCCTCCGCCCAGGCAAAATGGGGGCCGCTAGGTTCGGGCGGCGCATTTCCGCTGGCAATTTCGGACAGCTGCTTCAACTTGTCGTCCGCCAGCCAAACCGCTCAGGTTCAAAGGATCTCGTACAAGCCAGGCGGAACATGCACTGGCCCATCCGGAACGCAAATACCTGGCGGTTGGGGTTGGCTGGTCCAGAGTGCCCCGTGTTATGCGAGCACCCAGGTCGGAAGCAACACCATCGGCTCAGACCCAGGAAACAACCCTCCGTCCCTTTGCCAGAGCACTCTTCAAGGCTGGGAAGACACCATTCTTAGCGGTGGTGACGCGAACGTGACCTTCCCGGTCTTTGACGACGCTACCAATCAGGGCAATAACGGCACATTCCACATCATCGGCTATGCAACGTTCAAGATCTGGGGATGGAAATTCGGAAACAACGGCGTCTACGAGTTCCGAAACAAGACATCGGACCCCAACATGACGAGCTCGCTGGCATGTTCTAGCGGAAATGATCGCTGCATTATCGGACAGTTCATCAAATATCAGACCATCGACGCAGTTGGCAGCGGTGGCGGTGGATCGGACCTCGGAACCGAAAACATCGGTCTCAGCAATTAGGTACTAATTAAGGGGAAGAAAGTGAAAACTCGCCTACTGGGAGGCATCGTTGCTCTAGTGCTCGCAATCGCCGGCACACTGCTACTGGTCTCATACGTACAAGGATCTGAAGCCCGGGCTCAGAAGGACCTTCAACCTGTTGATGTGTTGGTAGTCCAGGCTCAGATTCCCTCAGGCGCCAGCCTTGACACGATTAGGTCGTCGGTCAAGTTGACGTCTCTGCCCACAGCGTCCGTCCCCAACGGGGCGCTCAAGAGCCTGGACGGCGTCCAAGGGAAAGTGGCTGCGACGGACCTGATGCCGGGTGAGGCACTACTGGGAGCGCGGCTCGTCGACCCCAGCAGCTTGGCGGCACCTGGCTCTGTTCCCGTCCCGGCTGGAATGCAGGAAATCTCCGTGCAACTGGAGGCCCAGCGGGTGGTGGGTGGACGAATCGCCGCGGGTGACACGGTAGGTATCGTCGTCCTCTTCCCTGCCGGATCCGGCGGTGACTCCTCGAGTGCAGCAACGTCCCAGGAGGTCTTCCACAAGGTTCTGGTCACGAGCGTGCAGCGTTCCCAAGCCAAAGCTTCGAACTCAACCTCAAACTCGCAGGAACAGGCGAACACTGAACTGCCAACCGGCCAGTTGCTCGTGACTTTCGCCCGTAGTGACGTGGATTCAGCCAAATTGGCATTCGCGGCTGAGTTCGGGAAGTTGTGGCTCACCAAGGAACCCGCCTCCGCCGCAGAGAGCGCACCTGTTGTGATCAAGAAGACGGAGTTGTACCGATGAGCCGGTTCGTAGTGATCACGTCTGATGCGGACTTTGAGCGCAGGGCGCGGCATGCAGCTACCGGGCTGCGCGGCACCCTCCACGTGATCACAGCTGACTACCTTCCACCCAGCCCGGAGGACATACTCCGCGTACTGACGGGAGAGATTGCCGAGGTTATCCTCCTCGGTCCTGGCCTCCCGCTGGAGGATTCAATCCGGCTTGCCAGTCTTTTCGACCTTCAGTTCCCGGAAATCAGCGTCGTTCTTGTAACGGAAAGCAGGTCCGAAATAGCCCTACCGGCAATGCGTGCCGGGGTTCGCGATTTACTGTCACCCGATGCGGACGCGGATGAAATTCGCTCCATGCTCGAACGTGCGAGCCTAGCCGCCGCCGGCAGGCGCCGTGGCCTTGGTAGCTCAGTTGAGGGTCATCCCAGCGTCGGCCGCATCATCGCGGTCATGTCCCCGAAAGGAGGCGTCGGCAAGACGACTGTCACAACTAACCTCGCGGTGGGTTTGGCCAAAGTCGCGCCAATGAGCGTCGTCGTAGTGGACTTGGACCTGCAATTTGGAGATGTCGCCTCGGGACTCAACCTTGATCCCGAACGAACTCTTACGGACGCGGTGGACGGAGCCGCGGTTCAGGACAGCATGGTCCTCAAGTCCTATCTGACGATGCATCCTGCCGGCCTCTACGCGCTCTGTGCTCCACTCAATCCAGTGGACGCCGACAAGATCTCAGGTGACCAGGTAGGGCACCTGATAAAGCAACTGTCAGATGAGTTTCAGTTTGTTGTTGTCGACACTGCGCCTGGCCTGGGTGAGCATGTGCTCGCCACCCTGGAGGTAGCCACAGACGTCGTGTGGGTCTGCGGGATGGACATTCCCAGTATTCGCGGACTCCGGACGGGACTGAACATTCTGAATGAGGTGGGGCTTCTCCCGGAGAGGCGCCATATCGTCCTGAACTTCGCGGACCGCCGAAGCGGGCTCACGCTTCAGGATGTGGAGTCCACGATCGGTTCACCCGTTGACGTCGTGCTTCGCCGCTCGACGTCCGTTCCCTTCTCAACCAACAAGGGCGTGCCCTTGCTGCAGGACGGATCCAAGGATGCCGCCGCCAGGGGACTTTCCGAGTTGGTTGATCGGTTCAAGCCGTCTTGGGAAGAAAGGCCACATAAGAAACTTCACAGAAGGGTAGTAGTCCAATGAGTCTCGCCAAAAGGCTGGAAGAAGCCCGCAATTTCGATAAGGCGACTGTGTCGGGTTCGGAGTCGACTTCCCAAGCGGCCCCGTGGGGCCCGGCTGGGCTCGATCCTGTGAGTCACCCTGCGTCTACATCCGTTGAACAACGGCATTCCTCCGACACCAATGAAGCGCTCAATGCAATCAAGGATCGCGCCGGGACTGCTCTCTACGAGCGAATGGGAAGCCGAATCACCGATGCTTCCATGGAGGAAGCGGAGTTGCACCAGTACGTCAAAGACGAACTCCGCGCGATTATCGAAGAAGACGAAATTCCACTTTCCGCGCTTGAGCGGCAACGACTTGTCAAAGAAATCATTGACGACGTTCTGGGCCTTGGTCCACTACAAAGGTTCCTCGATGAGACAGCTGTCACGGAGATCATGGTCAATGGCCCCGACAAGGTCTACGTGGAACGGGCCGGCAAGCTCTATCTCACCGGTGCAAAATTCAGCGATGAGGAACATCTTCGGCGGATCATCGAGCGCATCGTCACGAAAGTCGGGAGACGGATCGACGAATCCTCCCCTCTCGTCGATGCTCGCCTTTCGGATGGATCCCGCGTCAATGCGATCATCCCGCCACTCGCTGTCGGTGGCTCGACACTCACCATTCGAAAATTCGGCCACGTTCCCCTCACGGTGGCGAACTTGATTTCGTACGGCACCATGACTCCGGAGATCGCCGAGCTCCTGCACGCTTGCGTGCAGGGCAGGCTCAACATCATTGTTTCCGGCGGTACAGGCACCGGTAAGACCACGCTACTCAATGTCCTGTCCTCGTTCCTCCCACCGGAAGAACGCATCATTACCATCGAGGATGCAATCGAACTTCAGCTTCAGCAGGAGCATGTGGTTCGGCTGGAAAGCCGGCCACGAAACATCGAAGGAAAGGGCGAAGTCAGCATTAGGGAACTGGTACGGAACTCGCTGCGCATGCGCCCGGACAGAATCGTGATCGGCGAAGTGCGCGGGGGTGAATCCCTCGACATGCTGCAGGCAATGAATACCGGCCATGACGGCTCCATTTCCACCGTTCACGCCAACTCTCCCCGCGACGCAATCGCCCGCCTTGAGACTTTGGTCTTGATGGCCGGAATGGACTTGCCGCTCCGTGCCATTCGCGAGCAGATTGCATCGGCAGTAAACCTGATCGTGCATATTTCCCGTCTTCGCGACGGCACGCGTCGGGTTACCCATGTTACGGAGGTTCAAGGAATGGAAGGCGACATCATCACCCTCCAGGATGCCTTCGTTTTTGACTATGGTGCCGGGGTGGACGCTAACGGAAGGTTCCTCGGACGCCCTGTTCCGACCGGAGTGCGGCCGAGGTTCGTCGATCATTTCGCTGATCTGGGGATCGGGCTTTCACCCGCCGTCTTTGGAACCGTGCCGATTGGGGGCGCATTCCGATGACCGTCACTGAACCTGCCTTTTTCGCGATCGGCGTTGGGTTCTGGCTCGTCGCCCTGGCGACGCTGTTCTTCACGACAATTGGATCCGGACGGAACCAGATCTCACTGGCCCGACGCCGGCCCGGAGTGACGGAGCAACCCTCGCTTCTCACCCGCGTTACCGGCAAGGCAACGACTTTCGTCGAGCAAAACGTCAGTCGGAACGCTAGATTCGGCAGCCGCGATTTGCTTGAACAGGCCGGGCTGAAACTGCGCCAATCCGATTTCATCTTGCTGGTTGCCTGCATCGCTGTGACAGGCGGGGTCGTAGGTTTCGTTTTGGCCGGTTTGTTCCTTGGAATTCTGGTTCTGGTAATCACGCCTTTCCTCGCGATGCTTTTCTTGAAATTCAAGACCGACCGCCGTCGGCGGAAATTCGAGGAACAGCTCGGCGACACCCTGCTGATGCTCTCAGGTGGTCTCAGGGCGGGCCACAGCCTCCTGCGTGCCGTTGACGCAGTAGCAAAAGAAGCAGAAGCACCTACTTCCGAAGAATTCGCCCGGCTCGTCAACGAGTCCCTCCTGGGACGCGATTTGAAGGACTCCATGCTGGATGCGGCACGCAGATTGCGTAGCGAGGACTTCGATTGGACCGCCCAGGCAATTGAAATCCATCGGGAAGTTGGTGGCGACCTGGCCGAAGTATTGGACCACGTCGGGGAAACGGTGCGGGAAAGGGCCCAGATCAAGGGCCAGGTGCAGTCGCTCAGCGCCGAAGGCAAACTTTCGGCATACATTCTGGTGGCTCTCCCCGTCGGCATGTTCCTTTACCTGACGGTGGCCAGCCCCAACTATGTCGGGACGCTCTATACCAGCCCATTGGGGTGGTTGATGGTGATCGCGGCCATAGTTCTTCTGGTTGCAGGCAGTTTCTGGCTCAGCCGTGTTGTCAAGATCAAGTTCTAGGAGGGCATCGTGACTACCATGGCCTGGTTGATGGTGGGACTCGTTGTCCTGCCTTGCACCTACATCGTGTGGTCGTTCGTTTCAGTTGACCGAAGTGGGATCGCAGCAGTTCGCACCAACCTCAGGCGCAGCGGAATCGCTGTCCCCGTCGCCTCGAATGGCGGCGTTGTGGTCGGCTCCACTTCCGAGGCAAAACGGGTCGCTTTAGGGCTTAGCCTGACGCCCGCCGGTTATGCGGGTTGGCTTGACAAGCTCCTTGCGAGGGCCGGGCGACCAGCCGGCATGCCTTTAGAGCGCCTGCTGATAGCCAAGCCGGCGATGGCATTGGTCGTGAGCATCCTGGGATTCCTCGTGGTTTTTAGAACGCCAAGCAGCAACGCCGTGCTTTTCGCCATCTTTCTGGTGGTGTTGAGCTACTTCGTTCCCGACATTCTCATCCACGGCCGCGGAGCGAAGAGGCAGGAGGCGATCGAGTTGGAACTACCCAATACGCTTGACCAGATGCTCATTTCAGTCGAAGCGGGTCTCGGCTTTGAATCTGCGATGGCCAGGGCAGCACAAAACGGAAAAGGGCCGCTGGCTGCAGAACTAGCCCGGACACTCCAGGACATGCAGGTAGGCCGCAGCCGCAAAGAAGCCTATCTTGCGATGGCAGAGAGGGTGTCGGTTACAGATGTTCGGAGCTTCGTCCGGGCGGTCGTCCAAGCGGACACGTATGGGATCGCCATCGCAAACGTCCTCCGGACTCAGGCAAAGCAGATGCGCGTCAAGCGACGCCAAAGGGCCGAAGAAAAGGCGATGAAGTTGCCTATCAAGGTTCTGTTCCCGCTCATGTTCTGCATCTTGCCAGTGCTCTTCATCGTGATCATCGGTCCAGCGGTCATCAATGTCATGAAGAATTTCGTCGGAGCGTTCTAGACGACTCAACGTCGAGGGCGCCCAATGAGTCCCCCCAAAAGACCGGTCCTCCTCGACACCCAGAGTCGAGGAGGACCTCCTAGCGGGTGCCTCGGAGGCCCGCAAACCTACTCCCGCCGGGCCCTCGTCAGCTCGGCCCGCGCAAACAGTTCATCGTCAGAGGGATAGGCCACTTCCTCAAGCACCAAGGGGTGCGGCGCGGCGAGTACCGACTTGGCATCCCTGATCCCCGCAAGCAGGCGCTCATGCAGCCACTCCGGACTTTCCAGGCCCTCCCCCACGCGCAATGCGGATCCCACCAACGCACGCACCATGTTGTGGCAGAATGCATCGGCCTGGACATTGGCGACGAGTACACCGTCACTTCCGCGGACGAACTCAAGCCGCTGCAGTTCACGAATGGTGGTGGCTCCCTCACGGGGCTTGCAGTACGCGCGGAAATCCTGGAGCCCCAACAACGCAGCAGCCCCGGAATTCATGGCTCCCTCGTCCAGCTCCGCCTTGTGCCACAACGTCAGCCGACGCAGAACCGGGTCCCAGCGTTCCGGGCCGTCGGCGATCCGGTAACTGTAGCGGCGCCACAACGCTGAGAAGCGAGCGTCGAAACCGTCAGGCGCCAGTCCGACGTCGTGCACCTCGATGGCGCCGGTCTCGTCCTGCAGGACCCTGCTCAAGGCGCCACGAAGCCTCCGCAGCAGCGCGGCGGCGGGATCGATCTCGTGGCCTCTCGGCAGTCCGCCCCACTCGGCCTCGGACAAATCAATGTGCACCACTTGTCCTCGAGCATGGACACCAGCGTCGGTTCGCCCCGCCACGGTGACCCGTACGGGGCGGCGCACGATCAGCGCCAGCCCCTCTTCCAACGATCCCTGCACGGTCCGGAGACCGGGCTGAAGTGCCCACCCGTTGAAGGGGCCGCCCTCGTAGGAAAGATCCATCCTGACACGCAAAAACCCGCCGCCCCCCAAAACGGGGGCAGCGGGTTTTCGTTCGTTCATAGACTTAAGTCTACTGTGAAGAATTCAGTGAATTACTTCTTTTCCTCAGCGGCCGGAGCCTCTTCGGTTTCAGCAGCTTCAGCTTCAGGAGCCTCGGCTTCGGTCTCAACGACCTCTTCCTCAGCAACCGGAGCAGCTTCCTCAGCAACCGGAGCGGCTTCTTCGGCAACCGGAGCAGCCTTCTCGGCAGCCTTGGTCGCCTCGGCAACTACAGCCTGCTTCGGGGAAACCGGCTCAAGAACCAGTTCGATGACAGCCATGGGAGCGTTGTCGCCCTTGCGGTTGCCGATCTTGGTGATACGGGTGTAGCCACCATCGCGGTTGGCAACGGCGCCGGCGATGTCGGTGAACAGCTCGTGGACGATGCCCTTGTCGCTGATCAGGCCGAGCACGCGACGGCGGGAGGACAGGTCGCCGCGCTTGGCGAAGGTCACGAGGCGCTCTGCATACGGCTTCAGGCGCTTGGCCTTGGTGACCGTGGTGGTGATGCGCTTGTGCTCGAACAGTGCTGCTGCCAGGTTCGCGAGCATCAGTCGCTCGTGAGCCGGACCGCCTCCGAGGCGCGGACCCTTAGTGGGGGTAGGCATAGTAATTTCTCCTGTAATGAAGGCCGTCCGGGTCCGAACATGGACTCGGTGGCCAAGATCTGCTTGTTAGAGCTCGTCGTCGCTGAACGCGGCGTCGTCCTCTTCGATGGCTGCGGCGCGGGCTGCAAGATCGAAACCGGGAGGGGAGTCCTTGAGGGACAGACCCAGTTCAACCAGCTTTGCCTTGACCTCATCGATGGACTTCGCACCGAAGTTACGGATGTCCATCAGGTCAGCCTCGGAGCGGGCAACGAGTTCACCCACGGTGTGGATGCCCTCACGCTTGAGGCAGTTGTAGGAACGGACGGTGAGGTCCAGATCCTCGATCGGCAGTGCCATGTCAGCTGCCAGGGCAGCATCCGTCGGCGACGGGCCAATCTCGATACCTTCAGCTGCGGTGTTCAGCTCACGTGCAAGACCGAACAGCTCCACCAGGGTGGTGCCTGCCGAGGCAACGGCGTCGCGCGGGGCGATAGCCTGCTTGGTCTCGACGTCGACAATCAGCTTGTCGAAGTCAGTGCGCTGCTCAACACGGGTAGCTTCCACGCGGAAGGTAACCTTCAAGACCGGCGAGTAGATCGAGTCGACCGGAATACGGCCGATCTCGGAGTCGCCGGACTTGTTCTGAGCTGCCGAAACGTAGCCGCGGCCGCGCTCGATGGTCAGTTCGAGCTCGAACTTGCCCTTCGAGTTCAGCGTGGCAATGTGCAGATCCGGGTTGTGGAATTCGACGCCGGCCGGCGGAGCGATGTCCGCGGCGGTGACGACTCCAGGGCCCTGCTTGCGCAGGTATGCAACAACCGGCTCATCGTGCTCGGAGGACACGGACAGGCTCTTGATGTTCAGGATGATCTCAGTGACATCTTCCTTGACACCCGGAACCGTGGTGAACTCGTGCAGCACGCCATCGATCCGGATGCTGGTTACAGCGGCACCGGGGATGGAGGAGAGCAGGGTACGGCGGAGGGAGTTTCCGAGGGTGTAACCGAAGCCCGGTTCCAGCGGTTCAATGATGAAACGCGAGCGGTTCTCGGAGACTACTTCTTCAGACAGAGTGGGGCGCTGTGCAATAAGCACTTAGGTTTCCTTTCGGCGAGCATCCGCTATATGACGCAACACAGGTGGTGGAAATCGGCTTGGTTCCGGCTTTGCCGGCCGGGCGCCGCGGAGCAGTCAGGCTGTTCCGTGGCGGACCCGGCCGGCAAGGCCAAGAATCCAATTAGACGCGGCGGCGCTTCGGCGGGCGGCAACCGTTGTGGGCGCTGGGGGTGACGTCCTGGATGGAGCCGACCTCGAGGCCAGCGGCCTGCAGCGAACGGATTGCGGTCTCGCGTCCGGATCCCGGTCCCTTGACGAACACGTCAACCTTGCGCAGACCGTGCTCCTGGGCGCGCTTTGCAGCAGCCTCGGCAGCCATCTGGGCGGCGAACGGGGTGGACTTGCGGGAGCCCTTGAATCCAACCTCACCGGCGGAAGCCCAGGAGATTACAGCACCGTTCGGGTCCGTGATGGACACGATGGTGTTGTTAAAGGTGCTCTTGATGTGCGCCTGGCCAAGCGCGATATTCTTCTTGTCCTTCTTACGCGGCTTGCGAACCGCGCCACGAGTCTTCGGGGGCATTATTTCTCCTACAGAAAGTTATCGGGGGAAAGTCAGCAGCTATTTCTAGCGGCCGGCCTTCTTCTTGCCGGCGACGGTACGCTTCGGGCCCTTGCGGGTACGAGCGTTGGTCTTCGTACGCTGACCGCGTACGGGCAGGCCCTTGCGGTGACGCAGGCCTTCGTAGCTGCCGATTTCAACCTTGCGGCGGATATCTGCTGCTACTTCGCGGCGAAGGTCACCCTCAACCTTGTAGTTGCCTTCAATGTAGTCACGCAGCTGGACCAGCTCGGCGTCAGTCAGGTCCTTGACGCGAACGTCAGCGCTGATGCCGGTGGCAGCCAGGGTTTCGTGTGCACGGGTCTTGCCCACGCCGTAGATGTAAGTAAGCGCAATTTCCAACCGCTTTTCGCGGGGAATGTCTACGCCAGCGAGACGAGCCATAGTGGCAGTACTCCTTGAATAAACCGGAGGTCGTAAGCAGTACACCCGCACTTTCAGTGCGGCCCCGGCCTCCGACCGGGGGTTAGCTGTCCGGGCTCTGTACGTCCCAATTCAGCTTGTGCTGCCTTTATTTACTTGCGTGGGTTAGCAACCCAGGTTGCCCTCGCGGGCGCTAGTTCCCTTGCGGGGAATTAGCCCTGGCGCTGCTTGTGGCGCGGGTTCTCGCAGATCACCATGACCCGGCCATTACGGCGGATCACTTTGCACTTGTCGCAGATCTGCTTAACGCTCGGCTTGACCTTCATGGCGTTCCTTTGCGTGTTGCAGTTGGTCAGCTGAAGCGGCACTTCCCTGGTTTCCCAAGGCTGCCGCCCAGCAATTACTTGTAGCGGTAGACGATGCGACCACGTGTGAGGTCGTAAGGGCTTAGCTCCACCACTACGCGGTCCTCAGGGAGAATCCTGATGTAGTGCTGTCGCATCTTCCCCGAGATGTGTGCAAGAACGATGTGCTTGTTGGTGAGCTCAACGCGAAACATCGCATTGGGCAGCGCCTCAGTCACAACGCCCTCGATCTCAATGACCCCGTCCTTCTTGGCCATATCCTCCGCTAACTGTTGTTTGCCGCAGCCCTCCGGTTAGGCACCGGAAAATCTGCGGACGTTTTTTGTTTGTTTGGCCGTCCGGCTCCTGCCACTCCACGAAGCAGGACTCGCGACCTGTTAAATGGGCGTGGCTGTGCAGACAACCAACAGACAACTCTACGCCAAGACGGCGCGAAAGTTAAATCCGCCCATGCTAGCGCAGACACCGGCACGGTGTCACCCTTCCCCGGGCCGCAGGACCCCCTTGGATCCCGCTAAACCGCGCCGTAGGCAGGGAAGGTGCCTGCCGCCGTCGTGATGGATTCCGCAGCCGCGACACCGTCAAGGACAGCCAGGCGGACGGCGTCTGCCGCCGCGCTTTGCAGGGTGATGAGCGAAACCTGCCTTGCTTGTTCCGAACTGCGGTCAAGCCCGACGGCGCCGGTCGCCAGCGCGAACACGGTGTCGCCGTCGGCGAGGGTATGGGAAGGACTCAGCGCCCGGGCGAGGCCGGCGTGTGCCGCACTCGCGGTGCGCTTGCATTCGGCGGGGTCGAGGACCGCGTTGGTGGCGACGACGACGAGCGTGGTGTTCAGCGCCCGGGGCCCCGCAGGCTCAGAGCTGCCGGATTCCGCCCGCTGGGGCGATGCGCCGAAGGGCATCCCCAGCGCGTTGACCACTGCGATCGCACCCACCACTACGCCGCTGTCCAGGGTCATGGACGAGGTGCCCACTCCCCCTTTGAACGCGCCGCGCCCAATCACGGCACCGGTACCGCCACCGACGTTTCCGCGCCCGACGTCGGCGTGCTCGCTTGACGCCGCAGCCGCAGCTGCCGCTTCGTATCCCATCGCTTCGTCCGGGCGGGCAGCGAAGTCACCGCCGCGAGCCAAGTCGAAGATCGCGGCGGCCGGAACAATCGGCACCACTCCCCCAGGCACGGCGAAACCGCGTCCTTGCCCCTCGCACCAGCGCTGGGCACCGTGGGCCGTGATCAACCCGAAGGCACTCCCGCCGGTGAGCACTACGGCGTCGACCGTGGGCACCAGGGTGGTGGGGTCGAGCGCGTCAGTCTCGTGCGTGCCGGGGCCGCCGCCGCGTACGTCCACCGATCCCACCGTCCCCGGCGGCGGAAGGACAACGGTCACCCCGCTCAGCCAGCCATCGCCGATCCGCTGGACATGTCCCACCCGGATTCCGGGCACATCAGTGATCTTGGAAGTCATGGGCCTATTCTGCTCCTCCCCACCCAAGTAGTCCCCACCGCCCCCCTCGCCTCGCAAGCTCGGCCAGGGAACCCTGGCGGCGTGGGCCCCGGCAGTTGTTGTCGTTATGAGCCGTCTAAACGACAACAACTGCGAGTCAGTTGGTTGGGGACGATGCGGTCATGCCTATACCGCTGCTCCGATCCGGGACAACGCGTCCCTCAAGGCTTTCGCCGAGACGTCAATGAAGTGCGCACCGTCGTACGGGGCGGTCCGCAAGTCGCTGAGCCGCGGCGCCTCGCCCCGTTCCGCCCGCTCCGAGTAGTCCGCGGCCATGTTCCGGATGCTGGCCACCTCTTCGGGGTCCAAGTCAGGGTGCATGGCAATCCATTCAGGATCGTCGAGGCCGATTGGCAAGTGCAGGGTGGGACCTGCGTTCTCGATCGAGAGCGGCAGGTCCGGGTTCTCGGCGTGCAGGATGCCGAGTACCGCGTCCCAATCGATCGAGCCTTGGCCGATCGGCGCGAAGACCCTCCCAAAGACGCCGCCCTGTTCACCGAGGACAAAGTCCCGCAAGTGCGTGGCCCGGGTGTACGGTGCCACGCGACGCGCGGCACCCACGGGATCTTCCCCACGCACCACTACGTTGGCCGTGTCAAAGGTGACCCCGAGGACATCCGGCCCCACGGCTTCCACGAGGCGGACTATTTCATAGCTCGTGATCTCTTCGTGGGTCTCGATGTTCATGTGCACGCCGTGGTCCCGGGCAACCGGGGCAAGGAGCCGCAGGAACTTCTCGATCGCCACGAGCTGGTCGGCCCACGGCGCGTCGGTCCGGAAGCGGTCGAAAACGTAGTAGCCCGGCATGCCGCGCTGGTAGTTGGCACACGCCACCCACAAGTCCGTCACGCCTGCGGCTTCGTGCGCGGCCTCGATCATCTTGATCATGCCGCGTGTGTAGTCGCCGTCGCCGAGCCTCCGGACCTGGGGCGCTTCGGCCGTCGCGTACGGGTTGACCTTTGCGAGACCCATCTGGAGGTAGAGGTTGAGTGAATCCGCGCAGTCCCGGACCTCTGCGAGCAAGCCGCGGTCCAGGGTTGGGGAGACGTCCATGACGCTACGGAAATACACCCCTTCCATCCCCATGGCGTGCGCCCGCTCGAGGATACGGATCGCCGAGTCGTCCGCTTCGTGGGGGATTTTGCTTCCATCGACACCAATTCGCATTTTCGCGTCCTTAGCTAGTTCTTCATGCTTGTGGTTGTCACCCGAGGGTGTCCGTATCCGGGGGTCGCCCCTAGCGTCCCCAGTTGTAGAAGGTGGTTGACGAGGCGTAGTCAAAGGCCTTCACCGAGTGGGCCAGCACCGCGGTGAATTGCGCACGGTAGAGGATGATGGTGGGCGAACTGGCCCGCCACGCGTCCACCAGTGCATTGATGTACGGCTGCTGGTCCTGCAGGCTCGGCGCGTCATCGAGCTTCTTCATGAGCTCCGGCGTGCCTGGAATGCAGATGTGCTGGTTGTTGAAGCTGCTGCCGCAGGTCATCTTCTTGCGAAGCTCGTACGCAGCGACCGCACCGGCGCTCTCGAAGAGCAGCGCGGACTGGTATTTGCCCGTGTTGAACTTCGTGGCGAAGGCAGTGGGCGTCTGCGAATCGATGTTGACCGTAACGCCTATGTCCTCCCACGAGGCTTTCAGGATCGTCGCAAGCGTGGAGACCCCTGGCGATGTCGGGTTGATCATGAGGTCGATCTGGGGATTCTCCAGGCCCGACTCCTTGACCAATGCCCGCGCCCGGTCCTTGTCGAGGGGGCGGGGGGCCGAGCGTTGCGGGTCGAATCCTGGTGTTCCTGGAACAAAGGGACCGTAGTAGCTGTCCGCGTAGCCGTAGGCCACGCTGGCCTTGATCTGTTCATACGGCACCGCGTACGTCAGCGCTTCGCGCAATTTCGGATTCGACGTCACTCCGGAGGAGTTGTCGAAGGACACCGTGACCGGGGCAAAAGCCGGGGCGGAGGCGACTGTGCAGCAGTCGTTCTGGCTCAGTTCGTGAACCACGTATGGTGGCAGCCCCAAGGTCACATCCGCCTCGCCCCGGCGTGCCTGCAGCATCAGGGTGGGGATCGAGGTGATGAAGTTGACGCGGACCACCGGTTCCTTGGCGGCTTGGCCGTAGTAGTTCGGATTACGCTTGAGCACCGCATAGTTGTTGGCCACATACTCGTCCAAGACGTAGGGGCCGCTGCTGCTGGCAGTGTGCGCGGCCAACCATTGATTCGGCACGCCCTTCTTGTCCTCGCCGTGTTCCTTGATCACCTTCGGGTCATAGATCGACCCGCGGCTTTGCCCCAACGTCACCAGGATTGCGGGGTAGGCACGTGATAGCTGTAGCCGGACAGTCTGGGGGTCCACCACTACGACGCCGCTGATCAGGGGTGGATCCGTCAAACCGATCTGCAAGCCCAATGAACCGCATCCGCCGATCGTGAGATTCCGCATGATCGAGTAACGGACGGCTTCGGCATCCAAAGGGTCGCCGTTGGCGAACTTGGCTCCCGGGTGCAATGAGAACGTGTAGGCCTTCCCATCGGGGGACACCGTCCAGGACGTGGCCAAGTCCCCTTTTACCCGGGCCGGATCCGTGTTGGCCACGAGCGTGCCGTCGGGCTGTTGATCCTCGTCGAGCTTGACCAGCCTGGCGTAAAAGTTGCTGGCGAAGCTGTTTTCATTGCCGGCGCAGACGAACGCCGGATCGATGTTGGTCAGCGTCGTGGCCCAGTTCACGGTGAAGGGCCGGCTGGCCGGGTCGGACGACGCAGCCGGGCTAGCACAGCCCGCAAGGGCGAGCAGGCTCGCGGCGGCGAGGAACGACGTCGTCCTCTTCGTCAAGGTGCGCAGAGTAGGCAGGGTCCTCATCTCACTTTCCTTCCATGGCTACGGCCGTCCCGGCCGCCGCAAGCGCTTTGGCCCGACGGCGAGCGCCGGGGACCGCGTCCAGCAGCGCACGGGTATAGGGATGGGTGGTGTTGTCGAAAACGTCCGCTGAGGTTCCGGCTTCCACGATCTGTCCTGAATTCATGACGGCGATGTGATGGCTCATGAGCCGGGCCACTGCCAAGTCATGGACGATGAACAGGTAGGTCAACCCGAGCTCATCCTGGAGGTCGCTCAGGAGGTTGAGGACCTGGGCCTGGATGGAGACGTCCAGCGCGCTCACCGGTTCGTCCAAGACCACGAGGTCAGGGTTGAGGACCAGCGCCCGGGCGATCGCGATCCGCTGGCGTTGACCGCCGGAGAACGCGAACGGATATCGTTGCGCCTGTTTGAGGGTGATCCCGACGCGATCAAGCACTTCCTCGACCCGGCGCGAGCGCTCCGCCGTGCCCGAGACGCCGTGGATGATCAGTGGTTCTTCCACCAGGTCGGCAACGGTGAAGCGGGGATCGAGTGATCCGTTGGGGTCCTGGAACACCATCTGGATACGCTTGCGCATCCGCCGCATCTCCGGCTTCGACAAGGAGGTGAGGTCCACGCCGTCGAACTCGATCAGTCCGCTGTCCACCGCGGTCAGGCCCATGACGCACGCAGCCGTGGTGGACTTGCCGCTGCCCGATTCCCCGACGAGCCCCAGCGTTTGTCCGCGCCGTAGCTCGAAGGAGACATCCCTCAGGATCTGGGTCCGGTTCCGGGAGCCGAGCCCCGTGCCGTAGGACTTGTTGAGGTTCGCCACCCGCAAGAGCGGGGCTGTGGCTACGTTGCTCATGCTGCATCTCCTGGGGTATCGCTCGCGAAATGGCAGCGGACGACGGCGCCGCCCGCCAAGGTGCGGGCCTCGGGCCGTTCCGTTGCGCACCGTAGTTCGTCCCGGCCGATCGGGCATCGGGAGACAAAGGGGCATCCGGGCTCATCCACGGAAAGGTCCGGGGGCGAGCCGGGGATGGCCGGTAACGCGCCCCGCTTGGCAGTGGCGGGGTCGATGACACAGTCCAGAAGCGCCTTCGAGTACGGGTGCGCCGGCGCGCCGAAAAGGGACCGGGTGCTGCTGGATTCGACGAAGCGCCCCGCGTACATGACGTTGACGCTGTCGCAGAGTTCTTCCACGATCCCCAGGTTGTGGGTAATCATCACCAGCGCATTGCCGCGTTCGTCGCAGATTTTGGCCAGGAGATCGAGGACTTGTGCCTGCGTAGTGACGTCCAAGGCAGTGGTGGGTTCGTCCGCGATGACCACGGCGGGATCGTTGGCGATGGCCATGGCAATGAGCACCCGCTGCCTCATGCCCCCGGAGTACTGGTGGGGGTAGTCGGCGATCCTCCGTCCGGGATCGTTGACGCCCACCTCGGCAAGGAGTTCGCAGGCCATCCGCCGGGCCACCTTGGCGGACACGTCTTGGTGTACCCGGATGGTTTCCACGAACTGGGTTCCGATGGTCTTGAGGGGATCCAGGGCAGCCATCGGGTCTTGGAATACCAGGCCGATGTCCCGGCCCCGGATCTTGGAGATCCCGGCGTCGTCAAGGCCCACGAGCTCTGTTCCGCCGAGCTTGACGCTGCCGCCAACAATGCGGCCCGGAGGCGGGACAAGCCCTACTAGGGACATGGCGAGGGCGGATTTTCCGGAGCCCGATTCACCGACGATCGCCAATCTCTGCCGCTTGTAGAGATCGAACGATACGTCCCGCACCGCGTGGACGGTTCCCGAGGCGGTGTAGAAACTGGTGGTTAGACCGTTGACGCTCAGCACGGGCGCCTGGTCCGGGATCCCGTCGCGGGCCATGCTCCGGGAAGGAAAGGGAAGTGCGTTGGTGTGCGACATCAGCGGGCTCCTACTCGGGTGCGGGGATCTGCAGCGGTCATGATGAGGTCCGCGACAAGGCTGACCACCACGTAGAGGATGGCGGCCAGCAGGAGCACTGCCTGGACCACGGCAAAGTCCTTCTGGATGATGGCATCGGCGGTCATGGAACCTATCCCCGGCCATCCGAACACTTTCTCGACCAGCAGGCTTCCCGCCAGGAGATCGGCGAACAACAGCGAAGCAGCCGGTAACAGTGCCAACAGGCCGTGCGGAGCCACGTGGCGCGAATAGACCGGGAACCTGCGCAGGCCATGGCTCTGGGCGACGGTGACAAAGGTTTCGCGCAGCGTGCCGCGGAGCTGGTTCCGGTACAACCGGCTGAGGAAGGCGAACGGACCCAAGGCGATAATCGTCGCGGGCAGAATCAGGTGCCAGCCCGCATTGGCGAAGGTCCCCCACTGTCCCGCAAGCAGGGCGTCCACGGTAAACATGCCGGTGACGTTCGGCGGGCGGAGGGTCCCCGGTGACAGGCGGCCTTCAGGACCCGGGAAAATCCCGAGCTGGATCGAGAGAACCAGCAAGGCAAGAAGGGCGATCCAGAAGGGTGGCGATCCCATGGCCAGGGAAGAGGCGATTCGAAGAAGCCGGTCCGGCCACCGGCGTCGTGAGTAGACAGCGATGCTCGCGGCAAGGACCGCCGCCACAATGGCAATGATGACCGACAGCAGCCCCAGTTCGATCGTCGCCGGTAGCCGTTGGGCCAGGAGGCTGCCCACGCTGTTGCCGGTGCTATACGAGAAACCGAAGTCACCGCGGAGGAGCGAGCCCATGTAGTTCCCGTACTGGACGAACAAGTTGTCATCCAGTCCCATTGACTTCCGCAGCGCCGCGATGGCGTCGTCGGTGGCCGCATCGCCGGCAATGGCTCGAGCAGGGTCACCGGGAATCTTGCGAAGGAGGATGAAGGCGAAGATCGAGGCGCCGAAGACCGTGGCCAGTGCTACGCCGAGCCGTTTGAAAATGGTGCTAATCATCTCCGAAACCTCACTTCGCCTGGACGAATTCGCCGCGTGGGTCCAGGACTTCCCGGGCCCTGTCGGCGATCATGGTGGTCAGGCTGACGGCAAGGAGCAGGCCTAGGCCGGGGAAACCCGCGATCCACCATTGACCCGTCAGGAAGAATTGCTGGCCGTCCGTGATCATTTCTCCCCATTCGGCCGTCGGGGGTTGCGCACCGAGGCCCAGGTAACCGAGGGCAGCCAGGGAGAGCACCGACGCACCGAAGACGGCGGCCATCTGCAGGATCATGATGGGGACCAGGTGCGGGAAAACGTGGCGGAAGAGCACGCGGGCGGGGTGTGCTCCGAGTGCGACAGTGGAACGAACGAAATCCTGGCCGTACAAGCGCATCACCTCCCCGCGTAGGGTCCGCATGTACCAGGGGAACGAGTGCAGCGAAAGCCCGATGACCACGGCCGTTACCCCCGGCTGCAGTGCCATCGCGATCGCCATTGCCAGGAGGATGGCCGGGAAGCAGAGGATGGAGTTGGTCAGCCACGTGAAGAGTGTGTCCACCCAGCCGCGCATGGATCCCGCCAAAAGGGCCGCGATACAGCCAGCTACGGCGCCGATCAAGGCAATGGTCAGGCCGGCCAGGATCGATGTCTGGCCACCCGCCAGGACCCGGGCCAACACATCACGGCCCGTGTCGTCCGTACCCATGGGGTGTCCCAGGCCAGGAGCCTGGAGGACGGCGCCGAGGTTGATGGCATCGGGCTGGACGCGCCAGACCAAGGGGCCAATCAAGGTGGCCACAATGAGGGCGGCCAGGAACGACAGGGTCATGGTCAACGTCCTGTCCCGCCGAAGGAAGCTCCTGAAGGGTCTCCTTCGGGCCGGGACAACGATCTGTGGGGCGGCAATGGCTGTCATGAGAGTCCTTCCTCTCCGGAAAGGATCGTGGCCGGCTTCTTCACGCCGGCACCGATCGATGTGAGGATCGTCCGCAGCGTGGCGGCGCTGTGGAGCAGTTGACGACGACGCTCGGCAGGACCGGGCTCGTCGTCCCAGTCGGCGAGCTCGGGGAAACGCCCATGCGCTACGCCGTCGTGCGTCGCAACACCGAGCCGGGCCAACTGGCCCAGCCCCGCGGCGTCGAGGTGGGGTTCGTGGGTGAACCACGAACGGTCGAATACCGGGGCATCGAACTTTCCCCGGTGCTGTTCCAGGGTGAAGTCCCGTACCCCGGCACGGAAAAGGTGGCCGAGGATCGCTTCCCAGTCGAAGACCCCCTCGCCGACTGCCCGCAAGCGACGCCGGTAACCATGCGGCAGGGGGAACAGGACTGCGTCCTCCAAATGGGTCATCCTGACGTACGGTCCAAGCGCCCGGGCCGCCTCGACGGGATCCTCCCCACGGACCACGAGGTTGGCTACATCGAATCCGATTCCGAAGACTGCAGGATCCAATGCCTGGACAAGCGCCTGCACTTCCGGTGAAGCCAGGTCTTCGTGGGTCTTGACGTTGATGCGGACCTTGGCGTCACGCGCGGCGGGTGCGAGCGCCTCGAGGTTCGCTCGGATGAGCCGGAGCTGGGCAGGGTGGTCGAGGAACCTGCCTTGTTCCGCGGCCCCTTCGCGAACTGATCGTGTGTAAACGAAAAACTCAGTGACTCCTAGTTCCAGGCCCTGGGCCAGGGTCCTGTTCAGCCCGGCCCGAACCGTGGCGGGATCATCGAACGGTCCCGCACAGCCCAGGCCAAGCTGGAGCTCGACGCCTGCATGCCGGGCTTCCTCTGCCACCTCATGCAGTTCGCCAGGCTTGTGGAGTTCGCCAGGCGCGTCACCGGAAAGCTCCGCGGCGATGCTGTTGAGCACCACGAGGGTGAAGCCGTCATCCAAGGCGGCCCGCAGCGATTCCAGGAGTGGCCGGTCTTCGTGGGCCGGGTAGCGGGTGAACTGGACTCCCAGGCGCGTCTCCGGCAGTTCGCCGGTGCCGAGGGGCAGCGAATCAGGTAGCAGATGTGTGATCTGGGTCATGTTGGAAAAGATACACTCGTAAGACGTCTTACGAAAGAGTAGATTTTCCGAGCCCCATGTGAGACGCTTCGTTGACGGAAGTGGATCCGCGAACAGCATGCCTAGCAAGGAGGGCACCATGACGGTGAATGGCCGGCGCAGCGTCGTCGACGATGCGATCGACGACATCCGCCTGCGGATCCGAGAGGGCGAATGGGGTCTCGGAGACCGTATTCCGCCCGAGCCGGAGCTCGGAAGGGCCTTGGGCCTCAGCCGGGCACCCCTCCGGGAAGCCCTCCGCGCATTGGTACATGCAGGCCTTCTGGTGACACGGCAAGGTGACGGGACCTTCGTCGCCGCGGTGGACGAACAAGAGGTCGCCTTGCGCAAGGGCCTCCAGGGAGCGGACCGGCTCGAAGCCATCGAAGTCCGCCGAAGCCTTGACATTCCCGCGGCAGCCCTCGCCGCGCAGCGCCGGGACCAGGTGGACCTTGACAAGCTCCGGGACGCGCTCGATCGACGCCGCGCCGCTGCGGAAGCCCACGACGAAGACGATTTCCGGCAAGCAGACATCGACTTCCACCGAGCCGTGGTGGACGCCGCGCACAACCAACTACTGGCCGGCATCTATGGCTCCCTCGCGGAGAGCATCGACGGTTCGTGGACATCGCCCGAGGGCTTGAACCGTGCCGCCAACACCGAGCACGATAACCACGACGAGCTCTTTGACGCCATCCGCGACCGCTCGGCCCAGGACGCCATGCTGGTGGCTGGAACGATCCTGGACAACCAGGCCTCGGATTTGGCGGGCAAGCCCCCGCGCTCCACGGGCGCCTAGGATCTCCCGCACCGGGACAATACCTGCAAGGGGACCCGTGATTACGCGCATCAAAGCCGCCTTCATCATTGGCTATGCCGACGGCGACCACTGCATCCTGGCCAACGCGGAGCTGGTCCACGACGGCGGGACCATCGTCTTCGTGGGCCGGGACTACCCCGGAGTTGTGGACATCGACGTCGATGCCGGGCAGGCAGTCGTCTCCCCTGGATTCATCGACTTGAACGCCCTGGCAGACATCGACCACGCCCTTTTCGATTCGTGGCCGGATCCGGGCCGGCGCTTGGGCCTCGTCTGGTCCGAGTCCTACCTGCGGGACCACGGAGCCGTGTTCACCCGCGAGCAGGCACGGTTCCGACGCGAGTTTGCCCTGTCGCAATTGGTCCGCAACGGCATCACCACCCTCATGCCCATTGCTTCCGAGAGCTACCACGAATGGTGCGAGGACTACGAGGACCTTGCCGACACCGCCGTCGCCGTGGAAGCCCTTGGCGTCCGGGCCTACCTGGGGCCGAGCTACCGCGCCGCAGTCCCCTATACGGACGGCAAGCGGGTGATGCTCCACGAGGACGAACGGCGCGGCCTCGATGGCCTGGACCAAGCTGTTCGCTTCGCCCAGGACTACGAGGGGCGGGCCCAAGGGCTGATCAGGACGGCGCTGCTACCCGCCCGGATCGAAACGCAGACCGAACAGACCCTCCGCCTCACACGGCAAGCAGCCGATGAGCTCAAGATCCCGGTGCGCCTGCACGCCGCCCAGGGGCTCTTCGAAGTCGAGACCGTGATCGCCCGCACGGGGCGGCGCCCGCTCCCCTATCTGGCCGATCTCGGTTTCCTCGCAGAGCGCACCTACATTCCCCACGCCTGGACCATCCCCGGGCATCCACATATGCCTGCCGCCGCCGGCACGGGGGACGATCTGGCGCTGCTCGCCGGGTCCGGAACGGCGGTCCTGCTCTGTCCCATCCCCATGGCCCACTACGGCGGGATGCTCGACAACTATGACTCCTACCGCGAGCGCGGGGTGCGGATCGTACTGGGCACGGATTCCGCCCCGCCCAATATGATTCGCGCCATGGACCTGGCGATGGGAATGACCAAGACCCTCACCGGAGACCGCTCAAGCGCCCAGGCCGCGGACCTGTTTCGCTCGGCCACCCTGGACCCGGCAGAATCGCTCGGCCGTTCCGACCTGGGCCGCCTGGCACCTGGGGCGCAGGCCGACTATTTCGTCCTGGACCTGACCGGCAGCCACATCGGCCCGCACGCCGACCCCATCCGCACCCTGGTCATGAACGCGGACGGGCGGGACATCACGCGGGTAGTGGTGGCCGGCCGGACCATTGTGGACGAGGGAGAAATTGTCACGGTGGACACGAGCGACTACCGGGAACGTGCCCAGGATTTCCTGAACCACTACATTGCCTCGCTGACCGCCTCGGATTACGCCCACCGGCCTATCCACGAGCTCCTTCCGCCCAGCTTTCCCCTGCGCTGATCCCGCACGGCACGCCGGGCTTTCGGTGGCGGAAGAACAAACGGTAGTCGTGCCTCGAATGTAAACACGGCCCGACCCTCCACGAAACATCGAGTAAACGACCGCAGAAGGCTTGTCCAACAATCCCGCGAACAGCCGTTTTTTTGACTTGACAGGTGTTCCCGTGTGGTGAGCTAAAACTAGCCGCCCCCTTTGATCCAACAATTCGAATTGACCCAACAGTTCGAGTTTGGCGCGCCCCGATATCTGCAAACCGTTAGAGACCTCCCATGACAAGACAACTGACAGGCAGCCCCGCGGCCCCCGCGCAGGCTGTCCAGGCCCCTCAGCGCCGGGGACGTTGGTCCGGCCGAACCCGACGCGACTTCTTTGTGTTCCTGGCACTGGCCTTGCCGAACTTGGCGCTGATCGCGGTGTTCACGTATCTGCCCTTGGTCAACAACATGTATTACTCGACCCTTGACTGGACCCTGGGCTCCACCTCGGCCACCGTTGTGGGCTTCGACAACTACATCAACTTCTTCACCAGCTCCGACGCCCCGCAAGTACTTGGCACCACGGTCATCTTCACCGTGGTAACTGTCGGCGGTTCCATGGTGCTGGGCCTCTTGGTGGCCCTGGCCTTGAACGCGAAGGTCCGCGGCACCACATTTGCGCGTTCCGCCGTCTTCGCCCCCTACGTCCTCAGCGGCGTAGGCGTCGGCCTCGTGTGGCTGTTCATCTTCGACCCCGGATACGGCGTGCTGTCTTGGCTGCTTCGGGGCATTGGCCAGCAAAGCCCCCAGTGGATCAACGATCCGCAGCTCTCCCTCGTGATGGTCATCATCGTCTACGTGTGGAAGAACCTGGGCTACTGCGCGGTCGTGTACCTCGCCGGGCTCCAGTCGCTCCCGAAGGACGTCATGGAAGCCGCTTCCCTGGATGGCGCCAACGGCTTCCGCCGCTTCATGAGCATTTCCGTTCCGCTGCTCTCGCCCACCACGTTCTTCTTGCTGATCACCACGATGATCAGCTCGCTTCAAGCCTTTGACCTGATCCGCATCATGACACCGCTGGGCAACGGCACCAGCACGCTGATCTACGAGGCCTACCTGCAGGCCTTCGGTGCCTACAACCGCGCCGGATACTCCGCCGCCATCTCAGTGGTGCTCTTCGCCATCCTGCTCATCATCACCGTGCTCCAGTTGCGGTTCGTCGAACGGAAGGTGCACTACTCATGAGCACGCTCTCTCCCGTCAGCCCCAACTCCGCGACCGGCGTCGGGACCCTGAAAGCTCCCGACGCCGGTCCGGAACTTCCGGCGCAACGCGACCGCCCGTTCTCCCGCGCAAACCTCGTACAGACACTCGCCGGAGGCTACATCCCGCTGATCGTGGCCACCCTGGTGGTGGTCCTGCCGCTGTTGTGGATGTTGTTGAGTTCCTTCAAGCAGCCGGGCGAGATCGTCACCACGGATCTCAAGATCCTGCCGCAGGGCCTGAACCTGGAGAACTACCACACGGCCATGACCACAGTGCCGTTCGCGCGGTTCTTCCTGAACAGCCTGATCGTCACCACGGTCGGCTCCACGGTCAAGGTGATCCTGGCTATCCTGACCGCTTACGCCCTGGTTTTTGTCCGGTTCCCGTTCAAGAACGTCATCTTCGTCGTGATCCTCGTGGCCCTGATGGTGCCGCCGCAGGTGTCGATCCTCCCCAACTACATCCTGATCGCAGGAATCGGCGGGAAGAACACCCTGTGGGGAATCATTCTTCCGGGCCTCGGCACGGCCTTCGGGACCTTCCTCCTTCGCCAGCATTTCAAGACGCTTCCGGGGTCCATTCTCGAAGCCGCGGAAATCGACGGCGCGGGCCATTGGCGCAGGCTGTGGCAAGTTGTCGTCCCCGTGTCGCTCCCCTCCATCGCCACCGTGGCCCTTGTCACCGTGGTCAGCGAATGGAACGACTACATCTGGCCGCTGATCATCACCGACCGGCCGGAAACCATGACCCTCCCGGTCGGCCTTACCCTGCTTCAGAACTCTGAAGGAAACGGCGCCGGCTGGGGGATCCTGATGGCCGGGGCAGTCCTGGTGATCATCCCCATCCTCCTGGTCTTCGCAGCGTTGCAACGCTACATCGTTGCCGGGCTCACCCAGGGCAGCGTCACCGGCTAGCAACACCGCACCAAACAAAACCTCACCACCTTTGCATCCTTGAGAGGACCAACCATGGCAATGAATCTTGATCGTAGAAACTTCCTGGGGCTCGCCGGACTTGGGGTCGGCGCCGCCGCCCTGGCAGCATGCGGCGGTCCGTCGACCAGCGGCAGCGTAGCGAGCAGCAGCCCTTCAGACATCGACTTCACCGGCGTCAAGCCGGCCGGTTCGTTCGACTTCTGGACCAGCCACCCCGGGCAGTCCCAGGCCGTCGAGCAATCCATCATCGACAAATTCCAGGCGAAGTTCCCGGACATCAAGGTGAACCTCGTGACCGCAGGCGCCAACTACGAGGAAATCGCCCAGAAGTTCCAGACGTCGCAGGCTGCGAAGTCAGCCCTCCCCGGCCTCGTAGTGCTCTCCGACGTCTGGTGGTTCCGCTACTACACCAACGGCAACATCATTCCGTTGGACGGACTCATCAAGCAGCTGGACGTCAAAATTGATGACTTCCAGAAGTCCCTCGTAGCGGACTACCAGTACGCCAACAAGCAGTGGGCGCTCCCCTATGGCCGCTCCACCCCGCTCTTCTACTACAACAAGGACCACTTCAAGGCCGCCGGCCTTCCGGACCGTGCTCCCAAGACATGGCAGGAGTTCGCCGACTGGGCCCCCAAGCTCCAGGCCAGCTCGGGCGCGAAGTACGCCTACATCTACCCCGCCCTTGCCGGATACGCCGGCTGGACCCTGCAGAACAACCTGTGGGGCTGGGGCGGCAGCTGGTCCAACGGGTGGACCTTCAACTGCGATTCCACTGAGTCCGTCGCGGCGCTGCAGTGGGCCCAGGACTCCATCTACAAGGACAAGTGGGCCGGCGTCTCCTCCAAGAATGCCGCGGACGACTTCGCCGCAGGCATTACGTCCACCACGATCTCTTCCACCGGGGACCTGCTGGGCGTGCTGAAGTCCGCCAAGTTCAACGTCGGCGTCGGCTTCATGCCGGGCGGGCCCAAGGCCGAGACCAACGTCTGCCCCACCGGCGGCGCCGGACTCGGGATTCCCAGCGGCGTCAGCAAGGAAGTCCAGCTCGCGGCTGCCACTTTCCTTAAATTCATGACCGAACCCGAGAACACTGCGGCATTCTCCGCCGCGACCGGCTACATGCCCACGCGCGTCTCCGCGGACATGACGGCAGTCCTCGCAAAGACTCCCCAGATCAAGACGGCCATGGACCAGCTAGCCGTTACCAAGGTGCAGGACAACGCCCGTGTCTTCCTGCCCGGTGCCGATCAGGAGATGGCCAAGGCTGCCGCTAAGATCCTCACCCAGCAGGGCGACGTGAAGGCCACCATGACGGACCTCAAGGCAACCCTCGATGGCATTTACACCAAGGACGTGAAGCCCAAGCTCAAGAGCTAGGGCTCTACGCACCGAGTGCTGCCCCCTGCCCAACTAGCTCGCAGTTAATGTCGTTTTGATGGCTCAGAACGACATCTAATGCGAGCTAGTTGGGCAGCCGCGTCTGATCAGGGAATCGGAACGGGCACGACGCCGAGCGGCACCAGTTGCGCTGCACCGCCGTCGGACGCGGAAAGCACCCAGATGCCCTTTTCGTGGACGGCGACCGAGTGCTCCCACTGGCACGAACGCTTGCCGTCGGTGGTCACCACGGTCCAGTCGTCGTCGAGGGTTGCTGTTTCGATACTGCCGCGGACGAGCATGGGCTCGATGGCAAGGCACAGTCCCGGCCTGACCTTCGGGCCGCGGTGCGTGGTGCGATAGTTCAACACATCAGGGGCCATGTGCATCTCGGAGCCGATGCCGTGGCCTACGTAGTCTTCCAGGATGCCCAGCGGCTTTCCCGGTACGGAGGAGACGTAGTCATCCACGGCGTTGCCGATGTCGCCGACAAACTTGCCTTTGGCCAAAGCAGCGATTCCACGCCACATGGCGTCTTGGGTGACATCCGAGAGCCGCTGGTCTTCAGGATCCGCGGCACCGACTATCACGGTGCGCGCGGAGTCGGAGTGCCAACCATCAACGATCGCTCCGCCATCAATTGAAATGATGTCCCCGTCCTTGAGGACGCGGTCACCGGGGATGCCGTGGACCACTTCCTCGTTGACGGAAGTGCAGATGGTCGCCGGGAAGCCGTGGTACCCAAGGAAATTCGACTTCGCTCCCGCGTCGATGAGGACCGCCGCAAACACGGCGTCGATCTCACGCGTGGTCACGCCCGGTTTCGCAGCCTCAACGGCCGCGTCGAGCGCTCTGCTGAGGACCAATCCGGCCTCTTGCATCTTGCGCATTTGCTCATTGGTCTTGTATTCGATGCGGGGCTGGCCGAACGCCATGGTCTCCTCTTGTAGTGTGCTGCTTGCGGTGGGCTGCAGAAGCAGATCACCCTCTGATCTCTCTTATTTTCGCGCATCAGCGGCCCTGCCTGAAACCGGGGGAACAGAAAAGGGCGTGTCCCGCGCGGGGAGCAGCTCACTCCGGCGCGGGACACACCCTTTTCAACAGTCATGCGGCGACTAGACCGCTTTGGCCGCCTCGATAGCCAACAACACGCGATCCGTGACCTCGTCGATGCCGCCAATGCCATCGACTTGGGTCAGGATGCCGCGTTCGGCATACTTGGCCACGACGGCCTCGGTCTGCTCGTGGTAGAGGTCCAGGCGGTGGCGGATGACACCTTCGTTGTCGTCCGAGCGCCCGGTCTCCTTGGCACGGCCCAACAAGCGCGAAACAAGTTCCTCGTCGTCGGCGGTCAGCTGAAGCACGACGTCGAGCTTCTCTTCCGTGCCGGCGAGGATCTGGTCCAGGTATTCCACCTGGGCGGTGGTGCGCGGGTATCCGTCGAGCAGGAAGCCGTTCTCGACGTCGCTCTCGCTCAGGCGGTCACGGACCATCTTGTTGGTCACGCTGTCCGGAACGAAATCGCCGGCGTCCATGTACTTCTTGGCTTCGATACCCAGCGGGGTTTCGCCCTTGACGTTTGCACGGAAGATGTCGCCCGTGGAAATGGCGACTACGCCCAAGCGCTCGGAAATCCGCTCAGCCTGGGTTCCCTTGCCCGAACCCGGAGGTCCAATGATCAGCATTCTCGTCATCGCAAAAGCCCTTCGTAGTGACGTTGTTGTAGCTGCGCATCAATCTGCTTGACGGTTTCCAGGCCCACACCCACCATGATCAGAATTGACGTGCCACCGAACGGGAAGTTCTGGTTGGCGCTGATCAGGACGAGTGCGACCAGCGGAATCAACGCCACGAAGCCCAAGTAGAAGGCACCGGGGAGGGTGATCCTGGAAAGCACGTACTGCAGGTAGTCCGCGGTCGGTTTACCCGCCCGGATGCCCGGAATGAACCCGCCGTACTTCTTCATGTTGTCCGAGACCTCTTCAGGGTTGAAGGTGATCGCGACGTAGAAGTAGGTGAAGAACACGATCATGGCGAAGTACAGCGCCATGTAGATGGGGTGGTCGCCCTTGGTGAGGTTGTTGTTGATCCACTCAACCCACGGGGCGATGGACTCTCCGGCCTTCGGCTGATTGAACTGCGCAATCAGCCCCGGCAGGTAGAGCATGGAGGAAGCGAAGATGACGGGCACGACGCCGGCCATGTTCACCTTGATGGGGATGTAGGTGCTGGTGCCGCCCACGGTGCGCCGGCCGATCATGCGCTTGGCGTACTGGACCGGAATGCGCCGCTGGGACTGCTCCACGAAGACTACGAGTGCGACGGTCACGAGGCCGATCGCCAACACCATGAAGAATGTGCCCGGTCCCTTGGAGTTCCAGATGGCACCAAGCGAGGTTGGGAAACCGGCTGCGATGGAAGTGAAGATGAGCAGCGACATGCCGTTGCCCACACCCTTCTCGGTAACCAGTTCGCCCATCCACATGATGAGGCCCGTACCGGCCGTCAAGGTGATGACCACAAGGATCGTGGCGATGATGCTGGTATCGGGGATGATCGGCAGCTGGCAGTTGGGCAGCAGCTGCCCGGAGCGCGCCAGGGACACCAAAGTGGTGGCGTTCAGCAGGCCCAGCGCAATGGTCAGATAACGCGTGTACTGCGTCAGCTTCGACTGGCCCGAGGCACCTTCGTCATACAGCTCCTGGAACCGCGGTATGACCACGCGGAGCAGCTGCACGATGATGCTGGCCGTGATGTACGGCATGATCCCCAGGGCAAAGATCGATACCTGCAGCAGTGCACCACCGCTGAACAGGTTGACGAGCTGGTAGAGGCCGCCCTGGTCCTGATTGCTTGACAAACATTGCTGAACATTTTGGTAGCTCACACCAGGCGAGGGGATAAAAGCTCCCAAGCGGAAGATTGTGATGATTCCCAGCGTGAACAACAACTTGCGTCGCAGATCAGGCGTACGAAATGCCCGGCCGAATGCGCTTAGCAAGCGTCCTCCTGAGTTAAAAGTCCAAGGGTGTCGAAGGGGTCATTGAAACCCAACACCCGAGTCTAACGGCTTGATGCGCCATGCGAACAATCGAGGGGTGGGCGCGACATGAAAAAACTCCCGGCGCGGGGGGCCGAAGCCCTCCACACCGGGAGTCTTTTTACAGCGGGCTGTGCCCCAAAGCCCTTTAGAGGGCAGTGGTGGTGCCGCCTGCTGCTGCAATCTTCTCAGCTGCGCTGGAGGAGAAGGCGTGGGCGGTGACGTCGACCTTGACGGTGATGTCGCCGGTGCCCAGCACCTTGACGGGCTGGTTCTTGCGAACGGCACCCTTCTCAACCAGGGACTCGACGGTGACAGCGCCACCTTCCGGGAACAGCTCGTTGAGCTTGTCCAGGTTTACAACCTGGAACTCAACCCGGAACGGGTTCTTGAAGCCGCGAAGCTTCGGCAGGCGCATGTGCAGCGGCAGCTGGCCGCCGGCAAAGCCAGCCTTGACCTGGTAGCGGGCCTTCGTACCCTTGGTACCGCGACCGGCGGTCTTACCCTTGGAGCCTTCACCACGACCAACACGGGTCTTGGCAGTCTTGGCACCGGGGGCGGGACGCAGGTGGTGGACCTTCAGAGTGTTCTGCTTGTCGGCAGCCTCTGCGGCGGTTTTGTTCTCAGCCATTACTTCGCCTCCTCTACATTCACGAGGTGCGGAACCGTGTTGAGCATTCCAACAGTCACGGCGTCAGCGGTACGGACAACAGTGTGTCCGATGCGCTTGAGGCCGAGGGACCGCAGGGTTTCACGCTGGTTCTGCTTGGCGCCGATGACGCCCTTGATCTGGGTGATCTCCAACTGAGCGTCGGAGGGAGTCAGGTTCTTAGCCATGACTAGGCACCTGCCTTCTGGTTCTGGAGTGCACGCACCAGAGCAGCAGGAGCAACCTCGTCCAGCGGCAGGCCACGGCGGGCTGCCACGGAAGCGGGCTCTTCCAGTCGCTTCAGGGCGTCAACAGTCGCGTGAACGATGTTGATGGCGTTCGAGGAACCGAGCGACTTGGAGAGAACGTCGTGGATACCGACGCATTCCAGTACCGCGCGGACCGGACCACCGGCGATAACACCGGTACCCGGGGAAGCCGGACGCAGCATGACAACGCCTGCTGCGGCCTCACCCTGCACGCGGTGCGGGATGGTGTTTCCAACGCGGGGAACGCGGAAGAAGGACTTCTTAGCCTCTTCAACGCCCTTAGCGATAGCTGCCGGAACTTCCTTCGCCTTGCCGTAGCCAACGCCAACCAGGCCGTTGCCGTCACCGACGACGACGAGGGCGGTGAAGCTGAAGCGACGACCACCCTTGACGACCTTGGCAACACGGTTGATGGTTACAACGCGCTCTACGAACTGGCTCTTCTCGGCCTCGCGACCGCCGTCGCGGCCACCACGGCCACCACGGTCGCCGCGGCCCTGGCCACGGTCACCACGCTCGCCACGACGGCCGCCGCGGCGGTCGTCGGTGGCAGCAGCGGTCTCAGTTGCCTCAGCAGCTGCGCCTTCAGTCACCTGAATGTCCTTTTCGTTATTCTCAACGGTCACAGTGCCAGACCACCTTCACGTGCGCCGTCAGCGACGGCGGCGATGCGGCCGTGGTACTTGTTACCACCGCGGTCGAAGACAACAGCTTCGATGCCTGCAGCCTTGGCACGCCCGGCAACGAGCTCGCCGACGCGCTTGGCCTTGGCAGTCTTGTCGCCGTCGAATGCACGAAGGTCAGCTTCCAAAGTGGAAGCGTAAGCCACGGTTACACCCTTGCTGTCATCGACAACCTGGACGAAGATGTGGCGTGCGGAGCGGTTGACGACCAGACGAGGACGAGCAGCCGTGCCGGTGATGCGCTTGCGGATACGAAGCTGGCGACGGCTGCGTGCAGCAGACTTGCTCTTGTTCGTACGCTTCTTGTTAATTGCGATGGCCATGGTTTACTTACCAGCCTTTCCGACCTTGCGGCGGATAACTTCGCCGGCGTAACGGACACCCTTGCCCTTGTAGGGGTCGGGCTTGCGCAGCTTGCGAATGTTGGCAGCAACCTCGCCGACCTGCTGCTTGGAGATACCAGCGACGGAGAGCTTGGTCGGCCCCTCCACCGTGAAGGTGATGCCTTCCGGAGCGGAGACATTGACCGGGTGGCTGAAGCCGAGAGCGAACTCAAGGTCAGAACCCTTGGCCTGAACGCGGTAACCGGTACCAACGATTTCAAGCTTCTTTTCGTAGCCCTTGGTGACGCCCTCGATCATGTTGGCGATCAGGGTGCGGGTCAGGCCGTGCAGGGAACGCGAAGCGCGCTCGTCGTTCGGGCGGGTGACAGTCAAGGTGCTCTCGTCCAGGGTGACCTCGATCGGGCTGGCTACAGTGTGGCTCAGCTCGCCTTTGGTGCCCTTGACGTTGATGACAGAGCCATCAACCTTAACTTCAACGCCGGCAGGAACGGTGATGGGGAGACGTCCAATACGTGACATTATTCTCTTCCTTTCCCGTTACCAGACGTACGCGAGGACTTCGCCGCCCACGCCCTTCTTGCCGGCCTGCTTGTCAGTCAGGAGGCCGGAAGAGGTGGACAGGATTGCGATACCCAGGCCACCCAGCACGTGAGGCAGGTTGGTGGACTTCGCGTAAACGCGGAGACCAGGCTTGGAAATGCGGCGGACACCAGCGATCGAACGCTCGCGGTTCGGACCGAACTTGAGGTCGATGGTCAGCTTCTTGCCGACTTCGGCTTCCTCTTCCTTCCAGGCAGCAATGTAGCCTTCTGCCTTCAGGATGTCGGCAACGCGTGCCTTGAGCTTGCTGTACGGCATGGTCACGGTGTCGTGGTATGCCGAGTTGGCGTTGCGCAGACGCGTAAGCATGTCTGCGACAGGATCTGTCATAGTCATTTGGGCTCTTGCCCTTCCTCGTAATGGTTTCCGCGTTGGCCGATCAAGCAGCCGCGGCCGGACCTACTACGTAGTTATTAGTCTTCGGATTTGAACGGGAAGCCAAGTGCCTTGAGCAGCGCACGGCCTTCGTCATCGGTCTTTGCAGTGGTGACAACCGTGATGTCCATACCGCGAACGCGGTCGATGGAGTCCTGGTCGATTTCGTGGAACATAACCTGCTCGGTCAGACCGAAGGTGTAGTTGCCGTTGCCGTCGAACTGCTTGCCGTTGAGGCCGCGGAAGTCGCGGATACGGGGCAGGGCGAGGGAAACGAGGCGGTCCACGAATTCCCACATACGGTCCCCACGCAGAGTTGCGTGTGCACCGATGGGCATGCCTTCGCGCAGCTTGAACTGTGCGATGGACTTGCGGGCCTTGGTTACCTGCGGCTTCTGGCCGGTGATCAGGGTGAGGTCGCGGACAGCGCCGTCGATCAGCTTGGAGTCCTTAGCGGCATCTCCAACACCCATGTTCACAACAACCTTCACCAGGCGGGGAACCTGGTTCACGTTCTCGTACTTGAATTCCTCAACCAGGGTCTGCTTGATGGAATCGGCGTACTTCGTCTTCAGACGCGGAACGATCTTCGTCACTGCGGCGGTCTCAGACAGTGTTTCGCTCATCAGATGTCCTTCCCGGATGCCTTGGACACGCGGACACGGACGGTCTTGGAGACGCCGTCCTTCTCAACGGTCTCGAGACGGAAACCAACGCGGGTCGGCTTCTTGGTCGAGGGGTCAACAAGAGCAACGTTGGAGACGTGGATCGGGGCCTCAACGACCTCGATGCCACCGGTCTTGGTGCCGCGCTGCGACTGACCGACCTTGGTGTGCTTGGTGACTCGGTTGATGCCTTCTACGAGAAGGCGGTTGGCCTCCGGGTAAACGCGCAAAACCTTGCCCTGCTTGCCGCGGTCGCCGCCGCGCTCCTGCTTGGCTCCGGTGATGACCTGAACGAGGTCACCCTTCTTGATTTTAGCCATGGACTAAAGCACCTCCGGGGCCAGGGAGACGATCTTCATGAACTTCTTGTCACGGAGCTCACGACCAACCGGGCCGAAGATACGGGTACCGCGGGGGTCGCCGTCGTTCTTCAGAATCACAGCTGCGTTCTCGTCAAACTTGATGTAGGAACCATCCGCACGGCGGCGTTCCTTCTTGGTACGAACGATGACAGCCTTGACGACGTCACCCTTCTTTACGTTGCCGCCCGGGATAGCGTCCTTGACGGTTGCGACAATGACGTCGCCAATGCCTGCGTAGCGACGGCCGGATCCACCGAGAACGCGAATGGTAAGGATTTCCTTAGCACCCGTGTTGTCGGCGACCTTCAGTCGCGACTCCTGCTGAATCAATTTTTACTCCTTGCGTCGCGCCGGTTCTCAGACCGAAATGGAGCATACGGAATGAGCCTTGCGGAACGGTTGATCGGGGTGTCTCTTGACCTGCCTGGATTTTGCCAGTGCAGGCCTAAACTCCCGTGCCGCCAGCATCAGCTTCCCTTGCGGAAATAACTGCGCGGGGCAGTATGCCGCGGCACGATTGTTTACGAGGTGGTTGTTGACGCACAACTGGCGCCATACAAACTCAATATCCTAGCACGTTTTGCGCTACGGACCGAAACGCGGGAAGGCCCGCATTCCTTTCGGAATGCGGGCCTTCCCACCAATCCATATCGCTGCCGGACAAAGCCGGCGCGGGACTACTTAGCCTTTTCGAGGATCTCGACCAGGCGCCACCGCTTTGTAGCGGACAGCGGGCGGGTCTCAGAGATCAGAACGAGGTCGCCGATGCCGGCGGTGTTCTGCTCGTCGTGAGCCTTGATCTTCGAGGTGCGGCGAATGACCTTGCCGTACAGAGCGTGCTTCACGCGGTCTTCAACCTGAACAACGATGGTCTTTTCCATCTTGTCAGAGACAACGTAGCCGCGACGCGTCTTACGGTAACCGCGCTGTTCAGCGCTGGCTGCTGCTTCCGTCACAGTTTCCTTCTGTTCGCTCACTTGGCGTCCTCTCCAGCCTCGGCTTCGGCCTTTTCAGCCTTGGCTTCTGCCTTCTTGGACTTCTTTTCTTCCTTGGCTTCCACAACCGGTGCGGCAACCTCGGCACGAATGCCCAGCTCGCGCTCACGGAGAACGGTGTAGATACGTGCGATGTCCTTCTTTACCGCGCGCAGACGACCGTGGTTCTCCAGCTGACCGGTGGCGGACTGGAAACGCAGGTTGAACAGCTCTTCCTTGGCCTTGCGGAGTTCTTCAACGAGTCGCTCGTTGTCGAAACCGTCCAGCTGTGCGGATGCAAGTTCCTTGGATCCTACTGCCATTTCTATTCACCACCTTCGCGACGCAGAATGCGTGCCTTCAACGGGAGCTTGTGGATTGCCAGGCGCAGTGCCTCGCGAGCAACCGATTCTTCGACGCCGGCGATCTCGAAGAGAACCCGGCCCGGCTTGACGTTTGCGACCCACCATTCCGGAGAACCCTTACCGGAACCCATGCGGGTTTCGGCTGGCTTCTTCGTCAGCGGACGGTCCGGATAGATGTTGATCCAGACCTTGCCGCCACGCTTGATGTGGCGGGTCATCGCGATACGGGCAGACTCGATCTGACGGTTCGTGACGTAAGCCGGGCTCAGCGCCTGGATGCCGTACTCACCGAAAGTGACCTTGGTGCCGCCCGTTGCAGCGCCGGAACGACCCGGGTGGTGCTGCTTACGGTGCTTGACTCGACGTGGGATAAGCATTTAAGCCTGTCCTCCTTCTGCCGCGGGAGCAGCAGCTTCAGCTGCCGGAGCCTCTGCAGCAACAGGTGCTGCGTCAGCTGCCGGACGGTCGGTACGACGACGGCGGTCACCACGGTCGGCGCCACCCGGGCGGCCCGGGCGGTCGCTGGGACCGCGGCCGCGGGACGGAGCAGCAGCTGCCTGCTGAGCCAGTTCCTTGGCCGTGACGTCGCCCTTGTAGATCCAGACCTTCACGCCGATGCGGCCGAAGGTGGTCTTGGCCTCGTAGAAGCCGTAGTCGATGTTCGCACGCAGGGTGTGCAGGGGCACACGGCCTTCGCGGTAGAACTCCGAGCGGGACATTTCTGCGCCACCCAGTCGACCGGAGCAAGCAATACGGATACCCTTGGCACCCGCACGCTGTGCGGACTGCATGGCCTTCTTCATCGCACGGCGGAAAGCCACGCGGGAAGTCAGCTGCTCAGCAACGCCCTGGGCAACAAGCTGGGCTTCCATCTCGGGGTTCTTGACCTCGAGGATGTTCAGCTGAACCTGCTTGCCGGTGAGCTTTTCGAGCTCGCCGCGAATGCGGTCCGCCTCTGCGCCGCGGCGGCCGATGACGATGCCCGGGCGAGCCGTGTGGATGTCCACGCGGACACGGTCACGGGTGCGCTCGATTTCGACCTTAGCGATACCAGCCCGCTCCATGCCCGTGGACATGAGCTGACGGATGCGGATGTCTTCGCGAACGAAGTCCTTGTACCGCTGGCCGGCCTTGGTGCTGTCAGCAAACCAGTGCGATACGTGATCGGTGGTGATGCCGAGTCGGAACCCGTGCGGGTTTACTTTCTGTCCCACTTAGCGAGCCTCCTCTTTCTCCGGGGTAGCGACTACCACGGTGATGTGGCTCGTGCGCTTCTTGATCTGAAATGCGCGACCCTGAGCACGCGGCTGGAACCGCTTCATGGTCGGGCCTTCATCAACAAACGCTTCGCTGATGTAGAGGTCTCCTTCGTCAAAGGCAACGCCATCGCGGTCCGCGAGGACCCGTGCGTTTGCCATTGCCGACTGAACTACCTTGAAAACCGGCTCCGAAGCTGCCTGTTCGGCGAACTTCAGAATTGCCAGAGCCTCATTCGCTTGCTTACCACGAACAAGGTTGACGACGCGCCGGGCCTTCATAGGCGTTACGCGGATGTGACGCGCAATTGCCTTGGCTTCCATTGCTTTCCTTCTCTCGTCTTTGACGTAAGTGCAGGCGCCTAGCGGCGCTTGCCCTTACGGTCGTCCTTGACATGGCCGCGGAATGTCCGCGTGGGAGCGAATTCGCCGAGCTTGTGCCCGACCATCGACTCGGTGACAAACACCGGAATGTGCTTGCGTCCGTCGTGCACGGCGATCGTGTGGCCGAGCATGTCGGGGACGATCATCGAACGGCGGGACCAGGTCTTGATGACGTTCTTGGTGCCCTTTTCGTTTTCCCTGGCGACCTTCACAAAGAGGTGCTGGTCTACGAAAGGACCTTTTTTCAGGCTGCGTGGCATGTGTCCAGGCTCCTATCGCTTGTTCTTGCCAGTACGGCGGCGACGAACAATAAGCTTGTCGCTCTCTTTGTTGGGGCGGCGGGTGCGGCCTTCACGCTTACCGTTCGGGTTGACCGGGTGACGTCCACCGGAAGTCTTACCTTCACCACCACCGTGCGGGTGATCGACCGGGTTCATGGCGACACCACGGACGGTCGGGCGAACGCCCTTCCAGCGCATACGGCCGGCCTTACCCCAGTTGATGTTCGACTGCTCGGCGTTGCCGACCTCGCCGACGGTTGCGCGGCAGCGCACGTCAACGTTGCGGATTTCACCGGAGGGCAGACGCAGCTGGGCGAAACGGCCTTCCTTGGCGACGAGCTGAACCGAAGCACCTGCGGAACGGGCCATCTTGGCGCCGCCACCCGGACGCAGTTCAACTGCGTGGATGGTGGTACCAACCGGGATGTTGCGCAACGGCAGGTTGTTGCCCGGCTTGATGTCAGCGTCGGGGCCAGCCTCGACGAAGTCACCCTGGGACAGCTTGTTCGGGGCGATGATGTAACGCTTGGTGCCATCAACGTAGTGCAGGAGGGCGATGCGAGCCGTGCGGTTCGGATCGTACTCGATTTCGGCAACGCGGGCGTTGACGCCGTCCTTGTCGTGACGACGGAAGTCGATCAGACGGTACTGGCGCTTGTGGCCACCACCCTTGTGACGGGTGGTGATCTTACCGGTGTTGTTACGGCCGCCAGTCTTGTGCAGCGGACGCAGCAACGACTTTTCCGGAGTCGATCGCGTGATTTCGGAGAAGTCGGCTACGCTCGAGCCGCGACGGCCCGGGGTAGTCGGCTTGTATTTACGGATTCCCATAATTCATTTCCTCGTTAAAGTGGTCTCCGCTACGCGAGCGGACCGCCGAAGATGTCGATTGTGCCTTCTTTGAGGGTGACAATTGCACGCTTGGTGCTCTTGCGCTGTCCCCAGCCGAATTTGGTGCGCTTGCGCTTACCGGCACGGTTGATGGTGTTGATCGATTCGACCTTGACGGAGAAAATCTTCTCCACGGCCAGCTTGATCTCGGTCTTGTTCGAGCGGGGGTCCACCAGGAAGGTGTACTTGCCCTCGTCGATCAGGCCGTAGCTCTTTTCCGAAACGACGGGTGCAATGACGACGTCGCGCGGGTCTTTGATGGTGGCTGCACTCACTTGGCATCCTCCTCGTTCTTTGCCTTGTCAGCGATGAAAGCCTCGAACGCAGCCTTGGTGAAGACCACGTCGTCGGAAACCAGCACGTCGTAGGTGTTCAGCTGGTCTGCGTACAGAACGTGAACATCTGCGAGGTTGCGCACGGACAGTGCAGCAACGTCGTTGGCGCGCTCGATCACAACGAGCAGGTTCTTACGCTCGGAGACTGCACGCAGCGAGGCCAGTGCTTCCTTGGAGGACGGCTTGGTGCCGGCGACCAGTTCAGCAACGACGTGGATGCGGCCGTTACGGGCGCGGTCAGACAGGGCGCCACGCAGTGCGGCAGCCTTCATCTTCTTGGGGGTCCGCTGGCTGTAGTCACGCGGCGTCGGGCCGTGGACGATGCCACCACCGGTCATGTGAGGAGCACGGATGGAACCCTGACGGGCGCGGCCGGTGCCCTTCTGCTTGAACGGCTTGCGGCCTGCACCGGAAACTTCGGCGCGGGTCTTGGTCTTGTGGGTACCCTGGCGAGCAGCAGCGAGCTGTGCGACGACGACCTGGTGCAGCAGCGGCACGTTGGTCTGGACGTCGAAGATCTCTGCAGGCAGGTCTACCTTGACAGTGCTAGTCATCTAACTAGGCTCCCTTCACGGCGGTGCGTACGAGGACGACCTGGCCGCGGGCACCGGGGACGGCACCCTTGATAAGGAGCAGCGACTTCTCGGCGTCAACAGCGTGAACCGTGAGGTTCAGCGTGGTGTGACGTTCTGCGCCCATGCGACCGGCCATTTTCAGACCCTTGAAGACGCGGCTCGGGGTGGATGCGCCACCGATTGAACCGGGCTTGCGGTGGTTCTTGTGCGCACCGTGGGAGGCTCCAACACCGTGGAAGCCGTGACGCTTCATAACACCGGCGAAGCCCTTACCCTTGCTGGTGCCGACGACGTCGATCTTCTGACCGGCTTCGAAGAGCTCAACAGAAAGCTCCTGGCCCAGTTCGTAAGATGCGGCGTCTGCAGTGCGCAGTTCGACGACGTGGCGGCGAGGAGTTACGCCAGCCTTTTCAAAGTGACCAGCCAGCGGCTTGGTGACCTTGCGGGGATCGATCTGGCCGTAGCCGATCTGAACGGCGACATAGCCATCAGTCTCTGCGTTGCGCAGCTGGGTGATGACGTTGGAGTCAGCCTGGACGACAGTTACCGGGATGAGCTTGTTGTTCTCGTCCCAGACCTGGGTCATGCCGAGCTTCGTGCCCAGCAGGCCCTTTACGTTACGGGTTGCGGTCATAGTTTTCTCAGCACCTCCCTACAGTTTGATTTCGATGTTCACGTCGGCCGGCAGGTCGAGACGCATAAGCGAGTCAACAGCCTTCGGCGTGGGGTCGATGATGTCGATCAGACGCTTGTGAGTACGCATTTCAAAGTGCTCGCGGCTGTCCTTGTACTTGTGGGGAGAGCGGATAACGCAGTACACGTTCTTCTCCGTCGGCAGCGGCACGGGGCCCACTACCGTTGCGCCTGCGCGCGTGACCGTCTCAACGATCTTCCGCGCTGAAACATCAATGACCTCGTGGTCATATGACTTCAGCCGGATGCGGATTTTTTGTCCCGCCATGTCGCCTGACTCTCTTTCAGTCTGTGCTGCCCTCGAATAAAGGCTGCCCTGTTCACTTACGTGTTGCATGTGGCTGCCGAAGCATTTGAAGTAGTACTACCACCCGCCGCACAAGCTGAATCCGGAGGGATCCGGGTTCCTCAACTTGCCGGTGTAACCGACCCCCGCGGTCGGGCGTGTCGCGCTTTCCACGCAAACTCGTCCGAATTCCTTTGGGGATCTGGGTTATGTTTGGGCTTCAGCTTGGACCCTGACACCCGGCATTATCCGGATCGGGACGCGAAGAAGCGCTTGAACAACTCACCTAGTATGCCGGAATTCCTCGGCATAAGCCAATTGGGCCTCCGCGGAGCATTGCTATCGGCTCCTGTGGTCGGGATGATGGGGTCATGACTGTCCAAGATGCTGCCACTGTGGGGGATCTTGCAGGCCGCATCCGGCCGGACTTCACCTTGGGCGTCGCGGCGGCAGCCTTTCAGATCGAGGGCTCGCTCACAGCGGACGGACGCGGACCGTCCAGTTGGGATGCATTTGCCGAGAAACCAGGCGCGATCCTCGACGGGCACTCCCCCGCAGTCGCCTGCGACCACTACAACCGGACGGATGAGGACATTGCCCTCATGCAGGACCTGGGCGTGGATTCCTACCGTTTCTCCCTCTCCTGGCCACGGATCCAACCCGGCGGCAAGGGACCCATCAACCAACAGGGCCTGGACTTCTACGACCGTCTGATAGACAAGCTCCTCAAGGCCGGGGTCTCCCCCATGGTGACCCTGTTCCATTGGGATACTCCCTTGCCGCTGGAGCACGACGGCGGCTGGCTGAATCGGGCGACGGCGGAACGGTTCGCCGAATACTCGGCTGCGGCCGCACATCGCTTCGGCGACCGCGTGGCGCAATGGGTCACCCTGAACGAACCCGTTTCGGTCGCGTTGCAAGGGTATGCGCTGGGCGTCCACGCTCCCGGCAGGCGGTTGCTTTTCGATGCCTTGCCCGCCGCCCACCACCAGTTGTTGGGGCACGGCCTGGCCGTCCAGGCCCTGCGCGCTGCCGGCGTCGCGGGAACTGTTGGCGTAGCCAACGTGCATTCTCCAGTCCGGCCCGCAAGTAAGCGGCTGACAGACGGGCTCATGGCCAAGGCCTTCGACCTGATCTTCAACCGGGTGTATGCCGATCCCATCCTCCTGGGGCGGTACCCGAAGCCTCCACTACAGGTGAGACCTTGGTTCCGGGCCTTGGGCAAGGTCCGGGAGGAGGATCTCAAGACCATCCACCAGCCGTTGGATTTCTACGGCTTGAACTACTACTACCCGGTCAAGGTAGCCTCGGGCCGCGGCGACGGAAGCACACCCGGCAGCAACTCGGACATGATGGCCAAGCTGCCGTTCCATCTGGCGGCCTTCCCCGAATACGAAACGACGGGATTTGGCTGGCCTGTTGCTCCCGAACACCTCGGAATCCTACTGCGGGAACTGAAAGACCGCTACGGAGCAGCACTGCCTCCCCTGTTCATCACGGAGAGCGGCGCGAGCTTCCCGGAACCGGAACACACCCGGGGTCCAGTGCACGACTCCGACCGCATCAGCTACCTTGCTTCGCACCTTGGCCAGGCCTTGAGGGCCACGGCCCCCGGCGGGATCGCCCACGACGTCGAACTTCTGGGTTATTACGTCTGGACGCTACTGGACAACTTCGAATGGGCCGCCGGATATTCGCAGCGATTCGGGCTGGTGCACGTGGACTTCGATACCCTCGAACGGACCCCCAAGGACTCGTACTACTGGTACCAGTCCTTGAGCAGGGCGCGCCAGAGCTGATTCGACGTCCCTTTTGTGGACCGTTCGTGCTAAATCAATCTTTCTTGTTCGCCCGATTGATGCGCTTGGCGCGATCGATCTCGCGGCGGAAGTACTTCCTTCCCCACATGACCCCTGCTATTACTACAACAACCACGAGCAGAAAAATTAGCGTTCCCATTCGGCGTTCCTCCTTTGAGGCAACGCTATCAGGGCGCGGTCCTGTTGAGGGGCCAGACGGCAAGGGCAATCAATGCCATGGCAAAGAAGAACCCCGCCACGAAAGTGACGGGGTTCTTCTTTGGTTTGCTACCGGACGCCAGGCGGCCGGTCCCTCACCGATCTACAAGTAGAAACTACTTGATGATCTTGGTGACACGTCCCGAACCAACGGTGCGGCCACCTTCACGGATTGCGAAGCCGAGGCCCTCTTCCATGGCGATCGGCTGGATGAGCTCAACGGTCATCTCGGTGTTGTCGCCAGGCATAACCATTTCCGTGCCTTCCGGCAGGGTGATAACGCCGGTTACGTCCGTGGTACGGAAGTAGAACTGCGGGCGGTAGTTCGAGTAGAACGGGTTGTGACGTCCGCCTTCGTCCTTGGAAAGGATGTAGACGTTGGCCTCGAAGTCGGTGTGCGGGGTGATGGAACCCGGCTTGACGACAACCTGGCCACGCTCGACGTCGTCGCGCTTCAGACCGCGGAGCAGGAGGCCACAGTTCTCGCCAGCCCATGCTTCGTCGAGCTGCTTGTGGAACATCTCGATACCGGTAACGGTGGTCTTCTGGACCGGACGGATACCAACGATTTCAACTTCAGAGTTGATCGCGAGGGTACCGCGCTCGGCGCGACCCGTAACAACGGTGCCACGACCGGTGATCGTGAAGACGTCTTCGATCGGCATCAGGAACGGCTTGTCGCGGTCACGAACGGGGTCCGGAACCGAGTTGTCGACAGCTTCCATGAGGTCCTCGACGGACTTGACCCAAATCGGGTCGCCTTCGAGTGCCTTGAGGCCGGAAACACGCACAACCGGAGCGTCGTCGCCATCGAAGCCCTGAGCGCTGAGCAGCTCGCGAACTTCCATTTCAACGAGGTCGAGAAGCTCTTCGTCGTCAACCATGTCGGACTTGTTCAGCGCGACCAGCAGGTAGGGAACGCCAACCTGGCGGGCGAGCAGAACGTGCTCGCGGGTCTGAGCCATCGGGCCGTCAGTGGCGGCAACCACGAGGATCGCACCGTCCATCTGGGCAGCACCGGTGATCATGTTCTTGATGTAGTCAGCGTGACCCGGAGCGTCTACGTGTGCGTAGTGGCGCTTCTCGGTCTGGTACTCAACGTGGGAGATGTTGATGGTAATACCACGCTGGCGCTCTTCCGGAGCAGAGTCAATCGACGCGAAGTCGCGCTGCTCGTTGAGAGTGGGGTACTTGTCGTACAGCACCTTGGAAATGGCGGCAGTCAGCGTCGTCTTACCGTGGTCAACGTGACCAATGGTGCCGATGTTGACGTGCGGCTTAGTCCGCTCGAACTTTGCCTTTGCCACAGGTTCCTCCTAGAACGATTTCAAGTGAGTTGCTCCTCGGCCGCGCTTTTCGCGGCAGAAACTCCAGCAAGTCTACTTGGGGGCTTTGGATTTGGTGAAATTGCAGATTCAGGGACCAATGCTGGTACCTGGAGTCTGTTCGCGCAGGGACCGGACTGCGGCCTGGGCTACAGCCCGGCGCCTGCGCTGAATGCTTTCCCTGAGCGGGCCAGCATCCTGGTTTATCCGTCGGTGATTACTCGCCGCGGTTCTTCTGGATGATCTCGTCGGCAACAGCCTTCGGGACCTCGGCGTAGCTGTTGAACGTCATGGAGTACACAGCACGGCCCTGGGTCTTCGAACGCAGGTCACCGATGTAGCCGAACATGCCGGACAGCGGAACGTGCGCACGGATCACCTTGACGCCAGCGGCATCTTCCATGGACTGCATCTGGCCACGGCGGGAGTTCAGGTCACCGATAACTTCACCCATGTATTCCTCAGGGGTGCGGACCTCAACATCCATCAGCGGTTCGAGCAGAACCGGGTTCGCCTTGCGTGCAGCTTCCTTGAAAGCCATACGGCCGGCGATCTTGAACGCCATTTCCGAGGAGTCAACATCGTGGTACGCGCCGTCAATCAGCGTCGCCTTGATGCCGACAACCGGGTAGCCGGCCAGAACGCCGTCGTTGAGTGCATCCTGGATGCCCGCGTCAACGGACGGGATGTACTCGCGGGGCACGCGGCCACCGGTGACCTTGTTCTCGAACGCGTAGAGCTCGCCGTCGGCGGTGTCCATCGGCTCGATAGCGATCTGGATCTTTGCGAACTGACCCGAACCACCGGTCTGCTTCTTGTGCGTGTAGTCGTGACGCTCTACAGCGCGCTTGATGGTTTCGCGGTAAGCAACCTGCGGCTTGCCGACGTTTGCCTCGACCTTGAATTCGCGGCGCATGCGGTCCACCAGGATGTCCAGGTGGAGCTCGCCCATGCCGGCGATGATGGTCTGACCGGTGTCCTCGTTGAGGGAGACCTGGAAGGTCGGGTCCTCAGCGGAGAGCTTCTGGATAGCCGTGGAGAGCTTCTCCTGGTCACCCTTGGTGTTCGGCTCGATGGCAACCGAGATCACGGGCTCCGGGAAGCTCATGGACTCGAGGACGATCTGGTTGTTCGCGTCGCACAGGGTGTCGCCCGTGGTGGTGTCCTTCAGACCGATAGCTGCATAGATGTGGCCCGCGGTAGCGCCTTCAACAGGCATTTCCTTGTTGGCGTGCATCTGGAACAGCTTGCCGATGCGCTCCTTCTTGCCCTTGGTGGAGTTGACCACCTGGGCGCCTGCTTCTACGTGACCGGAGTACACGCGGATGAAGGTGAGCTGGCCGAAGAACGGGTGCGCGGCAATCTTGAACGCCAGGGCCGAGAACGGCTCTTCGGCAGAAGGCTTGCGGGTGAGTTCCTTCTCTTCGTCGCGCGGGTCGTGACCGACCATGGGCGGGACGTCGAGCGGGTTCGGCAGGAAGTCAACAACAGCATCCAGCATCGGCTGTACGCCACGGTTCTTGAAGGCAGAACCACAGAGAACCGGGTAGAGCTCGGAGTTGATGGTCATCTTGCGGATGCCGGCCTTGAGCTCCTCGACAGTGAGTTCTTCACCTTCGAGGTACTTCTCCATGAGTTCTTCGGAAGCCTCAGCAACAGTCTCAACGAGCTGTGCACGGTACTCCTCAGCCTTGGCCTGGAGATCAGCGGGGATCTCCTGGACCTCGTACTTGGCACCCATGGTGACGTCACCCTTGGCATCGCCCGGCCACACCAGGGCGCGCATCTCAAGGAGATCCACGACGCCGATGAAGTCGTTCTCTGCGCCGATCGGCAGCTGGAGAACCAGCGGCTTGGCACCGAGGCGGCTGATGATGGTGTCTACGGTGAAGTAGAAGTCAGCGCCGAGCTTGTCCATCTTGTTGACGAAGCAGATACGCGGCACGTTGTACTTGTCGGCCTGGCGCCAAACAGTCTCAGACTGCGGCTCAACGCCTTCCTTGCCATCGAAGACAGCAACGGCACCGTCGAGGACGCGCAGCGAGCGCTCGACCTCAACCGTGAAGTCCACGTGGCCCGGGGTGTCAATGATGTTGATCTGGTTCTTGTCCCAGAAGCAGGTCACGGCGGCAGACGTGATGGTGATGCCGCGTTCCTTTTCCTGTTCCATCCAGTCGGTCGTCGAAGCGCCGTCGTGCGTTTCGCCGATCTTGTGGTTCACACCCGTGTAGAACAGGATGCGCTCGGTTGTGGTGGTCTTGCCGGCATCGATGTGGGCCATGATGCCGATGTTGCGGACCTTGCTAAGGTCGGTAAGCACGTCCTGTGCCACGGTGTCTCCCTTTCGGATGGACTACACGTTCGCCGCCAGCTCGAGGAGCCGGCGGCGTACGGGAAGTTTTACCAGCGGTAGTGTGCGAAGGCCTTGTTCGACTCGGCCATCTTGTGGGTGTCTTCGCGACGCTTCACAGCGGCACCGAGACCGTTGGACGCATCCAGGATTTCGTTCTGGAGGCGCTCGGTCATCGTTTTCTCGCGGCGGGCCTTGGAGTAGCCAACCAGCCAACGGAGAGCGAGGGCGGTGGAGCGGCCCGGCTTGACCTCAACGGGAACCTGGTAGGTTGCGCCACCGACACGGCGGGAGCGGACCTCGAGGGAAGGCTTGACGTTGTCCATGGCCTTCTTGAGGGCGGCGACGGGGTCGCCACCGGACTTGGCACGTGCACCTTCGAGTGCGCCGTAAACGATGCGCTCTGCGGTGGACTTCTTGCCGTCGATCAGAACCTTGTTGATCAGCTGGGTGACCAACGGGGAACCGTAAACGGGATCGGAAACTAGCGGCCGCTTCGGGGCCGGACCCTTGCGAGGCATATTACTTCTTCTCCATCTTTGCGCCGTAGCGGCTGCGGGCCTGCTTGCGGTTCTTGACACCCTGGGTATCGAGGGCACCACGGACGATCTTGTAACGGACACCCGGAAGGTCCTTCACACGACCACCACGGACCAGCACGATGGAGTGCTCCTGGAGGTTGTGGCCAACACCGGGGATGTAGGCGGTAACTTCAACGCCACCGTTGAGGCGCACACGTGCAACCTTACGGAGAGCCGAGTTCGGCTTCTTCGGGGTGGTCGTGTAAACGCGGGTGCAAACACCGCGGCGCATCGGGCTGCCCTTAAGCGCGGGGGCCTTGGTCTTGGAGACCTTCGGCGTGCGGCCCTTGCGGACCAGCTGGTTAATCGTAGGCACTTTCGTGTTCTCCGTTGGTTGATCTCTGCTCCGCGCCCAGGCGTTGGCCTGTGTTTGCGTGAGAGCTTTGGCGTTGTCCATGCGGCCCTGGTCCGAAGACCGGTGGGCGTGCAAAAGTGCGGCATTCGTTGCGCACGTAGCCCGCAACCCGGAAACAGGCACCACCAAAGCATCATGAGAACAAAACCGAAATGATGCTGCGGCGGCCTTCATCCACTGCCACACAGAACAATTACGAAAAGTCTAGCATGGCTTGATCTGGGGCCTTAATCGGGTGTAAGGCGAGGACGACGGCGTTTGGTGCCCGCCGTCGTCGGGCACCAAACGCCGCGCACAAGGCCCGCCGAACGGGAAGGACCCCGCACTCACTGAGTGCGGGGTCCTTCCTTGACTTGCAGACTAAGGGCAGGGCGGCAGGGTCCCTACGTGGCGCGGAACGCGACACGAAAGGGCCCGCCGTGCCCGCTTCTTAGCGGAAGTCGTTGCCGAGATCGTAGTCGTCCAGCGGAATGGCGTGGAACTCGGGAGCTCCGTCGCCGCCCAGGGCGTCGTACGAGAAGTCGGTGAATGCGCTGGGGCCTGTGAACAGGCTTGCCTTTGCTTCTTCAGTCGGCTCCACGGTGACCTCGGTGTAACGGGGCAGGCCCGTACCGGCCGGGATGAGCTTACCGATGATGACGTTCTCCTTGAGGCCAAGCAGCGGGTCGCTCTTGCCTTCCATGGCCGCCTGCGTCAGAACGCGGGTGGTCTCCTGGAAGGAAGCGGCCGACAGCCAGGACTCGGTTGCCAGAGATGCCTTGGTGATACCCATGAGTTCCGGACGACCGGAAGCCGGGGTACGGCCTTCGGACACCACGCGACGGTTCTCGTCCTCGAAGCGGCTACGCTCAGCGAGCTCGCCCGGAAGCAGATCGGAGTCGCCGGATTCGATGACGGTCACGCGGCGCAGCATCTGGCGGACGATGACTTCCACGTGCTTGTCGTGGATGCCAATGCCCTGGCTGCGGTAAACGCCCTGGACCTCGTCCACCAGGAACTTCTGGGCGGCACGCGGACCCATGATGCGCAGAACCTGCTTCGGGTCCACAGGACCGTTGATCAGCTTCTGGCCGACGCTGACGTGCTCGCCATCCTCGATGAGGAGGCGGGAACGGCGCAGCACCGGGTAGGCGATCTCCTCGGAACCATCGTCCGGGGTGATGACGAGGCGCATCTGGCGCTCGGACTCTTCGATGGCGATGCGGCCGGCTGCTTCAGCAATCGGTGCGACACCCTTCGGAGTACGGGCTTCGAAGAGCTCCTGGATACGGGGCAGACCCTGGGTGATGTCGTCGCCACCGCTGGCGGAAACAGCACCACCGGTGTGGAACGTACGCATGGTCAGCTGGGTACCGGGTTCACCGATGGACTGTGCGGCGATGATGCCGACGGCCTCTCCGATGTCCACGGTCTTGCCGGTGGCCAGCGAACGGCCGTAGCAGAGCGCACAGGTACCGACCTTGGACTCACACGTGAGCACGGAACGGACCTTGACCTCGGTGATGCCGGCTGCGAGCAGCTCGGCAATGACGACGTCGCCGCAGTCGGTGCCGGCCGCTGCCAGCACAGCGCCCTTGGAGTCGACGACGTCGACGGCGAGGGTACGTGCGTAGGCGCTGTTCTCGACGTTCTCGTCAAGGACCAGCTCACCGTTGGAGTCCGGCACGGCGATTGCGGTCATGAGACCACGCTCGGTGCCACAGTCCTCTTCACGGACGATGACGTCCTGCGAAACGTCCACCAGACGACGGGTCAAGTAACCCGAGTTGGCGGTACGCAGGGCGGTGTCGGCCAGACCCTTACGGGCACCGTGCGTGGCGATGAAGTATTCCAGCACCGACAGGCCCTCGCGGTACGAGGACTTGATCGGACGCGGGATGATCTCACCCTTCGGGTTGGCCACAAGACCACGGATACCCGCGATCTGGCGGACCTGCATCCAGTTACCACGTGCACCGGAGGACACCATGCGGTTGATGGTGTTCATCGGGGACAGGCTGTCACGCATCGCCTGGGCGATTTCGTTGGTGGCCTTGTTCCAGATCTCGATCAGTTCCTGGCGACGCTCGTCGTCGTCGATCAGGCCCTTGTCGTACTGGGCCTGGATCTTGGCAGCCATGGTCTCGTAACCGGCCAGGATGGCCGGCTTGGAGGTGGGCACCTCGATGTCGGAGATTGCCACGGTGACGCCCGAGCGGGTTGCCCAGTAGAAACCGGCGTCCTTCAGGTTGTCCAGCGTTGCGGCCGTGACAACCTTCGGGTAGCGCTCTGCGAGGTCGTTGACGATCCGGGAAAGCTCGCCCTTGTCAGCAACAGCCTCAACCCACGGGTAGTCCTCCGGCAGGGTCTCGTTGAAGAGAACCTGGCCGAGGGAGGTCTGGACCAGTGCGGTCTGACCCGGCTCCCAACCTTCCGGAGCTTCCCAGCCGGCGTAAGGAACAAAGCCCTCAAGACGGATCTTGACCTGGGAGTTCAGGTGCAGTTCGCGGGCATCGTAGGCCATGATGGCTTCCGCAACCGAGGAGAAGATACGGCCTTCGCCTGCGGAACCAACGCGCTTGGTGGTCAGGTGGTACAGACCGATGATCATGTCCTGCGAAGGCAGGGTCACCGGACGGCCATCAGACGGCTTCAAGATGTTGTTGGAGGACAGCATCAGGATGCGGGCTTCAGCCTGCGCTTCGGGGCTCAGCGGCAGGTGGACTGCCATCTGGTCGCCGTCGAAGTCGGCGTTGAAGGCGCCACAAACCAGCGGGTGAAGCTGGATGGCCTTGCCTTCAACAAGCTGCGGCTCGAATGCCTGGATGCCGAGGCGGTGCAGGGTAGGTGCACGGTTGAGCAGCACCGGGTGTTCGGTGATGATTTCTTCCAGCACGTCCCAGACCTGCGGGCGGTAACGCTCGACCATGCGCTTTGCCGACTTGATGTTCTGCGCGTGGTTGAGGTCAACCAGTCGCTTCATCACGAACGGCTTGAAGAGCTCCAGGGCCATCTGCTTGGGCAGACCACACTGGTGCAGCTTCAGCTGCGGGCCGACGACGATGACCGAACGGCCGGAGTAGTCGACGCGCTTGCCGAGCAGGTTCTGGCGGAAACGGCCCTGCTTGCCCTTGAGCATGTCGCTCAGGGACTTCAGCGGACGGTTGCCGGGACCCGTGACCGGACGGCCGCGACGGCCGTTGTCGAAGAGGCTGTCAACAGCTTCCTGAAGCATGCGCTTCTCGTTGTTGACGATGATCTCCGGAGCACCGAGGTCAAGCAGTCGCTTGAGTCGGTTGTTGCGGTTGATCACACGGCGGTAGAGGTCGTTGAGGTCGGAGGTCGCGAAGCGGCCACCGTCCAGCTGGACCATCGGGCGCAGTTCCGGCGGGATCACCGGGACGGCGTCCAGCACCATGCCGAGCGGGCTGTTGTTGGTGGTCAGGAAAGCGTTGACCACCTTCAGGCGCTTGAGGGCACGGGTCTTGCGCTGGCCCTTGCCGTTCTGGATGGTGTCGCGCAGGGACTCCGACTCTGCCTGCATGTCGAAGTTCTCAAGACGCTTCTTGATGGCTTCGGCACCCATGGAGCCTTCGAAGTACATGCCGTAGCGGTCGCGCAGTTCACGGTACAGGCCTTCGTCACCCTCGAGGTCGGCGACCTTGAGGTTCTTGAAGCGGTCCCAGACCTGCTCGAGGCGCTCGATCTCAGCATCCGCGCGCTTGCGGACGTTGGCCATCTGACGGTCCGCGGAGTCGCGGGCCTTCTTCTTGTCTGCAGCCTTGGCGCCTTCACCTTCGAGGCGGGCAAGCTCGTCCTCAAGGTCGCGGGCGATAGTGGCGATGTCGCTGTCGCGGTTGTCGACGAGCTGCTTCTTCTCGAGGTCGTGCTCCACCTGGAGGTTCGGCAGTTCCGCGTGACGGCTCTCGGTGTCGACGCTGGTGATCATGTAGGCAGCGAAGTAGATGACCTTTTCAAGGTCCTTCGGTGCCAGGTCAAGGAGGTAGCCCAAACGGGAGGGAACACCCTTGAAGTACCAGATGTGCGTGACGGGAGCGGCCAGTTCGATGTGGCCCATGCGCTCGCGGCGCACCTTGGCGCGAGTGACTTCAACGCCACAACGCTCGCAGATGATGCCCTTGAAGCGCACGCGCTTGTACTTGCCGCAGTAGCATTCCCAGTCCCGGGACGGGCCGAAGATCTTCTCGCAGAAGAGGCCGTCCTTCTCGGGCTTGAGCGTGCGGTAGTTGATGGTTTCCGGCTTCTTGACCTCACCGTAAGACCAGCCGCGGATGTCTTCCGCGGTGGCGAGGCCGATCTGCATGAGGCCGAAGGAGGATTCGCTGGACATATGGTCCCTGTTCTCTCTTGTTCTCTAAATTCTGAAGTCTTGGGTTTACGGAAAGAGGCAGCTGCCTTGGCTGGCGGTCTGCACCGCCAGCCAGAGCGGCTGTTTAGACCTCTTCTACGGAGCTGGGCTCTGCGCGAGACAGATCAATGCCCAGTTCTTCCGCAGCCGTAAAGACTGCGTCATCAGAGTCACGCATTTCGATCGTCGTACCATCCGTGGAAAGAACTTCCACGTTCAGGCACAGCGACTGCATTTCCTTGATCAAGACCTTGAAGGATTCCGGAACGCCAGGCTCGGGGATGTTCTCGCCCTTGACGATGGCTTCGTAGACCTTCACGCGGCCGTGGATGTCGTCCGACTTGATCGTCAGCAGTTCCTGGAGGGTGTAGGCAGCGCCGTATGCTTCGAGCGCCCACACTTCCATTTCACCGAAGCGCTGGCCACCGAACTGTGCCTTGCCACCCAGCGGCTGCTGCGTGATCATGGAGTACGGGCCGGTGGAGCGCGCGTGGATCTTGTCGTCCACCAAGTGGTGGAGCTTCAGGATGTACATGTAGCCCACGGAGATCGGGTCCGGGAACGGCTCGCCGGAGCGGCCGTCGAACAGACGGGTCTTGCCGGAGGAGTCGATCAGGCGGTCGCCGTCGCGGGTCACGTTGGTGGAATCCAGCAGACCTGTGATTTCCTCTTCGCGTGCACCGTCGAACACCGGGGTGGCGACAGTGGTCTGGCCGGTTTCACGAGGCAGGTTCGGCAGGTTCTTGACCCACTCCGGCTCGCCTTCGATCTTCCAACCGGTCTTCGCAACCCAACCGAGGTGCGTTTCGAGGACCTGGCCGACGTTCATGCGGCCCGGAACACCCAGCGGGTTCAGGACGATGTCCACCGGCGTGCCGTCAGCAAGGAACGGCATGTCTTCGATCGGGAGGATCTTGGAGATGACGCCCTTGTTACCGTGGCGGCCGGCGAGCTTGTCGCCGTCGGTGATCTTGCGCTTGGCAGCAACGTAGACGCGAACCAGCTGGTTGACGCCCGGGGGCAGCTCGTCGTCGTTGTCGCGGTCGAAGACGCGCACGCCGATAACCGTGCCGGACTCACCGTGGGGAACCTTCAGGGAGGTGTCACGCACTTCGCGGGACTTCTCGCCGAAGATCGCACGGAGGAGGCGCTCTTCCGGAGTCAGTTCGGTTTCACCCTTCGGGGTGACCTTGCCGACCAGGATGTCGCCTGCTTCAACCTCGGCACCGATGTGGATGATGCCGCGCTCGTCCAGTCCCGCGAGGACTTCCTCGGACACGTTGGGGATGTCACGGGTGATTTCCTCGGCACCAAGCTTGGTGTCGCGGGCATCGATCTCGTGCTCCTCGATGTGGATGGAGGAAAGGACGTCCTCAGCGACGATGCGCTGCGACAGGATGATGGCGTCCTCGAAGTTGTGGCCTTCCCAGGACATGAATGCCACGAGGAGGTTCTTACCGAGGGCGAGTTCACCCTGGTCCGTTGCCGGACCGTCAGCGATGATGCCGCCGACTTCGAGGCGCTGGCCTTCGTTGACCAGGACACGGTGGTTGTAGCAGTTGCCCTGGTTTGAACGGGCGAACTTGTTGATGCGGTAGCTGGTTTCCGTGCCGTCGTCGTTAAGCATGGTGACGAGGTCAGCGGAAACTTCGTTGACGACACCGGCCTTCTTCGCGATGACAACGTCACCGGCGTCGACGGCGGCAGCGCGCTCCATGCCGGTACCCACGAACGGGGCCTCGGAACGGACCAGCGGCACAGCCTGGCGCTGCATGTTGGCACCCATGAGTGCGCGGTTTGCATCGTCGTGCTCGAGGAACGGAATCAGAGCGGTAGCTACGGACACCATCTGGCGCGGGGAGACGTCCATGAACTGAACTTCGCCAGCCGGAACCAGAACGGGCTCGCCTCCACCACCACGGGCACGGACAAGCACGGTTTCTTCCGCGAACTTCTTGTCGGCATCCAGCGGTGCGTTGGCCTGTGCAATCAGGACTTCGGCTTCGTCGTCGGCGGTGAGGTACTGGACCTCATCGGAAACGACACCCTCGGACACCAGGCGGTACGGAGTCTCGATGAAACCGAACGGGTTGATGCGGCCGTAGGAAGCCAACGAACCGATCAGGCCGATGTTCGGGCCTTCAGGAGTTTCGATGGGGCACATACGTCCGTAGTGGGACGGGTGAACGTCTCGAACTTCCATGCCTGCGCGGTCACGGGACAGACCACCCGGGCCAAGAGCCGACAGGCGGCGCTTGTGGGTCAGACCCGACAACGGGTTGTTCTGGTCCATGAACTGCGACAGCTGGGACGTTCCGAAGAACTCCTTGATGGCTGCCACAACCGGGCGGATGTTGATCAGGGTCTGCGGCGTAATCGCTTCGACGTCCTGCGTGGTCATGCGTTCGCGGACGACGCGTTCCATGCGGGACAGGCCGGTGCGGACCTGGTTTTCGATCAGTTCGCCGACGGCGCGGATGCGACGGTTGCCGAAGTGGTCGATGTCGTCGATCTCGACGCGGAGCTCGTGGTCTTCGCCATCGCGCTTGCCCATGAGGGTCTTCTCGCCGGCGTGAAGCGCGACGAGGAACTTGATCATGGCCACGATGTCTTCAACGTGGAGCACCGAAGCTTCCTTGTCGCCAAGGGAGCGGTCGATGCCGAGCTTGCGGTTGATCTTGTAACGGCCAACCTTGGCCAGATCGTAGCGCTTGGCGTTGAAGTACAGGTTGTCCAGCAGGGACTGGGCAGCCTCGACTGTGGGCGGCTCGCCCGGACGCAGCTTGCGGTAGATGTCCAGCAGGGCGTCTTCGCGGGTTTCGGTGGCGTCCTTCTCCAGCGTTGCGCGCATGGAGTCGTACTGGCCGAACTCTTCGAGGATCTGGCCTTCGGTCCAACCAAGGGCCTTCAGCAGAACGGTGACCGACTGCTTGCGCTTACGGTCGAGGCGTACGCCGACCTGGTCGCGCTTGTCGATTTCGAGCTCGAACCATGCACCGCGGGACGGGATGATCTTTGCCGTGAAGATGTCCTTGTCACTGGTCTTGTCAGCGGTGCGCTCAAAGTAGGCGCCCGGCGAACGGACCAGCTGGGAGACGACGACACGCTCGGTGCCGTTGACAACGAACGTTCCCTTCTCGGTCATGAGAGGGAAATCGCCCATGAACACGGTCTGCTGCTTGATTTCACCCGTGTTGTTGTTCATGAACTCGGCCTTGACATACAGCGGTGCCGAGTAAGTGGCGTCACGGTCTTTGCATTCGGCCATGGTGTACTTCGGATCAGCGAACTCCGGCTCGGAGAAGCTCAGGGACATAGTGCCCTGGAAGTCCTCGATGGGGGAGATCTCTTCGAAGATGTCGGCAAGTCCAGAGGTGGTGGCGACGCTCAGGTCGCCTTCCTCGACAGCCTTCGCTACCCGCGACTGCCAGCGTTCGTTTCCGACCAGCCAGTCAAAGCTGTCTGTCTGCAGTGCGAGCAGATTCGGAACGTCCAGCGGTTCGTGAATCTTTGCGAATGAGAGCCGGCGAGTTGCACCATCGGTGCTTGCCGTATTAGCGGTTTCGTTATTAGAGGTGCTCGAGGCGACCAAGAGGGATCCTTCCACAGACCTTCAGGCGTTTTCAGATCTCCCCCGCTTGCACCCTGCAGATTGAATCCGCAGTGTACCTTTCCGGTTCCGCTATATGACCCGGGACCCCCGCTGGCCAAGACCATGCTCGTTCTAAACGGCACGTCGATGGCGCAGCTGAGAGGTAAAGCCCACCGCTATATGAAGGCTGAAGGTTAACAGGGAAGACGCAAATATCCACAATACGGCAAATCAACCCACCTGTCTACCCCACATCTCGCCTGAATGCAAGCACAGTTGCTGCAGGCACCTATGCGGCCCGGCCCCATACTGCCGTGGGCGGAATGTTGTTCCGGGCTCCATTGTTGAATGGAGAGGTGATGGGCGCCACGGTAGCCTAGGCTCACCACCTTTGATCGGAAGAGAGAAAATGAGCACCCCCTCAGACAAAACGGACAACAACAACGACGTTGTCATCCTTTCCGCCAGCCGTACCCCACAGGGACGGTTGAACGGGCAACTGGCTGGGCTCACCGCCGTCGAGCTCGGTGCTCACGCCATTTCAGGCGCCATTGCGGCGAGCGGGCTCACCGCGGACAAAGTGGACGCAGTGATTATGGGACAGGTCCTGCAGGCGGGCGCCGGCCAGAATCCGGCCCGGCAAAGCGCGATCGCCGCCGGCATCGGTTGGAACATCCCGGCCGTCACCCTTAACAAGGTCTGCCTCTCCGGACTGACTGCCGTGATCGATGCCGCGCGAATGATCCGCAGCGGCGATGCCGCCGTCGTGGTTGCCGGCGGTCAGGAATCGATGAGCCGCGCTCCCCACTTGTTGCCGGGTTCGAGGCAAGGGTGGAGCTATGGGGCGATCCAAGCCCTCGACGTCGCAGCCCACGACGGCCTCACCGACGCCTTTGATGGCCAGTCAATGGGCCTTTCCACCGAGATCAAGAACCTCTCGCTAGGCATCGATCGCCGGTCACAGGATGAAGTGGCCGCCGCATCACACCAGCGTGCAGCCGCGGCCGCCGAGCAAGGACTGTTCGACCGCGAGATCACACCTATCAGCGTCAAACAGCGCAAGGGCGAACCGCTGGTGCTGACAAGTGACGAAGGTATCCGCCCCCAAACGACGCTGGAGACCTTGGCCCCCTTGAAGGGCGCCTTTGCTACCGACGGAACCATCACCGCGGGCAACTCCTCTCCCCTGTCCGACGGCGCCTCCGCACTCGTGCTCACGAGCCGCCGCTTTGCCGAGGAGAACGGCCTTGACTACCTTGCCGTCGTCGGGAAGCCCGGCCAAGTAGCGGGACCTGACAACAGCCTGCATTCGCAGCCTTCCAACGCCATACGGCACGCTCTGGACCGCGCGGGGTGGACAACGGCCGATCTGGACTTCATTGAGATCAACGAAGCCTTCGGCTCGGTTGCCGTGCAGTCCTTGAAGGACTTGGATTATCCCTTGGAGAAGTGCAATATCCACGGCGGAGCAATTGCGATTGGACACCCGATCGGCGCCTCAGGAGCGCGGCTTGCCCTGCACGCTGCCCACGAGCTGAAGCGCCGCGGGAAGGGCAAAGCGGCGGTGGCCCTATGCGGTGGCGGCGGCCAAGGCGAAGCACTGCTTCTCTACCGCGACTAGATGTTCGGCGGATTCGGCGGCTGGATCGCCATGAACGGAAATGGAGCATGAATGCGGGGCACTGAGCGATTCCTTGCCGACGCGGCCGCCCGCGGACTCGAAGTCCAACTCGTAGAGCGGGCGGCGGCAGGCAGCCTTAACGAAGCGGCCCGCATCATGGGGATCACGCCTGCGGACATCGTGAAGTCCCTTGTGGTCAAGCACCGGGATGGCACTTTCCTGTTTGCGTTGGTTCCGGGTGACCGGCAGATCTCCTGGCCCAAGCTGCGCGCCCTCCTGGGCGTCAATAAGCTGTCCATGCCCTCCGCCGACATCGCTTTCGAGGCAACCGGCTACGAGCGCGGCACCATCACGCCCCTGGGAAGTTCGAAGCCCTGGCCGGTCTATGCGGATGCCAGCATCGCCGGACGCAGGATCTCCATGGGCGCAGGCGAGCACGGATTCAGCGCTTTCGTGAAGGCCGATGAGCTGGCCGCCGCGCTGCAGGCAGTCGTAGCCGACATCAGCGACCCCATCTAACAACGCGGGGTCACTTACGGCCCATCCAGCAGCACCAAATGGGCCGTAAGTGACCCCGCGTTGCCCTTAAATGCAGGAAGCCCCGCCCGGACGGATCCGGACGGGGCTTCCTCGGTATAGCGAGTTACTTGACAGTAACGCTGGCACCGGCAGCTTCGAGCTGCTCCTTGGCCTTCTCTGCGGCTTCCTTGGTGGCGCCTTCGAGGACAGCCTTCGGTGCGCTGTCAACCAGGTCCTTGGCTTCCTTGAGGCCGAGGGAGGTGATAGCGCGAACTTCCTTGATCACGGCGATCTTCTTTTCGCCGGCACCTTCGAGGATGACATCAAATTCGGTCTTCTCTTCAACTTCTTCGCCAGCGCCGGCGCCAGCCGGGCCTGCAACTGCAACAGCAGCAGCAGTAACTTCGAAGGTCTCTTCGAAGAGCTTGACGAACTCGGAGAGCTCGATGATGGTCAGTTCCTTGAAAGCTTCAATGAGCTCTTCGTTGCTGAGCTTCGCCATGTTTGGCGTCCTTCCTTTAGGTGGTGCTGCCGCGGACGTCGTCCGCTACTGCACCGCAGTTTGAATGGGGAGAACTTAGTTCTCTTCGGTTGCTGCTTCAGCGGCTTCAGCCGGAGCGGCAGCCTCTTCTGCAGCAGCCTCGGCGGGAGCCTCTTCTGCAGCCGGTGCTTCTTCAGCGGCCGGTGCTACAGCGCCGCCCTCTTCTTCAAGCTTGAGGCGCAGAGCGTCAATGATGCGTGCAGCAGCGGCAGCAGGTGCCTTGAGGATGCCTGCAACCTTGGCGAGCTGCAGCTCACGGGACTCGAGGGCTGCCAGAGCGGCAACCTCTGCTGCGTTCAGTGCCTTGCCTTCGAAGTAGCCGGTCTTGATGACCAGCTGCTTGTTGACCTTGGCAAAGTCCGTCAGGCTCTTGGCGGCAGCAACCGCGTCACCCTTGATGAATGCAATTGCAGTGGGGCCGGCGAGCTGACCGTCGAATGCTTCGACACCAGCTTCCTTGGCTGCAATGGCGGTCAGGGTGTTCTTGACGACCGAGAACTTGGTGTCCAGGCCGAGAGAAACACGCAGCTGCTTGAGCTGTGCAACAGAGAGCCCACGGTATTCGGTCAGGACAGCGGCGTTCGATTCCTTGAAATCGTTGGTGATCTCAGCTACTGCAGAGATCTTGCTAGGCGTTGCCATAACCCTCCTTCCGGGGAATAAAGCCGGTTTTCCGGGTCCCCGCTCAAAAGAGCTGCAACTAAAAAACGCCCCGCGCAGATGCACGGGGCTTGGCTCAACACGATCCAATGATCGTGGAGATTTGCTTCGTTCACCTGCGCCGGCCGCCCTTTGTCAGGGTCCTTCGTCTAGGAAACCACTTGGTTCTTCCGCGCGTAGCTGCAGAGTTGAGCTGAGCGCGGAGGAGTGGATTCCCATCAACCGACGGTCTTTGGTAGTTCAAGCTTACGGGACGGGCAAGTCCATCGCCAAATCGCGCCGCCTCACTCGGAGGAAGTGACCCTCGGGCCCATGTCCGGCAGTTCCTTCTGCCACAGCCCCGTAACCCCGGCCGTGGTGAATCCCAATTGCTTGTTCACCGTTAGCAGGTACCGGTTTTCGGGGGCATTCCAGGTGTAGATCACCCGGGCGTCGGGAAACTGTTCGCTGAGGCGCTGCATGTTGGCGACCTTGATGAGGAGCCCGAGCTTGTTTCCGCGGTGCTCCTGCAAGACGATCGTGTCGTCTTGAAAGACGACATCCTGGCGTTGCGCCAGGACGCCGATGGTGGTGAGTCCAACGATCCGCCCGCTGGAGACGTGCTCGACGGCGGTGACCACCGTTCGGCGCCCCTGCGCAACGGCGGCGTCTTCCGCCTGACGCAAGACGCCGGCGTCGAACACTAGCTGCTGCTGCCCGGCTTCCGCCGTCTCATTGCCTTCAGACACCACTTCCCCCGCCGCGTTCTCCAGCGCGGCCACAGCTTCGAGCCACTGTTGCGGGCAACGGTCGGTCCAGTGGTGGATCCGATAGCGGCCGGCGTTCGCGTCTTCCGCTTCGGCCTCAAGCTCAGCGACGAGCTTTGAATCCAACGGAAGCGCACAGGAACTGAACTGTTCGATGTGCTGGAGGGTGTAGCCGGTACGCCGGGCAAAATCGACCTCGCGGCTGGCCAAGGGAACGAAGCCCAGGCCGCTGCCAGGCACGAGCTGCCCCTCGGCACCACCGCGCAGGGACTCGGCAGGGTGGTTGGTGTCCACCATGATCATCGTCCGGCCCTCGCTTTTGGCGAAATGTTCGGCAGCTTCCAGGAGCTGCCGTCCGACGCCCCTGCGCTGGAACTCAGGAAGAATGTCAAGGGTGAACTCGGCCAGGTCCATGTTGTCGGCAAGTGGCAGCGCGATGTCGACAGTACCGACGATGCGGCCGTCAACGCGGGCCACGAGGATGACCTGGCGTTCGTAAGGATCGCCGAGTTCGAGCAGTTTCTCCAACGGCGTGTAGGCGAGATCGTCGGTGCCCCAGATCTGCATCCGGACCCTGCGGCTGACTTCGACGGCGGCCAGGAAATCCTTTGCGTCATCGGCGTCAAGGGCATCCGGGATCCAGAGTTGGCCGATCTCCACCGTGCTGGTCATTTGATCCTCTTTTGCCATTCGCCGTCGTATCCCACCGGTCTGAAGCCGAGCTGTACGTTGATGGCCAGCATATGTTCGTTTTCCTCGGCGTTAAAAGTCATGACGCGCTCGACGCCTGGATATTCCGTCTGCAGCCTGCGCAGATTGGCCAGTTTCACGAGCATTCCCAATCCATGGCCCCGGTGCGGCTTTGCCACCAAAGTATCGTCTTGCTCGGCCACCCAAGGCTTCCCTGAATCAAGGTAGATCACGGTGTACGCGACGAGTTCTTCCGTCCGGCGATGTTGTGCAGCGGCCACAAGGGCAGTCTGACCTTCGGCAAGGGTGGTGTCCTCGAGTTGCCTGACGCGGGCAGCATCCCAGGCCTCTGCCTCGACCTCAAGACCTCCCGCCGGGGTGTCCGTGCTCATCCGCCCCATCAGCCCGGCCATGTGGTCCACGTATTCGCCAGGGCAACGGTTCGTCCAGGCAAGGACCTCATAGGCGGCATCGGCTTTGGAATGCGCCGCAAGTTCCAGCCTTGCCCACTCCGTGCTGTGGTCGATCTCCAGCCTGCTGAATCTGCTGGTCTGTTCCAGCGTGTATCCATTCTTGAGGCAGAAGGCTGCTCCCGGACCATCTTCGGGTACTCCCCCGGGTACTGCGGCCGGATGGAATGGCTCTACTCCTGCTCCTGCTCCTGCTCCTGCTCCTGCTCCTGGTCCTGCGAAGCCGATCGGGTGTTCCGTGTGCGCCTGCAGGACACGCCTCCCCTGAGCCTTCGCAACTCCCTCTATGGTGCGGAGCAATGCGGTACCGATTCCGTGGCGGCGATACCCCTCCAAAACATCTACATGGAGCCATCCAGTATGGACGTTGTCCGTGAGGGGAACGTGGCAGGAAGCGTGGCCAACGATGCTTCCGTCAACCCGGGCGAAAAAGTTCCTCGATACCTCGTAGGGGGTGTCGCGCCATCCGGCGAGCCGGGCCTGCGCCGACGATGCCCGATCCAGGTTTCCCCAGGTTTCCAGCACCATGGCGTCCATCACGGAAGAGAGCTCCCGGAAATCCTTGCCGTCCGGCCCATCCGTGGACTCCGGCAGATGGAGCTCATGGATGCTGAAATCCGGAAGCTGGCCTGTCATGCCCTCAGCCTAATCAGCGGTCGCCACCCGCGATAGGTGCCTGTTTGCCGCACCCGAACCGGACCGCTCGAGGTGCCGGATACTCGAAAGGACCGCTACAACGAAAGGACCGCCCGGCGAATGCCGGACGGTCCTTTCAGAGTCGATGCTCCCAGTGGCTTACGCCTCGGTGAGAACCTTGGTGACGTTCGGGTCAACGGAGATGCCCGGGCCGAACGTGGTGGCGACGGTAGCCTTCTGGATGTAGCGGCCCTTCGAAGCGGACGGCTTCAGGCGAAGCACCTCTTCCAGAGCAGCTGCGTAGTTCTCGGCCAGCTTCAGTTCATCGAAGGAAACCTTGCCGATGATGAAGTGCAGGTTCGAGTGCTTGTCGACGCGGAAGTCGATCTTGCCACCCTTGATGTCGTTGACAGCCTTGGTGACGTCTGCGGTCACGGTACCGGTCTTCGGGTTCGGCATGAGGTTACGCGGGCCGAGGACCTTACCGAGACGGCCAACCTTGCCCATGAGGTCAGGGGTTGCCACTGCGGCGTCGAAGTCGGTCCAGCCGGCCGCGATCTTTTCGATCAGGTCATCGGAACCAACGAAGTCGGCGCCTGCAGCGATTGCTGCTTCAGCCTTGTCGCCCGTTGCGAAAACCAGGACGCGGGCAGTCTTACCCGTGCCGTGCGGCAGGTTGACGGTGCCGCGGACCATCTGGTCGGCCTTACGCGGGTCAACGCCCAAACGGAAAGCGACCTCAACGGTGGCGTCGAACTTGGACGGGTTGGTGTCCTTGGCGAGCTTGATGGCCTCGAACGGGGCGTAGAACTTGTCTGCCTCGATCTTGGCTACGGCTGCCTCATATGCTTTGCTGCGCTTTGCCATGCTGCTTATTCTCCTTGTGCAGTTGTGGTCTGCGGACCGCGCTGGGCCCTGCCACAGTTGGAAATCCGGCGTGGATCTCCAACATTTTCAATATTTCAATGGTGCCGGTTTCCCGGCGGTTGAAGGCTGGTATTAGCCTTCTACGGTGATGCCCATGGAGCGTGCAGTGCCGGCGATGATCTTGGCAGCACCCTCAAGGCTGGTGGCGTTGAGGTCTTCCATCTTGGTGGTGGCGATCTCGTTAACCTGCGCCTGGGTCAGCTTGGCAACCTTGACGGTGTGCGGCGTGGCCGAACCCTTTGCAACGCCTGCAGCCTTCTTGATGAGCTCTGCAGCCGGCGGGGTCTTGGTGATGAAGGTGAAGGAGCGGTCTTCGTAGACCGTGATTTCAACCGGGATAACGTTTCCGCGCTGGGCTTCCGTTGCAGCGTTGTACGCCTTGCAGAATTCCATGATGTTGACACCGTGCTGGCCAAGCGCAGGACCGATCGGCGGGGCCGGGTTGGCGGCACCTGCCTGGATCTGCAGCTTGATGAGGCCGGTGACCTTCTTCTTGGGAGCCAATGTAGGTCCTTCTCTCAATAACTTCCTAGGACACAGGAGCGTGCCTCAGGTTTGTGGCCGCCATGGCAAGGCGACCGACCGCTCCGTGGCTGCTAAGCGGGCAGCCGCGGGGCGAAATTCTTGGATCAACTAGATCTTGGTGACCTGGTTGAATGCGAGCGTAACCGGGGTTTCGCGTTCGAAGATCGACACCAGGACCACAAGGGTCTGGGAATCCATCTTGATCTCGGAGATCGTGGCTGGAAGGGTCTCGAACGGACCTTCCTTGACGATGACGGACTCTCCGACCTCGAAGTCGATGTCGACGGGCGTCTGGTGCTGCTTGTTGACCGGCTTGCCCTTTTCGGCCTGCTGCTCTTCGAAGACCGGAGCCAACATGGAGAAGACCTCGTCGAGGCGAAGCGGGACCGGATTGTGTGCGTTGCCCACGAAGCCGGTGACACCCGGGGTGTGGCGGACCGCGCCCCAGGATGCGTCAGTCAGGTCCATACGGACGAGGACGTAACCCGGAATGCGTACGCGGTTGATGATCTTGCGCTGGGCGTTCTTGATCTCAACGACTTCCTCCATGGGCACCTGGATCTCGAAGATGTAATCTTCCATGTCCAGGGTCTGGATGCGGGTCTCAAGATTGGCCTTGACGCGGTTTTCGTAGCCGGCGTAGGAGTGGATGACGTACCAGTCACCCTCCTGGCGGCGAAGCTTGCCCTTGAACTCCTCAGCGGGGTCGGCGGGCGCTACGGCTGCGGCGGCGGCCAGGGCGTCGGCGTCGTCGGCAGACTCGTCCTCATCGGACTCGCCGTCAGCAGACTCATCCTCATCGGACTCGCCGTCGGACGCACCGGCGTCGTTGAACTCATCCTGGTCGGCGTCGTCGACGTCGGCAGTTTCGGGCGCAGCAGAATCGACCTCGGATCCTTCCACGGCGTCAGCCGTGGCGTGGGCCGTGCTTTCAGCGGGCCCATCCAGCTCAGTCTCAGTTACCTCGAGCTCCTGCTCAGACACTTGGTCTCCTGCTTCCTCATTGCCTAACATGCCTATTTAAATGGCTCAATTCCGCAAACCCTGCGAAATCCCTTGATTTTCCGGGGATTCCGCGCGGTTTACGGAGCGATCCGCTTAGTGGTTCGTGGTGCCAGAAGCGCCGAAAACCCATTTGATCCCCGTACCGAAAGCCAGGTCCAGGATGGTGACGACAAGCATCATGATGGCCACGAACACCAGCACCACGACTGTGTAGTTGACCAGTTCCTTACGGGTGGGGGCAACGACCTTCTTGAGCTCACCAATTACCTGGCGGACAAAAAGTGCAATTCGAGCGAAGAGGCCAGAATCGGACTTCTTGGCAGGGCGGCCCTTCGAGCTGCTCGCAGCTGTTTCGGTCACCTGATCCTCACTCATCTATGCAAACGTCGTTGACCCGACTCTGATCAGAGCCATGGTTGCTGCGCTTGTTCCAAGGAGAACCCCGGAACAGCTTGCGCAGGGCAGACAGGACTCGAACCTGCAACCTGCGGTTTTGGAGACCGCTGCGCTACCAATTGCGCCACTACCCTATGGAACGAATCCATATTTTGGCCACACTCCATCAAAGCCAAGGAATCCCAAAGAACACGAGATTCCGGAGCCAATCTGGGGCGCGAACCATTGTGATGTTTTTCAACACCGGTGAACCAGTCTACGCAACAACGTCGCGATAGTCGAACCGGGCCATTTCCGGAGGGTTCAGGCCTTCTCGCTCATGTGATCAGCGCTCGTTTGATAAGCCTTAACTGTCACTTTCCCGACGTTAGCCCGATAGCTCCGCAGAACAGCATAAAGTAGATTTCGTCGAATCCCACCATCCAGCTCATGAGCTGCCCGCGAAGAACGGTGCTTTAATGTCTGCCGGAATACCTGCCGCCCGCATTTCACAGCGAATTTCCGCCATCGCCGAATCCGCCACCCTTGCCGTTGACGCCAAGGCCAAGGCGCTCAAGGCAGCGGGTCGCCCCGTGATCGGCTTCGGCGCCGGGGAGCCCGACTTCCCGACACCCGATTACATCGTCAAGGCCGCCGTCGAGGCCGCGGCCCAGCCAAAATACCACCGCTACTCCCCCGCTGCCGGCCTGCCGGAGCTGAGGCAGGCTATCGCGGACAAGACGCTCCGCGATTCGGGCTACAAGGTTGACGCTTCCCAGGTGATGGTTACCAATGGCGGCAAGCAGGCTGTCTACAACACGTTCGCCACACTTGTTGATCCGGGCGACGAAGTAATCATCCCCGCGCCTTTCTGGACCACCTACCCGGAGGCAATCCGCCTGGCCGGAGGCGTTCCCGTTGAGGTCTTCGCCGGCCCGGAGCAGGGTTACCTGGTCACCGTGGAGCAGCTTGAGGCCGCAGTCACGGACAAGACGAAGATCCTGCTTTTCGTCTCCCCGTCCAACCCGACCGGCGCCGTCTACAGCGCCGAACAGGTGGCCGAGATCGGAAAATGGGCGGCGGCCAAGGGCCTCTGGGTTGTCACCGACGAAATCTATGAGCACCTGACGTACGACGGCGTCCCCTTCACCTCGATTGCCACTGCCGCCCCCGAACTCGGTGACAAGGTGGTCATCCTCAACGGTGTCGCCAAGACCTATGCCATGACCGGATGGCGCGTCGGATGGATGATCGGCCCGGCCGACGTCATCAAGGCCGCCACCAACCTCCAGTCGCACGCGACGTCCAACGTTTCCAACATCATGCAGGTCGCAGCCCTGGCTGCCGTGTCCGGTCCGCTGACCGCCGTCGACGAAATGAAGGTCGCCTTCGACCGCCGCCGCAAGGCGATTGTCGCCGGACTGAACGCGATCGAGGGTGTGGAATGCCCGACGCCGACCGGCGCCTTCTACGTGTACGCCGACGTCCGCGGACTGCTGGGCAAGGAATTCCCGACGTCGAACGGTCCCGTCCGTCCGTCAACGTCCGCTGAGCTCGCCTCACTGATCCTCGACGAAGTTGAGGTCGCGATTGTTCCGGGCGAGGCCTTCGGCCCCTCCGGTTTCGTGCGCCTCTCGTACGCCTTGGGCGACGACGACCTCGCCGAAGGCGTTCGACGCCTCCAGGAATTCCTCGGCCAGGCCAAGTAGCCTTCCGCCGGCACGAACGCTCGCTCACCTTGGGATAAAGGTGAGCGAGCGTTCGGCTTTAAGGCACCATAGGTGAGCGAGCGTTTGGGGGAAACGCCTCAGAGGTGAGCGAGCGTCAGAGGAGGCGGCGCTCGGCGGCCCACTTGGTCAGTTCGTGGCGACTGGAGAGCTGGAGCTTGCGGAGCACTGCGGAGACATGGGTTTCCACGGTCTTGATGGAAATGAACAGCTCCTTGGCCACCTCCTTGTAGCTGTAGCCCCGGGCGATGAGCCGCATGACTTCCAGTTCCCTGGCGGAAAGACGGTCCAGTTCGTCGTCGGCGATCTCGGCCGGGGAGGTTCCAAACGCGTCCAGGACAAAACCGGCCAGTCTCGGCGAGAAGACGGCGTCTCCGTCGGCCACGCGGATCACCGCATCGGAGATCTCGGGGCCGGAAATGGTCTTGGTGACATAGCCACGGGCCCCGGCCCGAATGACGGCCACGACGTCCTCGGCGGCATCCGAGACGCTCAAGGCCAGGAAGCTCGTGCTCCCGCGCAACGCAGAGGATGCGCTGATGACCTCCCGACCGCCACCGCCAAGGCCGCCGGGCAAATGGACGTCAAGCAGCACCACTTCCGGCTGAACCTCGGCAATCACGGCGATGGCTTGTTCCACTGTTCCGGCTTCGCCCACAACGTCGATTCTGGAATCGAGGTCGGCTTTCAGCCCGGATCGGAAAATGGCATGATCGTCCACGATCACCACGCGAACCTTCCGCGGCACTTGCCCGGGTATGACCTGCTCTGGCTTGATCTCTTCTGGGGTGCCGCTCATGCTTTGGCTTCTCCGTTTCGGTTCTCTGCTTTGTCGGCGTTCTCGACGGGCAGTTTCAGGCGGACCTCGGTGCCCTCGGAATTGCTGTTGATGACCGCCGTACCGCCGTGGCGTTTCATCCGTCCGATGATCGATTCCTTGACTCCGAGCCGGTCTTCAGGGACGGCATCCGGGTCAAAGCCGGGTCCGCGGTCCCTGACAAAGACCTCGCTACCAGTGTCCGAACTCTCGAGATAGACGGAAACGGCTCCGCCGCCATGCCGGGCAGCATTGTGCATGGCTTCCCGCGCCGCCAGGACCAGCGCCTCGTGCCTGTCCGTCATGGCGGCGTCTCCAACGCTGACCACGTCGACGGCGTGTCCGTGGGCGTCCTCCACTTCGGCTGCAGCTGCGGCAATCCGCTCCGCCAGGAGTCCCGCATCCTTGGCGGCGTCCCGGTACAGCCAGGTACGCAGTTCACGTTCCTGGGCACGGGCGAGGCGGACCACGTCCTGCTCGGAACCGGCCCGGCGCTGGATCAAGGCGAGCGTCTGCAGTACTGAGTCGTGCAGGTGGGCGGCAATCTCGGCCCGCTCAGTCTCGCGAACCCGCGCTGCCCGCTCAGTTTCAAGGTCCTTCCAGAACTTCAAGCCCCACGGCAGCAGCACCAGGGCGACGCCGCCCAACACTGCAATGGAAGCCAGCAGCGCGAGCCAAGTCTGCTCCCACGAGCCGGAGCCGGACACCATGACCAACACCCCGGCAACCACCAGGGCCAGGCCCGCAGCGAGTCGGACCCAGCCGCCGGCTTGGTCGGCCTTGGTCTTGTCCACCAGTCCGGCCCGGCGCGTCTCGTCCAGCTGCATCCACGCGATCGACGCTCCGCCGAGTATGGCCGCCGCCGGGATCAGCGTGCCGAGAGGGACCTCGACGCCGAACTGCCGGACGATGAGGATGGCGGCCACCAGGAGGAGGCCGGCTCCCAGGAGGATCTCTTTCCCATACTGGATGCGCCGCAGCCTGAACCAGGACGCGAAAACGGGAGCCGGGGCGGAGAGCGGTAGCGGCTGCGCGCCGCCGTCGGGCGCTGTTACGGCGGGAGGCATGCTCACCGAAGGAGGCATGCTCACCGAAGGAGCAATGGGCGACGCCGGCCGGCGGCTATTGCGGCGGGCGCTTTCGTCGGCGGTGGGCACCATGACCCACAGCCAGGCGTAGAAGGCCAGGCCCGCGCCGCCTGCGAAAGACGCAAGGACCATACCGAGCCGGATGTATTTCACAGGCCAGCCAAGGTGGTCCGCCAGGCCCCTGCACACGCCGGCAATCATGCGGTCGCTGCTGCGGACCAGCGGCGGGCGTTGCATGGCGGTTGTCATGAATCCATCCAAACACGTATCGGGGACTTCGGCGCTCGAAGCTAGGGCATCTCAGGGGGCCACTCAGGGAACGTTCAGGGTATCCCCCAATAGAGGGCGACGTCGTCAGGCGGCAAGATCGAAGTATGAACGCGAACAGCATGAATCCCGAGGACTCCGGACAAGCAGCGGAGCCCGGACAACCTGCAGAATCCAGCCAGCCGGCCGGGGCAGGCTCGCCGGAAGAACCGGCCCAGCCAAACGCCGGCAACACCGGCGGCGCGGCACCGAACTACGCCGTGCCTGCTCCCCCGCAGAACTTCTTCAACTGGATCCGTAGCCAAGGCATCAGCCGTGGCCGGGACCGGTGGATGGGCGGCGTAGCCAGCGGGATCGCCCACCGCTTCGGCATCGATCCTTTGATCGTCCGCGGCATCTTCATCATCCTCACCATCTTCGCCGGCATCGGCATCCTGCTCTACGGCATCGCCTGGGCGCTCCTGCCCGAACCCGATGGCCGCATCCACGCCCAGGAGGCCGGGGCGGGCCGCTGGTCCGCAGGCATGACAGGCGCCCTCATCACAACCATCATCGGATTGCCAAGCCTCGGCCGCGGTTTCTGGGGATGGGGTTGGAACGGCGTTCCTGGACTCCTGTGGACGCTGTTCTGGGTAGGCGGCATCATCTACCTGGTCTACTTCTTGGTCCAGCGCAGCAAAGCCCGCAACGGAAGGCCGACAATGGGAACCCACAACTATGCGGCCGCTCCAGGTTCCCCTGCCGGGGCGGGCACCTATGCCTCGGCAGGCTATCCAGCCGGCCCTTACGGGGCAGGTCCATATAGCGCAGGTACTTACGGGGCCGGCAATTACGGGACCGGCGGGCCTGCTACCCCCTCGGGCCCCTTCAATCCCGCGGGACCCTACCCACCTGGCGGCGTACCCAACCGCCCCGAGCGGCAAAAGCGGCAGGGACCGGGCGCGGCTATCGTAGCGGTCTCGGCGGGGGCGGCCCTGCTGGCTGGCGGAACGCTCAAGCTGCTCGACGCCGGCAACGTCATCCACCTGGGCGACGCCGCCAACGCGGTGGTCTGGGCCACGGGAGCAGGAGTCCTCGGCCTCGGGATCCTTATTGCGGGACTTCGTGGCCGCACTTCCGGGTTGCTCGGCTTCCTGGCCGTTGCGACGCTGGTGATCGGGGGCATATTCAATATCGTCCCCAACGCGGACCACTTCCGTCTCCAAAATGGCCAATGGAATCCCGTGAGCATCGACGATGCCCGCAAAGGCTTCGACATTACCGGGGCCAACGGGACTGTTGACTTGACCAAGCTAAACCTGAGCGCACCGCTGGGCTCCGACGTCGTGGTTCCGATGGACGTCACCGCAAGCAACATCAAACTCCTCATCCCCGCGACCGTGCCGGTGGAGGTCCAAGCAGACATGACCTTCGCGAACCTCAAGCAGGACGGTAGCGCCGTCGCCCAAAGCAACGGTGGCACCCGGGACAGCTTCAACACGGACAAGCCCGGCGCCAAGCTGGTCGTCAAACTCAACGGCACCTTCAGCAACGTCACCGTCCAGGAAGGAAACTGACATGAGCACGCACGAACCCACACGGGCATTTGAAACAGGCCCGGTGTCTGCACCTGAACCCACGGCCCAAGCCGCCCGGGCCAGGGTGGGCACCGTGGTCTGGGGGCTGATTGTCTTGGCACTCGCAGCTTTGATCGTCATTTCCAAGCTCGGCCTCGTGGCCCTCAACGGCAACTATGTGCTGATCGGGCTCATGATCGGGGCCGGCGCGGCACTTGTGATCGGAGGCCTGCTGTCGGCCCGCTCCCGAAAGGGCGGCGGCTCCAGCCAGGACTCCGGGTCCGGCCCGGACTCCGCCGATCCCGACCATCGCTAGCAAGCAGCACGTGACAAAGCAGCCGCAACAGGGAAGGCTCTAGCCATGAACAAGTTCTTCAGCATCGTACGGGGCATCGGCCTGAAGCGCGGTCCGCAACGTTGGATCGGTGGGGTTTGCGGTGGCATTGCCGCCAAACTGAATGTGGACGTGGCCTATGTCCGCGTTGGCTACTTGCTCTTCTGCCTGCTACCCGGGCCCGCCGTGGTGATTTACGTGGTGGCATGGCTGCTGCTTCCCAACCAAAGCGGCGCCATTGCACTGGAATCCTTCCTCACCCAGCGTTCGCAAGGCAAGAAATAGCACAAGCCCGGCCCAGCAGGTGTACGGGCCGCGAGTTCACCAGCGCTCCGCCACCGCGGCGGGGCGCTGGGCGTGTTAAGCCGGGCTCGACAATCCGGTCATTTAGGCCGGTCTTGCCCGCCGCATTTCCAGGTTGTTTCAAAAGTCTCATCCCCGTCGGCGGTCATGGTTTGTGTCCCACCCCACATTGCCCCCTACAATCGTTGTGAGCTCAGCGTGGCGCTCTGCACGTATACCTCCTAGCCAGGATTTGAGCCCTCATGAAAATTGGAATCCTTACCAGCGGTGGCGACTGCCCCGGACTGAACGCCGTCATCCGCGGCGCCGTCCTCAAGGGAATTGCCATTCACGGCCAGGAATTCGTCGGTTTCCGGGACGGTTGGCGCGGCGTCGTGGAGGGCGACGTCATCGACATTCCCCGCACCATGGTCCGCGGTATCGCCAAGCAGGGTGGCACCATCCTGGGCACGTCCCGCACCAACCCGTTCGAGAACGGCGGCGGCCCGGACGTCATCAAGGCCCACATGGACCGCCTGGGCATCGACGCCATCATCGCCATCGGCGGCGAAGGCACCCTGGCCGCCGCGAAGCGCCTTACCGACGCCGGGTTGAAGATCGTCGGCGTCCCCAAGACGGTCGACAACGACCTCGACGCCACCGACTACACCTTCGGTTTCGACACCGCCGTGCAGATCGCCACCGAGGCCATCGACCGGCTGCGCACCACCGGGGAATCCCACCACCGCTGCATGATCGCCGAGGTCATGGGCCGCCACGTGGGCTGGATCGCCCTGCACGCGGGCATGGCTGCCGGCGCGCACGCCATCCTGATCCCCGAGCAGAAAGTCAGCATCGAGCAGATCACCGAGTGGGTCCAGGAGGCCCACGACCGCGGCCGCGCACCGTTGATCGTTGTTGCCGAGGGCTTCGTTCCCGACCACATGGACTCCCCGCACTCCGATCGCGGCCTCGATACCTTCGGACGGCCCCGCCTGGGCGGCATCGCGGACCAGCTCGCCCCCGAAATCGAAGCCCGCACCGGCATCGAGACCCGCGCCACGATCCTGGGCCACATCCAGCGCGGCGGCGTCCCCTCGGCTTTTGACCGCGTGCTCGCCACCCGCCTGGGCATGGCAGCCATCGATTCCGTCGTGGAAGGCCGCTGGGGAACCATGGTGGCCCTCAAGGGCACGGACATCGAGCACGTAGGCTTCGAGGCAGCCCTGGGCAAGCTCAAGACCGTCCCGCAGAACCGCTACGACGAAGCCGCGGTCCTCTTCGGCTGAGCCGGTTTTTCAAGGAGCAGGCAGGCACCATTAGGTGCCTGCCTGCTCCTTCCTTTTCCAGGGACTGCATAGACTCGATGTCATGGAACTTGATGCGGGATCGGCGGAAATCGTGCTGCTGGCCTGGGCCCGGCATTTAGGGTTCGACGACGAGGCCTTCAGTTTCGCCTCCGACTCACCTGCTGCCCGCACCGGGGAGCGGCTGGTCCGGGAAGACGAGGATGCTGAATCCATCACGTTCGTGAGGCTCTTTGGCCGCTCCGCATTGGTGGCTCCGGCATGGGCGGTGGCTGCCGCCGTCGAGCTCTCAGACGATCAACTGAGCGAGCATTCCGCGCTATTACGGATCAGCCGCGAACACGGTGGCCACGGCCTCGGGACGTCGGCGCTGCTGTTCGCCGACGACCTTCCCCTCTTCCAGCCGGGCGGCGAAGTCACAGTCTCCCACGGCCATCCGGAGGCAATCGAGTTGGAGGGCAGATGCCCTCCGGACGACGTCAATGAAGTCCACCTCTCAAGGATGGAGCACCATTTCACGGTGATGGATGGCAACGAAGCGGACCGCAAACCGGTGGCCTGCGGTGCTTATGCAGAGTGGCAGGGGATCCTCGCGGACATGGGCGTCCTGGTGCCGCCGGAATTGCGTCGGCAAGGGCTCGGAACCCTGGCTGCTTCGATCGCGGCGCACGAGGCACTCGCCTCCGGCCTGACGCTGCAATGGCGGACCGCACTGGATAACCGGGGCTCCATGGCCTTGGCCCGAAGGCTGGGATTCGTCGACGGCGGTATCCAGACCTCCGTGCTGCTCCGCTAGCGCTCCCTCTTGGCCGCGAGTTGGCAGAAAATGCCCCCAAAACGGCGGCATTTTGGGGGCACCGTCTGCCAGTTCGCGCGGGCTAACGCCTCCCCTGGGCGCCGTCCTGCGAAACAGTCTCAGGCTTGACCTCGGCGGCCGCCGGGGAACCCCAACCCTGGACGGCTTTGGGCTTGCCAAACAGCAACGCCGCTACTGCGCCCAGCAGAATCGCAAAGGCCGGCAGCAGGACCGACTGGCTCATCGCCGTCGAGAAGCCATCATGCAGGAATGCAGGCAACGCGCCGGTGAATCCGCCTTCGCCGGCCGGGGCAGCCCCTGACGGACCCGCGGGCAGCTCGGCCGCGAGCCGGGACTGGATCAGGGCGGCAATCGCGGCCGATCCCAGCACGGCACCGATCTGGCGGGTCGTGTTGAAGACACCGGAACCGGCGCCGGCTGATCGTGGCGGGAGGTTGCGGGTAGTCGCGTTGGAGACCGGGCCCCAAATGAAACCGTTGGCCACACCCTGGAGGGCGCTGGGCAGCAGGAACATCCAGATGGGAGTGTCCGGCTTCAGAAGGGTCGAGGTCCAGAAGAGTGCGCCGGACAGGCACACGAGGCCGAAGGCGGCGAACCAGCGCGGATTGATGCGGTCGATCAGCTTGCCAACGAAGGGTGCCAACGCGCCGGAGATCACGGCCATGGGGATCATGAGCAACGCGGACTGCGTCGGGGACAACCCGCGGACAACCTGGTAGTAGAAAATCGTGGGCAGCGGGAACGCCGTGATGGTGAAGCCCACCGCCATGATGGTGGTGTTGCCCAAGGAGAAGTTGCGGTCCTTGAACAGGCCCAGCGGGAGCAAAGGCTCGCCGCCGCGGCGCTCCAGGAGCCACTGCCAGAAGACGAACGCGGCCAGGACAACGAGCCCCGTGATGATCAGTCCCCACACAGTAATGGGTCCAGTGACGGTGCCCCACTTGTAGCTTTGGCCTTCCTGGATGCCGAACACCAGCAGGAACATGCCTGCTGCGGACAGCAGCACACCCAGGACGTCGAACTTGTGGCTGTGCGTGGTCAGCTTCGGTACCAGCCGGGTCACGAGGACGAAGGCAACGACGCCGATGGGAACGTTGACGAAGAAGATCCACTGCCAGCCGAGGCCGTCAACCAACACACCGCCGAGGATCGGGCCGACGAGGATAGCCATGCCAGCCGTGGCTCCCCAGAGGCCCATGGCCGCGCCGCGGCGGTCCGGGGGGAAGATCCGGGTGATGACGGCCATGGTTTGAGGCGTCATCATGGCCGCGCCGATGCCCTGGACCACCCGGGCCGCGATCAGCATGCCGATGTCGCCCGAGAGTCCGCACCACAGCGAAGCCAGGGTGAAGACCACGAGGCCGATCAGGTAGAGGTTCTTGGGTCCGAAGCGGTCACCGAGCCTTCCGGTGATCAGCAGCGGCACGGCGTATGCGAGGAGGTAGGCGCTCGTCACCCAGATGACGGCGTTGATATCGGTATGCAGGCCCTCCATGATCCGTGGGTTCGCCACGGAAACAATGGTGGTGTCGATCAGGATCATGAAGAACCCGACCACGAGGGACCACAGTGCGGGCCACGGTTTAGCTACGTTTTCCATGGGTTTCCTTTGACTGTGCTGAATTTCTTGCAAGTTGGTGCGTTGGATGGGCGGCTACCATGGCAACTGCCCGCTGCGGAGATCATTTTGGAAGCTGCGTATCCAGTCGATTTCCGTCCGGAGCATGGATTGTTGGTACTTGACGTCGATCCAGAACTTGGGCTCGATGCCTTTTGCAGCGACAGCTTCTTCACCGCGGACCAGGAAGTCGAGTTGGTTTTCCAGGTTCGTCACGCGTTGGTCCAGGAGTTCGAGTACGACGCCGGACGGCAGGTTGTGTGCCTCGGCGATCGCGTGGGGGAAGCTCGGGTATTCGTTCACGGGTTCCGCCAGCATGTTCTGGAGGCGCTCGGTCAGCGCCTCCCGGCCGGTTCCGGTGATTCGGTACGTGGTGCGCTCGGGCCGGTTGCCGGCACGGTCAATACCTGCCGCCTCGACCAAACCCGCCTCTTCCAGGCGACCCACTGCGTGGTAGAGGGTCCCCGGGCGCACCTTGACCAAGCGGTCCTCGTGGCGGGCCATCAGGAGCTGGTACATCTCGTATGGATGCATCGGCGCCTCGACAAGGAGGGCCAATGCAGCCACGCCAAGTGGAGTCAATGCGGCTTGTGCCATTTCCCCATCCTCCGTGCGAACTATTCCACAACAACTATTCCACATGGAATATCTGATCGCAAGACAGCCGCCGCAGCACGGCCGTCAAGCCCTGGGCTATTCGAGCAGTCCGAGAATCTCCGTGCGGGCAAACATCCGGGCGGCCTCGCGCGCTGTGGGCGCACCGGCGTCGGGATCTGCCCCGGCGTCAATCAGCACCCGGGCCACCTCTGCGTAACCCTTGAAAACCGCGCCGGCCAGCGGAGTCTGGCCACGATCGTTCGCCCCGTTTGCCTCGGCGCCGTGGTACAGCAGAAGCTGAACGGTTTCAGCGTGGCCATGGTACGCGGCCAGCATCAGCAGGGAGTCGCCCGCGGCGGTGCGCATTCCAGCCGGCGCACCGGCGTTGAGGTAGCTGCGCAGGAGTTCGGTGTTGCCTTCCCTGGCGGCATCGAACAAGGTGTGCGCCAAGGCAATGGCCTCGTCATCGGCACCCGTTGCTTGGGCTTCAGCGCCCGTGGTTTCGCTCATCGATGGGGTCCCTTCAGGAATCCGGTCTGACGCCCCACCACCTGTCCGGCGTCGGGCGCAACGATTACTTCCTGGGCGGCCGGATAAGGCTCCTCACCGTCCAGCACGGTCAGCACTTCCTGCGGGTCTACAGACCGCTTGATAAGCGCCAGCCCTACTGCCCCCATTTCGAAATGCTGGGCCACAGATGTCAGCGTACCCACCTTGCGCTCTCCGGCAAATACGACGCTGCCTGGCGCCGGGAGGGTGTGCTGCGAGCCGTCCAATTGCAGGAAAACGAGCCGCCGGGGTGGGTGTCCAAGGTTGTGGACACGGGCGATGGTCTCCTGGCCCTTGTAGCAGCCCTTGGAAAGGTGGACCGAGGTCCGCAGGAGATCGAGCTCGTGCGGAATGGTCTTCTCGTCCGTCTCCGCGCCGAGCCGGGGACGCCAAGCGGCAATGCGGAGCGCCTCCGCGGCCAACGAGCCGGCGAGGGCCATGCCCTCAACGGCCGCTTCAAGCTCGGCCGCGGGGATGAGGTACTCGAACCAGGGCCGCTCAAGGCCGGGATGGGAGTTTTCCTCCACCACACTGTAGGAATAGCCGCCGACGCCGATGTGCGGCCACGGATCCTCCCAGACGAGCCGCCCGGACCAGGCGTCAACGGCCTTGGTTGAGCCGACGACGGCCCAATCGGCCGAAACGTCAGCCACCTCGACGCGCAACATGAACCGCATTTTGTTGAGCCACTCCGCCAGCGGGGCAGCCTCGGCGGCTTCGACCAGCAGCCAGGTGGCCTCGCCGTCGTCCACTACCCGGGCGTCAAACTCGATGCGGCCCTGGATGGTGAGGAGCAGAAGTTCGCTTGAGACGCGCGGCTGGAGGTTGGTCACTTGCTGCGAGGACAGGGTGTTGAGCCAGCTGAGGCGGTCCGGTCCAGCGACCGTGACAACTCCCCGATAGGAAAGATCGACGACGGCGGTACCGGCGGCGAGTGCGCGCTGCTCCCGCAGGGGTTCGCCGTAGTGGGCCGCGACGCCGGAGTCCTCGCCGCCGCCTTCTACAGCTCCGGGGCGCAACAATAGGGGGCTCTTGTAAGTCATATGTAGTAGAAGTCCTTGGGGCTCAGCGGTATTCCGGGTTTTCAAAATCGAAGCGCGTGCCGGCTTTCCATTCATCCGGGAGGTTGCCGTACGCGGGAATGCCGCCTACATCCTTGAGCATCCGAGCGTAGTGGAGCAGGTTCCAAGTCATGAAGGTGGTGTTCCGGTTGGTGAAGTCGCTCTCGGGGCCACCGGATCCTTCGTCGAGGTAGCTGGGGCCAGGGCCGACGGCACCGATCCAGCCGGCATCGGCCTGGGGCGGAATGGTGAAGCCGACGTGCTGGAGGCTGTACAGGACGTTCATGGCGCAGTGCTTGATGCCGTCCTCGTTGCCGGTGATCAGGCAGCCGCCGACTTTTGGATAGTAGGCCCACTGGCCTTTGCTGTTGAGCTGGCCCGAATGGGCGTAGAGCCGCTCGATGAGCTTCTTGGTCTGGGAGGAATTATCGCCAAGCCAGATAGGACCGGCCACCACCACGATGTCGGCCTCCAGCACAGCCGGATACAACTCCGGCCATTCGTCCGTGGCCCAGCCGTGTTCGCGCATGTCCGGATACACTCCGGCGGCAATGTCGTGGTCCACCGTGCGAATCACGCTCGTACTGACGCCCTGCTTTTCCATGATGCGCCGGCTGATGGCTATCAGTCCGTCGGTATTGCTCACTTGCGGGGATGGCTTGAGCGTCCCGTTGAAAAACACGGCCTTGAGGTCGTCATAGCTTGCAGGTTTTGTTGCTTCGTTCACTTGCTGCTCCCCTTTGGTTCGAACTGCGAAACGGGACGTTCAGTGAGACCTCTTCGGTGAGACCTTGAAGCTAGGGAACAAGCCCTCCTAGGAGAGCTTGTTCAGGAAAGCCGAAGCATGGGCCTCGAGCGACTTACCCGGAGTGGACACATCCCAGCGCCACAATAGATTGCCATCCACGAGGCCGAAGATGCGTGTGGCCGCAGTGTATTCCTTGGAGTGGCCGCCGCGCATCACCATGTCGGTGCTCATCTGGATCTGCGGCCCCTTGATTTGGCCGTAATACAACTCGCTGATGCCGCCGGGATGGGCGATCGTCACAGCGATGTCGAACCCGCCGTCCCCGTTCCGGTGCGCCTCGACGTCGTCGGCCGTCTTCAATACCGGGACAATCTCGGCGGGAATCAAGCCGGGGCCGCCGTCGGCGTCGAGCATCTTCCGCTCCAGCGCCCAGAAGCCTGTTTCCACGGTGAGGGGCCGCAATCTGGTGCCGTCCTCGTCGCTGAGCCAGCTTTCCGCCCGATACTCCAGGTACGGCAGACCGTGGTGCGAGAAGGAGACGTGCTGGATGAAGTGATCCGAGTCTTCTTCGCCGCTTCCAAGCCGTCCCCGGCCTTCCCACTCACCAATGAGCCAGGAAAGGGGTACCAATTCGGGTGTCAGGTCGGAAGGGATTTCAATGGGCACAGCAATTACCTCGGTGGACCAGAAGGTACAAGTTGATCAAAAGCGATGGGAGCTCTACTTCTGGCCCTTGAAGAGACGGTAAACGACAAAACCAGCGAACCACGCCATCGAGAGGCTGGCCAAGCCGAGGAGGACAAGGAAGAAGATTTCAAATGCAAGTACGGACATGATGCCATCCTAACTGTTAGTAGATAAGTAGTTTGTCGATGAAGTAGCACAAGGCGCCAACCGCCCAGACGGGTGCGACGCCCATTCCAAGGACAGCCGGGAAATTCAGGCGGCCGAGCCGAAGCGTCACCATCCGGCGGAAACTGACCAGGACCGAGCCGATGACGACGCCCACCACGATGGCGGGCACGATCGCGATATCGGAGAACACCAGGCCTGCCAACGGAGCCACCAACCCGGCCGCCACGATGCCCAAAGGCGCCACGACCCGGTCCGGCCAGCGCAACAGGCCGGCGAGGAGGGCGACCGCGGCACTGAGAGCGGCAACCAACACCATTTCCTTGATGCCGTTGAACCTCGCACCTGCAATCCAGCCCGCGCCAAGGCAGCTCAGCAAGACGCCGGCGCAGCAACCAAGGGTGGATTCGAGCCGTTGGGCCTGACCGGTTCCGCGGATCAGCTGCACGACGAACACCGCAATCACGCCGGCGGCGACGAAGGCGGGAGTTGCGTCCAGAAATCCGGGGGCCGGGACGAAACCGGCAGCCACGGCTGAACCCGCACCGCTCAGCCCGATCACCGCGGCGAGGGTCTTCTTGGCGGGGACCGCCAGAAAATGGGGCCAGCCGACGCCGACGGCGGCCGACGCCAGAATTCCGACGGCCACCAAGCCTTCGGTGGGGCCGTAAGAGCTGGCGACGAAAACCGCGAGCGCCACGAGGCCGACCACCCCGATGCTCCAAGACTTCACTGCGCCCCTGACCTCGCTGTGTCCCTGACCCCGCTGTGCCCTCGACCCCACAGGGTCCCCTGCGGGGCCCGTTTCGTTCCAAGCTGCGGCTAACCTCCTGCCAATCCTGCCTTATGCGGCGCAAATATGTCGCAAACAGGGGTTGAAGGTGACACGAATCCCTGCCGTTGCAGGGGCCTTTGGGTATACTCGGTTGTCAACAGCGCTTCTTGTTGCAACGCTTCCGTTACAACGGAACCACGCCCCATAAGCAGCTACCGGCCGGTGGAAACCCGGTTCAGACGCCCGATGATGCGCGGACCGCCCATTGGAGGAACTATGTCGCACATCCTGCTCCTGACGAACAGCACCGGCTCGTCGGTAGACATCCTGCCCGCCTTGGAGCTATTGAACCACCGGGTCCACATCCTTCCGGCAGAGCCAACTGCTTTGCTCGAAACCGACCCCACCGACGTCGTTTTCCTTGATGCCCGCAAGGACCTGGTGGGAGCCCGCTCCCTGACCCAGTTGCTCAAAGCCACGGGCTTGAGCGCTCCCCTCATCCTGATCCTCACTGAAGGCGGCATGGCTGCCGTCTCTTCCGCATGGTCAGTGGATGACATCGTCCTCGACTCGGCGGGGCCCGCCGAAGTTGAAGCCCGGATCCGCCTTGCCGTGGCCCGCGCAATTCCCGGCGAAGAGGAAACCAACACCGAAATCCGGGCGGCCGGCGTCGTGATTGACGAAGCGAGCTATACGGCCCGTGTGAACGGGCAGCCGCTCAACCTGACCTTCAAGGAGTTCGAACTCCTGAAGTATCTGGCCCAGCACCCGGGCAGGGTGTTCACGCGCCAGCAGCTTCTCACAGAGGTATGGGGTTACGACTACTACGGCGGCACACGCACGGTGGACGTTCACGTCCGGCGCCTGCGTGCCAAGCTGGGCGTGGACCACGAGAACCTGATCAGCACGGTCCGCAACGTTGGCTACCGGCTGACGTTGGTCCGCTTGCAGGAAGATGAGCTCACGGAGGCCTAGGCTTCTGAAACGCGCGTGGTTCTGAAACGCGCGTGCTTCTGAGACACAGGGAAGGCCCGGACTCAGTGAGTCCGGGCCTTCCCTTGCTTGAGTGGAGGACATACGGGTCGAACGTATCGAGGCCACCCCACTGGTGGATCCCCCTCGTATCCCGCTTCGCAAAGCCGGACGAGTTATAGACCTTACACGGCCAATGGAGCGCCTGCAAAATCCATCCCGCCAAACCGGCCGGGGACGTATAGCCTTGCAACATGAGCCCTGCGCACCCGGAGAACTGGCCCGTCCTCGTCGTCAAAGGCGCCTCGGATAGCGAGTTGTTGAGAGACATCAAAACGCTCGCCGCAGCTGCCGAGGAGTCGGACGGCAATCCCCCGCTGTCCGAACAGACCCTGGTCATGCTGCGCGGAGCCGATGCCGGCGACCACTCAGTGCTCACACTGGCCCTTTATGCCCCGGACGAGCAGTCCGATCCCGCAAGCGGCCAGGACCTGGCGGGAATCGCCGTCGTGGTTGAGGCGGACGACGGGACCGGGGTCCTGGAAATGGCGGTGCACCCCAGCTACCGCACCCAGGGTGTGGCAGGCAGGCTGTTGGACTCACTCCGGGACAGCCGCGGGCTCGCGGGGCTGAACGCGTGGTCCCATGGGAATCATGAGGCCGCCGCGGACCTTGCGGCCCGCTACGGCTACGGCCCGGTGCGTGAACTGTGGAAGATGCGGCTCATGTCCTCCACAGCGGAACTGCCCGACGCCGGCCTGCCGGAGGGAGTCTCGCTCCGCGCCTTCGTGCCGGGTCAGGATGAGTCCGCCTGGCTGGCTGCCAACAGGGCAGCATTTGCCCACCATCCTGAGCAGGGTTCCCTGACCAGGGCCGACCTGGAGGCCCGAATGGCAGAGGACTGGTTTGATCCCGCAGGTTTCCTGCTGGCCGTGAATCCGGCCGGGGAACTGCTCGGTTTCCATTGGACCAAGGTGCACCCGCGGCAAGGGCCCCATCCGGCCATCGGAGAGGTCTACGTCGTAGGGGTGACCCCCGCAGCCCAGGGGCTCGGGCTTGGCAAGGCGCTCACCGTCGCCGGGATCAGGTATCTCCAGAGCCACGAGCTGCACTCCGTGATGTTGTACGTGGACGCTGACAACACCGCGGCCGTCGCCCTTTACCAGAAGCTGGGCTTCGTACGCTGGGACGTCGATGTCATGTACGCGCCGTTAACCCGGAAGTAACCCGGAACCAAGGCGCATCTGAAAGGCTAGGACATCTAGGATTCCGGCACGTGGAATCCTTGTAGGGTTGAATCAAACCCCGCGTTGAACGAAGGAGAGCCCGATGAACCCGGACCCGGTCGGAACCACCAAAACCGAGGTCAAGGGCGCAACCTTGCCTCCCCGCTTCGGTTCTTCCGAAGTCCCGGCTGCGCGGGCGACACAGGACCGCATCGACATTCCTGAGTTTGCGCCCTCCCTTGAGCCCGAAGGCGATATCACTCCGGACCGTTTCCTGGACCGGGAACTAAGCTGGCTCGCCTTCAACTCCCGCGTTCTTGAGCTCGCGGAGGATCCGGACCTCTTCCTGCTGGAGCGGGTCAATTTCCTCTCCATCTTTGCCTCGAACCTTGATGAGTTCTTCATGGTGCGGGTTGCCGGCTTGAAGCGCCGCATCGCCACCGGACTCGCGGTGCCCTCCCCCGCCGGGCTGAGCCCCATCGAAGTCCTGGAGCAGATCGGCGATGCCGCCCGAAAGCTGCAGGAACGCCATGCGCGCGTGTTTGCCGAGCAGATCCGCCCCGCTTTGGCCTATGAGCACATTCACCTCATGCGCTGGGACGAACTCGACGACGAGGCCCAGCACCGCTTGAGCATCATGTTCGGCGAGAAGGTCTTCCCGATCCTCACCCCCCTCGCCGTCGATCCTGCCCACCCGTTCCCTTACATCTCCGGTCTCTCCCTCAACTTGGCCGTGATTGTCCGCAACCCCGTGAGCGATAAGGAACTGTTCGCCCGCGTCAAGGTTCCGGACCAGTTGCCGCGGCTCGTCTCGATCGACGGACCGCGTGCCGGCGCTGTCCCGGGCCGCGTGGCACGATTCATCGCGCTCGAAGAGGTCATCGCGGTGCATCTGGACAAGCTGTTCCCCGGAATGGAAGTCATGGAGCACCACAGCTTCCGCGTCACCCGTAACGAGGACGTGGAAGTTGAAGAGGACGACGCCGAGAACCTCCTGCAGGCGCTTGAAAAAGAACTGCTGCGCCGCCGCTTCGGCCCGCCCGTCCGGCTTGAGGTCACCACGGACATCAACCCAAACATCCGTGCGCTCCTGGTGCGGGAACTCGGCGTCGAGGAATCCGAGGTCTACTCCGTTCCGGCGCCGCTGGACCTCCGGGGGCTGTCCGTCATCGGCGGAATCGACCGCGCCGACCTCCACTACCCGAAGCACGTGCCCCACACCTCGCGGTACCTGAACGAATCCGAGACGTCCAAAGCCGCCAACGTCTTCGCGGCAATGCGCCGCCGCGACATCCTGCTGCACCACCCGTACGACTCGTTCTCGACGTCGGTCCAGGCCTTCCTGGAACAGGCAGCCGCCGACCCCAAGGTCCAGGCCATCAAGCAGACCCTGTACCGAACCTCCGGCGATTCCCCCATCGTGGACGCACTGATCGACGCTGCCGAGGCCGGCAAGCAGGTCTTGGCCCTCGTGGAGATCAAGGCCCGCTTTGACGAGCAAGCCAATATCTCCTGGGCCCGCAAACTGGAGCAGGCCGGCGTGCACGTGGTGTACGGCATCGTGGGACTCAAGACGCACTGCAAGTTGTCCCTGGTTGTCCGTCAGGAAGTGGATGGCCTCCGCAGGTACTGCCATATCGGGACGGGCAACTACCACCCGCGGACGGCCCGCTACTACGAGGACCTTGGCCTGTTGACCTCCAATGAGCAGGTGGGCGAGGACCTGTCCAAGCTCTTCAACCAGCTCTCCGGATATGCCCCCAAGTCGACCTTCAAGCGGCTCCTTGTGGCTCCCCGCTCAGTGCGGTCCGGATTGATCGACAGGATCGAAACCGAAATCCGCAACGCCCGCGCGGGAATTGCCGCCAAGGTCCAGATCAAGGTCAACTCCATGGTTGACGAGGCCACCATCGATGCCCTTTACCGTGCGTCACAGGCCGGGGTAAAGGTTGACGTCATTGTCCGTGGCATCTGCTCGCTGCGTCCGGGAGTGCCTGGACTGAGCGAAAACATTACGGTTCGCTCCGTCCTGGGCCGCTTCCTGGAGCACTCGCGCGTGTTTGCGTTCGCCAATGCAAACGATCCCGTGGTGTACATCGGCTCCGCGGACATGATGCACCGCAACCTCGACCGCCGCGTTGAGGCATTGGTGCAGCTCTCCAACCGCGAAGACACCGCCGAGGTCATGGACCTGCTGCGCCGTTACCTGGACCCAGGCACTGCCAGCTGGCATCTCGACAACGAAGGCCACTGGACCAGGTTCCACCAGGCCGAGGACGGCACACCGCTTCTGGACATCCAGTCCTGGCTGCTTGCCTCCCGGTCCCGTCAACGTGCAGTTGCCCGGCGGTAGGCAGCGAAAAGTTGAAGAGCGATACGCCTGTTGAAGACCAGACGGACCATCCCGGGGAGCCGATCGCCGTCACGGCGGCCGGCGCTATTCCTTGGCGCGTCACCAAGGGTGCCCTTGAGGTCCTGCTGATCCATCGGCCCAAGTATGACGACTGGTCCTGGCCCAAGGGCAAGCTTGATTCCGGGGAAACCATCCCGGAGTGCGCCGTTCGCGAGATCAGGGAAGAAATAGGCCTCAAGGCTGCCCTCGGTATCCCCCTTCCTCCGACGCATTACCATGTGGCGGCCGGACTGAAAGTGGTGCACTACTGGGCGATGCAGGTCAACGGGTCCGTCATCAAGCCGGACGGCGAGGAAGTGGACGCCTACATGTGGGCCGCGCCGGACAAGGCGGCCCGGTTCCTGAGCAACCCCACGGACGTGAGCCCGCTCCAGGCGCTGGCGAAGGCGCACCTGAACGGTGAGCTGGAGACATGGCCGCTGATCCTGGTGCGTCATGCCAAAGCCAAGCCGCGGTCTTCCTGGACCAAGGCCGAAGGCAGCAGGCCGTTGGCCGTGACGGGCCTGCGGCAGGCACTCGCGGTGGAGCGGCTTCTGGGCGTGTGGAAGCCCCTCTGGATCGTGAGCAGTCCTTGGGCACGGTGCGTGTCCACCATCGCACCGTACGCCAAGGCGGCCGGAGCCAAGGTGAAACTTGTGGAGGCCTTGACGGAGCACCACCACCAGCGGAGCCCGAAGAAGACGTCCGCCGTCGTCGAGGGCTTGTTCGACAAACAGCGCGGGGTGGCCGTGTGCACCCATAGACCGGCACTCCCCACCATTCTGAAGAAACTTGGCGAGCGCATGGGCCCGGAGCTTCACGAGATGCTGCCCGCCCAGGATCCGTACCTGGCCCCTGGCGAGATGATCGTGTGCCACGTGGCCCGTGGAAACGGCCAGCGCGTAGTGGCCGTGGAACAGATCAAGCCCTTCGACGACTGACTCCAGTAAGCTGGGTGCGTGAGCATCCCAACCCCATATGAAGACCTCCTGCGTGATGTCATGGCCAACGGCACGCACAAGTCGGACCGCACGGGCACCGGCACGCGGAGCGTTTTCGGCCGCCAGCTGCGCTTCGATCTGAGCCAGGGTTTCCCGCTCATCACCACCAAGCGAGTGCACTTCAAATCGCTCGCGCTGGAGCTTCTGTGGTTCCTCCGCGGCGAATCCAATGTGAAATGGCTCCAGGAGCAGGGTGTCAGCATCTGGGATGAATGGGCAGACGCCGACGGCGAACTCGGCCCGGTTTACGGCGTGCAGTGGCGCAGCTGGCCGACCCCCGATGGCGGGCACGTAGACCAGATCGCGGAGCTCATGAAGGGCCTGGCAGCCAACCCGGATTCCCGCCGGCACATCGTCTCGGCATGGAACGTGTCCGAGATCAAGGACATGGCACTGCCGCCGTGCCACGCGTTCTTCCAGTTCTACGTTGCCGACGGCAAGTTGTCCTGCCAGTTGTACCAGCGTTCGGCCGACATGTTCCTGGGCGTCCCCTTCAACATCGCTTCCTATGCGTTGCTGACCTGTATGGTGGCCCAGCAGCTGGGCCTTGAGCCTGGCGATTTCGTCTGGACCGGCGGGGACGTCCACGTTTACGACAACCACGTGGAGCAGGTCACCGAGCAGCTGTCCCGGGAGCCCTACGAGTACCCGCAGTTGCGCTTCGCCCGCAAGCCGGACTCGATCTTCGACTACACCTTCGAGGACTTCGAAGTAGTCGGCTACCGCCACCACCCCTCCATCAAGGCGCCCGTGGCGGTATGAGCATCCACGAAACTCCTGACGCGGAGTCGCCTTCCTCCGGGGAGGCCGCGGAAACGCCCAGCGGAATCGGCCTGGTGTGGGCACAGACCGGCGGCGGAGTGATCGGCAAGGGCGGGACCATGCCCTGGCACGTCCCCGAAGATTTGAAGCACTTCAGCCAGCTGACATCAGGACATCCGGTCATCATGGGCCGGAAAACCTGGGAGTCTTTTCCCGCAAAGTACCGCCCTTTGCCCGGTCGCACCAATATCGTGGTGACCCGGCAACACGGTTGGGCTGACTCGCCCGAAGCAAGTGGCGCCGTCGTCGTCTCCTCCCTTGACGCCGCCCTCCTCGAGTCCCAGTTCGCACCGGGCGGCCAGAACGTCTGGATCATTGGTGGGGGCGAGATTTACCGGCAGTCCATGGACATCGCGAATGTCGCGGTCGTCACGGTCATTGATTCCGACACCGACGGCGACACTTTCGCGCCGGAGTTCGGCGAGGCTTGGAATCTTGAGGCGACGCACCCGGCTGAGGGCTGGCTGACCTCCAAGAACGGCACCAACTACCGGATCGCCACGTGGCGCCGGACGGAAGACTGAGAATGCTGAAGAAACCTGAGACCCTGTTCGTGCTCGGCTACATGTTGTTGCCGCTCTTCGCGCTCTTGTCCGCGATCGTTGGGCTCACCATGATCCTGGGCGGCAACAAGATCCTGGGGATCATCGTCCTGGTGGTGGTGACCCAGGTCTTCGCATTTGGCGCGTTTTACGCCCTGCGCGCCCGCAAGACAGCCCTGCTGGAAGAGCCCGACGCCTCACCCAAGTAACTCGTCCCCTTACCCAACTAGCTCGCATTAGTTGTCGTTTTGAGCCGTCACAACGACAACAACTGCGAGCTAGTTGGGTCGTGACGTAACCGACAGCGGCCGGGAGCCGCGAAAGTCTACACTTGTTCAATGACTACAGCAGCTAATCCGTCCGTTGGACTGGTCGGTTGGCGTGGCATGGTCGGCTCCGTCCTGATGCAGCGCATGCAGGAAGAGGGCGACTTCGCCAACATCAACCCGGTATTTTTCTCCACCTCGAACGCTGGAGGTGCCGCGCCGTCATTTGCTGACGGCGCAGGCAAGCTCGAAAACGCGTTCGATATTGAGACTCTTGCCAAGCTGCCGATTATTGTGACCGCCCAGGGTGGCGACTACACGAAGCAAGTCCACGGTGAGCTTCGCGGCCGTGGCTGGGATGGGCTTTGGATCGACGCCGCGTCCACGCTGCGCATGAACGACGACTCCATCATCGTGCTGGACCCCATCAACCGCGACGTCATCGACGCAGGTCTGTCCGGCGGCGTGAAGGACTACATCGGCGGCAACTGCACGGTCTCCTGCATGCTCATGGGACTCGGCGGCCTGTTCAAGAACAACCTGGTCGAGTGGGGTACCTCCATGACCTACCAGGCGGCCTCCGGCGGCGGCGCCCGCCACATGCGCGAACTGCTCAACCAGTTCGGCACCCTTAACAACGAAGTCAGCAGCGAACTGGACGATCCCGCCTCCGCGATCCTGGAGATCGACCGCAAGGTCCTGGCGACCCAGCGCTCCGGCGTCGACGCCACCCAGTTCGGCGTTCCGCTGGCCGGCTCCCTGATCCCGTGGATCGACGCCGACCTCGGCAACGGCCAGTCCAAGGAAGAGTGGAAGGCCGGGGTGGAAACCAACAAGATCCTTGGCACGGGCAACGGAAAGCCGGGCAAGGACCATGTGGTCATGGATGGCCTCTGCGTCCGTATCGGCGCCATGCGCTCCCACTCCCAGGCATTGACGCTCAAGCTGCGCGAGGACCTGTCCGTCGCCGAAATCGAGAAACTCCTGGACGCTGACAACGAGTGGGCCAAGGTTGTGCCCAACACCAAGGAAGCCTCCATGGCGGACCTCACACCGGTGGCTGCCTCCGGCACCTTGGAGATCCCTGTGGGCCGTATCCGCAAGCTTGAGATGGGCCCTGAATACATCAGCGCCTTCACCGTGGGCGACCAGCTCCTCTGGGGCGCTGCCGAGCCGCTGCGTCGCATGCTGAAGATCGCTACCGGCACCCTCTAGGCGCCCGCTTTTCAACTGACTCGCAGTTGATGTCGTTTTGAGCGCTCATAACGACATCAACTGCGAGTCAGTTGGGGCCCCTCAACTCTCCATGAACCGCAGGTACTTCGCGGCCTGGAGTTCGAAGGACCGCTTGGCTGCCGGACTCAGGCCTTCCGGGGCGAACGGTTCAGGCACGACGACGGCGCTCCGGCCGGTGCCGCTGCGGGACCAGGTGCCCACCACTTCGCCGCCGGACACGATCATCCGCTTGAAGACACCGTTGCCGCCCGGAACGACCTTCTGGAAATGCTCCGGGGGCAGGACAAGACTGCGGTCCGTATACCCGAGCAGGAATTCATCGAATCCCGGCAAGGCGAGGACCGTCCGCGAGCCGGGGACGCCGTCGTCGAGCAGTGCTGCCGTCTGGGGCGACAGCCAATAGGACGTTCCCTGGAAGACGAGCTCAACAAGTTGGCTGCGAATAGCCTCGTGGGCTGCCTTGACCTCGGCTTTGGGAATCTGGGTCCACCACGCGAAGTCAAGGAGCGTGGCCGGTCCGTGGCTGCGTATATACCTGAGCAGGAATTCGGCAATCCCCTCTTCACGGCCCAACGCCTTGGATTCCGGAATCCACTCATCGAAGGCCACGAACAGTTGCTGTCCAAGGGCTTTGCCCGCGGTGCCCGCCGGAGGTCCTTGGACCAACCACGCGTTCTGGCACAGGATCCAGAGCAAATGGATGCCACGTTGGGCCGCGGTCACTTGGCCAGCGGATTCGAAGATCTTGAAAAGTTCCTCGCGAGTGGCGCCTGGGCTGCCGGCGACGCGTTCAAGGGCAAGCTCCCGGCACATGGCGACGTCGGCCTCTTCGATACCGAGCTCCCGGTGCCGTGTGGCAACCGAACGCATGGATCGATCTGTGGTGATGGCCAGGATCCAGCGCAAGTCCTGCGGTGGAACCAGGTGAAGCGTGCCACGCATGGGCCAGGACCGGACCACTGTGCCGTTCTCCAGCGCTTCCAACACCTTCGAGAGGCCGGAACCGGGGACTCGCTGCCCCACCGCCCAGAACGCCGAGGCGAGGTCTTGAGCCTGCATGGCGCCCATCCTGGAGACGCATTCCTCCGGGCTGCTGAATCCCCCAAGCAATCCTTGACTGGCAAGGCGCAGCCTGCCCATGACTTTGGGAGTGACGCGGATCTTCGCCGAAGCTGCCATGGCCCCATCATAGGCCGCACGGCGGACAGCTTCGGTCCTCAATAGCACGCTGGAGGAACTCCCATGCCGCTCACAGGGGCCTTCCAGCGGGCCCTCCTACGCTAAGGGAATGCTGTTCGGTGAGTTAGGTCCGCTGCTGCGGCCGCTCAGCCGGCGGTTAGCGGCCGCTGGTTGGTGCGCCGCCGCCGTCGGGCTTGTGTGCGGCTTGGCAATAGCTGTTGGTGCGGGGGTTCGGTTGTCCCCGTCGATGCAGGCCGTCCAAGCGGTGGGACTCGCCGCCACTGGCGCCGCAGCCCTCCTCCTGGGCCTTGCTGCCGCGTGCCAGCCATCGTCCGATCGGCACGTCGACGATCCCGAACCAGGGTTCCAGACCGGCGCGAGCGATCAAGTGCGCAGCTTCCTGCTTGCCGCCATCGTCATGCTCCTGGGGGTGGCAGGCTTCGCGGCAGCCGGCTGGATTTCGCCCGGCGGTCCGTCGCCGCAAAGCATAGCGTTCAGCCAGATCTTCCTCTTGGGGGCAGCCAGCTGCGGGCTGACGTTCCTGCTGCTCAACAAGGTCCTCCCGACCGGAAAGCGCTGACGCGGGTTCCTCGCGGGTTCCTCGCGGGCTCCTACAGGGCCAAACCGATGAGTAGCGGCTCCGGATGCAGTTCAATGCCAAAACGCTCGACGACGCCGCTGCGCACCTCGCGCGCGATCGCCACCATGTCCTCCGCGCTGGCTCCTCCCCGGTTGGTGATGGCCAGGGTGTGTTTGGTGGACAGCGAGGCTCGGCCGCCGGAGACGCTCGCGGGATCGAGTCCGAAGCCCTTTCCGAAGCCGGCCTGGTCGATCAACCAGGCTGCCGACAACTTCACGAGGCCATCGCTTCCAGCCGGGTACTGCGGCGCTCCCTCGGGCAGCGATGCAGCCGCGGTGGCCGGAACAATCGGGTTGGTGAAGAAGGAACCCGTGGAGTACGTGTCCCTGTCCGAAGCATCCAGGACCATGCCCTTGGAGGCACGCAGCCGCAGGACTTCGCGCCGCACGTCGTTGGAATACGCGCGCTTCCCGGCCTCGACCCCGAGGGACCGGGCTAGCTCCGCATACCGGATGGCTGCGCTCATGCGTCCGAGCGGCAGCTGGAATTCAACCGTCAGCACCACGTAACGGGGTGAGCCCTCGGTGGTGGTCTGTTTGAGGATGGAGTCCCGGTAGCCGAACTTGAGCTCGGAGTTGGTGAAGGTCTGCACGGCGTTGCGTTCGCGGTCCCAGGTACGGACGGCGGCGATGGTCTGGGAGACGTCGGCACCATAGGCGCCCACATTCTGTACAGGAGTGGCGCCCGTGGCTCCGGGGATGCCGGAGAGCGCTTCCAGCCCGGACCACGCGTGCAGCACGGAGTGCTCCACGAGGGCGTCCCAGTTGTGCCCGGACTGGACCACCACGGAGACTCCCCCGCAACTATCTTCCGAGTTGACGGTGAAGCCCTGCGAGGCGATCTTTAGCACGGTTCCCGGGTAGCCGGCGTCGGAGATCAGGAGGTTGGATCCCCCGCCGATGATCAGCAGTTTCTCGCCGGCAGCGTCCGCCGAGCGGACGGCGTCGATGATTTCCCCTTCGGTGCGGGCCTCCACAAAGGTGCCGGCAGGGCCACCAACGGCGGCCGTGGTCAGTTCGGAGAGCATCGTCTGGGTCACCAAACAAGCCTAGCGGGGATTGCCTGCCCTAGCCGACTCAGGGATTTGCCGGCTCAGGGACCCGCTCAGGCGCGCGCCGGCTCAGGCGCGCGCCGGCTCAGGCGCGCGCCGGCTCAGGCGTGCGCCGGCTCAGGCGTGCGCCGGTTCAGGCGCGCGCTTCCGCGAAACGGGCGCCAGGAAGAAGCTCGCGACGAGCAGGACCAGGACGGCGAGCAAGGAATGCAGGATGCCGAAGTGCTCCGCCAGCAAGCCCAAGAGTGGCGGACCGCAAAGGAAAGCCCCATAGCCGATCGTGGAGACGACCGAAACCCGGGCCGCGGCGTGCGCTGGATCGTCCGCGGCGGCGGACATGCCCACCGGGAACCCCAAAGAGGCACCCAGTCCCCAGATGGCCAGGGCCGCGAAGGCGAGCCACGGCACCGGTGCGAAGACAAAGAGTGCCAGCCCCACCACGGCCGTAGCCGAACACCAACGCATCACGGGCACGCGGCCGAAGCGGTCCAGGACCACCGTCCCGGCAAAGCGGCCCACAGTCATGAACGTCACGAAGATCCCATAGCCGATGGCTCCGGCAGCGTCGGATTGACCGTGGCCATCCGCCAACGCCAAGGCCACCCAGTCCCCCGCCGCGCCCTCAGCCAGGGCGAGCCCAAGGACGAGCAATCCAAGCAGGAGGGTCCGGCTTTCGCGCCATGCCCGGGCCACCATGCGCTTGCTGTCCAATGGTTCGGCCGGTCCCTGCTGGCCCGGCTGGATGATGGTCAAGGGGCCGGTTGAAGGATCTTCGAAGGTGTCCGGCTTTTCGGGCTTGAAGGCCTTGGCGGTACCTCGTGCGGTGGAATGGCGGGTGGCGTCCGCACGGAACCAGGCAGCAGCAGTCACCACCGAGACGGCGACCACCAGGCCGGCCGCAGCGAGATGCCAGAAGACCGGCAGTCCTGCGGCGGCGGCCCAAGCGCCGAGCCCTGCGCCCGCAACGGTGCCCAGGCTGAAGGATCCGTGGAGACGCGGCATGATGTGCCGTTCAAGGGCGCGTTCCAGTGACGCTCCCTCTACATTGGATGCCGTGTTCCAGCTGGCTGTGCCGAGGCCGATCACCATGAGTCCAAGCGCCACCACCACTGGGTTTGCCAGCACAGACGTGCCAAAACCGGCGACCGCCAGGCCTAGGCCCACCATGGCGCCGCCGATCCGCGTGGTCAGCCGTGATCCGAGCCGGATCACGATCACCCCTGATGCAGACACGGAGAGGAACGATGCCACGGTCATGCACATCAGCAGGAGGCCTACCGTGCCCGGCGTCAGGTTCAGGCCATCGCGGATCGCGGGCAACCGGGAGACCCACGACGAGAAGGCCAGGCCGCTGGCACCGTACGCGGCCACCACAGCATTGCGCCACCGCGACAATTCGGCCGCGGTGGCGCGAGGTGCTGATTGTTGCAGCTGGCTCAAGCGAGCTTCACAACGGCCTGGGACTTCATCAGGACCTTCTGGCCGGCAAAGGTGACGGTCAGGTCGATGCGCGCGGTGCGGGCTTCGGCGTCGAGCGCTCCCACCACTCCGGCAACCTCGATCACGGCGCCGGGCTCGCTGGTACCGGTGGTATCGGTGACCAGCACCGGTTTGGTGAAGCGCGTCTGGTAGTCGACGACGGCGGCGGGGTCGCCGGCCCAGTCGCTCACCAATTGCACGGCGGAGCCCATGGTGAACATACCGTGGGCGATGACTCCGGGAAGTTCGACGCCGGTGGCGAAGGATTCGTTCCAGTGGATCGGGTTGAAGTCGCCGGACGCGCCGGCGTACTTGACCAGGTCCTGGCGCGTGACCTCGATGCTGCGGGTGCCGATTTCCTGCCCGACGGCGAGTTCTTCAAGTTTCAAGCTCATGGCTACTGTCCCTCTCCGCGGACCAGGATGGACGAGGTGGTGGTGGCGACGCGCTCGCCGTCTGCAGCGGTGATTTCCGAACGCGTGGTGATCATGGCCCCGCCGCCCATGGCGCGGACGCCGTCGACGTGCAGTTCGGCCCGCAACTGATCCCCGGCAACGATCGGGCGGTGGTGGGTGAAGCGCTGGTCGGCGTGCACCACGCGGCTGAAGTCAATCCCGGAATCGGGGTCCTCGATCAGCTGGGCATCGGCCCGCTGGGCGACAATGATGGCGAAGGTCGGCGGGGCGACGAGGTCGCTGTGGCCAAGCGCTTTGGCGGCTTCGACGTCGAAGTGTGCGGGGTGCGTGGCCTTCACGGCCCGGGCGAACTCACGGATCTTTTCGCGGCCGACGTCGTACACCTCTGAGGCAGGGTAGCTGCGGCCCTGCAAATCCGGGTTAATAGTCATGATCCAACCCTATCGGCCCGGGACGTGTCTCCGGATTAGTGTCGAAGCCTGGCCGCTACTCCGCGGTAGGCGGTCCGAACCACGTTGCGAGCGCGTCGGCAAGGCCCAGCTGTTTACGGTCGCCCACCCAGGCCACATATCCGTCGGGCCGAATCAACAGGGCGGTGGGAGGAGACACTGTGCCGAGTGCCGGAAGCTCCCAGGTACCGAGGTATGTGGCGTCGATCAACTGAACGCGGTCTGCCCACGGCGTGATGTCGATGCCGCCAGGCTCGCCAAGGTTGAGGAGCGCCGGCCGGGCATCGTGCAGCAGGCTGAAGACGCGCATCGGGCCGCCCGGGCTGACGAGGTCGAGATCGGGCATGCGGCGACCGAGCAGCGGATGCCCCTCGCCGACGTCGTAATGTACATCGAGGCCGGACTGCATCGCGGCGAAGCGCTTGCGCGGTTCCTCCATGCCGAGGAGCTCGGCAATGACCTCGCCCACGGCTTTCGTGCGCTCGTCCGGGCGGCGAAGCGCGACACTCGCCATCGTGTTGCGCAGCACGCGGGCGGCGACCGGGTGGCGCTCGGCATGGTAGGTGTCGAGGAGGCTTTCCGGCGATGTCCGCTTGACCACCTGGGCCAGCTTCCAGCCCAGGTTCACTGCATCCTGCACACCGGTGTTGAGGCCCTGTCCGCCGTCGGGGGCATGCACGTGCGCGGCGTCGCCGGCGAGCAGGACTCGCCTGTCGCGGTAGCTCGCGGCCTGCCGGGTCATATCGGTGAATCTGGAGATCCAAATAGGACTGTGGACCCCGTAATCCGTCCCGCATACGGCGATGAGCGCCTCGCTCAGGTCATGAAGGGTAGGTTCGCTCGCGGGTCCGACGTGCTCTTCGGTCACCATGACCCCCACGGGCCCGCCGTCCGCGTAGACCACCTTGCCGTCGAGAATCTTGTAATCCAGCTTGCCGAAGGAGTGGATTCCGAAAGCATTGGGGTGGACGCCCAAGGGCGGCTGCTCGGCCATCTCGACCTGGGCGATCAGGGCGCTGGTGGTCGGATCCCAACCGGGGAACTCGATGCCGGCCGCCTTGCGGACCAGGCTGCGTCCGCCGTCGCACCCGACGAGGTATTCCGCGCGCAACGCCTCGCCGCCGGACAGCGCGACGTCCACGCCGGCGTCGTCCTGCACGAAACCGGTCACCTCGCGTCCGTAATAGATCGGCACCGCCAGCTCGGCGACCCAGCCGGCCAGTATGCGCTCGATGTGGTTCTGCCACAGCCCGAGCCCGTAGTTGTGCCGTGTGGGAAAGTCGCTGATGTCAAAACGGACGCCGGCGAACCCCGCGACCTGGGCTACCTGCCCCTCGGACAGGAACCGATCAGCGATTCCGCGCTGATCGAGGACCTCGATGGTGCGTGAGTGCAAACCGCCTGCACGTGAACCGGCCAGATCCTGGTTTGCACGCCGCTCGACAATCGCGACGTCGACGCCCGCCAACGCCAGCTCGCCCGCCAACATCAGCCCTGTGGGGCCTCCTCCGGCGATCACCACCGCATGCTTGGTCATCGCCACACTCCGGCAGGCTACTTCTTCAAGCCCTTGCGGACCCGCTGTCCGCGGACCACCATGCCCACGACATGCAGGACCAGGCCGAGCCCGATCACGAACAAGGAGGTTACCGCGAGGCCTTGGTTATGGGAGATGTTGCCGATGATCGTGAGGATGATCCCGACGGCGATAAGCCCCATCGCGCCGAAAACCAGCGTCTTGTAGGTGGCAGAGGCCGTGGCCCAGAATTCGTTCAGCACCACCCAAGTTTAGGGCACTTGTCAGAACAGTGAGTCCTGCAGGGCCGGAATCTCCGTCCGGTAGTTTCCGGATTCGATCCGTCGCCCCTTCAAGCGGCCCAGGTCCGCCACGAATTCACCGCTGTCTCCAGGCAGTGTTGCCAAGGCAATCCCTCCGGAGATGGACTCCACGGCCAGGCCGTGCTCACCGCCGTCGAACGCTGCGGGATACGCATGCCGACGTCCGGGACCACACAGCGCATCCGCGAACGCGGGGCGGTTCCACTCTTCCTCCACAGTCGAGAACCCGCCCAGGGCTATGCCATCCAAGAGCTCCCGGATGCTCGCCGCAACTCGCTTGTTGATGGAGGAAAGCTCGACGTCGGGACGCGGCTCCAGCAGGGCCGCTGCCTTCGCGGAGGCGCGGACGAGCTGGACGATGCCGAGTTCGCTTGTCACGAGATCCTCCAGCAGGCGGACAATACGGCCGTCGTCGGCGTGCGCCACATAGGACGCGTGAACCGCACCCTGCTCCGCGAGCCGGTTCCACTTCCGCGGTGCCGAGGCCGTGCCGACCTTGGTGGCGCCGTTGGCGAACGTCGCCGCATACAGCCAATGAGGTTGCATCAGGTAGGCGCGCAGCCCTGGGGGCACGGCACCGCCCCGGTGGAAGTCGTGCATGAGCCGCGAATCTTCGCGCGCAAAGCAGCGGCCACATTGCTTTCCCCGTTCAGCGGGAGCGCTGTCGGGGCACGGGAAATGGGTGCGCTCACCCGGGCCGTGAATCTTGGTGTGGCCCAGGCACCAGAGGCCCTCCGCGACGCGGAAGCCCAGCGGAGCGCCTTGGACCAGCGGAACTGAACTGAGCCCACCGGAAGCCGACTGCAGCCGCAATGCCGGCAGCCCGGCGTCGGGGGCTGCGTCCCCGGGCGGCGGACCGTCCCAGGTGACGCCGTGGACCAGCACCGAAGTTGCCCTTACAGGGAGGGTTGGACCCCGAAGGCCACGGCGAGCTTCATGATCTTTTCGGCGCGGCCCAGGCGCGGGAGGTCGGAGCCGTCGCGGATGACCCTGCCGTTGGCTTCGAAGTCGTTCATGAAGTCGGTTGCCCAGGCGACATCCGACGGTGTGGGGCTGATGACCTCGTTGATGACCGTGGTCTGGTCGATGGCCAGGCAGAGCTTGCCGGTCATGCCCATGGTCACCGTGATGCCGGTCTGCTCCCGCAGGATCGGGTGGTTGGTGCCGACGGTGGGGCCGTCGATGGGGCCCGGCAGGTTGCCCACGCGGCTGGCGACAACAAGCTTGGCACGCGGGTAGGCCATCGCCTCGGGCGTGGCGGCCATGCCGGTGTCCCGGCGGAAGTCGCCCGAACCGAAGGCCAGGCGGAAGGCACCCTGGGCGCGGGCGATGTGGTTGGCTTCCTCGATGCCGAGGGCCGACTCCACGAGGGCGACCACCGGAGTCTTGCCGTCCATGCGGTGGAAGGATTCGGTGACCTGGTCCGCGGACTCGGTCTTGGCCAGCATGACGCCCAACAGGCCGGGCGTGCCACGCAGACCGGCGAGGTCATCGGCCCAGAACGGGCTTGTGGCGTCGTTGATGCGGACCCAGGCCTGGCCGCCGGCCGTCAGCCAGTTGATGACATTGTCGCGGGCGATGTCCTTCTGGGACGGGTCCACAGCGTCTTCGATGTCAAGAATGATGGCGTCCGCGCGCGATGAGGCCGACTGGTCGAAAAGCTCCGTCTTCATGGCGTTCACGAGGAGCCAGGAGCGGGCGATGTCGGCGGGAATTCTGCGGGTGGACCGAATGGACTCGGCGGCGGTGCTAGACGTCATGTATCTACCGTATCCGTCCTGCCGCCAGGAACGCTAAGAATAGGGCACCGGTGTGAGCATCAATACGAACAAAACGATTGTGACCACTCATTGGCACTCGGCCGGAGCCCGCTGCGGACGCTCGCCCGTGCCTAAGCTGGTTGGCGTAGTTCCGGTCGGTGGCGCCCGCGAAACAGGTCCCCGAAATAGTGTGCCGCCATGGCGGGTGGGTCTCCGTTCACGTGCGTTCCTGGCAGGGGCGGGGCCGTGGAACGGTAGGTATGTCCGGTGGGGGTGCGGATTTCTAAGACGTGCCGTCTCCCGACACCGGTTTTTGCTGCTCCGGGTCGTTGAGCTCCGGCTCGTGGAGCTCCGGTTCGGGCTGCCCAGCCGTTGAGTTCTTTGGTGTGGTTGCAGGCTTCGCACAAGCCGGCGCCGTTGGCCTGGCTGGTGGGTCCGCCGTCGTGCCAGGGGATGATGTGGTCGAAATGCCGGATGGGTGCGTCGCAGTACGGGGTGCGGCAAGTGTCGTCACGGGCCTGGATGAAGCGCCGCAGCCCGGGCGGGTAGAGCCGCGCCCTCGAATCGGCGCCGACAAGGTCCCCGCTTCCCGGAGCGGTGTACAGGCGCCGGAG
>NZ_JAMXIC010000017.1 GCF_027587375.1 Arthrobacter sp. B2a2-09
AGGCGTCGACAGCTCCGCCGCGATCTCCCAGGCCCTCCCCGAGGACTGGGACCCGATGGCCGCCACCCTCTAGGAATAACTCATGACCAGCTCCTCCCCTACCCCCACCAATCCTCAGAACAACCAGCCCGGGAACATGACCCTTGGTGTTGCCGCGATCGGCTACGCGTTCATGGGCAAAGCCCATTCGAACGCGTGGCGGAACGTGGCCAGCTTCTTCGACGTTCCGGCCTTCGAGCAGAAAGTGCTCGTGGGCCGGGACCCGGAACAGGTTGCCGAGGCCGCGGCGAAGTACGGGTGGAGCGAGTCCGCCACGGACTGGCGCGCCGTCCTGGAACGCGATGACATCCACATCGTGGATATCTGCGCCCCGGGCTGGATGCACGCCGAAATCGCCATCGCGGCGCTGGAAGCGGGCAAGCACGTGCTCGTGGAAAAGCCGCTCGCGAACACCCTGGCCGAGGCCGAAGCCATGACGGAAGCCGCGCGCGCCGCCCGTGCGCGCGGCATCCAGTCCATGATTGGCTTCAACTACCGCCGCGTACCGGCACTCGCCCTGGCCCGCGAGCTCATCGCGGAAGGCAGGCTCGGCACGGTCCGGCACGTCCGGGCCGCCTACCTGCAGGACTGGCTCGTGGACGCCGATTCCCCCATGACCTGGCGGCTGCGCAAGGAAACCGCCGGATCCGGGGCCCTGGGCGACATCGCCTCCCACGCCATCGACCAGGTCCTGTTCCTGCTCGGGGACACCGTCACCGAGGTCTCAGGCCGGCTGCACACCTTCGTGGACAGCCGCCCCGGCAAGGACGGACCGGAACAAGTAACGGTCGACGACGCCGCCTGGGCCACCCTGACCCTCGCCTCCGGGGCCGTCGCCTCCGTGGAAGTCTCCCGCATGGCCACCGGGAAGAAGAACTCACTCACCATGGAAATCTACGGCGACAAGGGCTCGCTGCTGTTCGACCTGGAATCCATCAACGAGCTCGGTTTCCTGGACGCCACAGTGCCGGTCCGGGAGCAGGGCTTCCGCCGGATCCTCGTCAACGAACCCGAACACCCCTACATGGACGCCTGGTGGCCGCAGGGCCACGTGATCGGCTGGGAACACACCTTCACCCACGAAATCCGCGACTTCCTCTTGGCTGTGGCGGACGGGACCCCGCCCTCGCCCTCGTTCGAAGAAGGCCTCGCTGTCCAGCAGGTCCTGGCCGCCATCGAGGAATCCGCCGACGCCAAGTCCGCCATCATCCAGGTCGCCGGCCACTGATCAACCCGGCCACTGAAAACCGCCGGCCCTCCGGCCTTCCCCTCCCCTGAAACTTTTCCCAAGGAGAACCAATGCCCCGCCCGTACACCCTGTTCACCGGCCAGTGGGCCGACCTGCCCTTCGAGGAAGTCGCGCGCCTGGCCTCCGGCTGGGGCTATGACGGCCTGGAAATCGCCGTGTCCGGGGACCACCTGGACGCCTGGCGCTGGGACGAACCCGGCTACGTCGAGTCCAAACTCGCCATCCTGGAAAAGTACAACCTGAAGGTCTGGGCGATCTCCAACCACCTCAAGGGCCAGGCCGTCTGCGATGACCCCATCGACTTCCGCCACCAGGCCATCGTCGGGGCCAAGGTCTGGGGCGACGGGGATCCCGAAGGCGTCCGCCAACGCGCCGCCGAGGAAATGAAACACACCGCCCGCCTCGCCAAGGCGCTCGGGGTGGACACCGTCGTCGGGTTCACCGGCTCCTCCATCTGGCAATACGTCGCCATGTTCCCGCCCGTCCCCGAAAAAGTCATCGAGGCCGGCTACCAGGACTTCGCGGACCGCTGGAACCCCATCCTGGACGTCTTCGACGAGTGCGGGGTCCGCTTCGCCCACGAAGTCCACCCCTCCGAGATCGCCTACGACTACTGGACCACCGTCCGTACCCTGGAAGCCATCGGGCACCGCGAGGCGTTCGGGCTGAACTGGGACCCCTCGCACTTCATGTGGCAAGGCATCGACCCCGTCTCCTTCATCTGGGACTTCAAGGACCGGATCTACCACGTGGACTGCAAGGACACCAAGCTGCGCCCCACCGGCCGCAACACGGTCATGGGCTCCCACCTGCCCTGGGGCGACCCGCGCCGCGGCTGGGACTTCGTCTCCGCCGGACGCGGCGACGTGCCTTGGGAATCAAGCTTCCGGGCCCTCACCGCGATCGGCTACACCGGACCCATCTCCGTGGAATGGGAAGACGCCGGCATGGACCGCCTCCACGGCGCCCCCGAAGCCCTCGCCGCCCTCAAAAAATACGACTTCCCGCCCTCCCAGACCAGCTTCGACGCCGCCTTCAGCCAGGACTAAGCGTCCACTACAGTTCGCGCGAACTGGCAGCAGATGACCTCAAAATTCGATTTTGCGGGCATCTGCTGCCAGCTCGCGCCCCGGTTTCTCCCACACGACGAAAGGACATCCGCATGTCTCGGACCACAGCACCTGACGAGGGCGGATTCGTCGAGGAAGCGCAGTGATACGGACACTTCGGCCTGGCCAGCGCTGCGAGGTATGGATCGTCTCCCCCACCGGCACTTCGGAACTGGCCTTCACCACGGACAACATCCTGCTGGAGGCGCCGAACTGGACGCTCGACGGCGGTGCCCTCATCCTCAACGGGGACGGCGCCCTGTGGAGATTGGATCTTTCCGGAGGAGGACTCGAAAGGGTAGCCATCAACGGCATCCCGGACCTCAATAACGACCACGTCCTCGCACCCGACGGCGCCAACATCTACCTCTCGGCGAATGACGGCCACATCTACCACGCAGCCCTCGACGGCGGAGAAGCCACGAAGATCACGTCGGATGATGGGTGGTTTCACTTCCTGCACGGCGTCAGCCCGGACGGACAGACGCTCGCCTATGTGGGAATAGAAGCCGGGGATTTCACCCAGCCGGGCCGGCTGATGACGATTCCGGCAGGGGCCGGCCCAGCTACCGCAATCGACGTCGACGGGCACTGCGATGGCCCCGAGTATTCGCCCGACGGCGAATGGCTGTACTTCAATACCGAGGCCTTCACGGACCGGCCGGGCCACGCACAACTCGTCAGGGTGCGGGCCAGCAAGGAAAGCACGGCAGAACGCCTGCTCCAAAGCGACACCGTCGACTGGTTCCCGCACCTCTCGCCCGACGGGCGCCTGGCCAGCTACATCCGCTTCCCCAGCGGCACGGTAGGCCACCCCGCGGACCTGCCGGTCGACGTCGTCGTTGTTTCCACTAGCGATTGGGCTACGCCGCTCCATACGTGGCCCCTCTTCGGCGGCCAGGGAACCCTCAATGTCAACAGCTGGTCCCCCGACTCCACCCGCTTCGCGTTTGTCGCCTATCCAGAAAGAACGCCATGATCCGTCACACGGTTACCTTCTCCCTCATCCACGAGCCCGGATCCTCCGGGGAAAGGGAATTCCTGGACGCAGCAGTCGCCACGTTGACTGCAATACCAGTGGTGCAGGACTTCCGGGTATCCCGCCAGATTTCAATGAAGAGCCCGCTCAATTTTCAGTTTGAAATGACGTTCGACGGCGCGGAGGCCTTCAACTCCTACAATGACCATCCTGCCCACGTCGGATTCGTGGAGACCCGATGGGCGAACGAAGTGTCCGATTTTCAGGAGTTCGATTTCGAACCCTACGGCCGGGAAGAACGGTAGGAGGCTTCATGGCTGACATCGCCGCTCTTGAAGCATTGGAAGCGCTTAAGCGACAGGAAGAGGAGCTGATCTTCACCTCCTTCGACCACGGAGACGCGTGGAGGCTCGGCTCGCGGCTGACCGGCATGGCACAGGCGGCCGGTCACGCGATCGGCATCGACATCCGGCGCCCCGGGCTCATCCTTTTCCGCGCTGCGCTGCCCGGCATCACCCCGGATCAGGAATCGTGGATCGCACGGAAATCCGCACTCGTTTTGCGGATGGAAGCAAGCAGCGCACTTGTCGAAGCCCGGCTGTCCTCGGCCGGTATCGATCCGGTGGCCACAGGGTGGCTCGGCGCCGACTATGCCGTGACAGGGGGCTCGTTTCCCGTGCGGGTCCGTGGCGTCGGCGTCGTCGCGGCCGTCACGACGTCGGGCCTTTCATCGAAGGAGGACCATGACCTCATTGTCGAAGGGATCCGTCAACATCTCACAGCCTAAGCAAGAACTCCCGCCAAAAAATTGTTGAACAATTCCTCCATGTGATGCATCATTGGGTGTAGGCCCCGATTGAGATCGGGATCACAAAGCCCGCCCAACGTTCCATGGAGGAACCATGTCCGCGACCACTTCGCCAAGTTCAACAAGGCGCAGCAAACCCTCGGCAGGCGCCATCAAGGCCTTCATTGCCAGCGTCACAGGCACCTCCTTGGAGTACTACGACTTCGCCATCTACTCCGTCGCCTCCGCGCTCGTCTTCCCCAAGATCTTCTTCCCCACGAACGACGAAACCACGGGCCTCCTGCTCTCCTTCTCGGCCTTCGCGGTGGGTTACCTCGCCCGGCCCATTGGCGGCGTTGTCTTTGGCCGGCTCGGGGACAAGATCGGACGCAAGAACGTCCTGGTCATCACCCTCATCCTCATTGGCGCGGCCACGGTTCTCATCGGCGCCTTGCCGGACTACCACACCATCGGCATTGGAGCCACGATCATCCTGGTCCTCCTTCGCTTGGCCCAGGGCATCGGGGTAGGCGGCGAATGGGGCGGCGCCGTACTGCTGTCCAGCGAGTACGCCAATCCCAACAAGCGCGGATTCTGGTCCTCCGCAGCCCAAATCGGGCCGCCCGCCGGGAACCTGTTGGCCAACGGCGCACTTGCCGTCCTCGCCGCCGTCATGAGCAACGAAGCCTTCATCGCATGGGGTTGGCGCGTGGCCTTCCTCAGTTCGGCCATCCTGGTTGCCTTCGGGCTCGTTATCCGGCTCAAGCTCGAGGAAACCCCGGTATTCAAGGCGATCGAGGCCACCGGCGAACGGCCCAAGGCTCCCATCAAGGAAGTCCTCACCACCCAGGTCCGCCCCCTGCTCGCCGCCGCATTGTGCCGGATCTGCCCAGACGTCTTGTACGCCTTGTTCACCGTCTTTATCGCGGTCTACGCCACCAAGGAACTGGGGATGACCACCGGCAACGTCCTAGGCGCAGTCCTGGTCGGATCAGCTTTCCAACTGTTCCTGATCCCGGCCGCGGGAGCCGTCACCGACCGGTTCAACCGCCGGCTGGTCTACGGCATCACCGCCGCGGCCACGGCCGTTTACATCCCGCTGTTCTTCCTCATGATCCAGTCCCGCTCCGTCCTGGTTCTGACTGTCGGCGTCGTGATCGGCCTCGGACTGCACGCCTTCATGTACGGCCCGCAGGCGGCCTTCATCACCGAACAGTTCCCGGCCCGGCTCCGTTATGCCGGCAGTTCCGTGGCCTACACGGTGGCGGGCGTCGTGGGTGGAGCAGTGGCACCGTTGATCTTCACGGCCCTCTACGCCGCCACCGGGAACTGGCTCCTGATCGCCGCATACTTGCTCGCCACGGCGGTGGTCACCATCATCGGCCTTGTCCTGGGCAGGGATCCCGAGCCGGATGAGGATCTTCGCCTGCTTGAGGGAGCCCGCGCTTAAGCAGCCCCGCGGCACCGCAGCCGGAACCCTCCGGCAGGCCACCGCCGTCGCTACCTTCCTGAAATGCCCCTTAAGATCAATCTTGAGGGGCATTTTTGCGCCCGCTTGCCAGAGAGGACCGCATGAGCCAGACAATCCGTGAAGCAACAGCGGACGACGCCGGACGGCTGGCCGAGCTTGCCGCCGTCACCTTTCCGCTCGCCTGCCCCCCGGACTCCTCGCCCGAAGACATCGCGGAGCACCTGCGCAGGACGCTCAGCGCGGAGAAGTTCACGGAATACCTTGCCGATCCGGACGTCACCATCCTGGCCATCGACGCCGCCGGGGAACTCCGCGGCTACAGCATGCTCGTGGCCCGCCCGGCCACCGATACCGACGTCGCTTCGGCCCTGACGCTGCTACCTTCGGCGGAACTGAGCAAGTGCTATGTGCATCCGGAACACCACGGCCTGGGTGCTGCCGCGGAGCTCATGAAGGCCACCTTGGACCGCGCTGCCGGCTCGGGTGCGGCTGGCGTGTGGCTTGGCGTCAACAGCCAGAATGCCAAGGCCATCCGCTTCTATGAGAAGAGTGGATTCAGGAAGGTCGGGACCAAGTCGTTCCGGCTGGGCGATGCCGTGGAGCACGATTTTGTGATGGAGCGGGCGGTCTAGGACGCCTAGACGCGCATTCGCGACGCGGAAATGGACCCGCGACGCGCAAACAGTTTCACGCGGCGTGGATTCGGGTAGCGCCTGCCAGTTTCTGCGTCGCACACCATTTTGCGCGTCGTGAACGCCGGGCTGTGACCAGTCCAACAGGCCGTTCCGGGAATGACCGACCTCCACTTCCGGTTGTCGCCATCATGAAGATTGAGATCTGGTCAGACGTCGCTTGCCCGTGGTGCTACATCGGAAAGCGCCGGTTCGAAACGGCCCTCGCCGAATTCCCGCACCGCGACTCGGTCGAGATCCAGTGGCGCAGCTACCAGTTGGACCCGAGCATCCCGGAACACTACGACGGCACAGAGCTCGATTACCTCAGCAAGCGCAAGGGTATGGACCCCGCACAGGTCAGCCAGATGTTCGAGCACGTGGCGTTGCAAGCAAAGGGCGAGGGCCTCAACTACCGTTTCGACGACGTCGTGGTGGCCAACAGCTTCACGGCACACCGCCTCATCCACTTGGCCGCCGCCCACGGCAAGCAGGACAAAGCCAAAGAGCAGCTCCTGAGCGGCCATTTTGAACACGGCAAGGACATCGGAAACCAGGAATACCTGGCCAAGCTCGGCAGCGACTTGGGCCTGCCGGAAGCCGAAATCGCCGAGTTGTTCAGCACGGACAAGTACGCAGAGGACGTCCGCGGCGACATCGCCGAAGCCCGGATGCTCGGCGTCACCGGCGTGCCCTTCTTCGTCATCGACCGCAAGTATGGCCTCTCCGGCGCGCAGCCCTCCGAGGTCTTCACCCAGGCCCTCACGCAGGCATGGCAAGAAGCGAATCCACTGGTCGCCGTCGGCAGCCCCGACGCCGAAGCCTGCGGCCCGGACGGCTGCGCGATCTAAGATTTCCGGGCGAACTGGCAGCAGATGACCCCAAAATCGCCTCCAGGGGTCATCTGCTGCCAGCTCGTGCCGGGCACGGGCGGTGCCGTAGCGCTTTATCGTCCTGCACTCCTTTCGTAGCGGAGACCGTGCCCAAACCGGAAGAGCGGCGCGGCGGTGTCAAAGGGCACATCGGGGCGGCTTGCCTCGATTGCTGCCATGCTTGAGGGGAGCTCGATCGGAAGCGATCCCTGTGGCTGCACTTCGCCAAAGAGCACATCGAGCAGGGCACTGCCACTCGCGCCGAAGTTCACGACGGCGGCTGCAACTTCGTCGATAAAAGGTGTGAGGATCGCCGGCCGGTCGAGGAAGACGTCCACAACCGTCGGCACAGTCGCGGCGAGAGCACGCAGTCGATCCACTTGCTCGGCCGGGAAGTCCAATGAACCCGAGTGGAAGAAGTTCTCGAACGTTGTAGCGCGCGGTTCAAACGGCGCCTGCAAGCGCAAAATCGCAACGTCGGCCTCCTGAGGGGTCTCGACAACCGTCCCGTACGGGGCGGCAATAGCCGGGTCGACGCCCTCAAGATAGAGTTTCATTCCCCGGGCCAGTGGGAGCGTGGGGGTCTCCCCCGTGTTCGTGAGCAGTGTGATCGCCGCCCGCTGCGCGGCCTCACCCGCTGCGCGGAACCCTGCGTTTCCGACGACGGATTCCGCCCGTTCAACGTCAACAAGCGGCGCATCGAACAGGCCGAGGACAAACTTTTCGCGCAACAGCCTGCGAGCAGAGACGTCGATGCGCTCTTCGCTCACGTCGCCGCTGAGCACCAGCTCGACCAGCAGCTCCGGGATGGCCTCGCCGCCGAACTGGTCTGCGCCTGCCTCCAGGACCTTGAGCATGCGCTCACGCGTCGAAAGATGCTCCACGCCCCACGCCCGTGCGGGGAATGGCTCGCCCATGATCGCCGCATCGCTGAGCAGGCCCCAGTCGGTGCAGACAATGCCATCAAAGCCGTAGCGCCCACGCAGCAGGCCGGTGATGACGCTCTTGTTGAAACCGAAGCCCACCTCCTCATGTTCAGTACCGACGGGCATACCGTAGTACGGCATGATCTGGCTCGTTCCTGCCTCGAATGCGGCCTCGAACGGCTTCAGGTGGTGGTCAAAATTGTCCCCGGGGTAGACCTGTTCCCGGCCATAGGCGAAATGTGGATCCTCCCCGTCCTTTTGGGGGCCACCGCCGGGAAAATGCTTGGTCATGGTGGCAACGGATTCAGGGCCGAGCCGTTCCCCCTGGAACCCTCGGATGTATGCCGCGCCGAGTCGTCCGGCGAGGTCCGCGTCTTCGCCGAAGGTGCCGATCTGGCGCGACCAGCGCGGTTCGGTCGCGAGGTCGATCTGCGGGTGCAGCGCGACACGAAGCCCGACGGCGGTGTATTCCTGGCGGGCGATGTCGCCGAATCGCTCCACGAGCCCCTCATCACCGATCGCGCCCAGCCCGAGCGGCTCTGGCCATCGCGAGAACGGACCGGCCATCATCGCCGTCCCCGGATTGTCGGTGAACGAATGCCGCGGGTCTGTCGAGAGCGTCACGGGAATGCCCAGACGCGTGGAGGCCGCGAGTTCCTGCAGGCGGTTGTGCCACTCGGCCATCTGCCGGGCCGTCGGCGCTGCACCCAGCACATTGAAGTGCGTCATTTGTTTGCCGAGCACGTACTCCTGGGTCGACGGTAAGCCAAACATCGGATCCGCGCCGGCAAGCTCCCCATCTTCGCCAATCGTGATCATGGTCTGAAAGAAGAGCCCGGCTTTCTCCTCAAGGGTCATCTGCCGGAGGAGACGCTCAACGCGCTCTTCCACCGGGACGGACGCGTCACGGAAACTCGTGTCGACGTCGTTCGAACTCAGTTTGGCTGTGGTGTCGTTCATAATTCGGTTCATTCCTTTGGTGCTGTGGGCTGGTGCGACGCGCGAAGGGGCGTCGAGCTGCCTGAAAGGGGTATCGGTAGCCAGCAGGGGTTATCCAGCGATGGGGGCGGTTTGGAACGTCCGCACGTCCGCATATCCGTCGGCGATGTTGGAAGACGGAACGTCATACATCCGCGTCTCGCGAGTATCTGGATCCCATGCTTCCCAGCCGGGCTGCCCGTCGCGGATAAACGAGACGGCGGCGCCGTGCACATCGGCGGCCAGGCTTTGGGGAGGTTCGGATCCGGTGATCGCGTGGACGCGCTCGGCTGCGAGCACATCGAAGAAGAACGGCACGTCGAGGCAGTGGCCAGCGTCGCCGGTGATCGGGGATCGCCAGCCGAAGCGGTAGAGCCAGGTCGGCGCGGTGGACCCCGCGCGCGCTTCGGCCAGGTGTAGCGCCGGTGCGCGGAACATCCGGTCCGTGACGAACTGGCCGAGCATCTGCGCGGTGCCAAGACCGGGGTGTCCTGCGTTGTAGCTTTCCGCAGCCTCTGGGGAGACTCCCAGCCTGAGGAGGATGGCAGGCTCCGCCACCGACGGCAAATGGTCCTTGGCACCAGCGAGCATCATGTTGAACTCGTGGTCCGTGGCGCCGAGCAGGAGCGCCTTGTCGGCGCCTTGACCTGCACGCAGGGCGTCCATGGTTGATCGCGGAACGAGGTCACCGTCAATCACCGGGCCAAGTACAAGGCCGTCACCGAGAAGCGCAGTGAGCCCTGAGAGCGGGTCCGCGCTTTCCTGCTCCTGACCCACCGAAGAGACCTGCGCCTGCAGTTCAAGCACACGCTCTTCGGCGAGTGCGGCAAGACCAGCCCTTGTCGCCTGGACCCCGCCGAGCCAGGCCAGGCGGCGGCCGGTTGCCTCCGACTGGTCTAGAGACATCTCAGTGGGAGGACCGGAGAGCGAGATGACCTGACTAAACAATGCCTGTGCGCGTGGAACGGAGAGCAGCGTGAGTACTGCACCGCCGCCTGCGGACTGGCCCGCGATAGTGACCCGGGACGGGTCGCCGCCGAAGGCCCTGATGTTGTCGCGCACCCACTCCAGCGCGAGGATCCAGTCAAGGACGCCGCGGTTGTGCGGGGCATCGGAAATCCAACCGAATCCGTCGAATCCCAGGCGGTAGGAAATGCTGACCGTCACGACGCCGTCGCGGTTGAACGCCGCGCCGTCATACCAAGGGCTTGCAGGCGATCCGGCAACATATCCGCCGCCGTGGATCCACACGAGCACGGGAAGCCCTCCGTCCGCGGGCTCGGCTGGGCTCGGTGTGAAGACGTTGACGTTCAGGGTCGACTCACCCGGGATGGAGGGTTCGGGGATGATCGTCACTTCGGAGAGGGCAACACGCTGCGGCGTCGCTGCGAACTCCAAGGCGTCGCGCACACCGTCCCACGGCCGGTGCGGTACCGGCGGAGCGAAGCGCAGATCGCCGACGGGCGGCTCAGCGAAGGGGACGCCGAGGAAGGCAGCAGAGCCTTCCCGCCAGCGGCCGCGAACGGCGCCCGCCGTCGTCGTAATTTCAATGGTCTGCAGGGTATCAGAGGTGTTTGTCACGGTAAGTCTCCTAGCGGACGCTCTTGATCGGGACGATCACGAATGCGGCAATGGCGACGGCGACCATGCCGAAGATGAACAATGCGGGGTATCCACCCAAGGATCCGATCAGCACGGCCGCGATGGCTGGGCTGAGTGCCTGAGGGATGTTGGTGGCCACGTTGAGGATGCCTAGATCCTTGGCAGCCGCCGTTCCCCCGCCGGGAAGGACCTCGGTCATGAGCGCGGTGTCGCATGCCATGTAGAGGCCGAAACCGAAGCCGTTCACGGCGGACATAATGATCATTCCGGTGAGCGTGGGCATGACGAGCGGGATGACGAGGCTGGCAATCATGATGGCCGAAGCAACGTAGATGAAGATCTTCCGCCTGCCGAGCTTGTCGCTGAGCCAGCCGGCGAGCCATACCGAGACGAGGGTGGTGACAAGCGACGCGATACTCAGCAGGCCGATGGCGCCGTTGGCCTCGTCCATGCTCATCCCCACGTAGTCGGTAAGAATGAACAGCTGGTAGGTGAAGGTCACGAAGTAGCCGAGGATGAACAAGAAGCGCGCGGCGAATGCCCAGGCGAAGTCCGGGTGCCGGCGTGGGCTGATCCAGAATCCGGTAAAGAAGTCCTTCCAGCTGAACTTCGGGTGCACCGTGTTCTTGCTGGAGAAGTCCCGGTTGAAGAGCACAAACAGCAGCGCGCTGATGAGGACGGCAGCTCCGAAGACGGTGTATCCCAGACCAACGTTGTTGGCCAGCTGCCCGGCCAGGATCACGCCGGCCGTGCCACCAATAGTTGTACCAATTCCGACCATGGCGGACGCCACACCACGTCGGCTGCGCGGAAACCGGTCGGGTGTTATGGCCGAGAGCGGTCCCTGGAGTGCGTTGAGCGAGACCTGGATGATGACCCAGAGGATCGCGATCCACAGGATCGACTGCAAACCACCGAGCCCGGCAAGGAAGATGGCGCCGATGGCCGCTCCGATAATCATCCAAGGTGCCCGGCGGCCCATCCGGCTGCGCGTGCGGTCGCTGAATGCGCCGACCACTGGCTGGGCAAAGAGTGTGAAAACAAACGATACGGTCGTCACGATCGCGAGATTGCTGACCTTGTTTGCCGGGTCGATCGCGGTTACTTGATTGGGCAAGAGGACCACGATGAGCCCCGAGTATGCGGCGAACAGCGCGAGCGAAGTGATGGCGATTGAGGGCAGCAGCGTGCGCGACGGTGGCGGGCTGGTGGCTGCCGATGTTGCGACGGCAAACGGCTCGGTACTTGGGTAGGCGGCTGCGGTTGTGGACGGATCGGCGGAACCGGTCCTGGTTGATGGAGTGGGCACAACTCTCCTCTTCATTGAGAAAGTTACGGCGTGGGGGGTCGTGCTGCACGAGAACCGATTAGCACTTGGGAATGAGTATGCGCCGCTCCCACATATAATTCAAGGGTTAAATTATGTATTCATATGAAGGGGATCCTGTAGCAGCCTGTCGCGTGCGGCCCATACCGCCCCGAGGAGCGCCGCATCATCGCCCAGCTGGCCCGACACAATCTCCGGCTCATCCCAGGGCTGGGTGCCCGCAATGATTGGACGGTTGCCGGCAAAGGCCTTCCTGACCGGCCCGGTCAAACCGGCCCAATACCCTCCGAGCATGACCACCTGGGGATCAAGGGACATGGTGAGTATGTGCAGAGTGCGGGCGACCCAAATCGCTGCTTCCTCCCACGCGGCGGTGGCCTGCTCATCAGCGCTTGCGATGCGACGCGTCAACTCCGCCAGGGCACTGGTCAAGCCGTTCTTTTCCAATTCCCCGCCGAGACCAGCCGCTTCGAGCACAACGTCGGGACCGGCAACCGTGACAAGGCAACCGCGCTGGCCACAGGGGCACTGGGCGCCGTCGTGATCCACGGGTAGGTGCCCAAACGCGCCGGCGAGACCATGGGCTCCTTCGACGAGCCGCCCGTCGACGATCATTGCCCCACCGATACCTGAATTGCTCTTCAGATAGAGCATGTCCCCCACACCGGTCAGCCTGCTGTGTTCCGCCAGTGCCGCGACAGGGGCGTCCGCGCTAAGCCGGGCAATGTCCGGCATTCCGGGGACACGCTTCCCGAGCCCGCCAAGCACATCGACCGTCCCCCAAGCGAGATCGGTGTCCGCGATCACCTGGGCAGGGTCCCCTCCCACAGGGGCAAACACGACGACGGTCAGGTCGGCAATCCGACGGCCGGCTCCGGCTGCCGCCGCCAGCGCGCGATCAAGCACCCTCGCAAGCACATCGAGCACAGGCTCAGGATCACCCATCGGCCTGCCGTGGTGTTCAGCAAACCGGAACAGGGTGTCGCCCGCGAGGGAGACCAGCAAAGCGGTGGCTTGATCGGCGTCGAGCTGCAGCGCAAGGATCGCAATGTCAGCCGCGGCGAGTTCGAGGAGGGTGAGTGGCCGGCCCTTTCCACCGTCGGCTACCGTCTCCGTCGCACGCAGGACGCCTGCATCTGTGAGCAACTTAGCCAGTGCGGTGACCGCCCCGCGCGTCAGCCCCGTGCCGTCCGCGATCTGGCTACGGGAGCTCGGCCCGTTCGAGACGAGGTAGCTGGCCACAATGCCGAGATTGTGACGGCGCACGTCACCACTGACGAGCGAGTTTGCGGAGTCAATGGCCGGGCCACTGGAGCCTGATGTTTGGGTGCTCATGTGGCTAGCTTCGCACACACCCAACTTTGCTGACAGATCCCTGTAAAGTGTCTGTATGCCTAGGATTACGGCCGCCACCAACGCGGCGCAACGCGCTGAAACCCGACGCCGGGTCCTGACAGCTTTCGGCGAACTGCTCTTCACCCACGGCCTCCCCGGCTTGACCATGACCGACGTCGCGCGGCATGCTGGCGTCGGCCGGACTGCGGTGTACAACTACTACGCCGACATGGAACAGCTCCTCATCGCGTACGCCTTGGACGAGACCGAGCGATTCTTGGGCGACCTGCGCGAATCCCTCGCCGCACTACAGAACCCGGTGGACCGTCTGGCCCTTTACGTGCGCGCACAGGTGGAAGACCTGAGCCGACGGCACCTCCCGCCGGGCCCTGCGATGGCGGCTGTCCTCTCCCCCGCATCCTTTGCGAAATTGGCCGATCACGTCGGCGAACTCAACCTGCTGCTCCAGGACATCCTGCGCGACGGAATCGCCGCCGGCTACCTCCCGCCCACCGACGTCGGCCAGCTCGCCAGGCTCATCCACGGAACTCTTTCCTCCAGCGCGGCACGCGGCAATGCCGCGAACGGAGCGGAGCTGGACGAGCTTGAGGAGCGGCTGGTCCAGACCGTGCGGTTCATCCAGTTGGGCGCGGGAGCAAGGTTCGACGACGACGGCCGGCCCGCGCGCTTGGCGTGACTCTGCCGCCGGGGGCTGGCGCAGTTCGCGGGGGCTGGCGCAGTTCGCGGAAGCCGGGGCTAAGGCGTCGGAATCACCGGAAGCTTCGCATTGTCGGCAATCCGCTGCTCCTCGCGGGGACAACTGAGCTTGCCCGGGGTATTGTCCACGAGTTCCGGTGGAACCAGTGCCGAGAAGCCGGGGGCGAGGATGACGTCCACGGACGCATCCGTGCGTTGGTCCTGGAAGTAGTCGGTGCCGGCGAGGTTCCTCTGGATGTTGAACGCTGCCGCTTGCCCGCTGGATCCCGAAACCACTACGGCCGGGCCGGTGTAGCTGGTGGTGGAGTTATCGACGCTGCCCACGTTGTATCCCCGGGCCTTCAACTGGTCTGCCACGCTCTTGGCCAGGCCGGCCCTGCCGGCGGCGTTGTAGACATTGACGCTGACCTTGTTGTTGGGCGTGTAATCGAAAACAGTCGTCGGACACACGGCCGCCGGCGCCTTGCTGGCAACGGCGGAGGGGAATCGGATCACGCCGTTCATGACCGCCCAGGCGCCCACGAGCCCGGCAACGATCACTCCGACGAGCAGCGCGAGAACGATCCCGTGCAAGAGGCGGCGGCTGAACCACCCCGGATGGCTCTCCGGTCCAGGAGCATCGGCAAAAGTTGCCCGGAGTTCCGGCCCCGTGACAACGCGATGACCGTGCAGGCTCGTCACATCTTTGGGACGTTTCCGGCGCTTCCTCGGATCCGCGTTCTCGGGCACTGCCACCTGCTCTTCCGGGATTGTTTCGTTAACCATCTATCACCAGGACCCGGGCGTGGATGGCCGTCCGCTGGTGGAGCGCAGTCCGGACGGCACGGTGCAGCCCGTCTTCGAGATACAACACACCTTGATACTGCACCACATGCGGGAAAAGGTCGCCGAAAAAGGTCGAATCCTCAGCCAGCAGCGCTTCCAGGTCAAGGGTGCGCTTGGTAGTGACAAGTTCATCAAGCCGGACCGGACGCGGGGGCAGCGAAGCCCAGTCCTTGGGCGTGGAAAAACCATGGTCAGGGTACGGGCGTCCCTCGCCCACAGCTTTGAATATCACTGTGCAAGCCTAAAGAAGTAAGGCGTCCAAGGGAACTTGTGAGAAGTCGGCCACCAAGGTTGTGGCCAAAAGGTAACCGTTGGCGAACGGTACGCGCTGAAACGGTGCCGCCTACCGCCGTCGGCCGCCGCCTGCCGCCGCCTGGTGCCGCCTACCGCCGTCGGCCGTCACACCGCTGCCGCCATGACGCCGGACTGACAGAATGGGATCATGACTGCTTCAACGCCAGGCACGCACCCGGCTGCTCCCGCCCTCGCACTTCTCCTCGACGTCGACGGCCCTGTCGCGAGTCCAGTGACGCGCGATGTGAAGCCGGAAATCATCGCCGACCTTGTGGGCTTGGCATCCGCAGGCATCCCCGTCATTTTCAACACCGGCCGCTCAGACGCTTTCATCCGCGAGCAGGTCATGGTGCCCATGATCGCCGCCGGAATGCCTGCGGGAACGGTGGTCCACGCGATCTGCGAGAAGGGCGCTGTGTGGTTCAGCTACACTTCGGGCGGCCCGGGACCCATCCATGTGGACCATGACCTTGCTGTTCCGAAGGCCTACGGCGACGACGTCCGCCGCATGGTGGCAGAGGACTATGCGACGCACATGTTCTTCGATGAGACAAAGCGCGCCATGGTGTCGGTGGAGCAGCATCTGGACGTCTCAAGTGACGACTACCTGGCCGAGCAGAAGCTCTTTGACGCCGATGCTTTGGAACTCATGGGCAGGCACGGGCTCTCCGCCGCGCTCCTGGATCACCACGCACCAGGATCCGACGACGCCGCCGACTACCGCCTGGATCCCACCATCATCTCCACGGACATCGAGTCCATCCGGCTCGGTAAGGATCTCGGCGCAAGCCGCGCGGTGGAGCTCCTTGCCGCCCAAGGCATCACCCCGCAGGCCTGGCGGACTGTGGGCGATTCGCGCACAGACTACGCCATGGCGGATTGGCTCCACCACAATGACCACAGCGTCAAGCACGTCGACGTCCGGCCCGCGGACGGCGTGCCCAACAAGCCCTACGATGTTCTTACAGCCACAGACCTCGGCTTGGGCGAGGACGTCATTCACGACGACGCCGGAGGCGCATTCCTGCGCAGTTGGCGTGAAGCCTTGGTGGGCTAAGTTCACTGAGGCCGCGCCAACCACAACCTTTCGGAGAAAAGCCATCACAGACATGGACCAGCAAGCAATCTACTTCGGTAGCCCCGCCTCCGACGACGATGCGGTCGTTCCTGAACCGACGTCGCCCGCAGTCGAAGCGCGCCTCAAGCACCGCGCCGACGTCGTCCGCCATCGCGGCCGTTATAGCTTGCTGAACCAGAACCGTACCCCGCAGGAGGTGATGGTCGAAGACCTTCTCGTTATTCGCGCTGCACTGGACGCGGCCGGGCTGGACGTCATCCTGGTCCGCGGCAACGATCACCGGCCTGTGATCGCCGTCGACTGGAAGCTCCGGAAGAAACTGCGCCAGGCTTTGGTCAACGCTTTCCGGAACGAACCGTTCTACTCCATGACCGTGGATGCGCGGAAGAAATCCACGTTGCTGGTGGCCGACGGCGAGCTCTCCAGCAACCGGAAGGCCCGGATTTTCCGGCTCTTCCGTCCGCGCGTGGAACCCGGGGGCGGGTTGACCTACGGTCCATCGCTGGGCGTGCAACTGGAATTGTGGGAGTTCGACGGCGAACAACTCGTGTTGCCGGTGGAAAACTCCCTGACGCGGCGAACCATGCTGCGCCAGGACGCTGTCCGGGGCACGGTGGAACGCCACGGGCTGAGCTGGCCGACCATCGAGAACATGTTCGCGGACCACGCGAGCGACATCGACTTCGACGTCGACATCGTCTTTTCATGGGTGGACGGCAACGATCCCGCGTACATCGCGGCCCGCCGCGAGCAGATGAAAGACGCAGTCGTGGGCGAGGGCGATGCCCACGAGGCCCGTTTCCGGCAGATCAACGAGCTCAAATATGCCCTGCGCTCGGTCTACATGTATGCGCCCTGGATTCGCCGGATCTACATCGCCACGGACTCCCCCGCGCCAGAGTGGCTGGCCGAGCACCCGAGCGTCAAGATCATGCGCAGCGAGGAGTTCTTCAAGGACCCCACGGTGCTGCCCACCCACAATTCCCAGGCCGTGGAATCCCAGTTGCACCATATTGAGGGCCTCTCCGAGCACTTCCTGTATTCCAACGACGACATGTTCTTCGGCCGGCCCGTAGCACCGGACATGTTCTTCACTCCCGGCGGAATCACCAAGTTCATCGAAGCTTCCACACGGATCGGACTGGGAGAGAACGACGCCGAACGCAGCGGCTTCGAGAACGCTGCCCGCGTCAATAGGAAGCTCCTCTGGGAGCGCTTCGGGCGGATCACCACACGCCACTTGGAGCACACCGCCGCACCCCTTCGCCGCAGCGTGATCTCCGAGATGGAGCGTGAGTTTCCGGCCGAGTTCGCCAAGACGGCGGGCAGCAGGTTCCGTGCGGCGGACAACATCTCCGTGACCAACTCGTTCTACCACTACTACTCGTTGCTCACGGGCCGGGCAGTGACGCAGACGGCAGCCAAGGTCAAGTATGTGGACACCACCCTGTGGTCCGGGCTGCACTATCTGCCCACGTTGCTCGCCAAGCGCAACGTGGACTTCTTCTGCCTCAACGATGGCAGCTTCCCCGAGGTGGCTGCCGACGAACGGGCCGGGCTCGTGACGGACTTCATGGAGAAGTACTTCCCGGTCAAGGCACCGTGGGAGAAGTAGCCCTCTAGCGGCGGGTCATCTCCGGGCGCTTCGCGTCGGCCCTGGCACCGCGTTCGTGCGTGGGCCGCTGGGGAATCCGGACGCCTGCTTCAGCGAGCCGGCGCCTGGTGGCTTCCGGGCTGACGTACTCACCGACAGTCGGCGACTTGCCCAACGGCACCACTGAATGCACGATCGTTTGCTCGTAAACGTGCACCAGGTTGAATGCCTGGGCGCCATCCCGGCCGCGGGTACCTCCCTGCGGAACGTTGAGGTCCTGCGTGTAGCAGCTCGCGGAGGCAACCGATACCGGGACGCCGGCGAAAGTGGCCGTGGTGGAGTAGTGCAGGTGACCGCCCAGGATGGAGCGGACATCCGAATTGCGTACGACGTCGGCCAGCGCCGCTTGGCCGCGTAGCTCCACGAGGATGGCGAGGTCGAGGACGCTCGGGACCGGCGGGTGGTGGAGGGCAAGGATTGTGCCGTCCGGAGCTGGTGTTGAAAGCTCCGATCCCAACCAGTCGAGCTGGCTCTGGCTCAGCTCGCCATGATGGAAGCCGGGCACGGAGGTATCCAGCGTGATGATCCGCAACCCGTTGACGAAGTAGCTGTGATCCACCGGGGCGTCATTGTCGCTCTGGTCGAAGAGGCCCGCACGGAAATTCGCCCGGTCGTCGTGGTTTCCCATCGCCCAGATCACCCGCGCTCCCATCTCGCGACAGGCAGGCTCGACGATCGACCGGAGTTTGGCGTAAGCACCCGGCTCGCCTTGGTCGGCGAGGTCACCAGTGAAGATCACGGCGTCGGGGCGGACCTTTGACGCGTGCACTTCCGAAAAGAGTTGTCTGAGATGGGCTTCGCTGTCTACCGCGCCGTAAAGGGGTTCCGACCCTCCCACCAGATGGGAGTCGCTAAGGTGCAGAAGTACGTGTCCTGGCCGCGGGTGCTCGGCCTCGATGAGCTCCATTACTACCTTCGGGTCGGTAGGAGACGGCGCCTCCAGTTTCAGTCCCAATAGACCCAATCCAACCAGACAAAAGGCTAACGCAGGGTAACTTACGGACGGAATGTTGGAAAATTACTCGCCCACCCCGGCGATCCTCGCTCACTTTTAGGGCACTTTTCCCCGACGCTCGCTCACTTTTGGCTTATTTTTCCCCGACGCTCGCTCACCAAAGGTGAGCGAGCGAGCGTCCGCCCAAAAGGCGACAAAGGTGAGCGAGCGTCCGCCCAAAAGGCGACAAAGGTGAGCGAGCGTCCGCCCAAAAGGCGACAAAGGTGAGCGAGCGTCCGCCCCAAAAGGGGCCAAAGGTGAGCGAGCGTCCGCCCCGCTTCAACGCCGGAGATGCGAGTCCACCGCTGCCAGCACGGCCCGCGAGGCCTCACGTCCGCCGATGGTCACACGCACCCCCTCGCCGTCGAACGCCCGGACGGAAACGCCGTGGCGCACACAGGCTTGCTCCAACTCCGCTGCCCGCTCCACCCGAATCCACACGAAGTTCGCGCCACTTTCCGGCACCTGAAAGCCGCGGCTCCGCAGTTCCCCGGCCAGGAATTCCCGTTCCGCCACGATTGCCGAGACAGTCGCGTGCAGAAGATCTTCTTCGGCCCAGGCTGCAACAGCCCCTGCCTCGGCTACCCTGCTTAGGCCGAACGGCGGGGCCGATCTCCGCAAGTTGCCAACAATTTCCGGGGCCGCTGCCAGGTATCCAACCCGCGCGCCGGCGAGCCCGTAGGCCTTGGAGAAGGTCCGAAGGACCACCAAATTAGGGAACATTGCCAACAGGGCTACTTCGTCCTCTTCCGGCTGGGTGAATTCACGATAGGCCTCATCGAGCACCACCAGCACGTTTCCGGGCACCTGGCTCAGGAAGCGAACCAGTTCATCGTGCTGGATCACGGTTCCCGTGGGGTTGTTCGGGTTGCAGACAATCACCGCTTTCGTGCGCTCTGTGACCGCGCCCGCCATCGCGTCCAGCCGATGCCCGAGCCCGGCGTCGAGCGCCACCCGAACGCTTGACGCCCCTGCCACGGTCACCAGAATGGGATATGCCTCGTAACTGCGCCAGGCATGAACTACCTCGGAGCCGGGCCCGGTGTATGCCGTGAGCAACTGCTGGAGAAGGGACAAGGAGCCTGCCCCCACCATCACTTGCTCATCCGCGAGCCCCAAGCGCCTTGCGATTGCTGCCACCAGCTCGTCGCCAAAGAGGCTCGGGTAGCGGTTCAGCCCGGCGGCGGCCGCCGCGATGGCGTTCCGGACAGCGGACGACGGCGGCACGGAAGACTCGTTGGAAGACGCCACCCAGGTGACGCTGCCCTGGCCTGAAGCCCGAGAATAGCTCGGAAGCGCCGCGATTTCGGACCGCGGCACTGGGAACGACGGCTGGCCAACGAAAGCCACCGAATCTTCCCTGGAAGCACCACCGGGTACCAGGACCTTGCCCGGGTTCATCAGGTTGTCCGGGTCCAAGGCTGCCTTAATGGCGGCCATGACGCCCACCCCGGCAGGATGTTCGGCGCGGAGTGAGTCCATTTTGCCGGCACCGATGCCGTGCTCGCCCGTGCAGGTGCCTCCCATCGAGAGAGCACGGGCCACGAGCCGTCGATTCAGGGCCGAGGCCTCTGCCAAGGCGTCGTCGTCCCCGGGTTTGAGGACAATCGCAAGATGGAAATTTCCGTCGCCCGCATGCCCGGCGATCGGGGCCACCACTCCCGAGGCGACGATGTCTTCCTTGGTGGCGGCGATGCATTCGGCCAGCCGTGAGATGGGCACGCACACATCCGTCGACCAGGTGTGCGCGCCGTCTACGAGGGCCTGGCAAGCCGGCAGGACATCGTGCCGGGCCCGCCACAACCGCTCTCGGTCCGTCGCCTCCGTGGCGAATTCGAAGCCGCTGCCACCGTGCCTGACGGCGATCGCTTGGATTTGCCCCGTCTGCTCCTCCACTGCGCGTGGAGTCCCATGGAACTCGAACAGCAAGCTGGCAGTTCCGGGCAATTCCAGCGCGGAGTAGGCGTTGACGGCGGCGATGGTGGTGTCGTCCAGCAACTCCACGCGAGCCACCGGAATCCCCGCTTGGATGGCTTCCTGCACCACCAGGGAAGCCGCCTCGATCGAAGGGAAGCCGCAGACGGCGGCGGAGATCGCTTGCGGTTGGCCGTAGACGCGGAGCGTCACCTCGGTAATGATCCCCAGCGTGCCCTCGGCGCCGACGAAGAGATGCGTGAGGTCGTAGCCAGCCGCCGACTTCCTCGCCCGGCCGCCCGTACGCACAATTTCGCCACTCGCAAGAACCACCGTCAAGCCCAGGACACTTTCCCGCATCGTCCCATAGCGGACGGCCGTGGTGCCACTGGCCCGGGTGGAGCACATGCCACCGACGCTCGCGTCCACGCCCGGGCCCACCGGGAAGAACAGGCCAAAGGGATCCAGCTCAGTGTTGAGGGCGCTCTTCATCACTCCGGCCTGGACCGTAACGTCCAGATCCGCCGGGCTGAGGCGCAGGATGCCGGTCATGCCGGAAAGATCGATCGTGACCACCCCGGCCCGGGCGTTGGCACCTCCTTCGAGTCCCGTTCCGGCCCCGATCGGCACCACCGGCACGCCGTGCGCGGCGCAAATCCGCACCGCCGACGCAACGTCTTCCGTGGAGGACGGACGCACGACGGCGTCCGGCAGGCCTGACGGAAGATGCGAACGGTCACGTGAACGGGCAGTGCGGGCGGCAGTATCGACGGCGACCTTGCCGCCCAGCGTCCGCTGGAGTTCGACGACGACGGCGGGGACCGTCGTCGGGCGCTCGGCTTCACTGCCTTCCAGCAACGCACCCAACTGTGCCGGATTGCTCATGCAAGGACCTTGGACAGGAATGCCTGCGTCCGCGGCTCACGCGGGTCTTCGAGGACCTGGTGCGGATCGCCGCTCTCCACGAGCTGCCCGTCGGCCATGAAGTGGACCACGTTGCCGACTTCCTTGGCGAAGCCCATCTCATGGGTGACCACAATCATCGTCATCCCTGAGTCCGCCAGCGAGCGCATCACGTCCAACACCTCACCCACGAGCTCGGGGTCCAGCGCCGACGTGGGTTCGTCAAAAAGCATGACCGAGGGCTTGAGCGCGAGCGAGCGCGCGATCGCCACCCGCTGCTGCTGGCCGCCCGAGAGCTGGCCCGGGTAATGGTCCGCCTTGTCCGCCAGTCCTACGCGTGCCAACAACTGCCGGCCTTCCTCGACGGCCTGCTCCTTGGGGATGCGCTGGACCACTGTGGGACCCTCGATCACGTTTTCCAGTGCGGTGCGGTGTGGAAAGAGATTGAACTGCTGGAAGACCATTCCGATCGAAGCGCGTTGCTTCGCGGTCTCATGCTCCTTGAGTTCGTGGAGCTTGTTGCCGGAGCGCCGGTACCCGATCCGTTCACCCTGGACCCAAAGCTGGCCGCCGTCGATCTTTTCCAAGTGGTTCATACAACGGAGGAAGGTGCTCTTTCCCGAGCCTGACGGTCCCAGCAGGCACGCGACCTCGCCCGCATTGATATCCAGGCTGATGCCTTTGAGGACCTCCAGATGACCGAAGGACTTGCGGATGTCCCGGGCCCGAACGATTGGTTCCTTCACTTGGCCTTCTCCAGTTCTTCTGCGGGTCCGCTGACCGTCGCCAAAGAGGCACTCGACGCCGGCGGGAGACCGGACTTCGAGAGGGCGTTCGCTGCGGTTTTGGGGAGTGCTTTGGCGGCTTTCATCGGGGTGAAGCCCCGTTCAAAATGCCGTTCCACGTAGTATTGGCCCACGGATAGGACCGCCGTGACAGCCAGGTACCAAAGGGCCGCGACGATCAGCAGCGGAATGGTCTGGAACGTGCGCGAGTAGATGATCGAAACCGACGTCAAGAGCTCGCTGTAGCCGATGACGATCACCAGCGAGGTGTACTTCAGCATGCCGATGGTCTCGTTGCCGGTGGGCGGGATGATGACGCGCATGGCCTGCGGGAGGATGACGCGGCGCATGGTCTGCAGCCGCGTCATTCCCATGGCCTTCGCTGCCTCGGTCTGCCCCACCGGGATGGCCCGGATACCGGAGCGGACAATCTCACCCATGTACGCGCCTTCGTTGAGGCTCAGGCCCAGGATGGCCGCGGTGAACGGGGAGATCAGCGTGTTGGTGGAGATCTCGAAGAAGCTGGGGCCGAACGGAACGCCCAGCACCAGCTTCGGGATCAGCGCCGCCATGAAGAACCAGAACAGGAGTTGGACCATGAGCGGGGTGCCGCGGAAAAACCAGGAGTAGGCCCACGCGGCGGAGGAAAGTATGGGGTTCGGGGAAAGGCGGCACACGGCCACAGCGATTCCCAGGACGATGCCGATGGCCATCGAAACGGCGGTCAGCATCAGTGTGTTGCCCAGGCCGGCCAGCACCGGAGCCGCGAACAGGTACTCTCCCACCGTGCCCCACTGGAACCGTTGGTTGGTGACCATGCCATAGGCCATGAGCGCTACGCCGAGTACCACCACTCCTGCCATGACCCAGCGCCCGCGGTAGCGGGCAGGGACGATTGAGAGATTCTGTTCCTCCTCCGTCGCCGTGTACAGGGTCATTTGGTGGCTCCGTTGATGGTGAACTTCTCGATGACGTGGTCATCCATCTTGTACTTGGTGAGGATCGACTCATAGGTACCGTCTGCCTTGATCTGCTCCATGGCCTTCTGCACCACGTTGATCAGGTCCGTGCTGTCCTTGGGGAACACGATTCCGAAGAATCCCTCCTGGTACGGCTTACCCATCGCCAAGTCACCGTTGCTCTCGGCGGCAACCACGGAACCTGACGTCGTATCAAGCAGGAAGGCGTCCACCCGCCCGCTCTGCAGCGCCAGTACTGCCTGGTTCTGCCCGGCATAGATGGTGATGGCGAGGGGTTCCTTTCCCGCGGCCTGGCATTTGCCGGATTGGGCCGATGCGTCGGCATCTTCGGTTGTGCCCTTGACGATGCCCACCTTTGCCCCGCACAAATCGTCGAGCGACTTCACATTGCGCGGGTTCGCCTTGGTGGTCATGATGCCCGCACCTGCCGAGAAGTAGTCCAGGAAGCTGACCTGCTTCTGGCGCTCGGGAGTGTCCGACATCGCGGACATGCCCATGTCATAGCGGCCGGACGCCAGGCCCGGGATGATCGCGTCAAAAGCGATGTTGTCGAAGGCGAGGGTAACGCCGAGCTTCTTCTCGAGGGCGTCCGCGAGCTCACGGTCGATCCCGACGATGGTCTTCCCGTCCTTGTCGATGGACTCGAACGGAGGGTACTCGACGTTGCTGGCCACCTTGATGGTGCCTGCGCCTTGGATCTCTTTGGGCAACTGGCTGAAGAGCGGCGCCTTTGCCGCATTTGCCGCCGCGCTTGCGTCGCCACCTGCACTGGCCGGGCCGCCACAAGCGGTCAGTCCGACGACGGCGGCGAGTGCAATGGCCGCGAGGGCCGGCTTACGGAGTGAGAATGCAGAAATACTCAATGTGTGCTCCTTGGGTTATTACGGCCCCATGCGAACTACGGGACAACTGCTGCCGGAATGGAAATTCAGAAAGAGTCTGTGCGATCTTGGATCAGCATAGGGATTAATTGCGCACACCACAATAGTAATTCAACATGAATTCAAAAGTGCCATTAAATGAAAAATGCCGGACCCGAAGGGCATCGGACCCGGCATTTAAAAATGGGCAAACTAAATCGCAAAACGTTAAAATCCCGGCCCCCAGGCGGGCACATGGACCCTCGATAGCGAGCAGATACGGCCCGCCCGGCCCGCAATCAAAGGGGAAGAACGCCACCGCTCCACCTAGAGTTCCAGCACCAGCCTCTCCCCGCGGCAGCGTGAAACACAAATCATCATCGTTTCGTTTGCAGCCCGTTCTTCGTCACTGAGAATTTCATCTCGATGATCGGGAATTCCAGCTAGAACCACCGTTTCACACGTCCCACACGTTCCCTTTCGACAGGAATTCAACGCGGGAACTCCTGATCGCTGCAGGGCATCGAGAATTGTCTCGTTTTCCGCAACATCAATTTCAATTCCGTCAACGGTTTCCACCACGAAAGGCGAGTTATCGCGAACAGCGTTCCCGATTTCCTGCCCCATCCCTGCTTCCCACCTGGAACCGGCGGGGGCAGAACCGCCCGGGCCGGCCCCGGCGTCGGACTCGTCGTGACCGAAGTCCTCAAAGAGCAGCTGCGGAACCACTCCGGTCCTGTTGGCCGAGCGGAGCTCACTGAGCAACCGCCGCGGGCCGCATGCGTAGACCGTTGAGTCCGCGTTGAGCCCTTCTTCCCGGAGGTAGCCGATCAAGTCCAGGGCGCCGGATTCCTCTTTGGCATGGAGCCTGCTCTTGGCCCCTGCGGGGTCGAGGCCGGCGATCTCGTCCAGGAAGGCCATGGAATGGACGTTGGACCCGAGATACAGCAGTCGCCACGGCTCACCGTTCATCTGCGCTGCACGGATCATCGGCAGGAGGGGCGTGATTCCGATCCCGCCGGCGATGAAAACCTTCTTCCCGGAACCCGCCGTTCCGCGGAAATTATTCTTGGGGCCTCGGACATGGAGGACATCCCCGGCCCGCAACACCTCATGGACAAAGCTCGAGCCGCCCCGGCCGGGTTGCTCGCGCAACACCGCGATACGCCACGCGGATCGATCAGCAGGCTCCGAGCACAGGGAGTACTGGCGCAGTATTCCGTTGGAAAGCAGCACATCGACGTGGGCGCCCGGCTCCCATACCGGCAGCGCACCGCCGTCGGGATCTCTGAGAATTACCGAAACGACGCCGTCCGCCTCCCTCCGCAGCTCGCTGACGGCTAGCTGGAAAAAGCCTTTTGCGGCGAGCACCGCAGTGCCCGGCGTGGCGGCGTCAGTGGCCTGGAGAGTCATCGCTGCCTCCGCCGATCGCGGCGTTCACCGCGGCCACCACGGCCCCGGCGTGGACCAGTTCCCCGGCTTTGCGTAGCCGCGGATACAGGACAACGTCCTGCTTGATATGGTCGATTACCCGGCCGTCAGCCGCGGCAGTGGAACGCAGGAGGGCCAGTGCGGCCAGGCTCGCTGCGGCAGGCTTTGCACCTGCCGTGGCGGACATGTCCATTCGCAGTTCCAAGGCCTGCGCAGCCATCAGCAGCTCCACGGCCACTACAGACTCGATGTTGGCAACAATCTGGCGCGCGTGCCGCCCGGCGTTGTTGGCCATGGACACGTGATCTTCCTGGTTGGCGCACGTCGGGATTGAGTCCACGCTGTCCGGGTGCGCGAGGGTCTTGCAGTCGGATACCAAGGCTGCGGCAAGATACTGGGGCAGCATGTAGCCGCAGTCCATACCGATCTGCTTGCTGGCAACGAGCATGTCCGGAAGGCCCCGGTTGAGGGTGCCGTCGTCGAGCCTGAAGAGCCTGCGCTCCGTGATGCTGCCGATTTCGGTCACCACAATCGAGATGAAGTCTGCCGCGAATGCCACATACTCGGCGTGGAAGTTCCCGCCCGAGACCGCCTTGAGCGTGCGGGTGGAAGGCAGCGACGGGAAGATCAGGGGGTTGTCGGTGGCGGCATTGATCTCGTTGTCGATGATGCCGGCGGCGAACTCCAAAGTGTCCTTGACGGGACCGAAAACCTGCGGAATGCAGCGCAGCGAGTATGCGTCTTGGGGCGGCTGGCGCACAGGGTCCCGCCCGGCGTCGCCGTCCACCAAACCACTGCCGGAGAGGAGCTCGCGCAGCCGAGCAGCCACCTCGATCTGGCCGCGCTGGCCACGGGCCTGGTGGAGCTCGTCAATGAAGGCATCTCCAAAGCCCAGGAGTGCCTCGATGGTCATGGCCGCGGTGATCTGGGCGGTTTCGAGGAGGTTCTGAGCGTCGTACAGGGCCAACGCGGCCTGGGCACAGGAGAAAGAGGTGCCATTCAAAAGCGCCAGGCCGTCCTTGGCACCCAGCGGCAGCCGCTCGATTCCCGCATGGGCCATGGCCGCGATCCCGGACACCACCGTACCGTCCACAAAAGCCTCGCCGGAGTCGAGATCCTCGTCATCGCCGATGTGGGAGCGCGACATGACAATCGCCACGTGGGCCAGCGGGATGAGGTCGCCGGAAGCGCCCAGGGAACCATATTCCGGGATCGCCGGGTACACGCCGCGGTTGAGCATCTCGGCCAACGTCTTCACGATGTCTGCCCGAACGCCGGAATAGCCCTGCGTGAGGCTGACGATGCGGATGAACATGGTCGCCCGCACCACTTCTTCGTCGACGTAGCGGCCGACACCGGCGGCGTTGGAGAGGACCAGGCGTCGTGAGAGCTCGGCGGCGTCGGACGGTTCATCGAAGGCCTTGCGGCCGGCGAGGGAACCGAAGCCGGTGTTGATGCTGTAGATCGGCGCGGTTTCCTTCCCGGCCCGCATGTCATCCATGATGCCGTTGAGCCAGTCCTCGCTGGGCTTCATCCGGGCCAGGGCTGCCGGATCCACCACGACGGGACGCCGGTAGCGCGCAACCTGGATCAGATCCTGCAGGGTTGCACGGTGAGTCCCCAGCACCACTGGTGCTGTATCAAGCAGAGTTTCGAGCGTCATCGCTTACCTCTCGGGTTGTTCTGCGGCTTGCGAGGGAACCAAGCGACGCCGCCAGGTTCTCCGCTGCCTCGTTCATTGTCTTCAAAGTCGAATTCAGCCAAGCCCGGGACCCGCAGCGGTTCTCCGGGCCGGCCACGTTGAGCGCGCAAACCGCCTCGCCGTCCAGCATCACCGGTACGGCCACCGAGACGGCGCCTGGATCCAGCTCGCCCCGGGAAACCGCCCAGCCGGAAGATCGGATCTGCGCAAGGCTGAGCAGAATCTGCTCAGCGGACGGCGAGTTTTCAGTGAAGCGCGGAAGGTCGCCGTCGAGCACTTGGCGTACGACGTCGGACGGAGCCCAAGCGAGCAGCGTCCGGGGGCCGGCGCCCGCCGTCAGCGGCAGGAGTTCATTGACAGCGAAAGTGTATTTGAAGGCTTTGTCCGGCTCTGCGCGGCGCAGGCACATGGCCTGCGTACCCACCCGGATCACCATCACGGCGGTTTCCCCGACGGCATCCACGATGCTTTTTAGCACAGCCGTGCCAACTTCTGCGAGATGGCTCTGCGTGAGGTGCCGCCCGGACAAAGCCAACAGCGCGTGCCCCGGCCGATAGATGCCCGCGTCCTCCTGGACGAATCCACGCTCGCGAAGCTGGCGAAAATAGCGATAGGTGGTGCTCACGGGAATGCCCAGCTTGAGCGCCACACCCTCCACGGTGGCATCTCCGCTGTCCGCGATTTCCGAGAGGATCATGAGGCCCCGCTCAAACGAAGTGTGGGTTGCCACGGTATGCCTCCTTCCTGGATCGATCACCCTGTGTCGCGGGTCACGAACTGATCGTGCAGGGTGCCAAAGCATTGCGACAAACCAGATTCCCACAGAGTGAGAATGATGTTTAGCCGCTGCTCTTTGAGACCGATACTTTGATGCCACGAATCCGCTTGTCCAGTCCTGCAGGAGTTGGCCCGCAGATTGGATCTCAGCAAAAATCGACAGTAATGAGGCCCACGATGTCACTCAGCACGCCCCCGCAAACCATTCCCGTCTTGTCGGGCTTGCAGGACGATCCCTACACGGACGAGAACCTCACCAACCCGTATCCCCTGTTCGAACGCATGCGGGCGGCCGGACCAGCAGTGTGGCTTGAGAAATACGGGGTCCTGGCCTTCGCTGGCTTCGAGGAATGCAAGGAGATCCTGGAGGACTACCGCACGTTCATCTCAAGTGCTGGCGTCGGCCCCAAGAACCTGCACCACGAGCCCGCTTGGCGTCCGCAAGGCATCCTGGAATCGGATCCCCCCGTACACGGACCCATGCGCGCGGCAATGGCGGGTGTCATTTCTCCGCGCGGCGTGCGCTCCCTGAGGGCCCGGTTTGAAGAGTTCGCCGAAGAGCTGGTGGACAGCCTGATCGAGCGGGAAACGTTCGACGGCGTCACCGACCTCGCCGAGTTGTTTCCGATCCGCGTCTTTGGCGACGCGGTCGGAATCCCCCGCGAAGGCCGCGAAGCCAATCTGCTGCCGCACGGAGCCGTGAACTTCAGCTCCTTCGGGCCCGACGACGAACGGTCCCGCGAGTTCTTCGAAAAAGGCGAACCCACCCACCGCTGGGTCATGGACAACTGCGCCCGGGAAAGCCTCTCCCCGGATGGCTTGGGGGCCCAGATCTGGGAATTCGCGGACCGCGGCGAGATTACCTCTGAACAGGCAGCGCTGCTGGTGCGGGCCATGCTCTCCGCCGGCTTGGACACCACCGTGTTCTCGATCGGGAACACCCTGCAGGCCTTGGCAGCACACCCGAAGCAATGGGCCGGCTTGCACGCCAACCCCCGGCTGGCCAAGTTCGCGATAGACGAAGCGCTCAGGTACGAATCACCGTTCCAGTCCTTCTTCCGGACCGTTGCAACGGAAACCGTGTTCCGGGGCATCCCGCTGGCGGCAGGCGCCAAGGTACTGCTCTTCATGGGCTCGGCCAACCGGGATGTTGCGCATTGGGGTGCCACGGCCAACGAGTTCATGATCGACCGCAACGCCGGCGGCCACCTGGCCTTCGGCATGGGCATCCACCAATGCGTGGGCCAGCCGATATCCCGGCTTGAGATGGATGTGCTGTTCACGGCCATGGCCAAGCGGATCAAGGCTATCGAGCTGGTGGGCGCGCCCCTGCCGTACCTCCACAACACCCTCCGGGGATGGCGCTCCCTCCCGCTGCGCATCAAGGCGGCATAGCTTCGATCCCAGCTCACTTTTGGGGCAATTTTCCAGAACGCTCGCTCACCTATGGGGCATTTTTCGACAACCCTCGCTCACCTATGACCGGATTCCACCCGACGCTCGCTCACCTATGGGGCATTTTTCGACAACCCTCGCTCACCTCTGACCGGATTCCACCCGGCGCTCGCTCACCTCTGACCCGTGAGAGCCGAACGCTCCTGCACGCCCGGCGTCGCGCCGCCGTAAAAGTGAGCGAGCGTCCGCCCAAAAGGCGACAAAAGTGAGCGAGCGTCCGCCCAAAAGGCGACAAAAGTGAGCGAGCGTCCGCCAAAAAGGCGACAAACGTGAGCGAGCGTCGGGGGGGGTAGTGCGCGACGGCGGTCTGCCGCACCGGTGCGGCAGACCGGCCGTCGGCGTCGGTGCTGTTCCGCGAAGGCTTGCTCAGCCGGCCGGCGGCGTCATGACGAACCACTCCTGGGCGCGGGCGTCGATCGGCGTGCCGTTGGCGACCCGCATTTCCCGCTTGCGGTTTTCCATGGTGACGGTGGCCAGGGTGGCCCAGCGGTTGCCGAACGTCGCACCGGGCTTGGGGACGCAGCAGATTCCGGGCTGGTCAGGATCGGAGTACAGGAAGGGCAGGATGTCGTCGACGCCGGTCGATTCCGGATACCTGCCGAGCCGCGAATGTACCAACGCCAGCCGGTCCTGCGAGTCGGGGTCGTACAGGCCTGGCTTTTCGCCTTTGCCCAGGGCGTGATCCAGGAAATGGTTGGTGTGTGCGAGGGTTCCCTTTTCCGGCAAAACAACGACCACCGAAGCAGGACTGATTTCCGCAGTGACAGCCTTTGTTTCGTCCATGATCGTCAACGCGCTGGAGGTAGTGACGCGAGCGGAGCGCACAATCTCCACGGCTTCCTCCACCGAGGACGCGTTGGCCAGTATTTCTGCCGTGAGCAGGTGTATCGGCACCCCGCTCGGCCGATCATCGACGTGACCCAGGATGTTTAAGAAGACTGACACTCCGGCGTCGTTCATTCCGATCTTGCTCAGCATGCCGTGCTCCGTCAGCCCTACGAAATTCCGTTTGGTTCCGGCCACGCTCTGGAGGTGCCAGTGCGGGTCGAGCTCTTCGTGCCAGTCCCAGGTCTGCACGCCGAAAACATGATCGGCCACCCTGCCTATGGTGGAGCATTCGCCCGGCCTGGTCCCGAGCGCCTGCGACAGGACTTCGGTCCGGGCGTTGAGGGCACCGATCTGCCAGAGGTCCACGCCAGCACCGGAGGCGACACCCCTCATCTCATCGAGCAGTCCGGGCGACCAGTCCGCCACCTCATCCATGATCCGTTCCGCGTCGGCGCGCACGGTTTCCTGCTTGACGCCGACCGTGTGGAAGAGCTTCCGGTAGAGCTCGAGGCCGCCCAGGAGGCGCTCTCCCAGCGCTTCGCTGCGTTGGACTCCCCGTTCAAAGGGGCTCAAGGCATCGATGGCGATGATGGCACGTCGGGTCTCGATTTTCTGGTTCATGGATGACTAACTCGCGATCTCTGAATTGAGGTGTTCTATGACTCCGCGCCGCGGCTTCCAGCCGGGCTTCGGCGCGCACTCCAAAAGGAGCTGGGTGTAAGGGGACTGCGGACGGTCGAGCACGTCGTCGGCAGTTCCCCGTTCGAGGACCTGTCCGTGGCGCATGACAATCACGTCGTCTGCAAAGTTGCGGACCACTGACAAGTCATGGGTGATGAAAAGGTAGCTCAGGCCCCTGTCGCGCCGCAGTGCATGCAGGAGTTCCAGGACCTGCGCCTGCACTGAGACGTCGAGGGCGGAGACCGCCTCGTCAAGCACGATGATTTTGGGTTCAGCGGCGAAGGCTCGTGCGATGGCAACGCGCTGTTTCTGGCCGCCTGACAAGGCAGAGGGCAGTGATTGAGCGTGGGAATCAGTCAGGCCCACGCTCTTGAAGAGCTCCGAAACCCGTTGCTTGCGCTGCGAGGCAGTGAGCGGGAAATGGGCACGGAGGACCTCGTCAACGGCGCTGCCCACCGGCAAACGCCGGTTCAGGGAACCGTTGGGGTCCTGGAAAACCATTTGCACTGCGCGGGCACGGGCACGCTGTTCCTTTCGCTTGAGCGACGCCGTGACAAGAGTGCCGGCAATGGCCACCTCGCCCGAATCCTTGGTCTCGAGCCCGACAAGAACCCGCGCCAGGGTGGTCTTGCCTGAACCGGATTCGCCCACCACCGCCATGCAGCTGCCTTCCCGCACCGCCACGGACACGTCGTCCAGGGCCCGGACCGGCTCGTGTTTTCGGCTGGTCCGGAAGGTCTTGTTGAGGCCTGATATTTCGATGATGTTCGCCATCACAGGGTGCTCCCAATCTGTGTCTCGGCGGAAAGTTCCGCGACCGCGGGCCCGCCGGAGGTGAGGGTCCCGACGCCGGTGCTGCCGCCGTCGTGCGGCCCGCCGCCAGTGAGGGGCCCGCCGGAGGTGAGGGTCCCGACGCCGGTGCTGCCGCCGTCGTCGTGCGCTTGCGGTGGGGCGCCGTTCAGCGTCGGCCGGATGCTCATCAGCATCTGGGTGTACGGGTGCTGGGGGTTGTCGCGGATCTGCTCCGGAGTGCCGATTTCCACGATTTCCCCGTATCGCATGACCGCCAGGCGGTCCGTGACCGCGGCCGCCAGATCGAGATCGTGCGTCACGAAGATCATGGACATCCCGAGGTCCCGCCGTTTTTCGTCGAGGATGGCCGCAACCTCAGCCTGTGTGGTGACGTCGAGGGCCGTCGTCGGTTCGTCTGCCAGCAGCAGCCGCGGCCTGCCGGAGATGGCGCCGGCGATCACAACGCGTTGGAGCATGCCTCCTGACAATTGATGCGGAAACGCCTTCAGAACGCGGTCGACGCTGCGGATTCCCACTTGCTCAAGCATCTCGCCCGCGCGGATTCGCGCAGCTTTGGCGTTGCGGCCATGGGCATCCGCCATGCCTTCGAGCAGGTAGGTCTCGATCGGCAGTACCGGATTGAGCGAGGCATGTGGATTCTGCGAAATCAGGGCGATCTTGCTCGCGCGAAGCCTGCGCATCCGCTGTCCGGGCAGGGTCCTGAGATTCTCCCCGTCGAAAACAATATCCCCGGTGACCGCGGAGTTGCGCGGCTCGATCCCAAGGATGCAGCGCAGGGTCATCGACTTTCCGCTGCCCGATTCGCCCACCAAACCGATTGCTTCACCGCGCTCGATGGTGAGCGATATTCCCTTGAGTACGGGCTTGTTGGCCCCGGACTCGGGGTCGATGATGCCGAGCTCCAGGTTGCTGATGTCAATCATTGCTTGCTCCTTCCTGCTGCTGCGCGCCCGCCCAACCGTTCGCCGAGGTAAGCCATCGCCGCGACCGTGGCCACGATGCACAAACCCGCGTAGAGGCTCTGCTCCGGGAAGCCCTGCTGAAGCGATTCTTGGCCATTGGAGATCATGAGGCCCCAGTCGGCCGCTGGTGGTTGGATGCCGAGGCCCAGGAAGGACAGGGCGGCCAAGTCCACGATGGCGTAGCCGAAATTGATCGTGGATCCCGTGAGGATCTGCGTCCACACATTCGGCAAGATGTGGCGGAGGGTGATGGTGAAGCCGTTGATTCCCTGCAGTTCGGCGGCCTTCACGTACGGAAGGTTCCGTTCCCGGAGGGCCACACTGCGGATGACCCGGGCGCTGTAGGGGATGTACGCGACGGCGAGGGCAATGGAAGCGGTCACCAGCCCCGGCCCGAAGATGGCAACCCCAAGGATCGCCAGCAACAAGCTGGGGAAGGCGAAGAGCACATCGAGGACCCGGCCGAGGAAGGCATCCATTCTCCCGCCGAACCACACTGCGGTGAGTGCCAGCATCGATCCGGCAACCGCCGTGGCGACGACGACGATCAGCGGGCCGACGAGGCTGGTTCGGGCGCCCGCGATCAAGCGGGAGAATATGTCGCGCCCGGCCTGGTCCGTGCCAAGAAGGTGCTCAGCGCTGGAACCGAGGTGCCGCTGCACGACGGAGCCGACCGTGGGGTCGTACGGCACGAGAAACTGGCCTACCAGGGCCGCCAACACCACGACGGCGACGATCCCGGTGCAGACCATGCCGATCCAGCCGAGCCGGTGCCGGACCGAGGCGAGGCGTCCTGGGGCTGGAGTACCGGGTGCGGTCGCCAAGACCGCGGTTTCGCTTGCTGCCATGACGTTCACTGTCCTTTCTTCAGGCGGACGCGGGGGTCGATGACGGCGTACAGCAGGTCGACCACGAGGTTTACGACGCCGAACGCCACCACCATGATGAGGGCGATTGCCTGGACGACGGCGCAGTCCTTGCGTTGGACCGAATTCACCAGCAAGGCTCCGATCCCGTCCAAGGTGAAGGCGTATTCGACCACGAAGGCACCAGCGATCAGCCCGGCAATCTGCATGCCGACCGCCGTCGTTACCGGCAGCAGGGAGTTGCGGACGGTGTGGCGCCAGAGGACGATCCGCTTCGGCAAGCCGCGCGCGACGGCGATCAGCACGTGCTCCGATTCGCTCTCCTCGACGATCGCCGTCCGCGTGATCCTCGCGACGACAGCAATAGTGGCAGCGACAACGCCAAGGCAGGCAGCGTGAGGTGCCATACCCGGTCGACGAGACCGCCGTCGTCGCCGGCACCGAAGACGGGGAACCAGCCCAGCCCCACGCTGAAGACCGACATGAGGACGAGCGCCGCGAAGAACGTCGGGACGGCTATCCCCAGGTTCGACCCGAAGATCACGATCCGCTCAGCCATTCCTCCGCGGGTTCCGGCAAGGATGCCGAGCCCGATTCCGGCGACGATGATCAGAATCGCAGCGACGGCCGCGAGCGCAAGAGTGGTGGGAATCCGGCTGGCGATGAGGGTTCCTACATCTTCCTGGGTGAGCAATGAGCGGCCCATGTTTCCCGTGAAGACTCCGGATAACCAGTTCCAGTAGCGGACTGGAAGGGGGTCGTCCAGGGAGTACTGGCTCCGGATTGCCGCCAGTACCTCCGGGCTGACAGTGCGTCCCTGGACGAGGAACTGTTCGGGGCTGCCCGGGGCGAGGTACAGGCCGCCGAACACGATCATGCTTGAGGCGAGCAGCACTCCACCGAGCGCCAAGAGCCTACGGACTAAGAATCTCAAGACTGCCGCCTATTTTCCCGTGCCGCCCAGGTCAGCGGCCCAGGGGTAGTAGAGGTAAACGAAGGAGGCCGGAACACCAGTGACGCGCTTGCTCATGAAGAGCCGCGTGGAGCTGTCGACCACCGGTAGCCATGGTTCCTTGTCCATGATCAGGGCTTCGGCCTGCACCGTGAGCTTCGCACGGGCATCGTCGTCGGACGTGGCTTTGGCCTTTGCCAACAGATCGGTGATCTGGGGATCGGAGAATCCGGAATAGTTCTGTATTCCGTTCGGGCCAGCGATGGCGCCCAGGTGGATGAGGGGGTCGGCCACGTTCATGTAGTTCGTGGTGACGAAGGCGTCAGCTCCTGCACGTGCCTTCGGATCGGAGAAGAATGCGCCGAACTGCGCACCGGGCACACCGCTGGGTTCGATCGTCAGGCCGAGTTTGGCGCCCGCGTTGGCGAACTCGGAGATGATGTCGGCGTAGAACGTCCGGTCAATCGGGTAGACGATCTTGATGGGCTTGCTCAAGTCGACCTTGGCGTCCTTCAGGACTTTCTTGGCTTCATCGAGGTTCGGCGTCGTCGAAGGAAGGTTCTTGCGTGCATCTTCGAAGATCGTCCCGCTGTAGTTCCATCCGCCGTTTGGCACTAACGATTGGGCCGCCGTCGACGTTCCTTCAAATACCGTCTTGGCGATCGCTTCTCGATCCGTGGCGAGGGTGAGTGCCTTGCGAACTGCCGGGTCGCCGAGAGTCCCGGTACCGGTGCTGATGATGGCCATGTTTTGCAGGGACTTGCCGTAGAAGAGCTGGCCGTTGGTGGACTTTGACAGCTGACTGATGGCGCTCAGGGGAACGTCGTAGCTTCCATCAATGGCACCCGTGGCGAGGGCGTTGGCGATCGAGCTCGGGTCGGTAATGAACTGGATTTCGATCTGCTTGGTCTTGGCCTTCTTGGCGGTGTTCCAGTATCCGTCGTAGCGGTTCAGCGTGATCGAGGCTCCCTGCTTCCACTCGCCCACAGAGTAGGGGCCGGTGCACATTACGCCGGCGCCGGGGTTGCCATAATCGACGCCGGCCTTCTCCCGCTGGGCCTGTTCCACGACGGCGCCGATCGGCGTCGCAAGCTGGTTGTTGAAGGTGGCATCAGGGGTCTTGAGTTTGACCGTCACGTCGTTGGGACCGGTCTTGTCCACCGAGGCGATATTTGCCGTGACATCGGACGCCCAGTAGCTGATCTCCTTGGGATCAAGCTGGCGTTTGAGGCTGAAGACGACGTCGTCCGCCGTCATCGGCTTGCCGTCCCAGAACGTCACTCCGCTCTGCAACTCGTAAATGTAAGTGCTGTTGTCGACGTTTTTGACGCTCTTGGCCAGGTTCGGTTTGATGGAAAAGTCCGGCTGGATCTGGAAGAGGCTCTCGCACAGGTTGGAGACCACCGCGCTTGCGGGGTAGTCGGCGCTCTTGATGGGGTCGATCGACGGCGGCTCACCGAAGTTGTTGTTCCAGACGATTTTGTCCAGGTTCGTCATGGCCGCCGGGGTGGTGACGAGCAGGTCCTTCGGGTTGAGTGCATCGGGAGCTTTGGCGGCGGCGCCACCATTGCACCCGGTAAGGAGGAGCAATAGGCCGGCGGCTCCTGCGCTGATGAGTTTCTTATTCAATGGATCTCCCGTACTTCGTTTGGTAGGGGGCCGCCCCAATCGGCTGCTGATTGCTGTAGTGACGCTAATCACCCAAAACGTTTTGGGCAACACCCTGGCGAAAATTAACAAAACGATTTCGGTAGGGCTTCCGGGAGGCATAACCTTGCAGCTATGACGCAGCGAAACGCACGCTCCACCATCCGCGAGGTAGCCCGCGAAGCGGGGGTCTCAGTGACCACCGTTTCCCATGCGCTCAGCGGAAAGGGAATCGTCGCTGAAGCCACCCGTGCGAGGGTGATCGACACGGCGCGAAGACTGCGCTACCGGCCCAACGCCGTCGCCAGCGGACTTCGAAGCAATCGGCTGGGAATCCTTGCGCTCGTGCTTCGTCCATTGGACACCCTCGAGTCGTTCCTCCCGGAAGGCGTGGACTACTTTCTGCGCTTTGCCGGAGCCGCTTCGCTCAGCGCCCTGGAACACGGCTACGGACTCATGCTGCTCAGCGACCCCACCCTGCCGGATGCGCCCAGCGTCTCGTTGGCGGCCGACGGCTTCATCATTACGGAACCAGTGGAGAACGATCCCGTCATCGACCTGCTTCAGTCCGAAGGAATCCCCTTGCTTACGGTCGGCAAAGACCTCGGCCGCGCCGACTACGCTGCCTGGATCGAGCCCAGCACCGCCAAGATCACCAAGCAGGTGCTCGATCACCTCGAGGAGAACGGGGCGCGGCGGGTGGCGATCGCCATCGGCACCGACCGCAACTCCTGGAACATCACCACGGAAGCCAGCTACCGCGACTGGTGTTCCGCGCGAGGCCAAGAGCCAATCATCGTGACCCAGATGGAAACGAGCGGCACCCTTGGCGGAAGGGCAATCGGCGAAGAGCTCCTCTCCATGACAGACAGGCCCGACGCCGTCTATTGCCTCACGGGGCGCCATGCGGCCGGGCTGATGGCGCGGCTTGCGGAAGCGGGCGTCGCCTCCCCCGCGGACATCCTGATCGTGGCCGGCTCGGACTCCGAGCAGACCCGCAACAGCGTCCCACCAATCAGCGCCATCGACCTCGAACCCGAAGTTCTCGCAAGGGCCGCCGTCGCCGCATTGGTGGAACAGCTAGGCGGGGTCCCAAAGAACGACGGCGGGGCGGGGACCGACGGGCGCTTCATCGTTCGAGGCTCCAGCAGCCGCTAACGCTCGCTCACCTATGAGGGCCTTTTCCCCAACGCCCGCTCACCTATGAGGGCCTTTTCCCCAACGCTCGCTCACCTAAAGTGAGCGAGCGTCCGCCCAAAAGGCGACAAAAGTGAGCGAGCGTCCGCCCAAAAGGCAACAAACGTGAGCGAGCGTCCGCCCAAAAGGCAACAAACGTGAGCGAGCATCCGCCAAAAAGGCAACAAACGTGAGCGAGCGTCGGGCGTTTGCATGGGCCCGGGAGCAAGCCCCAAAACAGCGCCTCTTGACTCAAACATGTGCCGCCCCTCACAATAAGCGAATGGCTTTCACTAAAGAAGAGGCGGCACTCATGCCGTCCGCGACCGTCAGCGTTGACGGCGGATTGAAGAAGAACGCAATCGGAACTCGCGACATTGTGTTCATGTTGGTGTCGGCGGCCGCTCCGCTGACCATCGTCGTCGGCATCGCCCCGCTCGCCCTCGCGGTGGGCGGCGTCGGCGCTCCCTCCATCTACATCGCCGCTGCCATCGGTCTGGGCCTGTTCGCCATCGGTTTCATGGCGCTCACCCGCCATGTCCGGTCCTACAGCGGCTTCTACGGCTACATCTCGAAAACCCTCGGCCGCGTGGTCGGCCTCGGCTCCGGCCTCACCGCCTGGATGAGCTACAACGGCCTGCAAATCGGCCTCTACGGACTGCTAGGGATCCAGGCCAACCTCGCCGTGAAGTCCTTCACCGGCGTGGAACTTCCATGGTGGCTCTACGCCATCGTCTCGATCGGGGCCGTCTGGTACCTGGGCCGGCGCGGGATCGACGTCGGCGCCAAGGTCCTGGCCGTGCTGCTCACCCTCGAAACCGCGATCGTCGCCATCGTCGCCGCGTTCGTCCTGGCCCAAGGCGGCGCGCACGGCATCAGCTTTGAATCATTCAGCCCCCAGGCCATCTTCTCCCCGCAGTTCGCCGCCGTCCTCGGCCTGGGCTTCTCTGCCTTCATGGGATTCGAATCCGGAGCCCTCTACCGCGAAGAGGCAAGGGACCCGGACCGGAGCGTCCCGCGTGCCACCTACATCTCCATCGCCTTCATCGGCGCGTTCTACGCCTTCGCCGTCTGGATCATCGTCCAGGCCTTCGGAGCGGACACCGTCCAGGCATTCGCCGCAGGCCACCTGGACGCCGGGGACACCGCTTACATCGCAGCAGGCAACTTCGCCGGCGGCTGGTGCGTGAACCTCATGAGCGTGCTGATCGTCACCAGCATCTTCGCCGCCCAGCTCTCCTTCCACAACACCATCAACCGCTACACCCTGTCCCTGAGCCGCGAGGGCATCTTCCCGAAACGCGCAGGCCGCATCAGCCCGCGATACCGCACCCCGTCCGCGGCCGGCTTCGACCAGACCCTCCTCGCACTCGCCCTGGTGATCGGCGCGGCCCTGTTCCGCCTTGACCCGTTCACCCAGTTCCTCGTCTGGACCAACACTCCGGGCGTGATCGGCATCCTCCTCCTTCAGGCACTCACGGGCGTCGGCGTGGTGGTCTTCTTCACCCGCCTCAAGGACCACGGCCTGCGCTGGTACGTCATCCCCTCCGCCGTGGCGGCCACCATCATCATGTGCGCAGTGACCTACCTGATGGCCACCAACGCCCAACTGATCACCGGCCTTCCCGCCGGGGATCCGATCAACACCACGCTCCTTGTCTTCGCGCCGCTCCTGTTTGCCGCCGGAACTGTGCTGGCGCTCGTGCTGCGCAAGGTCAACCGGGCCGCATACCAGCGGATCGGCCACGCCGAGTGATCCCGGAGCCTAGTCTTGAGGGATGCAGACTCCCAGCAAAACCAGCCAGCTAGGGCGGCCCCGGACACCGAGGCTCTCACGGAAGGCGATCGGCCGCGCGGCGCTTGAGATGTTCGAAGAGGAAGAGAGCCTCTCCATCCCGCGGCTCGCGGAGCGTCTGGGCGTCAGGCAGTCATCCTTTTACAAGCACGTCACGGGCCGGCAGGAGATCATCGAACTGGCCCGTGGCGCGCTCGTAGAGAGAACGCCGATGCCCGAGCTGCCGTCCGGCAGCCTTGACGATGTCATCCGCCAGATCTTCGACTCCCTCCGCAAGGCCTACACCCTGGTCCCCGCGCTCCTTCCCCTCCTACTCACGCAGCCGGTGTCACATCCGGCAGCCTTGGAGCGCTACGACCAGTTTGTCGAAGTGTTTGAGCTCGCGGGGACGCCCAGTCACCTCGTCATTCCCGCTCTGGAAGCCCTCGACAGCGCCGCGATCGGCGCGAGCCTCGACGCTATGACCATGGAATCCGCATGGAGCATCAACGAAGAGGAGCAAGGCACGTATCCCCATCTGTTCGCGGCAAAGAAAGCCGTGGCAGATCACCCTGTAGACCGCTTCGCGTTCCTCGCCGATGTCCTCTCGGCAGGATTGAGGGCGGCCATCGACGACGACTGATCCTCACCGGGCCGGCGTCGGATACCCGAATACAACAAGGAGTTACACCTTGACCACGCCCGAGCCCATCGATCTCGTCATCTTCTCGTCCAGCATCCTCCACGGTGAGGCGCTCACAGGGACGGCGGGTTTCGTCGCCATCTCAAATGGCCGCATTGCGCACATCGGCTCAACGCACGACGTCGGCCCCGCCGACGGCGAGCAGGCAACCGCCCCCTCAGACGCCCCCGCCGCCGAATGGACCGCACGAGCCAAACAGGTGATCGACGTCGGCGACGCAACAGTCTGCCCCGGCCTGATTGACGCCCACATCCACCCCATCCTCGGGGCGGAAATCGCCCGTGGCCTTGACCTGGGCGGGATCACCGAGCTCGACGACGTCCGCGCCGCCCTTGTGCAGCACGCCGCTTCCACGCCTCACGCCGTCGGCTCCGATTGGTTGTTCGCTTGGGGCCTCGACCCTGTCATCTTCGGGGATGCGAGCTTCAACAACTCCCTCTTCGAGGGCGTCCTCGACGACGAACTCGTGTTCATCACCCTGTTCGACGGCCACGCCTCACTCGTCTCCGACGCCGCCCTCAAGCTCGCCGGCGTCACCGGAACGGAAGAGCTGCCCAGCACCGGCTATGTCGGCGTCGACCAACACGGCAGGCCCAACGGCATGCTCTACGAAATTGCCGCCCAAGACCTCGTCCGCAGCATCCTCCCCCAGCTCTCCTTCGAGCAGCGCGTCGACGAACTCGGGAAACTCCTGCGTTCCATGGCCGAATCCGGGCTGGTAGCAGGCCAGATGCTGGACTTCGGGGCCCCGGACACCCTGGAAGTGCTGGAGGCCTTGGAGCGCCGAGGCGAGCTCGCCATCCGGCTGCGGATCTCCCCGTGGGTCATGCCCGGCGCCACCGAGGAGGACCTGAAGGCCATGCTGGCGATGCAGGGCCGGCACGGCAGGCGCTGGCACGTTCACGGCATCAAGCTCATGATGGATGGAACCATCGACAACGGAACGGCATGGCTCTTTGAACCAGACACTCACGGGGAATCCCTCCATCCACTCTGGCATGATCCCGAGGCCCTCGCCGCAGCCATGCAGTTCTTCCACGAACACCGGATCCCCACCACCACCCACGCTATCGGCGACAAGGCCGTTTCCTTCGTGGCGCAGACCATCGGAACCCTTCCGAAGAACGGCACGGTCCACCGGATCGAGCACATCGAGTCCATCCCGGATTCGGTCTTGGCGGAAATTATCAGCGCAGGCGCTGCAACGAGCCTGCAGCCGACGCATTGCGCCCTCTACAGCCGCGCCGACCACACCGACAACTGGTCCCGCAGGCTTGGCAGCGAACGGGCCAACCACGCGTGGCGAACCCGCGATCTCCGCGACGCCGGAGCCATCGTCGCCCTCGGGTCGGACTGGCCTATCGCTCCTTTCGACCCGCGGGCGATCATCGCCTCAGCCCAGACGCGCCGCCCGGCGGGACGGCCCGACGTCGAGCCCGTCCAGCCGCAGCAGGCGCTTTCCGCGCGTGCCGCGCTCGAAGGCTACACGAGCCAATACTGGCTGTCGGTTGGTGAAGAAGGCGGAATCGTGGAGAGTGGGGCACGCGCCGATCTGACGGTGGTCCTGCACAATCCTCTGACCACGGCGCCGGACGAATTCGCGCAGACGCCAGTGATCCTGACGGTTGTTGACGGAGAAGTGGTGGTTGACAACCGTCAGGCCCTCGCGACGGGAGTCGGTCAGGAATCGCTTCAGCTTGCCTAGGCGAGCGCCACTTCGAGTGCCTCGATAAGCTTTTCGGAATCGGGCTCGACGGCGGACGAGAAGCGGGCGAGCACCTCACCTTCGCGGCTCACGAGGAACTTTTCGAAGTTCCACTTAACCTTCTGCGGTTTGGAGCCGTCGGCCGTCCGGGTCAGCTCGGCATACAGGGCGTGCTGCTGCTTGCCGCGGACCTTGGCCTTGCTCGCGAGCGGGAACGAGACTCCGAAATTGCGCTGGCAAAAGTCCGCGATCTCGGCGTCGGAACCCCTTTCCTGGCCACCGAACTGGTTGCATGGCACACCCAGAATCTCGAATCCACGGTCGCGGTATTTGCCGTAGAGCTCCTCAAGTCCTGAGTACTGGCGCGTGAAACCACATTTCGAAGCCACGTTGACAACCAGTACGGCTTTGCCCTCGAAACGCCCAAAGTCGGCCTGGGAGCCGTCGTTGAATGTCAGGGGGATGCTGTAGAGCGGGGACATTGAATCGCTTCCTTACGACGTGAACCTTGGCAAACTGCCGCACTCGAGTCTACGCGCGGAAGGGCGGTTGGGCGGGGTCCAGGGAAAGCGATGACTTCTACGGCTGAGGGGCCGTCGTTTTGGTAGTTGCGGTAGCCGACGGCGTCGGGCTGGTGGGCGCCGACGGCGTGGGCTTGGTGGGTGCCGGCGTCGCGGGCACGGGCGCGGGCGACTGGGTGTGCGTCACGGTCGGCACCGGAGCGGGGAGGCTCGACGCCGGCGCCACCGTGGGCGGTACGGTCACCTCAGGAGGGACTGTCGCTGTGGGCTCCTGCGTCACCACAGGAGTTTGCGTCACCACAGGAGTTTGGGTCACGGTAGGGGCTTGCGACGGCGTTTGGTTCGGGGTGCCGCTCGCTGTCTTGCTTGGCGTGGGGGTAGCACTCGGCGAGGGCGTCGGCGTCGCGGTCGGAGTGCCCGTCGGCGTCGGACTCGGCGTCCCGGTCGGCGTCCCTGAACCACTCGGCGTCCCCGTCGGGCTCGGCGACGGCGTCTTAGTCGGCGTCCCGGTGGGTGACGCCGTCGGCGTGTGCGTGGCCGTAGCAGAGGGGCTCGGCGTCACAACCTTCGTCTCCTGCACCCCGCCGGTCACCGCCTGTCCGGAGGGAACGGCCCCCGGGTCAGTCGGCACGGCCCCGGGGATGGACCAGACAGACCCAGCCGAGGTCGCGGTGGCGGAACCTGGCTGGTAGCTGACCATCGGGATATCGCCGAGGGGATCCACTTGCTTGGTGGGCAGGAAAGTCCAGTTCATCGGGTTGGTGTAGACGCCGTTGAGAATGGTCTCGAAGTGCAGGTGGCAGCCTGTCGAGGAGCCCGTGGTTCCCACCCTGGCAATGACCTCGCCTACCCGGACCGATTGCCCCTTGACGACGGCGATGCCCTGCAGGTGGTTGTACGTGGTGACCAGGCCGTTGCCGTGATCAATTTCCACGCGATTGCCGCCGCCCCACGGGTGCCAGCCCACGGCCCGGACCACGCCCGAATCGGCTGCGTAGACGAGTGTGCCGCAGGCCGCGGCGAAGTCCTGGCCCCAGTGGAACTCCCCCGGCAATCCGGTGATGGGATCGATCCTCAATCCGAAGGGAGAGCTCGGAACCAGCATTTCAAGCGGCGCGTAGAGTTTCCCGGCAGGGGGCCGGTCGAGAGAACTCGACGAGACACTAAGAGTGCCTACGCCGTTCTTGTCGAGGGTTTGGACCGGGGAACGTTCAAAAGACACCGTGGCTTTGTCGCCTGCAACGACGGGGGCCGACGACGGGCTCTGAGGCACGGTCCCCTGTGCGCCGGCAGTGGCACCGTCCGTGGGTAGCATGCCTGGTTCAACCTGACCCATGGCCAACGATCCGTCGCTTGCCGCTCCGCCCAGACCCGGTCCCTGGAACCCAAAAGCGAGGATCACCATGACCGCGAGGAAACAAGCCGAAAGGACCCGGCCAAATTTTCTTGAGAGCACCAGATCGACAATCTGGCCAGACTCATGATGCTTTCCCACAGCCACTCCTGAGACGGGCGCTCCTCCCCAGTACGGGCGCGCTCGTCCCATTGTGGCCGCTATGAAATCGAATGGGAACACTCGACTTTTTACTTGGCCCGCTCGCTAACCACTCGCCGGACCGTGGCGGGCTACTCGCCGAGGTTCTCTTTCAGCAACGCGCGGTGCTCGACGGCGGCATCCGAATGCAGCGCGCGGCCGGCGTCGGTCAGCTCGAGGTACAGCGAGCGGCGGTCATCCGAGCAGGTTTGGCGGGAGACGAGTCCGGCTTTCTCCAAGCGGTCAACAACTTTGGAGACGGCGCTCTGGGTCATCGGAGTCCGCTCCCCGAGTGCCTTCATGCGGCAGGCAGAGTCAACGCTTTCCGCAACGAGATCGAGGATTTCGAATTCGTTGAGGCCGATGTCGAACTTGGCTTCGAGGGCGCGGTCGATCGCGGCCGCGGTGCGGAAGTACGAGTTCTGGATGCTGCGCCATTGCTCAACCAGCTGGCGATCCTGCGTTGTTGCCATGGCCCGATTCTAGTCGAAACCAAAGATGAAGTCCACGTCATAAGATTCCTAGTCATATTCCTTGTCATTGAATGACGTGTCATATAGATTAATTCCATGACTTCACCAAGCACCCTCACTAGATCTGCCGAGCAGCTCCATACAGCCGTCCGCTGGACCCGGGCCCAGTGGCTGCTGCTTATGGTGGTGTGCACAGTTCTGGCCCTCGACGGCCTGGACGTTTCCATGGTGGGCGTAGCCCTTCCCTCCATCGGCCACGAACTCCACCTCGGAACCGATTCCCTGCAGTGGATCGTTTCCGCCTACGTGCTGGGCTATGGGAGCCTGCTGCTCCTGGGCGGGCGGCTCGCCGACCTGCTGGGCCGGCGTCGGATCTTCCTGATCGCTTTGACCGTGTTCGCCGCGGCATCGCTCCTCGGCGGCCTCGTGAATGATCCCACCCTCTTGATTGCCACGCGATTCGTGAAAGGCCTGGCCGCGGCATTCACTGCCCCTACCGGGTTCTCCATCATCACCACCAACTTCGCTGAGGGCCGCGAGCGGAACAAGGCGCTGTCCATCTTCACCACTTTCGGCGCGAGCGGCTTTTCGCTCGGACTGGTTGTTGGCGGGCTCATGACCAGCTTGAGCTGGCGCTGGACCTTCCTGGTGTCGGTCCCGATCGCCGTCGCGGTGGTGCTTCTCGGCATGTTGTTCATCCCCCGGGACAAGCCGTCCACGCAAGAAAGCGGCCACGATGTCTGGGGCGCAGTCACCCTCGCGCTCGGCATGCTTGGCCTCGTGTACACCTTGGTTTCAGCGCCGGAGAAGGGTTGGGGATCTGTGGCAACAATCGCCGGATTCGCCATCTCTGCTGCCGTGCTGGCAACTTTCGCCGTCATCGAAAACCGCGTCAAGCACCCGCTCATCCGCTTCGGCATCCTTCGTGAAGGCTGGGTGGCCCGCGCCAACCTGAGCGCCGTTGGATTGTTCGGCTCCTACCTGAGCTTCCAGTTCATCCTCACCATGTACCTGCAGTCGGTGCTCGGCTGGTCTCCCTTGGGCATGGCGCTTGCCTTGCTTCCCACCGGGCTCCTGGTGGCAACGAGCGCCCCCTTCGCGGACAGGTTCATCGAGAAATTCGGGGCCCCGAAGCTCATCCTCACCGGCCTGACCTCGCTGGGACTGGGCTACGTCTTGTTCCTCCGCGTTGGAACCTCACCCAACTACGTCCTGGACATCCTTCCCTCGGTCATCCTGCTGGGCATCGGTTTCGCTTTGGCTTTCCCGTCCATCAATGTCCAAGCCACCGCCGGCATCCGGGATTCTGAGCAAGGGCTGGCCGCCGGACTCATCCAGACCAGCACGCAGGTTGGTGCGGCTTTGGTCCTTGCTGTGACCACTGCGATCGTCAGCGGCCACGACACCGCCGCAGGGGCAAGCGGCACGGTCAGCGCCGCCGCGATGCTCGATCAGTATCGGCCCGGCTTGGTCCTGAGCGCTGCCGTGGCAATCGCGGCCCTGCTGGTGGCAGCGTCCCCGGCGCGCCGCCGTCGGGCACTTGCCGAGCAACCCGCAAGCTAAGGGGACTCGCGCGAAAGGTGCCGGCCCGCTGTTTCCACAGCGGGCCGGCACCGCTACTTAAACAAGGCGGCACCTTGCGCGAACGCGACGCTGCGCAACAATAGACCATGGTCAACTTCCTCAAGAAGTGGCAATCGGAACTGCGGATGACTTTTACGGGTCACCCGCAGTCCACGCCTGACTGGGTGCTGCGGCTTGCGGAGGGGAACGACCCCGGATACCACCTTCCCGGATCGGCCGTCTGGGCTGTCCACGGGTCCATGTCCACGATCGTCGCCGGAATCCGGGTGCTGCTCATGCAGTCCCTGCACCCCGGCGCCTTGGCGGGGGTGTACGACCATTCAGGCTTCAAAAGGGACCCCCTCGGCCGGCTGGCAAACACCATCCGTTGGATATTCACCGTGAGCTACGGCTCCATGGACGCGGCCCACACGGCAACCCATTTCGTGCGGCGGGTCCATGACTCCGTCAAGGGCAACTACGTTGACGCCCAGGGACAGACCCGCGAGTACTCAGCCAATGATCCCGAGCTTCTCCGCTGGGTCCACGTTGCGTACGCGGATTCCTTCGTGGCGGCACACCGGATCTGGGGTGGTCCGGTCCCCGGCGGTGCCGACGCCTACATCCGCGAGTGGGCCCAGGCCGGCCGCCTGATGGGAGTCGAGGACCCTCCCCTGAGCCTGGCCGAGGTGACCTCGGAAATGGACCAGTGGTACGCGTCCGGCCATCTCCGCGCGGACGAACGGCTCAGGGAAACCATCGATTTCATCAGGTACCCCCCGTTGAAAGCGTCGCTGCAACCGGGTTACCGGATCTTGTTCGCCGCGGCCGTGGCCAGCCTGGAGCCAAGGTATCGGGAACTGTTAGGGCTGGAAAAAGCCCGTTTTGGCCCCATCCCGCTGCCATCGATTCTCGCCGCGCGGGTGGTCCTCGCCGTCGTCCGCCTGACTTTGGGCCGCAGTGGCCCCAGCGAGCAAGCCGCCCGGAAACGGCTGCGGCGCTTGGGGTACGAGGCATAAACGCAAAGAAGCCCGGCGGAACGGCTTGTGGCCGTCCCGCCGGGCTTCTTTGACGAATCGCTAGATCAGCGCGTCCGACAGGTGGTTCGGAGTGCCGAAGCGGTGCGCCGTGATGCTGATGGCCTGCTCGTGCAGGAACGGCAGCATCTCGATGCGTCCGGCCGGGGTCACCATGCCGTGGTAGATCGCGACGTCGGGACGACCGCCGGTCGCGGCGCTCAGCGCGCTGCTGTCCCCGCCGATCAGGCGGATGCGGCCACCGTTGATGCCTGCAGCGGAAACCAGCCATTCGGCGTCGTTCTGGATGCGGGTGCCCACGCCGAGCCCCGCGAACGCCGCGATAACAGCCTCGGGAAGCTCGACGGCGGAGGACACCGTGAGTGCCGAACCCGCCACTGCCCCGGCTGCTACGACGCGAAGCAAGTCCACGAGCTTCCCGTCCTCGGACAGGCGGATGGTCACGGGGACGGCCCTGTACCGGAAGACGTTACGCTCGGCGCTCAGGCCGGAGACGTCCTTGCGGGTGCCGAATTCCGTGGCCCATGCCGCGGCGTCGCTGAAGAGCGCCTTCTGCAGGGCCTCCGCGTCGCTGGCCTCAACAAGCGGGCCTGCGGCCTTGGCCGCGGCCAGGATCGAGGCTGCCGCACCCTTGAGCGTGGCACCGCGCTTGGCTGCGGGCTCGGCCGGGAGCCAGCTGCCCAGTCCGAGCAGATAGTTGGGTCCGCCGGCCTTGGTGCCCGCGCCCACGGCGGACTTCTTCCAACCGCCGAACGGCTGCCGCTGGACGATTGCGCCCGTGATGCCGCGGTTCACGTAGAGGTTGCCGGCCTGGATGGTGTCCAGCCAGACGCCCATTTCATCGGAATCGAGCGAGTGCAGTCCGGCGGTGAGGCCGTATTCGATCTCGTTCTGGATGGCGATGGCTTCTTCCAAGGTGGACGCGGTCATGACGCCCAGGACCGGGCCGAAGAACTCGGTCAGATGGAAGTAGGAGCCGCGCTTGACGCCGAAGCGGATGCCCGGGGACCACAGACGGCCGGTCTCGTCCAGCTTCTCCGGCTTCACGGCCCAGGTCTCGCCGTCGCCGAGGGTTGTCAGTGCGTTGAGGAGCTTGCCGTTGGCCGGCTCGATGATCGGGCCCATCTGGGTAGTGGCCTGTTCCGGGTAGCCCACCTTGAGCGAGCGGGCAGCGTCCACGAGTTGGTTGTGGAAGCGCTCGGACGTGGCAACGGAACCCACCAGGATCACCAGCGAAGCGGCGGAGCACTTCTGTCCGGCGTGTCCGAAAGCCGAATACACGACGTCCTTGGCGGCGAGATCGAGGTCCGCGTGCGGGGTGACGATGATGGCGTTCTTGCCCGAAGTCTCCGCCAGCAGCGGGAGGTCCTGCCGGAAGGAGCGGAAGAGCTCAGCGGTCTCGTAACCGCCGGTGAGGATCACGCGGTCAACGCTGGGGTGCGAGACCAGCTGGGTGCCCAGCTCGCGTTCTTCGAGCTGCACGAGCGCCAGCACCTCACGCGGCACACCGGCCTCCCACAGCGCGTCCACCATGACGGAACCGGAGCGGCGGGCCTGCTTTGCGGGTTTGATCACGACGGCGGATCCCGCCGCGAGTGCCGCCAGCGTGGAGCCCGCAGGAATCGCCACCGGGAAGTTCCACGGCGGGGTGACTACGGTGAGGTTCGCTGGGACGAACGTGGCGCCGTCGACCGTTTCCAGGTCCTTGGCGCGCTCAGCGTAGTAGTGCGCGAAGTCGATTGCTTCGCTGACTTCGGGGTCGCCCTGTTCGATCGTCTTGCCGGTCTCGGAGGCCATGACCTCGAGAAGTTCGGCGCGGCGGGATTCCAGGATGTCGCCTGCGCGGTGCAGGATGGCTGCGCGCTCGGCGGCCGGCATGGCGCCCCATTTTTCGCCTGCCTCGACGGCGGCGGCGATGATGCGTTCCAGTTCCTGGGGCTCGCTGACCTTACTGGCTTCAACAATCGCGTTGCCGGCGGTGGAGCCCGGAATGCGTTCCAGGATGGCGCGGCCCCAGGCCCGGTTGGCGGGCAAGGCAGGGTCGGTGTCCGGCGTGTTGGCGAAGCCCTGGCTTGGCGTGGAGGCCTCGGGCTTGTTGCGGTCCTGCGTGCGGTTGGGGGCCGGAACGGCGTCGTCCAGCTCCGCGAGCGAGTGAAGGAAACGCTGCTTCTCGCGTTCGAACAGCGATTCGTTCTCGCTGAGTTCGAACACCGCCGACATGAAGTTGTCCTGGCTTGCACCCTCTTCGAGGCGGCGGATCAGGTAGGCGATGGCGACGTCGAACTCGCCCGGGTGCACCACCGGCGTGTACAGCAGGAGGCTGCCGACATCCTTGCGGACGGCCGTGGCCTGGCCCGTGGCCATGCCGAGGAGCATTTCGAACTCAATCGCGCCTTGCCCTTGCGAGGCGATCCCGCGCTCCTTGGCCAGCAGCCACGCGAATGCAACGTCGAAGAGGTTGTGGCCGGCGACGCCAATGCGGACCGCATCGATGTGCTCGGGGGTGAGGGCGTAGTTGAGGACGCGCTTGTAGTTGGTGTCCGAATCCTGCTTGGTGCCCCACGTGGCGAGCGGCCAGCCCTGGATGGAGGCCTGGACCTGTTCCATGGGCAGGTTGGCGCCCTTGACGACGCGCACCTTGATGGGAGCGCCGCCATTGGCCCGGCGGGCCGCAGCCCATTCCTGCAGTTCCTGCATGGCCGAGAGCGCGTCCGGGAGGTAGGCCTGCAGCACGATGCCGGCCTCGAGGTTCTTGAATTCGGGCTTGTCCAGGATCCGGGTGAACACGGCCATGGTCAGGCTGAGGTCCTTGTATTCCTCCATGTCCAGGTTGATGAACTTGGGTTTGGGGAACGATGCAGCCAGCTTGTAGAGCGGGGTGAGCTTCTCCACCACGTGGTCCACGGCTTCGTCGAAGGCCCACAGCGAGTGCGGGGCCACTGTGGAGGACTCCTTGATGGAGACGTAGTCGACGTCGTCACGAGCCAGGAGCTTGAGGGTTCCCTCGAGCCTGCGGCTGGCTTCGCGTTCGCCCAGGACGGCCTCGCCCAGCAAGTTCACGTTCAGGTGTACGCCGTTCTGCTTGATCTTGGCGATGGCCGGGCCGAGCTTGGCGTCCGTGGCGTCCACGATCAGGTGGCCCACCATGTCACGGAGGACTTTGCGCGCGATCGGGATGACCACCTGCGGCAGGACCGGAGCCATCACGCCGCCGGTGCGCACAGCAGCGCGCATGTACCAGGGCAGGAAGGCCGGGACCTTCGGGGCAAGCTTGGCCAGGTTGCGGCCGGCGACGGACAGATCCTCGGGACGGATGACGCCGTCGACGAATCCCACCGTGAAGTCCAGGCCATTCGGATCCTTGAGGACGCCGGCGAGGCGCTGTGCGGAGACGTCAACGGGCACCTTCGAGGCTTCGGTGAGCCAGTGTCGAACCAGTTGGATGGCTTCGTGGGCCAACTCCTGGAGGTGTCCGGATTCCGGGGTGGACTGTGTCCTGGCGTCGATGCTCGAATCCCGGGTTGGTGTGCTCATGCGCTTCGTTCCTTTTGGTGCGGAGAGGGCTTTGTTTCCACCAGTATGGATCTACAATCAGATTAGGAAAAGCGATCTTTTCTGAAGAATATTCATTAGATTTCTCGACCCTTCCGGAGAGCTGAATGCTGGATGTCCGCAGGCTGCGCTTGCTGCACGAATTAAAGATCCGCGGAACGCTCGCAGAAGTGGCCGACGCGATGAAGTACAGCCCGTCGTCGGTGTCCCAGCAGTTGACCTTGCTGGAGAAGGAAGCCGGCGTGAAACTACTGAGAAAATCCGGCCGGCGAGTGCAGCTCACGCCGCAGGCCGAGATCCTCGTGGAGCATGCGGCCGCGTTGTTGGCCACCTTGGAGCGGGCAGAGACGGATCTCGCGGCGTCTCTCTCCACGGTGACCGGCACAGTCCGGCTGGCCGTATTCCAAACCGCTGCCTTGGCCCTCATGCCGGACTTCCTCACCATCATGAAGGGCGAGTATCCCGAAGTGCGCGTGGAAATGATCCAACGCGAACCGGAGACTGCGCTCTATGAAACCTGGGCCCGCGACTTCGACATCGTCGTGGCCGAGCAGTACCCCGGACACGCGGCACCGCATCATCCCGGCCTGGACCGGGCCACCCTGACCAGCGACGCCATCAGGCTGGCCACTCCCCCCATTGGCCTGGGTGGGGAATCGATCTCCTCGCTGGCGGACACGGCCGCTCTGCCGTGGGTCATGGAACCGCGCGGTGCGGCGTCCCGGCACTGGGCGGAGCAAGCATGCCGCTCTGCCGGGTTCGAGCCCGACGTCCGCTACGAAACCGCGGACCTCCAAGCGCAAATCCGGCTTATCGAATCCGGCAATGCCGTGGCCCTCATGCCTGACCTCGTCTGGACGGGGCGGACCCCGCCAGTCCAACTGCTGGACCTTCCCGGACTCCCCAAGCGGACAGTCTTCACCTCAACGCGCACCGCCGGCCGGATCCACCCTGCGATTCTGGCGTGCCGGGAAGTGCTGGAACGGGTGGCTGCGGAACGGATGTAGGGCGTGGGTTGGGGGTCGCGGGGCGTGGGTTTTTGGGGGGTTTGGGTTGGGGTGCCGTCGGATTCTGCACGATCATTCCGCTCGTATGGCCCGCCCACCGCGTGATTCCGTGGCCTTGGAGTTCGCCCATTCGAATGATTGAGCGGAATCCGACGCCAATTCGAATAGACCCGTAACGCAAAAAGGCCCCGGTCCATAAGACCGGGGCCAACCGCGGAGAATGGGGGATTTGAACCCCCGAGGGCGTTAACCCAACACGCGTTCCAGGCGTGCGCCATAGGCCGCTAGGCGAATTCTCCATTGCTTCTGAATCAAAAGCAGACTCCACTGTACCCGAGAATTTCGGCATCGCCCAATCGGGACTTTCATGGCGCCGGGTTGGCCCTCAGTGCGCTTAAACGTAAAAATGGACGCCCCCAATGCGTCCATTCCTCCGGCACTCCGTTGAGCTGCTGGGTCCAGCCCCTGAAACCAGGCCCTGCAGCTCACAATCTTGAGATTGCCCCAATCGGTGTACATACCCATAGTCCGCTGCGTTCAGCAGTTTGGCAATGGAGATCAAGAACCATCCTTTGACCTGTTTTTAAACCATCCTCTGACCTGTTTTTAAGGGACGACTGGGAGGATGGTGCCATGAGCCAACTGCACGCCCTCGTTGTCTACGTCCCGGCATCGCACAGTGAGAACTTGCTGGCCGCAATCGGCGATGCCGGGGCAGGCAGAATCGGCGACTATTCGCATTGCTCCTTTACCACTCCGGGCACCGGACGCTTCACTCCATTGCCCGGAGCGGAGCCGTTCATCGGAGCCGTAGGACAGGGTGAAACGGTGCCGGAAATCCGGGTTGAGTGCGTGGTTGAGGAGGACGTGCTCGGCGCCGTCGTTCGAGCCCTGCGCTTGGCCCACCCTTACGAGGAACCGGCCTTCATGACGTGGCCGGTGAACGGGTGGCGCTAACCTCGGGAGGTCAACTGTCCGGCCGTTGCTCATTGTTAGGGGCAAGCCCCTCAGCAGCGGCAAGGAGCACACTGAGGTCCGCGGCTTCATCTTCGTTAGCCTGTGAGGCTTCCAAGACCCGACGACGCTGAGCGTAGTCGTCATAACGCTGAGCGACTGATTCTTTCATTTGGGCGCTGGAAACAGTGCCCGCGCCCATAAGCAAAGACCGTTCGTTGAAGTCGATGAAGCGATCCGCCTGAACGACCCAATCTGACATCAAAGTCTGCTGCCTTCGCCGTGCACGATCCTCGGCAAAATCCAAGAACATGACCGTCAGTCTGTCGAGTTCTCTGAGCTCGGACTCCTGAAGGTAGTTCTTGGCGACTTCAATATCAGCCTTCTTGACCTTGCTTCCGGGAAAGGTCGTGAGCCCGAAGTTGGGCTTCGACGCATCACACCTGGCCAGAACTAGTTCCGCAGCGGTCATCTCTGTCACGGCATAGATCAGCTTGTTCTGGATAGTGGCAAAGAACGTCCGGGCAACGGCGGATTTGCCATCGTAGTCCGCGCTCGTCTCGGCGAAGATCTCACGCACTTTTTGGTAGAACCGCTTTTCCGAGGCGCGGATGGACCTGATTCGCTCAAGCAGTTCGTCAAAGTAGTCGACTCCGACGGGGTCCTTCAGGTAAGCGTCATTCATCGCGAACCCCTTCACCAGATACTCCTTGAGTACGGTGGTGGCCCATTGACGAAACTGAACTGCCCTAGGCGTAGTGACCCGATAGCCAACCGCCAAAATCATGTCCAGGTTGTAAAACTTGACCTCCCGCTGGACTTGCCTGGTTCCCTCAGTTCGAACTATTAACTCTGAGTTAACAGTTGCCTCCGTCACTTCTCCGTCAGCCAAGATTCTCGCGATGAGCTGGGAGATGTTTGGCACAGTGGTTCCATAGAGATCAGCCAATTGGGCCTGTGACAGCCAAACCGTGCCCGCAACTGCACGCAATTGCACGACCTGTCTGCCATCACTGCTCGCATAGACGATGAACTCACCAGCACCGGGCTGTTCTGGCACGGGGAACCTCCAGTTGTTGGTAGCGCCTAGGGAAATAAGCGTTTCCACGATCGTATTCGTCACCACCGACACGGCAGCACCGGATCTATGGAAGCTGAAACGCGGGGACGCGAGTTCCAGTGGGATGCCGCAGACGTCGTTAGGCGTCCGGTTGGCGCTAACCCACTGGACATGCCCTCCCCTACACGCGAGCACTGGACATAATCCCAATATGTCCAGTCCTTGGCTCTCACAGGGGACATGTCCAGTGGAACCAGGGGCAGGAGGGGGACATGTCCACTGGAACCACCGAGCACCGAGGGGACATGTCCATTTCTTGGCTCTCACAGGGCGCATGTCCGCAAATTCGGAGGGCCCGATAACTTCGGGTAAGCTTGTCGACGGCCCCTCATGTGGCGTCATCCTGTTGAACTCCCCCAGGACCGGAAGGTAGCAAGGGTAGATGGGCTCTGGCGGGTGCATGAGGGGTCTCTTATTTAAATGTCAGTCCCTATAGGTAGGTTTCCCCTGTGACTGTTACTACTGCTCTTTACCGCAGATATCGCCCCGATTCTTTCGCGGACGTTATCGGGCAGGAACACGTCACCGAGCCGCTCATGACGGCCCTGCGCAAAAACCGGGTCAACCACGCCTACCTCTTCTCGGGCCCTCGCGGCTGCGGAAAAACCACGTCCGCCCGCATCCTCGCCCGCTGCCTCAATTGCGCCGAAGGCCCCACGGACACTCCTTGCGGCAAATGCAACAGCTGCGTTGAGCTGGCTCGCGGCGGCTCCGGCTCCCTCGACGTCATCGAGATCGACGCCGCCAGCCACGGTGGCGTGGACGACGCCCGCGATCTCCGCGAACGCGCCACCTTCGCCCCGGTCCGGGACCGCTACAAGATCTTCATCATTGACGAAGCCCACATGGTCACCTCTGCCGGTTTCAATGCTCTGCTGAAGATCGTCGAAGAGCCGCCGGAACACATCAAATTCATCTTCGCCACCACTGAGCCGGACAAGGTCATCGGCACCATCCGCTCCCGCACGCACCATTACCCCTTCCGGCTGGTGCCGCCCGAGCCCCTGATGCAGTACCTCGAGCTTCTCTGCCAACAGGAGAACGTGCCCGTGGCTCCGGGCGTGCTCTCCCTCGTCATCCGGGCCGGCGGCGGTTCCGTGCGCGATTCCCTCTCCGTACTTGACCAGCTCATGGCCGGCGCCGGACCCAACGGCCTGGACTATGAACTCGCCGTCGCTCTGCTCGGATACACCCACGCTTCACTGCTCGACGACGTCGTGGAGGCAATCGCAGCGTCCGATTCCGCCACCGTCTTCCGCGCTGTTGACCGTGTCATCCAAACAGGGCATGATCCCCGCCGCTTCGTCGAGGACTTGCTGGAGCGGTTCCGCGACCTCATCATCGTCCAAGCCATGCCGGAAAGCGCCCAGGCCATCCTTCGCGGCATGCCGGCGGACCAGATCGCCCGCATGCGCAGCCAGGCCAACAACCTCGGTGCCGCTGAGCTCTCCCGCGCCGCCGATGTCACGAACACCGCACTCACTGAAATGACCGGCGCCACCTCGCCCCGGCTGCATCTCGAACTGCTCTGCGCCCGGATCCTGCTGCCCAGTTCCGAGCAGACCGAACGTGGCATCGCGGCCCGGATCGACCGCGTCGAACGCCGCCTCAACTACGGCGGGGCTCTTCCCCCCGCGGAAGCCCAGACGCCGGAAGCTGCTGCGGTTCCCTCCATTTCCGCCGCGCCAACTGGCCGCCCAGCGGATCAACCGGTGGAACGCCCGACGGCGGCCGCCAGTCCCGTTCCCTCCTCACCAGGGCTCGACTCGCCCGCGCCCGCAGCAGCCACATCCGGGCCGGCCGAGGTCGCTGAGGCTCCGGCTTCCGGCCCTCCGTCTGCTTCCGTGGAACCGACCAGGGAACAACTGACACCGCCCCGGGTGTCCACTAGTGACTGGCCCGTGGATGAAACCAGGCAGCCGGTCAGCCGTCCCGGGTCCGAACAGGCAACACATTCCCCTGCCCCTGTTCCTGCGGCACAGCCCGTTGCCCAGGCGCCATCGGCTCAACCAGCGGCACATCAGGACCGGACCCAGTCCGTGGCGGCACCAGCTCAAACGTCCGCGCCACATCAAACGCCCGGACCGGCCCAGGCTCCGGCGTCAGCGCCCGCAGAACCGTCAGCGCCCGTGCAACCGCCAGCGTCCGCACAGGCCTCACGCCCCGCTACCGGTGGCGCCGATGTAGAGGTCATCCGGCGGGCTTGGCCTGAAATCCTCCAGACACTGACCAAGATCAAGCGCAGCAGTTGGGCATTGGTCGGAGCCAACGCCCAGGTGGCACAGTTCGACGGCCAGCTTCTGACTCTGGCATTCAGCACTGACGGCCTTGCGAGCGCCTTCAGCCGCGCAGACCATGCCGAGAACCTACGCCAAGCCATCCACAAGACAATCGGCATCGACTGCCAGATCACTTCGGTCGTCGGCGGCAACAGCTCGGGTAGCTCTGAACCAAACCCAAAAGCACCGGCTGACCAGACGCCCCCCGTAGGGAGTGGCGCCTCCCCAACTGTGTCGTCCGCCGTGGACAGCGCATGGGGACTTGCCCCTGCGGCACAAAGCCCTGCCGCCCCGGAAGCAGACAGGGCTGATGCGGCACCGGCACCGGTGGCACCAGCACCAGTGGCACCAACATCAATGGCACCGGCAACGTCGGGGCAGGTTCCTTCGGCGCCTGGCGAGGCGTCCGAACAGGCACGTGGATCCCAACTGGCCCCGGCCTCCGAGGCCGCTCCGACTCAACCTGTTTCCGCTGTACAGGGTCCACCCTCAGCAGCCGCCCCGGCATCGTCCGCCGCAGCAGCTGCGTCGTCCGCAACGGCGCCGACAGACCCGGCCGCGGACTACTCATATTCGGACGATGATTGGGGTCCCCCAAGGGACGAAGACGCCCCCCCGCTGGACGAGGAACCACCCATGGATTGGGTACCGTCGGCTCCTTCGGGCTTCACCGCCATGCCCACGGCCGGCCCCGGAGCCACGGCAGCCGCCCCATCGTCGGCCGCCGCTTCGGTACGCGCTCCTTCCACGCTGAATAGCTCAGTCCCCGCCAGCACCGCTCCCACGAGCAAGCGTTCCGCCCAGGCAACTTCGGAGAAGAAGTCCAACGCCCCGGAAGATCCATGGTCCAAGGCTGTCGAGCATGCGCCGGGCTCGTGGGTGGTCGGCACCGAATCCAACGTTGGTTCCGCGGCTTCGGGCACCTCTGCCGACCCTGACGGTCAGGCCACTTCATCCCAGCCAGCGACGCCCAGTCCCGTCTATGAACCCGCCGCCGCGCAGATTCCAAACCGGCATCAGGCTTCAGAGCCGGCACCAGCACCAGCCACTGCGCCAGCCGCCGATTGGTCAACGACGTGGTCGGCACCCCAGCCCGCCGCTTCCGGCCCGGCCGCGCCGCCAGTGGGCGCCTCGCCAGACGGTGCGTCGTCAGCCGGTGCACCGCCAACAACCGCGCCGTCCGGAGGCGAAACCGCGCGTTCGGCCGTAGCACTCGCACAACCCACTCCGCCAGCCCCTGCGTCTCCCCCGGCAACAGCGCCGGCGCCTTCGGGAACCGGAAAACAGAGCCTCTACCAACGGCTTTCGAACAGCCCCGAAGCCATGGCCGGGCGGGAGAAAGCACCGGCACGGGCCGCCGTCGCTCCCGGCAGCGTGGTGGAAGACATCCCGAGTGCCGACGACGAGACGATCGAGGAATCGGGAGTCTTTGGACGGGCCGCCGTCGAGCGTATTCTGGGCGGAAAGCTACTCGAAGAACGGTCGCTGGACGGCAATCCCCTGATGCGCCGCTAACAACCGGACGCCGTATCAACACCCTGCGCGGGCCCGCACGGTGTTCGGCGGGGAACCCCATGGAACCCTGCGAGAGCCCGCCGGCGCCACAAAAAGGTGCCACCAAACCGCGACGCCCGCTGAGCAACAACGGCGTCCACACCGAATGAACGAGGACATTGTGTACGAAGGCGCAGTACAAGAGCTGATCGACGAGCTCGGCCGGCTCCCCGGGGTCGGGCCGAAGTCGGCGCAGCGGCTAGCCTTCCACATCCTCGAGGCCGATCCCGAGGACATGAAGCGGCTGGTCGCGGCCATCACCACAGTCAAGGAACGGGTGAAGTTCTGCACTGTCTGCGGCAACGTCACCGAGCAGGAGCTGTGCAACATCTGCCGCGATCCGCGCCGCGATCCCTCCGTGATCTGCGTGGTCGAAGAATCCAAGGATGTCCTGGCTGTGGAACGCACACGGTCCTTCCGCGGCCGCTACCACGTCCTCGGCGGCGCCATCAATCCGATCGCCGGTATCGGGCCCGAGCAGCTCCGTATCCGCGAGCTCCTGACCCGGCTCAACGACGGCGCTATCCAGGAAATCATCATCGCCACCGACCCCAACCTTGAGGGCGAAGCGACGGCCACCTACCTGGCCCGCATGCTGAAGTCGATCGGCATCACCGTCACCAGGCTTGCTTCCGGCCTCCCGGTGGGCGGAGACCTGGAGTACGCGGACGAAGTTACCCTCGGAAGGGCCTTCGAGGGTCGCCGCAACGCCCTGATGTAAGCAGCCGCACTTCCAGAACACCCCCGACGCCGTTGCGGCCCCTTGAGCGACCGGTCCGGTTTAGGCGATCCGTGTCCCGCCGGCCAGCCGGCTTGCAGGCGTCCGCAGCGAACGCCAGCCGCGCCACATGAGAAGCCCCGTCAGGACCAGTTGCAGGCCGAGTCCCAGCGGCCACAAGGGCGTCGTCTGCTTGAGGTACTGCGGCTGCGGCACGCCGTTGGCACAGATAAAGGAGTGGTCCGGGCCAGCGAGCGCGGACCTGGCACCCTGGCTGATGCCCTCGATCATGCCGACCGAGTAGAACGCCGTCCCGCTCCGGTCGGGATACGGAATCGCGTCGGCCACCACCACGTAGGGATTCAACGCGAGCATCCACGCCACACGGTCGGTCCGGACCGCCGAGTGCTCCACCAAGGGACCCTCGCAGGTGTAGCCGGGCTCCACTGGTTCAATCGGCTGCCCTTGCTGATTCGGCTGCACCGGTACATACGACACCGGACGGCCAACGGGAGTGTTGGCCAACACCGTCCCTTGCGCCAATTGCGCTCCCAGTCCGAAGGAAATCAATGATCCGACCACCAGCGCCGCGACAACCAAGTAGGTCACCACGATCGAGAACAAGGGCCGCCCCGCAAGAGCCGAAATTCCCACTCCGATCCCGCAGACAACGGCCAGTTCCACCGCCAGCATCAGCAAGGAAACCACCACGTGCCCCGGAGTCAGCCCGCCTTGGAACATTCCGAAGACAAGGAACGGGGCACTTGTCGCCAGGAAGGCGAGCGCCGCGAGCCACCCCGCGCAGAACTTGCCCCAGAGAATCTGGCCCGGGGTCAGCAAGGTGATCTGCAGGATGGCTAGTGTGCCTCCGGCCCGGTCTCCGTTGATGGTATTGGCGGACAGCGCGGGTGCCACAAGCAGCGCAAACAGGAGCACAAAGGCCAGCACGACCTCGAAGATCATGGACCCCGGGCCGTCCTGCGCGGACAGCGCCGACGGCGGCATCGTGGAACGACGCGCTTCCATGCTGGCGTTCCAGGCGAGCCAGGTCAGCCACGTCACTACGGCGATCACAAAGAACCAGATGCCCAGCATGATGTACCAGCCGCGGGAGCGCAACCGCTGTTTCATCTCGAGGACCACGACGTCGCGGATCCCGCCAAGATAGCCGACGACGGCGTTCCCGCCGCCCGTAGCTCCCCGCGGTCCCGCAGGCGCCGGCACGGTGTCATTCACGTTGCTCATCGCCTCTCCGTATCCAGGTTCATGTACGTCTCTTCCAGGGCACCGGCAGCCGGGGCGAAGGAAACCACGCCGATGCCGGACCGAACGAGTTCACCCAAGAGGGCGGCAGCGCCGTCGTCGTGCGTCAACAACAAAGTGACCGACGTGCGGCGCCCCGCCTCCACACGGTATTCCAACCCGAGTTCGCTGAGCTTTGCGGTGAGGGCCCCGTTGTCGAGGGCTGTGATCGCGTAGCGCCGGCCCTGCAGGGCCGCCTCCTCGAGGGTCTGCTGTTTCACAGTGCGGCCCTGGTTGACGAACACCGCTCCGTCCGCGATTTCATCGAGCTCACTGAGCACGTGGGAGGAAACCACCACGGCTTTGCCTTCCCCGGCCAGGCGGCGCAACAGGTTTCGGAGCTCCACCCGGGATCCCGGGTCGAGGCCGGACGCAGGCTCATCGAGCAGAAGCACGGAGGGGTCGTGGACGAGGGCCCTGGCCAGGCTGAGCCGTTGTTGTTGGCCCTTGGAGAGGACCCGGGCCGGCTGCTCGGCAAGGGTGTCCAGCCGGACAAGTTCGAGCAAGCCGGCTACACGCTGGGCGATACCGGCCTTGGGCAGGCGATAGAAGCGCGCCATCTGGACCAGGATTTCGCGTGCAGTCAAGGACTCCCACACGCCCAGGGTGTCCGGCATCCAGCCAATCCGAAGCCGCGAGGCCGCGATGTCGTGCAGGGGGTCCAGGCCGTTGATCCTGATGGTCCCGGAGTCGGGCCGCAGAAGCGAGGCAAGCATGAGAAGGAGCGTCGTTTTGCCCGCCCCGTTGGGCCCAATGAGCGCCGTGACCTTCCCGGCCGGCGCGTGGAAATCGATGTGCTCGACTGCGTGGACCGTGCCGAAGCGGCGTGAGACGCCTTCGGCGGATACGCCGAGGGCGCCACTGCCCGGGACGCTTGAACTTTCAGCTATGGACATGCTCTACTCACCTGTTTCCCCCAAACAGAACAAGTACGCTTCAATTCCCGTGAGCCCACATGCCCCCAGGCTGCGTATTTCTTGATCGTACGCCAGGGCGAAACCACCCGGCATGCACCCAAAGGCCGAGATTTGGTCACAATTCCCCCGCCCGCCGCGCCCGGCGATAAACTGGCCACATAAGCCACGTAGCCGTGCCGTTTACCTGGCCACGCAACGTACGATCCCCAATTGATGCAGTGAGGGTGCGCGCATGAGTTTGCCCACTACCGATGTGAAAACCGAAGACCTGACCGCGCAGACTGCCAAGACCAAGCAGCTGATCGTGCAGAAGTTCGGTGGCTCCTCGGTGTCCGATGCAGAAGGCATCAAGCGTGTTGCCCGGCGCGTGGTTGACGCACAAAAGGCCGGCAATGAGGTTGTCGTGGTGGTTTCCGCCATGGGAGACACCACGGACGAGCTCCTGGATCTCGCCGCTCAAGTCACCGATTCTGCTCCCGCGCGTGAGATGGACATGCTCCTCTCCGCAGGCGAGCGCATCTCCATGGCCCTGCTCGCCATGGCCATTAACAAGTTCGGCGCCTCCGCCCAGTCGTTCACCGGTTCGCAAGCCGGCATGATCACGGACGGCATCCACGGCAAGGCCCGCATTATCGACGTCGACCCCCACCGCATCCGTACCGCATTGGACAAGGGACACATCGCTATCGTGGCCGGTTTCCAGGGCATGACCCGGAGCACCAGGGAGATCACTACCCTTGGCCGCGGTGGATCCGATACCACTGCGGTGGCCCTCGCCGCGGCGCTCGAAGCGGACGTCTGCGAAATCTACACGGACGTCGACGGCATCTACACCGCAGACCCTCGCGTGGTCTCCACTGCCACGAAGATCGACCGTATCTCCAGCGAGGAAATGCTGGAATTGGCAGCTTCAGGCGCCAAGATCCTGCACTTGCGTTGCGTGGAATACGCTCGCCGATTTGGCGTGCCCCTGCACGTCCGGTCCTCATTCAGCCAGAACGAAGGCACCTGGGTCCTGCCCAGCGCCGATGACAAGATCACGATTCAAGAGGGAGTTGCCTTGGAGCAGCCAATCATCTCCGGTGTTGCACACGACCGTTCAGAAGCCAAGGTCACCGTGGTCGGCGTCCCGGACATCCCCGGCAAGGCCGCCGCAATTTTCCAGGTCATCGCCAAGGCGCACTCGAACATCGACATGATCGTTCAGAACGTGTCCACGCACGGTACCGGCCGCACGGATATTTCCTTCACCCTGCCCATCGTGGAAGGCGCCGACGCCCTCACCGCCCTCCGTGCGGCGCAGCCTGAAATCGGCTTCGAGAGCATCGAATACAACGAGAACGTCGGCAAGCTTTCCCTGATCGGTGCCGGCATGCGTTCGCACCCGGGCGTGTCCGCCACCTTCTTCAAGGCGCTCTCTGACGCCGGCATCAACATCAACATGATTTCCACCTCGGAGATCCGCATCTCCGTGGTCACGCACGCGGATCTGCTGGATGACGCCGTGCGCGCCATCCACAAGGCGTTCGAGCTCGACGGCGAAGCCGAAGCAACCGTCTACGGCGGCACCGGCCGCTAACCGAACCTCGCCAGCGGCCTCCCGGACGGGAACACACAGTCGGGCAGTCGCCGTCGGGCATGCACAGACGGGCAGTCGCGGTCGGGCACCCGCCGTCGGGGATCTGAAGTACTTATACGTGAAAGAACCGGAGCTCATGCTCCGGTTCTTTTGCTTTCCCGCGGATTTGGAGCCGCAAGCGGCTTCAGGCGCCTTCCTTGCGAACTCCGTAGTGGTGGCCTTGGTCGTCTGTTTCGACGACGAAATGCCCCAGGTCTTCTTCCGACGCCGATTCGAAGTCGTCATGCTTGTGGACTACGGGCGTATCAACGTCGCCCCGGGTAGCCGGGCCGAACCAGAAACGCAGTCGATCGGTTACCCTCATGAAGCTATCGAGTGCATGTCCCACAATTCCCACCTCCTTCCCCGCTACGAGGTCCAGCCGTGCGGTTGGAGCTGAGTGGTTCCAGTGAGGCCAATTTTACGCCCGGAACCCGTAAAAGGCCCGGGTGGGCGCCCGTCGATGAGGGAGCCGGTGGGGACCTTAACGAAGGCTGGGAGCCGGTGGGGACCTTAACGAAGGGACTTGTCGTCCGGGTTCTTGGGGACCACGTAGGTGCTGCCGTCCGGTCTGCGGATCGTCTCCCATTGCTGCGCTTCGGCCTGGCGCCGCGCGAGGAGGCGCTTGTTCTCCTCGGTCATTTCATGATCCAAGGAACTGCTGTGCGCCGGCCCGAAAATGATCCGCAGCTTGCCAGTTGCACGCATGAATCTCTGGGTCATGGTCTCTTTGGCCACCTGGTCTCCCCTCTCTCAAAAGGATGTTGTGGTTTAAGAGTACACTAACAATTAGTGCACTAACTATCGATCGGCACAGCCCGGTCGCCGACACGGAACGGAGCAAGCCATGGCTGCCCCAGGCACACCCATTGCCCCCGAAACCACCGCCCCGCCGGAAGACGACCTGTTGCTTGAGCGTCAATTGTGCTTCGCGCTGACCGTGGCGTCGCGGAGCGTGGTGGGCGTCTACAAGCCGGTGCTTGAAAAAATGGGGCTGACCCATCCGCAGTACCTCGTGATGCTGGCCCTGTGGGAACGGAACCCGCGCACGCTCAAGGACATCAGCGAGGCACTCCTGCACGAGCCAGCCACCCTTTCACCCATCCTGCGCCGGCTCGAAGAAGCAGGATTCGTGACCCGCAACCGCATCCACGGAAACGAACGGGCCCTCGCCATCACCCTGACCGAAGCAGGCGCCGCCCTCAGGCAACAGGCGACCGCCGTGCCGGGAACCATCATGGAGCGGCTCCAACTCACGCGGGCCGAAGTAGCGGAACTGCACCGCGCAATGACCGGGCTCATCGCGGCCACTCAGCACCCTACTGCCGGTACGGGCGATAAACTGGCATAAATCAAGGAGAACCCCATGCGCCTGCGAATAGTCCGGTCAGTGCTGGCCGTCCTCGCCGTCGCTGGACTTGCCGCCTGCACACCGGGCCCCGGAGGCAGCTCGCCCAGCGGATCGGCGCCCGGCAGCAGCACGTCGTCCTCGCCGTCGAGCAGCCACACCGGGCTTTTGCCTGACGAAACGGAGTCTCCCAGCGGCAAACCGACTCCTTCGTTCTCCCCCACCGCGACCAGCCGCGGAGATGCCGAGCTTTCCATCATCGTCAAGCTATCCCCCACGGCAGCCCCTGAAAGCTACACGCTCGTGTGCACAGGCGGCGTCCCCGCCGCGGAAAGCCACCACCCCACCGCAGCCGCGGCGTGCGCAGCCCTGAAAAAGAACCCCGCCCTCCTCACCCGCACGCCGCGCCCCAGCGACCAAGTCTGCGAGCAGCGCTACGGCGGACCCCAGACGGCAGTAATCACCGGGGCCGTTGATGGCGTGGGCGTCGAGTCCTCCTACAAACTCACTGACGGCTGCGAAATTTCCGCATGGGCCTCCGTCGCCGACATCCTTGGTTCAAGCGGTGCCGGAGCCTAGGCAAAAGCACCTCCCGCAAGAGAAATGGCTCGCGCTGGAGGCTGCCCACAAGGAACGCGTTGACCGCTACGCCAAGCCATACTTGGCCCGGCGCTCCGCAGGCCAGAAGCATCCCGTGGAAGACTTCCTCTTCACCTACTACACCCAGAAGCCCGGTCAGCTGCTGCGCTGGCACCCGGGTGACGGCGTCGTCCTCTCCGGTCCCAAAGCCGCTGAGCGGGCCGGGTGGAAGTATTACCGAGTGCTCGACGACGGCGCGCTGGCGGCCGCGGGGCTGCCCGCCGGCACCGCTGCGGTCACCTTCGATCGTCGCAAGTTCGTGGCCGACCGCACCGAGGCGATCCGCTTCGCCGGCATCATCCTCGGAGGAACAGTTGCGCGGCCCGCCCAGTTTGGTTGCTTCGGACTGCACGAGTGGGCCATGGTCTACCGCCAGGACAAGTTCGATCTTCGCCACGAGTACCTCAAGCTGCGGCTCGGTTCCGAAGGCACAGACACCGTGGTGGAAGACAACCGGATCCGTTGCTCGCACTTCGACGCCTTCCGTTTCTACACTCCGGACGCCACTCCACTCAACGAACTCACCCCTACGCGCGACAACCAGCGCACCATGGAGCAGCCGGGCTGCCTGCACGCAAACATGGACCTCTACAAATGGGCGTACAAACTGACGCCGGCCCTGCCGAGCGAGCTGGTGATGGATTGCTTTGAACTGTCCTGGCGGATCCGGGCCATGGACATGCAGGCCTCGCCGTACGATCTTGAAGAGTGGGGATACCCGGCCATCAGGATCGAGACACCGCAAGGGAAGGCCGAGTACGTTGAGTATCAGAGGGCATTCGCCGCCGAGGCCCAAGCGCTCCGTGCGCGGGTCCTCGACGAGATGCGGCCGCTTCTGGAACTCCTGGTATCAACACCGTCTCACGAAGGACAGCGATGACTTCAAGCACAGGGAAGTACGACGTCGAACTCACCATCACGCTGACGGAGGCACCGGGCGCCGTGGACTATGAGTTCGTCCTGCTCGGTTCGGGCGGCGAAGTATCCGAAGGCTCAACCCTTCCGGACCCTCGTGGGGCACTTGCCGCCGTCGAGCAATTCGGCGAAGAGATCTTCTTTCCGGTTCCCCGGCCGGACCGGATTTGCACCCAGCAATACGGCGGTCCACAGGTTGCCACGGTCACGGGCCGGTTCCGCGGGCGCGAGGTGAGCAGCCGCTTCAGCCGGACGGACGGCTGCGAGATCGCCCGTTGGCGAACCATGGCCGCACTCCTCGGCGGAGTGGCAGGATCCACCGGAAACATCTAGTCCAACGCCCGCTCACATATAACCCCTCCCCACCCAACGCTCGCTCACATATAACCCCTCCCCACCCAACGCTCGCTCACATATAACCCCTCCCCACCCAACGCCCGCTCACATATAACCCCTCCCCACCCAACGCCCGCTCACATATAACCCCTCCCCACCCAACGCTCGCTCACATCATCTGCAGGAGCGTTCCACCGTTTGGGCCCATATGTGAGCGAGCGTTTGGGAATTCAGCCACATATGTGAGCGAGGATCCGGGGGGGTACCAAGAAAGCGGCGGGATATCCCGCCGGCCGCTGCCTCGCACATCTGTCAGACCATCACTGCCGCACTAAGGCGCGTTGTTTGACTGGTCCTCCCCTTCATTCCGCAGTTTGCCCTTGGCGTGCTCGCCTTCTTGGTCATCATTCGGCACCACGGACACGCTCCCGTCTGCCGAGACCAGGACGGACACAAACGTCGGCGAGCTGGTGCCGGCAAACGTGAGTCGACCGATGTAGGAGCCCGGCGTCAGCTTGCTCCACGCGAAGGTGAGCTTCCCCGACTTACCGTTCTTCATCTTGATCGGGTTGGGCGTGACCGTAGCGTTGCCCTGGTTTGCGCCCAGGATGGCCGCATCAACACTGGCCTTGGTAGGCCGGTTGTTGGGGCTGGCAAACAGGTTCGCGATGATGGTGTACGTCCCAGGCTCCGGGTTGTCGAGCGAGAGGGACTCGCTGGCACTCGGTGTCGCTGCCGTGAACAACTGGCCTGACGGCGACAGAACATACAGATCGAAATCCGCGGTGGGATCTGAGGAGATCACCGAGAACTTCGCGAAGGTTGTTCCGGGGGCAACCGTGGCGGTCTTGACGAAGTTCGAGGCATTGTTCGCCACAGCCACTGGACCTGGAACAAGCTCCGCAGCCGAGGAATCCGCCTTGGAGAGGCCGTCAATGGTCACGGCCGTAGGCGAGTCGGAACCGGAGACGATGTTGATGTCCGCCGAACTGCTTGCCTGCTGGGACGTGAAGGCGACGCTCTTGGAGGCCAATACCGATTGCGGACGGACGGCAATCGGGGAGACCACCGACTTGTCGGCACCTTCCCACTTCAGCGATCCCATCGCGAAAGTACCCAGTGCCGCGCTCTTGTTTTCGAAGGTCACCTTGAAGGTCTTCTTCTGGCCGACTTCGTTGAAGTTCAGCACGGACGGGGTGACCTTGACGTCAATGCCAGGGACATTGACTGTGGCCCGGTACTGGCCCGGAGTCAGGGCCGTGACGGTGCGCGTGACCTCGATCTTGCCCGCGAGGTTCCCGAGGGCGAACGACGGAAGGTTCATATCGCGTGGCAGGGTAGAGCCAAGTCCCGGCATGCCGAGATCCACGCCGGTACCCTGGACGAACTTCAGGTAGTCCTCGGTTCCGGCATCGTAGACCAGGCCCGGTTCCAGCACGCTGGCAGGGTTCATCTCTCCTGCGCCGGTGGCGAAAACGTCCTGGTTCTTGGTTCCATCGGCCAGCTTGACGTCACTCGCCGTGGTCATCATGGCCGACTTGACTGCAGCCGGTGACCAATCGGGATTCTTCGCCATGATCAAGGCCCCAAAACCTGCAATGTGCGGGGACGCCATGGAAGTACCGGACATGAATCCGTACTCATCGCCATTGCTGCCGATGGGTGAAACACCTGCCAACACCGCAACGCCGGGAGCCGAGACGTCCGGCTTGAGCAGATCCGAATCGGTGGCGAGGAGCGGGCCACGGGAGGAGAATCCGGCGATCTGCGGCTGCGCCTCGAGCGGAAGCCCGGTGGTGTCGTGGTCAACCAGGGAAACAGTAATTCCCGGGTTGGCCGCAACCTTGTCCTTGATGGCCTGCGAGGCCGGGGGATTCACGTGGACGGTGGGCACGGAGTGCTTGTCCGTGTCCAACGAGGAGCTGGTGAGATTCACGAGGATCATGCCCACGCCGCCACCGCGGAGCACCTCGGCGCTCTTGGCGACGCGGTCAACCACCCCGCGGTCACACACCACTACCTTGCCGGCGATTTTCGCCGGGTCCAGGGACCCCGGCGCACAGAGTGCTGCGTTACCGGTACCTGAGGCAGCGTTTGCGGAGAGTACGACGCCGGCCCCGCTCACCTGGTGGTTCATGATGCTGGCTCCGCGGAACTTGCTGCCGTCGGAGAATTCGACGGTTCCCTGGAGCTCCTGGGAGAAGGAGGAAGCCGCAACCGTGGTCATCCAGGGTGCGCCGTGGTTGACGGTGCTGGCCTGCGGGCCCGAGTTTCCGGCGGACGCTGCCACAAAGATGCCGGCCGAAGCAGCAGAGAGGAACGCCAGTGAGACCGGATCGGTGGTGGTGTCCGTAGCGCCGGAGATGGAGTAATTCAGGACGTCCACGCCGTCGGCGATTGCCTGGTCAATGGCGGCGATGGCCGCGGAGCTGTAGCAGCCGCCCGAATTGGCGGTGTCTGCCCAGCAGATCTTGTAGATCGAGAGCTTGGCGGCTGGTGCCACGCCGCTCGTCTGGCCGAAGCTACGGCCGTCCACGAACGTCTCTACACCCGCGTCGCCCGCTGCAGTACTGGCCGTGTGTGTGCCGTGGCTCTGGACATCGATGGGCGAGAGCTGTTCCTGGGGTGCTCGTTGGGCTGGCGGAACCGTTTGCAGGAAGGCATCTGGGAAGTAGTGGGCGGCGAGGACTTTGGAATTGCACGCGCTGCCGTCAAAGGCCGCGCCGGTGTCGGTGCCCTTCTGGCATTCGCCGACGAAGGTATCTCCGTTGGCCTTCAGCATGGCGATCTTGCCGTCACTCGTGCGATAGGGGACACCTACCTGGGGTTTCCCTACCAGCGGCTGGACGGGATCGCCGGCGAAGAACTTGCTTGTGGGCGTGTAGCCGGTGTCGATGACGCCCACCACGGTGCCCTTGCCGGCCTGGTCCTGGCCGCCGAACTGGGTATTCCAAATCCCGTTCGGTCCACTGAGGTTGAGGAAATCGGTGGTGGAGTAGTCAGGAGCAGACTGGGTGTCCGGGGCCACGAGGAGAACGTCGGGGCTCTTCGCGAGATTGACGGCCTGGTTCGCGGAAAGAGTGGCGCTGAAGCCGTTGATGGCCGTGGTGTAGTCGCGATTGATACTCACGCTCTGCTGCTTGGCCACTTCCTGCTGCTTCTGCTGCAAGTGGGCCTGGTACTGCTTCACTTCGGCCTTGCCGACATCCAGTTTCTTGCCCGCTTGCGGTTTGGTGGGCACATAACCGGGCGTTCCGCCGTCGTAAGTGGCCGCTGGCTTCTCTGCCAGCACCACCACGTAGCGGCCGTCCTGATAAGACTTGGGGTCGACATTCCGGGCAAGCCCCGCAACCGTTGAGCCGGCGACAGTTGAGCCGGAAGTAGGCGCCGCTTGAGCGGGTGTCAACGCCACGGAGGAGAGCAGGAACGGTAGTCCGACGGCTAATGCCGCAGCTTTTCGAAGCCCCCCGCTTCCAGTGAAGCTCTTTCCTTGTGAATTCACTAGTGATTGCACCTTTCCGGGCGATCGTGGCGGTCATGTCAAGATCAATCAACTAAGGATGAACACCGATTGACAGTTCTTGTAATCAGGTAAAGCCCAGCCGATTCATAGAGTACAGAGCGATAGCTGAATATTACATAGGACACATTTCACGTTTTTTGTCATGTCATTCGGCATCAGAATACATCCGCACGCAGCAGCGGGCACGCCCCCGTCGGGAGGGGACGTGCCCGCTGTGCGGATATTCAGATTTTGATGACGAAGCGGGCCTCAGGCGTGTTGGTACGTCAAGCAATCAGCCGCTTCGGCACCAGGGCCGATCCGGACATCGTGGGCCTCGCACATCAGGTTGTTGTTGTGGGTGCACTCCGAGCGCTGGCAGGCGCCGACATGCGCGAGGACCTTGGGAAGTCCGCCCAAAAGCGTGGTGTCAATGAAAGTGGCACAGGATGCGTGGTCCGCGGTTCCGCCAATCGTAATCCCGAAGGCAGTGCAGCCATGATGGTTGAATCCGCAGCTGCCAACGCTGCATGCGGACACTTCGGCGACGTGTTCTGTCATTGCTCCTCCTGCTTGGATGGGGAATTTCCTTGACAGCAATTCCAAGCTACTCCCGAATACATGCCTTTAACCCGGATGATTAGCGCATTTGCGCGTACCCTATTGCGCTCCACATGGTGTCAGGTGCCGGGCCGCGCTAAGAATGGACCCCTCGCAGGGCGTCGCTGATTTTGGCCCTTGTCGAAGCATCCGGCGGGACGGAAATGCGGTTTTCGCGGGCAGCCCGGTCTGCCATGATCCTTTGGAAAACCATCCTCCCCAGTCCAGCAAAAACAGCGGCAAGGACCACGGGCAAAACCATCGACTTAGCGTTCTCGGCCATGCCGCAATCCTAGTGACGCAAACCACCCCCGGCCAGAGCCGCCGTCGTTCAGTGGCCAGAGCCGCCGTCGGGCATTGAAACCCCCGACGACGGCGGGCCGCCGCCGCGAGTTGGCGCGGCCGGCGGGGCCTCTTCACCGATCTCCCGCAAATAGGGTATGTAGCGATTTGGCCGGTAGAATGGGCATGCAAGCTCGCGGAGCGCCCCCCTTATTCCGTAAGACACTGCCGCTAAACACTGTGAACGCTGTTTAGAGGCAGTTCCGGCGTGAGACGGCACCACTCCGCGGCAGCCTTTAACCAAGGTTTAACCAACGCTCACGCACAGGAGTTACCGGATGCCCCGGATCGTCGTCGACGTCATGCCCAAGCCCGAGATTCTGGACCCTCAGGGGAAGGCCATCGTGGGCGCACTGCCCCGCCTCGGCTTCACCAGCTTTAGCGCAGTCCGCCAGGGCAAGCGCTTCGAACTGACCGTCGACGGCGAGGTGACCGACGCCATCCTCGCCCAGGCCCGTGAGGCCGCCGAGACCCTGCTGTCCAACCCGGTGATCGAAGACGTCGTCAACGTCGAGGTCGTCGAGGCCTGACATGACTGAACTTCCTTTGATCGGCGGAGCCCCCGTGGCCGTCGAGCCCCATCTGGCCGGGGCCAAGATCGGTGTCGTCACTTTCCCCGGCACCCTTGACGACCGCGACGCCGCCCGTGCGGTCCGCCTCGCAGGCGGCACCGCCGTCGCGCTCTGGCACGCCGACACTCACCTGGCCGACGTGGACGCCGTCGTCATCCCAGGCGGTTTCTCCTATGGCGACTACCTGCGCGCCGGCGCGATTTCGCGCTTCGCTCCGCTGATGTCCCGCATCATTGATGCTGCCAACAGCGACGCCAAGCTGCCCGTGTTGGGTATTTGCAACGGCTTCCAGATCCTGACCGAGTCGCACCTGCTCCCGGGATCCATGATCAAGAACGACCACCTGAAGTTCTTGTGCCGCGACCAGGTGCTTCGCGTGGAGAACAACAACACCTTGTGGACCTCGGACTACGAGGCCGGCCAGGAAATCACGGTTCCGCTGAAGAACCAGGATGGCCAGTACATCGCTGACGACAAGACCCTGGACGCCCTTGAGGCCGAGGGCCGCGTCGTGTTCCGCTATGTCGGTTGGAACCCGAACGGTTCGCGCCGCGACATTGCCGGCATCAGCAACGCCGCCGGCAACGTAGTGGGCCTCATGCCGCACCCGGAGCACGCGGTAGAGCCCGGATTCGGTCCGGAGTCCAACGCCGGCACGGATGGCTTGGGCTTCTTCACCTCCGTCCTGAACAAGATCGTGGGAGGCGCACAGTGACTACCTCAGCTGAAACCGTCGGCAAGAAGTTCAACATCGACACCGTCGAGAACGCAGCCAAGACGCCGGACACCGAGCTCCCCTGGGCCGAACTCGGCCTCAAGCAGAACGAGTTCGACGAGGTCGTGAAGGTCCTGGGCCGCCGCCCCACCGGCGCCGAGCTCGCCATGTACTCCGTCATGTGGAGCGAGCACTGCTCCTACAAGTCCTCGAAGAACCACCTGCGCCAGTTCGGCGAAAAGGTGACCGAGGAGATGAAGAAGGACATGCTCGTGGGCATCGGCGAAAACGCCGGCGTCACCAACTTGGGCGACGGCTGGGCCGTGACGTTCAAGATCGAGTCCCACAACTCGCCGTCGTTCGTGGAGCCCTACCAGGGTGCCGCAACCGGCATTGGTGGCATTGTCCGCGACATCATCTCCATGGGCGCCCGCCCGGTGGCCGTGATGGATCCGCTGCGTTTCGGCGCCATCGACCACCCGGACACGGCCCGCGTCATGCATGGTGCCGTTGCCGGTATCGGTGGCTACGGCAACTCGCTTGGCCTGCCGAACATCGGCGGCGAAATGGTCTTCGACTCCGTGTACCAGGGCAACCCGCTGGTCAACGCGCTGGCAGTCGGCGTCATGCGCCACGAGGACATCCGCTTGGCCAACGCCTCCGGCAAGGGCAACAAGGTGGTCCTGTTCGGTGCACGCACCGGTGGCGACGGCATTGGCGGCGCCTCGGTGCTGGCCTCGGAGTCGTTCGACGACACCAAGCCCTCCAAGCGCCCCGCCGTCCAGGTAGGCGACCCGTTCGCCGAGAAGGTGCTCATCGAGTGCTGCCTGGAGCTGTTCAAGGGTTCGCTGGTTGAAGGTATCCAGGACCTCGGCGCTGCGGGTATCTCCTGCGCCACGTCCGAGCTGGCTTCCAACGGCGACGGCGGCATGCAGGTTGAGCTGACCTCCGTGCTGCTGCGCGATCCCACGCTGACCCCGGGCGAAATCCTGATGTCCGAGTCGCAGGAACGCATGATGGCCGTTGTCACCCCTGAGAACATCGCCGCGTTCGAAGCGGTCATGGACAAGTGGGCCGTGGAGTACTCCTGGCTGGGCGAGGTGACCGACACCGGCCGCCTGATCATCACGTGGGAAGGCGAAGTCATTGTCGACGTCGACCCGCGCACCGTTGCCCACGACGGTCCGGTCTACGACCGCCCGTTCGCCCGCCCCTCATGGCAGGATTCCGTCCAGGCCGATACCTTCACGGGCTCCGTGCAGGACGCCGGCCGCCCCTCCACCTCCGGGGAACTGGCGGCTGCCATCACCGAGCTCATTGCTTCGCCGAACATGTGCAGCAAGGCCTGGATCACCAAGCAGTACGACCGCTACGTCGGCGGTAACACCGCCATGGCGTTCCCGGACGACGCCGGAGTGGTCCGCGTGGACGAGGAAACAGGCCTGGGCGTGGCGCTGGCCACCGACGCCAACGGCCGCTACACCTACCTCGATCCGTACCACGGCGCACAGCTGGCACTTGCCGAGGCGTACCGCAACGTCGCCACCTCCGGCGCGGTGCCGATGGCCGTCAGCGATTGCCTGAACTTCGGTTCCCCCGAGGATCCGGATGTCATGTGGCAGCTGGCCGAGTCCATTCGTGGCCTGTCGGACGCTTGCATGGAGCTGGGCGTCCCGGTCACAGGCGGCAACGTCTCGCTGTACAACCAGACCGGTACCGTTCCCATCCACCCCTCCCCCGTGGTTGCCGTGCTGGGCAAGCTCGACGACGTCGCGCGCCGCACCCCGTCCGGCTGGAAGGAAGACGGCCAGGCCATCTACCTGCTGGGCACCACGGCCGCAGAGCTGGACGGATCGGAATGGTCCAATCTGCGCGGACACCTCGGTGGCTTGCCGCCGAAGGTTGATTTGTCCCTGGAACGCCAGCTGGGCGAAATCCTGATCAACGCTTCGCGCGACGGCATGATCGACGCCGCGCACGATCTCTCCGAGGGCGGCCTTGCCGCCGCGCTGGTGGAGTCCGCGCTGCGCTACGGCGTCGGCGCCCGGATTGCGCTGGAGGAACTCCTGGAGCGCGACGGCGTGGACTTGTTCACGGCGCTGTTCTCCGAGTCCCAGGGCCGGGCCATCGTGTCCGTTCCGCGCTCCGAGGAAGTCCGCTTCAAGGACATGTGCACCGCCCGCGGCTTCGCCCACCTCCGGATCGGCGTCGTCGACGCTGCCGGCGGCAAGCTGGAGATCAACGGCGTGGACGAGCTATCCTTGGACGCTCTTAACGAAGCTCACGAGGCCACGCTGCCGAAGTACTTCGGCTAACTAACGCCTGCAACCCCCAACGCGGGGTCACTTACGGCCCAAGAATCCCCTCGGGATGGGCCGTAAGTGACCCCGCGTTGTGTTTTTAGTCTTCGCTGTGGAGGTCCCGGCGTCGGGCGCTCAGCAACTCCAGTTCGGGGCGTGCGGCAACAAAACGTTCGACGGCGTCGAGCACCTCCACGAGATGCGCCCGGTCCGCTGCCACCGCGGCTGCGCCGATGAGCGCACGTCGATGCTGGTCCAAGTGCCCGGTCTCGGCGGCAGAGACCTCGAAGCGCCTTTTCAACTCGGCGATCAGCGGACGCACAAGGGAACGTTTCTCCTTCAGGCTGTGCACCTCGCCGAGGAGAATGTCGAACTCGATCCACGCGATCCACATGCGCCCATCGTATCCAGCAGTCGCGCGCCCTCCCCCTTCGGAACCCACGGTGGCAAGATGAGGGCAGACCAAAGGAGCTCCATGGGCGCAGACGATCATACGAACAAGGCCGGCAACGCAGTGTCCCGGGGCGCCGATACAGTGGGCGACGCCGTAGACGACGCCAAGGATTCACGGACCGTCCGGGTCGTGGCGCGGGCCGGCTTCGTCGCCTTGGGTCTGATACACCTCCTGATCGGGGCCATCGCCTTGGGAATCGCGCTGGGCCAGTCGGGCCAGGCCGACCAAAGCGGAGCAGTCGCCCAGGTGGCTGCCACCCCCGGCGGCGTCGTCCTTCTGTGGGCGGGACTAGTGGCTTGCGGTGTCCTCGCGCTCTACATGGCCAGCGACGCCGTGATGGGGTGGAGCGGGGGCGGCGGCTCCAAGCGCTGGATGAAACGGCTCAAGGCTGCCGGGCAGGCGATCGTCTTCGCTGCGGCCGCGGTGACCTTCCGCAGTTTTGCGCTCAGCCGTCCGAGCAGCAGCAGCGACAAATCCCGGACGGCCAGCGCGGACCTCATGTCCAGCACTCCGGGCACTGTCCTTCTGGTGATCATCGGGGTGGCATTGCTGGCGGCCGCCGGCACCTACATTTTCATGGGGATCACGCGCAGGTACGAAAAGAACCTGAGCCGAAAACCGTCCGGACTCCTGGGAGACGCGTTCACGGCACTAGGCGTGGTGGGCTACTGCGCAAAAGGGGTGGCGCTCGGCGCCGTCGGCTTGCTCATCCTGATCGCCACTGCGGCGCACGACCCCTCCCAACAAGGCGGCCTCGACTCGGCGCTCAAGGCCTTCCTGAAACAACCGTTTGGCGGATGGGTGCTGGTGTTCGTAAGCCTCGGACTCATGGCCTACGGCATCTACTCCTTGTTCCGCTCCCGCTACCAGCGGCTCTGACGGCAGGCCGCGCGTGAAGACGCGGCGCAGGCGGCAGAAACGCCCGACGGCGGCCCCCACCAAAGGTGAGAACCGCCGTCGGGCGCTTATTTAGCCGGGTTGTGCTACTTGGACGTGCCTTGGGACACGGAGCCTTGAAGCTGGCGCTGGAAGATGATGTAGACGATCAGCACCGGAACCACCGTGACGGTGACCGCTGCGAACAAGGCGCCGAAGTCCACGGCATAACCCATCTGGCCGGCAAAGGCGGCCAGCCCTTGGGAGAGCACCCGGGGTCCGGCCGCGTTGATGGCCACTGGAATCAGGTACTGGTTCCACAGTCCCAGGAAGTTGAAGATCGCCACGGAGGCGAGTCCGGGTTTGGCCATCGGCAGCATCACCTGGAAGAACGTCCGCCACTCGCCTGCTCCATCCAAGGCAGCCGCCTCGCCAATTTCGAAGGGCAAGGTCTTGAAGAAAGAGAAAAGGAAGAACACCGTGAACGGAAGCGCGAAGCCGACGTACACCAGGATGAGGCCCGGCAAGGTATTGAGCAAGCCGAGATTCTTCATGATGAAGAACAACGGGACCATGCCCAGGAAGATCGGGAAGGTCAGCCCGGCCAGCATCAGGTAGTAGATGGCCCTGCTGCCCGGGAAGGTGTAGCGCGCCAGGACGTAGGCACACATGGCGCCCAGTACCATGACAATCACCAACGCCGAACCCACCACGACCACCGAGTTCAGGAAGTAGCTTCCGATTCCGGCTTCGCTCCAGGCCCGGATGTAGTTGTCGAAGCGCCACTGCGAGGGCAAGGCGAACGGCGAGGCGAAGATCTCGCTCGATGTTTTGAAGGAGGACATGAAAGTCCACAGCAAGGGCAGGATCACAATGAGGGACCAGATGGTCAAGGCCGTGTGCGAAACAGCGCCCACCACCTTGTCGCTGGTGGTCGTGGCCGTCTTGCGCGGATTGAAATGCAGTGAGGTGCGCTGCTCCGAGGCAAGTTTGCTAGTCATTAGTTGGACACATCCTTGCTGCCGCCAGTGAGCCTATTCACGAGGAACACCAGGCCCGAGAAGATCAGCGTGGTGATCGCCAAGACAACGCCCATGGCGCTCGCCAGGCCGAACTGGTTCTTGGTGAAAGCTGTATAGAAAAGCTGCTGGGCCATGACCAGTGTGGAGTTGTCCGGACCGCCGCCGGGATTCAGCGCAGACATGTAGACAAAGGCGTCCAGCGCCAGAATGCCCATGTAGATATAGGCGGTCTGGATGTTGTCGCGGATCAGCGGAATGGTGATTGAGACCGCCGTACGGAAACGCCCCGCCCCATCAATTCGTGCAGCCTCGAAGGTTTCGGCCGGAATGCCCTTGATGCCTGCAACGAACAGCACCATGTAGAAGCCGACGAAGCCCCACACGATGACGAACATCGTGACGACCATGGCGGTGCTCTTGTCACCCAGCCACGCATAGGATTTGAACTGGTCCAAGCCCAGCGAGGTCAGGATGCCGTTCAGCAAGCCGTTACTGGGATCGTAGATCTGGCCCCACATGATGCCGATCGCGATTGCCGGGATCGTGTAGGGGAAGAAGGACACAACCCGGTAGAAGCTGGAATTCCTGAGGCCCTTGATCTGACCTTTGCTGCTCCCGCCCACGGTCACCAGGGTCGCCAGCACCAGGCTGAGGATGATGGTGATGATCGGCAGGAAAATCACCAGCAGGATGTTGTTGCCCAAGGCCTTCATGAAGATGTCGTCCGCGAAGATCTTGCCGTAGTTCTGAAGGCCGATGAAGTTGCGGTTGGGCGAGAACCCAGTCCAGTCGGTCATGGAGTAGTAGAACGCCTGCGCAAAGGGCGAAATTACAAACACAATGTAGATAGCCAGCGGAAGGCCAAGGAACACCGCAAAGAAGCTAACCTTGTCCCACGTCAGGGGCTTGCGCCTCCGCTTGACCACTGGTGGAGCACTCTCCGGAACGACGGCGGTGACGCCGCCGTCGTTCCGGCTCGTTCGGGTTTTCACTGGAGTCACTTCACTTCAATCTTCGTCACCGAGCTGTCGTTGCGGACCTTGTCGGTGATCTTCTGCAGGTCGGCAGTCAGTGTGCCGACGTCGGACTTACCGTCCAGGAAGGTGTTCCAGACAACCAACTGGTCTTTGTTCATCCCGTAGAGGTCAACAAAGTTCCACGTGAAGATGTTCGACCCTGCCGCATTGAGCAGGGTGGTCTGGGAAACCAGTGCGGTGGAGCCGAAGCCATCGGCGGGAACGGTGTCCTTGACGATGGTGGGGGCGAGCTTGGTCTTGGCGAAGTTGGTGGCAGCATCCTTGGACAGCATGACACGCAGCAATTCCTTGCCGCCAGCAACGTTTTTGCCTTGGGAAGGAACAATGAACGGCTCGCCGGAAGCGCTGTGCATTGCCTCGTAGGGAAGTTTGGATCCCGAGGTCACGGTAGGAACCGGAACACCGGTCATCTTGAAACCGGACTTGGTCTGGTCCTTCATCTCGTTTTCGATCCACGAGCCAGACGGGTAGAACACGGCTTCCTGGGCGTTGCTCCACTGCGCCTGCGCTGCCGTGAACTGCGTACCCGAGCCACCTGGCTTGAAGTGGCCCGCCTTGATGATCTTGTTCAAGGCCGTGAAGACGCTCTGGATGGCCGGGTGGGACCAAGCGTCCGCCTTCAGGTTTTCAAGGCCAAGGCGAACGTCGTGGCCGCCTTCCTTGATGGCGGAAGCGATAGCCATTTCCTGGTAATAGGTGGCTGCTTCCTTGCCCCAGACGAACAGGTACTTGCCTTTGGCCTTGGCCTGCTCGCCGAGAGCGTACATGTCATCCCAGGTCTTCGGTACGGTCCAACCGTTGTCCTTCAGGAATGAATCCGAGTACCACATGGCGTAAACGGTCAGCACGTAGTTCAATGCCGCCAGCTTGCCATCGAAAGTCCCGGGGGCGAGCACGCCACCGTAGAGGGTGTCCTTAATGACCTTGCCCTCAAGGTTCTTGGCGTTCACCACGCTGGTGAGGTCTTCAAGCTGCGGCAGGATCGCGCTGAATCCGATTGCCTTGGCACCGGAGTTGTCGATCAGGTCCGGCGGGTTGCCTCCGACGAATCGCGGCTGGAGTTCCTGCGCGATGTCCGTGGACGGGGAAATCTTGGCGGTGGAACCTGAATGTGCGCTTTCGAACCCCTTGCCCGCGAAGTCAACGTAGTCGATTCCGTACCCGCCCTTGAAAATCACGGCGTCAACGGTGGACTTGTCTGCCATACCGAACGGATTGGTATCTGAGACGGTCCCCGTGGGACCGGCGGTTCCTCCGCCGCCACCGGCTGCGCAGGAGGCCATCGAGCCGGCCATCGGCACAAGCACTGCCGCGGCAAGCGCGCCGCGGAGGAAACCGCGCCGTGCAAAGGACTGCTGCTGAACGTTCATCCTAAAACCCTCCAGAGACTCGTAGTACCTCACGCTGACGGCGCCTCGGCCGGCAGTCGATCGGTCCAGGCACCGCCGCTTCGACGCGCCCTTCGTGTGACATACTTCACCACGAGTGATTGAAAAGCAATATTTGAGGGTAGTTTCAATCAACTTTTGTCAAAATGTGATCTGATGAACCTACCGTTCCAGAGGGGTCGTTTGGGTGTTTTAGCCCCGTAAATTCAAGGATTTTGCGCACTGAGCGATCGCCTCGCGCGCCCATTGCCGCTGTTGCTCGGTTCCTACCCGCTCAGCCCACTGCTCAGCAAGCTGGAACTCGACCATCGCCTCGGTGCGCCGCCCGTCGTCGTACATCGCCCAACCGAGGTTGTTGTGCAGTGAAACCATCCACCGTTTGGTGCGGGAGTCCTCGACGGCGGAAGCGTATTCAAGCGCACTTCGCGTCCATGATTCCTGGTGGCCGGAGTCCGCGATGGCCAGCATATGAAGTGCATCCACGGCGAGGAAATCTTCGCCCAAGAGGTCTCCCATCTCGGCAGCCTGTTCAAAGAGCGGAACAGCCATGGCCGGGTGGCCCGCCGAGTTGAGCAGGCGGCCGCGTTCCAAAAGGACCCGTACCGCAATGGTGGGTTCCTCTTCGGCGTCGATCCCGTCGAGGAGGGCGTCCGCTTCCTCGAAGCGGCCTTGCAAACCGATGGCCCGGCCCAATTGGGTAGCGAGCTCGCCCCGTTCAAAGGCATCGTAGGCGGGATCCGCCATGGCTTCGCGGAATCGGGCTTCCGACAACGCGGGGTCCTCAAAATTCCACAACTCATCGAGGGTCTTTTGTTCCAGCATCTGGCTCCTCCTGATTGCTTCGAGGCGTTGGAAGGTGCGGTCCACTCACAAATCTAGCCGAAGCAGTTGACGGGGTCCGCGTGTCAATCCCTGGCGAGCCGGGCCCAGCCCAGTTGCTCCTGCTGCAGGCGGCTCAACGAGGAAACCACCAGGTCATAAGAGTCCTCCACCATGTCCTGGACCATGGAGTCAGGGAGGGCACCGTCCAGGCGCACGCCATTCCAGTGCTTCTTGTTCATGTGCCAGGCGCCGGTGATTTCCGGATGGGCCGAGCGAAGTTGCACGGCCAAGACGGGATCGCATTTGAGGCTTACTGCCAAGTTCTGGTCGTCCAAGGCAGAGGCGGCGAACATCTTGCCTTCCTGCTTGGATCCACCGGACACGGCGGACCGGACCTTGAAAACCGAAGTTTCCGGGCCGAACGGGAAGTCTTCATAGGTCCCTGGGAAGCCAAGGCAGATTTGGCGGAGTGTGGCAGCGTCCATGCACTGAGACTAGCGGAGGAGCGAGACTAGCGGAGTGCGACGACTAGCGGACCGCCGGCCTCACGCAACGCCCAGGAAGTCCTCGAGGAGCACCACTTCCAGGCCAGCAGCCACTTGCGCCGAGCGGAAGGCCTCGAAGTCCGCCGCGAATTCGGGGCGGAAGTGCATCAGGACGATGTCGCCGGGCCGGAGGGAATTGCCGTACTGGTAATCCATGCGCCCGGCATTGGCCTTGGCCTCCCACGTAATGATCGCCTTCAGGCCGGCGGCGGCCACGGCCTGCCGCATGGCGGTCGAATAGGCGCCTCCGGGGGGCCTGAACAGGGTGGGCTTGCGGCCGTACTGCTGGACGGCGAAATCCTGCATGCCTGCAATGTCGTCAAGCTGCCGCTGGTAGCCCCATTGGGTGGTCATGTTGACGTTGTGGCTGACCGTATGGTTTTCGACCAAACTCCCCTGCGCCATGAACGCCTTGAAGAACGCAGGGTTGTCGCGGACCGTGTTGCTCGTCAGGAACAGCGTGGCCGGGTAGCCGTTCTCCTTGAGGAGCCGGACGCTTTCCGGGGACTTGACCACCCCGTCGTCGATCGTGAGGAACACCACGGGATGTTTGGTGGGGATTTTGGTAATCACGGGAGCCAGTCCGCCTTGGATGGGCGGCAGCGTGAAGTCCGGGACGAAGGGGTTCCGGAGCCGCCCGGGGCCCGCTGGGCTTGGTGCGGGGCTCATCGCGGCGCTTGCGGACGACGACGGCGAGGGGCTCGCAGTGCCGGGGGCCGCCGTCGGGCTTTCCGCGGACGGGTTTCCGGGGGCCGCGCATGCCCCCAGGCCGGCCACGAGGGAAGCGCCGAGGAAACCGAGCGCGGTGCGTCGGCTGGCGGTGGAAGGGTGGTCGTCACACATGGGGGTTCCTGGTCTCGAAAGGGTGATTTCCCCCGAAACATACCAGCGGCCGGTTAACAGAAGGCGACGCTATCCGTACGTGTCGTGCTGGCACGTCCGTCGGCTGAAGCTAGATGCCGTTCCGCCAGCCCATCTGTGCCGGACAAGCGTTCATCACAACGTCCAGGCCCGCCGCTTTGGCCCGTTCCGCCGCGTCCTCATCAATTACTCCGAGCTGGAGCCACACGGCCTTCGCTCCCACGGCAATCGCTTCGTCCACCACCGCGCCAACGCGCGAGGAGTTCACAAAGCAGTCGACGACGTCGATGGGCTGCTTCTCGAAGGGCACATCGGCGAGGAACTTGTAGCCGGTTTCGCCGTGGACGTCTTCGCCCTTTTGGTTGATCGGGATGATCTCCATGCCCATGGTGTCGCGAACATAGAGAGCTACTTCGAACGCCGAGCGCCACTCATTCGTGCTGAGTCCCACGATTGCCCAACGGCCCTTTGTTCGCATAAGCCGGTCAATGACTGCCGGATCGTTGACATGTGTCATACCTCAAGCCTACTAGCGGGACAGCAGCCCAAGGAGCCAACGCAGGGAAGCCCCGGCAGGCTTCAGTGATACGTCGTCCTGGGCGCCCTGTACGGCTTGCTGCACCCCGTTTTGGAGGTCCTTCGCTGTCCCGGTGGATGGGATAGAAGCTTTGGGCTGCGGGAGGATTCCCTGCGAGTCGGTGTTAGGCTCGGTATGCGCTGCCTTCGGCGCTTCGGACTGCCCATCGCTTGGCTCGTTTGCCGGGGCCGGAACGGCCACTGGCGCTACCGGTTCGCGCGCTGCCTCGCCAGTACTGGCCGGAGCGGGCGCCACTGGAGGCGCCAATGGGCCTGCCACTGGGGGCGCCGCCGGCGGCAGATCGACGGGAGCCGGGTGCGTCGTGACCTTCGGGGAATCCTGGGCGGGGGCCGGAGGTACCAGCGACGGCGGAGCAGTGGTCCAACCCGGCGCCCAGCCGGAGACCAGCGCCTGCATGAATTCCGGGGTTCCCTTGCTGAATCCGCCACTCGCGGCCGCAACGGCACCAACACCCAAGCCCATGGTGATCAGGACGGCAGCACCAATGACGGCGGGGCGGTGCTTGCGCAACTGACGCCGTTTGCCGAGCTCGTCGAGGGGAAGAGAGGCTCCCGCGGTCGAGCCATCGAGCATCGCCGCGAGTGCGGGCCCGGGGACCGGCGCCGGCATGGACGCGAAGGATTCCAGTGCTTTCAACGAGTCCGTGAGTTCGGGGGCATCCGTCAGGCCAGCCTCAAGCATGAGCTCGAGGATGATCGCGTCGCGGTCAATGTCCTTGCAATCCCAACGCATCATGGCGCCACGTATTCCTTTACTACCGAGTGCTCGCGGAGTGCATTCAACGCCCGGCGCTGCAGTTGCTTGACTGCGCCTTGGCTTTTCCCCATGATTTCGGCCGCCTGGTCCACCGTTAGACCGGCAACGATACGAAGCGTCAGGACTTCGCGCTGATCTTCCCGAAGGAGATCCAGCAGCGCCATGACTTCGCCAGGCGCCACACGGTCCATCGCTTCGGCTTCGGCCGAACTCGACTGGCGCGTGTCACGCTCAGGTTCAAACTCGTGGTGCTCAGGCGCCCTGCTTTGCCGACGATGGTCATCCACCATCCGGGCATGGGCCACCGAGAATACGAAGGTCCGCAGACCGCTGACGCCACCCGTGATCGTCTCAACGCGCGGCAGGACGGCAAGAAAAACGTCCTGTGTGATAGCTTCCGGATCCGAAACACCCTTTGCTGTCAAGTAGCCGAGCACCTGGCCGGCAAAGGCCTGATAGACGGCGCTGAACAGTTCAGCCTCCCGGCCGCGAAGGGCCAGCAATGCTGCATCGGTCAAGGCGTCGGTCACTGAAGCGTGGCTTTCGTTGGGGAGCGAATGTCCGGATCCAAGCGAGATCCTCGGTGCCGCCCAAACGCCGCAGGGCCGGGCAACCTCACCTAGCCTAACCGCTGCTCCCGCTAAGCCCAAGGACCAGCCTTCGCTCCCAGAGGCTTGCCTCTCCCGGACTCTCTGCACATCCACGAAACCCCTTCAGACATGAAAAGGGCCGAGCTGAAACATGATGGGGGACAAATTTCAGCTCGGCCTTTCAAAGAGGTAATCGTCGAGGCACCCCAAAGGGTTACGCGGATTCCAAAAGTTTTTTTAAAGCTCTGTTCGCGATGCTGATCGAGGCCTAGTGAATACTAAGAGAATGTCCTCGCTTCGAGCGCGCAGCACGGCTTCGATCGCGTGCTTGTGCCTCGCGGGGACGCTTTTCGGCTGCGGTCGGAGCGATCAAAACGCACCCGGGCCTTACCCAGAGTCATCCCCGACGAGCACGAATGCTGGGATGCCCATCGACACAGGCCCCGAGGATGGCTCGCCAATTCTGCCATGGACGCTGAACAGCATCGATGATGCGGAAAATCGGGTGTACTTAACGACCTCAAATTTCGAGTGCAGCGCTCCCAACCGGGCAAGAATCGCCGAGACCGCAGAGACCATCACGATCACCATCCTTGGCACACCAAACAAGGGTCCTTGCACCCAACAGTTGAACACCCTCATCACGTTTGTCCAGCTCAAGTCATCGATCGGAAACAGGAAGATAGTGGGTTCCAAATAGCCGGTACGCACGACGGCGAGCCACCCCTTAAAGGGTGACCCGCCGTCGTCGTGATTCAGCTTTGGTGACTAGTCCTCGATGAGGTCGTGCACCACGATCGTCTGGTCCCGGTCCGGGCCGACGCCGATCGCGGAGAAGCGCGTTCCGGAGAGCTTCTCGAGGGCCAGCACGTATCTGCGGGCGTTCTCGGGGAGGTCTTCGAGGGTCTTGGCGCCGGTGATGTCCTCGGTCCAGCCGTCGAAGTACTCGAAGATCGGCACTGCGTGGTGGAACTCGGTCTGGGTCATGGGCATTTCGTCGTAGCGGACGCCGTCGACATCGTAGGCCACGCAGACCGGGATCTGCTCGATGCCGGTCAGGACGTCCAGCTTGGTGACGAAGTAGTCCGTGAAGCCGTTGACGCGGGAGGCGTGGCGGGCCAGGACGGCGTCGTACCAACCGCAGCGGCGCGGGCGGCCGGTGTTGACGCCGAACTCGCCGCCGGTCTTCTGCAGGTACATGCCCATCTCGTCGAAGAGCTCCGTGGGGAACGGTCCGGCGCCAACACGGGTGGTGTAGGCCTTGATGATGCCGATGGAGCGCGAGATCCGCGTGGGTCCGATGCCCGAGCCAACCGACGCACCGCCGGCGGTCGGGTTGGAGGACGTCACGAACGGGTAGGTGCCGTGGTCGACGTCCAGGAACGTGGCCTGGCCGCCTTCCATGAGGACCACCTTGCCCTCGTCCAGTGCGTTGTTGAGGACCAGGGTGCTGTCAATGACCAGCGGCCGCAGGCGTTCGGCGTAGGACAGGAAATACTCCACGATCTCGTCCACCACCACGTTGCGGCGGTTGTAGACCTTGACCAGGAGCTCGTTCTTTTGGCGCAGCGAGCCTTCCACCTTCTGGCGGAGGATCGATTCGTCGAAGACATCCTGGACGCGGATACCCAGGCGGGCCACCTTGTCCATGTAGGCCGGGCCAATGCCCCGACCTGTGGTGCCAATTGCACGGCTCCCGAGGAAGCGCTCGGTGACCTTGTCCAACACCTGGTGGTACGGCGCTACGAGGTGGGCATTGGCCGAGACGCGCAAACGGGAAGTGTCAGCGCCGCGGGCTTCCAGGCCGTCGATCTCCTGGAACAGCGCCTCAAGGTTCACCACACAGCCGTTGCCGATGATCGGAATCGCGTTCGGGCTCAGAATGCCGGCAGGAAGGAGCTTGAGCTCATACTTCTCACCGCCCACCACAACTGTGTGCCCGGCGTTGTTGCCGCCGTTGGGCTTGACCACGTAGTCAACGCGGCCACCGAGCAGGTCGGTTGCTTTGCCTTTGCCTTCGTCGCCCCACTGGGCTCCGACGATCACGATAGCTGGCATGGGATCCTCCCCCATTCTTTCGGGCCGGTCCTGGCGGGATCACCAAGGCTCAGCGCCGTACATGAGAACGCCCCGAATCTTTCGGCCCTGCCCGCAGACTTTCGCAAAAGTTCACCGGCGGGATCAGCAAGAGTTCCGGGGCTCTTACCAGCCAAGTTTAGCCGATGCGGCTCTTGGACCTGTTGTCACACGGTCGGAGGGCGACATGAAAACAGGCACGGCGCCCTCGAAGTTCCCTGTGAGCAGAATGTGAACTCTTCCCAAACAGTCCGCATTGAGCTCCCAAAACGACAATTTGGCCTCAGGTGACCGGCTACATTCTTTGTGAATCCTTACCCCCAACACACCCAACTAACTCGCATTTGTTGTCGTTATGAGCCGTCTAAACGACAACAAATGCGAGTTAGTTGGGCGGGCACTGCCCGTGAATCTGAAGGGAAATCCATGAATTTTCGCAATAGGCGTCTCCTGTCAACGGCAGGAGTGAGCGCACTCGCAGCATCCACGATCGCTGCCGGAATGATCGGGTTCGGCATGGCGCCGGCCTCGGCCAATGACGACCACAAGGGAACCGCGACGCCCATCAAGCACGTCGTCGTAATTTTCGGCGAGAACGTCTCCTTCGACCACTACTTCGCGACGTATCCGCAAGCGGCCAACACCCCCGGCGAAACCCAGCAAGGCAGCGGCGCAGCGGCTCCGGCGTTCACGGCAGCCAAGAGCACCCCGAAGAATATCGCCACCCTCGCCCACGACAATCTGTTGGCACCTAACAATCCCAACTCGGTCCAGCCGCAGCGCCTGACGCCCAGCCAGGCAATCACATGCGACCAGGACCACGAGTACACCGCGGAGCAGAAGGCCTACAACGCAGGCCTGATGAACAAGTTCGTCGAGAACACCAGCATGGATACCTGTTCGGGTGGCCAGTTCGGCCGTCCTGGGCTCACCATGGACTACTACGACGGCAACACGGTGACCGGCATCTGGAACTACGCCCAGAACTTTGCCATGAGCGACTCCCACTTCAGCACCGGCTTCGGACCTTCCAGCCCCGGCGCGCTCAACCTGGTGTCCGGCCAGACCCACGGCGTCACGGAGTTCACCGCAAACGGACAGCCGGTCAAGCCCGCAAGCAGCGACTACACGGTCAAGTTCCCTGACGCCAACGGCGTGGGCACCATGACCGAAGACCCGGATCCGGTCTACGACGACTGCTCCAACAAGAGCCACGCGAGCAAGAACAACCTAGCCGGCATGCAGGGCAAGAACATCGGCGACCTGCTCAACGACAAGGGCGTCAGCTGGGGCTGGTTCCAGGGCGGCTTCGCCCCGACGACGGCGGCAACGGACACCACCCCCGCGTCCTGCATGAGCACCCACACCAACATTTCAGGCGCGACGGTCACGGACTACAGCCCGCACCACCAGCCGTTCCAGTACTACAAGTCAACGTCCAACCCGCACCACCTTGCTCCGGCCAGCGTGGATGAGATCGGGCACAACGGCCAGGCAAACCACCAATACGACACCACGGACTTCGCCAAGGTGGTCAACTCGGACAACATGCCTGCCGTCTCCTTCCTGAAGGCTGGAAGCTCGCAGGACGGCCACGCCGGCTACTCCGATCCCCTGGACGAGCAAAAGTTCATCACGCAGCAAGTGAACGCCATCCAGAACTCGAAGAACTGGGAAAGCACCGCCGTCGTCCTCGCCTACGATGACTCGGATGGCTGGTATGACCACGTCGCGGCCGCCGCGAAGAACTCCTCCAACACCACCGACGACGCCGCATGGTGCCTCAACGCCTACAACAAGGGCGTCCCCATGGCCGGAGGCTATGCGGACCGTTGCGGTCCCGGCCCCCGCCAGCCGCTCGTGGTGATCTCCCCCTTCGCGAAGAAGAACTTCGTGGACCACACCCAGACGGACCAGTCATCCATCCTTCGCTTCATCGAGGACAACTGGCACACCGGCCAGATTGGCGACTCCTCGGCAGATGCCAAAGCCGGCACCATCAACGCGATGTTCAACTTTGACAAGGGGCGGGACGTGAAGCTCATCCTCAACGAATCGAACGGCACCGTGGTTTCCCGGACCAAGGAAAGCGACGACCAGAACGAGAACAAGCAGTAGCAGGCGTTTCCGAAGCGGCACCGTCCCGAATCCATCGGGACGGTGCCGTTCCCGTTAATGCGGTGCCGCTTCCATTAACGCACTTACGCCGTCGCCGCCGCCAACGCAGCGTCCGCCAGCCCCGGCCTCTCCGACGACGACGCGAGAGGTACTTCCACCCAGTCCTTGAACGGCCGCTTCATGCCGGACGGGTCGAAGAGTTCCGCCCCGGGAAGGCCCAGGGCGCGGGCGTGCTCGGCGGAGTCCTTGCCGAGTTTGAATGCCACACTGTTTCCGTGGAGGCAAGCGATGGCCTTCTTGTTGAGCATCAGGGAACTGGCACCAAACATTTGGCCCAAAACGATGCCCGCGTCACCAAGATCGGCACCCAGGCCCTCGAACGCGGATACGGCGGCAGTAGAAGACTCAGGTTTTTCCATAGCCGCATCATGCCGGAAGCCGGCTCCCGCCGTCGAGAGACCCACCACAGAACTCCCGATTCACCCCACAGGTCATCGCCGTTCCGGTACAGTTAAACAGCCCCCAACACTGCACCCAATCTGACCGGTCGCGGCCAACCGCTCCCGGCCGGATAAGTGCACCTTGCTACACGTAGGAGACCCAAGCCCATATGCAAGACCTGGCGACTGAATTACCCGAAGAGCAGCTCTGGAACCGACGTTTCGAACCCCACATTGCCGAGGTCACAGGGCTTTGCGATTCCCTCAAAGAACAGAAGCCGGGCAGCGAAGTCCTCTACGTAGACCCCGCCCACAGCGTTGACGAGTGCCGCATCATCAGCCTTTTCTCCAACACCCGCACCACGGAGGGCTCGGGCTTCATCGTCCCGGGTGACGCGGATGCCACCACCCGCATGCTGGGCATGCAGTGGCAGTTGGGCCTGCGTCCGGAACTCATGATGCCGTGGAACGTTTACCCGTGGATCGAGTCCGACGGCGAGCCGGGCAAGCTGACCCCCGCCAACATCACGGAAGGCCTCAAGCCGCTCCTGCGCCTGTTGGCGATCGCGCCGCGCACTTCCGCACTGGTGGCCCACGGCAATGAAGCCCATCGTTTGGCAGACCAGCTCATGAAGGCCGCGCCGCAGAGCATCCACCGCCGTGGTTTCAAGACGTTCAAGGTCCGCTCGCTGGGTGGACGTTCTTTCGCCGGCTCCCCCACGCGCCAGCAGGAGTACCTGGACGTCATCCATGGCGCCTACGCCGAGGCCATGGCCCGGACAGGCCTCACCCCCGTCTCCTAGGACTCGCCGACCCAACTGACTCGCAGTTAATGTCGTTATGACGCCTCATAACGACACCTAATGCGAGTCAGTTGGGCGGGGAAAGCGCGACGGCGGCCGCCCACCTTTCGGTGCGCGGCCGCCGTCGAGCGTTTAAACTCAGCAGTCCTAGCCTTCGATCGCGGCCTTCGCGGCGGGATCGGAGTCGTTCAGGAACTTCTCGATCCGCTCCGGTTCCTCAGCTTCGCCGATGGCAGCGGATGCCCGGCCGAGGGAGTACAGAGCTCGCAGGAATCCCCTGTTGGGCTCGTGCTCCCACGGGATGGGTCCGACGCCGCGCCAACCGTTGCGGCGCAGCGAATCCAGTCCACGGTGGTAACCCACGCGGGAATACGCGTAGGAATCGATGGTCCGGCCGTCTGCCCACGCTTCCTCGGCCAGGATTGCCCACAGCAACGAAGACGTGGGGTACTTGGCTACGAGGTCCAGGGCCTCCTGCCCCAAGGCAAGGTGCTGGTACACCTCGGTCTCGGCAGGCAGGAGCGTAGGTTCCGGACCCATCAGGTTCTTGCGGAATTCGTCGGACATCAGAAGGTCTTGCCGACCGAACCGAGCTGCTTCGCGGCTTCCACGATGCGGGCAGCCATGCCGGCCTCGGCGGAGGCACCCCAGACGCGGGGGTCGTAGGTCTTCTTGTTGCCCATTTCGCCGTCGACCTTCAGGACGCCGTCGTAGTTGGCGAACATGTGTCCGGCCACCGGGCGGGTGAACGCGTACTGGGTGTCAGTGTCGATGTTCATCTTGATGACGCCGTAGGAAACGGCATCCGCGATTTCCTGCTCGGTGGAGCCGGAGCCGCCGTGGAAGACGAGGTCGAACGGGTTGGTTTTGCCGATCTTGGCGCCGACCTCGGCCTGGATCTGCTTGAGCAGTTCCGGGCGGAGCTTGACGTTGCCCGGCTTGTACACGCCGTGGACGTTGCCGAAGGTCAGCGCGGTCAGGTAGCGGCCGTTATCCCCCGCGCCGAGCGCCTCGATGGTGGCCAGCGCGTCTTCGGTGGTGGTGTACAGCTTCTCGTTGATCTCGTTCTCGACGCCGTCTTCCTCGCCGCCGACCGTGCCGATTTCAACCTCGAGGATGATCTTCGCCGCGGCCGCGCGTCCCAGGAGCTCCCGGCCGATCCGCAGGTTCTCCTCCAGGGTCTCGTGCGAGCCGTCCCACATGTGCGAGTTGAAGATCGGGTCCTTGCCGGCCTTGACGGCTTCCTCGGAAGCAGCCAGCAGCGGCAGTACGAAATCAGCCAGCTTGTCCTGCGGGCAGTGGTCCGTGTGCAGGGCGATGTTCACGTTGTAGTTCTTCGCGACCTCGCGGGCGAAAGCCGCGAAGCCCAGGGAACCGGCAACCATGTCCTTGACGGACGCACCGGACCAGTAAGCCGCACCACCGGTGGAGACCTGGATGATGCCGTCCGACTCGGCCTCGGCAAAGCCGCGGATGGCCGCGTTCAGGGTCTGCGACGAGGTGACGTTCACCGCCGGGAACGCGAATCCGCCGGCCTTCGCGCGGTCGATCATCTCGGAGTAAATCTCTGGGGTTGCGATGGGCATGCTGACTCCTATGCTGATTTTCGTCTGTGGGTTTTGTTGACCCTGGAGTAGACCTATACGGCTAGGCACCATCCTAGCGACTCCGAATCCGGCACCGTGTTTCCAGTCACGGGGACGGGTAACACTTGCGGACCTTGGGCCGAGATGGCACTTGACGGCGATGCTTGCGCGGCAAAGCCAACACTGCTGCGAAGTGCCATCTCGGCGCGATCAGGAGACGCGCTGGCCGAAGTTGTGCCGACGGATCCAGGCGTGCATCGCGATGGCGGCGGCCGACGCCGCGTTCATGGACCGGGTGGAGCCGTACTGCTCGATCGACAGGGTGGCGACGGCGGCGTCGTGCACCTCGGGAGTCAGGCCGGGGCCCTCCTGCCCGAACACGAGTACGCAGTTGCGCGGAAGTTCGTAGGTTTCCAGCGGCACGGAATCCGGGAAGATGTCGATGCCGATGATGGCCAGCCCTTCTCCCTGGGCCCACTCCACGAAGTCCTCCACGGTGGGGTGGTGGCGGACGTGCTGGTAGCGGTCGGTGACCATGGCCCCGCGACGGTTCCACCGGCGTCGTCCAATGATGTGGACCTCCTTGGCGAGGAAGGCATTGGCGGTCCGAACTACGGTGCCGATGTTCAGGTCGTGCTGCCAGTTCTCAATGGCAATGTGGAAATCGTGCCGGTGGGCGTCCAGGTCCGCGACGATCGCTTCGTGCTTCCAGTACCGATACTTGTCCACCACGTTGCGGCGGTCGCCGTCCGCCAGGAGGTCCGGGTCCCAATGCCCACCTTCCGGCCAGTCGCCTTCCCAGGGCCCGACGCCGACCTCCGGTTTCGCTTCGGGCTCACCCTCGGTAGAGGAGACAGCAGCGGAGTCGGTAGGGGCAGGGTTCTGGGGCCGGTCAGTCACCACTCAACCCTAGCCCGGGCAGTCCCGCCTGCGGCGCCGAAACCCAGTGCCGTAACGCAGGACACCCGGGTGTCTCGGGGACCGAAAGATGAAAGACTTGGAACGAGAAACAGCCAACACGCGGAGGAAAAGCATGGAGAACGCAACCGAGGCCCCGAAGAGCTCATCCCTTTACCGCAACGGACACGAGATCGAATGCTGGCTCACGGACATGGACGGTGTGCTGGTCCACGAGAATCAGCCGGTTCCCGGAGCGGCTGAACTGATCCAGCGCTGGGTGGACACCTCCAAGCGATTCCTCGTCCTCACCAACAACTCCATCTTCACGCCGCGGGACTTGGCGGCCCGGCTGAGCTCCTCCGGCCTGGAAATCCCGGAGGAGAATATCTGGACATCCGCCCTGGCCACGGCGCAATTCCTCAAGGACCAGGTACGGGGCTCAGAGTCCGGGAACCGGGCCTACACCATCGGTGAGGCAGGACTTACGACGGCGCTGCACGAGGCCGGCTTCATCCTCACCGACCAGAACCCGGACTTCGTGGTGCTCGGCGAAACCCGTACCTACTCCTTCGAAGCGATCACCATGGCCATCCGGCTGATCCTCGCCGGGGCGCGTTTCATCGCCACCAACCCGGACGCCACCGGCCCCTCGAAGGATGGACCGATGCCCGCCACCGGCGCCATCGCCGCGCTCATCTCCAAGGCGACCGGCCGCGAGCCCTACATTGTGGGCAAGCCGAACCCCATGATGTTCCGTTCCGCGATGAACCAGATCGATGCCCACTCCGAGACCACTGCAATGATCGGTGACCGCATGGACACCGACATCATCGCGGGCATGGAAGCCGGGCTGCACACCGTCCTGGTGCTCAGCGGCATCACTCAGCGCGAGGACATCGCGGCCTTCCCGTTCCGGCCGAACCAGGTCCTGAACTCGGTAGCGGACCTCAAGAACCAAATCTAGGAAGAAGGGGGCTGGTGCCATGGCTGTGCTGAACCTCCGTTCCCTGGCCGGGGGCCGCATTCTAAGGGGCAGCCAGCCGTTTGGCATGGACACTGCGGCGACGTCCGCCTTCCTTGAACTTCATGGCATCCAGACGGTTGTGGATCTCCGAAGCGCGTACGAACGCGCCATCGTGCCCTGGCAACTGGCCAACGGCGCCGTGGAGCTCGTGGAGAACCCCCTCGATCCGCGTACCGCCTCGGATGGGCTCCAATCGATCCACACGGCCGAAGACCTGGGCGAGCTCTACCTTGGGTGGGTCCGCGCCCGCCCGGACTGGGTGGCCGAATCGCTGCGCGCCGCGGCCCAAGGCAAGCGGACGCTCATCCACTGCTCGCTCGGCAAGGACCGCACCGGCGTCGTATCCGCTCTGGCGCTCCTCACGACCGGCACTGACAGCGCGGCCGTTGTGGCGGACTACGCCGCAAGCACCGCTGCCCTCCCCACGATGCTGGAAACCATGGCAGCCGCGTGGCGGCTGGCTGTCCCCGAGGTTCCGGAGGACGCATTCAGTCCCTCGCTCATGCTGCTGCAATCCCCCCAAGCTGCGATGGAATACTTCCTGGACCGTTTCGGGCACGAGTTCGGCAGCGCGGCGGACTACCTCCGCGACGCCGGCCTCAGTGGTTCCGAGCTGGATGGACTGCGGCGCAGATAGACGCGTTTGTAGAAAGGGCCGGTCAGTAGAACACCACCCGCGAGCCGGCCCGGGGCAGCGGAAATAGCTCGTTCTCCAGGTCCTCGATGATCGGATTGTAGATGAAGGGATTCCACTGGGGACTCGCATGGGCGGGGCGGGCGCCGTCGGTCCTGTGGCCCGTGGACGCGATGTTGAGGGGGAATGTCTTGGCCCACGCGGCCCGGGCCGTTGCGTAGTTCACCGTGTCATCGTTCGGGTTTCCGATGAAGGCCATGCGGGTGTCCCCCAGCCTGTCGATAAACCGTGTGCCGTCGAAGTGGTAGATGTAGTCCGATTCGCTCTGGATCAGGACGCTCGACGGCGCGATCGGCGAGAGCTGCTCGAGGGTCTGGTCCCAGATCTGCCCCCACGTGCGTTCGTGCTTGTTCACCACGCGCTCGCCCAGCTCGTAGCCGCCGCGGAGGACCGACGGAACCTGGAAGCCGCTCTCGTACAAGAACACCACGCCATCGAACCAGCTTTGGTCGAGGATGTCGTACTTACTGAACGGCGAAGAATCCAACAGGATCAGCTTGACGCTGATGCCGTTCCGTTCGCGCAGGAGCGCGGCCACTTCAGTGGCCAACATCCCGCCGAAACTGTGGCCGTAGAAATAGAGCGTGTTCAGCTTCCGCTCATTGATGTAGGCGAGCACGGTGTCCACCACGTCGGCGACTTCCAACCCCAGGTTGGAGTATCCGACGGCGGCCATCTGGCCCCGCTGCCGGAGCGAACCGCGGAGCGAGTTGAGGATCCATTGGGCCTCTTCCCAGCTGGTCTTGTAACCGGGGAAGAGAATCCAACTCGAGTTGGGGTAGTACGACTCTGCGAAATCGTCCCCCACCGGAAGGATCCTGGTGGTGCGACGTTCTGCCTGGACCTGGCGTGTAAACAGCATGTCCGCGGCGAGGGCCGTGGAAGCACCCGCTCCAATCAGGAAGGAACGACGGGAAATACTCTTCAGCTCAGCCGCTTGGCGGAGAACCCGGGCAAGGGAGCCCGGATCCTGCCAGCGCTGCTGCTTCCGGGGGAATTTCCCGGCCTGAAGGTCCACGCAGCCAGCTTAGGCGCTTCGGCGGACGGGCACACGGTCCCCTTGAAACCGCTCAGGCTTGGGAGTTTGTTGTACAGCTCGTGTCCCCCATTGCTCGCCTTAGGGGGCACAAGCTGCACGCAAACTCTTTTGGGTCAGTCGAGTCCCAGCTCGTCCTTGCCGAAGGCGAAGAGGTACGGCACACCGGTTTCGGCCTCGATCTTTTCCTTGGCGCCAGTGTTGCGGTCCACAATGACGGCCACAGCCACCACGTTGCCACCGGCCTTGCGGACGCCTTCGACGGCGGTCAGCGCCGAGCCGCCCGTGGTGGAGGTGTCCTCGAGAACCACGACGTCGCGGCCCTCCACCGAGGGACCTTCCACTTGGCGGCCCATACCGTAGGACTTCTGCGCCTTGCGCACCACGAAGGCATCAACGGCACGGCCCGCGTCGGCCGCGGCGTGCATCACGGCAGTACCGACCGGGTCCGCACCCATGGTCAGGCCACCGGCGCACTCAACGGCGATTCCGGCGTCGTCGATCATGGAGAGCATGACCTGGCCAACCAGCTTCGAAGCCTCGTGGTGGAGGGTGATGCGTCGCAAGTCGATGTAATAGTCCGCCTCGGCCCCGCTGGAAAGGATCACCTTGCCGCGGACGACCGCCAGTTCTTTGATCAATTCAAGGAGGCGGGCACGGGCAGCGGCACTATCAACAGCGGGAGTCATGGTGCCCATTCTACGTAAAGCCGCTGGACGCAAGAGAATGGCCGGCGTCATGGAAAGTCCGCAACGCGCATCGTGCCCTGCGACACGATAAATCCCTGGCGACACCGGAATCCGGGGTGCGTGAGGCTCTGTGGGTGGCGCCAAGGAAATTGCGCGTCGCCAGCGCGCTCCGGCCCGCGACGCCTACACGTCACTCGCCGTAACCTTTGAAATATCTGCGCCGGAGACGGTGTTCCCGCACATATGACAACAATCGGAATCATCGGTGCAGGACACATTGGCAGCCAAGTCGCTCGCAAGGCGGTGGAACTCGGCTATGACGTAGTGATCAGCAACTCGCGGGGACCGGAAACCCTAACGGAACTGGTGGCGGAGCTTGGCACACATGCCCGCGCTGCAACACCGGCCGAGGCAGCAGTGGCAGGCGATTTCGCCGTCGTGACCGTTCCCCTCAGGAGCTACCAGGGCATCCCCGTGGAGCCGCTCGCGGGGAAGATTGTGATCGACACGAACAACTACTACTGGGAGCGGGACGGCCGGATCCCGGAGCTGGACAAGGGTGAGGCCACCACGTCCGGGCTGCTGCAGAAGCACCTGCCCACGTCCAAGGTGGCCAAGGGCTTCAACCACATCATGGCGAAGGAAATCGGCACAGACGGCACCCCGGCGGGCACCGAAAACCGCCGCGCGCTGGCCACCGCCAGCGACTACCCCGAGGCCGCCGAACTGGTGGCAAGGCTTTACGACGAGTTCGGCTTCGACACCGTCAACATCGGGCCGCTCGATGAGAGCTGGCGCGTGGAGCGTGACCGCCCGGCCTACGTGGTGCGGCAGAACGCTGCCGAGCTCAAGGACAACCTGGCCAAGGCATCGCGCACCATCTGAGCAACCTCCAAACAACACAGCAGCCGCTTGCCTCCGAAAGGCAAGCGGCTGCTTTGTTAATGCGTCGAGGAGTGGACCCGTCAGGATGCCGGGGCTGAAGCGGCGACGTCGAACCCGGCCAAGGCGGCCGCCTTGCGGACGTACTCCAAGTTGGAGGCCGTCCGTTCCTCCAACGGAAGCTCGGTGGAGAAGTCCTCCAGCGTGACCCAGGAGTCGTAGCCAACCTCGGCGAGCGCGCGGAAGTAGCCGAGAACGCTTCCCTGTCCCTCGGCCAAAGGGGCCCATTCGTTGACCCACACGGCCGCGCCGGATTCGTCCTTCGAATCGGTGCGGACCCAGCGGGCGTTCTTCACGTGGACATGTGCCAAGTACGGGCCTAGGAGTTGGAGTGCGGGCAACGGTGATTCCCAGCCCTCGATCAGCAAGTTGCCGAGGTCATGGATAACGCCAACATGCTGCGGATCCAGCCCTTCCAGCAATCGCCGGGCCGAGGAGGCCGACGCCGTCACGGTTCCATGGTGCAGTTCCACGAGGGCCTTGACGCCGTGGTGTGCTGCGCGGGAAGCAACCCACTCGTAGTGTTCCCGGGTAGCGGCAAAGAGTTCCGGGTACGACAGACCGGTGGGTTCCTGGCCGCCCATGTTTGAGTTGCCCAGTGGCAGCACGTTCACGCGGACCTGCTTGGCACCCAAGGCTGCGGTGGCGGCGAGGACACGATCGACGTCGTCGTGGTTGTCGCAGCGGGCGTAGCCGCCGAGGCCGGAGAATTCCAAGCCTGACTCCGCGGTGAGGCGGGCAATCTCCGGGATCGAATCTTCCAAGCCCGTCATGGGCCAGGTGGCACGGTTCCCTGCCCAGAAGCCGGGTTCTGCTGCCTCCGCCTGGTCCGTGACGCGCCATTCGATGCCGTCCCACCCCTGGGCGGCAAGCTTCATGGCGGCTTCCTGCGGCGACCATTCGGGTGTGGAGGCGGTGAAGACGGAGAACTTCATGCCGATACCTCTTCGCGATGGGCTCCCGGTTGGGAAGCGGCCCCGCCGGTGCGGACCTCCACGTTGTTGTACTTGCCGGCTATGACATCGTCGATCAGCACGGGCTGGCCCAAGGTGGCTGAGACATACAGGGCGCGCACAGTAGCCAAGGCGGTCAAGGCGTCGCGGACAGTAACGCCGGCGGGGCGTCCTGCCCGGATCGCCGCGATGATGTCGCGGTACTGCCGGACATGTCCAGCCGGGTATACCGTCGGGTCCAGTGCTTCGACGGTGTCGTCCGGATATTTGGCAAGCTCGACGGCGGCCTGGTTTCCGCCGCCGAGGATGCCCATGGCGCTGCTTTCCGAAGGATCGGCGGCGTCGGACGCGTGGAAGTACGCGAGATCGTCGTTGTCGATCACTGCGGAACCCTTGCTCCCCATCACCTGGAGGCGGACGGTCAAGCCCGGGTACGCCGCCGTCGTGGCGTGCAACACGGCAATGGCACCGGATTCGAAGGTAACGGTGGCTACGGCGGTGTCCTCCACCTCAACACCTTCGTGGGCGAGAAGCGCGGTTTTGGCGCTGATCTCAAGGGGCCGGCCGAGGAACCACAAAAGCAGGTCCACGGTGTGAACGCCCTGGTTCATGATGGCGCCACCGCCGTCCATGGCCCAGGTTCCGCGCCAGGCGCCCGAATCGTAGTAGCCCTGGCTTCGCCACCAGCTGACAGAGGCGACGGCGGAGGTCAGCGTGCCGAAGCGTCCGGTTCGACGGGCCTCGTCCACCACCCGGCTGGCCGGATCAAAGCGGTGCTGGCTGATCACGGTCGCCACCAAGCCCTTGGCCTCGGCAGCCTTGGCAGCAGCCAGGATCTCGTCTGCCTTACTCAGGTCAACGTCAAGGGGCTTTTCGATCACGACGTGCTTGCCGGCGTCGAGCGCTTCCAGCGCTTGCTGGATGTGCAGCCCGCTGGGCGTGGCGATGATGACCAGGTCCACGGGTGCGGCGGCGAGCGCCTCGGCCAGCGTCAGGAAGACTGCCGGCTTCGGGTCGCCCTGGGCTTCGATCTTGGCCGCAAGCGCCTCGGAAGCCTCGGCAATCACGTCCACAAGGGCCGTGATGACGACATCCGGAAATTCGCGGACCGCGGCCGAATGGGTGCGGCCGATGACGCCGCACCCTACGATTGCGGCATTCAGTTGTTTCGGCTCGGTCACTTCGTCTCCACTCCTGCTTCATTGAGAACTTTCGCGAACGCCCTCGCTGCAATGCCGAACGCCGTCGGGCCGGAGAATCCGCCCAGTCCGTGGGCGCCGGCCAAGTGTGGTTCGAGGCTCGCGAAGCCGGTGTACCCGTCGGCCTTCAAGGCTTCAACCGTGCGGAGGACATCGCCGTCGCCCTCGCCCGCAGGGACTACCGTGGCGTTCGAAAACAAGGCATCCTTCACCTGCAGGTATTCAAGGTGCGGGCGGAGCTTGGCGTAGGCGTCGTCGAACGGTTTGACTCCCACCTGGACGAAGTTGGCGGCGTCCCAAGCGACTTTGAGCGCGGGGGAGGCTACGGTTTCGATGATGTCCAGGACCCGTTCGGGGACGTCCCCGTAGATGTCCTTCTCGTTTTCGTGCAGCAGGACGACGCCGGACTCTTCCGCAACGTCCGCGAGGGCACGCATGCGTTCGATGACTGCCTCCCGGATGCTCTCCACCGCTACGTCTTCGCCGTAGTAGAAGGAGAAGATCCGGATGTAGCGGGATTCCAGGACCTGTGCGGCGTTGACTGCCCGCCGGAGCCGTTCCACCTCGTGCTCGACGGGAAGGGAAACGTCCACTTTCCCGATCGGCGAGGCGATCGCGGAAACCTTCATGTCCGCGGCGTCGAGCAAGGACTTCAGTTCACGAAGCTGCGCCTCATCCAGATCCACGATGTTGGTGCCCCAGGCGCTGCGGACTTCAATGTGGTTGGCTCCCAGTGCCTGCATCACGGCAATCTGGATCTTGGGGTCGTCGTCGATCTCGTCGCCGAAGCCCGAGAGCTCCCATTCAACCGCTGGCGTGCTCATAGTTACTTAACTCCTCCGGCGGTCAAGCCGCCCACTAGGTAACGCTGGAAAATCAGGTACAGGATGACCACCGGGGCAGCACACACAAGGGAGGCTGCCATCATCTGGCCGTAGAAGGGAATCGCGCCGCCTTCCTGCGAGGCACCGAAGATCTGGAGCGCGACGGCGGCCGTCTGGCTTTCGGGCCGCGTCATGACTGAGGCAAACAGGACGTCGTTCCAGCCGAGCAGGAAGGCGAAAATACCGGAGACGACGACGCCGGGCCAGCTCAGCGGGAGGATGATCCGCACCAGAACGCCCAGGTTGCTGGCGCCGTCGATCCTTGCCGCCTCTTCGAGTTCGCGCGGCAGGCCGCGCAGATAGGTGACCATCACCCAGGTGGAGAACGGCATCGCGAACGTCAGGTAGGTCACGAACAAGCCCCACTGCGTACCAATGACTTGGATGCCCAGGTAGCTGGCCGCCGAAGAGAACAGTACGAAGACCGGCAGCACCATGAGGGTTCCGGGCACCGACTGGAGTCCCAGCAACCCGCGAAGGATCGTCAGGCGGCCACGGAACTGGTAGCGGACCAGGACGTAGGCGGTGGCGATCGACATCAGCGCGGAGACCACGGCGGTGGACCCGGCCACGAGCACGCTGTTGGCCAAGCCTGTGGCCAGCCCAACGCTCGACCAGATCGTGGAGTAGTTCTCAAGCGAGAAGGTGGACGGGAAGAACTCGCCCCGGGCAACGCCGATGTCCGAGTTCACGGACGCCAGGAAGATGTACACCACTGGAATCAGCACCAGGGCACACAACACCGTCAAGATGATGGCGAGCATAGGGCCTGGCAAGAGTTTGGTGACTTCGTGCTGGCGTTTGGAGCCCGGGCGGAAGCCTTCGCTCGATTTGCGTCCGACGGCGGTAGTTGCGGTGCTCACTTTTTGCCTCCGGGTGTTTCGGCGTCGTCAAGTTTGACGGCCCGCAGATAGACGAACAAGGGGATCGCGATCAAGATCAGCGAAATGAACGCCATGGCCGCGCTGAGCCCGAACCTGAAGCTCTGGAAGCTGGTGACGTAGGTGAGGATCGGGAGCAGTTCCACGTCGGACGGAGCAGGTACCCCGAACAGGACGAACGGCAAGGTGAAGTTGTTGATGTGGTGCAGCATGCCGATCAGGAACGCCAAGGAGAGCGGACCCTTGAGATACGGGAAGACCACATAACGGAGCTTGTTCCACCACAGGGCACCGTCCAGGGCCGAGGCCTCGTGGACCTCATGGTCCACGGACTGGAGCCCGGACAACGCCAGCAAGTAGACAAACGGCCACGATGCCCAGATCTGGACCAGGATCAGCGTCCAATACGATTGCGGCCCGTTGAGCCACAGGCCGGGGTCGATGCCCACCGAATGCAGCACCGAGTCGACGACGCTGCCCGGCTGGAACATGGTCCGCCACACCGTAGCCACCACGAAGGACGGAAGGACGTAGGGGATCAGGAAGATGGAACGGATCACCGCACGTCCCTTGAACGCGTTCTGGGTCGCGACGGCGCCGGCGATGCCGAGCGGGATGGTGACCGCCATGGCGATCAACGAGTAGCTGACGCTGAGCCAGATGGCGTGCAGCAAGGGTGATCCGGTCAGCGCTTCGACGAAGTTCTGCACCCCGATGAACGGAGCACTGACCCACTGGCGCAGCGAATACTGGTCCAGGTCCAGCCCCGACATGAAGATGCCGAGCAGGAGCGGCACCACGATGATGATCACCATCAGCAGGCCGCCCGGAATCAGCATCCACAAGGGGCGGTTGCGTTCGCTCAGCCCCTTGCGGCGCCGGGGAGTGCCGTCTGGCGACTGCGGGTCCGGCTTTGCAGCGCGGGACGATTTGCGGCGCGTGGACTTGCCCGCAGTCAATGAATCGGTGGACATGTCAGTTCCTACTTACTTCGATGCCCGGTCAAGTGAGGCCTGGCCCTTGGTTTGTGCGTCCTTGAGGCGGGCCTGGAGGGCCGAGTCGTCCACGGAACCCTTGGCGAGGTCAGGGATCGACTGGACCGTGACGTTCAGCAGGGCGAGCTGGATGTCGCCCCAAGCTCCGGTGAACGGCGTGGCCTTGGACTTGGCTGCGGTATCGGCAACCGGTTGGAGTGCGGGGTTGTTCAGGGCCTTCAGTGCTTCGGCGTTGGCCGGCAGGTCGCCGAAGATCTTCTGGAAGTTCAACTGCTCGTCCTTGGACGTGATCAGGTTGATGTAAGCGAAGGCCAAGTCCTTTTGCTTCGAGTAATCGGCAACAACCACATTGTCACCGGACAGGATGCTGGCCGCATTCGCGGCGTCCCCCTGCGGAGAGGTCTGGCCCGGGGCCGTCGTGGGCATGGCCGTGTAGGCGTACTTACCCGCGACAGCCGACTTGTCGAGTGTCGGGAGGGAACTCGACGTCGTCATCATCAGGTATCCCGCCTTGCCTGAGGCAAATGCGGCAACGGCGTTGCTGTTGCTCCACCCGATGGAAGCCGGATCGACGATCTTGTCCTTGGTAAGCCATCCGAAGTAGGTTTCATATGCCTTCTTGACGGTCGGGTCGTCAAGCTTGAGTGTCTTGCCGTCCACCAGCGGGTTTCCTGCCTGGACGGACATGGCCCAGATGAACTTCCAGGGGTCGAAGTTGTCCTTGTACCCGGTGGCCATGCCAAAGGTTCCGGTGGCCGGGTTGGTCATCTTCTTGGCTTGGGCTGCGAGTTCATCCCAGCTGGTGGCGGGCTTGTCGATCCCGGCTGCTTTCAGGATGTCCTTGTTGTAGGCCATCACGAACGGCCGGCTGACGAAGGGAATGCCCGCTTGGTGCTGGGCGTCCGGGCCGGAAATTCCGAGGGCAGCCTGGTTGAACTTGTCTTTCCCGCCTATCTTCTTCCAGTCGTCGTCGGACAACGTCACGAAGGCCTTGGTTGCATACGCGGTGGGCGTGAAAGTGGTGCCGAGGCTATACACGTCAGGCCCTTGCCCGGAGACCACCGACGTCTGGATGCGGGTCAGTTCATCGTTGGCCGAAGCGAAGGTTTCGAATTCGACGTCGGCACCGGTCTGCGCCTTGAACTTGGCCGCAATGTCGGTGAACCACTGCTTTTGCTGGGCAGAATACTGGTTGTTGACCCCTGTCAGGACGCTCAGCTTCTTGCCTTTTCCGTCAACGGGTCCGGCACTCCCCCCGGAGCTGCTGCTGCCGCCTCCGCAGGCGGTCAAAGCTAGGGCGGCTGTTACGACAACAGCGGCAAATTTGGCGGACGATGCAAACTTCATTGTTTTCCTCCCTGGAGACCCGATGGCCTCATTGGCGTGGTGCGCGTCACATCGGGTGATTTCTCCGAGTCTAGGCATGCGCAACAAGGATGACAAGCGATTGCCAAAAATTGTCATCGGTGCTGCAATTGTGGGACAAGTCACTCGTTGTTGAGCGGCTGCGGCAGATGAGGAACACCTAGACCATGGCAGAACTCCAGCTCCAGTCACCGGGCAGGCAGCCCACGATCCGCGACGTCGCGGAGCTTGCGGGAGTGGCAACGTCAACAGTCTCGAGGGCCCTGAGCAATCCCGGGAGAGTGAACCACGTGACGCGCGAGCGGATCGAAGAAGCGGCCGCGCAATTGAACTACATTCCAAGCTCCCAGGCCCGCGGGCTCAGCTCCGGACGCACCCAGACCGTTGCCGTCCTGGTTCCGGACATCACCAATCCGTTCTACTTCGACATCATCCGCGGGGCTCAGCACCAGTTGAAGGCCGCCGGCTACACGCAACTGCTGGTAGACACCGAGGAATCCGCGGAAATGGAGGCCGATGCCCTGCAGAAAATGCGCCGCTCAGCCGACGGTTTCATCCTTGCCGCCTCCCGCCTGACGGACGCGCAGCTGGCCGAAGCAGCGGCACAACAGCCCCTGGTCACCATCAACCGGGCTCCAGCAATTGCACCCACTGTGGTGATCGATACGCCGTCGGCCATCATCCAGGCGCTGGAACACCTGGTCTCGCTGGGGCATACGAGGATTTGCTTCGTCGGCGGCCCGGCCACTTCCTGGTCCAATGCCAAGCGGTGGCAAGCGTTCCAGGAAGAAACGACGGAACGGAAACTGACCACATTCAGCGTGGGGCCGTTCGCACCCAAGACCACATCCGGCGCGGCCGCAGCGGACGCCGCGGTGCACACGGGGGCCACGGCATGCATCGTCTTCAATGACCTGCTGGCCATCGGGATGTTGCAGCGGCTGCGCGAACGCGGTATCCGGGTGCCCGACGACATGAGCATTGTGGGTTGCGACGACATTTTCGGAGCCGATTTCTGCAACCCGCCCCTGACCACCATGGCATCTCCCATTGAGCAAGCTGGGCGCGTAGCCGTCTCCATGCTCCTTTCCCGGCTGAATCCCCAGTACGGCGGCACCAGCCGGCGCCTGGCAGTCATGCCCACGCACCTCACGGTCCGGGCATCGACGGGCGCCGCGCCGTCGTAATCCCTACCGACGCTCGCTCACTAATGTTGTGTTTTGGCGCGACGCTCGCTCACATCTTCTGAGCGAGCGATCGGCGATTGGCGCGCATATCTGAGCGAGCGTCGTGCTCTCCCCGCCCAAGCCGCGCGCCTAAGTCACTTTGAGGATTGAAAACGGCCGCAACTGCAAGGCAGTTAGGGAGTGACACAGTTGAGTGTTTCAAGCGCTGGTTACTAGTGTTGGGGACATGCGCACACTCCAGGCCACGATCATTGCGGAAATGGGCGTCCAGCCCCGGATCGACCCTGCTGAGGAGGTGCGCAAACGCGTCACGTTCCTAAAGGAATATCTCAAGGCCACGCACACCAAGGGCTTCGTCCTGGGCATTTCCGGCGGACTGGATTCCTCCCTCGCCGGGCGGCTTGCCCAGCTGGCGGTCGAAGAGCTTGAGGCCGAGGGCGTGGAGGCTAATTTCGTGGCGGTCCGGCTCCCCTACGGCACCCAGCACGATGAAGACGACGCCCAAGCCGCGCTGGACTTTATCCAGGCCAAGACGGAGTGGACATTCAACATCTCCCGCGCGGTGGATGGTTTCGAGGATGAGTTCGAAAAGACCACGGGCGCGCGCATCTCGGATTTCCACAAGGGCAACACCAAGGCCCGGGCCCGCATGGTGGCCCAGTACGCCCTCGCCGGTGAGCACAACTACCTGGTGATCGGCACCGACCACGGAGCCGAATCCGTCACCGGATTCTTCACCAAGTTCGGCGACGGCGGCGCGGACATCCTGCCGCTCTTCGGCCTCAACAAACGGCAGAACCGTGCACTCCTCGCGGAACTGGGCGCCCCGTCCCGCATTTGGGACAAGGTCCCCACGGCCGACCTCCTGGACGGCAAGCCTGGCCGTACCGACGAGGACGAACTCGGAATCAAGTACGACCAGATCGACGATTACCTCGAGGGCCGGGAAGTCTCCGACGAGGTAGCAGAGACCATCGAGCAAAAGTACCTGCGCACGCGGCACAAGCGGACTGTTCCGGTCACGATTTTCGACACTTGGTGGAAGTAGCAGTCGCCCTAACCGGGGCCCCGGCGTCACGCTGAGCAACTTCTTGCAGCGCACGACGGCGGCCTGCCGCACCGTGGCGGGGGCGCCGCCGTCGTAATCCCGCAAAAGTGTGCCCGGCGTGACGGGACGCAATCTGCACCCGCTCACTGCCTCTTCCAAACCCTTGGATGTCCTAGTATATTGCAGTGAGGCGGATCACACGGCCGGCTTGTCCCCGGTCCGCGCTTACCCATCCACGCAGGGCGAAAGGCAGACAATGACAGTCACCGACGACTTCCGCGCAGCCCGCGACCGGCTCCTTGAGCTACGCACCGACTACTCCCAGGCGCACAGCGAATTCGAGTGGCCCCGCTTCAGCGAGTTCAACTTCGCCCTCGACTGGTTCGACCAGATCGCAGCAAACCCCGGCACGGCCAACAACCCTGCGCTGGTCATCGTCGAACAAGACGGCAGTTCCACCCGCCGCAGCTTCGCCGAGCTCTCCGCGCGGTCCTCGCAGCTCGCCAACTGGCTCCGCGGCAAGGGCGTCCACCGTGGTGACCGCATGATCATCATGCTTGGCAACCAAGTGGAACTGTGGGAACTGATGCTCGCCGGGATCAAACTGGGCCTGGTCCTGATCCCCACGACCACGCTCATGGGTCCGCGCGACATCGCGGATCGCGTGGAACGCGGCGGCGCCCACTGGGCCGCCGTCGGGAGCGCCAACATTGCCAAGTTCGCCGAAGTGCCGGGCGATTACACCCTCATTGAAGTGCACGACGGCGGCACGGCCGCCGGTCAGAACACGGCCTCCGGCCAGAACACCAGTGCCCTTCAGTACGCCGAGTCGGATTCCGCTGAGACCGAATTCGTCCCGGATGCCCCCACCGCCGCCGACGAAACGATGCTCCTGTACTTCACCTCAGGCACCACGTCACGGGCCAAGCTGGTGGAGCACACCCACACGTCATACCCCGTGGGACACCTCTCCACGATGTACTGGATCGGCCTGGAACCCGGCGACGTCCACCTCAATGTGGCTTCCCCCGGCTGGGCCAAGCACGCGTGGTCCAACGTTTTCACGCCGTGGATCGCCGAGGCCTGCGTCTTCGTCTACAACTACGATCGTTTCGACGCGAAAGCCCTCATGGATCAGATGGGGCGCGAAGGCGTCACGAGTTTCTGCGCCCCGCCCACTGTATGGCGCATGCTCATCCAGGCGGACCTGACCCTGTTGAAAACCCCGCCCACCAAGGTGGTTTCGGCGGGCGAACCGCTCAACGCCGAGGTGATCGGGCAAGTGGAGAGGGCCTGGGGCCAGACCATCCGCGACGGTTTCGGCCAGACGGAGTCAACGGTCCAGGTCGCCAATACCCCGGGGCAGCCCGTCAAGACCGGCTCGATGGGACGGCCACTGCCGGGCTACGACGTCGTGCTCGTCGACCCTGCCACCGGTGAAGAGGCCGACGACGGCGAGCTTTGCTTGCGCTTGGACCCTCGACCCGTGGGGCTCATGAAGTCCTACTTCGGCGACCCGGAAAAGACCGCTGAGGCCTTCCGTGACGGTTATTACCACACGGGCGACATGGCCAGCCGGGACGAGAACGGCGTCATCACCTACGTGGGCCGCGGGGACGATGTCTTCAAGTCCTCCGACTACCGCTTGTCCCCTTTCGAACTCGAAAGCGTCCTGATCGAACACCCCGCAGTGGCGGAGGCCGCCGTCGTGCCCTCTCCGGATCCGGTCAAGCTTTCGGTGCCCAAAGCCTTCGTGGTGCTCGCCGCCGGCTACGAGCCCGGTCCGGCCGTGGCGGAGGACATCCTCAGATACTGCCGGCAGCACCTGGCGCCGTTCAAGCGCATCCGTCGCCTCGAATTCGGCGAGTTGCCCAAGACGATTTCCGGCAAGATCCGGCGTGTCGAACTTCGAGGCACGGAGGTGGCCCGCCACGGCGACGGTCCGCTGCCAGCCGGCCTGGGCGTCGAATACACCGAGGACGAGTTCCCGAGTCTGAAAGAATAGGCAGCCAAGCAATGTCAGGAGGCAACGTGGGCAGCCCGCTCCCCCGCGACCCCATCGCCGACGCCCAGAGAAACTGGGAACGCCACGGCTGGGGCGAAGTCGCCGCGCCCATGGCGGCCATCACCGCGATCATGCGCACCCAGCAGATCCTGCTCGGGCGGATCGAGGGCGTGTTGAAGCCGTACGGCCTGACCTTCGCGCGCTACGAGCTCCTGGCGCTGCTGAGTTTCGCCCGCAGTGGCGCGTTGCCCATGAACAAAGCCAGCGCACTGCTCCAGGTGCATCCGACGTCGGTGACCAACGCCGTCGACCGCCTCGAAAAGGCAGCCCTCGTGGTCCGCTCCCCTCACCCCACTGACGGGCGCACCACGCTTATCGAGCTCACCGCGGAAGGCCGCACCCTCGCGAAGCGCGCGACGACGGCACTCAACAACGAGGTGTTCGGCCACTCCGGTTTCGGGGACGAAGACGTCGAGCACCTGATTCGCGTGCTGGGAGACTTCCGCAAGGCCGCGGGAGACTTTACCGACTGATCCCCCATCCATTGCTCCGTAGGGGTCGTTTTGAGCCTCCAAACCGACCGCTACGGAGCAATGGATTTGCTGGTGGTTCGGACCTTGTACTCGAGTTCGATCAACCCCAGGTCGTAAGTCGTCGCTCCCGTTGGGCCCACCAGCGCCGGGGCCAGGCCGGCGGGATATACGCCGCGTCCGGCTCCGATTGCCACGGCCCCATGGCGCCTTCTCAAGGGTGCTGGAAAACACGTAGCGGCGGAGGCCGTTGAGCGGGGGTGCGATGATCTCTCCGGCCGACGCCTGCGTCGGGAGCCGCCCGCGTGTTCCGCTTGTCCATATTGCGAGATCTACATATCAAATAATGAGACGATGATTTAGGGTTGCGGTTATGAAAAGTGCCGTGGAACCCTTTGTCGACCTCGAATGGTGGTCTCAAAACCATCGCCGCGTGGTGCTGGCCGATGTGCGCTGGTACCTTGACGGGCGATCCGGTCGGGAGGCGTACGACGGCGGGCACATCCCTGGCGCCGTTTTTGTCGACCTGGATCGATGGCTCTCGGCTGAGGGATCGCCACTCGAAGGAAGAAACCCGCTGCCCGCGCCGCAAGATTTTGCCCTGGGGATGCGGGAATTGGGAATCAGCGACGACGACATCGTGGTGGCGTACGACGACGCCGGCGGAGTCATCGCCGCACGCTTAGTCTGGATGCTGCGCGCCACAGGCCACAGCTCAGCAATTCTGGATGGCGGGCTGGCCAGCTACGAAGGGCCTCTGGAAACCGAACATCCTTCGAGGCCCGCCGGCGATTTCACCGCCCAGCCGTGGCCCAGCAACCGCCTGGCGGAGATCCACGAGCTCTCAATCGAAACAAACCTCGTGGTGGACGCACGCAACCGCGACCGCTTCGAGGGCAGGCAAGACCCCATCGATCCAAGGCCCGGGCATGTGCCCGGCGCGAGGAACGTACCCTGCAGGGAGAACCTGGACCACGCAGGGAAACTGCGCAGCAAGGCCGAGTTGCTGCGCATCTTCGCCACGGCGGGCATCTCGTCGGCCGAGAACGTGATCAGCTATTGCGGATCCGGAGTAACGGCTTGCCACAATCTCTTGGCCCTGGAATATGCCGGCCTCGGACACGGCAGGCTCTTGACCGGCGGGTGGTCCCAATACGGTCACGCGCTCGACCTCCCGGTCGAACTCGGGCCCGGAGTCACCACCCCATCCATTGCTCCGTAAACGACCCTTCTATGGTTGTCAAGCGCCGCAGGTGGTCGGGTTTGCCGCGTTGAGTGTTCGGTAGATCCGTCGGGCGAGATAGTGTTTCACGCACCGGCGGATCTCCCTTTTGGTCCGTCCTTCGGCTTGTCGTTTCTCGACGTATCCGATGGTCGCTGGATCGAAGGTCATCCTGCTGAGGGCGATCATGTGCAGGGCTTTGTTCAGGGTTCGGTCGCCGCCGCGATTGGGCCGGTGCCGGACGGTGTTCCCGGAAGAGGCCGGGATCGGGCTGACCCCGGCAAGGGAAGCGAAGGCGGCCTCGGAACGGACCCGGCCCTGGTGGGACCAGGCGGTGAGGCAGATCGCGGCGGTGACCGGACCGAACCCGGTTTCCTGCAGCAGGGGCGCGGCTTCGCTGATCTCGACCAGTCCGCTGATCTGGCTCGTATTGGTTTTGATGTCCGCGTCGAGTCCGCTGATGTGTTTGGCCAGCCGGACTGCTTCGGAGCGGGCAACGGAGGCCGCCAGCGGTTCGTCCCGTGCCCGCCAGCGGGATGCCTCGGCGATTTGGGTTCCGGCCAGGGGTTTGCGGGCGTCAAGGCCCAGGTCGTTCACCCTCAGGAGCGCGGTCAGCGCGTTCACGGACCGGGTGCGGTCGGTGGTCATGGACTCCCGTGCGGTGACCAGGACCCGCAAGGCTGCGCGGACCCCGTCGTTCAGCCGCGGGCGGCGCAGCTGCTGTTCCTCCAAAGGCAGGACGGCGGCGGCGATCCGGTGCGCGTCCAAGGGATCGGACTTGCCGACCCCGTGCTGGGCACGGGCATCCATCCGCGCCGCTTCGGCAACCTGGTAGCCGGCAGCGCCGACGGCACCGGCCAGCAGGGCCCCATAGGACGCGGCGCCCTCGATCACCCACAAGGTGCCCAGGTCCGCGCCGGTGCGGCGCGCCACCCAGGCGATGGCCCGGTTGATGCCGGCGCCGGTGGTCGGGAAATCCCGGGTCTGAAGCAGTTCCCCTGTTCCGGCGGCGATGATCGCGTAGACATGGTTCCTGGCGTGGGTGTCGACGCTGACGACAAACGGGTGGGAATGCGCAACGATAGACATAGCGGTTCCGGCACCTTCCTCTATTTCGCGGATATGGTCAGGGCCGCAAACGGCCGGTACCAGTCCGGGTAGAGGTCACTTCGGAACAACACTGTGACGAGCCACGCCCCGTCACACAGGGCGGGCAACCTTCTGATCAAGTCACCGAGGTGGGCCGGGCAGGTACCGGCCGCCCCACCCCACGGACGGACAAGTCGTTAGAAGGGCACCCGACGGGGCCAATCGTTTTGTGAGTCACGACCATGGCGCGGAACGGCCAATACCTACTCTGCCAGCCAGTCCCGGACCAGCCACCCCAATCCTCACAGTCGTTTTGGGCCCTCAAAACGACGCTGGGCCCACGCCGGCAGGGTTCCCTGGCCGTGGGGCCACGCCGGCGAGGGCCCCGGCCTGAGCTTGCGAAGGTTGGGAGCCGGTGGGGACTTGCGAGGTTAGGGCGCCGGTGGGAGCAATCGATTGGGCCCACACCGGCGAGGGCCCCGGCCTGAGCTTGCGAAGGCTGGGAGCCGGTGGGGACTAACGGTGCTTGAACTCCGGCTGGCGCTTCTCGGTGAACGCTGCCATGCCTTCCTTTTGGTCCTCGGTGGCGAACAATGAGTGGAAGATCCGACGCTCAAGCAGGACGCCCTGGGACAGGCTGGTTTCGAAGGCTGCGTTCACGGCTTCCTTGGCAACCATGGCAACCGGCTTGGACTTGGACGCGATCACCTCGGCGGCCTTCAACGCCTCCTCCACCACGGAATCGGCCGGCACGACGCGGGAAACGAGTCCCGCGCGCTCCGCTTCCACGGCGTCCATGAACCGACCAGTGAGGACCATGTCCATCGCCTTGGCTTTGCCCACGGCATAGGTCAGCCGCTGCGAGCCGCCCATGCCGGGAATGACACCAAGGTTGATTTCCGGTTGGCCGAACTTGGCGTTGTCCCCGGCAATGATGAAATCGCACATCATGGCAAGTTCGCAGCCCCCACCCAGGGCAAAACCGGACACCGCGGCAATCACGGGAATGCGCAGGCGCGTGAGGTTTTCCCAGCCACGGAACCAGTCGGCGGCGTACATTTCCATGTACCCCTTGGATGCCATCTCCTTGATGTCGGCGCCGGCCGCGAAAGCCTTCCCCGAGCCGGTGATCACCACAGCGCCCACCCCGGGATCTGCATCCATGTCTGACACGGCGGCCACGATCTCATTCATGGTGGCCTGGTTCAACGCATTGAGCGCCTTTGGCCGGTTCAGGGTCACCAAGCCCACCCGTCCACGGAGTTCCACCAGGATGTTTTCGTACTGCTGCGCCAAGCCGTGCCCCTTTTGTCGGTTGCTCAGTAAGTCGGTTGCTGAGGAAAAAGAAACTACCCGCCAAGGCTACTTGGCGGACTTGTCCCGAATGTCAGTGATAATGCCGGAGAAGTCGCGCCCAGCTCCGCCTTCGGCCGCGAAAGCGTCGTAGATCTGCGATGCCAGGTGCCCCATTTGCCCGTCCACTCCGGTGCTCTCAAGCGCGTTGACCGCGAGCCGGAGGTCCTTCGCCATGAGCGCACCGGCGAATCCGGGTTGGTAGTCGCGGTTGGCCGGGCTCGTGGGGACCGGCCCGGGAACGGGGCAGTTGGTGGTCAGCGCCCAGCACTGCCCCGAGGCGTTGGAGGCGACGTCGAACAACGCTTGGTGCGTCAGGCCCAGCTTCTCGCCCAGGACGAAGGCCTCGCTGACCGCAATCATGGAAACGCCCAGGATCATGTTGTTGCAGACCTTGGCAGCTTGCCCGGCTCCGTGGTCACCGCAGTGCACGATCCTCCGGCCCATGAGTTCCAGGATCGGCTTCACTGTTTCGAAGTCCTCGGGCAGCGCCCCGACCATGAAGGTCAGGGTTCCGGCTTCGGCACCCATCACGCCTCCGGAAACGGGCGCGTCCACGGAGCGATGGCCAGCCTCCAAGGCAATGGCTGCGGCCTCGCGGGCCTCGTCGACGTTGATGGTGGAGCAGTCCAGGAAAAGTGTGTCCGGCGCAGCCACCGAGAGCAGGCCCGGTGCGCCGTCCGCTCCCCGGTAGGCGTCCAGGACGTGCTTGCCGCTGGGCAGCATGGTCAGGACAACGGAGGCACCCGCAACGGCTTCCGGAGCTGAATCCACCGTGGCAATGCCGTGTTCCCGGGCCACCTCGAGTGCTGCCGGCACGGGATCGTACGCGACAACTTGATGACCTGCTTTGACAAGGTTCACGGCCATGGGGCCGCCCATGTGGCCAAGGCCAAGGAAAGCGATGGTGCCGGAAGCGGCGTTTTCAGACATGGTCGGACTCCTTTGAATGAAGTTTGAGTTCACGTTCGCCGAGCGATGCGAAGAAGCCGTCGACGGCGGCCGGCGACACCTCCGCCAGGGAAGCTGGCTTCCATTGTGGGTTGCGGTCCTTGTCCACCACCTGGGCGCGGATCCCTTCGCGGAAGTCCGGCCCGGCCAGGCACCGCACGCCAACGCGGTATTCCTGTTCCAAGGCCTCCTCGAGGGAGAGCCCCCGGACGCGCCGCAACGATTCCAGGGTGACTTTCACGGCAGTGGGCGACTTCGCCTCGATCGTGTCCGCAGCGGCAGCGGCGTCCCCGCCAGCGGTGCGCAGGCTGCTGACGATTTCCTCGGCGTCGTCGGAAGCATAGGCGGCATCGATCCACTCGCGCTGGCCGGACAGTGCCGAGGCCGGCGGTTCCTGCACAAAGCGCTCGACGGCGGCCTCCGCCGTCAAGCTTTCCAGCGCTTCCGCGAGCGCGGGCAGGCTTTCGGACGGCACGAAGTGGTCCGCGAGCCCCAGGAACAGGGCATCGGCCCCGCTCAAGTGGGCACCCGTGAGTGCCGCGTGGGTGCCCGACTCCCCCGGTGAGCGGGACAGTAGGAGGGTCCCGCCGACGTCGGGCACAAAACCAATGGTGGTTTCCGGCATGCCGGTACGGGTCCGTTCGGTGACCACACGGAGCGAGCCATGCGCGGAGATCCCGACGCCGCCGCCGAGGACCAGCCCGTCCATGAAGGCCACGTAGGGTTTCGGGTACCGGGCAATGAGCGAATTCAAGCGGTACTCCGCAGCCCAGAAGTCCGCAGTCTGATCCCCGTGGCGCAGCATGTCGTCGTAGATCGCCACGATGTCTCCACCCGCGCACAGTCCGCGATCCCCGGCGCCGTGCACCAAAACCGTCTTGACGGCGTCGTCGTCCGCCCAGGCGGTGAGCTGCTCCAGCATCGCCGTGACCATGCTGGCGGTGAGGGCGTTGACGGCCTGGGGCCGGTTCAGGGTGATGACGCCGAGGTGGCCGCGCTTCTCGAAGAGAACCTCAGCCATTAGCTGCCGGCCGGCATCACGAAGCTGGCGCCCTGGCGGATGCCCGAGGGCCAACGGGTGGTGACCGTCTTGGTCTTGGTGTAGAAGCGGAAGGCGTCCGCGCCGTGCTGGTTAAGGTCGCCGAAGCCCGAGGCCTTCCAGCCGCCGAAGGTGTAGTAGGCAATCGGGACGGGAATGGGAACGTTGATGCCCACCATGCCCACTTCAACGCGGCTCGCGAAGTCGCGGGCGGAGTCGCCGTCGCGGGTGAAGATCGCGACGCCGTTGCCGAACTCGTGCTCGGAGCAGAGCCGCAGCGCTTCTTCGTAGTCGGCTGCGCGGAGGACGCTCAGGACCGGGCCGAAGATCTCCTCCTTGTAGATGGACATGTCCTTGGTCACGTTGTCGAAGAGGGTCGGGCCCACCCAGAAGCCTTGCGGGTACCCATCCACTGCGAGCCCGCGTCCATCGGTGACAAGTGTGGCGCCTTGGTCGACGCCGGCCTGGATGTAACCCTCGATCCGTTCTTTCGCCGAGGCTGCCACCACCGGGCCGAAGTCCGAGTCCTTGGCCAGGCTGGGGCCAACCTTCAGTCCCTTGATGCGGTCCTGCAGCTTGGAGACGAGCTCGTCGGCCGTCTCCTGGCCAACCGGTACCGCCACCGAGATCGCCATGCAACGCTCACCGGCGGAGCCGAAGCCGGCACCGATGAGGGCGTCCGCGGCCATGTCCAGATCGGCGTCGGGCATGATCACCATGTGGTTCTTGGCGCCGCCGAAGCACTGGGCGCGCTTGCCGTGGGCCGCGGCCGTGGCGTAGATGTACTGGGCAATCGGCGTGGAACCGACGAAGCCGATGGCCTTCACCCGCGGATCCTCGAGGAGGGTGTCAACGGCTTCCTTGTCGCCGTTGATGACGTTGAAGACGCCGTCCGGCAATCCGGCCTCCGTGAAGAGTTCTGCCAGGCGCAGCGGCACCGAGGGGTCGCGCTCCGAAGGCTTCAGGATGAAGGCGTTGCCGGCCGCCAGCGCGGGGCCGGACTTCCAGAGCGGAATCATGGCCGGGAAGTTGAAGGGCGTAATGCCCGCGACGACGCCGAGCGGCTGGCGCAGCGAGTGGACGTCGATGCCCGTTCCGGCGTTGTCCGAGAATTCACCCTTGAGCAGGTGCGGCGCACCGGCGGCGAACTCCACCACCTCGATGCCACGCTGGATGTCGCCCTTGGCGTCGGGGAAGGTCTTGCCGTGCTCGGAGGAGAGGAGCGTGGCGAGTTCGTCCATGTGCTCGTTGACGAGGTCCACGAACTTCAGCAGGATCCGGCCGCGGCGCTGCGGGTTCATGGCGCCCCATTCGAGCTGGCCTTTTTCCGCGTTCGCGATCGCGTTCCTGACCTCATCAGCGCTGGCCAAGGGAAGCTTCGCCTGGACCTCTCCCGTGCAGGGATCGTAGACATCGCTGAAGCGCCCGGAGGTCCCGTCGATCCTCTGGCCGTCAATGTAGTGGGAAAGTTCGCGCACCATGGAATGCTCCTTTGCATATGGGGAATGCCCGCCATCGGCCTCGAAGGCACATGTCCAACTGCGCTCCGGGACGTCTTTGATCCCGAATATACTCGGACTTCCTACTAATTTCTAGAGGACTTCAGCTCCTGCCCTCAACACCCGACCACATTTGGAAATGCCCGACGCCGGAACCTGCGTAGTGCGGGGATGTGCCGGTCTGTGCTCGGCGCAAAGGTGGTAGACCGTGGTGGCCCGGCTCAACGAGGCAGCGAGCCGTAGGCATCCAGCGCTTCCCGGCGCGAGGCTTTAAGGTCCACCACGGGCTCTGGATAGTCGGCCGTGGCCAGCTCCGGGATCCACTGGCCAACGTAGCTGCCGTGGGGATCGAATTTCGCGGCCTGGGTCTCCGGATTGAAGATCCTGAAGAACGGCGAGGCATCCGCACCGGAACCAGCCACCCACTGCCAGTTCGCGGGATTGGACGCAGGATCGGCATCTACCAGGGTGTCCCAGAACCATTGCTCGCCCAGTTGCCAATGTATGCCAAGGTTCTTCACCAAGAGGCTGGCCGAGACCATGCGAACCCGGTTGTGCATCCATCCCGTGGTCCACAACTGCCGCTGCCCCGCGTCCACCAACGGGAAACCGGTGCGGCCCTCCTGCCATGCGCGAAGGAGGGTGGCGGTATCCTGCGTGGAGGCTTCCTGACCACCCGGCCAAGCCCACGGATAGTGGTCGAAGCCCGGCCGCAAATTGGCCGTTGCCAGGTCCGGGTGATGGAAGTATTGGTGCCAGCAGAATTCACGCCATCCAAGTTCCGAGGCGAAGACTGCGGCGACCTCGCCCAGTTCCCGACGCCGGCCCTGCTGGGCATGCCATACCTCGAACGGGCTGAGTTGCCCCCAGCGCAAGAAGGGCGACAACCGGCTACTGCCCGGTAGGTCCGGACGGTCCCGGTTCACCGAATAGTCCGCCAGCCCGTGCTCCACGAAGTCATCAAGGAGCTCATGCGCCTGGGCCGAACCCGGTTGCCAACTCTCGGACAATCCACCAGACCAATCGGGGTTCCGCGGCAGCAATCCCCAAGTGTCCAATTCCTCGGATTCAGGCAGCTGGCCGGAGAATCCCTGGCCCGGTTCCGGAGCTTCCAGCGGTTCGCGGAAATCCAACCCGGATACGGTGCGCCAAAAAGGCGTGAAGACCCTGAAGGGTCCGCCTTGCTTGGTGGTGACGGCCCACGGTTCGTGCAGCAAGGAGGCCTGGAAACTCTCCGCGTGCATCCCGGACTCGCGCGCCCAGGTCTTGATGCCGGCGTCGAGCATCCGCTCTGCCTCGCCATAACGGCGGTTCCAGTACAGCGATCCGGAATCCATCGCCGTCGCGGTTTCCCGGATGATCTCCGCCGCCGGCCCGCGGCGCAACATGAGCGGTACGCCGAGGGCGGCGAGGTCTTCTCGAAGGGCAAGCAGGGAATGATGCAGCCACCAGCGGGAAGCGCCACCGAGCGGCCTGATGCCGGGCGATTCCTCGTCGAGGACATAGAGCGCGACGGCGGCTCCATCGTCGGCTGCCGCCCGCAGCGCCGGGTTGTCCGTGGCGCGGAGGTCGTCCCGGAACCACACGATTGACGGCTTCACTCATCCCCCTCGGATTTTGTGCACAGGCCATGCCCCCTAAGACGAATCTTAAGGGGCATGATCTGTGCGCAATCTACTGAGATCTATTTCGGCATCAGGACGGTGTCAACCAGGTACACCGTGGCGTTGGCGGTGTGGACGCCACCGCAGATCACGGCGGAGCCTCCGTCAACCTTGAGTGCGTCCTTGGTTCCCGTGACGGTCACCGAGTCGCCCTCAACCGTCTTGTGGGTGCCCACGATCTGGTCCGGGGTCAGCTGGCCGGGGATGACGTGGTAGGTGAGGATCTTGCTCAGGAGCGCGTCGTTGGTCTTGAGGCTGTCGATGGTGGCAGCGGGGATCTTGGCGAACGCGCTGTCCACAGGTGCGAAGACAGTGAACTGGCTGCTGTTAAGCGTGTCCACCAGGTTCACCTTGGGGTTCAGCTTGCCGGACACAGCGGCCGTGAGGGTCTTGAGCAACGGGTTGTTGGAGGCGGCCACGGCTACGGGATCGAGAGCCATGCCGGCAACGGAACCTGCACCGCTGGGGACCTGGGAGGCGTAAGCTGCACAGCCCGGGCCAACCAGGTCTTTGCTCGGGTCCATCGCGGCGCTTGCCGAAGCCGAAGGGGTCGCCGCCATGGTGGTGGCGGGAGCGGGAGACGAGGACTGAGCCGTGGAGGCGGATCCGCCACAAGCAGTGAGGCCCAGCAGGGCGGAAGCGGCGAGGCCGGCGATCGCAAAAGACGTGCGCTTTGTAGAAAGCATGACATTTCTCCTTCAAACGGACTGACATTCGGTGCCGGTTGATTCCGGCGTGAAAGCACTTCACCTTTGCGGGCTAAGTCCTTATGCCAGCTATTCGGAGGTATGGGTCGGGTGGATGGGTGAGTTTCAAAACTAAATTTGGATGCCCCTCAAGCGGAGCTCATGCGGTGGGCTTCTTCCATGAGCAACTTGCCGAGGAATTCCTGGCGTTCAGGGCGGAATCGCGGTTCGATGCCTGTGAGGGACAAAGCGCCGATCGGCCTGCCCAGTTGGTCGAAAACGGCGGCCGCCATCCCCCAACTGCCCTCGAGGACCAGGCCGGGATTCACCGAGTACCCGGCCATTCGGGTCTGCTCAAGGTTCCGGCGCACCAAACTCTCGGTGTGGCCAGTGGCGAAGTCCTCCGCATGCCGTTCCCAGCCGGACAGGATCGTTTCCTGTTCCTCATTCGACAGGAATGCCATGATCGCCGTGCCGGCCGACGCCACGCCGAGCGGGAACCTGACGCCCTCGTGCAAGACGAAGGAGCGCACGGGGAAGCTGCCTTCCTCTCGGAGCACACACACGGTTTCGTGGCCACGACGGATGGAATAGAAGGCGCTTTCCCCGCTCTCCTCGGCCAGGCGGCGCAGGCTGGGCCGGGCCAGGTCCTCAAACGGGAACCGAGCCGCCGCCACTGACCCCAGCAGAAAGATCTCCGGCCCCAGGATCCAGTTGCCGGTCCGCTGCTCGTGGTCCAGCAGGCCTTCGGCGGCGAGGGACGCGAGCAAGCGGTGCACCGTCGGGCGCGTCAACCCCGACTCGCGGACCAAGCCAGAGATGGACATGCCCTCCGGTTTGCGTCCCACGAGCCGGAGGAGCGCGGCGACCCTACTCACCACTTGGGCACCCTGGACCGGCTTGATGTGCGGCTGCTGAGTCGGCAAACTCTACCCCTCTCCAAAATTTCCTCCACAATGTGGACACTTTAAAGACTACCGTCCACACTGTGCGAATTAAGCCCTAACGGCCCTGTCACGCCGTTGACCCTTCAGAGCGAACCGCCATAAGCTCCATGCCCAGACGACCTTCCCAGACAACTAGCTCAGACCCGTGTCCACAAAGTGGATATCCGCTGAGTGACCCTACTCAATGATGAGGACAATGCCATGGCCAAAATCCAGCCCAGCGCAGCCGCTGCACTGCAGGACGTCCTGCGCGACGGCCAGACCCTCGCCGTCGGCGGTTTCGGGCTCAGCGGCATCCCCGCGGACCTGATAGACGCCGTCCGCGATTCGGGCGTCAAGGACCTGACAGTGGTCTCCAACAACATGGGCATTGACGGCAAGGGGCTTGGCGTACTCATCGAAGCCGGCCAGGTCCGCAAGGTCATCGCCTCGTACGTGGGCGAGAACAAGCTCTTCGCCGAGCAGTACCTCTCCGGCCGGCTCGAGGTCGAATTCGCTCCCCAGGGCACCTTGGCCGAACGCCTCCGCGCCGGTGGTGCCGGCATCCCCGCCTTCTATACCCGGACCGGCGTCGGGACCTTGGTTGCCGAGGGCAAGCCGCTCGAAGAGTTCGACGGCGTCACGTACGTCCGCGAGCGCGGGATTGTCGCCGACGTCGCGCTGGTCCACGCGCATACCGCGGACACGGACGGCAACCTGATCTACCGCTACACGGCCCGGAACTTCAACCCCGTGGTGGCGACGGCGGGAATCGTGACCATCGCGGAGGCCGAAGTGATCGTGCAGCCCGGCGAATTGGATCCGAACCACATCGTGACACCCGGCGTCTACGTCCAGCGACTGGTCCAGGCGAGCAACCGGGCCAAGGACATTGAGCAGCGCACGGTGCGCCCGCGGCTTTCTAGTACAGCCCGGCCCCGCCCTGAAGCCCTGGCCGTTTAAGCACCCCCAGCGAAGGAGAACCACCATGGCATGGACCCGCGACGAAATGGCCGCCATTGCGGCCCAGGAACTCAACGACGGCGACTACGTCAACCTCGGCATCGGCATTCCCACCCTCGTTGCCAACAACTTGCCCGAAGGCGTGCGGGTTGTCCTGCAAAGTGAAAACGGACTGCTCGGCATGGGACCTTTCCCCTATGAAGGCGAGGAAGACGCCGACCTCATCAACGCCGGCAAGCAGACCGTCACGGTCCTGCCCGGCGGCAGCATCTTCGACTCCGCGACGTCTTTCGGGATGATCCGCGGCGGACACGTCAAGGTTGCCATCCTCGGCGCCATGCAGGTTTCCGGCAACGGCGACCTCGCCAATTGGACGATTCCGGGAAAGATGGTCAAGGGCATGGGCGGCGCCATGGACCTGGTCGCAGGGACGCCACGCGTCGTGGTCCTCACAGAGCACAACGCCAAGGACGGGAGCGCCAAGATCGTCCGGGAATGCACCCTGCCGTTGACGGGCCTGGGGGTGGTGGACCGCATCGTCAGTGACCTCGCAGTGTTCGACATCTTGCCATCCGCGAACGACGACGGCCGGCGGCAGCTCACGCTGACCCGCCTCGCCCCCGGGGTCACCGTGGAGGAGCTCCGCGGAAAGACCGAGGCAGCATTCGACGTCGCATTGGAAACTACCCCTGCTTTGGAAGGAACACGGGCATGAGCCTGAAAGACCAGTTCGGCAAAGATGTCCTCCTCACCGGTTGGGGACACAGCAAATTCGGCAAACTGACGGACGAGACGCTGGAGTCACTGATCGTCCAGGTGTCCACGGAGGCCATCCAGAACTCCGGCCTCGAGCCGCAGGACATTGACGAGATCTACCTCGGCCAGTTCAACTCAGGCATGCAGCCCCTGGGTTTCACGTCCTCCTTGGCCCTGCAGCTGTCCGAGGATCTTGCCAATGTGCCCGCAACGAGAACCGAAAACGCCTGCGCTTCCGGTTCCGCAGCATTCCAGCAGGGCGTAAAGGCTGTCTTGGCCGGCACTGCCCGCAACGTCCTGGTGATCGGCGCCGAAAAGATGACGGACGCGGGAGCCGACGTCGTAGGAGCAGCGCTCCTTGGGGCCTCCTACGAGATGGCGGGCAAGCCGTCCACCACCGGCTTCACCGGGCTGTTCGCCGAGGTAGCGAAGCACTACGAAAAGCGCTACGGAACTGGCATGGAGGGCCCTGGCTTTGCCGGAGGCCTAAGCGACATCCTCGGTTCCATCGCCGCCAAGAACCACCACAACGGCATGGACAACCCCTACGCGCAGATGCACCGGGACCTCGGCGAGGAGTTCTGCCGGACGGTTTCCGAGAAGAATCCCATGGTTGCCGAGCCGCTGCGGCGCACCGACTGCTCCCCCGTATCCGACGGCGCCGCCGCCGTCGTGCTCTCCCTCGGCCCGGCGTCGGGCGCTGCTACCGAACCCGTACGGCTGGCCGGCTTCGGGCACGCGAACGATTTCTTCCCGGCAGAGCGCCGCGACCCCACGGAGTTCGCCGCCACGCGGGTCTCCTGGGAGCGCGCGCTGGCGATGGCCGGCGTCGGGATCGAAGGACTGGACTTCGCCGAAGTGCACGATTGCTTCACGATCGCCGAACTGATCATGTATGAGGCCATGGGACTGACGCCGCGCGGCGAAGGCTCACGGGCAGTGCAGGAAGGCTGGGTCTACAAAGACGGCAAGCTGCCCATTAACGTGTCCGGCGGACTCAAGGCCAAGGGCCACCCCGTGGGCGCAACGGGTGTGTCGCAGCACGTCATCGCGGCGATGCAGCTCACCGGCACCGCAGGCGCCATGCAACTGCCCAACGCCCGCCGCGGAGCCGTACAGAACATGGGCGGCGTAGGCATCGCGAATTACGTGAGTGTCCTGGAAGCAGTCTAGCCTCGGTATTTCACAGGGCGGCCAACCCAACTAATACGAAAGTACGGGTGGGTCAGGCTGCGGTGACGGGTGTGATGGTGACGTTGTAGCCGAGGCTGGTGAGTTGTTTTATGGCGTTGTTC